>NZ_KQ040782.1:0-64071 GCF_000971975.1 Paenibacillus algorifonticola | reverse complement strand
TACGGCTACGGCGGAATGGTGTCGCCGGCAGAAACGCAAAGCTACGGCTACGGCGGAATGGTGTCGCCGGCAGAAACGCAAGGCTATGGCTATGGCGGAATGGTGTCGCCGGCAGAAACGCAAGGCTATGGCTATGGCGGAATGGTGTCGCCGGCAGAAACGCAAGGCTATGGTTATGGCGGAATGGTATCGCCGGCAGAAACACAAGGCTACGGCTATGGCGGAATGGTGTCGCCGGCAGAAACGCAAAGCTACGGCTATGGTGGAGCCGTATCGCCAGCGGAGACGCAAGGCTACGGCTATGGCGGAATGGTGTCGCCAGCAGAAACGCAAGGATACGGCTATGGTGGAGCCGTATCGCCAGCAGAAACGCAAGGCTATGGTTATGGCGGAATGGTATCGCCGGCAGAAACACAAGGCTATGGTTATGGCGGAATGGTATCGCCGGCAGAAACACAAGGCTATGGTTATGGCGGAATGGTATCGCCAGCAGAAACACAAGGCTACGGCTATGGTGGAGCCGTATCGCCAGCAGAAACGCAAGGCTACGGTTATGGCGGAATGGTATCGCCAGCAGAGACGCAAGGTTACGGCTATGGTGGAGCCGTATCGCCAGCGAACACGCAAGGCTATGGTTATGGCGGAATGGTGTCGCCAATCGGTAACAACTGCAACGGCTATCCCGTTTCAGCATTCCCTCCGTTCCCTCCAATCCCGCCGTATGGATATTATCCTATGCAAACGGCTGGAGTAGAGACACAAAAGCCATGCAAATGCGGCTGCAAGGATAAGCGTGAAGAGGATGAGCAAGTAAAAGAAATAACAACAATCAATGTGAAAAACGGCAAAAATAATGCGCAGCGCAAATCCAATAAAAAAGCGGTTATTCGCACCGTTGCCCCGCGTTCAAGAACGAGCAAGCAAAACAGCAGCCCTTGGATTAGTCGTTAATTTTTAAAAATAATAAGTCAATAGTTAAGCACCTTTTCTTCATGAAGTGCCCCCTTAGAATAGACATTGGAAAACCCCTAAGGTTTGCCGATGAAAATTCTAGGGGGTGCATTTTTTTATGCCAGTAAAAAAAGGTCAAAAGGATCGGATGAAAAAATGGATGATGAAATACAAAAAGCTTGGAGAATATAGTCTCTTAGACCAGAGGGGACGACGCGAACAATATGTATGTCGACCAAGACCAATATATTCAAAAACTGAAACGAGAAAATGAGAGGTTGAAAAAGTGTTTGCAAATCTGGATGCAGGGGGGATGCAAAGAAAGTTTCAAACGGTCGAGAAAGCTGCCGAGCGGTATAACGTAGCTGACCTTTGTAAGCTTTTTGGTGTTTCTAGAAGCGGATATTATGCCTATTCGTCGTAAGCATCGCGTAAATTACGCTTCGTCACACAGTGAACGAGTAGGCGAAAATATTCTTAAAAGGGACTTTAAAGCCGAGAAACCTAATCAAAAATGGGTAACAGACATCACCCCATACCGACGCCAGTTTGCTGCTTAGGTGGTTTTTCTACTGTCTACTAAATGGGGTCTTGTCCAACAGGGCAGCTCTCCTTAAACGATCCTCTAACCATCCTTCAACTGATCCACAACCTCCTGCAGCAAAATCATTTCTGTCTCCTTTAATTTATGCAATTGCTCCATTTGCTTGTGCAAGGTGTCCGAGCTTCGAGTAAGCCAATATTTTAAAATGGAATTTCTTATAGCTTGCGTTGCATCCTCCAGCTGTCTCCATCTGCTTAAAATTTGATTGTCATCAATCAAGTAATTGTTATTAATCATGTAGCCTAATCGCATAGTCATACATTTCTTATGGTCGTAAAGCAGGTGGAACGATCTAATATCAAATACAACCTCTTCTTGAGCCAAATAGTTTAAATAATCGGAGGCCTTGTCGTATACATTAATGCCGAAGGTAAGTCCGGGTGTGCCTAAGGCTTCGTTACAATATTCATCCGTATGTGCTCTAGACAATAGATAGGCTTTCATCATATTTTTCACATATTTTAGAGAAAAAGTATAGTCGTTATTTTCGATGGGCTTCAATAAATAAAGATGCTGTTTAAAATCATGGGCATCGATTTCTAATAAATGAAACGCTCTACTAAAAGCTTCGTAATCACACGAGATATTCGTTGAATATTTGCCATTGGCATTATTGTCACAAAAATACAGCTTTTTATTTGTATCATCATACCCATTTATCATGACTTCATGTGGAGATTTCGCAGAAATTTCATACTCTTTTATATAAAAACGGTCAATCATAACGATCACATAATAGCCGCCATCAATAGATGCTTTTATAAAATCAAACAGGTCGTTATTTAAAATAGTTGAGCTTTGCCTGTCTATCGCTATCCGCTGAAAATCAATAAAAGGGCAGTCATAAAACTCGACCATTTTATCTCTATAATAACCATTGTAGAAAAAGGTATATAATTGGTTTGGATCAGGAATATCGAATAAATTAATATAATTATTAATAAACCACATATTTTTCGGATCCACGCGAGATATAATCGAATAAAAATCACTATAAAACCAATAAGAATCAATAATTTGCTTTACTTCGACTGGAAGGATTTTCACCGGCACTGTGATCATTCCTTTTCAATTTGATAGGTTTGAAGTATTTTCAATATATCATTACTGGAAAAAATATGAAAGTTTTATATTGAAAACACTTTCATTCATCTTGATTGGAGCTGAAGCTTGCCTAAATCAAGATATTGACAGAAAAGCATTTCCTCCCTATGATTAAGAGTGGATTACGGACAGGACAGGCTTATTAGCCTGCAAAACTTCATACTTGAATGAAAATAGGTGCGGAACGAAGGCCAGAACATATACGCCTTAGTTCGCTTAAAAGGGAAGTTCGGTTAAAGGCCGACACGGACCCGCCACTGTATAGGGCAGCAGATAATCAAGCTGCGCTCCCCTCACAAATGAACCACTGGCTGATGAGCTTCTTCCGTCGTAAGACAGCAGATGCTCGTGCTAGCCGGGAAGGGAAGAGAGGGAGGCCCCAAGTCAGGAGACCTGCCTGTTTTAACATCACTGTTTGACCTACGGTGCTTAGGGAGGTGGTTGGTTATGCCTATTTATTGCAAAATGTCTAACGATTATTTGCTGCTCCATAACGAGCAGACGCAGATAAGGTTTAGTTATTTATCATAAAAGCATTTCTGACTGCTTTCTTAAGGGTCGGGGATGCTTTTTTTAAAATATAGGAAAGGATATGATTTTTCTATCCTTTCTCTATATTTCTACGCGAAACGGTAGCTTTGCCGCCACAGGACGGCTTTCGGCCGTTTACGCTTACTAGAAGGGGAGACAAAAGAAAAATGAACTACAAGAAGAAGCCATTTAGCTTGTCATTTGGAATAATGGTCGTTTGCTTCATGCTGGTGCTTGCAGGATGCAGCGCGAATGCTGCCTCGGAAAACAACGCTGCTGCCGCGAATAATGCTGCAACTGCATCGGAAAATGCTAACAAAAAACTGACAATGGCGTACACCTGGAACCCCGCAGGCGTTGATCCGCATGGCGACGACAGCTGGGACGTTATGCGCTCCGGCGCAGGCGAAACGCTTATTAAATTAAATGAGCAGCTGCAGCCGGCCGCTTGGCTTGCGAAGGAGTGGAAGCAGGAGGACGCTAACACGTGGACGCTCAAGCTGGAGAACAACGTAACGTTCCACGACGGCAAAAAGATGGATGCCGAAAGCGTGAAAGCATCGCTGCTGCGTTCGATTGCTAATAGCCATTTGGCGAAGGATCTGCTGCTGGTGAAGGATATAGAAGTGCTTGCACCGGACGAGCTGAAAATTATAACGACACAGCCGAACTCGGCGATTATTTCCAGCTTGGCTGATCCAAGCACGATTATTCTTGATGTCGACAGCATGAAGGAAGCAGGCAGTTACCCGGCCATGACGGGAGCTTTCAAAATCAAGCAGTTTACGAAAGACGTATCGCTTGTTGTTGAGCGTTATGATGGTTATTGGGGACAACCGGCGAAGCTTAAGGAAGTGACAATGAAGTTTGTAACCGATGGCAACACCCGCCTGATGGCGCTGCAAGCTGGCGAAGTAGATGTTGCAACGGACATTCCAATTGACAGCATTGAGCTGGTAGAGAAGGACAGCAAGCTGGAAGTGCTGTCTGCACCATCGGTTCGTACACATATGGTATTATTTAATATGAATTCTGCCTTGTTTAAAGAAAAGGCGAACCGCGAGGTTGTTGATCAAGCAATTCCGCGCGAGGCGATTATTGAATCGGTAATGCGTGGCTATGGCACGAAAGCGAAAAGCCCGTTCCCGGAAATTTTGCCATTTGGCAAAGTAGCGGAGCAAGCAGCAGGAGAAACTACGGAGCAATTGCTGACTGCTGGCGGCTGGCAGAAAAATGCGGCAGGCATGTGGGAGAAGGAAGGTAAACCATTCGAGGCGACGCTCCTTACATTCCCGCACCGCCCAGAGCTGTCCGTAATGGCAGAGGTTATTCAGAACCAACTGCTTAATGAAGGAATTACCGTGAAAATACGCAAGGTTGAAAATATCGACGCTGAGCTTGCGAAGTCCGATTGGGATCTTGCTATGTACAGCATGCTAACGGCGCATACGGGCGATCCGCAATATTTCTTGAACATTTTCTATCAATCTGCTAGCGAATCGAATGTCAGCCATTATGTATCGAAGCCGCTTGAGACGGTTATAAACAAGCTGAACGATACGCCTGCTACAGAAGCGCGCAATGCGCTTGCGATACAAGCACAGGATATCATTAATGAAGATTTGCCGCAGTCGTTTATCGTACACCCCGACAATGTATTTGGCGTGAGAAAAGGGGGTAACGGGCTTTGTTCCGCATCCGATCGAATATTATTATGTGACAGCTGAAGTCGATATCACCTAAGTAAAGGGTGTACCTAAGTATGCTTCGTTTTTGGCTCGAACGCGTCGCGCAAATGCTGCTGGTCATTTTTTGCGTAGCGACGCTAACCTTCATTTTAATGAGGGTATCTCCGGGCGATCCGGCGAGAATTTTGCTGACCACGCATAATATCCCGGCTTCGCAGGAGGCGATTGACGCGCTCCGGGAGGAAATGGGACTGACGGACTCCTTATGGAGTCAATATATACGCTGGCTTGGTGATGTATTTACATGGCAGTGGGGGACATCTTACATGTCCAAAGAGCCAGTTGCAGGCGAACTGCTCAAAAGGCTGCCTGCCACACTGGAGCTGGCTTCGGCTGGCGCATTGGTCATGCTGCTGGCAACCTGCCTCATTGGCTTGGTGACCGCAATCTTTTCAACAGGGCTGCTTGACCGGATGGGCCGTTTGATGGCGCTGCTTGGCGCCTCGATTCCCTCCTTCTGGCTCGGTTTTTTATTGATTTATTTTTTCTCGGTCCGTCTTGGCTGGCTGCCTTCCATGGGACGCGGCGGCCTTGCTCATCTCCTCATGCCGGCGGTTACGCTTGGTCTAGGACTTGGCGCGGTATATGCCCGGGTTTTGCGGACGAATATGCTTGAGATGAACAACCAGAATTTCGTCAAAGCATCGCGTGCGAGAGGCTTGTCCAAGGGACGGATTTTAATCTTTCAAGTTTTCAAGCATGCGTTTTTGCCGATTTTATCGATGCTGGGGACAAGCTTTGCTTTTATGCTGGGGGGAAATGTGATCGTTGAGACGATTTTTTCCTGGCCCGGCGTAGGCAAATATATTATTGAAGCGATAACGGCGCGGGATTATCCGGTCATTCAAGGTTATGTGGTATTCACCTCCTTCTTGTTTGTCGCGATCCATTTGGCGGTGGAAGTTTTTTATGTGCGCTTGGACCCGCGGCTGCGGGCAAGCTAGGAGGAACCATTTTTTATGCGGACCCTTTTTCAGAAAAAGAATACGAGCTTGCTGCTTGGCATCAGCCTATTTGCAGTCATTGTGCTGCTGGGCTTGCTTGCCCCGTGGCTCGCGCCTCATAATCCGCTGCAGGTCAATTTATCCAATCGGCTTCTATCGCCGAGCGGGGAATATCCTTTCGGCACCGATCATTTAGGACGCTGCATTTTATCTCGCATTTTATATGGCATTCGGACGACTGTTTCGATTGCTTTTGTTATTTTGGGATTGAGCTTATGCATTAGCTTGCCGATTGGGCTGTTAACGGGCTATTTTGGCGGACGCACCGATCATTTTTTCATGCGGCTGATGGACGGCACGCTCGCTTTTCCCGATTTTGTGCTGACGATTGCGATTGTGGGCATTCTCGGACCCGGGTTTACGAATATGATCATTGCGATAGTCATTGTGAGGTGGGCCAATTATGTTCGGCTTATCCGCGGGCTCGTGCTTAAGGTGAGCAAGGAGGATTTTTTAATTACAGCCCGGATGTCCGGCAATTCGCATATGCGGATTATGCGCCGCTATATTTTGCCGCAGATTGCGGCGCCGATCGCTGTATTTAGTACGCTGGACATTGGCAAAATCGTGCTGCTCATCGCCGGGCTATCCTTCCTTGGGCTGGGCGTACAGCCGCCGACTCCTGAATGGGGCGTCATGCTGCATGATGCTACACGTTATTTTCAGCTGGCGCCGCATGTCATGATTTTTCCGGGGCTTGCCATCGTAAGCTTCGTGTTATCGTGCCAATTAATTGGCGACCGGTTTAAAGAGCAGAACGTTCACGTTCCGAAAGAGGTGTAATATGGCGGCGAACAGTACCAACAGCGCTAGCAATAACGATACCCCGCTGCTCTGCGTTCAAAATATAGAAATTTCCCGGCAGGAGGCTGGAAAATGGCGGCCTGTCATCCAAAATGTTTCCTTGGAGCTTCATGCTGGTGAAATGGCTGCGCTTGTTGGACCTAGCGGCTGCGGCAAAAGCATGACCGCCCATGCGCTAGTTGGTCTGCTGGAAACCGGGCTGCGCATGACAGACGGGCATATTTTTTACAAGGGCGAGGATATTTCCCGTTATGATGAGCGCCGCCTGCAGCAGCTTCGCCGCGAGGAAATCGCCTTGCTCATTCAGCATTCGCTTAGCGGCCTTGATCCGATCCGCACGGTGCGCAGGCAGATGGTCGAGACGTTGAAGCTGCAAGCGAGGCGATCACGCAAGGAAACGGAGTCGTATTTGTGCACGCTGCTAGACCAAATGGGCTTTGCGGACCCGGAGGTGATTTTGGACGCTTATCCTTTTGAGCTAAGCGGGGGCATGCGCCAAAGGGTGCTGCTTGCGATGATGCTGAGTACGGAGCCGACGTTGTTTATTGCCGATGAGCCGACGACGGCGCTGGATGCACTCAATCGCGACCGGGTATTAGCTTTGCTGAAGCAGCTGCAGGCGGATTTCGGCCTGACGGTGCTGCTCATTTCGCATGACGAGCAAAGCGTCCGCAAATTCGCGGATCGTGTTATCACGATGCAGCCCAGCGGGATGGCTCCAGTCCAAGCGAAAGGAAGCGTCATATGATCGTGTTGGAATTGCGTCAAGTGACCAAGGCGTTTCCGCTGCGGCTGCTGAGAAGGCGAAGAGGGCTCAAGGCGCAGGACGGCAAGGCGTCCGTTCAAGCCGTGAAGCAGGTTGATCTTGTGCTGCATCGCGGTGAAACGCTGGGGCTTGTTGGGGAAAGCGGCAGCGGGAAAAGCACATTAGCCAAGCTCATTATGAAGCTTGAAACGCTGAGCTCCGGGCAAATTTTGCTCGGCGGACAGTCTATTTACGGACCTCATATGAAGGATCTGCAAGTTTACAAAAGCGTGCAGCTTGTGCTTCAGGATTCCGCATCCTCCCTGCATCCCCGGATGCTTGTTAAGGAAGTGCTTGCGGAGCCGATGCGCAATTTTGAAGCGAAGCGTCCACCGGAAATTCGGGAATCAAGCGTGCAGCTAATACGCGCCGTCGGCCTGGATGAAAGCTTTCTGGAGAAGCTGCCGCATCAGCTAAGCGGCGGGCAGAAGCAGCGTGTATGCATCGCAAGAGCGCTGGCGGTACAGCCGGAATTGATTATTTTCGACGAGTCGTTGGCCAGTCTCGATCCTTTATCGCAGGCTTCTATTGTGGAGATGCTCCAGCAAATTCAGCGGCAGCAAGAGCTGTCCTACTTGTTCATTACGCATGATCTGGGGCTTGCCCGTCAGCTGTGCGACCGGGTCGCCGTCATGTATCAGGGTGAAATCGTAGAAACGTTTAGCGAGTGGGAGGAAGGGAAGCTTAAGCACCCATATACCCATGCATTATTTGCGACGCTGGATGAGCACGTGGAAATAAGCTCTGCTGAATATGCGGATAAGTAGCTATCGGATAAGCGAGTAAAAAAGCTAGCTCGCCCATGGTGTTTCTCTTACGCGCATAATAATGGAAACTCAGTGGAACCCTATGCAATAAAAAGGCACAAAGGGGTTCAATCATGATGCTAATGAGCTTATGGAAGCAGTTAAAAAGAAAGCTTCGCCGCCGTCCGCTATGGACGCTGGGCAGTATCGCCTTGCTTGTCGCCACGCTTGCGGGAGTTTCCTGGCAGCCTTCGAGTGTAGCTGCGGCTGTCCACATGACAAGCGCCGTTGCCAATTTCGCCGATTCAGCTTCTGCTGCTAATACCGTAGAAGCCGCTTCTATTGCAGGAGCTGCAAGCGGTCCCTCTCCTGAGCTGCTGCGCGAGCTGGGGGAGCAGCAGGCGCCAGTCAGCGTTATGCTGCGGCGCTACTATTTATGCGGCGAGGAGAGCAGGCCGCTGGGGCGCATGACCTCGCTCCAGCTGCTCCGGCTGCTGGAGGCAAATAGCGAGTGGCATGCCACCTTCGATAAAACCACGAACCGGGTGCTGGTTGAGCAGAAGGTGGATGAGTTTTCGAAGCATTGTCAGAATGAAGCGTATATGGGCGTGGACAAGCAGGGGCATTTATCGCTGTTTGAAGGGGCGCCTCAGCAGGAGAAGGTGCTGCGAACTTTTTTTCAACTGGATATTCGCTATTTGGAAAGCAGCCTGCCCCGCGACAAGGTAGAGCAGCTGACGCACGGGATTAAAATTAATGACATCGATGAATTTAACAGCGTCCTGTCTACCTTTAGCGACTATGAGGTGGGACATGGCAAATCCGCTAAACGATCCGCTTATTAGATGAAAATAGAAGTCAAGAGGACGTTCTTATAGAGGACGTCCTCTACTTGTTGTATAATGAATGTTGGTGTAAAGAAAAGCGACTACTCCAAATCACTTTCCTCAAACGCATGTTCTCATCCTTTCTGTCTTTTGGTATAATAGGAGAAATAAACGGCAGGATTAAGGAGTTGGCGGTTTGCGCGTTCTTGGCATAGATCCCGGTATTGCGATAGCGGGTTTTGGTTTCATTGATAAACAGGGTCATAAGCTTAAGCCCGTTCAGTATGGCTGTATTCAGACGGAGGCACATACGCCGCCTGAGGAGCGGCTCATTCAAATTTATGATTCGGCTGTTGCACTAATGGATAAGTATAAGCCCGATTCGGTTGCGGTGGAGAAGCTGTTTTTTAACCGGAATGTATCAACGGCGTTTGCGGTTGGGCAGGCGCGGGGTGTTATTATTTTGGCGGCGGCGCAGCGCGGGCTTCCGGTTGCGGAATATACGCCGCTGCAAGTCAAGCAGGCCGTTGTAGGTTATGGCAAGGCGGAGAAGCGCCAAGTGCAGGAGATGGTCAAAATGTTCCTGAATTTATCGGCCATTCCGAAGCCCGATGACGTAGCAGATGCGCTGGCAGTGGCCATTTGCCATGCCCATTCGGCGGTTTTAGTCCAAAAAATAAATGAGGCGGGACGATCATGATTGATTTTTTACGAGGTATAGTGTCCCATGTCGAGCTGGAGTATGTGGTGCTGGATGTACGGGATGTCGGTTACCGGGTATTTACACCGAATCCGTACGCGTTAGCGAAAAAGGAAGAAGCCGTTACCCTTTATATTCATCATTCCGTCCGTGAGGATGCGATTTTGTTGTACGGCTTTGCATCGCGCGAGGAACAGACGCTGTTCCGCAAGCTGCTGGAAGTATCGGGCATTGGCCCGCGTGTGGCGCTGGGCATACTGGCAGGAGGCAAGCCAGAAACCGTTATTGCTGCCATTCAGCAGGAAAATATTACATTTCTCACGAAGCTGCCCGGCATCGGCAAGAAGACGGCGCAGCGGATGATTTTGGATCTGAAGGACAAGCTCGCAGGCATCGCAAGCGATGCGGCGGTACTGTCGGCGGCGGGCGCTTATTTAGAGCCTGATTTATTCCAAAGCGGCAGCGGCCAAGGAGCGGGGACGGCTTGGGAAGAAGCGCGCGAGGCGCTCGCAGCGCTTGGTTATACAGCTGCGGAGCTTGACCGGGCTTGGCATGGCTTGCAGCAGACGGTGATTCCAGAGGAGACGGTCGATTCCCTCATGAAGCGCGCTTTGCAGCAGCTGTTTAAAGGTTGACGAAAAGGAGCTGAGCACGGATGGACGAAAGAATTATTTCCGCCAACCTTATGATGGATGATCAGGCGGTGGAGCTAAGTCTGCGTCCTCGTTATTTGGCTGAATATATCGGTCAATCGAAGGCGAAGGAAAATTTGAAAGTATACATAGACGCGGCAAAGCTTCGCAAGGAAGCGCTCGATCATGTATTGCTCTACGGGCCGCCAGGACTTGGAAAAACAACATTGTCGAACATAATCGCCAACGAGCTTGGCGTAAACCTGCGTACGACATCGGGACCAGCCATTGAGCGCCCAGGCGATCTCGCTGCCCTGCTGACGAATTTGCAGGAGGGCGACGTGCTGTTTATCGATGAAATCCATAGGCTGCACCGTACAGTAGAGGAAGTGCTCTATCCGGCAATGGAGGATTACGCGCTCGACATTATGATTGGCAAAGGCCCAAGCGCAAGGTCCGTACGACTTGATTTGCCGCCTTTTACGCTCATTGGTGCGACAACAAGGGCAGGGCTGCTCTCCGCTCCGCTGCGGGATCGCTTCGGCGTCATCAGCAGGCTGGAGTTTTATACGGTTGATGAGCTTGCTTATATTATTTCGCGCTCGGCGGAAATTTTCGATATTTCCATCGTAGGCGAAGCTTCCCAGGAAATTGCGCTGCGCTCCCGTGGAACACCGCGGATTGCCAACCGCTTGCTCAAGCGGGTAAGGGATTTTGCCCAAGTGCGAGGGGATGGCATTATTACAGACGAAATAGCTAATTCAGCGCTGGAGCTGCTGCAGGTTGATCCGATGGGGCTGGACAGCATCGACCATAAAATGCTGCATTCCATGATGACGACATTTGCTGGGCGTCCAGTAGGTTTGGATACAATTGCGGCTACAATTGGCGAGGAAAGCCAGACGATAGAAGATGTGTACGAGCCTTATTTAATGCAGATCGGCTTCCTCCAGCGTACACCACGCGGACGGATGGCGACCGAACAGGCTTATCGCCATTTAGGCATCCCTTATCCGGAGAGAAATTAGGATGGCTGGCACAGGGCAGCGTTCAGCAGAAAAGCTGTTTGTCGTCTATGATGGCGAGTGCAATCTCTGCATCGCGACGGTTGCAAGGCTCAAGGAGCTTCCGTCGCGGGCCCATTTGCAATTTGTGCAAATTCAGCAATTGGAGCAGCGGGGGACGGTGAGCGTTCCCGGCATTCAGCAGGTGAGCACGCAGCAGCTTTATGAGAAAATGCATGTTGCGGACAGCAATGGCTTGTTATATGCCGGAGCAGAAGGTGTTATTCGTGTGCTGCGCACGGTTAAAGGGCTGGGCGCGCTCTCCCTGTTATACCGGATACCAGGCATGCGGCGAATAGCGGATGCTATTTATCGCATCATTGCGGGTCGGCGTTACGAATGGTTTGGCAGAACGCAGCAAAGCTGCTCGGTGGACGGCTGCGAATGGAAGCAGCCAAGGCAGAACAATAATCACTCAGAAGGGGGAAGGTGAGATGAACGCCCGCTTTTCGATCAGACGATTGTCGCTTTTAACAATAGCTGGGTTATTGCTCGTTTCAATGTGGCATGTACAGCCTTCTCAAGGTGCCGTACCTCAGCTTGATTCGATACGAGTCGCTATATTTTTGCAATTTCCGGGGAAATATCAGGTGAATACGGCTGCGGCTACACTCAGCTCGGCGGGCGGATTGTCCATTGGCATGAAGCAGCCGTCCGGAGCGGAGGAATGGCTGCGGGAAGCAGGCAATGTACAGGCCCGCTTTGCCAAGGATGATTATAAGGTCAAGGTGCTGGAAACGGCCAGCTTCGATACGGCGCTTAGCGCCTATAAACGAGTGCAAACTGCCAAGGGCAGCGGTTTTATTACTTCCTTAACCAAGAAAAACAAGACGGTATACCAAGTAACAGAAGGTACGTACAAAACCGCTGACGAAGCGAAAACGGCGCTAAGCAAATGGAAGTCAGACAGCGAGTTAACGAAGCTTTCTGGCGGCTCCCAGCCGGAGCTGCAAGGCCCGCTTCATCTGGAAAGCACAGGCTACGCTTCGAAAACTGAGGCTGTAAAGGCGGCAGCATCATTCGAGGCAGCGGGCATTGATACGTATATCGCTGTGCGCAAGCCAGCCAGCGGACTGCGTTATTCGGTTATGGTAGGCGCTGCTGCCAGCAGCGCTGATCTGGATCTCATCCAGGTTGCATCGGGGGCATCTGGCGTCAGCCTGCTGCAAGCCGATGTCAAAACGCCGTATTTGCTGCTGAAGAGCGATCACACGCTCACAGGCAAAGCGGGAAGTCCGCTTACGTTGTACACGTTCCCTGTAACCAGCGCCAAAGTATGGGTTGAGCCGGCAGGAAAAGAAACGATCAAGCTGACGGAGCGTTACAGCCGCACGTATCGCGGCGCGTTTGAATTCAGTGATTTTAACGGCAAGCTCGCGGTAGTAAATGAACTTCCGTTTGAGCAATATTTGTATTCGGTTGTAGGTTCTGAAATGGTTGCGTCTTGGCCACAGGAAGCGTTGAAGGCTCAGGCGGTAGCAGCTAGAACGTATGCGCTCTATCAGGGCTCGGGCTTTCAAATCGCCCATGTGGTCGATAGTGTGAGCAGCCAAGCTTATGCTGGAACAAGCACGGAGAAGCAATCAACGATACAAGCGGTAGACGCTACGCAAGGCGAGGTCGTGCTGTATAAAGGCAAGCTGATTGAGGCGCTTTATTCCTCCAATGGCGGAGGGGCTACAGCGGATGCCAAGGAAGTATGGGGCAATGCAGTCCCTTATTTGACAAGTGTCAAAAGCCCGACAGACAGCTCAGCGGAAAAAGGACTGTACAGCTGGTACCGCGTCGTGCTTCCAAGCGGCTTGACGGGTTATATCCGCGAGGATTTGCTTACGGCTACAAGTGAAACGAATCCCGCAGGAATCAAGCTGATGAAGGTTAACACTGACGGCGTAAAGGTGCGGAAAATTCCGCTCATCCAGGATGATGTACCGCTGGTTGGCCAGGTCAATTCAGGTGCAAAGGTTGTCGTTTTGGAAAAATCGGTGCAATCGGGTCCGATGTCTTGGGTACGAGGCCCTTTCAGCTCAGAGGAGCTGGTCGCTTCGCTCAAGAGCGTAACGACGATAGCCGGACCGATTACTTCGCTTCAAGTGAGCAAGACAGGACAGTCCGGACGCGCTACGGAATTGCTGGCAAACGGCAAAAAGCTGGAGGTCAAATATCCGGATATGCTGCGGACGGCGCTTGGTAGCTTGCCAAGCACCTTGTTCCAAATCGATGAGACGGCACGTGTGACCGTACTTGGAGCGAATAAGAAAACGACAACAAAGCCGGAAAGCGCAGGCGCGATCTATACGGTTGGTGCTGGAGGCGAAGTGAAGCAAATGGATGCCAAGCTGTATATTATGGGCAGCAAGGGCCAAGTCCGTGAAGCAACAAAGACGCCAAGCTTCCGTTTTGTCGGTACAGGCTTCGGTCATGGCATCGGATTGTCCCAATATGGGGCGCTTGGACTTGCCGAGCAAGGGTATGACTACTCTTATATTCTGAAATACTATTATAATGATGTAACTATCGCTAAGGAATGATGACAGACAGATGAACGTAGAAATGTTTGATTTTGAACTGCCAGAGCATTTAATTGCCCAGACGCCGCTGCTGCAGCGGACCTCATCGAGGCTTTTAACGCTGGACCGCAGCAATGGCGCGGTGAACCATGAAAGCTTCACCGATCTGGCGCAGCATTTGCATGCTGGGGATGTGCTGGTGCTTAATGATACCAGAGTACTGCCTGCACGATTAATTGGCGCGAAGGCGGACACTGGGGCGAAGATCGAGCTTCTGCTGCTCAAGCAGCTGGAAGGTGACCGCTGGGAGGCACTCGCGAAGCCGGCCAAGCGCATGAAGATCGGCGCAGAGGTTTGGTTTGGCGACGATGGCAGCGGCCAGCCTCTGCTGCGTGCTTTTGTCGAAGAGGAAGGCGATATGGGCGGCCGCACGATTCGATTTGCCTATTCTGGCATTTTTCAGGAGCTGCTGGAGCGGCTTGGTGAAATGCCGCTACCGCCATACATTCGGGAACGTCTGGAGGAGCAGGAGCGCTATCAGACCGTTTATGCCAAGCATGATGGCTCGGCGGCCGCACCGACGGCTGGGTTGCATTTTACAGCAGACTTTTTGAAGCAGCTTGCGGATAAAGGTGTGCGGATTGCTTATGTGACGCTGCATGTAGGGCTCGGGACGTTTCGGCCGATGTCGGTAGATGTTGTGGAAGAGCATGTGATGCATTCGGAATATTACGAGCTTAGCGAGGAGACGGCGGCGCTGCTGGGTCAGGCGAAGGCCGAGGGCGCGCGTATCGTTGCCGTAGGTACAACCTCTGCGCGGACACTGGAAACCGTTGCGGCCCGCTTTGAGAAGGAAACGATTCAAGCATGCAGCGGCTGGACTGATATTTTTATTTTTCCGGGCTATTCCTTCAAGCTGGTTAATGCGCTGCTCACCAATTTCCATTTGCCTAAGTCGACGCTGGTCATGCTCGTCAGCGCGCTTGCTGGGCGCGATGCGGTTATGGGCGCTTATGCGGAAGCGATTCGTGAGGAATATCGCTTTTTTAGCTTCGGCGATGCGATGTTTATTTATTAATATTAGAGCAACAAAATTAAAGAGGACAGGAAGCGTGAATTGTGGCTGTAACCTATGAATTGTTAAAAGTGTGCAAGCAGTCTGGAGCGCGGCTCGGCCGCGTTCATACGCCCCATGGCGTAATCGAGACGCCGGCTTTTATGCCGGTGGGAACCCAGGCGACGGTAAAGACGATGAGCCCGGAAGAGCTGAAAACGATGGATGCTCATATTATTTTGAGCAATACGTACCATCTGTTTTTGCGCCCCGGACATGATTTGATTGGGCGCGCAGGCGGATTGCATAAGTTTATGAACTGGGACCGTCCGATTTTGACTGACAGCGGCGGCTTTCAGGTGTTCAGCCTGAGCGAAATGCGTAAAATTACCGAGGAAGGCGTCCAATTCCGCTCCCATCTGAATGGGGATAAAATGTTTTTGTCGCCCGAGAAGGCGATGGAAATTCAAAATGCGCTCGGCTCGGATATTATGATGGCGTTCGATGAATGCCCGCCATATCCGGCTGAGCATGCTTATGTGAAACAGTCGCTTGAGCGCACGACGCGCTGGGCGGAGCGCTGCCTCGAATCCCATGCACGACCACATGACCAAGGGCTGTTTGCGATCGTCCAGGGGGGCATGTATGAGGACCTGCGCATCCAGAGCGCGAAAGATTTGACTTCCATGGATTTCCCGGGGTATGCTATTGGAGGACTAAGTGTCGGTGAGCCGAAACACTTGATGTATCAAGCACTTGAGTATACGGTACCGCTGCTTCCAACCGGCAAGCCAAGGTATTTAATGGGAGTTGGTTCGCCCGACGCGCTGCTGGAAGGATCCATTCGCGGCATCGATATGTTCGACTGTGTGCTGCCTACGAGAATTGCGCGCAACGGAACAACGATGACAAGCGAGGGAAGACTCGTTATTCGCAATGCCAAGTATGCAGAGGATTTTGGTCCACTTGATCCGAAATGCTCTTGCTACACATGCACGAATTATTCACGCGCGTATATTCGCCACTTGATGAAGGCCGATGAAACATTCGGTATGAGATTGACGACTTATCATAATCTACATTTCCTGCTTCAACTCATGAGGGATGTGCGTCAGGCGATTACCGAAGATCGGCTCCTTGATTTTCGCGATGAGTTTTTTGACAGCTATGGGTTGCGGGATAACGATAAAGGATTTTAGAAAGGGGGGATTTCAATGTCACTATGGTTAGCAGATGCAGCTGGAGCGCCAACGAATAGCATTTGGGGAATGGCATGGCCGATACTACTAATGTTTGCCGTGTTCTACTTCTTGCTTATTCGTCCGCAACAGAAGAAACAGAAGCAGCGTACAGCGCTGTTGTCGCAGCTGAAAAAAGGCGATAAAATTTCAACAATCGGCGGTATGCACGGTATAATCACGGAATTGACGGATGATACAGTAGTACTTCGCGTCAATGATACGGTTAAGCTGACGTTTGAACGAAGCGCAATTAGCTCAGTCGTTAGCAGTGCGCCTACGATTTCGAAAGATTAGTAGGATAGGTCCAAAAAGCCTGCGCCTTGAAGGTTTAACCTTCAAGGCGCAGGCTTTTTTCTATATAACCATGTAGAAGCCTTCTCTTGTTAAGCTGCCGAGTTACTTTTTGAGATTGACGCCAATAACGCCGCCGAAAGCGCCCAGCAGCAAAGTAATGCCAAGCAGAATTGCCGTATGCAGGGAAAAGCCGGCATCGGCAGCAAGAAAGCCGATTAACAGTATAGTCACACCATAGAGCAGTCCAAGCAAACCGCCCTGATACCAACCTTTCATGCCCGAACGCTTGCCCGAGGTCAGTCCGCCTGCAAATGCGGACACGCCATGAATAAACGTTGCGAAGATCGGCAGGCTGCTTTCCTTCAAATTCCCAAAATGCAGCAAAAGCGAGAGCAGCAAAGCGCCTAAGGCGAGCCAAATGATGGCATACAGGAGACCCGCCAGCATAGGGGAAGCGATCTGGGGCGGCCGCGGCACATGTTTAATGGGATTCATCGATTTCCTCCTTTAAAATCCTTTTACTTAAACCATATGGCCAGGCTCTGCGGAATAGTACAGGCAAGCGGGAGGGTGGACGAAATTCTATCCGATTACGTATAATGTGAGGGATAAGAGAGGGTGAAGCGAGATGGAAACCAAGGCAGCAGGAATGCTTTACAATCCGGCGGCTTGGCAGGTTATCGCGGTAGCAGTTATTTTTTTGGTAACCTATGCCTTTGTCATTACGGATAAAATCAATCGGGCAGTGGCGGCGCTGGCAGGCGCATTTCTCATACTGGTGCTGGGCATATTGGATTTGCGTTATGCATTTACGGAGGCGGTGGGCTGGCGCGTTATTATGCTGCTCATCGGCATGATGCTGCTTGTCGGCATTTTGAACCGGGCAGGCGTCATCCCATACATAGCGATAAAACTGGCCCAGTGGGTCAAAGGAAGCTCGTGGAAAATATTTATACTGCTCATTGCCTTAACCGGCATTAGCTCAGCGTTTCTGGACAATGTAACGATTATGCTGCTCTTCATTCCGGTAACGATGTCGATTACGAAATTGCTGAAGCTGAATCCTTATCCGTTTATTTTTGCAGAAATTGCGGCGTCCAACATCGGTGGTACCGCTACTTTAATCGGTGATCCGGTTAATATGATTATTGGCTCCGCAAACAAGCAGTTAACGTTTAATGCCTTTATCGTCCATTTAGGACCTGTATCGTTGTTTATTCTGATCGTTACGATAGGTTTGTTTTTGTTCGTGTACCGAAAGCATTTTAAGCCTACGCATAAAAGCAAGGAAGCAAACGAGCTGATGAAGCTATCCGCAAGCTCCTACATTAAAAATCGCAAGCTGATGATCAAATCGGTCATCGTATTTTTGCTAACGATCGTTGCCTTTACGCTGCATTCCGCATTAGGCATAGAGCCGGCGGCTATCGCGCTTGGCAGCGCAGCGCTGCTCATGGTTATCGGACTAAAGCGCAAGGAAGCAGAAATCGCCTTCCGCATGGTGGATTGGGGTACGATTTTATTTTTTATTGGCTTATTTATTATGGTAGCGGGGCTTTCGGCGACCAATTGGACAAGCCAAATTGCTTTGGTCCTGCTGCAAATGACTTCCGGCAATGTTGATATAGCGTCATTGCTGCTATTGTGGATTTCCGGTGTAGCCTCCGCCACGATGGATAATGTGCCGTTTGTGACGGCAATGGTGCCAGTCATTCACGCGATGGGTGCGGAGCTGGGACTGAGCGCGGGTCAAATGGAGCCGCTGTGGTGGTCGCTGTCGCTTGGCGCAAATCTCGGCAGCAACGGCACGCTCATAGGCGCTTCCGCAAACGTGATTGCCGCAGGCCTTGCTCTTCGGGAAGGCAAAAGCTTTCATTTTAAAGCTTTTCTAAAGGTAGGTGCGCCGATTGCACTCATGTCGCTGCTTGTCTCCACGGCTTATGTGTATTTTATCCTGATCCCGTAATTTTATGTTTTCCCGCCTTTACCATAAATTCGTGCTTCGCCGTTTCGTATGAGGGACATGGCGGCAGGTTAGAATACGTGTACAGACCGCTCAGGCCAAAATGCAGCAGGCGCGAGCGACAGAGGAGGCGGGAACACTTGGAATTTCTGACCCTTGTGCTGCGTACCATATTGATTTATTTCATCGTATTTCTCATTATGCGGTTTATGGGGAAACGGGAAATCGGCAAGCTGTCGGTTTTTGACCTGGTTATCTCGGTTATGATTGCCGAAATAGCCGTGATCGTTATAGAGGATTTGGAGCGAACGATGTGGGAAGGCATTGTGCCGATGATTATTTTAATGCTGGTGCAGGTGGGAATGGCTTTTGTGGCGCTGAAAAATCGCAAGCTGCGGCTCTTGTTTGACGGAAAGCCAAGCATCATTATGGCGAAGGGCAAGCTGAATCGCGATGTGATGCGCAAGCAGCGCTATAATCTGGATGATTTTATGCTCCAGCTTAGAGAAAATGAAATTACAGCGATCTCGGATGTGGAGTTTGCGATTTTGGAGACGAGCGGCAAGCTGTCGATTATTCCTAAAAATACCGAAGGGTCCCCGGCAGAGATGACGGAGAAGCGTTTGAACACTGAGCATCAGCTGAGCAGCGGCGGAACCGAGCAACAACAACAGGCGGAAGAAGGCATTAAGACTGAGCAAAATCCGGCGTTGGCGAGCAAGCTTGGCACGAAGCAGAATGCTAAATTCATTCCGCCAAAATATCGTTTTGAGATTTTGCCCATTCCGCTCATTATGGATGGCAAAGTACAGGATGAAAATTTGGAGAAGCTGGAGAAAACCCGTTTTTGGTTGAAAAATGTGCTGCAGGACGAAGGTGTGACCGACTTCAAGGAAGTGTTCCTGTGCACAATAGACCATAAAGGCAAACTGTTTTTGGATAAAACGAAAAAGCCGCGAAAGTAGTTTGGGAGCCATAATGTCCCAAACTGCTCGCGGCCTTTTTTTCATGAAGCAAGTCTTATCTCACCAGCCTCTAGGTCCGTGAAAACCAATGGCCGATTTTGGGCAAGCGGGTCAGGTCGTGACGGTCAATAATGTTCGTCCAGACCATTAGTGCAAAATATACGATGGCACCGCATGCACAGGCAACAAGCAAATTTACCCATTCCGCAGCGAGCGGCTCATGGTTCATGACGAAGCGTGCTGCTGCCCCCATCACCACCATAGCAGAGAGGACCTTCATAAAATCGCGCAGCTTCATGCGGAAGCCGATCAGCTTTAGAACGCTAATGCCATGCAGCGCAGTGACGAGCACGATATTCAAATTAATTGCAATCAAAGCGCCATAGATGCCGAATTCGGGCTTGGAGGCGAGATAAATAATTAAGACCAGCTTAATAGCAGCCCCTATTAACGTGTTCATAAGCGCTTTACCCGGTTTATCCAGCGCCTGAAGAGTCGCTTGCAATGGAGCCTGCAAATAAATAAACAGGCCGACAGGAGCAAGCAGCTGCAGCATCGGAGCAATTTCGCTGTGGTTGTACAGCATTCGGCAGATTGGCTCGGCGAATAGGCCAAGAATGACGACGAAAGGTGCTCCGGCGACAAGCGCCAGCCTCATCGATTGGTGCAAACGCTTATGAATCGTAGCCATATCGCCGCGTGACGCCGCTTCAGCAAGCGACGGAATCAGCGAGGAGGCGAGGGAGTAGGTCAAAGCGGTTGGCAGCAGGATGAGCGGTATGACCATTCCTTGCAGCGCCCCGTATTGCGCCGTGGCAATGCCTGTAGCAATGCCTGCCGTAGCCAGACTGCGAGCGGTGAAAATGGATTCCAGCAAATAGGAGAGCGAGCCGACAAGGCGACTGGCTGTAACCGGTATCGACAAGCTAAGCAGCTTGCCCATAATAGGAGCCTTATCCACTGCTGTGGATGGCTTGCTTGCCTCAGGCAGCTGCGGGGGCGTTCTTTTTTCCCTCGCATATTTCCATAGCAGTACGGCCAGACCGCCGATTTCTCCCACTACGACGCCAAGCATTGCGCCAGCCGCTGCCCATTCAAGACCTTTGGGCAGGAGAAGCATCGCGAAGCCAAGTGAGAAAATAATCCGCAGCACCGTCTCCACGATTTGGGAAGCGGCGGATGGAATCATGTTTTGCTTGCCCTGGAAGTAGCCGCGAAATACAGATGAAATCCCGACGATCAGAAGCATCGGAGTCATGAACATAAACGTGCGCTGTACACGCTTGTCCGGCAGCAAATGCGCGGTAATCCAAGGCGAGAATAGAAGCAGCAGACTGGTCAGCGTGATGGCAAGAAAGATCGTAAGCAGCATCGCACTGCGAAAAATATGGCGGACCCGTTCCTCATCTCCGTTTGACTGGGCTTCGGCAATCCATTTGGCAACGGCGAGCGGAATGCCGCTGGTAATAATTGTCAGCATGACGGCCAAAAAAGGATAGCTCAGCTGATACAGCCCCACGCCTTCGGCGCCTATAATGCGCGGCAGCGCGATGCGCGGGACGAAACCGAGAATTCGATTGATGACGCCCGCCGCAAGTAAAATCATGGCCCCTTTTATAAACGTTTGCTTGGTCATACTCGCCCCTCATTCCATTAGCCATATTGTTGCAGTATCATAGTTATGCACGGCATGTCCGAATCATGATTGGATAATGAACATCGCCCGGGTGCAGGAATATGTGCTATGGACAGCGAATAGTAGCAGTCAAGGCAAAAAAGCACGGGAGGCGCGGCTATGGAGGAACAGGACCTGGTTCAGGTAATTGAGCAGCTGTGCAACAGCAAGGCAGAGGAGTTTCAGCTTATTGGCTATGAACATGCGAATGGGAAAGACATTTGGGCATGCGTAAGCGCTGGATATAAAAAGAGCGGGCAGCCGGAGCTGCACAAGCTGGTCAACGACATTTTATCACTGAAGGTGACGAGCTTTATGAACTTTTTGACGATTAGCGCCTACCGGGGAACCCATTTCTAAGGGAAGGGTTTCTTTTTTTTGACTCAAAAATTGCTCGCAAGTATAATAGGAATATTGAGATCATAAGGGGGACTTAGGAAATATGAACGGGAAAAGATTATTTGCCTTCCTTGGGATCGTTGTCATCATGTTTGGCGTGATCGCTTGGACGAGCCCATCGCTGGTAAACGGCATTCGGCTGGGCCTTGATTTGAAGGGCGGATTCGAGGTGCTTTATGAAGCAGAACCGCTTGCAGCTGGCGATAAAGTAACGCCTACTTTGCTGAAGGATACGGCGAAAAGCCTCGAGGCTCGGGCGGACAAGCTGGGTATTTCCGAGCCGGAGATAACGACAGAAGGAACAAACCGCATTCGCGTCAAGCTTGCAGGCGTTACGAATGAGGATGAGGTAAGAAACATTATCAAGAAGCCGGTTAATCTGACCTTTAGAGCACCAGATGGCACGGTTGAGCTTCAAGGTGATGATTTTGTGCAAAATGCAGCTACGGTCGAATATGATTCACTGAACAATCCGGTCGTTTCGATTAAGCTGAAAGATGCAAAGAAGTTTGAGGATGTTACGACAAGACTGACGGGCAAGACGCTTGCGATTTATCTCGACGATGAAATGCTGTCGAATCCGAACGTCAACCAGCCAATCAGCGGCGGAAGCGCGCAAATTAGCGGCAATTTCACGCTTGATGAAGCGAATGATTTGAAAGATACGATTAATTTGGGCGCATTGCCGCTTAAGCTGACCGAGAAATACACGCAAAGCGTTGGCGCAAAGCTTGGACAGCAGTCGCTTGAAGATACCGTTCGCGCCGGCGTTATCGGCTCGGCGATTATTTTGGTGTTTCTGATTATTTTGTTCCGTATACCGGGCGTTGTAGCGGGTATTACGGTCATTACATTTACATGGATGCTGGTACTCGTATTCGAGATGCTGAATGTCACGTTAACGCTGCCGGGTATTGCCGCATTTGTACTCGGGATCGGGATGGCGGTCGACGCGAATATCATTATGTACGAACGGATCAAAGAGGAAATCCGCAGCGGCAAAAGCTTGCTTTCCTCCCTTAAAGCAGGCTCCAAAAACTCGTTCCGTACGATTATGGATGCGAACATTACGAACATGATTTCCTGCGGCGTGCTTTATTACATCGGAAACGGTGCGATCAGAGGCTTTGCACTGACGATGATTTTGAGTATTTTGGTCAGTATCGTTACAAACATTTTCTTCTCACGCCTACTGATACATTTGCTGATTCGCAGCAACCTGTTTACTAAACCTAGCTATTTCGGCGTGAAGGAGGCGGACATCCGTGAACTTTAAAACAACAGTGCATTTTGACTTTATCAAGCATAGCAAAAAGTTTTTCATGGCTTCTATTATTTTGACGGTTTTAGGGGTTATCTCGCTGTTCTTATTCAACTTGAACTATGGCGTCGATTTTAAAGCGGGTACGAATATGGATATCGCAGTCGGCAAAGCTTTGACCCAAGCGGAAGCGAAGGAAGTTTTGGCAACAGCTGGCGTTACGAACGTTACACCGACTGTTGGCGGCACGAACGGTGATCGCGTTTCAGCTCGTTTTGAAGAAGTATTGGAGCAAACGAAGGTCACGGAAATTCAAAATGCGTTTAAAGCAAAATTTGGCGATCAAGTATCGGCAGAGGTTAACGTAGTATCCCCGGATATGGCGCGTGAGCTTGGCTTCAAGACGATTTATGCCGTTATTATTGCAAGTATTGCGATTATGATTTATGTCATGATCCGTTTTGAATGGCGTTTTGCCTTAGCGGCGAACATTGCGATTTTGTATGATGCTTTTGTCGTAGTCGCTGTGTTTTCGATTTTCCGTCTGGAAGTCGATCTGCCATTTATTGCGGCTGTTTTGACGACAATCGGTTATTCGATTAATGATAAAATCGTTATTTTCGACCGGATTCGTGAAAATCTTCGGTTTGGCAAGCTGAAAACGCGTGATCAGCTCGCGGACATGGTCAATCAGAGCCTTTGGCAGACGATGGCGCGGAACATTTATACGGTGCTAGCCGTTCTCGTTATCGCGGTTTGTTTGTTCCTTTTCGGAAGCGAGTCGATCAAGCTGTTCGCCTTGGCAAAAATTATCGGTCTGACAAGCGGCGCATACTCGTCGATCTGTATCGCGAGCCCGCTCTGGCTTCTTCTTAAAAGCAAGCAAAAGCCTAAAGCAAAGCAGCCTGCCAAGACTGCGGTCTAACAGCGTAGGAGGAGGCAGTCATGACAATGAACCAACGATATACAAAAGCAGAGCCGGCCAGCTGGTCAGGAATTTGGGGTAATGCGGCGTTGGCGTTGTTGAAAGGGGCAGCTGGCTGGCTGTCCGGCAGCAAAGCATTGCTTGCAGATGGTTGCCGATCTGCTGCTGAGGCGGCGGCTATTTTCGCGGAAAAGGTCGTTTCGCAGCGCAGTGGCAGTGGCGGCGAAGCACCTTACGGCAGCGCTGCTGCCATAAAGCACAAGGAAACACGGAAGACAGAAACCGTCATGAATGTCGTTTTATCGGCGGCTTTGCTCCTTATTGGTCTGGAGATTGGCATTTCGGCTGTTCGGGACATTGCTGAGGGCATTAGCAAGCCGCCTCATTGGAGCGCACTTGCTGTGCTTGTTGGTGGTCTGCTCGTAAAGGAGCTCATCTGGAAGCAGAGGGAGCATGGCAGCAGCTTGTATGCGACACTGGCTGTGTTCATTGGTGCAGGAGCCGCGTGGCTGGGCAAGCTGATTTCGCTTCCGGTGCTTTATTATTTTGATTCGGCAGCAGCTATCGTCATTTCGGTTATCGTTATTAACGGCGGCTATCGCATTATTGTGCCCTCCCCCCGCAAGGAGGAAGCCTCAGCAGAAGTATATAACGAAAATACCGAGGAGCTCATGCAGCTCGTTCAACGGGTGGAAGGCGTCGTCACGGTACAGTCGCTGCATGCTCGCGAGCAGGGCCATTACGTCGTTGCAGAGGCGGTCATTAGCGTTAATCCGCGCGTGACTGTGCTTGAGGGCCATGAAGTGGCGAAAAGGGTGAAACGTCTGCTGCTGACACGCTTTACCCATTTAACGGACGCAACGATTCATGTTGAGCCTTATGATCCAGGTTATCCTTATAAATCCAATCACGATCCGAATCAGGAACATATGCCTACGCTGCTGCAATAGCGCAGCGCGGCAGAAAGGAGTTGAAGTCGGCGTGATTCAAGCAAAAACACGTTGGAATCTAGCACCTTGGGACGAGCAGGCAAACGCGGCAGCTATAGAGCTTTCGACAGCTCTTCGCCTGTCGCCACTTGCCGCCAAGCTTTTGGTGCAGCGCGGCTACAGAGAGGTCGCACAGGCGGAGCAGTTTTTAAGAGGCGGCTCTGAGCATTTGCATGACCCGTATTTGCTGAAAGATATGAGGGAGGCTGTCACCCGTATTCGGGAGGCGGCCTCAGCTGGCGAAAAAGTGCGAATTTATGGCGATTATGATGCCGATGGCGTATCCAGCACCTCATTGCTCGTACATGTGTTTCGCGAGCTCGGGCTTCATTTTGATTATTATATTCCCCATCGGGCACTTGAAGGCTATGGATTAAACAAGGCAGCGCTAGAAAAGGCGGCCGCTGAGGGCGTTGGCTTAATCGTGACGGTCGATACGGGTATTAGCGCCTACGATGAAATTGCATACGCCAAGGAGCTTGGGCTTGATGTCGTTGTCACCGACCATCATGAACCGCCAGCACGTATTCCGGATGCCTGCGCCGTTGTTAACCCAAAGCGGCATGATTGCACTTATCCTTTCGAAGGGCTGGCAGGAGTGGGCGTCGCATTCAAGCTAGCACAAGCGCTGCTGGAACGTCCGCCTATGGAGCTGACGGACATTGTATGTCTGGGAACGATTGCGGATTTGATGCCATTAACTGGCGAAAATCGGATTTTGGTCAAAAGCGGGCTGGAACGGCTTCGTCAGACGACGAATACCGGATTTCTTGCGCTTGCCGAGTCGACGGGCATTGAGCTGCCGTCGGTTACTTCTACGACCGTCGCTTTCGGCATGGCGCCGCGTATTAATGCGGCTGGCAGGCTTGATCATGCGAGGCGCGCCGTTGAGCTGCTCATAAGCGACAACTACGATGAGGCTATATTGGCGGCGACTTCGCTTGATATGCTGAACCGCGAGCGGCAGCGCATCGTGGAAGGCATCGTCAAAGAGGCGGAGGAGCAGTGGGCGCAGAAGCAAGTGCAGGCTGCGGAAGCGGGCGAGGCAGAGCCGGCAGTTATTGTGCTGGCGGGGGAAGGCTGGAATGTTGGCGTTATCGGCATTGTGGCCTCCAAGCTGCTGGAACGCCATTACAAGCCAGTGATCATTCTAGGTATCGATGGAGAGAGCGGCATGTGTAAGGGATCTGCGCGCTCCATTGACGGCTACGACCTGCATGCAGCACTTACCGCCTGCGATGAGCTGCTGGACCATTACGGCGGCCATCAGGCAGCGGCAGGCATGAGCCTGCATCGTGACCAGCTGGCTGATTTTGAACGCCAGCTTGGGAAGCTTGCTTTGGAATGGCTCAGCGAGCAGGACTGGATTCCGAAAACAGGCATTGATCTAGAGTGCAAGGTTGAAGAAGCTAATTTGCAAACGATCAATGAGCTTGCGCAGCTGGAGCCGTTCGGGGCGGGCAATCCGTCACCGCGCTTGCTCTTCCAGGGCGCGGCGCTTGCGGACAAGCGAACGATGGGCAAGGAAGCGAAGCATCTCAAGCTGACGGTGAAGAGTGGGCAAGCTGTGCTGGAAGCGGTAGGCTTCAGCATGGGAGCTATTGCTGACCGGCTGCTTGCGAGCAGCCCTGTCGATTTGGTAGGCGAGCTGTCGATTAATGAATGGAACGGCCAGCGCAAGCCGCAGCTGCACATTCATGACCTGTTCAGCGGAGGCGCGTATGCAAGGTTTCCTGAGCGTGAGCATTTCGGTCAAGTTTATCAACTGCTGCGGAGAATGAAGCGGGCACCGCTTGAAGGGCTTGCGAAGCGTCTGGCGGAGATGAGCGGCTGGCCGCAGGAAATGACGGAGGTTATGCTGCGCGTGTTTACCGAGCTAGCGTTTATCCGCATTGAGGATGGTTTTGCGATCGTCGCTGAAGCGCCGGAGAAGCGGGAGTTAAGCACAGCGCCTTCCTATCAGGAGGCAAAAAGTAAAGCAGAACAATTGCAATCTCCGCTCTTTGCAGCTACAATATTGGTTTGACAGCACCGCAATGGCGATAGACAGAAGGGACGAATATTACATGAGCGAGTCACAAATTAATTTTAAAGATTACATTCGGGTCATTCCCGATTTCCCACAGCCAGGCATTCGATTCAAGGATATTACTACTTTGCTGAAGGACGGCCCGGCTTACCGTGCTGCCATTGAAGAAATGCGCAAAGCGGTTGAGCATTTGAAAATCGATGTCGTTGCAGGACCGGAAGCGCGCGGCTTTGTTATTGGCGCTCCGCTTGCACTAGCATTAGGAGTAGGCTTTGCGCCAATTCGCAAAAGCGGCAAGCTGCCAGGCGAAACGATTGAAGCAAGCTATGACCTAGAGTATGGAAAAGATGTGCTTGCTATGCACAAGGACTCCATCCAGCCAGGACAGCGCGTACTGATTGCCGATGACCTGCTTGCAACAGGCGGCACAATCGCGACTTCCATTAATTTGATCCGTCAGCTTGGCGGGGAAATTGTCGGTTCGGCTTTTCTCATTGAGCTCTCGTATTTGACAGGCCGCGAGAAGCTTGGCGATATTGACGTCGTTTCTCTCGTTACTTACTAATTTTTCATTCTGCCACCTTAATCACCACACTTCTAGTTATCCCTTCATAAACGGGGATGAAATAAAATCGTTTGAACGTTTAAGCCAACCAGCTGCTGCTGGTTGGCTTTCGCAATATAAAGTCCGCTATACCGGATGGGAAATTTAAATTTCCATGACTTAAATCGACACTTCAATCGACAGCGTAGTTGACGTCATGCTATGCTTACAGGCATAATATTAGAAAACTCGGAAAATGCGCGAAGGGGAGTCCCGCAGGGCTCATTTCGGAAAGGGATGTTCATGGGCATAGAGCAGTTAATTGAAAAGGCATCGGCCTATATGAAGGAACAGGACTTATTACGCATAAGGGAAGCCTATCATTTTGCAGATCAGGCTCATCATGGACAAGTGCGGAAATCAGGCGAACCTTACATTTTACATCCGATTGCCGTAGCAGATATATTGGTGGATATGCAGATGGATGTGCTGTCCATTATTACAGCTTTACTGCATGATGTGGTTGAGGATACGACAGTCGATTTGGAGACGGTACGGGCGAAATTCGGCGAAACCTGCGCGATGCTGGTTGACGGACTGACGAAGCTGGAGAAAATCCGTTTTCGTTCCAAGGAAGAGCAGCAAAACGAAAATTATCGAAAAATGTTTGTAGCGATGGCGCAGGATATTCGCGTTATTTTGATTAAGCTCGCCGATCGCCTGCACAATATGCGGACGCTGAAATTCCAGTCGGAGGAGGCGCAGCGGCGCATTGCGTATGAGACGCTGGAAATTTTTTGCCCCATTGCGCATCGGCTCGGTATTTCCGCGATTAAGTGGGAGATGGAGGATATTGCGCTTCGGTATTTGAATCCGCAGCAATATTATCGCATCGCCAACTTGATGAAGAAAAAACGGGCGGAGCGCGAGCAGTTTATTGCCGACGTTATTGACCGCATTGAAGAGAAGCTTGGTGAGATGGGCATTGAAGGCGATATTTCCGGTCGCCCGAAGCATTTGTACAGCATTTACAAAAAGATGACCGACCGCAACAAGCAGTTTAATGAGATTTATGATCTCATGGCGATTCGGATTATTGTCGAAAACATTAAAGATTGTTATGCGACTTTAGGCATTATCCACACGCTGTGGAAGCCGATGCCAGGGCGGTTCAAAGATTATATCGCGATGCCGAAGGCGAATATGTACCAGTCGCTGCATACGACGGTTGTAGGGCCGAATGGCGAGCCGACCGAAGTGCAAATTCGGACATGGGATATGCATCGTACATCAGAATATGGGATTGCGGCGCATTGGGCGTACAAGGAAGGCACGGTCGTGCCAAACCGCAATTTTGAAGATAAAATGTCTTGGTTCCGCGAAATATTGGAGCTGCAAAATGACGCTCGCGACGCATCGGAGTTTATGGAATCGCTGAAAATGGATTTCTTCTCCGATCTCGTATTTGTATTTACGCCGAGCGGTGAAGTGATTGAGCTGCCGGCCGGCTCTGTGCCGCTGGATTTTGCTTACCGCATTCACACCGAGGTCGGCAACCGCACGATTGGCGCCAAGGTGAACGGCCGTATTGTGCCGCTGGACCATAAGCTCAAAACCGGTGATATTATTGAAATTCTCACCTCCAAGCATTCGTATGGACCGAGCCAGGATTGGGTGAAAATCGCACAATCGTCGCATGCCCGCAGCAAAATCAGGCAGTGGTTCAAGAAGGAGCAGCGCGAGGAAAATGTGGCGAAGGGCCGCGAGGCTGTCGAGCGCGAGCTCAAGCGCCTTGGACTAGAGCCTTCGGCTTGGCTGACTGAGGACAAGCTGCAGGAGGTTGCGTCGAAGTTCTCGTTTAACGATGTGGAGGACATGCTGTCGGGCGTTAACTTTGGCGGCGTTACCGCTGCGCAGATTTGCACCCGTCTAACGGAGAAGCTGCGTAAGGAAGCTGAGAAGAACAACACAATTGAAATCGGTACAGATAAAGATGCCAAATCGGGTGGCAGTCGCAAAATTCGGCAAAACCATGGCGTTACGGTACGAGGCATCGATAATTTGCTCGTTCGCTTCGCCCGCTGCTGCAACCCGGTGCCTGGCGACGCCATCATTGGCTATATTACGCGTGGCCGCGGCGTCTCGGTGCATCGTATGGATTGCCAGAACATTCCGTTCGGCATGGACGGAGAGGAAGCTGATCGCGTCATTGAGGTAGAGTGGGAAGAATCTGTCGAGGCCAATTACAGCGTCGATATTGAAATTACCGGCCATGACCGCAACGGTCTGCTCAATGAAGTGCTGCAGGCCGTATCCGGCAGCAAGACGAATATATCAGCAGTGACCGGACGTTCCGTGAAAAATAAAATGGTCATGATTCATATGACCGTGCTGATCAAGAACATTGAGCATCTCTCTTCTGTCGTGGAGAAGATTAAGCGGGTTCAGGATATTTATTCCGTCCAGAGGATTATGAATAGCTGAGTTTGCGTTAAAAGCCTGAGTGTGGGGAAGGTCGGGGGGACGCTGCGTGAAAGGTTTGGGTTTCGGTCGCTATTGCTCCTGAATTTCATCGAATTTACCGCTGCACGGTAGAAATTCAGGAGCAAAAGCGAACGCTGCGCTCCTCTATCCCAAACCTTTCACTCCGCTCTCCCCCTCCTTTTCCCTGAAAAGGTTTTAAAAGCAAGATTAGCTATTACCCGTAGGCAGCAGCTAAAGATAAAAAACCATGACTACACCTGATTAAACAATTATGGTGCAGTTAAACTGGTAAACATTTAATACGCTCGCTTCTTAAATAAGTATGAAGCATGAGCATAGGGATGGCGGCGTACGTAGCCGCCTTCTTCTTTTTTGAGGGAGGATGGGAAAGTATGAAGGTTGTCATTCAGAGAAGCAAGCAGGCGAGCGTGACCGTCGAAGGGGAAGTAACAGGGGCGATCAACTTCGGATATGTGCTGCTCGTTGGCATTACCCATGAGGATACAGAAGCAGATATCAAATGGATGGCCGATAAAGTTGCGGGCCTGCGTATTTTTGAGGATGAGGACGGCAAAATGAATTTGTCCATCGTCGATACGGGAGGCGCGATTTTGTCCGTATCGCAATTCACATTGTATGGTGACAGCCGTAAGGGAAGGCGGCCGAACTTTATGGCTGCTGCGCGCCCAGAGCAGGCAGAGCCGCTATATGAGCAGTTCAATGCGTATCTTCGTCAGCAGCATGGACTGCAAGTGGAGACGGGGCGTTTTGGCGCTATGATGGACGTGTCGCTCGTCAATTGGGGCCCTGTCACATTGATTTTGGACAGTAAGGATTAGAGCGGGAGGCAAGGCTTGCATTCGTAAAGGTATATCATTTCGGACTAAAAAAACCATTAGCTGATTCATTCATTAAGCAAACGGGGAGTCGATATGTGGTACTTTTTAGCGTAACCAAGTTAAAGTTCGTATGTTATAATGAAAAAAAACATGCCAGAATTCATAAAATGAATCCACTGGTGAAGGAGGATAAAAATGTATAATTTTATTGCCCCTCCAGTAGAACCACAACAGTAGAATCTACTGTCGAGGTATCGACATGAAGTTTGATCGTACTTTTCCATAGATTCTACTGTATGCAAGGGCAGACTATATCTTGTCGGTCTTACCATCATATTAGTAGAAAGCGGGAAAAAAATTGAAAGAAAAAATATATTTTGTTTTGTCTATGGTGATTTTCGGTGCAGTTGGCGTTTTTGCAAAGTATATCGATTTGAGTTCAATTGAAATAGCATTATTCATGAGTCTGATTGGCGGATTGTTATGGTTAGGAATCTCCACCATAACCAAGAATAAAGTATCTTGGCCTAACATAAAAAAGAATACTCTTGTATTATTACTTGCAAGCATCGCCTTGAGCGGAAATTGGGTCTTTCTCTTTCAGTCTTATAAGGAAACAACAATCGCTAATGCCGCTTTAAGTTACTATTTCGCTCCTGTTTTGGTAATAGCGATGTCACCTATTGTGCTTAAAGAAAAGCTCTCTCTAAAAAAATGTTTATGTGCCTTTGCTGCCCTTTTCGGGTTGATTTTAATTTTACAGAGCGCGAGAAACGGTGCAGACGGCAATCATTTAATGGGTATCGTATATGGACTTATAGCGGCAACTTTTTATGCCATCCTGACTTTGGCCAACAAATTTATTAGGAATCTGAATGGAATGGAAATCACGATTACACAACTATTATTATCATCGATATTGTTGATTCCTTCCCTTTTTATTACTCAAGAGAAATCAGGATTATATCAGTTATCAGGCCATACCGTTATCCTTATTTTGATACTGGGTATCCTGCATGCAGGTGTGGGGTTCTACTTATTCTTTTCCGGAATGAAAGGGCTAAGTGGTCAAAGCATCGCTATATTAAGTTATGTAGATCCCCTAGCATCATTATTGATTTCAGCACTTGTGATAGGCGAAAGTATGACGTTATTTCAAATATTCGGCGCTATCCTGCTACTGGGATCAACATTTATTAGTGAAGTAAGCATAAAAATAAAATATCCTTATAGAACTAAAAATGAATAACCTCTCATTTTATTGAAGTCAATAGGGATCGTTGCAAAAATGTTCCTTTTTGTATACCTATACAAACTAAAATCAGCCTTGCTCACTCGTTAATACGAGTAAGCAAGGCTTTCATGATGACCTCAACCCTTACTTGTTTTCCACATTCGCGGCGACTTGCCTTTTAATTTCACCAAATAATTCCTCTTTAGTTAAATCGTTTATCTTATCAATTGGAGCTAATTCGATCTGTTCAGTCTGAAAGTGGATCGTATCGTTATCTTCAGTAGTTAAAGCCAGCTCCTTGTTTTCTGTATTTACTTTCAATGCAGCGTTACCAGTAGAATCCACTTCTACTTGAAAAGGTACTGAAGAGGGGCCGAATACATCCTTCGTCTGTGCTTTTTTCAAAAACAGTACATACGTTTTATCAAAATAGGGTTTGCTGTAGTTGGGCGAATTGAGCGACGCTTCATATTCGACGTCGTCTACCATATGTTTTAATAGAAGGGTATGGGGAATGGATACATTAATCGTCCCTTCAACATCACCTTACAAAGATTCATCCACTGCAAACGAAGAGACTTCGCTAAGATGGTTTTCCCCCATGTCCCAATTCTCAATAAACTTCTCGTTGAGAACCAATAGTATTAAGGCTGTGCCGTTCAGTAAAGATTTTTTTCTCATATTCTAATTCTCCCTTTTTTGATTTTTATTATAAATAACTCAACTTCATAGCATTTTCTTTAAAAGTCTGAGCACTTTAAGGACACGGTTACATACGGATAGGTCGTAGCATTATGACGATCAAAAAACAGAATATGTTTCATTTTTTGGATTTAAATTCAAAAAAATGAGATGTGAAAAGTTCAAGGTGTATTTTCGCAGCAGCATGGACAACAAGGAATGGAGCGGAAAGCAAGGTGAGGAACAGGGGAAGCAATAGTACTAATAATGAAGATTAGTGCGGATGCCTTCTGGATACAATAGGGGAGAGAATGGGCGCGCTTAGAGCTTTCGGCAGCGATTGGCCGCGGCTGGGTGCCTGTTTATTTTGTACCGGAGGCGAATGAATGCATGCATCAATCCCGCAAGGAGCAAGGGCTGGAGCGGATTAGCCGCAAGCTGCTTCATGCCGATCGGCATGAAGCCATCAGGCTGTCACAGCTGGAGGAAGACATGGAAGCGGCAGAGGAATGGGCAGGCTTTCCGTCTGCTGCTGGCAAGCGAAGCAACTTAAAGGACGCGTAGTAAGGAGCACAGTGGAAGTAGGAAGTCCGCGCAGCAAGGAGATGGAAGCAGGGACAATTCAGCGCTAGAAGCCATAAGCTGAAAGCTTGTCCGCACATGCTGGCGCAAAAGCAGGGGAAAGGTCGAAATAGCACAAAATAAAACGCTTTCTAAACTGTAATGTTTCTGTAATCAAACGATAACGCTATTTTAACATCGCAAGCTTATAATAAACTTCGACCCCCTTTTTTAAAATATAATTTACTTTTGGACCTGCAATGTGATTGCAGGTTTTTTTCTGTCTTCTGGCGACCATAGGGAGGCAAGGGGCAACGAGGCAGCTGACAAGGCGAATCGCATCTTGACTTTCTGATCAGCGCCAAGTAAAATGAAGCATCAGCACCATTCACTATAATGATTTCATGATGGAACAAAGTAATCCATGCGCATATATGCAGAGAGGAATGCCTTAGGCTGCAAGCATTCTTATAATGGCGGGATGAACAGACTTTCCGGAGAACAGACGGTGAACGTCAGCTAGCTTGGGCCTAGCCCTTGGCAAGCGATTGTTTCAGTAGCCGTATGCGGGTGACGGGCGTTAACCGTCTTCAAGCGAGCTTCTGCCTTCCGGCAGCTGCCTCGGAATGTGGGTGGTACCACGGGAGCTATACTCTCGTCCCTGACAGCAATATTTGCTGTTCAGGGGCGGGAGTTTTTTTGCTTTAAATATAAGGCTTTAATAAGTTACATACTTACCACTGGCTTATATTTCACCGCAAAATGAGCCCTGCCGTCATCACACGGCGAGTGCTGTTTTGCTTGTTTTTATGTTTTTAAGCAGCAGGTCAGGAGGAAAATGACATGGCATTTCAAAAATTACCGGGAACGCAGGACATGCTGCCGGGCTCAATCGACAGCTGGCAGTTCGTCGAGCAGAAGGCGCGCGAAATATGCCGCCGCTTTAATTTTCGCGAAATTCGCACGCCAATCTTCGAAGCGACCGAGCTGTTTCAGCGCGGTGTAGGCGAAACAACGGACGTTGTGGAGAAAGAGATGTATACGTTCACGGATCGCGGCAATCGCAGCGTAACGCTGCGTCCAGAGGGCACAGCCGGTGTCGTTCGGGCGTTCGTTGAAAATAAACTGTATGGCGAGCCTGATCTGACGAAACTGTATTACATCGGCCCTATGTTCCGCTATGAGCGCCAGCAAGCGGGGCGTTACCGCCAGTTTCACCAGTTCGGCGTTGAGGCGATGGGCTCGGTGAATCCGGCGCTTGATGCCGAGGTTATCGCTTTGGGCTATACGTTTTATACCGAGGTTGGCCTTAAAGGGGTACGCGTCGAAATCAATTCCGTCGGAACGCCGGAAGTAAGGCTTGCCTTCCGCGAGCGCCTGCTTGCTTTCCTTGAACCGAAGCGGGAGCTGCTGTGCAAAGATTGCCAGTCGCGTATGGACCGCAACCCGCTTCGCGTGCTGGACTGCAAAGTCGACCAGAAGCATTTTGAAGGCGCTCCGTCGATTTTGGACAGTCTGGATGAAGAATGCACAACGCATTTTGAAAAGGTTAAAGCTTACTTGACGGCCATGAATATTCCGTTCGAAGTGAATTCGAAGCTGGTGCGCGGACTGGATTATTACACGCATACCGCTTTTGAATATAAAGCGGAAGGCATCGGTGCCATCGATACGATTGGCGGCGGCGGCCGCTACAATGGGCTCGTTGCTGAAATTGGCGGCCCGGATCAGCCGGGCGTTGGTCTTGGCCTCGGTCTGGAGCGGACGATTTTGCTGCTTGAGCATCAGAAGACGGAAGGCATCAAGGAAGCGAGCCAGGTCGACGTTTACGTCATCAGCCTTGGCGAGGCAGCAGAGCGTGAGGCGACTAAGATCGTACATGAGCTGCGTGCAGCAGGCTTGCGCGCTGACCGTGACTACACGGACCGCAAGATGAAGGCGCAGATGAAGTCAGCGGATCGCTTCAAAGCACGTTTTACCGCCATTCTCGGCGATGACGAGCTGGAGCGCGGCGAAATTGCCCTGAAAAATATGGAAAGCGGCGAGCAGCGCACCGTAGCCATCCGCGAGCTGGCAGCAGCGATTCAAGCTTAGAGACTGCGACGAAATAAAGTACCGCACCGGGTACTAATTTCCTCGCAGCTCCTTAGTTCACTAAATTTTTTAAATAAAAGGAGCACATCCATTATGTTGAAAACACATCCATGCGGAAAATTAACAAAAAGCGATATTGGACAAACGGTCATTTTGAACGGCTGGGTACAGCGTCGTCGTGACCTAGGCGGCGTATTGTTTATTGATCTTCGCGACCGTACAGGTATCGTTCAAACGGTATTTAACCCAGATTTTTCCGGCGATGCGCTGGCGATCGCTGACCGTGCCCGCAACGAGTTCGTACTTGCTGTTCAAGGCACAGTCGTTGAGCGTGATCCCGAGACCGTTAACGCGAACCTGGAAACAGGCGAAATAGAAGTGCGCGTTGAAAAAATCGAAATTATGAACGCGGCAAAAACACCGCCATTCCCAATCGAAGACGGTGTCGAAGTTGACGAGTCGCTGCGTTTGAAATACCGCTACCTCGATTTGCGCCGTCCGGAAATGCAAAAAACATTGCTGCTCCGTTCGAAAGCAGCGAAAATTTTCCGCGACTTCCTCGACGGAGAAGGCTTTATTGACGTAGAAACGCCAATTTTGACAAAAAGCTCACCGGAAGGCGCCCGCGATTATTTGGTGCCGAGCCGCGTGCATGAAGGCGAATTTTTTGCCCTGCCGCAATCGCCGCAAATTTTCAAGCAATTGCTAATGGTCGGCGGCATTGAGCGTTATTATCAAATCGCTCGCTGCTTCCGCGATGAGGATCTTCGTGCAGACCGTCAGCCTGAGTTCACGCAAGTCGATATCGAAACATCCTTCCTGTCGCAGGATCAATTGCTGAACATGATGGAGCAGCTTGCTGCGAAATTGTTCCGTGAGACGGTAGGCGTGGAGCTTGCGCTTCCGTTCCAGCGCATTACGTATGAAGATGCAATCAACAAATATGGCTCCGATAAGCCAGACCTGCGCTTCGGCATGGAAATTCAGGATATTACCGATATTGTAGCGACAAGCGAAGTGAAGGTATTCGCAAGTGTAGCAGCATCCGGCGGCGTCGTGAAGGCGTTCAACGCTAAAGGCTGTGGCGGCTGGAGCCGTAAAGAGCTTGATGATCTGCAGCCGTTCGCTGCTCGCTATGGCGGTAAAGGCTTGGCTTGGATTACGGTGAAGGATGGCGAATGGCGCGGCCCAATCGTGAAGTTCCTCAAACCGGAGGAAATAGCGGCATTGACTGAGCGTTTGCAAGTAGAAGATGGCGACTTGCTCACATTCTCTGCTGACAAGAAAAAAGTCGTTGTAGATGTAATGGGCAACCTGCGCCTGAAAGTGGGCCGCGAGCTTGGCCTGATCGACGACACTAAATTTAAGTTTGTATGGGTCGTAGACTTCCCGCTGCTGGGCTGGGATGAGGATGCGCAGCGTTATGTTGCCGAGCATCATCCGTTCACACGTCCACATGAGGATGATCTGCACCTGTTTGATACAGATCCAGGCAAAATCCGGGCACAAGCTTATGATATCGTCCTGAACGGCTATGAAGTAGGCGGCGGCTCGATGCGTATTTACAAGCGTGAAGTACAGGAGAAAATGTTCAATGCGCTCGGTTTGTCCTCAGAAACAGCACAACAGAACTTCGGATACCTGCTCGATGCTTTTGAATTCGGTACGCCTCCACATGGCGGAATCGCCTTCGGCTTCGACCGTCTCATTATGCTGCTGGCGGGCCGCACGAACCTGCGTGAAACGATTGCATTCCCGAAAACAGCGAACGCAACCGACCTGCTGTGCAATGCGCCGTCCGAGGTCGAGCTGTCGCAATTAGAGCAGCTTCATATCCGCACAGTGCCTAAGCCTGCGAAACAGCCTGCGCCAGTGGGAGCAGCACCAGAAGCACCTCAAGCTTAATGGAGTGGGCGGGTGTAACAGCCCGCCTTCCCATCATCTTGATGCATGGAATAGATAACGGAAGGGACGGCGATTTTAGATGCTGCACCAATTTTCACGCACGGAGCTGGCGATTGGGCCGGAAGGCCTTGAGCTGATGAAAGGAAGTACGGTAGCGGTGCTCGGTATCGGCGGCGTAGGCGGCATTGCTGCTGAGGCGCTGGCCCGTACGGGTATTGGCCGTATTATTTTGGTCGATAAAGACGTTGTTGATATTACGAACGTCAATCGCCAAATCCATGCGCTTACGACGACCGTTGGCGAGCCGAAGGCAGACTTGATGCGCGACCGCATTAAGCTCATTAACCCGGAGTGCGATGCGGTATCGCTTCGTATGTTTTATACGGAAGAGACGTATGAGAAGTTTTTTGAATACCCGATTGATTATGTGATCGATGCTTCAGATACGATTTCGTACAAAATCCATTTGATCAAGCAGTGTCTGGAGCGCAAAATTCCGATTATTTCGAGCATGGGCGCCGCTAACAAAATGGACCCAACGAAATTTGAAGTGGTGGATATTTCCAAAACCCACACCGATCCCATTGCCCGCGTCGTGCGCCAGAAGCTGCGCAAGGAAGGCATTAATAAAGGCGTGAAGGTCGTGTTTTCCTCGGAGACGCCGAAGAAGCCGCGTCAAGATGTGACGCAGCGCATCGTGCCCGAGAACGTGCCGGAAATCCGCAAAGCACAGCAGCCGCCAGCGAGCAACGCATTTGTTCCTCCAGTAGCGGGGCTGATTATGGTCAGCGTCGTCGTGCAGGATCTGCTGGCGAAGGCAGATATTACGGTATAAATAATCTTGGCTTACAAGCCAAAGACAATAAACCAGAGCTGATGTGCATAGGCATATCATCGGCTCTGGTTTTTTTCTTGGACGCGCATGCTTATTTCTGAAACTCCTTTGGCGTAAAGCCCGTCATTTGCTTGAAGATGCGGCTGAAATAAAATTGGTCGCTGTAGCCGACCTGCTCACCAACCTCCTTGACGGAGAGATGAGAATGATTGCGAAGCAAATATTTCGCTTCGTTGATACGCAGCGACATTAAGTAGCGGGAAGGGGGCTCCTCCGTATGCTTAATAAAAATTTTGCTCAAGTAGGAGGCGGTAAAATTGAAGCTGCGGGCAATTTGCTCCAGGCTGAGATCCTCGCTGTAATGCTCGCGCATGAAGCCTTGTACCATTTGCACCAATTCCTCCGTATCTGCTCCGCTTGGCTGAAGGCTTTTCATCTGGGTTTTAAAATCAGTCCGTTCCGCCTCGATTAGCGTCTTTACGCGATTGTATACCCGCGCAAGCTCAGTGGTTGCAATCGGCTTCAGCAAATATTCAATGACATTGAATTGAATCGCCTGCCGTGCATATTCAAAGTCGGCAAAGCCGCTTGTTATGATTTTGCGCATGCGCGGATAATAGCGGTGGATGGACTGGATGAGCTCAATGCCATCCATGACGGGCATCCGAATATCGGTAATGAGCAAATCCGGCTGCTCCCGGTTCACAAGCTCGAGCGCTTCTTTGCCATCCTGGGCGGAGCCGACAATTTGAATGGCCTGATCCAGACCTTCGAGCTTGCGCACCAGCGTACCTCGGATGATGTCCTCGTCTTCGGCAATAACGACTTTAATGACGTTTGCTTGGGCCATAAGCGAATGCCTCCTTTTGCCTGGCTATAGTTTGCCGCCGATCATAATAGCTGCCCCTCCTTCGGGACGATTGTGAATCTGAAATACGGCTGCATCTCCGTATGTGAGCTTCATCCGAATATAAATGTTCAGCAGCCCCATGCCGCCTAGCTTGAGCACGGGAACGACATGCGTCGCATCAACCTCGCGAATGCGCGCAAATAAATGCGCCAGGCTTTCCTCGGAAAAGCCGGGGCCGTTATCCGCCACCTCCAGCCGCCACTCGCCTCCTTCTATTTTGCCGGATAGGTGAATATGCCATGGCGGCTCGTGCTGCGTCCCGAACTTCAGCGCATTTTCCACAAGCGGCTGCACGACCAGCTTGGGGATGCGCAGCTCCAGCATGCGCTCGTCCACCTCCATTTCATAATGGAGCTTCTGACCGAAGCGAATCTGGTTAATATCCAGAAACTTACCTGTATGCAGCAGCTCATCCTGCAAGCTCACAATGGCTGCGTCCGTGGAGAAATATCGCAGGAAGTCGGACATATTTTCAGTCATCGCAACAATTTGCTCATTCATATTTTCTTCGGCCATCGCATGAATGGTAGCGAGTGTGTTATACAGGAAATGCGGGTTCATCTGGGATTGCAGCGCAACCAGCTTCGCCTGCATTTCCTGCGACTGGGACAGCAGCAAATCGTCCATCGATTCCTTCAGCCGCGAGCTCATGCGAACAAAGGAGACGTGCAGCTGATCCAGCTCATTGAGCCCGCTGCCGAGGGTCTGGGCAGCCACTCTGCCAGTTCCGAGATCCTCCAGCCGCATGCTGCGGATGGAACGGTGGATTTTCAAAATGGGATACGTAATCCGTTTGGATGCTGCATAGGAAAGCATGATCGCAAACAACAAAATGAAAAAGGCGACAAGGACAGTCTGCTTGGCGAAGGCGAATACAGGTGCGAGCAGCTTGCTCTCGGACACGATAATGAGCGTATTCCAGCCAGTCAGCTCGGAGCGGTGCAGCGACAATAGCTCCTTTGCCCGCGTATTTGGATTAACGAAGGACAAATAGCTGCCCTTGCCTTGCGTCTGCGGCAGGCTTTGGCCAGCCGTCAAGCTGGCGTAAGCCGCATAGTGCTGCTTATCCGCCTGCAGGGGATAAATCATATCGCCATTGTCATTGTATACGAGCACCTGTGCACCATAAGGATTATCACCCGTAAAAGCAAGCATGCTGCTGAAAATTCGATTGTAATATTGCTTCACTTCAACAATGCCTGTCGGATCATTATAATTGTCATAAAACTGGCGGAACAACGACACCGAATATTGCATGTCACTAGATGAAATATAACGGGACATTTCCTCGTCGGGAACGGGCAGCGAAATGATTTTGCCATTTTGCATCGCTAATACCGCTTTAAACCAAGGCTTGGACGCTGGATCGTAAGTGCGCTCGCCATTGTCAAAGCCATTGCCATACATTTTGTTTTTAAAATCATACAAATACAGCTGCTCCACCGGGCGCGAAGGGCCAATAGCCGCGGTCAAAATTTCAGCCAGCGCTTTGGCATTTTCAACCGAGTGGGCTTCCGGAACGCTCTGAACCGAGCCATTGCCGATGCTGCCCGAAAGGCCTATATTTTGTTTATTGCTTTCACTATCGCTATCATCTCCCGTCTGAGTTTGATCGGGCAGCTCCGAGGTGTAACGTTTGAAATGATTTTTGACCAAATTAGAGTACATGACATTGAGCGAAACATCATTCATTTTTTGAATTTCCGAATCGATATGCTCTTGCATCGAGCGGCCCATGCTGGCTAGCGAATCTGTTGCATTTTGCTTGAGCAGGTCAGAGGACCAAAGGCAAAGCCATACGACTAGTACGGTAAACACGATGAAAATAATAAGAGAGTAAGTGGAGAAGAGAACGGCTTGAATCGTTTTGAATTTAGTAAGCATCGCTACCTCCAGCAGTTCACGCGCACCGTTGTTGCTTTTATTCTGCTGCTAGGCGTGCATTTTGTCAAAGACTTTTTGTAAGCGCTTAATAATCATTTGACGAGTGGTAAAATAAGTGCATAAAACGCCCCCGTTTTATCCATGGCACATCAAAAAGCGGAAATCTATAATGGGGAAGCAGGGAATGAAAACGCATACATCTGGTCATTCAACATTAAAGGGGAGCGATATTATGAAAAAATCGATGTGGATGTTAACGGTTATTGCTTTGGTTGCCATTATAGCTGCAGGCTGTGGAGGCGGCAATACGGGCTCTAGTGGAAATTCAGCATCCCCGGCAGGCAGCACAAACAGCGGCACAGGCAGTACGAGTGGCACAAAGCAAAATATTACGCTTACCTATTTGGCCAGCCAAGGCTGGATAAAGGATGCTGAAATGCAGCTTGCGAAAAAATTTGAAGCCGAGACCGGCATTCGGATCGACTATCAAATTGTTCCTTCTGATCAATATTTCAATGTGCTCAAAACAAAGCTGAATGCTGGCGAGGCTACCGACCTGTTTGGCGGACAAAGCGGCAAAAGCGAAATCAGCCTCAACTATAACGTCGAGAAAAATGCCGTTGATTTAAGCGCGGAAGAATGGGTGAAGCGCGAGGACCCGCTCAGCATTGAGCAGTTGACGCTGAACGGCAAAGTATATGCCCAGACGATCTGGGATACGGGAAGCAGCTTCGTTATTGCTTACAATAAAAAGATTTTTGAAGAGCATGGCCTCTCCATTCCAAAAACGTATGAGGAGTTCAAGGCGCTGTCCCAAAAGCTGCTGGATGCCGGTATTACACCGCTGTATGAACCGATTGCCGACGGCTGGCATCATGTCCTTTGGTTTGCCGAGCCGGGACCGCGCTACGATGAAGTAACGCCGGGCTTGTACGACGATTTGAATGCCAATAAGAAAAAGTTTGTGGACGATCCTACGATGAAGCTGGCCCTTGATCAGCTAAAGGAAATGTATGATCTTGGTTTTATGGGCGACAATGCGTTTTCTGATACGGGAGCGGATTCCGCGGTTAAAATGGCAAGTGGGAAATATGCGATGACCCTTGCAGCACAAAGCATCGTTAATGATATCGAGAAGGCAGACCCTAATGTCAAAGCGGATCAATTCGGCTATTTTGTCATTCCGCTGGCGGACAATCAAATTTATTACATCAATCCAGGCGGTCCAAGCAAATTTATTTATTCCGGCTCGAAGCATATTGACGAAGCAAAGCAGTATCTTGCGTATTTGGCGCAGCCTGAAAACCTGCAGTATATGCTCGACAATGACCCGACGATCTCTAACCTGAACTTCCCAGGACTCAAGGATAAATACAATGAAGAGCAGAAGAAGCTGATGGCAACGTATACGAAAAAAGGGACTGACATTCAGGACTACGTGAACTATGTCAATCCGCAGTGGATGGATATGGGCAAAGATCTTGTGGCCATGATGGGTAACGCTATGACATCGGAAGATGTGCTGAAAAGCATCGATAAGCGCCGCGCCGATATGGCAAATGTGGCCAAAGACCCGGCATGGGCGAAATAGGAGGCGGCTGCCGCCGCTATAGCCGACAAACGAGTGAGTGGGGATGACTGCCGCATGAGAAATAAAATTTATCCGTTTTACTTTGCTTTAGGCACAGTCGGCGTTTATTTTATCTTTTTCGTCGTGCCGGGGCTAATGGGCTTCTATTATTCGCTGACGGATTGGAACAGCTACTCGGATACGATTACCTTCATCGGATTGGATAATTTCAAGACGCTGTTTTCATCGGGTGAAAATTATGTCAGCTACATTATCAATACGTTGAATTTTACGGCATCGACCGTTATTTTAAAAACGGCTATTGGCCTCCTGTTCGCACTCATCCTGAATGAAGGCATCAAGCTCAAGGGGTTTCACCGCGTTATGATTTTTATGCCATCCATCGTGCCGATGCTCGTCGTCGGCCTGATTTTTAAATCGATTTTGAATCCGGCGACGGGGCTGTTGAATGAAGCGCTCAGATGGCTGGGGCTGGATTTTATGGCGCAAAAATGGCTCGTCGATGCGAACTGGGCTTTCAAATCGATTATCGGCGTCGATACGTGGAAGGGTGCAGGCTACATTATGATTATTTTGCTAGCTGGCTTGCAGTCGATATCCCGAAGCTATTATGAAGCAGCCGAAATCGACGGAGCGAACAGCTGGCATAAGTTCAAGTACGTGACGCTCCCGCTGCTCATGCCGGCGCTTGTCGTGACGACGGTGCTGAATCTGCTGCATGGTCTGAAAGTGTTCGAGGCGGTCTACGTTTTGACGAACGGCGGGCCGGGCTATGCGACAGATGTGCTTTATACAGCGATTTTCAAAGAATTTTCGATGGGCCGTTACGGGGTTGGAACCGCTCTGTCCTCGTTGCTCTTTCTGTTCATGACGATCGTCGGTTATTTTGTCATCCGCTTGATGGCGAGAGAGGAGGGGCGTGACCAATGACCCCTAAATTTGTCCAAAAGCTGGCGCGCAACGGCATCGCTTGGCTGCTCAGCCTGTTTACTTTTTTACCGCTGTATTTGATTATTGTTAACTCGCTGAAAGATCAGATGGGTGCAAGCTCCATGAGCATTGCGCTGCCGAAGGAGCTGCATTGGAGCAATTATTCCATCGTTGTGGAGCAGGGCAAGCTGCTGCAATCTTTTTTGAACAGCCTGCTGTATGCGGTCGGTTCAACGGTGCTGGGCATAGCGCTCGCTGCGATTGCCGCTTATATTTTTGCCCGCAATCAGTCACGGCTTAACCGGTTTATGTATTTCTTCGTCATTTTGGGCATTGCGATGCCGATTAATTTTGTTACCTTGACGAAGGTAATGCAGTTCACCCATTTGATTAATACGCAGCTCGGCATGGTCATTTTGCTTGCCGTCATGTCGATTCCCTTCAGCGTCTTTCTCATTTATGGCTTCGTTGGCTCGGTGCCAAGGGAGTTGGATGAAGCGGGCATTGTCGATGGCTGTTCACCGCTGCGCCTGTTTTATTCAATCGTGGCGCCGCTGCTCACGCCCGTTATTGTAACGGTCGGCATATTGAATTTTATGGGCGCGTGGAATGATTTTGTGCTGCCGCTCTATTATTTGAATGACTCGAATATGTGGCCGATGACGCTTGCCGTTTATAATTTCTTCGGCCGTTTCTCGGTGAACTGGAATCTCGTCTCCGCCGATATTGTGCTGACAACTTTGCCGGTCATCATCATTTATTTGCTCGGTCAAAAATATATCATTTCTGGCATGACCTCCGGCTCGGTGAAAGGCTGATGAAAATGATGTAAACGCTTGCCCAGCAGGGGGGAAGGAGGATCGCTATGTTTTTCCATGATCTGAAGCTTGAGACGGAGCTGATCATTGAGCACCGCATCGATAATCTCGTGGAACATGAGCTGCATATGCATGATTTTCTGGAAATTAATGTGCTGCTGCAAAATGAGTCCCGCTTCCAGCTATTGGATCGCGAATATACAGGAGATGCAGGAGACGTTTTTTTGTTCCGGCCTTATGCCCCGCACTATAATTTGGCCAAAGACGCAGAGAAGCCGATCGAATGGATTATGGTGCTGTTCTCGCCGTCGATCGTCCGGTTGATTCCGAATGGCTATCGACTGCTGTTTCCTTTTTATACCGAGGAAGCTTGTCCACATATTCCGGCTAGCTCTGAATATGCAAAAGGCATTCAAGCTGCTGCCAGAGCTGCCTATGAGGAACAGGAAAAAAAGGAGCCGGGCTGGGAATCCGTACAATTTATGCGGTTTATTGATATTTTGGTCCATGTGTTTCGTTACGCGGTTTCCTGTTCCGCTGGGCAAGGCGAGAGGGCACAAGAGGTGGACGAGGGTGTCGCGCCTGTGGTGGAGCATATTTTGCGTCACATTACCGAGGACATCGATGTCCGAGAATTAATTGAAATGTATGGGAGAGGGAAAACGTATTTTTATACCCATTTCAAGCAGGCGGTTGGTGTCACGCCTAATCAATTTATTCACCGGCTGCGCCTGCAAATCGCGATGCATCTACTGAAGACGACGAGCAAGTCGATTACGGATATTGCCTTTGAGTGCGGCTACAATTCCATTCATTACTTCAACAAACATTTTAAGCAATATAGTGAAGTTTCGCCGCGGGAATTTCGCAAAGTAGCGAAGCAGGCGATGTAGCGGCAGAGAGTAAAAGCGAATGAAGGAGGGCTACCATTAGATGGAGAAGGAAAAAGAGGGCTTAGAAGCTTTACAATTGAACAGGAAAGCGCAGGAGCAGGAAAGGTTGGACAGCGCCCAGCGTGCAAAGTGGTTTACCCATGACCGCTTTGGCATGTACATTCATTGGGGGCTGTATGCGCTTGGCGCTAGGCATGAGTGGATGCGGTCCAGAGAGTTTCTCAGCAATGAGCAATATGATAAATATTTCAAGCATTTTGATCCCGATTTATATGATCCTGAGCTTTGGGCCGATCTTGCCGCCGAAGCGGGCATGAAATATATGGTCGTTACTGCCAAGCATCACGAGGGCTTCTGTCTGTGGGACACGAAGCTGACGGCCTATAATGCGATGAATAGTCCGGCAAAGCGGGATTTGCTGCGGCCAATGCTGTCTGCTTTTCGCGATCGCGATATTCGCACGGGCTTGTATTATTCGCTGCTCGATTGGCATCATCCGCATTATACGGTAGATGTGAAGCATCCGCTGCGCTACAATGAGGCGTTTCTGGCACAAAGCAAGGAGCGGGATTTTGCCCAATATGTGGAGTTTCTGTTTGGCCAGACGAAGGAGCTGCTCAGCGAATATGGCAAGGTTGATGTGCTGTTCTATGACTTCTCGATTGCGGCTGAGGCGGGCTTCGAGGGCAAGGGCAAGGAGGCGTGGCAAAGCGAGCGGCTTGTCCGCATGATTCGTGAGCTGCAGCCGAACATTATGCTGAATGACCGCCTGCAAATTGCTGGGGATATTACGACGCCGGAGCAATATCAGCCGCGGGAGTGGATTAAAGTGAACGGGGAACGTGTCGTCTGGGAAGCCTGCCATACGTTCAGCGGCTCATGGGGCTATTACCGCGACGAGGAATCGTGGAAAAGCATCGATATGCTCGTGCAAATGATGATTGATACCGTAAGCAAAGGCGGCAATTTGCTGCTGAACGTCGGGCCGACGGGACGAGGCGAGTTCGATGAGCGCGCGGTAGACCGTCTGAAGGGAATTGGCGTTTGGATGCGGCGGCACAACCGTTCCATCTATGGCTGTACGGCAGCGCCGGAGGAATACGCCTGTCCCCAGGATTGCCGTTTTACGTATAATCCGTCAACAAACAGGTTGTACTTGCATGTGTTCAGCTGGCCGTTTAAGCATTTGCACCTATACGGCTTCTCCGGCAAAATCGCCTATGCCCAGCTGCTGCATGATGCTTCGGAAATTCGCATGGTGCAGGGAGAGCAGGAAATGACGATGGAGGCGGGCGCCTTTAACGAAGGGCGGGCCGCCGATACGCTGACGCTTGAGCTTCCAGTGAAAAAACCGAATGTCACCGTTCCCGTTATTGAACTGTTTCTAGCATAATCCCGGCGGGCTTCGCAATGAGCCCGTTGTCGTTGTCAAAGCACTAATGGATAGGGAGTAGAGTTAAGGCAATGCGACAATAGCATCCACTTCAATTAGCCATTCTGGCAAGCCAAGTGATTGGACGCCCAGATAAGTGCTGGCCGTGATAGGCCATTCTGGACCGAACACCAAGGCACCCGCCTTGAACACGTCTTCAATCAGCTCGGGGCGATGATTGACGACATGTATTTTCATTTGCACCATATGCTCCGGCCCTGCTCCTGCCGCTACCATGGCGAGCTTGATATTTTTGAATACCTGAACGGCTTGCAAGCCCAGGTCTCCTTGTCAAACTAGATTCCCATCGCTGTCGACGGCGACCTGACCGGATATAAATCCGAGTTTGGAGGGCGAAGCGACGACGACCTGGGCGATTAAATTGCTGAACGTGCTTGTCAGTGTTTCCGGGTTAAGCTTGTGCAGGTGCATTTGTTTCACTCCTTTGAATGATCGTTCCTTTGGATTATTGTTTCCAATGAAACAATAATATGCAGGCGCGTTTCAAATGACATTCGAACAGCCCAGCTTATAGTAGTGCAGGTCATCAAGCTCCAACCGACCACCGACCAATTGAAAAAGCGCGTACCGATTGAGTATCGGCACGCGCTTCGAAACCTTTTATATAGCCGGATAACGCTCCTATAATGTTCGGTTCAAATAACGCAGCACAACTACGCCTACTTATCCCATTACCGCATCGATGAATTTTTCCAGTGCGGTCGTATCCGTAATATTTTTATTGCAATCATGGCTTTTGGCGCACATGTAATTTCCGACGGCTTTGTAGTAGTCGGGGGATGTGCCCGCTGGCCTTTTTTTCGTTATGGCGGAAAATAAAGCAAGCTCCTCGAACCGATTGCACACAAAGCAATAGTTTTTCTTGTTCGTCGGGTTGTAGCGGCCTTCGACGCCAACAAACTGCCCGTTTACCGGATAAACGATAAACAGCTTGTTGCTCGCGATATCGATCCAGCTTAAATAAGTGACATAGCGATAGTCGATAGCGGCTAGATCGGGCAGCTTAAGCTTCTTATTTTTGGGAAAAAGCTTCTGGATTTGCTTGGCTGTAATGGCTGGAAACTCCGTCAAATAGGCCTCCAGATCACGCAAATACTTGGCAAAATCCTCTTTCGTCCGCAGTGTCGAAACGGTCTCAAGCATTTGCTTCTGCTCAGCGGTTGCGCCTGGGAACATCTCCATAATTTTGGATTCTGTCGTATATTTAACGGACTCCAAAATTTTCAGATCGGCAACCGTGCCAAGCGCATGCTGCAAAATGCCGGCTTGTTTTTTTATCACATTATATTGATGGTTTCTAATAAATGGTTCACGCATTTAGGTTCAGCCCCTTATTTGTTTAGATCATGCAAAAAATAAGGTGCAAAGCCAAGTATTAGAAACGACATAAGCGTGGCTGGGCGATGACGTATCAGCTATGAGTACGCCCATGCAAAGTATCGCTTCTAAAACAAGCTCTGCAGTGGGCTGTGCCAATCCGGCAATCTCGTATTGCCATCCATACCGACCCCCTTTTCATTGAATTACCGTTTATTATAATCAAAAAAATCTCCTTTCTCAACAGCAAATCCCACGCGCAGCTTCAGCTAAAACAGGCACTGCTAGCCATAAAGCTCTATATTTAGTGTAAACCCGCCCTGATCCCCTTTGTGAAAATGAACCTCCTTATCCCCGAAGCGCTGGGCCCAGCAATCGGGCTGACCGAGAAACGGGCGGGCAAGCTCCGCTGTTTCTTCGCTGAGAAAGTCGCAGGTTGGCTGCCAAACACCGCCGCCATCAAAGGTGCAGCGCTGCTTCCATGCTTCCGGAAGCAGCCACTGCGCAATGAGAACGACCGCGCCGGCAACCTCGGCGCGCCGCCGAATGGCTCGGAGCGTACCGGAGGACAGCGAGGTGCCTGCCGCGATAATCAGCTTGGCCCCAGCAAGATGCGGCTCGGTCACAAACTCATCGTAAACGAGTACATGGTGCAGCGGGAAAAATAACGGGTGAACCGCGGCAGCAGCATCTGCCGGCGGCAGCTGCGCTCCATCCCATAGCGGAAAACGCTCGGCGGCGATGCTGGCTTTCAAGCGATGGCGTGGGAAGGAATAGCCGGGAATGTGCATGCAGCTGCCATGCGCTGGAATGCTGCCATGGCTGAGCAAATACCAAACGTGAAAGATGCTCTGGCTCTCCTGCGGCATCGCAGCCGTCAAGCTGCCGAAGGGACGCTCATTTTGACCATAGTTGCTGTCGTCCGAGTGGATGAAGGCAATGTCGGCAGTGGCATCCATGTGGCTGTAGGAAAGCGGATGCGCAGGAACAAATTCCTGCCTGAACTGCTGCCATACTTCTCCAAACGCGGTTTGATGAAAGCGGCGGCCGTCGAAGCGCAGCAGCGCATCAACATTTTCAACAAATAAATGCGTAGGACTCATGAAATAGCCCATTTGGAGAGCGGATGCGAACTCCTCCGGCGAATGGCCGGGAAATCCTGGCGTACGAATCGGCCATTCGCCGGCATCCGGTCCCCATAAATCGGCGCACAGCCATAACGGGCGATGATATTGCTTGGCTGCGCCGAGCGCAGTGGCGAGCTGGAGCGACTGAAACGACTCCTTCATTATTTTTGGACAAAGCGCCATTCCTCCCCGCGCCTGGGCGTGGAACAAGACGGGAAATACCTGCTCGGAAATGAGCGGAATGTGTGGAGTGGGGGCTGGCTGATGGCTTTGCGGCAGCGGCGGCAGGTGAAGCGTCTGCTCGCTTAGGAGCGAGCGGACATGGGCTTCGCGCTTCGCTACCGCGGCAGTCAAGCCCTCGCGCAAAGCGACGAGAGAGCTTGGCCGCACCTGGGCTGTTTCGGAGCTTCCCCAATGCGGGAACCAGCCATCCTTGCGATACTGCCCTGCGTTGATTTGCAAATGCTCAGGCTCATCATAAAGAAGCCCAATGAGCAGCCCTGTTTGTGCTGCGAGCCGGATTTGCTCGTCTGGCACATCGTAGCGATTCGTGCCCTCCACCCAAGGGCCATTAATGTTGCCATACTCATTGCCGAGGCAAAGCTCCATTCCATAGGCCAGCATATCCGCCAGCAGCTCCTCATGGCCCTCTAGGCCGGGGAACACATGATGCACATAAAAATCGGCCTGCAGCTGCTTGAGCTGTTCCATAAAAGCTTTCCTTCCGGGTGCCGGATCCTGTGAAGGATAGATTTGTCCTGTCCCCGTGCGCATATAATGCTCTGAAGCCGTCTGCGCCCAAGGGTCCTGCCAGCCGATGACCGTTCCTTGTATGCCGAATTTCATAAGCCGCATTCTCCTTTATCTGTCATCCAATTTTTAGCTGGCTCTATTTTAACATGATGGAGTAAACGCTTTCTTTTCTAAATAGGCGGGCTGGTTTGCAATCTTGTTCATTTCGATTGGTGAGCAGGAGCGCTGGCTTTTTGAACAAAATCGCAAATAAACGCCCTTGTCCAGACAAGCGGGGCGCGAGGCGCTTCGCTATACTTGAAGAGAAGCGGGAGCTGCAGCGTGCACGCAATCAGCAGCCTTTTACAATTCGACAATGAGCAAAGGATGCGTGATTCAGATGACAAAACAGCGGTATCGGTTGGGCGTAATTGGGCTTGGGGAAGGGCGCAGCATTATGTCGGCGGCATTGGCGAGCGAGCGGTATGAGCTGACAGCGGTTTGCGATCTAAATGTGGAGCTTTGCCAGCAGCGGGCGGAGGAATTCGGCTTTTATGGCTGGACAACGAAATATAGCGACTTATTGGAAAATCCACATATTGATGTGATTGCGATATATACGCCGGACCAGCTGCATTTGACTCATATCCGCCAGGCACTGGAGGCAGGCAAGCATGTCATTTGCACGAAGCCGCTGCTGCCTTCCTTGGAGGGCGCTCAGGAGCTGCTGGACATCATGAAAGGGACAGACAAACGTTTATTTGTGGGGCAAAGCTCGCGGTTTTTCGAGCCGATGCTCCATCAGCGCAGCGATTACGATCAGGAGCGGCATGGTGCTCTCCAAATGGTGGAGGCGCAATATATAACCGATGGACGCTGGTTTCTTGAAAAAGATTGGAGCCGCCAAAAAGGCTTTAGCTGGATGTACGGCTTCATGATCCACGCTGTTGATCTCGTTCGCTGGTATTTGCCCGGCGTTACGGAGGTTGTGGGCTTCGGCCGCAGCATAGATGAGAATGCCACTGGCAATGGCACAGTAGACGCTTGGGATTCGCTGCGTTTTCTGCTGCGCGATGAACAGGGGCGAATAGCGCAAATTTCCGGCAATTATACGATGCCTACATTAGGGCAGGAGATCGAGCCATCCATTAGCTGCGTGCTGCGTGGCACGAAAGGCATCTCGCGTGCGGAATATCCGAATTTGAGCTACCATACGCATTTTGCCGAGCAAGGGAAGGCTTCTTATTCCTATGACGACAGGCATGATTACTATTTCCGCTTTGAAGGCAAGAGCCACCATGCAGGCGAATATCAGAACTACATTGAATATTTCGCTGATTGCTTAGATAGCGGCGAGCTTCCGCTTCCTGATTCTTCAGAGGCTATACACACACTTGCACTGATGGCTGCAATGGAGCGCAGTGCAAGCGGCGGAGGCAAGCTTGTGCGCATTCAGGACATCAAAGACGAATTCGGCCTTGCGTAGCAATCCGAAGATGGAAGGAAGTAAGGAGACTGAAAGAAGTGTGGGTGGGCGATACAGCATGACACATGGAGGGGGAAGCATGAAGCTAACATATGACAAGCCGGCCTGTAAATGGACGGAAGCGCTTCCTATTGGCAATGGTCGGCTTGGCGGCATGGTTTTTGGCGGCGTTGATTTGGAGCGTATTCAGCTTAATGAGGATACGCTTTGGTCGGGAAGTCCGCAGGATTGGAATAATCCGCAAGCGTTGGCGGCTTGGGCAGACATACGTCGCTGTATTAAAGAAGGCGATTACGAAGAGGCCGAGCGAATAAGCAAAGCTTCGACAATGGGGCCTTATACGCAAAGCTATATGCCGCTTGGCGATGTTCAGCTCCGCTTTTATCATGGACAGCTGACGGAAGAATATAGGCGCGAGCTGGATATGGCAAACGGCATCGCGAGAACGGTGTATCGCATTGGGAAGGTCGTCTATACACGGGAAGTGTTTGCTTCGCATCCCGATCAGGTGATCGTCATCCACCTGACCGCAAGCGAGCCGGGGAAGCTGAGCTTCAAGGCAGGTCTCAGTAGCCCGCTGCGCAGCCGCACCGCTCCTGTACGTGACGGTTTGCTGCTTTCCGGCTATTGTCCGGAGCAGGTTTATCCGAATTATTATGAGACGGATGAGCCGATTAGGTACGGGTTTGCAGATACGACGACCGCTATGCGTTTTGCGGCGCTCCTAGGCATCCGGATCAATGGGGGCTCGTGGTCGGCGGATGCAGATGGGCTTCATGTGGAAGGGGCTACTACGGCGACACTTTATGTCTCGGCCTCGACCAGCTTTAATGGCTATGACCGCTGTCCAGGGACAGATGGCAAAGATGCTGTGCTGGCGGCGGGCGCCTATTTGACAGCGGCCGCGGCGAAGCCATTCGAAGCGCTGCTTCGTGCGCATGGTGACGATCATCGTACGTTATTTGGCAGAGTTGCTTTTCAGCTTGCAGGCTCCAGCTTGCCCGAAGGCTATCCGACGGATCAAAGAATCGCCGAATATGGCGCAACTGATCCCCATCTCGTGGAGCTGCTGTTTCATTACGGACGTTATTTAATGATCGCAAGCTCCAGGTCAGGCACGCAGCCGACGAATTTGCAAGGCATATGGAATCAGGATGCGAGGCCGATCTGGAGCAGCAATTATACGCTTAATATTAATACGCAAATGAATTATTGGCCTGCGGAGCTCTGCCATTTGGCCGAATGCCATGAGCCGCTGCTTGATTTTATTGCCGATTTGTCCGTAACGGGGCAGGCAACCGCGGAGATTAATTATGGCTGCCGGGGCTGGACCGCCCACCATAATTCCGATATATGGCGGCAATCGGCGCCACCAGGCGATTACGGGCATGGCAATCCGCTATGGGCGAATTGGCCGATGAGTGCCGCTTGGCTCTGCCAGCATTTATGGGAGCATTATCGCTTTGGCGGGAATATCGGCTATTTAGCGCAGCGGGCTTATCCGGTTATGAAAGGCGCGGCGCTGTTTTATTTGGATTGGTTGGTCGAAAACGAGCTGGGCATGCTCGTGACCTCACCCTCCACCTCGCCGGAGCACCGCTTCAAGCTGAAGGACGGGCGAATGCCCGCGCTGAGTGTTGCTTCGACGATGGATATGAGCCTCATTCGCGAGCTGTTCGAGCATTGCTTGGCGGCATATGAGCAAATTTGTGCTTATGTAGCTGCCAAAGGGGAAAGCTGCTTGGAATCGGAATGGGAATGGGAATCGGAAGAGGAAAGGTTGTTTTTGCAGCAATTGGAAGCTGCTCTTCCTAAGCTGCTCCCGGCAAGCATTGGACAGCATGGCGGGTTGCAAGAATGGTCGGAGGATTATGAAGACGAGGATCGTTTCCATCGTCATGTATCCCATCTATACGCGGTCTATCCGGGCGATGGCTGGTCAGCGGAAAGCACGCCGGAGCTGTACAACGCAGCCCGCATCGCCTTGGATCGGCGCGGTGACGGAGGAACAGGCTGGAGCCTCAGCTGGAAGGTCAATCTATGGGCGAGGTTCGGAGATGGCAATCGTGCTTATGCGCTAATCAAGCGGATGCTCACGCTCATTCCGGATGACGGGGTTATGGATTTTGAGCGGGGCGGCGTTTACGCTAATTTGTTCGATGCGCATCCGCCCTTTCAGATTGATGGCAACTTTGGCGTAACGGCCGGAATAGCTGAGCTGCTGGTGCAATCGCATGCTGGCAGACTGCATCTGCTTCCCGCGCTGCCAGATGCTTGGCCGGAGGGCAGCGTCAGCGGCTTGCGCGCCCGCGATGGCTTTGAGGTGGCCATCGCCTGGCATGCTGGCAGGCTGCAAGCGGCGGAGCTGCTCGCGCACAGCAGCGGGCCCTGCTTGCTGTATGCCGGGGCCGCGCTGCGAATCCAGATGCAGGGCGAAGAAGGCACACTGGAGGCAGAGGAGCATATGCCGCTGCATTATTATTTTCAGGCGGAGCAGGGTAAAACGTACGTTATTCATCCGATATGAGCTGGTGAATGAGCGGCTTGAAGATTTGAAGGAGTTGATGGGAGTATCCATATATAAGAATAGCAATGACGTACAAGCGATGAACCGCTTTGTGCGTCTTTTTTTGTAAAAAGCTCAGAAGGCAGCTTCGTTTTTTGCATATTTGCTTGGCGCGGTTTTCACCCCATTCCTTAGCTGCACAGCGATCCAGCCAGTGGCGCAGTAAAAAGCGAATATGCTATGATCGATAGGAATAGGGAAGAAGGTTGTGAGCATATGGATTTATTTTCTTATCAGGATGCGGAGACACCGCGGGCGAGGCTGCTTGCCGATCGGATGCGGCCGGAGACGTTGGATGAATATATCGGGCAAGAGCATATCGTTGGAGAGGACAAGCTGCTGCGCCGGGCGATTGAAGGCGACCAAGTGTCGTCCATTTTGCTGTACGGCCCACCGGGCTGCGGCAAGACGACGCTTGCCAATATTATTTCCAAGCGGACAGCGGGCGAGTTCGTTAAGCTGAACGCCGTTGACGCTTCGGTGAAGGATGTGCGTGAGGTCATTGAGCAAGCGCGTCTGAGCAAGACGATGTATGGCAAAAAAACGATTTTGTTTCTCGACGAGGTGCATCGCTTCAACACGGCAAGACAAGATGCGCTGCTGCCAGCGGTTGAGCAGGGCATCATTATTTTTATTGGCGCGACGACGGAAAATCCGTTCCACCATGTAAATGGGGCGCTTCTGTCACGCTCGACGCTGTTTCAATTGGAGCCGCTCGGTCCGCAGCATGCGCTGGAGTCCATGAAGCGGGCGCTAGCGGATAAAGGCCGCGGGCTGGGCTTTATGGAGCTGCACTGCGACGAGGAGGCGCTGGCGCATATCGCGAATATGGCAGGCGGCGACATTCGCCGCGCTTTAAATGCGCTGGAGCTGGCCGCAGTGACGACGCCTTCTGAGCCGGACGGCTCGGTACATATTACGCTGGAGGTCGCGCAGGAATCGATACGCAACCGCTCGGTCAAAGCGGATCAATCGACGCAATACGATGTGCTGTCTGCGTTTCATAAAAGCGTTCGCGGCTCCAGCGACGCGGCGCTGTTCTGGTTTTTGTACGCGGTGGAGAAGCTTGGCATGGACCCGATGACGTTCATCCGCCGGCTGATTGTCGCCTGCAGCGAGGACATTGGACTTGCGAATCCGCAAGCAATGGTGCAGGCGGTGACGGCGATGGACGCCTACCACAAAATCGGCTGGCCGGAGGCGAAATACAATGTGTCGCAAGCGATATTGTTCGCGGTCGAAAGCCCGAAATCGAATGCGACGGCGATGGCAATCGGCAAGGCGATGACGATAATGGAGGGGCTTGGCGCAGCCGAAGTGCCGCTGCATTTGCGCGATACCCATTATAAAGGCTCGGCGCAGCTTGGTCATGAAGGCTACAAATACCCGCATGATTATCCGGGGCACTATGTGCAGCAGCAATATTTGCCGGACAAGCTGCGGGATATGAGCTTTTACCAAGCAACCGAGCAGGGCATGGAGGATAAAATCCGGCAAAACCAAGAGCTGCGGAAACGTGCGAAGGGGAAGAAATAGGGGAGCGGCAACAAGGAAAAACTTAATTTTGCGATTTAATTTGAGTAAACAAAGTAGATTATTACAGGGAGTACAAGTTGAAAGCATAATTATTTAAATTAGAAAAAAGATTCTACATAAACAGTAGAATCTTCAGATTGTCGAGAAACCCTGCGTCTTGTCTCAAGGCGATGGGGTTTCTCTTTGTTTTGGGGATCTAAATGAAGATTAAAGGAAGGGGAACTCCCTATGTAGCCCTCCTTTCCAAGTGGAGGGCGATCTTCTTCATGTTCTGCACGACCGTGGTCATCAGCGCTTGCTCCGTTGCATTGCGCAGCCCCCGCAACCGGCAATAGCGAAACCCATGGAACTGTTTAGCATCCGCGAAGCTTCGCTCAATCGTCTCTTTTCGTTTTCGGTACAATCTTTTGCCTGACTTGCTGAGGCGGTTTAAGCGCACTTGCTCCTTACTGTCTTCCCAGATGTGGCGGGTGACGATCTTTTTCTTATTGCGAGATCGCGTACACTTTTCCAGCACGGGGCAAGCGGCACACTGCTTTGGATCCGAAGCATAATGTCGGTACCCGTGACGATCCGTCGTGCGGTACACCAGTTCCTGCTGCTCGGGACATCGGTACACGTTTCGCTCTGCCTCATACGTGAATTTCCATTTCGGGTACAACCCTTGCGTGGGATGAAATCTGCGATGGGCGATGACACCAAAGATTTTACGTTCTTCCCGTCCTTTGCAAATCGGTGTTGTCAGGTAGCCTGAATCTAAAGCCACCGCTTCTACTGCAAAACCAAAACGTTTACGCTGACGATCTAATCGAGAGAGGTACGGGACAGAATCATGGACATTCCCTGCGGTTACGAAAACATCGGTAATGAGGTTGTACTTTACATCGACGGTACGATGATCCAGATAAAAGAAGCCTTCTGGCTTGCCTTCGCGATACATATATCCGCTGTCTAGATCCGTTGTGCTCACCTTCACTTCCTTGTCCTCGTTCACCTCCTCTCGTGGTTTTAGCGCTTTTTTCCTTGTGTTTTGCGATCGGTTTCAACGGCAGCATTTAACTCATCCAGATAATCTCTTGTGTTTTGCTGCACTTGTACTTTCGTGTATTTGTTTTTGCTCGCATTCGCTTTGACGTGGGTCGAATCCGAAACCAGTACACGGCCGCCGACCATGCGATGCGTTATGGCTTGCAGCACAATCTCATCAAAGATGTCTTGAAAAACGGAAGTATCTTTAAATCGTGTACGCCGGTTCCAACTGATCGTCGTGTGGTCCGGCACGCGATCCGTTAATCCCAGACCTAGAAACCAGCGATACGCGAGATTCGTTTGCACTTCGCGTTCAAGCTGACGTTCGGAACGAATGCCGTAGAAATAGCCCAGAAAGATCATCTTGAAAAGAACAAGCGGATCAATGGCTGGACGCCCATTGTCTTGTGCATACAGATGCCGAACCTTTTCATCAATAAAGGTAAAATCGATGTATTTGTCGATCTTGCGAAGCATATGATCAGCAGGCACTAGATCTTCAATGGAAACGAACTCGTAACTTTGTTGTTTTTCTTGATTAGAACGCAGCATGGGACGACACCTTCCGTTCGTATAAGTTACTATGATTATATTATAGTAACGCGGTGTCGTGTTAAACCAAATACTTATAAAGAGGGCTGTCGAGACTTTCTCGACAGCCTGGACAGTCTTATTTGACTGTTCTTTTTTCTTTAGTTTATTATTATTTTGAGGTGATTAAAATTTATTATATTTGGTTGTTTGTTTCTTTTTTAGTATCTGTATGGATGGTATCTTATTACCCGAATTACAATGAAAATGAGTTTGTGCTTTTTACTGATATTACAACCATATTGTTTTTTTTACCTGGTTTTTTTCTTATGTTTCATTCTATACTCGTACAACTATTGCTATTAATAGTGAAAAAAGCAGGGGCAATAGCTCCATTAGCGATTATACTTTATATCCTGAATATAGTGGTCATATCTTTTATTACTAGTTATTCGAGTATCTTTTTGAATATAGCCATTTCTATTGTGTGCTCATCACTATCCATCATTCATTTTTTTATTTCACTGTATTTAAAAAAGCGTTTAGGCAGTGGGAAAGCAAAGTTATGATTTAGCCCACGGCGAATTCATGAACCCATATTTTCCTATGTAAATAGATTTCGCGAATCACAGCACTTCAATTGAGTCACTGCTCTCACTTAATGCGGCAACCGCTAATGATGAAGAAACATTTGGACCTAAAACATTCAAGATGCGTTAGATGCAGTAATTGAGTTGGTGGTTTACGTATGGTTACATTTCATCTTGTATGAGTTAATGTCGTTAGAACCATTATAGCTATGTAGTCATAGTAAAGATAAGCTATACGGTGATATTGATTTCGTAAACTGTGACCATGGAAAATATTTAATAAAGCCACGCAATGCAGACGGTATAACGGTTGATTTCTCACAAGAGAATTAGGGATATATGATTTGTATCGAAAATGTCTGTAAGTACGCTTGAAAGAACCAAAATTTGAAGAGCCAATGTTCCGTAAAATGTGGAATGTTGGTTTTTTTATTGAGCTAAAATGATTATGAGTGTACTTATTATTGTAAACAGAATTAGACAGGTGCATCGCTTCAACACCGCAAGGCAGGATGCGCTGCTGCCAGCGGTTGAGCAGGGGATCATTATTTTTATTGGCGCGACGACGGAAAATCCGTTCCACCATGTAAATGGGGCGCTTCTGTCGCGCTCGACGCTGTTTCAATTGGAGCCGCTTGGCCCGCAGCATGCGCTGGAGTCCATGAAGCGGGCGCTAGCGGATAAAGGCCGCGGGCTGGGCTCTATGGAGCTGCACTGCGACGAGGAGGCGCTGGCGCATATCGCGAATATGGCAGGCGGCGACATTCGCCGCGCTTTAAACGCGCTGGAGCTGGCCGCGGTGACGACGCCTTCTGAGCCAGACGGCTCGGTACATATTACGCTGGAGGTCGCGCAGGAATCGATTCGCAATCGCTCGGTCAAAGCGGATCAATCGACGCAATACGATGTGCTGTCTGCGTTTCATAAAAGCGTTCGCGGCTCCAGCGATGCGGCGCTGTTCTGGTTTTTGTACGCGGTGGAGAAGCTTGGCATGGACCCGATGACGTTTATCCGCCGGCTGATCGTCGCCTGCAGCGAGGACATTGGACTTGCGAATCCGCAAGCAATGGTGCAGGCGGTGACGGCGATGGACGCCTACCACAAAATCGGCTGGCCGGAGGCGAAATACAATGTGTCTCAAGCGATTTTGTTCGCGGTAGAAAGCCCAAAATCAAATGCGACGGCGCTGGCCATCGGCAAGGCGATGATGATAATGGAGGGGCTTGGCGCAGCCGAAGTGCCGCTGCATTTGCGCGATACCCATTATAAAGGCTCGGCGCAGCTTGGTCATGAAGGCTACAAATACCCGCATGATTATCCGGGGCACTATGTGCAGCAGCAATATTTGCCGGACAAGCTGCGGGATATGAGCTTTTACCAAGCAACCGAGCAGGGCATGGAGGATAAAATCCGGCAAAACCAAGAGCTGCGGAAACGTGCGAAAGGGAAGAAATAGCCGTTTGAGGGACAGGATGGCAACCTTCTTATGCAAGCCTTCGTCTGAAGGGCAGGAGGTGGGCCTGATGTTGAAATACGCAAGTTTAGTTTTGCTTGCAGGCTGCAGCAGCAACAATCAGGTTCAATCAGGGCACTCGCCAGTTTCGGAACCTGCACCAATCGTAAAGGAAGCGGACCCAGCAGCTATAACGGAAACGACCGGAGCTTTGGAAAGTGTGTTTCCAAAGGTCGAAGAGCCTTATCTAGCGGAGCAGGCGGCTGACAATGGAGACGTTGTAAATGTTCATGGACGTTATTACAATTTGGACAAATGGGACGCTTTTATAGAAAATATAGCGCTTAAGCAGTCGGGCAAGGTTCGGCTTACGGAGTATACGATAGAAGGCGATCCTATTTTTTATGAGTTAGTTTATAATGGGGATGCGATCCTATATACCTTTGACAATGGAATGGATGCGTTTGGCTCCGATTTAGGCAGGCCAAGCACGATCTGCGCGAAGGAATAGGAACGAAGCAGACGGATCGTGGGGATGAGGTCTACACTTTACACGGGTGCGACCAAGCTGACACGGCAGAAACCTTTTTCTGGGCCGCCGACCCGGATCCCGCAAAATAACACCAAACAAAGGAGCTGTATAAACCTATGAAGCTGTTAACATTTACGGAGCAAGGTGCAGAGCGTTTGGGAGTAAAGACGGAGCAAGGCATTCTCGATGTGGCGGCAGCCAGCGTAGCTTGTAAAGGCAGTGCATCCGTACCTCAAAATATTCATCAGGTCATTGAAGGCGGGGAGGAGGCCGTTGAAGCCCTTCACCGTCTGGCGGACGAAGCGATAAGCCGTGCGGCTGAGCTGGGCCCGGTGTTTCTCGATGAAGCGGAGCTGACGTTTGCTCCCTGTGTGACAAGCCCTGGGAAAATCCTTTGCATAGGCCTGAATTACCGCAAGCATGCGGAGGAGTCCAATGCGGCTATTCCCGAGGTGCCGATTTTGTTCAGCAAATTCAGCAATACGCTGGCTGCCCATGGAGAAGCGGTGCCGCTTCCCATTGCCTCCGAGAAGGTAGATTACGAGGCTGAGCTAGCGATTGTCATCGGCAAAGAAGCGAAGCATGTGACGGAGGAGGAAGCGCTCAGCTACGTATTCGGCTATTGCGCTGCCAATGATTTGTCGGCTCGCGATTTGCAAATGCGGACAGGCCAGTGGCTGCTTGGCAAAACCTGCGACAAATTTGCGCCGCTCGGTCCTTATCTCGTAACAGCGGACGAGGTCGGAAATCCGAATGAGCTGGACATGAAATGTATCGTAAACGGCGAGGTGCGCCAGCACTCGAACACGAGCGATATGATTTTCAGCTGCAAGGAAATCGTCAGCTATGTTTCGCACCATATGACGCTGTCGCCGGGCGATGTCATCTTGACGGGTACGCCTGAAGGCGTCATGCTCGGTTATCCGGTGGACAAGCAAAGCTTCCTCAAGGCAGGCGACCGCGTTACAATCGAAATTGAAAAGCTCGGCAGCTTGACGAGTCTTATGGTTCGGGAACAATAATTGCAGCATGGCACTCCATATATTCATAAATTCAATCCTGATTTCAATAAAGCAATAATGAATGCAATAAAAAAGCAAGGAAGCCTAGGCTAATGCCGCCAGCGTCCTTGCTTTTTTTGCTATAAAAATGATAAGTGCTTCTCCAATCCAATGCTTCAGGCAATCGCAAACATGAGTGCGCCGTAGCTAAAAGCAGCAGCCAGCAGCCCCATCGCAAAAGCAGGCAGCAGCTGTTCGCTGCGGTACATCCGGAAAAAGCCGACAATCATAACAACAGCTGATGCAAGCAGCAGCCAGCTATCAAGCCCAAGTGAAAAATGAAGCGTAATATCAGGGCTGAAGCTGCCTTTATAAATCGTTGTGAACAGAGAAGAAGGTGCTGTTGTTTGCAGCGTCTCCTTCACCTCATGCGGCGGAGCCTGCTGGCCTAGCACGCTTGTGGCGATAAAAATCAGCAATGCGACGATGCTTTCTGCCTTAAACCAAGGGAGCGGACGGAAAGCAGCATTTTGCTTGAGCTTGTTTTTGTAGCCAAAGCCGTTCGTATACGCAAGCAGCAGCAGCGGCAGCAGCAGTAAATGCTTGATCAACAGCATTTGCCCGTAAGGCAGCATCCAGGCGTTAACGTATTCTGGCGTCGTAAAGGTCATCAGCGTAATGCCCGCTGTAATGGTTACGAAAAAACAGCCGAAGGCAAGCGTTGAAAACCATGATAAAAACGGCTCCCAATGGCTCTCGTCCTTCGAGAACCAACTGGTCGTAATGACAATGCCGAGCCAAATGGTGACGGCTATAAAGTGGGCGCTATGAATAACGGTCCCTTTCAACCCATACAGCGACGAGGCGTGGCTGGCATAACCGAGCCATACGGCAAGCAGCAAGGTTATGAACAGCCCAACCTTCGGCATATGGCGGTCCTGCCGGAAGGACTTCATTCCGAGCAGGACGGACAAGCCGAGGGCGCTAAGCAGCGTCCAAATGAAGGCTTTGCCTGCTACGGCATCGAGCAGCAGGCTTTTCATCATTTGCCCATAGCTTAGTTCGAAATCGGCGGCGAAAGTACGTGCCGTTTGATCAAGCGGAACAAACGAAAGCACAGGGATAGCGAGCGCGCAGGCAAGCAGTAAGCGATCAGGGACAACAACCTGTGGACGCTTGCCCTCCGGCACGAGACGCAAAGTAAATGCGCCCATTAACAACGCAAAGCATACATACAGAAGCGTCTCGCTCAAATAAATCATTTTTTACGTTTTCTCGCAGCGGCAGCGATAACGGCAATGAGCAGAATGACGACGACAATAATGATAACGCTCGTTGTTGAGCTGCTGTCTTTTCCCTCCGTTTGGGTGGCAGTGTCTGCTGTTGGCGAAGCGCTTGCCGCAGGGCTTGCTGTTTCTAGTGCGGGTGACTCGGTAGCCGTCGCATCAGGTGTTGAAGAGCTTTCAAGTGAAGGGGATGCTGATGCAGGCTGTTCGGTTGCAGCAGTTTCCGGCGCATTGACAGTGAAGCTGTAGTCGCCTTCAATCGCATGACCGTCAGCGCCGATAATCGCCCATTTTAACGTGTATATCCCGTTCTCCAGCGCCGTTGGAACCGCACCGCTCATCGTTTTTCCGTCTACAGTGACCTCATCGGTGGCGATTTGCTCGCCAGCGGCGTTCAAAAGCTTAAACGTGCTGAGCTTCTCAATGTCAGTATTGAAGGAAAGGGTAATTTGAGAAGGTGATGCGGTTACCGTCTCGTCTACGGCAGGTGTGGATTGCTCGATTTTGGAATGGGCAAAAGCTGCACCGGGAACCAGCCAAATAACAGCCAGCATAATTAGAATGATACGTTTCATGTTGTTCCTCCTTATAAGCTAAAGCTTAAGTGTGTTGAAGCAAGATGTTAGCATTATATCAGATATTGGGGTGTGACAAACGGCCTGCCTTGCGGCAAATTATAGGCGACTTTATGAACTTTTGCAAAAAAACGCTAGGTCTATGCTGAATAATGTACGGACTACGTCGAATACACATAATTACCGTCACTGAAAACGGCGAGAGATGGACGAGGGGGTGCGCCTACCGTCACCGGAGCACTTTCTGGGGCAGGGCAGGCGAAGCCGCATTGGGTGAAACGATTCAGTTTGTGTTGTTTGTAGGGTTATTGTTGGCTAACGGTTTTTTCGCGGCGGCGGAGGCGGCCATGCTGCGTTTACGGTCCGATCAGCTGCAAAAGCTGTATGGCGGGCGCCGTTCATCAAAAAGAGCAGTTGTTTCTGCTGCGATGCTTCGCGAGCCTCGTACTTATTTAACCGCCTGCCAGCTTGGAATAACAGTCGCCTCGCTTGGGATAGGCTGGATGGGTATTCCGGCATTCCGCCTGTTCTTCGGTTCATGGCTGGATGGAATGAGTGGGCGAGTCCCCATCGCTCCAGTTGTGGTGGAAGTGTGCGCTGTAGCAGCCGCTTTGCTGCTGGCAGCCGTGCTGCACAGCGTTTGCGGCGGACTCGTTCCGAAGGCCATAGCGGGGCGCCGCGCGGAGCTGGTCGTTGCGGCCGCGGCTGCACCCTTGTTTTATTTTCATAAAATGATGTATCCGGTAGCGCGGCTGCTAGACGTACTGTCCAACTGGATGGTTAAGGATGGTGATGTCCGGGTGGGCGCAGGCTCAGTCCATGCGTACTCCAGTCAGGACATTCGACTGCTGCTCAAGGAAAGCAAGCGTTGCGGACTCATTCATCATACGGAGCTGCTGCTTGTTGATAATATTTTCAAATTTACAGAAACCCATGCGAGAGAAATTATGATTCCCCGCCGGGAGGTCATCTGCTTGTACGCCCAGCTATCGCTTGTGGAAAATAAACAGATGGCGCTTGCGGAAATGCATACGCGTTATCCCGTCTGTGAAAGTGACAAGGACGATATTATTGGCTTTGTCCATATTAAAGATTTATGGAAGGATGCGCAGCATACGCTGACCGATATCCGCCAAATTTTACGCCCGATTCTGACGGTGCCGGAGTCGATTTTTATTCGGGAGCTGCTTGGACAAATGCAGGAGAGCAAATCGCAAATTGCGATTTTAATAGATGAATATGGCGGGACCTCAGGTATCGTGACGCTTGAAGACATTATGGAGGAAATCGTCGGTGAAATTCAGGATGAGTTTGACGAGGAACGGGCGATGATTGAGCAGCTCGGCGAAGGGAGCCACTCGATTAGCGGCATGATGCTGATTGAGGAGGTAAACAGCTGCCTCGGCACGAATATTAGCTGTGACAACTTTGATACGATTGGCGGCTGGATGTATGCCCAGCTGGAAAACCTGCCTCGCAAAGGCAACAGTGTAAAAGAAGCAGGCCATTTCGAGTTCGTCATCGAGGAGACGGATCATTACCGCATTTCCCGCATTCGCGTGAGCCGGCTTGCTGCGTATCCTTCACACAAGGAGAAAGAGGGTTTGAAGGGCGACGCTGGAGACGTTGATGGCAAAGGAACGGGGACATAAGGGCGCTGCGTGTATAAAGCGACGAGTGGAGTGGAAAACATCAGCAACATGGAACGGTCCAATAAAAAAAGGAACCTTCTCCTCTAAAATGTACCCTATAAGATGGATACTTTAAAAAAGGTCATCTTGTAGGGTCTTTTTTTGTGTACAATAAATAAAAAAACGAGCGGCGGTCGA
>NZ_LAQO01000022.1 GCF_000971975.1 Paenibacillus algorifonticola | reverse complement strand
ATAGGCATTAAGGAATTTAGATATCTCTGTATTAGGATGAGTTTTCATTAATATGTGAATATGATCTTTGTCATGATTCCATTCCTTTAGAGTAATATTATAATTAATTTGAATATACTCGAAAATTTCTTTCAATCTATCGGAGATAGGATCATTAATAACTTTTCTCCTGTATTTTACAACTAATATTAAGTGATAATGAAGCAAGAACACTGAATGATTATTTGAGTCTAAATCCATTGGTTTCACAACCTTTTTTTGAGATATGACTGATTAATATCAGTCTATCGCTTAGATTGTTTGATGTCAATTTTCACAAGTCCCCATTCATCCCCCGCCTAAGAGGCGGGAGAATTCTGGCGACAGAGAAGTTAAAATTGTGAACGCAATCGTTGTATTCCGCTGCTCCCAGTGGGCGCTGAATAGCACGATTGCATTTGGCTGATACTTTTTCCCGATATTAGATAAAAACCGGGTATAATCCGATTCCACCATAGCGGACAACGGTGAACCGTGGCAAATAAAAAGGGATGGCAGCATGCTTTTTTGCCTCCTTATGGTCTGTTATTGGCAAGCAGCTTTATCTGACCCATAAGCACGATCAAAGCTAATACCAGCAAAATCGATGGCATGCCCGCTACTCCAAAGCCTTGACCAGCCTTTAAATGCGTAAATACAGCTCCAGCCATAACAACAGCTAATAATCCGCTAAAAATAGGGATCAGCCTATTTCTCCAATAGCCTATCAATAACCCCACAGCCCCCAAAATTTCAACAATTCCCACAACGTACATGAATGTTGTGCCATATCCGTAAATCTCATTGAAGGCTTCCACTTGGGTTGGATCTCCACTAACTTTCATAAACCCAAACATTAAAAATCCAAGCACAAGCAGCCCTTGCAATATCCGTACAAGCCATTTCACTGTTACGCTTCCCCCTTGAGTATGTTTAAATCATAGATGTATAATAAGCTCTAGAGTTGTTTATTAGAAGTAGGAACTTTAATTAAACCTAGTATACAAAAAGATACCTTAGATAACGAAAGAGGAGAACGATCAAATGCCCGAGGATTGTAAAGTTGAAACGGCTTTAGAAATTTTAGTTGGCAAATGGAAGCCTATCATTTTGTATCAGCTTTTTTCGCAGGGTACGATGAGATTCAGCGAGCTGCAAAAAGCATTGCCGGACATTACTAAAAAAATGCTTACCTCTCAATTGCGGGAATTAGAATATCATGACATTGTTCATCGTGAAATTTATTTGCAAATACCGCCAAAGGTTGAATATTCCATCACGGAATACGGCATGCGAATGGCACCCTTATTACAGGCAATGAACGAATGGGGAATGTCTCATATTGAGCATCTAAACGAACTATATGGAGCGGAAATGCAAGCCAAACGATGAAGCATCAAAAAAAACGACCTTGAAGGGTCGTTTTTTTGATGCTTCGAGTTAATTCATATACGTACCGCCATTTAAATTGATCGATTCACCTGTAATAAAATCGGACATGGACGAGGCAAGGAACAACACGGCATCCGCTACATTTTGCGGGGTGCCAAGCTTGCCCAGAGGGATTCGCGCGATCGCTTCCCGCCTGTATTCCTCCGTCCACTGCTGGCTCATATCCGTGTCAATCGGCCCTGGGCAAATGGCATTCACATAAATGTTGTGCTTCGCCATTTCCAGTGCCAAATGCTGCGTCAAATAATTGACTCCGGCCTTAGAAGCTCCATAAGAAGGCGCGGCATTGCGATGGGGCGTCTTCGCTGTTGTCGAGGTTACGTTGACAATTTTTCCATACTTTCGCTCGATCATAAACGGCAATGCCGCCCGGCAAAAGTATAAGGCGCTGTTTAAATTGACATCCATCACCTTCTGCCAGTCGTCAATCCCCATCTCAAGCGTGGAGCTGCGGTTGTTGATGCCAGCATTGTTGACGAGAATGTCAATTTTGCCGAAATGTCCTACCGCCGCTTCGATGACATGGCTTGCGACCTTCTCATTGGATACATCTCCCGCACAGACGATGCAGTTTCCGCCAAGCTGGCGAATTTCTCCCGCTAAACTCTCAAGCAGCTCCTCACGCGTCCCATTAATGACTACTGATGCGCCGTGCCGCGCCAGTGTCAGCGCAATGGCTCTGCCAATGCCTCTGCTCGCTCCTGTAACGACAGCAGCTTGTTCTTGCAGTAGCACACTCTTCACTCCTCTGACTTATGCCATTTTTCTTAGCAACTCTGATCCATTCCACTTCTATTCCGCAATATATGGTTCGGTAAGAACAACGTATTTAATCGCTTGCCGAAAATAGGTGAAAGCGATATGAATACTGCCATCCTTCGATTGTTTAATCGTCGGATAAGAATATTCACGGTTTAGACGCTCCTTGGAATTGTTCGTCATTGCATACCCGTCGCCCACTTCAATATTGCGTTTATACGGCCAAGTCATGCCATTATCCTTGGAAATCGCCAGCGTCATTGGCGCACGCGGCGCTCCCCAGAATGCTTGCCGTTCCTCTCCTGATGACGCTTCTGTCAGAAGAGAAGCTGCAGCCTCCTGGCCATCCTCTTCCTCGTCTTCTATTTCATCGTACAGTGAGGCGCGGCGATCCATTGAATCACTGGCGCTCATGTGATTGTATACTAGCGCCAGATCGCCATTCGCAAGCTTCGTAAATTGAATAGAGGAGTTGTTGTTAGGCAGCGATGTCGGCTCAGGCTCGCTCCACGTTCTGCCGTGATCTGCCGAATGGCTTCTATAAATATAATCCGCCCAGCGGCTGCGATACAGCGCAAGGAGTGTGCCATTATCCAGCTTCTCGATATTCATATGCACGCAGCCAAGACTGCCCGGCACTGCGACTTCCTCCCATGTCATCCCTTGATCAGACGAAATTTTCACTGCGCTGACATCTTTGTTGCCTGTCCACTTCTCGCCCGGATTCGTGTAGCAATACCAGATCGGCAGCAGCCAATCTCCATTGTCCAGTACCGTAATCGGCTGTCTGATAAAAATGCCTGGCGTATCGAACAGCGTATCAATACCGCTCCACGTATAGCCATTATCCTCCGATATGCGGCGTCTAATGACTGCCGTATCCTGATTGCCGGATTTTTGCGCCGTATAGAGCAGCCACAGTTTGCCGCCCGGCGCAGAAAATAATACCGGATTTTGCTCCGAGCGTGTCGGATCATCCGATAGCTTGACCGGCTCCGTCCACGCCGTCGCCCCTTTATTCAATCGGGACAAATAAATCGAAACATCCGGAATGCCTTCCTGTGTTCCAGCAAACCAAACGCAGAGCACATCCCCATTGTCCAGCACATGAAGAAATGAAGCATGATTTTGCACCTGATGGGATGGAATATAGGCATCGGAGCGATAGGGTTCTCCTGGTGTTGCTGTCATTTCATGATGGAAAGCAGAATGTTGTTCACTCATTAGCAATAGCCCTCCTAAAAGCAATATTTGAATTCATGCAACTCTCATTTTGTTCACTTGTTTTTGTACGCTTATTTTCGCTCTCCACCAGCAGCTCTGCTGATCAAACGGTCAATAACCATAACGATGAAAGGCGCCACGACTGCAATATACATATTATCAATGCCGAATGGATCATCGAGCAAATACCATACCGTTGTGCCCAGTGCCGCTACGGACAAACCAATTGTCGCTCCACGGTTGGAGCTGTACAACGGCAGGAAGAAGCCCATTCCCGCAACGACAGCGATAGATGCCCGCAAGGCACGGGTGAAAAAGGACAGCGTCAGCAAATCAGGAGCGAATACGACACCGATGAGCGGCAAAATGCCGATAATGACGGATGCGATACGCGTCACCTTCATTTTTTGCTCAGGCGTCATTGCTTTACGCGGTACCACGAAGTCTTCAATGACAAGTGTTGTTGTAGAGAGCGCTACAGTGGAAACCCCGACAAAAATCGAAGCGACCAGCGATGTAGCAACAATGGCACTAAGTATCGGGTGCATATGCTGCATAAACACCGGGAACGCATAAAGCGGATCAATATCCGGGTATAAATATCGCGCGCAAACGCCAATGACAGCTACAGCCAAAGCGAGCGGGAGAAACAGCAGTCCTGCATAAATCGTAGCGCGTTTAGCCGCCTTCGCATCTTTTGTAGAAGTAATCGCCTGAATAATGAACTGTGTGGAGAAAATCGTTCCCATTGTTCCTATAAGCCAAGCAATGATTGTGCTTACACCAATTTTGCCATCCCAAGTAAAGTAATAGTCAGGCAGCTCCAGCTGCATCGGCTTCAAACCGCCTGCCATATAAAGCGCAATAAAAGCTGTAAGCAAAATACCTGCGTATTTGAAGGTCGAATGGATAATCGTAATCCATGCAACCCCTTTCATTCCGCCAAATGTAAAATAGATCGTACTGATGATCATCGTAATGATCGCACAGGTCATAATCGGAATACCCAAAATGGACGATATTGCAGCAGCACCACTCAAATAGTTGCCAAGATTCACGAGCAGCAGCGCCAAAATCATAATAACGGAAACGACCAGCTTGGTCGAGGTGCCGTATTTTTCTTTAATGATGCCTGAAATCGTAAAATGCCCTGTATTATAAAAACGCGTCACGAGGAAAAAAGCGAACAGGAAGAAGCCGATTGCGCCTGCAAACAGCGACCAGGAAGCGGCAAATCCATTTTTGAATGCCGATTCCGCCGTGCCAATCGTTGATTTGGTGCCGAGAAATTCGGACATCAGCAGGACGCCTACAACAAGCGCCGGCAATGACTTAGCCGCATTATTGAATTCAGAGTTGGACTTGCTGCGCATTTTAAAAGTCAAATAGGTCGTAATCACAATATAAACCGCAATGACAATTAAAATAAATATAATCGTACTGGAACTTAATTTTTCCACCTGAAGAAAACCTCCATGCTTTCAGCTTCGGGTACCATTATGCAGGATAACGCTTACATTTCCTTTCGAAGGGGTCGGACGCAGCCGATCACCCTTTTCTTCCTTGCTTATTTGGAAGCCGCCGCGCTTATTTCGGCGACAGCTCGACAGCCGATGCAAGTGCCGCAAGCATGCTTCGCTCGTCGGCTAGATTTTTCCCTGCGATATCAAAGGCAGTGCCGTGATCAACGGATGTGCGGATAAACCCGCCTTTTAAGCCGACCGTAATATTCACGCCTTCCTCCAGCCCAAGCACTTTGATCGGCACATGGCCTTGATCATGGTAGCAGGCAATGACGATATCAAAGTCTCCGCGCACCGCCCGGTAAAATAACGTATCAGCCGGATAAGGACCGCTCGCGTTAATGCCCTCTTCAATCGCTTGATTAATGCCGGGAATGAGCTTTTCCTCCTCTTCCCCTTCACCGAACAAACCATTTTCCCCCGCATGCGGGTTAATGCCGCATACAGCAATACGAGGACGGTCATAACCCGCTCTAGTCAACGTATCATGAGCAAGGCGAAGAACGGTGAGCGTTCTCTCTGGCGTAATATTGTCAATCGCTTTTCTCAGCCCGACATGCGTCGTGAGATGAATAACCTTCAGCTTTGGCGATGACAGCATCATCGAATAATTTTGCGTATCGGTCAGCTCGGCGAAAATTTCCGTATGCCCCGGGTATAAATGACCGCCCTTGTGCAGCGCTTCTTTATTCAGCGGAGCTGTACAGACACCTTGCAGCTCGCCGGCCTGTGCCAGTTCAACTGCTTTTTTAATAAACTGGAACGCGGCATCTCCCGCAACCGCCGATACTTCGCCCTGCATTAAATCCGCGGGCAGCAAATCCAAATCAAAGCAGTCAATAACGCCCGGCTTAAATTCGCATTCCGCTGTGCTGCTCACGGTGTGAATCGTAAATGCTGCCCCTGTTTGCTCGATAGCCCTCTGAATGCTTTTGGCATCACCGATCACAACGGGACGGCATATACTCAGCACTTCCTCATGCTGCAGCGCTTTCACAATAATTTCGGGACCAACGCCAGCGGCATCCCCCATTGTAATGCCGATTATCGGCTTGCTCATATACATTCGCCTCCATGCAGTTTTTTGATGACGCGCTCCATCGTTTGATCAGAACCAAAATTTCCAGCCTTCGTGACAATATACAGACTGCGAGCTTCGTATTTGCCCAGCAGCACGCCCGGCTCCAGCTCTTCCATAAGCTCAAAGGCGGTTATGCCAAGCTGTTCCAAAACTTGATAAGCAGTATCGCCACCTGTCAAAAACAGCTTGTGAATGGCAAGCCCGCCAAAAAGCTTCACGGTTATGCTGCCAAGAGCGGCGGAAATGGCATCGCTAATCTGAATCGGTGTCATGCCCAGCAATTGGCCGACCGCTTTCGTTTCGGCCACATTATCCGAGGCGACGATAACGGTATGGCGTCCAGTTGCCAAAGCACGACTCGCCGCATCGATGACGCGATCCAGTTCAAGCTGCTTCCCAGCCTCGTCAGCGAGCAGTTTCTCGGAGCGGGCCATAATTTGCACAGCCAGCTCCTGATTCATCAAACTGTGCAGCTGCTCGCGCCCCATCTTGCTCACGCTGCCCACGACGAGCAGAACGGGATCATTCCTAACAGGCAGCGGAATATGCTGCGGCTTGTCATTTTCAGCAATGGCAAATGCTTTCGGAAGATGGTTCATTAGGCCAGCAGAGCCCACCCAGACATATTTGTAAGGCAGCTGTGCCAGTGCATTCGCCAGCCGCTCCAAATCCTCCTCAATGATCGAATCGGCGACAATATAGGTCATATTCTGTACTTTGTATACTTCAAGCCTATCTGCTAGATGTGCCTTGCCCCGGTCAATATCTGCTTTGGACAGATGAGCAACAGCCCGCCCTGTCTGGCTCGCTACCAGCTCTACAACATCGGACTGGAGCACTGGCGTCTTCGGATCGCGGCTTACCTCCGTCTCATGCAGCAGCTCACCGTTCAAATGATGAATGCGTTCAATAATTTGCCGACCGTTCTGCGGATAGCCGGGCGCGATAATCATAAAGTCCGGCTGAATCACATCGGACATGGCATTTAGCTCAGCACCAATATTTCCACGCAGCGTGCTGTCTATTTTTTTATAGATCAGGTCAAATGGCTGCTCATTTATATATTGGCTAACCTGTTTGACGATTAACGCAGCTTCATTCGCAGGCAAGGAGCGGCTTACCGTGTTGAATACAACGGCATCATAATTTGATTCCTCTGCCATAACCGGATTAATTTGAACCGATACGCGTATGCCATAACGTACCAGCTGCCCTCCACAATCGCTTGCGCCCGTCAAATCGTCGGCGACAATAGCAATTTTCACGGTAATCCTCCCTTTACTTCACTATCAGGTTGCGATAAATCATTTTCATATCGTCCAGGCTCAGCACTTTCGGGTTATTGTTTAACAGTCTGGTAACCTGCGAAGCGGATTGCGCTAATGCCTCAACATTTTCCTCCTGCACGCCATATGCGGTTAGATCCTGCGGAATGTTCAGCTTCTCCGTCCACTCGCGAATTTTCGCGATGACACGCTGGGCTACTTCCTCTGGTGTAAGTCCAGCTGTCTCAATGGCCATTGGCCCAGCAACGAGATTGAGCCGATCTACACAATGATCCATATTAAATTCCATCACACTCGGCAGCAGCATAGAATTGGCTACGCCATGCGGAATGCCATATTTGCCGCCAAGCGGATAGGCCAATGCATGAACAGCCGCTGTTCCCGCCGCCGTAAGTGCCATCCCGCCATATGTTGAGCCAAGCAGCATTTTCTCACGCGCCTCAATCGAGGAGCCATTCTCATAAGCTTCAACGATGCTCGCCGAGATCAGGCGAATCGACTCTAAAGCGAACATGTCGCTGAAATAATTGGCTTTGTTCGAAATAAAGGACTCCAGTGCATGCGTGAACGCATCCATGCCGGTTGCAGCCGTTATCGGCTTCGGCAAGCCCAGCGTCAACACCGGATCAAGAATAACGAGCTTCGGCAGCAGGTAGGGACTGACAATTCCGATTTTCAGCTCCTGATCGGGAAACGTCACAATCGCGTTCGGCGTCACTTCTGAGCCTGTACCAGATGTCGTCGGAATTAATACGGTGGCAACTCCTGGCTTAGCAACTGCATTCGTGCCAAGCATGTCGGCGATTTTTTGCTCATTCGTCATGAGCACCGATAAAATTTTGGCCGCATCCAGGACGCTGCCGCCGCCCAGGCCGATAATGATTTCATAGCGATTCCCGCTATATGCCGCGAACGTTTCTTCTATATTTTGCACCGTCGGCTCCGGCAAAATCGCCGTGCATACATCAAAGGCGATGCCCTTCTCCGTTAACTGCTGCTCAATTACGCCCGAGAAGCCCCTACGCCTAACCGTTGGCTGCGTAACAATCAAAGCGCGCTGAATGTGAGGATGAATGGCATGCAAATGCTCTTTCAGCTGCGACAATGTGTTTGCTCCGGCAATGATGCGGTCTGCTGTCTGAAATTGATAAACACTCAGCATTCGTTATCCCTCCTGATTCGTTTTATAAAATTGAACGGCTGCTTCAATCTGCTTGAGTACCTCGCCTGTCGGCTCTTGAATCGGTGCTCTTGCGGGACCGACCGGAATTCCCGATAGCTCGACTGCTTTTTTCAATGACGCAGGGATGCTCGTTAAGCCAAAAGTATCGCGCAACGGCTGTAAAGCTTGCTGCGCCGCCTGTGCTTTTTCGTAATCTCCGGCTTTCCAGCTGTTATAAATCGCAACAACCGTTTCCGGGAGCAAATTCGCCGTTGCAGCGACAGCACCGGTTCCACCAGCTTGAAGCGTTTTCAGAATGAGCGAATCGGTGCCCGCAATAACGGAAAAATGCTCGCCGCGCGTATGCGCAATATATTGCTCAATGTTGCTAAAATCTCCACTGCTGTCCTTAATGCCGACGATATTCGGCATTTTAGCCAAACGTCCCACCGTTTCAGGTGCCAGGGAAAATCCTGTTTTGGATGGGATATTGTACAGCACGACCGGAATCGATACGGCCTCGGCCACTTTACGGTAATGCTCCTCGGCTTCCTCCTGAGTCGGCGGGATAAAATAAGGCGTTATGACCGACAGCGCATCGACACCAAGCTTTTCCATCGCTTGCGAAAGCTCAATGACCTCGCGCGTGCTGTTTCCGCCACTGCCCACCATGACCGGAACGCGGCCTGCCGTTTCCTCAACAACCATTTTGGTTATGTTTAATTTTTCCTCGCGGGACAGAACATGAAATTCCCCATTCGTTCCTAATGCGAAGATACCGTTTACTTTTGCAACAATCAATCGATTTACTAGCTGCTTTAATGCAGTCTCATTTACCTCTTCATCTTTTGTAAAAGGAGTCAATAATGCGGGATAAATTCCCTCAATTGCTAGTGGCATCTCGTATCCTCCTAAACTTGTCATCCGTATAATGCGAAGCGTTTACATTAGTGAGTGTAAAACAATATGAGCTTTTTAGCAACAGTTATTTCGAAAATTTCATAAAAAACGATTATTTAGTTGCATTTTGAAACATTTTTACTGATAGGAAATGGTTTAAACGTATTTTTTCGCATCACTTTGTTTTTAAGTGACATAAAAAGAGCATCCTCTGAGGCGAGAATGCTCTTCCTATACCGCAACTTATAGTTGGATAAACAATACATACAGCTGCACAAGTTAGTTGTAACCGCAGAAAGCCCTAGCTGTCTATTCCCCAGATAAAATTTGGCGTATGCGCACGCCGGCCTCTTCGATCGTGATTAGCTCCTTCTGATTGCCGAGGCGCTGAACAAATTCGACCTTTCCCTGCTCCGCATCTTTGCCAATAACGATTCGCAGCGGAATGCCGATCAGATCCGCATCCTTGAATTTAATGCCCGGCCGCTCTTCCCGGTCATCCAGCAATACTTCCACTCCGCTGCTCTGCAGCTCCTTGTAAAGCTGCTGGGCTACCTTCATATGCGTTTCATCCTTCGCAGATATCGGAATCAGATGTACGTGATACGGAGCAAGTGCAAGTGGCCACACCATACCTGCCGCATCATGATGCTGTTCTACCGTAGCCGATAAAATTCGCGATACGCCAATTCCATAACAGCCCATAATCATTGGCATGCTTTTGCCTGCTTGATCGAGAAAAGCAGCGCCCAGCTTTTCGCTGTATTTGGTGCCCAGCTTGAACACATGCCCCACCTCAATGCCCCGGAAAAATTGCAGCTTTCCTTCGCCGCAGCGCAGACAACCATCCCCTTCTGCCGCATTGCGGAAGTCGCCAATATGCAGAGGAGTCAAATCCCGTGCAGGAACGATGTGACGATGGTGGTAATCCAGTTCATTTGCACCTGCGATAGCAGTCGTCATTTTCATAACCGCATCGTCAACCAACAATGGAAGATCGAGACCGATCGGGCCAATAAAACCTACAGGCGCGCCTGTCAGCCGTTGAATGGTATCGGCATCGGCGATAGCTGCATTTTCGGCACCAAGCGCATTTTTCACTTTAATATCGTTCATTTCATGATCGCCACGAACAAGAACTGCAACCAAGCGATCATCAACGAGACAAATCAGCGTCTTGATGATATCTGCTGCTTTAACGTCCAGTGCCTGAACCAATTCATCTATGGTCTTCATATTTGGCGTATGAAATTTTTCCACTGGCTGCTCGTTATTGATGGCCTCGCCCTCTTGCTTCACCTCAAACGTCGCTGCCGCAGACTCCGCCTTTTCTAAATTGGCAGCATAGGAACAGCTGTCGCACACCGCAATCGTATCTTCACCGATATCCGCGAGCGCCATAAATTCATGCGTCCCGCCTTCTCCGCCGATGGCTCCTTCATCAGCCTCCACTGCACGGAAATTAACGCCACAGCGGCTGAAAATCCGTTCGTAAGCCCGATACATTTTCCAATAAGAAGCGTCCAGTCCCTCCCAGTCCGCATCAAAGGAATAAGCATCCTTCATTAGAAATTCCCGGCTGCGCAGCAGGCCGAAGCGTGGACGGCGCTCGTCCCGGAACTTCGTTTGAATTTGATACAGGGTGACTGGCAGCCTCCGGTACGAGCTGATTTCATTCCGCACCAAGGAAGTAATGACCTCCTCATGCGTTGGCCCTAATGCAAATTCCCGCTCGTGGCGGTCCTTCAATCGAATCAGCTCTGGGCCGTAGACAGTTTAGCGCCCGGATTCCCGCCATAAATCAGCCGGCTGCATCGCAGGCATAAGCAGCTCCTGAGCGTCTGCCCGGTCCATCTCCTCCCGCACAATTTGCTCCACCTTGCGCAGCACAAGCCTTCCAAGGGGCATATACGTATAAATTCCCGCAGCCAGCTGGCGAATGTACCCGGCACGCAGCATAAGCTGATGGCTTATCACCTCGGCATCCGCAGGTGAATCCCGTAATGTATGAAGCAATAATTGACTTTGGCGCATGAGCCGCACTCCCCTTTTTCGACCATCATTTCGTATAAAAAAACAAAAAAGACACATCGTCAGGGACGAATGTGTCGTGATACCACCCTAGTTTGACCGCAAAGCAAACAGCAAGCCTTGCGCTCCTCAAGCACGATAACGGCATGTGCCGGCGACGGTTGAATTCCCGTCACAGCTCGCAAGGCAGGAAAAGGCTCGTTCGCGGCGAGAAACCTTTCAGCCTCTGGGTTTCTTCTCTGGACGGCGATGCTCGTGCACTTCTTTCTTGGTCAACGCTATTGCACTATATTTATAGTTGAAACCTTATAATTTCCATTACATTAACTGAAATGATGAAGCAAGTCAAGAGGCTACTTCTCAAAATAAAGCTTGATCATCACAGCGATATTAGATCGCCCAGTTGCCGCTTCGGAAAATCGGCTCCGCTGATCCATCCTGCGTGATGCCGTCAATGTTCATCTCAGCTGATCCGATCATAAAATCTTCATGCACGAGGCTGCGATTCGCCCCATGTGCAAGCAGCTCCTCTGGCGACATGGCCGTACCCCCGGCGAGATTAACCGGATATGCCTGCCCCAGCGCCAAATGACAGGAAGCATTTTCATCATAAAGGGTATTAAAGAAAATGACATTCGAGTTGGAAATTGGCGAGTTGTGTGGCACGAGCGCAACTTCACCGAGCTTCGCTGCCCCTTCATCCGTTCCCACCAAATGCGATAACGCTTCATAGCCCTGCTCAGCCGAATACTCCGTCACCTTTCCATCCTTGAACGTTAAGGAGAAGCCGTCGATAACCTGACCATTATAATTTAACGGCTTTGTGCTGCGAACCGTTCCATTCACGCCATCCTTATGCGGCATCGTAAATACTTCCTCGGTCGGCAAATTCGGATTGAACAGCACGCCTTTAGCATTCGCCTTTGCCCCGCCTAGCCAAATATGGCCTTCTGGCAAATCTATCGTTAAGTCTGTACCCGGCGCCTGATAGCGCAGCTGACGATAACGCTTGCCATTAAGCAGCTCCACCACTTGCAGCAGCTTGGCATTATGCTCGCTCCAAGCCTGAATCGGGTTTTCCAGACCGATGCGTGTCGCCTCAATAATTCTCTCCCACAGCTTCTGCACCGCTTCCTCTGGCGATACATCCGGGAATACTTTAGCTGCCCACTCCGGCGTCGCATAAGAAATGAGCGTCCATGCGTTCGAATGGTTCATCAATGCACCGCGATAGCCGCTGAGCGCTGTCGAAGCGGCTTTCGTTGCTGTCGCCACCCGATTGGAATCTACACCATTCAGCAACTCTGGATTCGGCGAATAAATGGTGATAAATGCCGCTCCTTGCTCCACATACCCTTCCCACGCCTTAGCGCGCCACATTGGGTATTCGCCGAACGCCTCTTCCGGCGCCATTTTGTACTTAATGCGAGTAAGCTCCTCATCGTTATACTCCACTTGTACATGCTTGGCTCCTGCTTCATAAGCCTTCGCGGCAATCAGCCGTGCCAGCGGAGCCGCTACTATCGGTGTCATGAGCACAACCGTCTGCCCTTTTTGGACATTGACGCCCGTTCTGACGGCCAAAGCCGCGTAATTTTCTAATTGCTGCTGTGTAGGATTCATATGTAAAATTCCCCTTTTCATTTGGATAAGTGTATAAAGCACATTTGTAAAACAATCGCGAACTTACTTTCATTATAATCATCTTTACAGATGATCTCAAATGCTGCTAACCTACGGCCGTTCCACAAGCTTTAAAAGCTTTTGCGCAAGAATAGCTATTCCCATAAGCGACAACCTTCCATTTCATACGAGAATCCACAGCTCCTTCCATTATCATAAAAAAAGGAGATAGAGGCACAAGCTCCATCCCCCCATCTCCTGTTGATTTATGCTTTTATTCGTTGCCTGTGCCAAACCGTTTGGCTGATTTGGCGCGGGCACGCTCCATCTCTATTTCGCGATTGCGCGGCTCTGCATTCGTCACTAGCGATCCCATCAGCTTTCCCGCCGCAGCCGCCACTTCTGCAACAGCGATCCGAAAAGCTTCCTCATTCGCTTTCGATGGTGCGTTATAGCCGGATATTTTGCGTACAAATTGCAGCGAAGCCGCCATAATTTCGTATTCCGTCGCTGGAGGGTCAAAGTTAAACAAAGGCTTAATATTTCGGCACATTTTCATTCTCCTCTTGTCGTTGATCGCATATTAAATAAGTTGAACGATTGATAAGCATGATGTCGATGGTCGTCACTGCGAGAAAGGCTGGACCTCCGGCCGCTGTTGTTTTCTGATTTCTTGATTCTATTCCTCACTGAGGATGAAATCTGAAAACAATAGCCCAAGCTTACGATGATGCTTTCCTGCGGTAAGCTTTAGGCGGACGCTGAGCACATGCTTACGAAGCGGCTTTCCTACGGATAGCTGTGGCTCTCTCCAGTTCCAACCTTTCTCTCCGTTCCTCCCCGGCCCTATCGCTTTCTTTCATTCAACTTATATCGCTAGGCAATAAGCAACAACCTGCTCGTAAGGCAATGCGCCGCCGTAAATATCCAAAGCGCTGCCGATCGTAATATCCAGCTTCCCGCCAGAGAGGCTATGGAATAGTTCTAAGTCAGCCAGCGAACGAGCGCCACCCGCATAAGTACAAGGGATCGTAACCCATTCCGCCAACGCTTTCACCAAACTTTGCTGGATGCCGCTCTGCTTGCCTTCAACATCAACGGCATGAATGAGAAACTCATCGCAAAACTGCTCAAGCATACGAATATTAGCCTCATTCACTTCAAAATCACTGAACTGCGTCCATTGGTTCGTCACCACATACCACTTGCCATCACGCTCTTTACAGCTCAAATCAATCACTAATCGGTCTTTGCCAACCTCAGCGACGATCGTCTCCAAGTTGTCTCGATTAAGCTGCCCATTACTGAAAATGTAAGAGGTCACAATGACATGCGAGGCGCCTTGCGCGAGGTAGTGCTGTGCATTGCCTGCATTTATGCCCCCGCCAATTTGCAAACCGCCCGGATACGCCTGAAGCGCGCGAATGGCTTCCTCCTCGTTGCCGCCGCCCAGCATAATGACATGACCGCCAACGAGCTGGTCCTTCTTGAACATTTCGGCATAATAAACGGATTGATGGCTGGAGACGAAATTTTCCACGACCGCCTGCTTGTCCGTACTGAGCGTCTCGCCAACGATTTGCTTCACTTTTCCATCATGCATATCAATACAAGGTCTGAATTTCAATGTGATTCCCCCAAAGTTGAGCCGAATTATGAATTCGTGTTATTTTTCATTCATACTTGCCTTAAAGCTGTTATTCCTTCCAGTAGCCATCGTTCTTGATGGTGTCTATGCTGATTTGCGCACGATTGTTTAGCGATCTCTTGTCTCTCAGCTTAAAAAGGGACAACTCATGCCCCGGATCAATGACTAGCGGCTTTTTCATAATATCCTCCAGCAAATGCAGCGCTGCTTCATAAGCCTCAAATCGGACGGAATCGGAAATCGTTTGACGTATCGCCTTAATCATTTCAATCACATGCTCCGCATACATCAGCTTGACGATGCTGTCCGCACTCATTAATTGCTTCGTAATGAAAGCAACCACATTTTTTATAATTCGCTCATCACTGTGTACCTTCACAATGGCTAGCAGCGAAGCCGCCGCATCCCAGTCCCGAATCGATAATTGCTTTGTGCAGCTGTCTATACATTCGTTATACCATTCGAGCTCTACTTCCCTATCAATCTCGAACTGCTTGTACGCTTCATAGACGCTTTCCCGGCGCATGCTCATAAAGCTGCCGAGATGCAGAAGGAATAGCTCCTTCGCTCTTTCCATTATTCATTTCCTCCTACATGTTTAGAGGCACTTGCCTTGTCCCTTCCCATTATAAATTTTATTGGACGGGATTCCAACCGATTTTATTAGCTTTTATCACCAATCATTCGTATAAAACTGTAACCTTTCGCCCTAAATTACGTCTAGTAGTTATTGCCATTATTTATAATGAAAGTGAGGACGACTAATGAACCGACGTTTACTTCACATAACCAAGCTTGCTGGCCTGACGCTAGTCGTTGCTGTAACCGCATTCACCGCTGTCTCTGACGCTTCTGCTAACATGTCCAGCCCATGGACGGACGATACCGCTTCTGAAAATAATACGGCGCGATCGCATGTTTCCGTCTCTTTTCAAAATACGCCTGTCAGCCTTCCCCTGCCTCCGAAAATGCTAGATGGAACGATCATGGTTCCCGGAAAAGCGGTTCTGGAGGGCCTCGGCTACACGATCACCTGGCACGCAGCCGGAAAGCAGCTGACAGCTGAGCACCCGAGCAAGCCCAGGCTCGTATTTTGGGCGGATCGCAAGGAAGCTGAACTTGGCGGCAAACCGCTTAGCCCTTTGAAAACCGCGCCCTACCTGGATCAAAAAATGATCTGGCTGCCGCTGAGGCTCGTTGCGGAGGCATCCGGACTGAGCGTCACCTGGGACGCCTTCAATCGAACGGCATTTGTGAGCGATCCGCAAGCTCTTCCACAGTTTAGCGTGATGACGCGGCCAAATGACGGTACGGTAGCTCCGCCTACGCCGCTGCTCAAATATATGCAGGAAAATATGAATGTCGATGTGCGCCTGCAATTGGCTGATCCTGAATTGTATAAGCAAAAAACGGCCGTCATGTTTGCTGCAGGCCAGCCCGCTTCCATTATGCTGCTGGAAGATCCGTATCAGTACAACGATGAGCTGCTGGAGAGCCTGGCGGTTGATTTGACGAAGCAGCTGGAAGCTTTTCCACGTTTAAAGGCACTTAGCGGCAATAACGCTTGGGGAGGCCGAGTCATTGATGGCAAGCTTTATGGCATTGCCCGCCCCGGCGATCATCATGACGCCCCTTTTCCCGCCATTAGGCAGGATTGGCTGGATAAGCTGAATTTGGCGCAGCCCAAAACGATGGATGAACTATATGAGGTATTGAAGCAATTTACGTTTAGCGATCCGGATGGCAATGGCAAACAGGACACAATCGGATTATCCGGATATACGTATGACGCCGGACTAGGAACGTTGTCCTGGGTCGAGCATGCTTTTACAGAAAGCCCTGACCGTTTCTCCATAAAAGAGGGCAAGCTGATTGATCATGCCGTCCAGCCTGAACAGGCACTGGCACTGAAATGGCTTGCCCGCGCTTATCGCGATGGGCTGGTGGACAAAGAATTTGCAGTTAGAACCGGGGAACAGACGAAAGTCCGCCTGAGCGAAAATCTCACAGGCCTTGCTGCCATGAGCGTCACCGAAGCAGCTCAGCTTTCTACCGGACAAGCGGTGTGGGTGCCACTCTCAGGCATTCAGGCTACTACATCGAGTCCAATGATTGCTCCATGGAAGCTGGAGGGAAATGGGATGTACATCATTAGCAGAATGTCGAGGACCGATCCTGAGCTTATGTTGAACTGGCTGAATCGCGGCTATGAAATGACGGAGAAAAACGAATGGGGTGCAATTGCCGAGCTTGGTGCCGCTGACTATTCTGCCATCAATCATTTGTTCGGACAAACCGATATGCTGAAAGGCAATCAGAGTGTGGCAGCGTTGCCTGCCAACTTACAGAGCGCTTACGAGGCAGCAGTTTCCGAGTGGAGCAAAACCTCATATGCTGACACGACTTTGCCACAGCTTAACAGCTTTTGGAATCAAGGGAAATATGCCGATCTAAACAGCAAGCTGGTGCAATTTAAAATCAAAGTCATTTTGGGCGCAGCAACGATTGAAGAATGGGAGCGTTATGTAGCCTCTCTAGTGGCGAATGAAGAATATAAGCTAATGATCGCCGATATTCATATGCACATTACGGCGCGGGCCAAGTAGCAGGCTGGCTAGGAACGTTATTATAGGCAGCTTATCTTGCTGACCATTAACCTATTCACAAATCTGGGCATATAGTGGAGCATCTTAGTTTGAGAGGAATATGAAGATGCATGCTACTTATGCAAGCCATAATCACCATCACTATCGCACGTATCCGATGAAGGGCTGGCAAGCCCAGCCTCATCATGCCGCCATGCATATGAAAATACAGCCCGCGGAATCACAGCAGCCGCTTACCTTTGTTCTCATCCACGGCGCTTGGGCGGATGCCAGCTTTTGGGACGAAACCGCCGCCGAATTGCGGAAAATGGGCCATATCGTGTACACGCCAGAGTATCCCGGACATGGCAAGGATCCGAACAAAGCGGTAACCCACGCGATGTTATCTCGTTCGATCGCAGATTTCATTATTGCCCATCACTTGCGGCATATTGTCCTAGTGGGACATAGCTTTGGCGGTTCCTTAGTTCAAAAAGTGGCGGAGCTTGTTCCGGACCGCCTGAAACGGCTCGTATTTTTCAACGCCTTCGTGCTGAATGACGGGGAAATGGTCGCGGACGAGTTCCCGCCCGCTGCCCAGGCCCTTTTTCAACAGCTGAGAGAAAGCTCTAAGGATGATACGATTATGCTGCCTTTTCCTTTTTTTCGGGAAGCCTTCGTTAATCTTGCAAGCCTGGGTCTAGCCAAACATATGTACAGCCAAATTTCCCCAGAGCCCGCCGGACCATCTTATGAAAGGCTGGACCTCAAAAAATTTTACAGCCTGACTACCCCCAGAAGCTATCTGTACCTCACGGAAGATAACGTCATGCCACAAGATAATCAAATGTATGGCTGGCATCCCCATATGTCCGGCAGACTGGGCTTATTCCGGCTTATTAAAGGGCATGGCGACCATCTGTCTACCGCAAAAACCGAGCCGCTCATGCTTGCGCAGAAGCTATATGAGGCAGGGCGCGACTAACGCACCCCATAGAAAAAGGCAGCCCGCCGGCTGCCCTTCCCTCCACACCTCAAAAACTACTTTCCCGCTTTAAATGAATGGAAAACAAGCTTCTCCCACTTTCATCAGCTTCCCTGTCTTGAACTACCTGCCACTGCCGATGAATAAGGGCTTGCAGCTCTTTTGCCGCGTGCTCATCCAGCACAAAACCTCGCACTCCATCGTCCATGCTTCTATAATCCCGCTCCGCTTGAAGGCTGAAGCGGAAACGAAGCAGCTTCTTCAAACCATTCAAATGCAAAAAACCGAATTCATAGCCGCTGCGGAAAGCTTCCTCCAAATCGATATGCAGCTCCTCAGCAAGCTGGACCCGCTCTACGAATGCCATTGAAGGCTCAGCCGTTCTTTCGATAATGGATGAGAAATCCTTGCTTCGTATACAAGCCGCAATATGCGCATCCGATTCGCCGCTAGTCCGGCAGTTCTCAACTAGCAAAGCGAGCGGCAGCGGCAATTGCATTCTATGCTTCATCTGGCATTCCTCCTGTTCCCCCAGCTGCGGCAAGATGCTTATCCAGCCAAGCATTCACTTCGCGAAGTGCCTCCACGCGATAGGAAGGTTTTCCGCTTTTGAGGAACGCATGATTGGAGCCTGGATAACGAATGAGCATCGCTTGCTTGCCTAACCGCTTAAGGGCGGTGTACCACTCGTCAGATTGCCCGACCGGGCAGCGAAAATCCTGTTCACCGTGCATAATGAGCACTGGGGCCTCCACTTGGCTCACATAGGTGAGCGGCGATTTTTCCAATAGCAATGCCTGCTGCTCCCAAGGGTTCCCTCCCACGATGCCTTCTGTATAGGAAATGCCGATATCGCTCGTCCCGTAGAAAGAAAGCCAATTCGAAATACAGCGCTGTGACACGGCGGCACGGAAACGGTTATTATGAGAAATGATCCAGTTGGTCATTAACCCTCCGTAGCTGCCTCCCATCACTCCCAAGCGCTCGGCATCGATATAATCAAATCGTTCAAGCGCCGCATCAACGGCGTCCATTAAATTACGGTAGTCCCCGCCGCCGAAATCACCTCGGCAGCTCTGCGCGAAGCTCTGTCCATAACCGAAGCTGCCGCGTGGATTTATATAGAGAACTGCGTATCCAGCAGAAGCCAATGTTTGCAGCTCATGACTATAGGTTGGAGCGTACATCGCATGCGGGCCGCCGTGAATGACGAGCACCAGCGGTGCCTTTCCGCCCTGAGGGAGCGCTTGCGGTCGCATCATCCATCCCTGGATGCGGTCGCCATCCGTGGAATCGAACCAGAATGCCTCAGGAAAGCTGATTTCCAGCTCCTCCATTGCCGCCTTATTCCAAGATGTCAATCGCAGCTCTTCCCCGCTAAGCCGATCCAATCGGTAAAGCTCGCCCGATCCATGAGCATCCATAGATAACACAATGAAGTAGCGGGAATCTCCCGTTTCTGCAAACTGGTAAATGTCGCGTTCTCCCGACGAAACCGCCTCTGGTTCTCCTCCATCCCTGAACCGATAAAGCTGGGCTTGTCCATGATAAGTACCTATGGCAAATACACTCGTTTCATCAGCAGCAAACGACGGACCGGGCATAACAGCAGCTGTGCGCATGTCGTTCAAAATATAATTGCCTACCTGAACATCCGTCTCCCGCCATGCGACAGGAGTTCCCCCGGTACTCGGCACCGTATAGACGTTGCTTTGAGTGCCGCTGCCATACTTGCGGTCTTCGGCAATGAGGGCAATGGTGCTGCCATCCGGCGAATAGCTGAACTGGCTGATATTAAGTGAAGCAGCCGTAATCCGGCAAAGCTCCCCGCCAGCTGCGCTGACCGTAAACAAATCCTGATAGGAGATTAAATCTGGGTCCAGCCTGGGATCCTCTATTTTTTTGCTTAAAAAAGCAAGCTTGCTCCCATCCCCCGTCCACACAGGCTGGGATACATTAAACGTACCTGACGTAAGCTGGGTCACTTTTCCGCTCATTACCTCAACCCGAAAAAGCTGGCTGTATCTCCCGTCCCACCAGCCTGATCCTTCGGCTTTCGGAATCGTCCGCTCATAGCTTCGGCCACGGCGGCCTTCCTGCTTGCGGATTTCGTCCTGCGTGAGTTTTTCCTGCGATTCTTCCTCGCTCATTCGGCTCGTATAGGCGATTGTGTTCCCATCCGGTGACCAGACGAAAGCGGCGACCCCTTGCTTTGTCGATGTAAGCTGGACAACAGTGCCGTCACTCACATCTGCCAGCCACACCTGCTTGCCGTTTTCGTTTACCCGCAAAAAGCCAAGCTTCAGGCCGTCAGGCGACCAGCTCGGGGCAAAATCCTTGGAGCCATCGGTTAATGGAGCATCCTCTTTGCCATCTATCGAAACGACGCGAATATGCGTCTTATAATCGTTTTTGTCCTGATCTATTTCTTTGTACACATAAGCTACTGAAGAAGTGACCGGATGAATAGACGGATCGCTGATCCAGCTGTAACGGTATAAATCCTCAGGCTCGATTAAGCGTTTAGGCTCGGGCATATAAGCGCCTCCTCTTGATCTTAGCTTTAGTCTAGTTCAGCGGAAAATGACAGGCCGCCATGTGCCGGGAGCCGGAAGGCTTCAAGGCAGGGGCTTCTATTTTGCATATAGGCTGCACATAAGGACAGCGAGGATGAAAGGCACAGCCAGTCGGCGGATTAACGGCGCTCGGCAATTCCCCAGACAAGACGATACGCTCCTTGCGAAACGTCGGATCAGGCACGGGAACAGCCGACAGCAAAGCCTGCGTGTACGGATGCTTCGGTCCCGCGAACAAGTCGTCACGGTCCGCAAGCTCGACAATCCGCCCCAAATACATGACCGCAATGCGGTCGCTAACATGCTTGACGGAAGGCAAGCCGTGGGCGATAAAAATATAAGTGAGCGAAAATTTCTGCTGCAGCGATTTCAGCAAATTTAAAATTTGTGCTTGAATGGATACATCCAGTGCCGATACCGGCTCATCACAAACAATCAGCTTCGGCTTAAGCGCCAGCGCCCTAGCGATACCGATTCGCTGGCGCTGCCCGCCGCTGAACTCATGAGGATAGCGGTCCAGCTGATGCGCACCAAGTCCTACTGTCTCCAGCAGCTCTACAACCTCGCTTTGCAGCTCGCGCCCTTTCGCCAGACCATGAATTTTGAGCGGCTCACCGACAATATCCTTAATGGTCATTCTCGGATTCAGCGAAGCATAGGGGTCTTGAAAAATAATTTGCAGCTCCCGCCTTACATGCCGGATGTCCTGCTCATTCATTCCCGTAAGACGCCTGCCTTCAAACCAAATCTCGCCAGACGACGGCTCAAGCAGCTGCGCTACCATCTCGCCCGTTGTTGATTTGCCGCAGCCAGACTCGCCGACGATACCCAGCGTTTCGCCTTGATTGATCGCAAAGCTCAAGCCATCTACAGCGCGGACATATTCGTTGCTGCGGGCGAACCATCCCCGTTTCAAAGCATAATGCTTGCGCAAATCCTTCACTTCCAAAAGGGGGGAAGGATTAAAGTCGCTCCCGCTCATAATGACACCTCCTCGCTTTTCAGGCATCTTGCATAATGACCTTTGCCCACTTGCTCAAGCTGTGGCTTGATAACGGTACATTCGCTGCCCGCATAGGAGCAGCGGGGGTGAAACGGGCAGCCGCTTGGCATATCCAGCAAATTGGGCACCATGCCGGGTATCGATGCGAGCTGGTCCCTCTGTTCGTCCATTCTTGGCAAAGAACCGAGCAGACCGACCGTATAAGGATGCTTCGGAGCAGCGAACAAATCGGCGACTGATGCTTCTTCGACGACTTCCCCTGCATACATAACGACGACCCGATCCGCCATCTCCGCTACAATGCCTAAATCATGCGTAATTAAAATAACGCCCGTATGCTGATCCTTGCTGAGCGTTGAAATTAAATCTAATATTTGCGCCTGGATGGTCACATCCAGCGCTGTTGTCGGCTCATCGGCAATGAGCAGCTTAGGCTCACAGGCGAGCGCCATCGCGATCATGACCCGCTGCCGCATCCCTCCAGACAGCTGATGAGGAAATTGGCCAACCAGCTTGGAAGCATTGGCGATACCTACGCGCTGAAGCATGTCCACACTTTTCTGCCTGGCCTCCGCTTTGCTTGCGCCTTGATGGATGCGAAATACTTCCGCTAGCTGATTGCCAATCGTAAACACAGGATTAAGCGACGTCATTGGCTCTTGAAAAATCATCGACATTTCGTTGCCGCGAAGCTTCCGCAGCTCCTTGCGAGAGAGCTTCACCAGATCGCGCCCTTGGAATGTAATTTCCCCGCCTGTTATAGCACCGGGAGAAGCGATGAGCCCCATAATGGAAAGCGACGTGACGCTTTTGCCGCAGCCGGATTCCCCTACAATCGCAAGCGTTTCCCCCTCTTCGACGGAGAAGCTTACACCGTTCACGGAAGGAATCACGCCTTTATCTGTTTTAAAGCTCGTATGCAAATTTTTAACTTCCAGCAAAGGTGTCGGCATATTGCTCCCTCATTTCCCTTCTTATTCCTTCGATTTCATGCGAGGGTCCAGCATATCGCGAAGCCAATCTCCGAAAAAGATAACGCCTAGAACCGTAATCGTAATGGCAAGTCCCGGAAAAGTAGCAACCCACCAGCTTGTAGCCAAATATTGGCGTCCATCGCTCAGCATCCCGCCCCAGGAAACAGCAGGCGGCTTAATTCCAAGCCCTAGAAAGCTAAGTGACGCTTCCATAATAATCGTCGTTGCCACGCTCATCGTGGAAATAATGATGAAGGATGACAGTACATTCGGCAAAATATGGGTAAAAATAATTCGGCCATTACGTGCGCCTAACGCTCTCGCAGCTTTCACAAAATCCCGTTCCTTCACACTGAGCACTTCCCCGCGGACAACCCGCGCATAGGAGACCCAGTTGGTGACCCCAATAACGAAGATTAGCGTTCCAAGTCCCGGTCCAAGTACGGCGAGCACAACGAGCATAAACAAAATAGCCGGAATAGCGATAAACGCATCGGCGACCCTCATAATAATGGCGTTTACCCATTTGCCATAAAAGCCTGCAAGCAAGCCTAGCAACGCCCCGATTGCACCTGACAGCAGGACGGCTCCGATTCCGACAATTAAAGATACTTGCGAGCCATAAACAATTCGGCTCCAAATATCCCTGCCCAAATTGTCCGTCCCCAGCAAATGGTCAGGAGCGCCCCCCTCCAGCCACATCGGCGGAAGCAGCCTCTGCGCCGGGCTGATCTTCGCCGGCTCATGGGTGGCAAATAACGGCGCGCCGATGGCAATGATGCACACGACGAGTACGATCAAAATGCCAAGTGTGCCTGTCTTGCTTTTCAAAAGCGACTTCATGCCGTGCCGCCATTTGCCTTCCGTTTCCTCAGGCTGCTTTCCCGACAAGCCATCCGCTTGCGATTTGGATAATAACGACATCTGCCTCACCTCTGGCTTTAACTGTATTTAATGCGCGGGTCCAGATATCGGTATACAATATCCGTTAATAAATTCACAGCCAATACGATGATGGCAATGACGAATACGGCCGCCTGTACAATCGACATATCATGCGTATTTACGGCCGACACCAGCAGTTGCCCAAGACCCGGCCATGAGAACACGGTTTCGGTTACGAGCGTCCCGCCAATCAGGCTTGTAAATTGCAGGCCCATAATCGTAACGACCGGAATAAGTCCATTGCGCAGCGCATGCTTGAAAATGACGATGGTCTCCAGCAGCCCCTTGCTTCTCGCCGTACGGATGTATTCCTGATTCAAAATCTCCAGCATGCTTGCCCGAATGAGCCTCGTCATTTGCGCCGCAATGCCAGCTCCAAGCGTTATGGCCGGAAGAACAAGATGCTCCGGCCCGCCCTTTCCGGAAACCGGGAAAATGCCCAATATAACCGAAAATAATAAAATCAGCATAATGCCCGTCCAAAAATTCGGCATCCCTTTACCAAGCGCAGATAGACCTGAAATAAATAGATCCAAATAAGTGTTGCGCTTCAGCGCCGAAATAATGCCCAGCGGAATGGCCAGCAGCGTTGCAATCAGCATTCCCGCTCCAGCAAGCTGGAAACTGGCAGGCAGCCTTTCCAGCACAAGCGGCAAAGCTGATTGTCCGTAATGGAAGGAATGTCCGAAATCTCCCTGGACAGCATTATAGAGAAATAGGCCGAATTGAATATATAGCGGCCGGTCCAGCCCAAGCGCCTTTGACAGAACAGCCCGGTCTTCCTCTGTAGCCGTTTCCGGCAGCATCAGATTGACCGGGTCACCTGTAACATGCACAAGCACAAAAACGATGGCGGAAATGAGAAATAGAACCGGCACCATTTGCAGCAAAGATTTAACAATGTATTTGCCCACTGAACGGCCCCTCTCCCTGTAATGGATTAAAGCAAAAGGAAGGGAATAGAACGCTATTCCCTCCTTTATGGTTGATGCTATTTCAGCGTGATGTCTTCCGCATAATACATTTCATCGAGCCTTGGCGTGTAGCCGATACCTGCTCCGATGCCGTAAATGCCTTTCATTTGATACAAATAAATGGTAGGACGGTCCACTGTAAATTGCTGCTGAACCTTCTGGTATTGCTTCTCGCGATCGGCTAAATCCATATTTTGCAGCGCCGATTGCAGCAGCTCTTCTACTTCTGGATTATTATAATCTGTCTCGCCAGCTGCATTTTCTTTCTTGAAGCGGTTATAATTGTTCGAAGCATCAAATAAGGAATTCCCTACGCCAAGCAGGAACAGCTCGTTAAATTTCTTCGAGTTCAGCTTCTCGCTGAAGCTGCTAGCTTCCAAAATTTCCAGATTGACTTCAAAGCCTACATCCGTAAGCATCGCGGCTACGACCTCAGCCACTTCTTTATATTGAACGGCGGATGAGAACGACACTTTCGCGCCATTTTCATAACCAGCTTCCTTCAATAATGCTCTCGCACGCTCTTGGTCGTACACAAACGTATCATACAAGCTCGGATCTGAACCGAAGTTTCCAGGAGTAACCGAAGTTCTAGTCGGAATTCCTGCACCGCCAGCTATGCTGTCAATAATAACCTGATTGTCAATTGCGAGTTCAATCGCTTCGCGGACCTTTGGATCGGCGGTAATCGAGCCTTCCGTCATACGCATAATGATATGAAGCACACGCTGAATTTTCGCCTGTTCTACACTTAGGCCATCGACACCATCAATACGCGCAATGTCCGTTGATGGAACGCCAGCGGCAATATCAACTCCGCCTGTCAGCAGCTCGGAAACCCGAGTCGACGCTTCAGGAATGGAGCGGAAAACAACATTTTCCCATTTCGGCGTTCCACCGAAATAATCGGCATTTTTCACCAGCTCAATGCGGTCATCCTTCGTCCATTTGGAAAATTTATAAGGGCCTGTGCCTACCGGAGCTTTCAAGAAAGCTTCGATGCCGTTTTCCTCAATATATTTGGAAGGCAAAATGCCAGCTCCCATACGGGACAAACGATTAAGCATAATAGGGTCTGGCGTTTCAGTTACAATGTCAACCGTATAATCATCAATAATATTGACTTCTTTAATATGCTTGTAATACGTATTTTGCTTCAACGTGCTGTCCTTTGCGACACGCTCAAGCGAGAACTTTACATCCGCTGCTGTGAAAGGGTCGCCATTGTGGAACTTGACGTCGTCACGCAGCTTCAATCTCCATGTCGTATCATTAACCTGCTCCCACGAAGTGGCAAGCACGGGCACTTTGTTTTGCTCCGCGTCATTTTTCAGCAAATAATCAAACACATTGACAAGAACCGCTTCGCTCATCGTATTGTTGTTGTTATGAGTATCAAAGCTTTCAATATCCGTCGCGTTAGCGATCGTTAAAGTTGTTTTGTCCCCGCCTGCTGGAGCGCTAGCCGTCCCGCCATTCGTTTGCGTCTCATTCGTCGTCTCTGCGGCGTTGCCGCAACCTGTAACAACCAGCATAACCGCAATTATTACTGCAAAGCCCTGTACATACCATCTTTTCAAATCACACAACCTCCTGAAATTCGTTTTAGTTTGTTCGTTCACGTTCACGATTGCGGATCAGCCAAATAATTAAGTGCAAGGGCCGATAACATTGCAGCTCCGTAAGGAAGAGCGGCTTCGTCCAAATCAAACTGCGGATGATGCAGCGGGTAGGATGTATACTCCTCGCCACTTCCAACGCCCAAACGGAAAAATACACTTGGTACAGCCTCGGAATAAAAGGCAAAGTCCTCGCCGCCCATCGACGGCTTTACATAGATCCATTTTTTTCCGTCCAATAGCTGTTCGCTTGTCGAGGTAAGAAAATCAACCATTCCATCATCGTTTTGCACAACCGGATAACCCATCTTGTAGTTCAATTCGTAATCCGCCCCAAACGATGAAGTTACGCCGCGAATGATGTCCTCAAGCAGCTGCGGCATCCGCTCGCGAACTGCTGGTGTCAGTGTCCTGACTGTGCCGACCATCTCCACTTCGGGTGCAATCGCTGCCCCCATGTAGCCTCCGTTGATTTTGCCAATCGTAACGACAACGGGCTCAAGCGGATCAACTAGACGACTCGCTACATGCTGCAAGGCCGATATCACCTGTGCCGCTACCGTAATCGCATCTACCCCTTCATGAGGACGGGCAGCGTGTCCGCCTTTGCCGATCACCTTGATCGTTATGCTATCCGCTGAAGCGAAGGCGACTCCCTTCGTTACGGAAATGGAGCCTGTCGGCAGCGAAGGAAAGACATGCAGCCCTGCCATTACATCCACAGCGGGGTTTTGCAGCACACCGTCGTCCATCATCGCTTTCGCTCCGGCTAGCCCTTCTTCAGCGGGCTGAAACACAAATTTGATATTTCCGCTGGCTGGCTTGCCTAAACCCGCAAGCAGCTGGGCCGCACCCATAAGCATGCTCGTATGAGCATCATGGCCGCATAGATGTGCTTTACCGGGTACTTTCGATTTGTAAGGAACGGTCTTCAGATCCTCAATCGGCAATGCATCCATATCCGCCCGAAGTGCAATTGTGGGACCGGGCTTTTCGCCGCGAAGCAGTGCGACAACGCCTGTTTTCCCAATATTCGTCTGAACCTCCAAGCCTAGCTGCCGCAAATGCTCAGCGACGATTCCCGAAGTTCTTACTTCCTCAAATCCAGTTTCAGGGTATTGATGGAGGTCTCTGCGCCATGCTACTAGTTGTTCCTTCTGCTGATTTGCAAGAGCAAGAAGCTCATTTAATTTCAATATCTTCACCCTCCTACAGTGCCGGTTGACCAGTTAACTGTCTCCTTCGACAACGACACGCGCATAAATCGCATGTACGGTTTCGTCGATATGCTGCTGCATCGCTTCTTTCGCGCCGTTTCCATCACCGGCATGGAGCGCATCAAGCAGCAGCATATGCTTGTCATAACTTGTCCGCCTGACGTTCTCGTTATAGGGCATCAAATCCAGTGCAGGATTAATTTTGGTACGAATCTTCCTGACTGCCTTCTCGAAATAGTCGTTGCCGGAAGCTTTAGCAATCGACAAGTGAAATTTGACGTCCAGAGAACGGAAAATTTCACGCGTGCAATCCTCTTCCATGCTCGTTTCAATAAAACCTCGCAGCAGTTCGAGCTCTGCCGTGCTTATCCGCTTAGCAGTAAGGTAGGCCGCCTCCGGCTCTATAATGGAGCGATATTCGAATACTTTCAACATATCATCCCAGCCGCCGCGCACTTCCTCCCGCGTTCTCTGATGCGAGTTTATCGTTAAAGGAAGAACGAATGTGCCGCCCTTGGCTCCGATCCGCTTCTCGATTAGCCCCTTGCCCTCAAGCTCGGATAACGCCTCCCTGACCGCAAGCCTGCTGGCCTTAAACACCGCTGCAAGCTCCCGTTCCGTTGGCAGCTGCTCCTCCGCTAGAAAATCTTTAAGGATAATCGCTTCCTCTAGCTGCTCCAAAATAAAATCGCTAACTTTTTTAGCGGATACTTTTTCGAACTGCATTTGACCCCTCCAAATCAACAGGAAAACATTAAGGTTCAAACCTTAGACCAAAACTACCATATCAATCCCTATCTGTCAACTTGGTATTTGAATTTTCTTCGACAACCGTTTTCTTTATCCGACAGATTTCGCCTCACGCAAGCGTAAACGACTGTTGCCGTCCTCTGGCGGCAAAGCTTCCGTTTCGCGTAGAAATATAGAGAATAGATGGAATAATCATATGCTTTCCTATATTTCAAGCGTAAACGGCTGTTGCCGTCCTCTGGCGGTAAAGCTTCCGTTTCGAGGGTGAAATATAAGCCGATTATAAGTGTGAATCTTATAAATTCTTATATTTCAAAGAAAACCGCCGAGTTGTATTTGGACGTTTGATCCAAACCGTACGGCGGTCTGCCCTGCTATTTCATGTTTATTTTTAGAACTGTTTAGACAGCTTTAAGTAGCTTTTATACGAGTAAAGTACCGAGAGCACTGAATTCATAATCGAGCTGAAAGCAAGCAGCCATTTCCTCGTCCGCTCTATTGGAATATGACGCCAGCATAAGTATGTAATGATCCTATAAAAGGTGAATGCTTGTATACAGACCCAATGAAAGAAAGAAGCTCACAATCGCAAGCAAATTCAACTTTGAAAGAGAGAGTATACTACTTTTTCCTTTATAGAGCGTCAAATAACGACCAAAAGCCTGCTTAAACAGGCTTTCCTCCTGTATGCGTTCACCTGTCGCGCTCTCTCTAGGGACGTTTTCGGATCAGGCGATTTATGGCTGCGGATATCGCTTTCTGGTTATTGCTTTCCTCTTCCGCTTTTTTTAGAGCAAGCAAGGCCAAGCCATCACCAATCAACGACAACGAAGCAGAAATTTTAAACAGATCGTCCGAGGTTATTTTTTGTTCATCAACCATCATTAACCCTTCCTCACTAGATGATTATATCCTTCAGCCATATACATACAAGGCGAGATTGTTCATGACCTCGTTAGGAGGTATCATCTTTCTCCGCTCTGGCTTTCAGAACGGCAAATAGCCCAAAAAGATCGCCAACCACTAATATAACAGCAGACCATAAGGCGAGATCATCGGCTGAAGGCTCATTCGATTCCGGTTTTGTAGTGGTTTTTGACATCCGGATTAAGCTCCTTCGTTTCTTAGTAATGATAACAGCCTATGCAGAAGGTCACTGCGTGGTATAGGCATATGTAACGCCTTCGGAAACTTTCGCCCTCTCTTTAACAGAAAAAAACCGTCAAAGCACACTTTGACGGTCTTGTAAACGACTCACCCTAATATTGCGGCTCTGCCGCCCGCACATCAAAATCCTGTATTTTCACAAGCGCCTTCTTGCCGCGATTGCCTCTCTCAATCACCTGTTCGCCAGCCTCTTCATCCCATGTTTTTTTCACGAACTCGCCTGTCAGCAAATTATAATCGTCTTCATCGGCATTATCCATAAGCTCATTGCCCGTAAAATAAGAGCCCGTTGTCGCCCCTATTAAATACCAATCGTTATCCTGATAACGAAAACGATACGTATTGTACCATCTCGAATTGCTGCCGCCAAAATGACGAAGAACAAGAACACCCTTCTCAATCGTCAGGCTTTCAAACGGATCGCCGTAAATCCCGCCTTCATTCGCCCTCATTACCGCCTGCTCCGCAATAACAGACCGCTTGTACGTATGGTCCGTCTGTCCAAAAGCAATCATAATGGCGCGATCTGGCGCTTCTTGCGAAATATCTTCCTTCTCCAGCACGGCGGCGATGTCGACTAGCCCATCGTTGTTCAAATCTGCTTCTGCCTGCTCAGGTTCTCCATCAAAAATCTCCAGCACTTTCCATCCGGCTGGTACGAGTGACTCAAAGTCCGCGGCTTCAGCCTCGTCATCCGCAGCGCTTGTTACTGGAAATTCCGAATCAACCTGACTCGCTCCTTCCGCATAATCCTGACCCGAGATATTAGACGCTGCGCTTGCCGAAATAGGAGCGGCTTCTGGCTCAACACTTCCAGTATTCGTATCCGCGCCGCTGCATGCGCTTGTGAGCAGCAAGCAGATTATAACCAGCGTATAGCAAGCCCTCAAAGAGTTTCCCCATCTCCATCCAACCGCTTTAGTTCCTCATCGGTAAAATGCTTGATCGCTTTCTCTTTGGCAAATTTCCCGGCATTGTATTGCTTCGAGCCGTTTCTCGGCACGGACAGGCTGTTCCACTCGTTTTCCTTCAACCATTTTGCAGCGTAAACGATTTGCCCAATATGATACGGATAATGCGCCAGCTGACGGTTGATCGCCTCCAGAACGGTGTGCCCTTCATTGCGTATATAAATAATTTGACCAAGCTGCTCCGGCTGGAGCGAATCTATCGCCTGAAAAAAACAAGCCCACGCTTCATCCCAGCTCGCGAGCAGCTCTTCCTTATTCGTCCAGTCATTTTCAAACTCGGCATCGCGGTCCCGCCAATCCTTTTCGCCGTCTGCTGTCAGGAAATCCGTCCATCTGGACAAAATGTTGCCGCACATATGCTTGACGATTGTGCCAATGCTGTTCACATCCTCCTTAGGCTGTGCAAACAGCTGCTCCGGCTCGACCTGACTCATCGCTTTTTCAGCAAGTTTTTTGTAATAGTGGAACTGTGATTGGATGCTATCCAAATAAACACGCTGTAAATCCATACTGACATCCCCTCTCCTCATTACAAGTCAAAAAAATAGTCTTTCCGCCGATTGTATGCTAGATCATGGTCCAGCCCATGCGCTCACGCAGCCGGGTAATATGGGCAATATGGTGATTGCCATGCCAGGCATAATTGCCCGCATTCCAATTCAGACGAATCGTATTTCCGGATTCGGGATGAATAAAAGCACGCTCCAACTGCTCACGGCTTAGCGAGCGAAGCAGCAGCAGCCACCTGCTGTGCAGTGCATCAAGAAGCGCTAAAGACAACTCAACAGGACCTGTGCGCCCGTCACTCAGCTCCGCCCATCTTTCCTCGTAATAAGGACGAATTGTCGGCGTTTCTTCGGTTAGCGCCAGCTTATATCGCATATATGCGTTCATATGGCTGTCCGCTATATGATGCACAACCTGTCTCACCGTCCACCCATCTGGGCGGTATGGCGTATCCAGCTGCTCCGCACTTAAATCGGATACAGCAGCTCGAAGCCGCGCAGGAGCCGATTCAATGTCGGCAAACCAGCCATCTAGCTGCTGCCGCGAAATATCACCCTCATGCTCAAACAAACCGATGGGAAAGCGCAAAACATCCATTTTCCAGCCTCCTGCAAGCATAATGATGTTACCGTCCTATTCTTATTGAAATTATAATAGGATTTCCGTTTAATTGGAAAGGCATTTATTTATGCTCGGGAAATCTTCCGGCAAAACCGACTTAAAACCAATCGATTGCGACAAGCTAATCTAGCGATCGAATAACTTATCCGTAAGTTGAATATCATCTCGGACCAATGTTATATGAGTGTTTTGGTCATTATAAAATCTATTTGTTCTTCATCACCCATATAGAAAGAATGGGCTCCTGTTTGAACAAAGTCGATTTTTTTATAGAAGGTAATTGCGCTCTCATTTTTTTCCCAAACCCCTAGCCAGATCTTTTCTTTATTCCGTTCTATCGCTATTTTTATAGCTTTATTTATTAGATATTTACCAAGCCCCTGTTTATGAAGTTTTTTCCTTATATAAATCCTCTCGATTTCAAGCGAATCGTTGCCCATTATTTCAGTTTGAGCATCATTGGTGTTTAGCTTTAAATACCCGGCAATTTCCTCATTAGAATAAATAAAATAGAATTCCGAAGAGATATTAGATAATTCTTTCTCTAATTGTTTTAAATTAAAGGCTTTTTCCAAGTAGGCTTTCATATTTTCAGGTGAATTTTGATTCTTAAATGTCTCATTAAATGTTTCAACACTAATTTCTTGAAGTAACCTAAGATCTTCAAATGTGCACTTTTTTATATTTATAGTCATTTTATTTTTCCTCCTTTTACTAAATCAATAATTTCTCGTGCTTCCCTTTTTATAAAAGGGTAAACTGTCTTTCCTTTCTCTGTAGGAAATAGTTTTTTTATTTTTTGGTTATATTAATCCTTATTCTTTTCAATATTACTTACTTACAGAATCCAATGCCCTAGCAATCATTCCAACCTCACGTAGAATCTCCTTCATAATTGCAACTCCACTAATATTGTATTTTTCAAACGCGGTAAAAAAATAGTACTCTATTTTTGTTGTATTTACAACAAAAAGCCTTGCAGGTTTTTCCACGTCTACAACTTTATTTTCTTTTCACATCAGAAACACGGTAGATATATGCGAGCTGGCAAATGAATAAGCTTTATAAGATGTCAGCAGCACAGTGACTTCCCGCAGCGCCAGAGGACTCGTCGAATCATCGCGGTCTTCATGTTATTTTTCATAACAAATAAAACTTGAATAATGACCTTTGAGTTATATATATTGACATAAAATGTAGTGTTAAGTTACTCTAAGTAGCAGTGATAACCTGAACAGAACGGTGGTAAAGCTATGCGATTTAAAAATGTATTTTCGATTATCGGGCCTCCCATGGTCGGCCCCTCCAGCTCGCATACAGCAGGAGCCGTCCGTATTGGCCGCGTAGCGAGACAACTGCTTGGTACGATTCCGAACAAAGCCGCTATTAAGCTGTACGGATCTTTTGCCGAAACCTACCAAGGACATGGCACCGATCTCGCACTAGCCGCTGGCTTGCTGGATTATGATACTGATGATGCCCGAATTCGCCATTCGCTTGAAGACGCCTGGTCATCTGGCATGGAAATTAGCTTCAGTCTGGGAGTGGGACATGTTCCACATCCGAATACAGCTAGAGTCGCGCTGTGGGCAGGAGAGCGATATGCCGAAATTGTCGGCGCCTCTATTGGCGGGGGCAATATTATGATTCATGAGATGAATGGTTTTGATGTCCAGTGCACAGGGGAGTTTCCGACGCTTGTGCTTCTTCATGGGGACTTTCCCGGCGTGCTCTCCGGCATTACGCATGTGCTAAGCGAGGATGGCGTCAACATAGGTTACATGGATGTGGATCGTAAAGCGAGGAATGGCGAAGCGATGACCGTCATTGAAGCAGATACGAAAATTACAGCCGCTACGCAGCTCAAAATCCAGCAACTGCCCCATATGATTAAAAGCTCTATTATTGATCTCACCTTAAGGAGCTGAGCCGTATGAAATATCGTTTTTTGCATGAGCTGGCCGCAGCGGGTCAGCAGCAAGCCAAAACTATATCGCAAATTATGCTTGAAGAAGAAATAGCAGAGTCAGGTCAAACCGAGGAGCATATTTTCGGACAAATGGCGGATTACTACCAAATTATGAAGGATGCCGTGAATAAAGGACTAACTACTAATACGCAATCCAAGAGCGGGCTTACCGGGGGCGATGCCCAGCGTGTTCAAGCCTTCAGCGCCAACCACGAGCCATCCTCCGGAGAGCCGGCAAGCACAGCGATGGCCTATGCCCTCGCCGTTTCCGAGGTCAACGCGTCCATGGGCCGCATCATTGCAACGCCGACCGCAGGCTCTTGCGGCATTATTCCCGGTGTATTCGTGAGCGCACAGGAGCGTTTTGGCTGGAGCGACGAGCATATGGTCAGAGGGTTATTTTGCGCAGGTGCGATTGGCTATGTCATTGCGAATAATTCCTTTATTTCCGGAGCGGAAGGCGGCTGCCAAGCTGAGGTCGGCTCCGCGATCGGCATGGCGGCGGGAGCTATGGTTGAGCTGCGAGGCGGCACGGTAGACCAAGCGGTTCACGCAGTTGGGCTTGCCCTTAAAAACTCGCTCGGACTCATTTGCGACCCGGTTGGCGGCTTAGTAGAAATTCCATGTATCGTCCGGAACGGCTTTGGAGCTGTTACCGCTTTGGCGGCAGCAGATATGGCGTTGGCTGGCGTCCGCAGCATCATTCCATCCGATGAGGTCATTAACGTCATGCTGGAGGTCGGCAGCGCCATGCCAAGCAAACATAGAGAAACGGCGCAGGGCGGTCTCGCCCAAACGCCGACAGGTCGCAAAATTATGGAAAATTTAAAAAAACGCAAATAAATAGAAAAGCTCATTAAGTGGGCAGATTAGAGCCCGGCGCACAAAGGATAATCCCTTCCGACTCCAGCAGCTCACGAATATGCTTGACGAACAAAAGCGCCTTCTCGCCATCTCCGTGGACACATATCGTTTCGGCAGCAAGCGGAACTTTCACTCCCTGCGTCGACCAAACAGCTCCTTCTCTCAGCATCTGAAGGAGCTGTTTCAGCGCTTCATTCGGCTCCTCTATTAGCGCACCTACGTGACTGCGCGGTGTCAGCGAGCCGTCTTGCTGGTAAGTACGATCTGCGAATACCTCACTCGCCGTGCGCAGCCCCCGCTTTTTCCCCGCATGAATCAATTCGCTCCCCGACAAGCCATACAAGATAAGCTCCGGATTCACCTTATACACCGCCTCAGCAATCGCTTCAGCCAGTTCCGCGCGCCTTGCCGCCATGTTATACAAGGCGCCATGAGGCTTCACATGCTGCATAACGCCGCCTTCGGACTTTACGAAGCCATTCAGCGCGCTGATTTGATATACGGTCAGATCATATGCTTCCTCTGGCGAAATCGCCATCTCACGCCGTCCGAAACCGATTAAGTCCGGCAGCCCAGGATGGGCGCCGATGGCAACGCCATTTTCCAGCGCCAGCTTCACCGTTCGTCTCATCGTTCCCGGATCGCCGGCATGAAAGCCGCAAGCAATATTGGCCGATGTAATGAGCGGCAGCAAATCAGCATCCTGCCCCAGCTCATACACGCCATAATGCTCACCCAAATCACAATTTAAATCGATGCTCAGCGTCATTCGTCCTATCTCTCCTCTCTATAACGTATTACAATAAACATCGAGAGCCGCTGCATTTGAAGCTCATGCTTGATATAAAGCTCTTCCGATTTTTGCCGTGTAATTTGCTTAAATCTAATCGTCTCTCCCGGCTTTGCTTGCGCAAGCAGCGGCAAATCTACCGTGGCAACTTGGGCGATTTTCGGATAGCCGCCAATCGTCTGATGGTCCGCCATCAAGATAATCGGGCTGCCGCCAGCAGGCACCTGAATGGTACCCATGGATACCGCCTCAGAAATAGGCTCAAGCGCCGCTTCTGTTCCAAGACGCGGGCCTTCCAGCCGGTAGCCCATCCGATCCAATTGCGTCGAAATTCGAAAATCGCTCTGCAGAAAATGCTTCCTGCTCCCTTCGGTAAAAGCATCAAAATGCCGTCCGGGCACGAAGCGAATGACTGGGTTTTTCCGATAAAAGGGACGTCCCTCTGAACCAATAGACCAGCTTGCTGCAAAAAATGGCGCGGCATCCTGCCTGTCTCCAGCTTCCTGCTCCCAATAAAACAACGTTTCCGACGCTCCTTCTCCGATCGCCACCACATCGCCCGCTTTTAAAGCCCGGCCTTCAAAGCCGCCTATAGCCGCACGCGTGTACGTGCTCCTGCTGCCCATAACGAGCGGCACATCCACGCCTCCAGCAGCTGCTATATAAGCGCGGGCTCCCGCCACGCAAGCTCCGAATGAAAGCTCATTTCCTGCTTTTATATAGACTGGCCGCCATAATGGAACAGCTATTCCATGCACCGTAGGCGACAGGTTGCCTCCACATATAGCGATTAACGCATCCTGTTCAAAAATCAGCTTCGGGCCTATGAGCGTAGCTTCCAGCACCGCTGCTCCCGCCTCATTTCCAACGAGCAAATTAGCCGCGCGAAGCGCAAAATCATCCATCCCCCCGCCTGCAATAATGCCCTGCTGCCTGTATCCGAGCCGTCCCCGATCCTGCACGGTCGTGAGGAGGCCTGCATGTTTTATTCGAATGCCCATTATGCCTGCTCCTCCCATGCGATAAACGCCTCATAGCTGATGGGCTTAAAATAAACCTGATCTCCCGCCTGCAATAAGCTCGGCTGCTCATGCGATGGACGGAACAACACCAGTGGCGTACGCCCGATAATTTGCCAGCCGCCAGGGGAGACGATAGGATAGACCCCTGTCTGCTTGCCGCCGATACCTACGCTGCCAGGCTCAATCCGCAAGCGGGGCGTACTCCGCCGAGGCGTAGCGATTTGCTCAGGCAAACCTCCCAAATACGGAAAACCGGGGGCAAAGCCGACCATATGTACGAGATAAGGCTGCGCCGCATGCAAGGCGATGACCTCTTTTTCCGAAAGTCCGCTATGAGCTGCAACCGCTGCAAGATCCGGCCCTAGCTCTCCGCCATAGCAGACGGGAAGGGTTACGATCCGCGGAGCAGCAGCCTGCTCGCCTTCCAGCTTGCTGACAATGTCCATGAGCAGCTCGCATACCCACTCATAAGGCGAAGCAGCCGCTTCAGCTAGCGAATTCCAATTATTTTCGGCTACTGGGGCCAGCAGCTTCATTGGATCATAAAAAATCGTCAGCGTTACAAACGCCGGTACAAGCTCAATGAAACCGGGAAAAGGCTCACGCCGCAAATAAGAGCTGAGTGCTTGCACACGCTCATGTGTCTTCTGGTCAATGACGCTGCCCAGCTCCACAATAATCGCCGTATCGCCAAGCGGCGACAGCTTTACTTCAAAGGATGGATTGACAGGAACAATAGACACGCCTTCACCTCTCTTTTTCTAAAATAATAGGTCACCCCTTACCTCTTATATCGGTCACTAATCGGCATAATCATAAATTCGGCAAAATATAACGCTCCTCCTCTCGCTTCACATCCATTAACAGCCCTAAACAGCAAAAAAACTGTAAACCACGCAATATCGCGGTTTACAGCTTCATCACCGTTTCATCGGCAAGCTTTACGTCTCGTGTTTCGGCCTTCCCAAAGAGCGTCCGCCCGTTTTCATGACCATTTGCCTGCGGTCAAGCTGAAAGGCGATCACACTTAGAACAATCAAGCCAGCGGAAAAGCCCGTCAGCAGCCATGCCGACTGGTTAACCTGCAAGTGGTCGAGTCCCCAGCCCATCGTAAGCGGCAGCACGGCACCACCGACGCCGCCAGCTGCAATCATAAAGCTCGGGGTAGATTCCTCTGCACCCGGCAGCAGCTTGCTCGAAAAAACGAGCGCGATGGAAAATACGCCAGACATCGCCAGACCCAGCAGCAAAATGACAACGAAGGCGGACCATACCTGGTTCGTAAAAGGAAATACGATGAACAGCAGCACGGTCGCCCCGCAGCTTGCCATAATATACAGCCGATATTTAATTTTCTCGGCTATAACTCCAGCGAACAAACGACCGAATGCCATCGCAATCCAAAAGCAGGTTACACTAAGCGTCGCCCCCGCCTCCTTCATGCCCAGCTTCTCAATGAGAATGGCGGGCATAAAGTTTGCGAGGCTCATCTCCGTCCCTACATAGAGGAAGAAAAATACAATAAACAACGAGAAAATAACCCATTCCTTGCCCTGATAAAGCGGCTTGCCTGCACGCTTCGCCTTCTGCCGTTCCTCCGCAGCGGATGCGACTGACTTGCGCAGCACCGCATCCAGCTCGCCGAAGGAGCCTTTTGCCCACATAATCAAAGTCAAAATTGCAAAAAGTGAAACGACCAAAAATGACAGCTGCCAATAATTGGCCCAGATCAGGCCGCTTGCTATTAGCGGCATTACCATAGCGCCAACGCCGAAAAACACCTCCAGGCGGCTCATCGCGACGGCCGTTTGATTTTTGACCGCTGCGATTATAATCGTTCCGATCACCGCTTCAATCATGCCAAAACCAAAACCGGCTACGATGGCAATCGCATACAGCCAGCCCCAAGGCGGCAGCAGCATAAACATAAATTCAGCGGCAAACAGCATGCCAAATGCCAGCAACAGCCCGCCTCTTTTGCCCAAATGGCGATTCAGCCACGGCGAGAGCAGCACCCCGACCAGAAATCCGCCGAACTGCGTGAAAATGAGCGTGCCGCCCTCGCTGTACGCTTTGCCATAATGCTCGAGCGCAACGGGCAATACGGAGCCCAGCACAACATGGGCAAGCCCGATAATGAAATAAGACAAACAACCTAGCCAAATCAATCGTTTCATCATATACTCCTTCTGGAAAATAAGATTACCAGAAACAATTGTATGACAAATGGAAGCTAAGAGCCAGCAGATTCAGTAAATTACTTCAGGGTAGATTTGCGTTGCAGCAAGTTTAAAGTCTTCACTAGAAAATGAAATAGATTTACCCACCTTTGTTTTATTTGATATTGGAAAGCTGAAAGTTTATGCAAAGCAATGGCGTTCCATGCTGTAGCCCCGATCAGTACGCCCCCTCCAAAATAAAGCTCCGCACGACTATCGTTAAACTTGCCCGCAATCATCAACGCGGACGAAACGAATGCCAGAGCAACCGGGCCATATCCATTGCGTTCACGCGCACGATATGCCGTTGCAGCGACTGTTGCCATCATCATTAGAGCCATAAGCGGCAATAGCCAGGGACGTTCCAGCCCCCTCCCAACACCTAGACCAATAATCTCAAACAGTCCCATATAAGCGGAGCCGCAAATCGCGCATTTGGGCAGCACAATGAGCGCTATTCCCGGTATGACAGATGTAAAGAAACGATAAGACCACCTTCGTCTGCCCTTGGGCTCCGGAATTGCCGATAAATCAACGATCCTCTGGGACAGGAATGCAGCAGCACCAGGAATGTCAGCACCAGCCTTCAGGCTTAATACCCGAACACCATTAATATACAGCGCATGGTCTTTTTTTCGTTTGATATACGAAGGTATTCTCGGATCTCCTGCCAACCATTCCGACCACGTGGATAGTTGCTTTGGTTATCTAAAGCTCGTTTTAAACACTCCCGCAGCCTTCCAAGCCCAGCATTATCGTCTGATCGAACGATATCGACTCGCAACTCTATCCCTCCGTACCCAAATGCCGGATTTTAAAGGCACGTGTCGCCATATGGGGATTGGTGATTAGTGTATTTGCAATTCCCGCAATTGGACGGTCAAAAGGATAGCCCAACGCTCTGCTGTCTGGATACGGCTGATTTTGATTCGTTACACCGCAGAAGCTGATTGAGCCGCATGTGCTCTCCCTCACCCTATCTTCATTCCAATCTGTCAGCATAACCATCATCACATACGGCATTCCCTCCTCATTGCCGCGGGGCAGCAGCAGCGTATAAGGCCAACCACACTGACAGCCGCTTTCTCCTTGTGTTCTTTCAGGGTTAGGCTCTAATGCTGCTGGTTTTTGAATAACAGAAGACTCTTTAGAATTCTGATAAATGACATTTTTACCAGGGGAAGGCTTGGCGACAAACTTATCTATTTCAATCCATGAGCGGTAGTCCTCTTGATTTTGCTCAGGCGCAATAAAAATACGGACTGTCGATTCGATATCACGCGAGGATACGTTTTCTACACGTAAAAAATAAGCAAAACCCTTATGTGTCAAATATTTAATTTGATCATACATTTGTAAACCGTTTGAAGCTCATCCGTAGTTGTAATGGTGGCTCCTCCACCTTCAAACGGTCCATCCTGGAAAGCTGCTTCCCAATCGGCGAAAGCCTCTTTTCCAATCTGCTGCAAGTCTCCTACTGATGACAGACCATCTTCCCTGCACAAAATAATTTTATTTATTCTTATCTCGGGTCCGCCTCCGAAAGCATTAACCGGCATTCGCTGAAGAAATTCGTCATAAAGATTATCAACTTCCTTGTGCCAGCGCCAAAAGAACGGGTGACGGCAGGCGGTTGCCGGATCTCCCATTATTTCATCCTCTACAGATGAGGCTGCAACAGACAAATTCACAACAGCCCTATGGCCTGATCCGTGAAAATTATTTTCTCGTTGGGAATCATTCAAATTTTCCGGCTCATTCGACTCTCTCCATTCCGTATCATTACCAAGCAGGTCTACCGCTTTTTTCGGATTTTTGAGATAAAGATCGAATTTGTCCCTTATGTCCCTGCGGCCATTTTCCAGCTTGCTAATATCTTCTGATCCAAGTTTTCTATTCCCACTCGAAAGAATGCTCGGATCATACGGATCAACTGGCCCATCATACTGACTAAAGGCTTCTACACGTCTTCTAGAGAAAAAGGTTCCGATTCTAAATTTCCAAGTTCAATTTCAGCATGAAGGGGGTTTACAAACAAATCCTCAAGCTTGCGATTTAATTCCTTTACGTTCAGGTCTGACACAGGTGCACTCTCCTTGATTTCAGTCTCCATAGGTGGATAGAAACATTTACAATCATAAAGCGTTTTTAAAGTTCTATTTTTTAGATAAACTTTAAAATTTATACATTTTTATATTTATGGAAAAATAAAGAATTCTATCAACTCCCATAATGCTTACTACATCAATAGAAACGGTTAAGTGGAAGGCAAAAAAACCGCTGTCCATTATTTGGACAGCGGCTCAACTTTTTATACGACTTCTTCTCCATATCGTCTTGAGCTCTCGTATCTGACAACTGCTTCATGCTTTGACTAATAGACACTGATTAATTGGATAACGCCAGTAAGCTATGAATGCGCGCTCCGCTGTGATTGCCGTCCAATTGCAGGGCGGCGCCAAACTGCTCCGCTGCCTGTTCACGCTCCCCCAGCCCGAGAAGACCAAGCCCCATCATATAACGGCAATGAATCTCGTTGCGTTTGCTAAGATCATCCTCGAACACAAGGAAATCCGGCAGCGATACGGCAAAATAATCAAATTCGACCCGGTCGAAAATATGCTTTTCCGCATAATCGAGCAGCTTATGGAAGCGGCGTTTTGCCTCTGGCTCGTTACCCAGCTTCAACCACGATAACCCTTGATAAAAAATCATATCCGGCGGCTGGTCATTGTAATACAGCGCGCTTGCGGGCTCCTCCAGCCCTTGGGAAGCCTGCTTAAAGCATTCTTCCGCTCTGTGCGGCTCATTCAGCGCTTCATACGCACAGCCTAAATAATAATAAATATTGTTTTCCTGTGCGCCATGCAGCTTGCCTTCGCCATAATGCTCCGGATAGACGAGCGCCGTGTTGAGCAGTTGAACGGCATGTGAAGCTTCGCCCTGCTGCAGCGCCTGTTTGGCAAGCTCCACATGCGTGAACACATGCTGCCCCGTCACCTTGCCTTCTCCGCCCTCCCAAGGATGGAACTGGCGGGTAGCTAGCGCCGCTGCCGCTTGCTCATGCTGCTGGGCCGCATTCAGCAGCGTGACATATTCGATGTATAGGTCGTCGCGGAGCTCAACAAGTGTCAGCTGCTGTTCTAGCTTGACAAGCCGCTGCTCAGCGGGATGCCCTAGCTTTTTATACAGCTGATCCAGCTCATAGAAGACGCGGGCGTCGGCCTGATCGAGTGCGAAAGCCTGCTCCAGCGCTTCAAGCGCCGCTGCCTCGTCGCCGCGTTTATTGTAGTAGGCAAGCGCTAAGTTGCGATGTACGGTGGCAAAATTCGGCTCTGCTGCGCGCGACGCTTCCCAATGGGCAATCGCATCGCTATGCCGTTTCTTGTCATACAGTAAATTGCCCAAATAATAATGCGCTTTCGCATCCTGTGGATTGGCCGCAATCGCTTGCTCCAACACCAGCAGCTCAAACAAGCTGTTCGGGAAGCAATAATGTGGAGCAGCCGATTCCGCGGCTTGGCGCGAAGCAGCAGCGGCTTCCATATTGCCTGACTCTTCATATGCATATGCAAGCGTATAAGGCAGCATCGGATAGATCGCTGCCGCTGCGCCTTCTAGTGAAGTCACGATGCACGCAAGCACCGCAATCGCTTCCTCATGCAGCCCGCTGCCGATATAGTCGGCAGCTAAGTTCAAATAATTGTGCGCATCGCCGCGCATAAGCCGCATCAGCTCGGCATGCGCTTGATCCGCCAGCTGCTGCTGCCCCCCAGCAGCCAGCGCCAAGCAGCGCTCGTTGGCCGATCCGAAATCGGCCACATCGAGCCCGAGCGTCTCCGCCGCGAAGGCTATCGCCTCATCGCTGCGTCCCTGCTTGCGCAGCAGCGCCGCCTTCAAATGGCGCGCTTTATAATTGCGGGCGTTCCGCGCGATGGAACGCTCCACCAGCTCCAGCGCATCCGCAAACGCGCCTTCCGCGCAAGCGATCTGAGCCAGCGAGAAGTAGCTGGCATCCTGCCAAGCCGCTGACCAAGTTGCCTTGTAGAAAGCGGTGAACGCTTCTTCGAGCTTCCCCTGATGCTTCAAGGCAACACCAAGCTGATAAAGCGCCTCGCTGTCATACGGATTCGGGTTGCGCCACGTCAGCGACTTAATGGCGGTGCGGAAATATCCTTCCGCCTGCTGGAATTTTCCCCGCCGCAGCAGCAGCGTGCCATAAGCGACATTAATGCGGCTGTCGCCAGCGTCGCGCTTTAACCCTTCCAAATAATACGCCTCCGGCTCAAAGGTTGCATGGCGATATTGCTCCAAATGGAGCCCGGCCAAATACAGCTGCTCATTCGTCTTGAGCGCAGCTGGCGCTTCAAGCGGCTTCGCCGCGTCAGGTATTTGCTCAAGCGAAGGCTTGGCTGGCTGGTAAGAAATCAATAGCTTCCCTGCCGAATCACGGACCAACAGCTTCAAGTCAAAAGCCTGATCCTCTTCATCCAAAGTGACGATAGACTTGAATGTGTCAGTCGGTGACAGCTTCACCTTCTCCTGAATATAGCTGCGCCCCCGCCCGCGCAGTTCGATCTGGGCATCCTCGAACACAGCTGTCGCATAAACGTAAGCGACAGCTTCCCGCGCCTGCTCATCGATCTCCAAATTAACAGCGGCGTCGATGGACGCATTTTTGACGACTCCAACATTTTTGTAGGGCATAAAATATTGCTTGAAGGACTTCTCCTCATACGGCTGGAGCCAGGTGAAATCCGGCTGATTGTCCGTATACACGCCCGTCATCAGCTCAATATACGGTCCGTCCTCATCGGTCAGATTGCGATCCCAGGCAATCCCAAACTCGCCATTTCCCCAAGTCCACTGCTTTTTGCCGGGGGAAATATGATGGTTCGCCACATGCAGCAGCCCCGCCTGCACCCCGTGGTCATAGCCCCCTACAAAATTATAATCGGATTTGTAAGCCATATAAGAGGTTGGCACGGGAATGTTGCGATAGCGGGAAATATCAACGCCAGCGGAATAATCCATTTTATAATACGTGCCTGTAGCAATTGGAAAACGGCTTACGTCCCGCTTGCCATGGTCGAACACCGCTGTCACGTCAGGGGGAAATACCGACTGCGTATGCTCATTAACCGCAACCGCCGGATTCGCCCACCATAAAAAAGTTTGCGGCTGCGGCGTACGGTTGTACAGCTGTGCGGAAATTTCCAAATAAGCCTTGCCGGGATACAGCGTGAAGCCTGCCGTTACCTTCGTTCCATACATGCGGTCAATTTCGCTGACCCACACCGCCCTGCTGCCGTCTTTATTTTCAGCCAGACGATATTCTACAGGTCCATAGGTGTTTGGACGATGATGCTGCGGCCAGTTGAACTCAATGCCACCGGAAATCCACGGTCCCGCAAGCCCAACCAGCGCAGGCTTGATGACCTTGTTGTAATAAACGAAATCATAGTCATTCGTTTTATCCAGCGCCCGATAAATGCGCCCGCCCAGCTCTGGCATGATTTCGATGCGTACATATTCATTTTCGAGAATGATGAGCTTGTAAGGCTGAGGTTGTTTTTCATTTTCGATTTTATCAATAACGGGATGCGGATAAACCCGACCCGAGCTGCCTTGATACACCCTTTTTTCTAAAAACATCGGATTTCGCTCTGGTTTGCCTATGCCGTATGTCGGTATGGAAACCGTCTCTTCCCAAATCTTCACTTGCTGCTCCAACGTGATTCCTCCCTTGCTTTGATGCTTTAACTTTAGCGCCTGGGAGCGGGAGAGCCAATTCACGATACACTTGTTCTAATGGACTATATTCTGATTTCGTGAGACACCGATTGAACTGACTTCCGCGCCAGCTCTTCACCTCCGTCTGGGCAGCTGCATACACTGCTGGAAAAACTGGGATTTCAGAAAGGCAGGCCGATCATGAGTACAGAATATGTAGACCTCGCATCACCCGCATTAAATTTGTTTTACGATGTCAATTGCGCCCCCTTATTTCATAAAGACTCCTGCAACTACTTAAACCAATTAACTGCACACGAATTGCCTGTGCTAAAAAGCACGTCGTTTTTCGATGCGCATATGACCAAAAATCATATCGTTGAGCCGCATTGGCATCCCAATACGACGGAGCTTGTATTCGTCACACACGGCGAAATTGTCGTTTCGATTTTGAATCCTTTTACGAAGCAGCTGCTTACTTACCGGTTGTGCGACCATCAGGCGGTATACATTCCAATGGGCTGGTGGCACTGGATTATTGCGTGTAGTGAGCATACACACTTTATTACGATTTTTGACGACCGCTGCCCACAAACGGTATTCGGCTCAGATGTGCTCCGCATTACGCCAAAGGAAGTATTCCAGCTCGCCTATTGCGTCGATGCAAGGCAGCTCGCACATGTGCTGTCGCCGATTCAAAATACGACTATTATCGGACCAGCGTGCGTCAATGCCCAAGCTGGCGCAAGCGGCTACGGCGGCTACGGCCACGGAGCAGCGCAAGGCGTACAATGGCGAATTGGCAATCCGCCACCGCAAGCTTTGGATCAGGAGCAGGAGCAGGAGCAAGAGCAGGAGCTGCAAAGGTAACGACGGCTTCCCTTCCGCACTCCCTTGGGAGCGCACTAAAAAAGCACGCCAGCTTACACCTTTCTCAGGCGGGGCTGGCGTGCTTATTGTAATTTCACAAAGCTCCCTCCTACCGTGTGATGGAGAAAATCGGCATGCGCCGGGAAGGCTTTTTCAAAAAATGTATTCCTAATGGCGCCCACGATTGGTGGGACGAATATTATTACGCCATTCTGCAAGAAGAATGGCTCACCCTCACTTGCTAATCAGCAGCGACAGCAGTCCCGCCGCAATAAGCGGACCGACCGGAACGCCTTTAAAAAAAGCAACTCCGATAATGGTGCCGATAATCAGCCCGGTTACGATCGTCGGCTGGCTGGACATCAGATGAAAACCGCGTCCGCCCAAATAAGCAACCATCACGCCGACGACGATGGCCGCTAGCGACTTCCAATGGAGAAACGATTCATAGATCGATTTCATACTGATCGTCCCGCTCGCCAGCGGCGCGAGAATGCCAATCGTCAATATGATGATGCCCAAAGTCAGCCCGTGCTTCTCGATCCATGGGAAAGCCTGATGTACATTCGTTACCCGGAGAAGCAGCAGAAATACGGCAGCGATGGTGATGGAGTTGTTTTTGCTCAATATGCCCAGCAGTGCGAAAAAAAGCAGCAGGACAGATGGCGTGTCAATTTGCGGCATTTGCTGAATTCCCCTTTCTCTTAATAAGCGGTCGTTTGTTATTTGTAAGGCTCTGTTACACCTTGCAATGATTAGCGTCTTCGATTGCGCCGTTTGATCCATTCCATCAGCTCCATACAGCCGATAAACAATGCAAATAAAATGAACAATGGAATCGTTTTGCCGAACTCCATTAGTTTGAACAGTGGTGCCACGACAGCTGTCGTCCCCACAATGACTAGTCCCAGCACCGAAAGGCGCCATCCCGTAAACATAAACGAACTTCCCCCCAACCCTTCAGCAAAATGACCAAAGAGCCTGCCTGTGGCAAGCTCTCTCGTTCTCTGCGGCTATGCAGCTAGCCTTGAATAATCGCAACCGTCAGGATGGCCCAGCCGATCAAAAAACACAGTCCGCCCAGCGGAGTAATAGCGCCCAGCTTCTTCACACCGCTCAAGCTAAGTGCGTAAAGGCTGCCGCTGAATAAAATAATACCAGCAAATAGAAACCAGCCTGCGGTTACGACGAGCCCGCTCGTCAATAGGCCGCCTGCTAAAATACCGGCAAGCAGCAAGCCCAGCGCATGGGCAATCTGGTATTGCACCCCCGTCTGAAAAATAGCCAGCATGTCAGCGGAAAGCTTCTTCTTCAAAGCATGCGCGCCGAATGCGCCGAGCATAACCGATAAAAACATATTGATACTGCCGAGCAGCAATAAAGTCGTCATTTCGTCCTCCCGCATCTTCCCATTATTCGCTATAGCTTTGTCCATTGTATCATTATTACAAGTAACAACCCAGATTAAATATTATGCGCAGGCGACATGCACGGCCACGTATAGGCGAGCAGCTCAAAGCCTCTTTTCGCCAAAATCGGACGGCTCATTGGACTTGCATCTACCGTCATCAAACGAAAGCCCGCCTGCCAGGCAGCCTGCGCACGGACAGCCAGCAGCGCTGTATAATACCCTTTGCCACGGTATTCCGCAAGCGTTGATCCGCCCCAAATGCTTGCGAAGGACGTTCCCTCGTGCAAATACATCCAGGCGGCGCTGACCATTTTGTCTCCGGCATAAGCGGCATAAATGCGCAGCCCAATTTGCTCATCCTGCAAATCCTGCTTTAATCGCTCGCCATGCTCGATATGCGAAACTCCCCACACCGCTTCTTCCAGCACTACCAATGCATCAATGCCTGCCGCATCCGTGACAGGGCGGATGGCTGGTGAAATTTCACACTGCAGCAGCTCATGTCCTTCCGCAAGCTGAATAACCATCATTGCCTCTTCTTCGCCGATATCGAAGCCATGAGCCAGCAACCGCTCTTTGAGATTGCGAGGCTTGTCATCGCTGTAAACCTTCCACTCAAACGACTGCCCTAGCTCGCGGAAATAGGCCAACTGCGCTGCAATGGCTTCATCAACGTTATCTTCGTTCAACTCCGTATAAAGAATGAAGCCGCCTTCGCTATCATTTTCGAGCGCGATTTGCCGGATGACTCCGCCGTCCGTCTCGCGACGGTAGCCCGGAAAGGCTATATCAATTCGCTGCTCCTTCGTGAATAATGCTAACAACTGTTCTCGGTTCATCGCCAGCTCCTTCTTCTTACCTTGTCTTCAGCTCATCATTGGTCAAAATCAATAGCCTCATGCTTTATATATATCGTTTTGCGTTGTTTTCCTTCTTGGCCCAGCCGAATGTTGAACGATTCTGATTTGGCAAGCGCTGCATATTGCGGCTCGCTGATTGCCCTTGGAATGGCGCTGCGGATAAGCCCGACCGTAAATTGGTGGAACAAGATCAGCTCTCCCCGCATCATGTCCTCAATATCGCCGCCCAATATTTTTCCCCCATAAGCTTTGCGCTGCTCGTTTAAATTCATTATCAGCTCCGGGACGAACTGATAAAGCCAAGCGGCATTATAATTTTCAAAATAAGGCTCCGAATCTTCGTACCCCTGCTCGCCATAAGCCTCTACCCGGTAGGCAAATAATTCGTCTGCTGTGGATGATGCCTGCAAGCTATATTCAATGATGCTAATTGGTCCGATCTGCTGCTCCTGCTGCCTGGCATAAAGCCGATTGCATAGCTGGCGAAAAGATGACAAAAACAGCTCGATCAGCTGTTCTTGATGTATGTGGTAATAACGATTTTCCTGAAATACGGTTTGCTCAAGAGCAGGTATGAAGCAATTTTTATAAAAATGCCGGAGTGCCCGTGCCTTCTGGGTATCCTTCCGCTCTCGTCCTCTGCACGACTCTTCCCGCCCACCCCCTGTTAGCCTGATCCATTGGAAAGCTGCCCCCTCGGCATCTTTGCTGTTCTGGCCTGTACCGCTCAAAGCATTCCCTCCTCCAACCGTTTTCCCACGCGCGCAAGTATATCGATCTTTTATATGTACACGGCGCAGCCCGTCTTAAATGACATCGCACTAATCTTTTAATTATATCGGTGGGAAATGTTGGATTGTTAAGAGGATATTTCAACAGATGCCAAGAAACCTTGTGTGCCCTCGAAAACATAGCAGCTCCCGAATCAGTTAACTTTTCTCGATTGAGGCTTGCATATGGTTATTAATTCTCAGCAGCAGCGAAATCATCAGCTCATATTCCTCTGCGGAAATGACCTTCTTTACTTCATCGTTTACCGACTCATTAATAGCGGTTGTTTCATTAATAAGCTGCCGACCTTTGTCCGTAATATAAACAACAAAGCTGCGGCGATCCTGAACGCCAGGCCGCTTGTGAATCAGCTGCTCCTTCTCCAAATGGTCGATGATGCGGGTAACGGTTGGATTTTCCTTGCTTGTCCGCAAAGCAATCTCCTTCTGAATCAAGCCATCCGACTTGCTAATTTGATAGAGTACCGACCACTGCTCTGGCGTAATCGCATATTCTCTCAAACGTTGTTGAAAAAAATTAGTGAGCTTGCGATATGTCATTCCCATTGTAAAACCAATCGACTGCTCAAGTCCCTGATAGGGCATAAACCTGTCCTCCCACTCTAAAATAACTCCAACTGCTCCACCGCTGGCGGCTCTGGCTCATTGCGAACAAAATAAGGTCCTTCCCCATCCGGACAGTTCAGTCCAAGCAGGTCCATCAGTTCTTTGGCATTATCAGCCGCGTCCCCGCCGGAGTTATTGTTAAAAATAATGCAAATATGCTTGCTCTGCTGCTGCAGCTCCTTAATATGGTCTGCCCATTCGCGCAGCTCAGCGCTGTTGTAGCGGTATAAATAACGAACCTCACGCCAATTCGGCGCTCCGCCCTGATTCCAGCCCGATACATTTCGGCCATGCAGCCTAACGAGCGTGAGCTCCTGATCGGTCGCATGCAGCACAGTTGGCACCGAGCCAACGCCTGCCTGCGGCTCATCGCATACGCTGTGTATCCAGCCCTCGCGCTCCATGAACGCCAGCGTCTTGACGCGAAACTCCGGCATAAACCAGCTCTGATGGCGGAACTCCAGCGCGCAGCGAATGCTGCCCATTCTGAGCTTCGTCTCGCGAAGCAGCCGGACATTATCCTGCGTGCAATCAAACCATGGCGGGTACTGGAAAAGCACGGCGGTCAGCCGCCCAGCCTCAATAACCGGCTCAATAGATTCGCGGAAAGCAGCGAACATTTGTCCCGTATCATTTAATGCCGCAGCAGCTGCCGCTTCACCGCGCTGATGCCCTGTCATGCCTTGATACGCTTTTATCATAAAATGGAGCGAGCTCGGCGTTTCCGCCATCCATTTGGCGAACCTTTCCCGGGATTGAATTGCATAGAAGGAGCTGTCTACTTCGACGACGGGAAAATATTTTGCATATTGGCCCAGCCTGTCCTTCGCCTTTGTACCGGGAATGTACAGCGTATCATGGTCGCCCCAGCCTGTAAGTCCGATTTGAACAGCCATCATTCGGCTCCTTTCTTGTCCTTGGCATGTTATAGATCTGTTGTAGATGTCCTTTTTATGATAAAGCAACTGTAGTTGCTTTGACAACTTTTGCGCCTACCCTCGTCTTCATACGAGAAATGAAATCAAAAAAAACAGAAAAAGCCTGATTGCTCAGGCTTCCTCCTTCATTATAGCGGTATCGCACATCGCGAGTAATTACTTGTTCCGCCTGCCGTATCGACGATAATCGACCACTCCTACCGCTATGACAAGCACCAGCAGGGCCAGCGCGACGATAAGCCAGCTGCCTAGAACTCCGCTATCTGATTGTTCACTATTATTGTGCGGTGTCCCCTCGGATACAGGCGTCGTTTGCTGCTTAGCTACCGATTCTTGAGCTTTCAGATCCAATTCCTTGTCCTTCAAAAAAGCCGCCATTTCCTTGCTGACTGGCGTTGTCATGGAAGGCGCGCATAGCGGATGCTCCCACTTCCCGTCCTTCTCTTTCAGAAAAAAGAGATACTCCACGCCCTCTTCGCTCGGCCCATTTAAAGCTCCCCAGGTCGGGTCTTCTGATACGGACAGTGTGCGTGCTTCAATTCCCTTATAGCTTGTGCTCACGGTCAGTACAAGCTTATTGTCATTGGCAAAGATCGTTTTGTAACGTTCATTTACTTTAGCAATAACGATACCGTCATACCAATCAAAAGCCTCAGCTGGTGTTCTCATTTGTGCGCAAGATAGCGCAGACACCTGTGATGGGAGCAGCCACAATAGTAGGAGCGACAAAATCAGCCATTTTTTCAAAGCTTACACCGCCTTTTTGCTACAGACGGAAAATTCAGCTAAATGTTTCAAAGGTTGATGAAAAAGAAGTTATGCCTTTTGAAAAGCTGCACCTTTTTAACAAAAAAAAGCAAGCGCTAGTTAAGCAGCCATTGTACGCTGTGAACGCCCTTTAAAGCGTTTCAGCTCTGGCAGCAAAATGCCCATCAGCACGATGGCGACGCCCACCCATTGCAGCATGCTCACATGCTCATTCAATATAAGTGCTGACATCGTGACGGCTACAGGAAGCTCGGCTGCGCCTAATACGCCAGCCATGCCTTCACCAATATGCGGCACTCCGATTGCGAACAGGACAGGCGGGATAAAAGCTCCGAACAATCCGAGCAGGAAACCGAATACGAGCAGCTGTCCCCAAATCAAACCATTAAACAGAAACATTGGCGGGAATAAAATAAACACGAGCAGCAAACCGCCAGTAATCATCCAAGCACTGCGGTAAGCCGGGTGCACAGCTGGCACCGCTTTGCCGCTGAACAAAATAAACAAGGAATAGCTCACGGCGGACAATAAGCCGAAAATAATGCCGATCCAGTTGAACTGGGCTGCGCCATCCTCCATAATGCCGGCAGCGAGCAGCGTGCCTCCGAACAAAACAATCAATGCCAGCATCATAATGCCTTTAGGACGTTGACGCTTGCTGAAGGCTTGAATCAATACGCTGATCCATGTGAATTGAAACAATAAAATAATCGCCAGCGAAGCTGGAATATAACGAAGCGAATGATAATACAACAAGCCCGTTATAGCTGTCGGCATACCCGAAAGCATCAGCAACACTCTGCTTTTCCACGTCAGCTTAGAGGCAAGCGCTTTGGCAGCCGCAGCCGCTTGAGTAACAGAAGAAATTGCATTTGGAGCTGTACGAGCTTTGCGCTGCTCCCGCTGTTTTGTATAAAAAGCCAGCATCCAGGCCAAAATAAATCCCGTCAGCAGCTGCGTTCCAACCACTTCACCTAATTGGTAGCCTTGACCATATGCCAGTACTACGATTGTAGACAACACACCGTAACTAATCGCACCGAATAAAACCGATAATAAATACTTCATTTGTGCCTTTAAACCTCCTTGATTGTCTCTCTAAACGTGCCCAGACAACACAAAAAATCCTAACCACATAGCAACGACCAATACAGCTTGATCCTTGTTATCGTAGTTAGGAAGTAAAGGCTTCCTGTAGATACCCCCGACCTGTTCTTATATCCAGCTGCAGCTGAATACGGCTTACGAGGTTATACGAAAAGAAATATATGGTTTGATGCCTTGCTGTCATCTGATGTTAGATCGTAATTCATTTTACATCTTACATGACAAGTAAGGTGGTGTCAATTGTTTTTCATTGAAATATTATGTGAGACCGCTTCTGGCTTGCTCCAGCCCCGTTTTTTATTTTTTGCAGCCGTCGTCATGCTAATGATCAAATATACGAGCAAAAAGATAATCATGACGCCGGCTGCGCAGCGATACATCGTCTCATAGCTTGTTGCCGAGGCAATAGCCCCTAGCAAAATAGCACCTGTCGCGACACCAAGATCTGTCGCGTTGTAGAACATGCTGTTCACGGCGCCGTGCTGCTCCGGACTCGAGCTGCGCAGCATCCAAGCTTGAATCGTTGGCTGGACAGCCCCGAATCCTAAACCATACAGCAGCGCCGATACGATCAGCAGCGAAATGGAAGTCGTAAACGACAGCACTGTCAAGCTCGCAATGACACATAACGCACCAGGAATAAGCACCGCGGCATGGCCTTTGCTGTCAAACAATTTGCCGGAAATCGGGCGAACGATAATAATCGTCACCGCATTAAACAGAAAAAACAAACCGATCTGATTGATCGCAAGCTTTTCCCCATACAAGGCGATAAAGCTTAATATGCCGCTGTATGTAATCGACAGCAGCACATTTAATAGCGCTGGAAACACGAGCCGGAAATTAAAAGGCGGCTTGCTGGCGGCAGCCCGTTTCCGCTCTTCGTGGTTAAGACGTGGAGGCTCTGGCGGAAGTGGACGAAAAAACATTAGGATGGGGATAACGAGCAAAATTGCTGCCGTCCCCGTTAGGCTTAACGCCTCAAATCCGAATTGCTTCCAAATATTCAGCCCGATCATGGGACCAATGGACATCGCGATGCTGGTGGACAAGCCAAAATAGCCAATACCTTCACCAATCCGCCCAGCGGGAATAATTTGCGATACGAGCGTAGGTATAATCGTACTGGCTATGCCGAAGCCAATGCCATAAAATACACGCATGATGAGCAAGGAGCCGACGGATTCAGCCGCGATATACATAGCGGTAAAAAGGGCCGCAAGCACAATGCCTGTGTACAAAATGGCTGATCGCGGCATTCTTTTCATCACAAACGCCGTCATAAAACGCGTCAAAATTGCAGAAACAGCGAAAACGCTCGTCACCAGGCTGACCGATACATCGCTCGCCATAAATGTATTTTTCGTATAAGCCGTAAGCGGCGATAGCAGCAGCTGTAAATTAAAGAAAACTAAAAAAGAGCAAACGGTAAGCGTAATAAAAGCAGTTGTCCATAAGCGTGGGCGTTGTTCCTGAGACAGCATGCCGTTCCCCCTCATTGATGTTTAAATAAAATAGTTGACTTAAGCAATTATATTTCAGACAACTATTATTGTCAATGAAAGAGGCATGACTCGGACCGCTTGTTAGACACTGGATGCACCCGCTATTCATCAGCTATTCTTGCACTGTTAACTTTTTCACAAACCGATAGCCTGTAATATCAAAGCCGCGGGCCTCATAAAAAGCATGGGCCTTCTTGCGCGATTCCTTTATTCCGCTCGTTAAATAGAGCGCACTCGCGCCCCGTTCCCTCGCCCATTGTTCTATATAAGCAACGAGCGCCGTACCAATTCCGCTCCCTTGCTCCGATTGCTTTGTTACAAGCAGGCTGATTTGGACGACCATGCCATCTTCCTCATAATAAAAAATATCACGGCAGCCAATCAGCCCGACTGCTTGCCCATCTCGCACCGCAACAAACGTAAAACAGGACTCTACAGACGCTATTTTTTCCATACGGGCGCTGAGCGCTTCTATATTCGTTGGGTAGCCCAGATCGGCCATTAGCTGGACGACCGCCTCCACATCCTGATGCTCATATGGACGTATGAACATATTTGATTATCCCCCTTCGCTAGCCAATAAATGGTTAGGCAACATTTTGCATAAAAGCATTTTCCAGCGCCATAGTCCGCGCCTCTGTTGGAACCTTCTGACGCCGTGATGGAAGGCGGCCCAGTTCACGCTGCGCCATATGGATAGCTAGCTCTGGATCATTTTCGCTAAGCTGCATTAAAGCGGTAACTGCCTTCATATTGTCTGACAAATAGGCGGAGGCCAGCGCCCTTACATAGGTTTTCATATGCTCCTCCTGCGGCTGGGGCAGCCCATCCTGAAGCAGCTGCTGGCGCACAGCTATAAGCGCTTGTCTGGCACGGTGAAGCGCCGCTTTTACCGCCCCATCCGTCATGCCCAATATTTCCGCAGCTTCGATGCTTGAGCAGCCGTATACGTCCCGCAGCATAAAAACAGCCCTTTGCGCAGCTGTCATATGCTTGACTAGCACATGAAAAACAATTTCAAGCTCGCTAGCTTCTTGATTGTTTACTGCGATTCCCTGCTGATGCAAATGCAGCATTTCTCCGCTTATTTTTTGCCAGACCGCTTTTCTGCGGCTTTGGTCGATCCAGCTATTTTTGGCAATGCGCAGCAGCAGCGCTTCGGGATTCTGATGGCTGGCCGCCTCCGCAGATAGGCTCGCTTTCAGCCACGATTCCTGCGCCAAATCATCAGCGTCCCAGCTTGAGCCTGTCAGCGAGATGCTGTATTTGCGCAGCGATGCCAGATGCTGACCGACATTTCCGTTCGGTAAGGCGGCTTTATTTTTCAAACGCATAGGACACGCTCCTCTTAACCAGATTCCGGGCGAAGACGCGGCAGAACCGTTTATTTTATAAACGAATGAAGCCCCTATTAAGATACGCGGATGAGCAAAAAAAAAGCTTTCAGCGCTGCATATCCTTTTGACCCCCGATAATCGTTTACTAAGTGAAAGCAAACATCTAATGGAATAAATGGAGGTAAACCTATGACCAATTATGTGCCTTACGTAGTGGAGCAAAGCGCACGCGGCGAAAGATCCTATGATATTTATTCACGGCTGCTGAAAGACCGCATCATCTTTCTCGGCTCAGCCATTGACGACCAGCTCGCGAACAGCATCGTTGCCCAGCTGCTGTTTCTCGCGGAGGAAGACCCGGCGAAAGACATCAGCATCTATATTAATAGTCCGGGCGGCTCTACTTCAGCGGGCTTTGCCATCTATGACACGATCCAATATATTAAGCCGGATGTCAGTACGATATGTGTGGGGCTTGCAGCATCCTTCGCCGCTATTCTACTGCTTGCGGGTGCTGAAGGCAAGCGCTTTGCACTGCCCAACAGCGAGGTAATGATTCACCAGCCGCATGGCGGCGTCCAGGGCCAAGCGAGCGACATTGCGATTTCTGCCAATCGGATTATTCGCGTTAGAGAGCATCTCAACCAGATCGCCGCCGCGCGAACCGGCCAGCCGCTGGAGAAAATCCAACTGGACATGGACCGCGATTACTTCCTCTCCGCAGAGGAGGCTGTACAATACGGCATCGTGGATCGCGTCATTACTACCTTGCAAGCGTAAACGGCTTCCGCCGTCCTCTGGCAGCAAAGCAACCGTTTCGCGTAGAAATATAGAGAAAGGATAGGAAAATCATATACTTTCCTATATTTCAAGCGTAAACGGCTGTCGCCGTCCTTTGGCGGCAAAGCTTCCGTTTCGAGGGTGAAATATAAGCCGATTATAAGGGTGAAACTTATAATTTCTTATATTTTAAAAACAGTCAGCAACGCCCCTTCCGGCTTATCGGCTGGAAGGGGCGCTGCTGCTATTTTGATTCTATAAAACCGTGCTGCCATTGCGTCGCCATGACATTCGCTCTCAACTGCTTTATAATAAAGAAAGAATTGATGAAAGTTGGTGTCCATGTGAGCGGCAAAAAAGCAGTTTTTATCGTTTTAGGCATATGTACAGGCCTCGCCTTGTTTGTATACACATGCATTCAGTACGTCCTGTCCTTGCGGCCATAATCGCAGCAGCGATACGAACCGCAAGCACGATCTATAACACTTTGACAGCTATCCTTTACCCTTTACACTCAGTCCCAAGGATGCTTGACCGTCAAAAATTCAGCAAAGCGTTTACTCTGCTCGCGGCGAGTACGGCGCATTTCCGCTCGCTGCTCCGCTGTTTCAAACAGCTTTAGCTCCTCTTCTGTTTCCGGAACGACCGCTGGCACAGCTACCGGACGCCTGTCCGAATCAAGCGCAACGAACGTCAGAAAAGACGTCGCCGCCACTTCCCGCTCTCCACGCAGCAAATCCTCTTTCACGACTTTAACGAACACTTCAATGGAGGAACGGCCCGTCCAAGTAACGAACGCTTCTAGACATACGGAATCCGTTGGGCGAATGGGATATAGGAAATCAACCGAATCCGTCGAAGCGGTAACAACGGAACGGCGGCAATGCTTGGTCGCCGCAATAGAAGCAATATCATCAATATAAGCCATCAATTTTCCGCCAAACAGCGTATTATGATTGTTCACATCCGTTGGAAATACCCTTGCTGTTTTATAACATCTAGATTCCCGCGAAAAACGCTGCTCCATCTGCCAAAATCCTCCCTTAATTACGTACACTTAACTGATCTTTCATTATCTAGCTTTATTCGCTCCAAAATACCGACATCATTTGGCGAATCGCTCTGGCCGAATCCACCTCAACGCAAAATTCCACACTTCTGCCCATAGATGGACGAGGTCTTCTGTCTGTTACAATCATACCCGCTGTCAGCCCGCTGCTGCAATCAACGACGGCATTAAATTTTTGCGTGGTAACAAGCGACGGATTAAGCGCTACAAGAACCGCAAGCGCATCATGCATCGGACATTCCTCAATGAAATAGTTCGTCTTGCGATAAAACTCAAAATAAACGCCCAGCGATTCCTTTAAAAAGCGGATGATCGCTTGCTTGTGCTGCGGCGCATAGCGGGCAAGCTTCTCCAGATCAGCTCCCGTAAGCCTTGTAGGCACAGTCACATCGAGCCCCACAATCGTGAGTGGCACATCCGATGCAAAAACCGCCGCTGCCGCTTCAGGGTCGGCATAGAGGTTAGCTTCTGCAACTGGCGTCACATTGCCGGGTGCAAACAGCGTGCCTCCCATCGTCACGACCTGTTTCAGCTGCCTCGCAAGCTCAGGAGCTTTTTTCAGCGCGAGCGCCAAATTCGTCATTCTGCCCGTCGTAACCAGCGTGAGCTCTCCAGGATTTTCCGCAGCTTTGCGAATGATGAATTCAACCGCATTTTCCTTCAGCGGCAGCTGGGCCGAAGGCGGCAGCACGGCATCTCCTATACCATTATGCCCATGAATATGCGCATCTGTTCCACGCGAAGGCCTTACGCTTGGCGCTTCCGCCCCCGCTGCAACGGGAACCTCGTAACCGCAATTGGCAAGCTGCACCACCCTTAGCGTATTGTCTGTAGCTTGCTCCACCGTCGTATTTCCGTACCCTGTCGTAATGCCCTCCACCTTCATTTCAGGTGAAAGCAGCGCGTATAAGATCGCGATGGCATCATCGACCCCAGTGTCTACATCGAGTAAAATTCGTTTTCTGTCGCTCATCGCAAGTCTCCCCCTTACCCATTGTGTCGAAGCAGCTAGGCCTAGATCGGCACCCGCTCCATTCCTCCTCATTGTAAACGATGAAAGCTGACACTGACAAAGCCTAACTGCACAAAACGACAGCTTTTATTTAATCACATAAAATAAATCACCTAGCAGCCGCTGTATTTGTCGATTTTTATAATTAATGCTGTTAATTTCCCCTCGCAAAATTCATGAAAATTCGCCAAGGAAAGGGACAACAATTTAATTAGCCCCATTAATTAAGTTGTTTTGCAAGCTTATTCAAAATCTCCCATGATCATCTGATCCAATGTCGTTCCGGCTAAAACCATCGGATATACATTCTCTTCTGTCGGCACTACAAACTCAACAAGTACAGGTCCCGGTGTGTGCAGTGCCTCTTCCCAGATGCGAATGGCCTCTTCTTTATGGCTTGCTCTTAGCCCCTTAATGCCATACGCTTCAGCAAGCTTAACGAAATCAGGGCTGCCGGCAAGATCGATCTGGCTATAGCGCCTTTCGTACATGAGCTCCTGCTGCTGCTTAACCATGCCAAGCACTTGATTGTTAATCACGACAATTTTAACGGGAATCTGGTTGATTGCACAAATGGCCATTTCCTGCGCACACATCTGCATGCCTCCGTCACCATTTATCGAAACGACTAGTCGGTCTGGGTTTCCGATTTGAGCACCGATAGCAGCGGGAAAGCCAAATCCCATTGTGCCAAGCCCCCCGGATGTAATGAGCGAGCGGGGATGCTTGAATTTATAAAATTGCGCGGCCCACATTTGATGCTGCCCTACGTCCGTCGTAATAATCGCCTTTCCTTGCGTCGTCTCATGAATCATTTCAATAACAAATTGTGGTTTAAGCTCCGTATCGGAATCATTGTACCTCAATGGATACAGCCTTTTATTTTGCTGTACTTCAGCAATCCAGCTGCTGGATTGCGAGGTTACCGCGAGCGTATTGGCATATTGCAGCACAGCCTTTATATCGCCGATGCATGCAATATCCGTTTTAATATTTTTGCCAATTTCAGCTGGATCGATATCGATATGGGCAATCCATTTCGCTTGCGGAGCGAAGCCATCAAGCTTCATCGTTACCCGGTCATCAAATCTTGAACCGATGGAAAGGATGAGGTCAGCGTTTTGGATAGCCATGTTCGCCGCATATGCACCATGATGGCCTGGCATACCCAGCCATAAATCATGCGCACTTGGAAAACCGCCCAAACCAAGCAAGGTCGTCGCAACTGGAATATTGGTTTTGTTCGCGAATGCGATAAGCTCATTGGAGGCATTTGAATAAACGACGCCACCTCCCGCTATAATAACGGGTCTTTGAGCTTGTGCAATCGCCTGAATTAATCGATCTGTTTCCGCATGATTCGGAATCGGATCGCCATGATAACCGCGTATATGAATAGGGCTTACAGGTTGATCCAGCATTTTCTGATTCGATACGTCTTTGGGGATGTCGATTAAAACCGGACCTTTCCTTCCCGTGTTCGCGATATGAAACGCTTCATGGATAATTCGCGGAAGCTCCTGTGCGTCACGAACCAGATAACTATGCTTCGTTATTGACATCGTCATGCTAACGATATCGGCCTCCTGAAAGGCGTCCGTACCCATAACCGCTGTTGATACATTGCCCGTAATAACAACTAATGGCACAGAATCATAATAAGCAGTTGCAATACCGGTCACTAGATTCGTCGCTCCTGGACCAGAGGTAGCGATGCAAACGCCCACTTTCCCAGTTGACCTCGCATAGCCGTCAGCCGCATGAATAGCCCCTTGCTCATGCCTGGTCAAAATATGTTTGAAATCCCGATTATGAACCATCGCATCATAAATATACAGCACATTTCCGCCCGGGTAGCCAAATACACATTCTACCCCTTCCATAAGCAAGCCGTTTAAAAGCATCTCCGATCCGGTTACCACTTTCTGATCCTGCTGCTGCAATTCGTTCGTAAACGTAGATGGTTTATTCATGTGACTGCCTCCCTAAATATAAATAACCCCTCTCATCCGCAAGCGACGGCAAACTTCTGCCATGCTTAAGGGACGAAAGGGGTAATCATTTCGTGGTACCACCCTGATTCACTGAAATCTTGCGAGTTCAGTCTCAAGAGGTAAGGCAATGCCTCACCTGCTGCACGGTAACGTGTGCCATTCCGTTTGAATCTACTCACGATGCCCAGCGTACACAGGCTCCGCTTTCCATCAAAAGCTCCGAGACGACGGCATACAAGGATTACGGCAAAGGTCTCAGCACTCCCCCTGCTCTCTGAACATAATCGCCTTTGTATGTATTCTCTTCCTCGCTTTTACTTTTTTTGAAAACAGAAAAACCCCTTTCATCCGCAAGCGACGGCAAATTTCTGCCATGCTTAAGGGACGAAAGGGGAAAAATTTCGTGGTACCACCCTGATTCACTGAAATCTTGCGATTTCAGCCTCATGAGATAAGGCAATGCCTTACCTGCCGCACGATAACGTGTGCCATTCCGTTTGAATCTACTCACGGTGCCAAGCGTATCCAGGCTCCGCTTTCCATCAAAAGCTCCGAGACGACGGCATACAAGGATTACGGCAAAGGTTTCAGCACTCCCCCTGCTCTCTGAACATAATCGTCTTTGTATGTTTTCTCTTCCTCGCTTTTTTAATGGTTTTGATAATAGCACACTTCCTACAATCTTTCAAACTATAATTTTCTGACGGATTTCAAAAATAGCAAACAAGCCTGTTTTTATTTCATAGCTTTACTGCACTTTTTATGCTGTCTTAGGAAGGAGCGCTAACTCGCCGCCTCCACCAGCAGCTTAGTGTAGATATGCCGATCTTGGTGTGTCAACTCGGAGCTGGCAAACTCGTCAATCATTTCCCCGTCCTTCATGACGATCATGCGATCGCTCATATATTGGACGGAAGCAATATCATGGGAAATAAACAAATAGGACATGCCTAGCGTTTGCTTTAAGCTTTTGAGCAGTTGCAAAATTTGCGCTTGAACGGAAACGTCCAGACTTGAAGTTGGTTCATCACAGACGAGCAGCTTGGGGTTCAGGCTGATCCCCCGCGCAATGGCGACCCGCTGCCGCTGCCCGCCGCTAAGCTCATGCGGATATCGGGCCAAATGATCAAGCGGCAAGCCTACCAGCTCTAGCAGCTGCGCAGCCAAGCCTATCCTGTCGGTACGCTTTCCTGACAAGAACGGCGGCATCACATCTGGAAAATTATCAAGCGGCTCCATGATCGAACGCCAAATGGGCATTTTGCTGTTAAGCGAGGCGTTCGGGTCCTGAAATACGACCTGTACATGCTGCCGCTGCTCTCTAAGCGCTGCCCCCTTTAGCTGAAGCAGTGGAACATCATCCAGCCATACTTCACCGCTATCCGGTCGCTCCAGCGCCAAAATCACTTTGCCTAATGTGCTTTTGCCACTACCGCTTTCACCTACAACACCAAGACATTCGCCCCTCGCAATTTGCAGCGAAATTTCTTTCAGCGCATAAACCTGCTCCTTTGATTTCCTGAAGGTTTTATATAAACGCTCTACGCGCAACAAAGGCTGCACCGGCTTCTCACCTCCTGATTCCTCATAGTTAAGTAATATAAGGCCTTGCATTCAATAGCTGCTGCGTATACTCGTGATGGCAGTGATACAAAATATGCTCTGCTGTATCCAGCTCAACAATATGGCCGTCCTTCATGACGGCTATCGTCGAGGCTCGTTTCACCACATGCCTCAGATCATGCGAAATGAGCAGCACCGCGCAGCCCGTTCGCTTCTGAAGGCTGGCAAGCACATCGAGCACCTTTTCGCCAGAAAGCACATCAAGCGCCGTCGTCGGCTCATCGGCAATGAGCAGTGAAGGCTGAAGCATCATCGCCCCAGCGATAGCAGCCCGTTGAAGCTGCCCACCGCTCAGTTGGAACGGATAGCTGCTGTAGACACGCTCCGCGGGCAGGCCTACCTGCTCCAGCCATTCCAGCGCATGCACCTTCGCCTGCCGCCTGGTCAGCTTCTCATGAGAGCGCAGCGTTTCATTCATCTGCTTGCCAACCGTAATAAATGGCGTAAAGCTCTCCTGATAATTTTGAAAAATAAAACCGATTTCGCGTCCACGCAAACCTCGCCGCTTCTTATTCGGCCAGTCCAAAACATTGTCGCCACGGAAGCGAATTTCCCCATTGCTTATGCCAAGCGAGCCGGACATCAAGCCAAGCACAGCGCTTGCCGTTACACTTTTGCCGCTGCCGCTTTCCCCTACGAGTGCAAGTGTCTCGCCTCTAGGGATGACGAAGCTAACGCCATGAACGAGCGGGCGCTGCTGCTTTTCCTGTCGGGTGAAAATTTGCAGCTGTGAAACCTCTAGCACTGGCGCTTCAACAGCCACCAGCGGTGACGCGGCATTTTCCTGTTGAGCTTTTTCCATATGCGTCGTTTCCTTATCCATTATTTGCGGCATCAGGTCATACGCCTCCTTTCCCTTGCTACCCTTGAATCGATATTAGCGACTGCGGACATCAAGCGCTTCACGCAGCCCTTCACCGAGCAGATTACAGGCAATGACGATGGCCATAATGGCAAGTCCCGGATAAATCATGAGCTGCGGCGCAGATTGAAAATAAGGCCGGCCATCATTGAGCATGGCGCCCCATTCTGGCGTTGGCGGCTGTGCGCCAAGTCCCAGATAGGAGAGCATCGAGATAATCATAATGATTTTGCCAATATCCAGTGCAGCTAGCACGACAACGGGAGAAATCATTTGCGGAAGCAAGTGGCGGCGCAAAATCGTCCAAGTGCTGCATCCCGCAACCTTTGCCGCCAGCACATATTCCTTCTCACGCTCAGATAAGGCGACGCTGCGCACAACTCGGGCGTAACCGATCCATTTCACCAGCACAATAGCAAAAATCAAATTAGGCAAGCTCGGTCCTAGAAAGCCGGCAAACGCGATAGCAAATATAAATTCCGGCAGTGCTCCCATGCCATCTACAAGCCGCATAATAATCGAATCGAATCGTCCGCCAATATAGCCCGAGATCAGCCCGAGCGGTACGCCAAGCACGATCACAGTGACAATGACAATGGCGGAAATGCCAAGCGTAAGCTGCGCACCTATTACAAGCCTTGTGAAAATACATCGGCCGAGATGATCCGTTCCGAGCGGATATTGCCAGCTGGGGGAGAGCAGCCTATCCCCCATTTGCACGGTTAAGGGATCATTTGGGACGATAATCGGCCCAAACAGCGCCAGCAGCACGATGATTCCAAGCAGGCTCATGCCCAGCATCATCGCACGGTTGTGCAGCATCTGCCGCCCCGCATGGCTTCGTCTAAGCGGCAGTGAAAGCTCCGCGGTTAGTTTCCCATTCATGACGAGGCTCCTTTCCCTAAGCGAATGCGCGGATCAAGCAAGCTGTAGCTGAGATCAACTAGCAGATTAACGACGACAACGAATAGCCCAGTCGCCAGCACGTACCCTTGAATGATCGGATAATCCCGTTCAAAAATCGCTTCAAGCGCCAAGCTGCCAAGGCCCGGCCAAGCAAACAGCGTTTCAATGACGACGGATCCTGCGAGCAAATTGCCGAAGCTGACGCCAAATACTGTAATAACCGGAAGCAACGCAGCACGCAGGGCATGCCCCATCAATATGCGCCGTTCAGCAAGGCCGCGTGCCCTCGCCGCTTTAATATAATCCTGGGACAGGCTGTCCAGCAGCCCGGAGCGCAGCAGCCTTGCATAGACAGCGGCCATTGCGAAGCCGAGCGTAATGGATGGCAAAATCATATGCGCGAAGCTGCCCTTGCCGCTTGTCGGCAGCCACCCTAGCTTTAAGGAAAATAAGTAAATGAGCAGCAGCCCCATCCAAAAGCTCGGAATCGATGCGCCGACAAGTGCGAGTATCCGGCTCACATGATCCGGCCACCGGTTTGGATAGCGCGATGCTATGAGGCCGAGCGGGAGTGCAATGGCTACCATGACAGCGAGGCCGCTAGCTGTCAGCTGAATTGTCGCCGGCAGCTTATCCAGCAGCTCATCCAGCACTGGACGGCCTTTTAAATACGAAGTGCCCAGATCAAGCCGGATTAGACCGAGCATCCATTTTCCGTATTGCACAAGCACAGGCTGGTCGAAGCCAAGCTCCTCGCGAAGCGCAGCTTCATCGGCCTGTGTAATCGACATTTCATCGGCATGCAGCAATGTAAGAACGGGGTCGCCAGGAGCGAGCTTCATCAGAATGAAAATAACTAAAGATAAAATAAACAGTACAAATACGAGTTGAATCAAACGTTTTTTAATGAGCTGCAGCACGTTAAGACACATCCATTTTGTTTGTCACTAAATAATATTCTTCAGGCCCTGGTGTCCAACCAGTGACCTTCTTGTTCATGCCTACAATTATGTTTGGATAGACCGCATAGGAATGCAGAGCCTGCGCTTTAATTACCGCAGCGGCAGCTTGGGTAAGCTTTACGCGTTCTGCCACGTCGCCCGTAGCATTCAGCTGCGCGATGATCGCGCTCAGCTCGTCGTTGCTGATATTAGCCGGATTAAGCGAACCGCCCACAATAAACGCTGAATTAAGGAAAAAGCCTCCATCCCCGCGCGGAGCAGTCAAATTGCTGTAAGTAGCCAAGTTCCAATCGTTATTATCGCGCAAATACGTATCTACATTTTCAACGGTTTTTATCGTTAACGTTACGCCAATTTTAGCGGCATCGGATTGCAGAAGCTGGGCAATGAGCGGAAGCTCTGGCCGGCCTTTATAAGTAATGACCTCAAGGGTCAGCGGCTTTCCATCCTTCTCCAGCTTGCCGCTGCTGCCCTGTGCATAGCCAGCCTGTTCGAGCAGCTGCTTCGCCTTTTCCGTATCGAGCGGTTGAACCGCTTCCTGGCTGCCGAAAGGCAAATTCGCGTTAAATGGGCCATTGGCAGCAGAAGCGTTGCCCAGCATGACGTCCTTCGCCATGCTTTCACGGTCAATGAGCAAGTCCAGCGCCTGTCTGACCAGTACGTCTTTTAAAGCGGGCTGCTGCTGGTTATAAAGCAGGAAATGCGCACGCAAGCCAGCAAGCGACTCTATCTTTAAATTTTGATCCTGCTTAATGACGTCGACCATTTCGGCTGGAAGCTGAAAAGCCAGATCGGCCTCCTTCGCCTGAAGCGCCAGCGCCCGTACATTGCCGTCCTCATTAAATTTGAACTTAATTTCTTCAAGCAGCGCTGCACCATCCCAATAGCTGTCATAACGGGCGAGGTTTATTTCCATATTCGGCGTGAAGCCTTTTATTTGAAAGGGTCCCGTACCGACTGGCGCCTTATTGAACGCTTCGGTGCCCATCGTTTTTTCAGCCGCCACATCGATAATGCCGCTATATGGATTTACAAGCTCAGATGGAAAAGCTGGCAGAGGCTCCGTTGTCGTAATGGTAAGCTCCTGGCCTTCCGCCTTCATAGAAGCGATCTTAAGTGTGGTGTCCAGCGCCTTGTTCACGCCTATGCCGCGTTCGAGCGAGGCTTTAACAGCGGCCGCATCAAGCTTGGCGCCACTATGGAAGGTAACGCCTTCGCGGATCGTAAAACGCCATGTTGAGTCATCCACCGACTCCCATTTGGATGCGAGCCACGGCTGAAGCTCCAGCTTATCATCCATGCGTACAAGCGTTTCAACAACGCCCGCTTTCAAAACAATATAATCATTATGCGGGTCCAGACTTCCGCTCTTGAAATGGTAGAGCAGCGTCAGCGTTTTTCCCGCTTTATTTTCCGCAGCAGCAGTTGCATTTTGACCAGTATTTCCGGTCTCCGATGATGAATTTGCAGATTTTCCGCAGCCTGCAACGACCATGGACAGAACGAGCAGCAGGATGGTGAAAAATAATCGTTTATTCCTTTTATTCTCCTTCAATAACAGCATAACCAAACTCCCTCTCCCTTTCGGGCATGTCTTTCGCGCTAAATATATGTAATCATTACGATTAGAATCCAAAGAAAAAACGAGCGCTCCAGCTCGTTATCTATTCGTAATATTTACTATCAGGAATGATACCATGGCCTTTATAAACGTGTCAATCGATTGCAATTAACTTTTTTGCTGCAAAATAAAAAAGCTGCCATGCATAATTGCATAACAGCTTCCTACAGCTATTCATCAAGTCCAGAGTTAGGGTTATGTGTTCCTAGGCTTGAAAGCCCCGGGTTCACGCTCTGGTTTACGGAATATATTGCTGAACAATTTTCACAATTTGCCCGTCTTTAATCGTAACGTGATAAGGGAAATTTTTCAGATGAAAAGGATCATCGGAATTCATAATCGAGACGAATTTGTCTACAGTGATTGGCTCATTCCATTGAATGTCCGCTTCTGCTGCGTTGCCCGTACGATTGTAAATTTGCATGAATACTTCAGCATCTGCTGCAATCGGCAGGTCATGAAGCTGAGGATCGTCATTGACAATGTAGTAGCCGTCTGGAGCATCCGTCATTTCAGCATCTTGTTCATGCTGGCGGAACTGAACGCTTGCTGCCTCTCCTTCGTACCACTGAATTTCATCATATGTAACGACGAAGGCGTTATTTTGTTTAATTATATGATCCATATAGACGGTCGTCTGATTAATCGGGCTGGTGGATGCATTACCTTGGCCATTGTCTACAGCCAAACCAAGTGTTAATAAACAAGCGATGGCGAGTGCTGCGCTGAGAATTGCTTTTTTCATTTTGTACCGCTCCCTTACTCGTTTCTATGCTTATAACTATACAACGCAGATGCGGCGAAAAGAGTTGCAAAAAAGAAACAAAATTAATTTTTTTCTATTCCTTTTTTGACGATTGGCGTAAATTGCTGTAGTGTTCGTCCGCTGGCGGAGTTTTCAATCAGGGTGCGAAGCCGCTTGCTGCGCGTCTCCTCCTTCTTGGCGCTGATCACCCACCACAGGGCCGTTTTCTGATAAGTTGCACGCTGCTCCTGAAAATAGCTCCATGCCGCTTCCTGCTCCCTGAAAGCCGCTTCTTCCTCTGGCGCCAGTACAATATGCTCCGGCTTCTGCTCATATGCATATACAGCAGATTTCGCTTCCTTGCGCCGTTCATAAGCGGCAAGCCCTGCCGGATGCATGAGTCCGCCTTCACTTAGCTCCTGCACACGCTGCATATTAACGGCACTCCAGATACTGCCTTTTTTCCGCGGCGTGAAGCGTATTTTGTAATTCTCTTCATCTATGCTTTTGCGAATACCGTCAATCCATCCAAAGCATAGCGCCTCATCTACTGACTCTGGCCAGCTAATGGTTGGCTTCCCGCTGCTCTTTTTACGAAAACCGACCCAAAGTATCGTCTCCTGCTCATGATTTTGCTCCAGCCAGCTGCGCCATTCGGCAGGCGTTTCAAAAACACAATCGTTTCTTCCATCATAAGACCTCCCCACTTGAAATATACGAAAGAAATGATACTGTGTGGTGTCATAATTGTTGAGAAAACTTCGGCCAAAAAGCTTTATTTATCAAGGGTCGCTTTCATAATTATTGAGAAAGGTAACTCTGAAAATGGCTATTAATAAGCTTGATTTTCATATTTAATGAGAATATCCGCGATGACAAGAGCATCCTTCGGATCACTCTTGGAAAGACTATTATCTCGATTCCCCTTGTTTCTTTTGGTAGTGGCTGGATTTACTAGGACAACGTTCGATTCTTTGTTGTAATCCAATTCGCCAGGTTCCACCAATAATGTCCTGTAGGTTTCATGCCAATAATAACACTATTCAAACGATGCTTTTGCTTAAGTCCTTCTATCCAACGCTGCAGCTTTTCAAAGCCTTATATGGTGTTACTAAATGAGAGATGTCGATTCGAAAGCACGATTCCCCGAAAATTCGTAGCTTGCGCCACATGAGTTTCTTTAGCCATATCGATACCTACAACAAGATGAGATGTACTAATTCGTTCAATTCATTGATTCTGTACTTCTGATTGTTTAAATGCCACAAAAAACGGAACCCAGGTCAACATCTTGGATTCCGTTTTCAATACATTCTTCCATGAAATATCCCCCTCGGTATTCATTCTGAGGAGGATTATCTCATAGGCAGTGAAGGGGACGAAGGTGGGGAGGACTTGACGCTTACTTATTGTCCTCCGACACAAAAACGGCATCTTGTTTTAAGCTGCCGTTTTTGTTCCTACACCGTACAAATTGCTTAATAATCCCATTCCGTCAAGTCTTGCATTAGGTTTCTCGCAAAATTGAGCTGTTCATCTGTGTATTTATCCAAAAACTTCATAAAGCGCTCTTCAATTTCATGATGGATTCGATTGTGAATAAGATGAACTTTTTGGCCTTTTGGAGTCAAGCTATAATAAACTTCTTTTTTATTATCGTTAATCTGCTGTCTTTTTACCAGTTCAAGCTTCAACAGCTTTTTACTAATTCTTGTGATGGAGCCTTTCGTTAATCCGGTTTTTTCGGAAATGGAGGTTACATTGATCGGGGAGAAATCTCCGATACATGCGATTAGGTGAATATCCGACAGAGTCAGATTGCTCTTTTCGCCAAATTCCTTTTCGAAATTTTGCATTTCTTCGCGCATTCGGAATGCGAACTTGCTATCCCTCATCTCCTGTTGGCTAACAAGATGTATAAAGTTTTTGAATATCCACTGTTTAGATAGATCCGTTGGCTGCATCCGTTTCGTCTCCTCTATGCATGACTCTCCTCTCCATTATACATGATTGTTTTGCGTAAAACATTCAGGGCGGCTTGATTTCGGAGTCCTCGTCGACAAGATAATCCCGCAAATGGTGACAAGGGCGCCAATTAGCTGAGCCGTACCTATTCTTTCGCCCGATAAGGCAGATATGGCCATCGTTGAGATGGGAACGATATTAAAGAACAAAGACGTTTTATTAGCGCCGATACGTGATATACCTTGATTCCACCATAAATAAGCTAGTACAGAACAGAATAAAGCCATAAAGATCACGGCTAGCCATGCTTCCATGACCTTAGCTGAAGTGGCTTCCCCCGTAGTAATAGAAGAGTAAGGCAGAAAGAACAATGCACCTACTGCCATTGTTATGGCGGTTGTTGCAAGAGGCGAACCGTTGCCGACATATTTTTTGCCGAGGATTCCATATAAAGACCAGAGTGTAGTTGCAAGCAATACGTATAAGTCACCTTTCGAGATCAATCCCAGTTCAGTCAGCAAACCATTCGTAAGAACTAATAACACTCCCAAGAAAGAGATCACGATTCCTCCAAGTTGGCGAAAGTTAATTTTCTCCTTCAATAAGAAAACAGACAGGCAAATCGTAAGCATCGGATTGGTAGCCGTTATTAATGATGTGTTGATGGGGCTTGTAGCCTCTAACCCTTTAAACAAGAAAATATTCATTAAAAAGATCCCGACGATCCCCATTAGGAGATAAATCAGAGCATAGGGTTTGATCAATGACCAGGTGGGTCGCTCCTTTACCCAGTACAAAGCGAGTATGACCACACCAGCTATAATAAATCGCCAAGCTGCCACTTGTGTCGGGCTCATCACTTCTACAGCAATCTTTCCGGCGTTAAAGTTTGCTCCCCAAAAAATGGCTGATAATGTGAGCGTAATGTAAACAACTGGAACTTTCTTCATAAGGACTCCCCCAATTAAAAAGCTTCTGCCCGGAAAGCTTTGGTTAAAATGCTTCCGGGCAGAATATTGTTTTTCCAAAAACAATATAGGCAAAGAAAGATTTAACCTCTGCTGATTTGCTTAATTCCTTGCTCCATTCGGTTAATTAAATCGGCTTCGGTTGCAGAGATTGCCCATGCAATATATCCGTCCGGTCGAATCAATGCAGTGTGCACATTTTCCCAGCCTTTGGCTTGTTCAGCCAAAGTTGCACTTACGAATTTGAAATGTTGGTGCTGCAGATTACTAACGATGTCTTCTGTAATTTTATCCGAAGCTAGATTCAATAATATATATTTACCATCACGGAATAGCTCATAACTGCTGAAGACATCGCCATTCTGTGAAAGTAATTTAATCTCTGCAAGTCGGCTGCCATTTAGAAGATGTGACGATACATTCTCTTGTTCGTTGTAATGAACATCCATGGCCGCAATTTGACAGGCTAAGCGATAGTTTGCATCCGGACTTTGTAACAAATCCGAAATCATTCTGCGAAGGTGAATCGTTGTAGGTGAAAAATCGGTGCCGAACAATAGGGTTTGTACTCTTGTATTCCGAAGTAATGCCGTATTAACGGGGAACCGTTCCGCATGGTAACTGTCCAGCAACACCTCGGGAGCCCATCCTTTCACTTCGGCAGCTAGTTTCCATCCAAGATTCATGGCTTCTTGCAAGCCCACATTCATTCCTTGTCCGCCGGCTGGGAAATGAATATGAGCGGCGTCCCCCGCAAGGAACAGTCTTCCTTCCCTATAGCGCTCCGCTTGACGGGTTGCATTGCCGAAACGAGTCATCCAGTAGGGATCGGAAATCCCGTAGTCATCCCCTAACATGCGGATCATACCCGAGCGCAGTTCTTCCAAAGTAACGGGCTCGTCCTTCGGTATTGAATTTCTTTCCGGATCGATAAAGACGACACGGTGCAACTCCTTCGAGACGGGGACAATCATAATCATTCCTTTTTCATTAAAGCTGGAAACGACGCTCGTTTTCGGCGGATTTTTAAATACGACATCTCCTTGAACCGCAGTAAGTGTTGCATCCGTTCCGTTAAAGGCAATGTTGGCCTGCTTTCGTACAATACTGCCTGCTCCGTCGGCGCCAACCGCATAAGCTGCCGTTAATGTAATTTGACCGCTAGCTCCGGAAGCAATAACCTCGACAGAATCAGAGCTCTGAGTTACCGATAATACTTCCATTCCGCGGCGAATATCGGCGCCAAGTTCCTTCGCTCTCTGTTCTAGCACCTTTTCCGTTTCCGACTGGGCGATAAACAAGGAATAATTAGAGGAAGAGTCGATGACTGTAAAGTCCAACCGAGTTTCCAAGCCTGCAAAATGGCCTGTAGGGAGAGGTTTGCCAATCTTCAACAATTCCGATTTCAATCCCCGCAAGTCCAACATCTCTAATGTACGGGGATGGATGCTAAGCGCCCGCGAGTAAGGCGTAGTGGCTTCTAGTTTTTCCAATACGCAAACCTTAACATCAGCCAATGCCAGTTCCTCAGCCAACATCATTCCAACGGGTCCTCCACCAATTACAATAACGTCATAATTCATTCTTATTTGCTCCTCTCTTAGTGTAAAATGGATACGATAGCATCGACTTCAACTAACCATTCCTCAAAGCCAAGCGCCTGAACGCCTATAAAGGTGCTTGCCGTAAGCGGCCACTGGTCGCCGAATACTTCAAAGCCTGCTCTAAAGATCGAATCAACCAACTCGGGCTTATGGTTCACGACATGAATTTTCATTTGTACGATATTCTCCGGCCCGGTCGCAATTGCTTCCAATGCGAGCTTTACGTTAGTAAACACTTGCTTTGCCTGCAGCCCGTAGTCCCCCTCTCCGATAAGCTCTCCCTTTTCATTTAACGCGACTTGCCCGGAAATAAAGGCTAGCTGAGAAACGGGAGCAACGACGATTTGAGATATCAGACTCGTCACTGTACTCGTAAGGGTATCGGGATTTATTTTCTTCATATGAAATCCTCCAATTTTATTTTGTGCAAAACAAAATTCTTTCATGAAATTTAGTTTTGTGGGAAACAATTAAATATGAACAGCACGTTCTATACATTGCAATAACAATAACAATTAAAATAATAATAATAGTTTATTATAAAACAATATTTTCTCTGAGAGGGATGAAACTCATCGTTATTTTCATTCCTTTTGTCTATCCATAGTTCAAACCTCCAATTTATCGTTATAGCAAATAAGTTAAATCCTGTTCCACAGTAAACTGCCTAACCATAAAATACTGATTATCCGTCTGTTGCCAGACGTAATGATGAATGGCTTGCTCCTCTCCCTTAACCATCCGATATAAGAGCGAACAAATGTCTCCATATTCGGATATGCCTAATAATTCGATTTTATTCAGACCGGGAAGTGACAACTTCTGTTCTTTCAATTGGAGAACTTTATGAAGAAGTTGCTCTCTAGAAATAAGGATAAGCTGTCCCTTGAGATCGGTTCGCACGCTTTCGAATTCAGAAGCATAAATACCTTCAAACATTCGTACATCGAGTTGAATGCTCGCAGTAAAATAATCCTTCATCCTATCCGTAACATTCTTGTTTATCATTTTCATTTATTCTCCCAGAGAGCGATCAAGTACTTTAGAGCGCATATCTCGAAGTACCCAGGTTAAGGAATCATCGGGGATCAGATATCCCCCCACTCCGTCTGTAAACAAGATGTCATAGATACGGCGACAAGCAGCATCCAATGCCTCATTGCTCGTATCTTCCTCTATGGGCGATGGAAGGAGGATCGTAATGGTATCCGGTTCTTGGGAGATAATTTCAATTCGAAATTCCCCTTCAGGTACCGTGCCTGATCCAAAATACTCATCCAATCCTGCTTTTGGACCGCTCATTAAGCGCTGGCGGGCAGCTTGATCTCGTTGAAGCAATCGGTAATGACCGGTAAAAATATCATGTTGATCCATTAGGGGTTATTCCTCCTGTAGCTTTGTCGCATCGCCAAGAGTTGTACTTTCAGCTTCTGGGGCATGATCCAGACGAACAACTCGGCACTCTGCCACAGATCCATTTGATTAATGACCGTATCGGCCTTTTCCGGCTCCTCTGAATAAGGCGGAATAACGTAGTATAGGGTGTCTCTCCTTTGCCTCCGAATGTCAAGCTTAACATTTCCGGGCACTTCTACCCCTATTTGCGCCAGCGCTCGATGCGGATCCGTTTCAATCATTTCAGCAAACAAAGGGTCTCTCCATGCGAGTTCGGTAATTTTCCGTTCAAGACTGCTATTCATGGTTTTAATTAGTCCTCTCCGACAATTGTTGTTAGCTATTTTGAATAGCTTCGTATCCGATAACATTTGGCTTCGATTCGCCGATCACCTTTACAGGCTCATGAACGGATTTATCGAAAGTTAAGCTTAAGAAGCCGGGAGTGGAATAATGCCCCGCATGATCGATCAGGAATTTGCCGGGAATGATTTGTTTGAGATCGATGTCCGCATACACGATACCTTCCTCGTCATGCTCTAGCGTATTGCTGATCACATGACCGTTCGGCGCGATGATCTTCGCGAAGCCGTATCCAATCTTCATATAATTTCTTTGGTACTCGGTTTCTCCGAGCATATCTCTCATTTCTTCTGTCCAAATCTGGGAAGCCAACAGACAGAAGGTTTGATTAGATATCGCGTAGTACTTCGTTGCAATTTCGCACACCTCGATGCTGAACAAATGGCCATCATATGGCAATCCTGTTGGCCAGGAGGCAACATGCACTTGTTCATTCATGGAAGCCATTGCCGAGAGATTTAGTGGGATGAGGTGCTCCCAACATTGCAACCCGCCGAGATTGCCATACTCCGTCTCGAACACGGACATCATGCTTCCATCGCCGTCGCCCCAGATCATCTTCTCCGCATTCGTTGCTTTTAATTTACGGTGTTTGCCGATTAAGTCGCCTTTAGGATTAAACCATAACTGCGTCAGATATAAGGAACCGCGATCTTTCTCGGTGACCGATACGCAGAAATAAACCTTGTTGCGTTTGGCCGCTTCAGATAACTTCCGAATGGATTTGCTTGGGATTTCAACGGAGTTCTCGTACAGCCTAATGTAGTGCTTCATTCCATAGTCGGCATTGCCAAGCCATATCCACCAAGGGTATCCCGGTACGAACGCTTCCGGAAAAGCAATAACCTTAGCACCGTTAGCTGCGGCCTCATCCACGAGCCTGCACGTTTTGTCGATCGTAGCATCCAGATCCAAATAGACGGCGGCAGCTTGAACGGCAGCTGCTTTGAAAGTTTGATTCATTTTTGAACAACTCCTATTCTTTAGTTTTTAATTAGTTCACTATAAGTGTACGATATACACTATTAGTGATTTGAGCCCATTATAATTTAACTTTGTTTCTCATGCAAGGAAAAGTTACATAAAAAAAAGACACTGCGGTCGATGAGTCGATGAGCGCAGTGTCTTTTTTCCCTATGTCAGTTGATTGGTTATTTGATTAGCTTTCTCCTTGAGCTTGAGTACATCTATTGAGGATGGACTAGTATCGATTTCGCCAGTAAATCCGATGAGACAAAGTGCGGCAACCATGTTTCCCGTATAGTCAAAAATCGGACTTGCTACTGACATGCTCCCAGGTATTCCGTCAAACAGCGTATTGCGAAAGGAAACTCGTTCCTCTCGAATCGTCTGCAATTCCTGCTTCACCATCTGCTCGTCAAGTTGATAGTTGTCGATCTCCCGTTGTATTAATGGCTGAACCTGCGAGAACGGAAGAAAAGCGGCAAAACACTTACCAAGGGCCGTCATCAACAATGGAAAGCGATAGCCGGCTCGAATTTCGACCTGTATCGGTTTATCGCTTCGTTCGTATTCAGCAATTATCGGCCCTTCCTCGCTCCAGATGGCAAGCGCTACGGAGTGATTGATTTGTTTGCTGAATTCGCGGATATGAGGTTTGGCGATTTTGACAACATCGAATTGTTGGAGCGCGACCAAGCCTAACTCGATTAAGGATGGCCCCATGGCGTAAGACGAGTCTTTTTTATTCTGAATAAGAGCGCCGACTCTTGTAAAACTAACCAGGTATTTATGAATTTTATTCTTCGGCATATCCATTCTTTTGGACAGTTCCGATACGGACAAGGGAGCTTTCGCCTCTTTAAAACATTTCAGTATGGAAAAAGCGATCTCTAGAGATTGGATTCCCTGAGAGGAGGAAATTAATCGATTTGGAGCTTCCATCTCTTTCATGCATTCACCCTGCCTTAAAGTAGTGTTCTAGCCCATACATTTGTTGATGTTGTCTAAATAGTAATAGATTTGATATTTTTTCGCAAGGAAGGGACAAGGACGTTTATCTAGGCAACGCGCGGTATGTTTTTCACCCCTCCCCTTTATTTGTAAACTAAGTTGACATCTGTTCTGAAAATAGTTGCAAAATTGATAAACATCGTTATAATGATGTTAAAAACATTCACACATAGTGAACACACACACTAATGGTGAACAATAATAGGAGGGTGAACGTACTATGTTTTACGATGCAGAGATTTCAGAGAATCCATCGGTTGTCCTCATTCATGGTTCTTGGTTAGGGGGATGGAGTTGGAGAGAAGTCGCCAATCAATTGGCTGCCAAAGGGTATCGTGTTCTGGCTCCGACTTTAACTGGGCTTGGCGAACGCAAACATTTGCTGACTGGGGACATTAATTTATCCGTGCATATCGAGGATATTGTAAATCTTATATTGTTCGAGAACATGACGAACGTTGTGCTGGTCGGTCACAGTTATGGAGCAATGGTTGCTGTGGGAGCCGCAGATCGTTTGTTCGGTCGAGTCAGTTGCGATATCGTAATTGTAGACGGTTTTATTACCGAAACAGGCGAGTCTGTCGTAGACCATTATCCAGAAGTATATTCCCTCATGCAGCATTTCTTGTCATCGAACCCCTCCTTAGTTGAGCCGCCGCCTGTAGAGACATTTGGATTAAACGATACCGAAATCTCTGCAGCCATTACTCCCTTCCTAACCAGAATGCCGCTATCAACACATATGGAGAAACTCAACTACTCCTTGGAAAAACAAGCACAAATGTCCCGTTCTTATATTTGTTGCATGGAATTCCCAATGTTTCATCAAACGGCTTCTGAGGCAGCCGAACAAGGTTGGCGCAGTTTTGAAATTAGCGCAGGTCATCTGGCTCCAATTACTCATCCGAAACAAATTGCTGATTTAATCATTGCTTCAATCCAATCATAACATTAATTTCCTTGGATTAGAATCACATAAAGCCTGTTTAGCTTTACGTCTGACGCTTGTCAAAAGGACATTGTCGTCAATCGAGGACCACGGTAAACTATGCAAGTTGTTGTCCTCAATCGGGTAACGATGCAAGATCTTGTCCAAAGTCCAGGACAAGATCTTGCATCGTTAAAATGAAAAAGCCGCGCAGCGCGCAGATCCTAATGAATGTATGTTCTTGTCATCCGACATTTTTTTAAGTTCAGAGTTTGGTCACATCGCTGGCATAGCTCACTCACAATCATCTACTCAACCATCACTTATGACACAATTTAACGTTACTACATGGTTTCAAATCTTCTAAAGGAGATCTTCTGTTGAGGAAAAACTTGAGAAAATTACAGGATTACTTACAAAAGATTTTCACCAAGTCATTGGAGAATATGTCCAATTTTATTTCAGGATATGAGCTTAATGGGCTTCTTGTATAAGCAAATATAATTGTTGGGTGAAAATTGGCTAGGCATTATGGCTGCATATTCGAAAAGTGTCTATTACGAAAAAAAATCTTGTAACTGGAATATCGCAGATATTTTTTATTCAAACCCATTCACTTGGCAATGGCAAGAGGATTGATTCTGTACGCTAGTCCAGTCAAGCTAACCTATATTCTCCCTTTTTGTCATCTGAAGGATCATTTCATAAGGACGAGCCTCATTTTATGCATTAAGATGTATAAATATGCATTTCTCATCAATTATGAAAGATTATTCTCATATATTCTGAAACTTTTCTTAAAAATTATGACGTCACACAGATACGCACTCTTGTTCCCTTCGCGTATTTCTTGTATAATAATATAGCGAACATACGTTTGAATACATATCTGGATAATAGCCAGGCATTAGGAGGAACAATGAAAGGCACGACACATCTTACGATTGGCATGGTTATAGGAGCCGGTGCGGCAGCTTATTATTCCTTCACCCCTGCGAATGCGGCTGCTTATGTAGCCGTTGCCGCGATCTCCGCCTTAAGCGCGGATCTTGATGGCCCTAGTATTTTGAGCAGCAAGCTTGGCAAAGTATCCAAGCTCATTCATGATTTGCTCATTTGGGGCGGCGTTATTATGATTGCGATTGTCAGCTATTTGTATGTGGTGAATCATACCGTTGGCTGGAAGCTGCTTGTTGCTTCCGTTGGCGTTGTGCTGCTTGGGCTCGTTGCGAAGCGCGGCGTCATCCGCAATGCACTTGTCAGCGCTATCGGCGGAGCCTTTGTGTACGGCGGCTTCTGGTTCGGCATGAACTGGCTTATCGGCCTTGGTGCATTCGTCGCCTTGGCGCCTTGGCTCAAGCATCGCGGCATGACGCATACGGTATGGGCTACCGCGGCATGGGGCGCGATCGCCTGGGGACTGGAGCAGCAGCTTCATCTTGAGGGCATTATGCGAGTTGCAGTCATTGGATATTTATCCCATTTATTTGCAGATACGTTGACGCCGAGCGGGGTCAAATGGCTTTATCCGCTATACAAGAAGCCTTTTAAGCTTAGCATTTTTTAATTGCCGGCTTCTATTCCCATTGGCCGCGCCTCCGATTTCAGGTTCGGCTATCAGAAAGGAGTACCGATAGATGACAATAAAGCAGAGCATTTATTTAAAGCCCCTTGAGCTTGCTGATGCCGAGGCCATGCTTGTACTCAGATTAAGCAACCAAGCCTTTCTCCAGCCTGTAGATCCCGTACGCCCCGATAACTTCCTCACGTTGGAAGGCCAGCAAGAGCATATTCTTCTAGGCATACAGAAGCAGGCTGAAGCTGCATCTTATCCGTTCGGCATTATGCTGGAGCAGCAGTTAATTGGCCGAATCGAGTTATCTAATGTGATAAGAGGACCACTGCAAAATGCGAATGTCGGTTATTTTCTCGATCGCGCCCATCAAGGCAATGGTTATGTATCGGAGGCTGTTCGCTTAGTCACTGCCTATGCTTTCGAGCAGCTTGACCTGCATCGCCTACAAGCTGGGGTAATGCCGAGAAACACGTCTTCCATTCGTGTTCTGGAGCGTACCGGCTTTCGCCAAGAGGGCCTTGCCCTTCGCTATTTAAAAATTAATGGAGTGTGGGAGGATCACCTCCTCTTCGCCTTGACTGCCGAGGAATATAAGTCCTGAAAGACATGACAATCCTCAGCCAAGCGAGACGCATCGTATACCCAGCTTCTTTTAGCGAGTATACGATGCGTTTTTTGCAATAGAAAAAAGCAGCTCGTTTTCCTCATAAGGATAAGCTGCTTACGGTATCTTCTATTTTGCTAATCGCCCATCAATGATTTGAACTCATAGGTCTTGTAGTCCCAATTAGCTGATGAGTACCTCGTAATATTCCCATCATCCGGTATACCATTGAAGTAAGCACCGATACAGCCCGTTGTACAAGCATGTCCGGATATTAAAATATTAACCTCTTTACCTTCATTCATCGCTTGAAGCTCACTCATAAAACTAAAAACTCGTTCAGCAAAAAGATCGGTCTCTTCCACTCCTTTATAGACGCTTGAATCAGGAGTAAAACCTTTCATTTTCACTTCGCTCGCTTTTAATTTATCCGCTTCCCCTAAATCGAAAGCATCGAGCCTTGCATCAATAATGGCAGTGGCACCGGTTGCTATTTCAGCTGTTTGCACAGCTCTTTCTTGCGGAGAAGAAAATACAAAATTAAAGGTGACGTCCCGCAGTCGCTCTCTTAGCTGGTTCGCTTGTATTATCCCGTGCTCGTTTAGTGGCAGTCCCGACCTTCCTTGCATTCTTTGTTCCTTGTTATAATCGGTTTGCCCATGTCTAACTACATAAATCATCAGGATGGCCCCCTTGTTATAGCCGTTCTACAGCTGATGCACCGTCACTTCGCTGCGAATGAGGAATCTGGCATTGGGCTCGGTCTGGCTAATGCCTTTGGAAATATAGAAGGTGCCGTTGCTCCATTTATGCTGGCCCTTATAAATGCCAGAAGCAGCGAGCTTGCCCTTGTTAATAAACCGGAACAGAAACGGAACATTAAACTGCATGCCATGAAAATGACCCGACATGAGATAATCATAGGAATGCTTAATGTGCAGCACCGTATTGGGATCGTGAGCCAGCACGATAATGGGCTTAGATGGATCAACGTGGAGAAAAGCTTGCCCAGGCTTGCTTTTTTTGCTGCCCCAATCGTCAATGCCAACCAATTGAAACGCGCCTAAATCGATGCTCTCATTAGTCAGAACGATAACGCCTTCCCGATTCAGAAGCTTCGTCAGCTCGCGCACGCCGGAAGCCATAAGCCGATGGTCGTGATTGCCGTAAACGGCATAAATCGGAATGCCAGCTGCGCAAATCGCCTTCATGTATTGCTGAACCTTCGGTAAATAGCGCAGCTGCTGGGTAAAATCTCCGGTGAGGAATATGTATGCCGGCTGCTCACGGGCAATCAGCTTCTGGATTCGCTGCGGGCTGATGCGAATATTTTCAACATGCAGGTCACTAATTTGCAGCACCTTGAGCCCCAATCCCGCCGAATAATGGTAACGCTCCACCTTAAACCACTGCGTCGGCAATATCAAAAATAAATAAAATAGCAGCGCAAGCGCTGCAACCATAATAACAACGATCATTCAAGCCCTCCTTACTACTAAAACCGCCAATAAAAATAGCGGCCCGCCTTCATAATGGGAGGCCATAAGCCGGAACAACCGCAGGCATCGCCTCCGGCTGTCGCAGCATTTTTGACATAAGATGATGATTCTTGCTTATAGCCTGCCGATTGCTTACAGCTGATTGTCACCTGTGCTTTGGAAAAACTCAATGATTTCGCCATTCAAGCCTTTGACGAAAGCGATTTTCACCGGAGTTGGCGGATTGTCGCCGAGTACAACTTCCTTCGTCTCCACCGTCACAACGGCGCCAGCTGCTACTGCTGACTGTACGGCAAGCTCTATATTTTCGGAGCGGTAAGCTAAATGGAAATAGGAGCCTTCGTCCGCCACCGGCGCCTTGCCGCCAGCGAATACTTCTAGATAGTTGCCATCGCCGCTATCCAGCATAATAACGCGGCCATCTCCTTCACCCCAGCTATGTCTTGGCGTAAAGCCGAGTCCTTCTGTATAAAATTTCACGGTTGCTTCAAAGTCATATGCGCGCAGCGCGATATGATGAATGCCGCCGCCGCCAATTTTTGCATTTTTATTCATTGGATGCTGTCCTCTCCCAGAAACGAAATGAAGTACCTTCTTAGAATACCCGATTCATAGGCGGCCGGGCAACCCTGCCATTAGCATCAGCATTAAGGACAAGCGTAAAACGTGCGTTGCCATCCTTTAGAGGCAACGCACGTTTCGCAGAGAAATAAAGGTCACGCTTTGATTTTCATCCGCTGCAAGCGCAGCGCATTGAGTACAACCGATACGGAACTAAGCGCCATCGCCGCCCCTGCCAGCCAAGGCGCGAGCAGGCCCGCTGCCGCTATCGGAATGCCGATTACATTGTAGGCCAACGCCCAAAACAGGTTTTGCTTAATGTTGCGCATTGTCTTCTTGCTCATCGTTATGGCGTCGACAATGCTGTTTAAATCGCCGCGCATAAGTGTGACATCCGCCGTCTCCATCGCAACATCCGTTCCTGTCCCCATCGCCATGCCGATGTCCGCTGCCGCCAGCGCCGGGGCATCATTAATGCCGTCCCCAACCATTGCTACTTTCATGCCGGCCGCCTGGAGCTTTTTGACCTCCTCGGCTTTGCCTTCGGGCAGCACGCCAGCGATAACATGCTCGATACCCGCTTCGCTCGCAATAGCCGCAGCAGTCCGTGCATTATCTCCTGTAATCATCATGACCTGAATGCCAAGATGCTTGAGGCGGTCAATCGCTTGCTTGGATGATGGTTTAATCGTATCCGCAACCGCAATCATGCCGGTATATTGGCCATCAACAGCAGTCAGCATAACCGTTTTCCCAGCTTCCTCCAGCTCGGCCATGGACGCCTCACCGTTGTGTACAACAGCGTAACGCTCCATTAAAGCGCGTGTTCCGACAGCAACATCGCGGCCCGCCACAGTTGCCCGAATGCCAAAGCCCGGAATAGCTGTAAATTCAGTTGCTTCGGGAACAGCAATGTTCTGCGCTTCAATTGCGGCTACAATAGCCTCTGCAAGCGGATGCTCCGAGCTTTTCTCGGCTCCGCCAACGAGGGAAAGCAGTTCCTGCTCCGATATATTAGTTCCCACGATAACATCGGTCAGCGAAGGTTTGCCTTCCGTTACCGTACCCGTTTTATCGAGCAGCACCGCTGTAATATGATGCGTCGATTCTAAATGCTCACCGCCCTTGAACAAGACGCCGACTTCTGCCGCCCGGCCCGATCCCGCCATAATAGAGGTCGGTGTCGCAAGTCCGAGTGCGCATGGGCAAGCGATAACGAGCACCGCGATAGCTTTCTCCAGCCCTTCAGCGAACATACCTGGCTCGAGCCAGAAGTACCACAACGCGAAAGCGAGTAGGGCAATTCCTACAACGATGGGAACGAATATGCCGGAAATGCGGTCAGCTATTCGCTGGATCGGCGCTTTCGAGCCTTGCGCCTGCTCGACAATATGAATAATTTGCGCAAGCGTCGTATTTTTGCCAACCTTCGTTGCCTGAACACGCAGGACGCCATTTTTATTAATCGTGGCTCCGAATACTTGGTCGCCTGACTGCTTGTCAACAGGCAGGCTTTCTCCAGTCAGCATTGATTCGTCGATCGCCGAGCTGCCGTCCAGCACAATGCCGTCGACCGGAATTTTGCCGCCCGGCTTCACAATAAGCTGATCGCCAATGATCACCTGCTCGACCGGGATGCTCACTTCAGAGCCGTCGCGCACGACGAGCGCTGTTTTCGCTTGCAGTCCCATGAGCGAGCGAATCGCTTCCGATGAGCGGCCTTTAGCAAGCGCTTCGAACCATTTTCCAAGTAAAATCAACGTAATGAGCAAGGCGCTTGTCTCATAATACAGCTCCTGCATAACTGGCATATTAGCCATCCCAACATGCTCTTCAGGCTTCAACGTCAAATACAAGCTGTAAAAATAGGCCGCCGACGTCCCAAGCGCTACTAAGACATCCATATTCGCGCCCCCACTGCGCAGCGCATTGAATGCCCCCTTATAAAAAGGCCAGCCGATTATAAATTGTACAGGAGTCGCCAGCGCCAGCTGAAACCACGGATTGAGCAATAAATCCGGCACCCATATGAACGATGTAAAGGAAAAATGCGCCGCCATCGCCCATAAAAGCGGAAGCGACAGTATTGCCGATAGGATGAACTTCAACTGCTGCTTGCGGATCTCGTCACGCCGACGCTCCGCCCCTTGCTTCTGCTCTATCTTCTCCTCAGCTGTAAAGCCAAGCTGCTCGATCCGCTTGATGACCGCAGCCAAATCGATCGTATCCGCACGATATTCGACATGGCTCGTCTCCATCGTAAAGTTGACTGTCGCATGCGATACGCCTTCCAGCTTATTCAAGCCTTTCTCTATGCGATTCGCGCATGCTGCACATGTCATACCCGAAATTTCCAGTGTTGTTTGCCTGTTTTCCATCCTGATTGCCACCTTTATATACCCAGTGGGGGTATGTGTTGTTGCTTTTATCATATAGTACCCCATGGGGGTATGTCAAGGTTTGGCCCAACTTATGTAAAAAAAACCGTTCAAGCGCTACGCGCCTGAATCGGTCTAGTTACAAGTTGAACAATATAGTTCGTATAGTACGGTTATGTAACGCTCGCATCCATATGTACCGTCTGCCATTCATCTTGATCTTCAGCCGTTATGACAAAACCCTGCCGCTGCCAAAAATCGACTGCTCCCTTTAAAAAACGATGCGTATGCAAATATGCTACGCTATAGCCCTGCTGTGCGATAAAACGTTTGGCCTCTGCTGTAAGCAGTGAGCCTACGCCGCTTCTGCGGCTGCCAGCAGCTACATAGCATTTTACAATTTCGGCGGCCGGACGATTCGCTTCATATTGAGCCGTTTCAATCCGGTTATCATAGGGCTGCACACCGATGCACCCCCCTATTTCTCCCCGCTCCGAAAGTGCCAGAAAAAAAGCCGCCCCCGCCTGCTGCAAATAATGCTCAGAAAAATTCACGAGATCCGGCGGCAAACCATTTATCGCAAACATCGGCATGACCTCTTTACGTACTAATGCTGCAAAAGCGACAGCGTCCGCAATATGCTCTTCGCGAGCCTGTATAATCATTGGCGACATTTCCGTCACGTCTCAATCCTCTCCTTATCTGGACGCAGCACTTAGCTGTGATGCAAATGCTGCAGCGTCTGGATGAAAATTTCCTTCACATGATCATCGTCAAGCGAATAATAGACGGTTTTCCCGACTTTGCGGCGCTTTACAATACGCACATTGCGCAAGTAACGCAATTGATGCGAAATAGCCGACTGCGCCATATCCAGCACGACGCATAAATCATGTACGCACAGCTCTTGCGAAAGCAGTGCATAAATCATTTTAACTCGTGTCGGGTCGCCTAGCGCCTTAAACATTTCGGCCAGATCAATTGCCGTCTGCTCCTCGACCTTTGCGGTCAGCAGATCCGCACCCTCCTGCTTCGTCCCTATACATGTGTCGTCACATTGCTCATCTATCACTTTGTCCATTCAAACCCACCACCCTCTAATCGTAATGCTTATGATCTTATTATAGCAGACAAAAGCGCAGTTCCTCTATTATTTGCAGGAACCGCGCTTTACAAGCTTTTATACAGGTCGAAAATGATCGTTTAAAAAGAAAATTTAACGCTATGCCATGCGGGCGCACCACTGTACACATGCATTCACCAGCTCGCCCAGCACCGGATGCAGCAGGCTCTCTCGATTATGCGCTGGCGTCAAACAACATACGCGGCCGCCACCGTATGCATGGGACCACCCGCCAATCGACTGCCCATCCTCGGAATAAGTACGCATAAATACCGTTGTTGACGCTTCATCACAATGTACAAAATAATGCTCATCGACCGTTTCAAACGCCAGGTCTGCCGCTATATTCACATGCTCCTCGCCTGAACGTTCAGCAGGCTGAATCGTTATGGAACGCACAAGCTTCTGCTCGGGATGATGCTGAAAATAACCCCGCGTCATCTGTACATAGCCACCTTCTGCCGGATACGATGCAAGCCCGGAATGCCAGGCGAACCAGCCTCCGCCCGCCCTGACATATCGCAAAATCGCCTGCTCTGTCTCCTCGTCAAGCCATTGCTGAACCTGTTCATCGGCGGGATTGACATTATTATCTTTGTACAAAATGACGGCATCCGGCTTCGCTGCCAGTTCCTCCGCCAAATATTTGACCGTTGTATAGCTGAACTCAATGTCCCCTGACGCCATTAATGGCGCCAAGCTTTGCTGCAAGCCTTCGGCAATTGCCTCCGCAGGATGATAATAATCCCCAATTACGGCTAAAATGGTTCGCATACGTCATTTCCTCCATTGTTTCCGAATCAGGGACTCTCCTTATAGGACAGGCTTCACACCCGCAGCCTCGAGCCCCTGTTCAATGTCGGCAATCAGCTGCCGCTTTTCTTCCTGCTCCAAAAAAGCTGCATGGGCGCTGTTCAAAATCAGCCTGCCGATTTCCTCCAGTGTCACGCCGCATTTTTCCATCAACAGCTCATACTCCAGACCAATCGTTGTACCCGAAACCGTCAGGTTATCCGTGTTAATTGTCGCCTGAATACCCGCTGCTAGGAAGGCTTTAATCGGGTAGGCATCCCAGCCGCTAACGGCCTTCGTCTGTATGTTACTCAGCGGGCATAGTTCCAGCGGTGTGCCTGTACGGCGTACCATTTCCATAATAGCAGGATTTTCCGTAATGCGCACGCCATGCCCGATACGTGTTGCCCCAAGGCTCTCAATTGCTTCCTGTACATTTTGCGCACCGCCTGCTTCTCCAGCGTGAATCGTAATCGGCAGTCCCTTGCTAGCAGCGAGCGCAAATAAGGAACGATGCAGCTCTGGCGGGAAGGATGCTTCATCGCCAGCCAAATCTACCGCTGCAATTCCATCGCCATGCAGCTTGGCAGCAGCCAATATGACCTGCTCATTGCGCTCGTAGGAGTCATGGCGCAGGCAGATGGCGATTCCTCGCGCTTTCACACCGAAATCCCGCTCTCCACGCCGCAAGCCATGAATGGTATGACGCATCGCCTCCTCCAGCGACAAACCTCCTTTAATATGCAGCAGCGGTGCAAAACGCACCTCAATATAACGGCAGCCTTGCGCCGCCGATTGCGCAACTACTTCATAGGCCACGCGCTCCAGCGCCTCTGGCGTTTGCAAAAATGGCTCCACAAACGCAAATTTGCTCAAATATTCCTTTAAGCTTGTGCAGCTTTCATCTGCAAGCATCCACGGAGTCAGGTCGCTCCCTGCCTCTACGGGCAGCTCCTTGCCTTGCTCCTTTGCCAGCTCGCGGAGCGTATTCGGCAAAACGCTGCCATCCAAATGCAAGTGCAAATCGATTTTGGGCAGTTTTTTCAATTGCTCCCGTACCAATATATTTCTCATCGTAAGCACTCCTTTAAATTTAAAATAGTAGCAAAAGCTATAGCAAACCGCCGAACCAGGAAAAACCCGGGCGGCGGTATTAAATAGCATAAGTTCAACGGCCTTAGGCGTCATACACAGCTAGTGCTGCCTGCAAGCCTTCTCCAGCTGGCAAAGCTGCGCCATGCCGAATCAGTACCGCTTCAAGCGCACCGAGCACATGCAGCACATTTTTCTGGCTGCAGCTGTAGCCCATTGTGCCAATACGCCAAATTTTTCCTTTTAGCACTCCGAACGAGCTGGCGATTTCAATGCCAAAGCTGCTTAACAGCATGCTGCGAACAGCTTCTCCATCCACCCCTTCAGGAATCGTCACACAAGTGACAACCGGAAGCTTGCAAGCCGGATTTCCATACAAAGTTAATCCCATTGCTTCCAATCCTGCCATTAGCGCCGCTTCATGTCTGCGATGTCTCGCGAATCGCTCCTCAAGCCCTTCAACGAGCAAAATGCGCAGCCCTTCTCGCAAGCCATACAGCATGGAGGTCATCTCCGTATGATGATTAAGCCTTGCGGGTCCCCAATAATCCTGAAGCTGGCTCAAATCCAAATAGTTGCTCTGGATAGCTGGGCGGCGGTTGCCGCTTACGGCATCTCCCGGAACGAGCAGGCCTCGTTCTACCTTTTTGCGGGCGGCGATTTTCCGCTCTGCCCTGTCATTATACGTTATCGGTGCCATGCCTGATGGAACGGATAAGCATTTTTGCGTGCCGCCAATGACCGCATCGATACACCAGGCGTCCGTCTCGACGGGAACGCCGCCGATGGTCGCAACGGCATCAACGACAAACAGGATGCCCTGCTCCCTGCAGGCTTTACCAATCGCTTCCAAAGGCTGCATTCGGCCTGTGGACGTTTCCCCGTGAACCATTAGCACAAGCGCCGGATGCTCTTGCCCAATAGCGGCGATAACCTCATCCGGCTCAAATACTTCGCCCCATTCCTTGTCCAGCGCCACGACCTCTGCGCCGCACCGCTCGGCAATTTCATAAAGCAGATTGCCGAAACGGCCATAAATCGGAACCAGCACTTTGTCGCCCGGCTCGATCAAGCTATTAAGTACCGCTTCAATGCCTGAACGCGACGTTCCATCTATCGGATAAGCCCAGCGATTGTCTGTTTGAAACAAGCTGCGCAGCATTTCCATCGTATCATTCATAAGCGCCGTAAACTCGGGGTCAAATTGACCCAGTATAGGATAAGATAACGCACGAAGCACTCGCGGGTCAACCTCAACTGGGCCGGGCGTCATAATCGTGCGGGGGGAAGGCGACAGTTCTCGGTAGCTCTTCATCATCATTTCTCCTCGTATGCAAGCTCATACAACAAAGCGGACAGCATCGTCGTCCCTGCTGCCAGTTGGTCCGGCGACGTATATTCTTCTGGCGAATGGCTGATGCCACCATGGCTAGGAACGAACAACATCGCTGTAGGACATACGCCTGACAGCAGTTGGGCGTCATGCCCCGCCCCGCTCGGCATAACCGTATAAGGCAAAGACATTCGCTCAGCAATATGTGACAGCCGGGCACGCAATTGTCCATCCATCGGGGCAGGCGCTGCTTCCATCCATTGCTCAACCGTCACATACAGCCCCCGCTCGCCAGCGATTTCTTGAAACTGCTGAAAAACCGTTTGGCAAAATTCACGAATGGCTGTCTCATCGATATGGCGAACATCGACCGTAAAGCTTACGGAACCGGGAATGACATTCGGCGTATTTGGCGTTGTCGTCAGTTTCCCAACCGTAGCAACGAGCGGGGAGCCGGTTAAAATCGCTTCCGTCTCCAGCTGCACGATCATCGCAGCCGCTCCAGCCAGTGCATCGCGGCGCAGCGGCATCGGCGTCGTCCCGGCATGATTGGCTGTTCCGCCTACCGTTACCGTATAACGATGCTGCCCGACGATCGCTTCGACAATGCCAACGCTGAGCTGCTGCTGTTCCAAAACAGGCCCTTGCTCAATATGCAGCTCCACAAACGCTGCAATATCTGATCTGCGTGGAGCACGCTGCTCTGCTTTGCCAAAGCCGCAGGCGTGCATCGCCGCTTGCAGGCTAATTCCGGCAGCATCATAACACTCCGCGCCCTGCTCTGAATCATACAGACCGGTCATATTGCCCGAACCCCAATAAGTAAGCGGAAAACGGCTGCCTTCCTCTTCGCAGAGCGAGACTACCTCAAGCGTTTTTACAGGCTGCCCGTAAGTCTCCTTCAAATGCGCCAAAGCTGCAACTCCAGCGGCGACACCATAAGCCCCGTCATAGAAGCCGCCTGACTGCACCGTATCGATATGCGAGCCTGTCATGACAACCGGCCCTTCTCCCGAAGTACCTTGCAGCCTGCCAAACAAATTGCCTACCCGGTCAAAATAAACGTCCATGCCCAGCTCTTGCATCTGCTGAGCTAAATATTGCTGCGCCTCCAGCCACTCTGCCGTATAAAGCAGCCTTGTCACTCCACCGCGCGGATCAGCGCCGAACTGGGACAATTCCTCCAGCAGCTTAGGGACGAAGGAGGCGAGCTGCGATTTGCTTGCCATTGTCATTTCAAACGCTCCCCTTCATCATGCCCTTTTCCGAGCCTGCTTCAAGCGGGAGCAGCGACTTTCCCGATGTTGGCTGTGCCAAGCCGCCGTCAGCCGTATATACAACGGTTCCACGAACGAGTGTTGCCACAACTCGGCAGGCCATTTCTTTGCCCACATAAGGGCTGTGCTTGTGCCGATAAAATAATTTTTCCTCCAGCAGCTCATAGGCCGCATTAGGGTCCACAATTGCCAGGTCGGCGTCCGAACCGACTGCGATAGCTCCCTTGCGCGGATACAGCCCGAAGCGCTGCGCTGGTCCTGCTGACAGCAGGGAGGATAATAACGGCAGCGGCAGCCCACGCTTGATCCACCCTTCGCCGAGCACCAGTTCCATGCTGCTCTGTGCGCCGGATATGCCTCCCCATGCTTCGAAAAACGTTTTAGAAGCATCCACCTTCATAGAAGTCGGACAAGGCGAATGATCGGAAGCGATAACATCCAGCTTGCCTTCGCCAATCATTCGCCACAATCCCTCGCGCTGCTCCTCGCTGCGCAGAGGAGGCGCGCATTTCGCAACCGCTCCAAGCGCCGTCATATCCGCCATCGTCAGCAGCAAATAATGCGGGCAGGTTTCCACCGTCACCGGCAAGCCGCGCCGCTTCGCGCGATCAATCAGCTCCACCGCGTCATAGCTGCTTATATGGACAAAATGCACTTGGCAGCCCGTCTGCTCCGCGAACAACAGCGCTTTGTTCACCGCCTCCAGCTCTGCAATAATCGGCCGCGAGGCTGCGAAAGCATCCGCATCATAGCGGCCGGCTGCAAGAGCGGCACCAGCCAGCTGAGACGTAATGGCGTCGCTCTCGGCATGCAGGGCGACAAATCCGCCAAGCGCGGCGATTTTTTTCATCCCCTCATACAGTGTCCAGTCATCGACCTCGCGAAAACGCCCTTCCCCTTCGCCGCCAGGATTGGACATAAACGCTTTAAAGCCGACGATGCCCGCTTCGAACATAGGAGCAAGCTCATCCAGCTTTCCTGGGACGAGTCCGCCCCAGAATGTATAATCAACAGCCGAGTTGCCTTCTGCCTGGTCCGCTTTTAGCGCAAGCGCCTCGGTCGTTACAGTCGGCGGATTGCCATTGAGCGGCATATCCGCGTAGCAGGTCGCGCCTCCGGCAGCTAGTGCGGCCGAGCCGCTGGAAAAGCCTTCCCAATGCCCCAAATTCGGCTCATTGAAATGCACGTGAATATCAACCATGCCGGGCAGCACATACTGCCTCTCCGCATCGATTCGGGAGCCAGCCTCCGCATCAGCGAGAGACTGCTCCAAGGCGACAATGCGGCCATCGCGAATGCCAATATCAAGCTTTTTCACTTCACTAGGCAAAACAACAAAACCATTCATAACGATACAATCATAGTAGGAAGCCATGCGCATCTACCCCTTTTCTTCCATAAGCCAAGCCGACCTGTTCACCTAACTATTCTAAGTACCGCGATAAGTGCTGTAGCCGCCCGGTGCAACAAGCAGCGGAATATGATAATGCGCCTGCGTATCCTTAACGCGAAAACGAATCGGTATTTGCTGAAAAATAAATTCAATAGACGCCGCCTGCACCGCACCACTGTCGCGTGATAAAAAGCGTCCAGCATCAAACACAAGCTCATAGACGCCCAGCTTCATATCCTCGCCAGCAAGCAGCGGAGCATCCAGCCGTCCATCCCCATTGGTCGCAGCCGATTGAAGCAGTCGCCTTTCCCCGCTCTCTTCATTCAGCTGCCACAGCTCCAGTTCCATTCCTGCCGCAGCCTTTCCCGTGGAAATGTCGAGTACATGCGTTGTTATTTTGCCGCTCATGACGAAGCTTCCTCATTTTCCAAATCCTCGCGGGTAAGTGTGAAGCCTTGGAAGCCAAATGGCGGACGCGGCTCGGTGTAGACAGCGGCTGCATCCTCCTCCGTATGATCCACCACCGTTTCCCATGTCCGGTTATTCGATTCAAACCGCACTTCCGCCAATTGGGGGAAACGAGTCAAAATACGCAAGCCGACCTGATAAATTAAAAATTGAATCGATGGCGTTTTATATTCATGAAACACATTATGGGTAATATCCCGGATATGCTCGGCTGCTACGTATTGTCCGGAGCCTGCATCTACTGCATGCTCAATATCTGCATAGGTCCAATAAATATTTAGAAAAATAAAGAGCGGCCGATCATAGCTTTCCGGAAGTGTCGTATATTCATCACGGACAAATCCAAAAAACGAGCTGCCACTTACTTTAATAAGCTGCAAATCAGTAATGGCGCACTCATGCTCGACTATAACAGCCGCTCCCTCTTCGCCGTCACGGACGAGCTTCATCGAAGCGCTAGCATGATCATTATGGGAACGACGGTACACAAGCGAGCTATCGACCAGTCCATCGCTGCCATCTGCCACTTCAAGCGTATGGAACGGAATGCGGTCTGCACTCAGCTCAATGGCGTCAATATGCGGATAGCGGCTAAGAAATTGCTTGCTGATGAACGCAAGCAGCCCTTCTGTCGTGCTTCCCTCAAAGTCGGCCGTTTGCCGCAAAATAAAATTTTTCATTGAATCCGTCGCCACGACCTGTGTATTGTCGCCTTTGGAGAAAGAGGTCAGCAGAGTCTCGCCACTTACTGCAAATGTAAGATTATGTGCAAAAATAACGTTCGTATCGCCGGTAAAAGCCGATTCAGGAATAGGCTTCACCGAAAGTGGCGCTGCATAGGTTCGGTAAGTCAATACATCCCCTTTGCCATAATAAAGTGTGCGTCCGCTGCGAAGTTTCAACATATTTACCCTCTCCCTTTGCTCTATATCAAATTTGGTATAATTTTCTAAGTCTTACTGCTTTATTAAATCGTTGAGGCGTAAGAAAGTGATGCGGGCGATTTGCCATTTTGCCTCCTCCAGCTCCTCCTGGGGACTGTTGCCGATGCGCGCTGCCATCGCTTCCTTGATGTCTGCTTTGCTTTTGCCACGAACCGCCAAAATAAATGGAAAGCCAAACTTCTCCGTATACTGGCGGTTCATCGCTGCAAACTGCTCATATTCCTCAGGCGTCAATTGGCTAAGTCCCGCCCCTTGCTGCTCTTTTGTGGAATATTCGCCAATGCTGATTCGAGTTGCCAGATCGGGATGCTCGCGAATAAGCACTAGCACCCGCTCCTCTCCTGCCGTATAAGCCGCGTTTACCATACTCTCATGCAACTGTTCAATCGAGCTGAAGGGCTTATTTTCCCATGCCAGTTCCGCCACCCAAGGGGAATGTTCAAAAATAGCGCCAAGCGCTTCCGTAAATGCCTCGCGGCTCATTGTATTTAATACGTCCAGTTTCATGGCGCTTTCCTCCTCCACTCTATAGCCCGCTCGACAGCCCGTTTAATGCCTCCGTAGCCGGTGCAGCGGCAAATATTGCCGGATAGTGCTTCTTCCATTTCATCTTCACTAGGGTCAGGACTTCGCTCCAGCAGCGCCTTAACCGAAATAATCATGCCAGGCGTGCAGTAACCGCATTGAAAGCCGCCCTCTTCGAGAAAAGCGCGCTGTACAGGGTCCATGCCTCCATCATCCGCACCTATGCCTTCAATTGTCGTAATCTGCTTGCCCGCGCATTGGTAGGCCATCGTCAAGCAAGCGTTGATTGGCTTGCCGTCCACCAGTACCATGCAGGCGCCGCAGCGTCCAATTTCACAAGACCGCTTCGTCCCCGTAAGCGCCAAGTCGTCGCGAAGCACAGACAGCAGCCGTTTGGAGCCTGCCACTTCCAGCTTCATTTCCTCGCCATTGATGGTGCAGGCCAGCTCCGACTGCTCCGCGCCTCGCGGCGCTCCCAGCATTTCATGCTTGCTCATCGTTCGCTCACCGCCTCTTCGGCAAAAGCAAAAGCACAATCATTTTGCAGCAGCTCTGGCTCAATCGGCAGCTTCGTCACGCGAATGCCCACCGCCTTATAAATAGCCGCCGCGATGGCCGGAGCTAGCGTAACCGAGCCTACTTCGCCAATGCCGCGCGGACCGTAGCTATCTCCTTGCGGCAAATGCTCAATCGGCTCAACGGTGACCGTACCCCGATGCTCCGCAATCGTTGGAACTAGATACGTATCCAAATTTTTTGTCATATATTGTCCCTGCTGCATGACCGCATCTTCCGTTACCGTAAAACCAAGCGCCATGCTGCTGCCGCCTTCAATCTGCCCAAGAAAGCCCTGCGGATTCATGACAGGCCCTGCCGCTACCGCATGGTATTGGTCAAGCACCTTCACCCGTCCCGTCAGCTGATTGATCTCGACCTTCACAACAACGGCCGCATACGTATATAAAAAATGGGCCCCTGTTCGGGCGGTATCTGATGTCGGGAACTGAAAGGCGGTCGAACAGCTGATCGGCTCACCTTCCACCTCAGCCAGCTCCTTATACGTCAGCAGCAAGGAACGGCCTGCCGTCTCATAAATGCCTCCCGCTCCCATTACGAGCATGTCGGCCGCTTTCCCCAGCAGCACCGCCGCCCGCTCCAGCAATTGCGAAGTAAACGGCGCTTTCAGATTTTGCAGCGTCTTCCACATCATGCTGGTCGCTCTTGAAGCTGTCGTGGAGCCGCTGTCGGGCACAAGATCGGTATCCCCGATAATCATCCGTATATCGGATTCAGCCAAACCGAATTGCTCGATCAGCATCAGCTCCAGCGTAGCAAGCAAGCCCTGCCCAAACTCCTCGTAGCCGAATATCGCTTCAATACAGCCATCAGCTGCCAGCGAGAGCCTGCCGCCCGCCGGGTCGGGAATGCCTACGCCCAGTCCGCCGCCGTGCATCGTGAACGCTGAACCAATGCCCACCTTTATCCATGGCTCGCGTTCCTGGTCTCCATCCGGCATACTCCTCTCCCGCCATAAGCCGCTTGCTTCAGCTGCATTCCACACCTGCATGGCGCCTTCGGTTACGACGACCGGCTGTCCAAACGGGCCTGAATCATCGGGCATACGCATATTCAGCCGCCGCAGCTCCCAAGGGTCCATGCCGAGCTTCTCTGCCAGCCGATCAAGCTGCCCTTCCAGTGCAAAAATCGCCTGATTTCCGCCAAAGCCGCGGAATTCACCGGACATTCCGTTGTTCGTATAGACGGAATAACCGTCTACTTCCACATGCTCGTAGCGGTAAGGTCCAAGAACATGCTCGACAGTAAAGTTAAGCACCTCTGCCCCCAGCGTGGCGTACGCGCCAGTGTCGGCGATGATCCGCACTTGATGCGCAAGCAGGCGGCCACTGGCATCTGTACCGGTTTTCATCGCAATTTTCATCGGATGACGTTTGAGCCCGGCGCGAACCGATTCCCATCTGGAATGATGAAGCTTGACGGGGCAGTTTGTTTTTAACGCCAGCAGCGCTCCATAAGGCTGCACGTTCAATTCATCCTTGCCGCCGAAGGAGCCCCCAATTGGGCTTGAGACGATGCGGATTCGCTCCTGCTTCATCGCGGCAATCCGCGATAATTGCAGCCGATCCATAAAACCATGCTGCGTAGGCGAATATACCGTCAACCGCCCATCCTCCTCCGGCACAAACAAGCCGCCTTCCGTTTCCATATAGGTGTGCATCTGTCTCGGCGTAAAATAAGTGTCCTCTACAATATGCGAGCAGGCGGCAAACCCGCTGTCTAGCTGCCCTCTGCTAAACTGGCTGCGGTGAAGCACATTGCCCTGCGGATGAAGCAGCGGCGCATCCTGCGAAAGCGCCAGTTCGGCATCGTCAACAATCGGCAGCAGCTCATAATCGACCTCAATGAGAGAAAGAGCATATTCAGCTAGCTCAGCCGTCTCTGCAGCAACAGCTGCTACCGCATCGCCGACATAACGAACTTTATTTTCACAAAAAACAGGCTGATCCTGATGGGCAATTCCATAGCGGTTCAAACCAGGCACATCGAGATGGGTCAGCACGGCATGGACACCTTCCAGCTGCTTTGCCTTCTCGGTACAAATACTGAGGATAAGGGCATGAGGATGGGGGCTGCGCAGAACCCGGCCATAAAGCATGCCCGATGCTGACATATCCGTTAAATAAGCAAGGCTGCCTGTTACCTTCCCCAGCCCATCCGGCCTGATTCGCCACCGTTTACCACTTGTCTCACGGTTCAACAGCATCGCTATCACCTCTCCCCTTTGAACGCTAGGCTTGCTTATTTATGATTTGGGCTGCATCGCTTTCCACAGTTCTGACACAATCAGATTGGCAGCTGTCTTCTGGCGATAGCTTGCCGAAGCGAACACATCTCCTACCGGACGAAAATGCTCCAAGACCGAGGAATAACAGGACTGGAGCAGCGAACGGTCAAGCTTGCCGCCCTCCAGCAATAGCTCTGTATGCCCAAGCCGCTTAGGCGCCGTCTGTCCGCCTCCAACTGCAATGCGTACTTCGACTATATGCCGATCGGCACCTACAGCGGCACTCATCGCAACGGTCGTTATCGATGGCGTGAAAACTTCGCGGCGGCCAACCTTGTGGTAGACGTCCAGCCTGCCGTGCCCCTCCTGTTCCGGTTGATCAACTGGCGGCAATATAATAGCGAGCAGCAGACGGTTTTTCCACGCATGGCTTACTTGGGCTTCCAACAGCCATTCGGCAAGGGACTGCTCAAACTCTCCTTGCCCATCATGCCAGAGGAGCATGGCCTCATATACGAGCAGCGCTGGAAGAGCATCGCCTACACGGGAGAGAACATTGCCGCCAAGAGTAGCCAGGTTCCGAATCGAGGGGGCAGCAATATTTTTCATCGCAGTTGTCAGCAGCGAATAATGAGTCCTTATATGAGAGTCATTTCTGACCTCTGACAGCAGCGCCGCCGCTCTGATCTGACAAATCTGCCGATCTTGACTGCTTGAAACAAGCGTAATCGGCTTCTGCATGTTGGCAATTCCGCTAATATCGATTAAATGGCTAGGCATATGGGCAATCCCCGCTTCCCACCACGTACGAAGCAGCGTCCCGCCGGCAACAAAAACACCATCCTCGCCAAGCTGCTGCTTGAGCGTGCAAGCTTCGGCGACATCACTTGGCTGCCATACGATGGGAGACTCCGGCTTCGTTTGTTTATTCATGGCCATTGCACTCCCTTCTGTTCCAACAATCAATAGCAGCCTGCAAGCTGTCCTCATCGTCAATATCATGAAGCGCAAAGTCATGTTCACCGTTTAAATCTAGTATTTTTCCGTTATACTTGCCTGTGGCAAACAGCTGTCTTGCTCCTTGATCACCCTCCAGCTCCTCCAAAGCGGAAAACATCGTTGTTCGCAGCAGCGCCGGAGGCATCGTTGCCGCTCCGTCGCTGAATGCCGCGTAATCAAGCGTGGAATCCCGCTCCAGCGCCTCAACCAAGCGCTCTGCCATCCTCGCCGTCACAAAAGGCTGGTCAGCTAATGCAATAAGGACAGCATCCGTATCTGGATATAGAGCGAGCAGCGCTTCAAGACCACTGCGCAGCGAACAGGACATTCCCTGCGCCGAAAGCGGGCTTTCTTGCTTGTGCAGCTGTGCTGCCCAGCAAGCCCGTTCCAGTTCTGGAATGGCTAGCCACTCCAGTTCATCGTTGGTGCGGTGAACGACGATCCAGCTTTTAATGACACTATTTAATAGAGCATGAAGCGCCTGACTGCCAAGCATCGCTCCCGGCGATAAAGGAAGCCGCAGCTTCGGCTGCTTCATCCGGCTGCTCAAGCCAGCTGCCAAATAAATGCCTGACACCTTCATCGCCAGCCGCCTCCTTTTCTTTCGCTCGATGCGCAGCCCGTACTTGTACAAGCTCGGAAGCGATGCTTAAAGCAATTTCGTACGGTCCCTCTGCACCTATCGAAAACCCAACTGGGGCATAAACATTTTCAGGAAGCATCCCTTCACCAAATAACTGCTTGATTCGCTTACGCGAGCCCATGACGCCGATATAAATCGGCTGTGCTTCCAGTGCCAGCTGAATCAGTTGATAATCGTAGTGGAGCTGATGGCTGCAAACGATGAAAAAGTCATTTCTATTAAATTGCAGCTTGGAGGCAAGCTCATCAGGCTTTCCATTTACTCTCGTCACGCTAACCCTGCTATTAACCTGAATCTCCGGGCTTATCTGTGTACGCCAATCCGCCACAACAACATCAAACCCGCAGCCTGGAAGCATCGTGCAAAGCGCCTCTGCATCCGGTCCGGCGCCAAATACAATCGCTCGCGGGCGCGGCTCCAGCTTAGTCGAAAATGTCCCCGCCTCTCCGTCCTGAGCAGCACCAGCTTTCCATCTATTGCGAGTCAGGCTGGCCGCTGCTGCAGGCTCCAATTCATAACAGATGCTATCGCCTCCCTTCGACCAGCTTCGATTCAAAAAAACCGTCTCTCCTGTCCGAAGCCTCATTCTTGCCTGAAGCAGATGCTCTCTAAGTGTTGTCGTTACAGGCTCCAGCAGCACATGAATAATGCCGCCACAGCCGATCGTATCGCCCCACATGATGTCCTCTTCCGGCTGCATATTATAAATGATGATTTCAAAAGCTTCGGCAGAGCACACGCGGCTAACCCGCTCCTGCAAATCGGCTTCCAGACAGCCGGGACTGACACTGCCCGTCTTCGTTCCATCCAGCCTCAGCAGCATCGCTGCCCCTTCCTTGCGGTAAGCATGGCCCTCTACCCGTATAATCGTAGCAAGCGCGGCCGGCTGCTCAAGCGTCGCAATTGAATCCAGCACTTCGTGCATATCCACAAGCAGCCACCGCCTCTTATATATAACGTTATAATGAAATGAAGTTATGACCTACAGCCTACAGCCTTGCCAGCAGTCCGCGAAGCGAACGATCGGCTTCCCGCAGCACAAGCGGCTTGTCAATCGTCTTCATGATGCGCTTCTCCATTACGATTTGTCCGTCAATGATTACAGTATCCACATCGCCACGGGTTGCCGCATAAACTACACGCGAGAACCAATCTGCATCATAGGACGGATACACATGAAAATCTTCCAAATCAAGCATTTGCAAATCAGCAAGCTTGCCTTCCTCTAAGCTGCCAATATCATTTTCCATGCCAAGCACCTTCGCGCCGCCCATTGTGGCCATCCGCAGCACGGTGCGCGCATCCATGACCGTCGGGCCGTGCTTCACCTTCTGAATAAAGGCGGTCAGCCGCATTTCCTGATACATATCCAAATTGTTGTTGCATGCCGCACCATCCGCTCCAATGCCAATATCAATGCCTTCGCGCAGCAGCTCTGGAATTTCCGCAATGCCAGATGCCAGCTTCATGTTTGAGCCTGGGCAATGGGTGACCTTAACGCCTCTCTCCTTAATAATCCGCTTCTCTTCCTCATCGAGCCAAATGCTGTGGGCCAAAATCAAATTCGGCCTTGCCAGCCCGATATGATCCAAATAAACGACGTTGCGCTTTCCACGTTCCGCTTCCACAATCGCGATTTCCCCGGTATTTTCCGAAGCATGGGTATGCACCTTGACCTTATATTGCTCGGATAAATCGCGTACCCCAATGAGCAGCTCTTCTGTGCAAGACACAACGAACCTTGGGCAAAAAGCATATTGGATGCGGCCGTCACCAGCGCCATTCCATTTTTCGAGCAAATCGACGCTTTGCTGCAGCGATTGCTGTGTATTTTCCTGAAGCGCCAGCGGCACTTCCGTGCCATGGTCCATCATCACCTTGCCGGAAATGGCGCGAATGCCGCTCTCCAATATTGCCTGGAAAGCCGAATCTGTATGATGCACCGTCTCCATATCCAGAATCGTCGTTGTCCCGCTGCGGATCAGCTCGCCAATGCCAAGCATAGCGGAATAATAAACCGAATCTGCGCTGTGGGCCGCCTCTAGCGGCCAAATCCGCTCGCGCAGCCATTCAATTAAGGCCAGATCATCTGCCCGCCCGCGAAATAGCGTCTGGCATAGATGTATATGTGTCTGTACGAAGCCGGGCAGCACAACTTTACCATCAGCCTCAATGATTCGATCCACTCCACCCTCCGCGATCTCCCCGCCAATTTGAGCTATACGCTTGCCGCGAATGAGCAAATCCCCCGTTAAAATATCGCCACGTTCATTCATCGTCATTATCGTTGCGTTGCGAATAAGTATAGTTTTCATAGGATTGCCCTCTTTCAAGTTTGCGTAATGTTTTATAACATAATAAAGCACTAAACCTGATTTATCAATAGTATATGTAATTAAACTTAACATGTTGTCCTGGGTGAATGCCTAAAATACGCTAAATATACCGCTTTCACCGAAAAATATGACATGAGTATGCTTCTCTCGTTCAATCTTTCCCTTACAATCAATTGAAAAATGCTCTTTATCGTTCGCCTTTTCAATTGTAATCAGCAATCGCCGCCCTAGCACCTTCCATGACAGCCTATTGCAATGCATGGATTGTATCCCTTTTACTTTAAACAGTCTTTGTTCAGAACTTGCTTAATGTTCGGAAATTCCTATTAGCAAGAAAAAAAGCATCCTTCCGTTCACATTTGTGAACAGAAAGATGCTTTTACTTGCAGCATTTGCTAGCTTTTCTTCTCTGGCATTGGCATAAACAGCAAATTGATTGGCAAATTGCTGCCGGATGCCGGCGAGAATACAATCGTTACCGCTTCTGATGCACTTCCCGTGCGGTACAGGACACCCGCTTCACCATTATTCGCAAGGAAGGAATTATTCGTCGTCAGAACAACATTGTTGTTGACGAGGAAGGCACCGCCGTAATGTCCGCCACGCGGGTTCAAGGCAATGAGCGTATTAGGCTGAACATTGAACAGCTTCACGACGTATACAACGCCATAGTTGCCTTCATTGTAAATCGTTGCTCCTGTAAGCTTGTCAATCGTTGTAAGGCGTGTATCCACTACTTTATCGCCAAATACCATACGTCCTGGCTCTGCACCTACTGACTGGGTCAGGTTGATCGTACGATCTGCCTTCTCGAATGTACCCCGAATGTGAATGCCATCCGGCTCCAAGTACGGCAGCAGCGGCAGCTCGGACAGAACATCCTTGCCATCATCAATAATGACGTAGCTGAATTTGATTGGACCAGAGGTCGAAACATCCGCCATCATCGTCAATACGCGGTCCGGCGATATTTTCAAGTCGCTTAGCTGCTTCAGAATAATACGGCTCTCGCCCGCTGGAATCGTTGTAATATCATTCATGACCGGATTCATGCGCGAGGTCAAATATTTGCTAATGGAAGATTTCCCTGTTGCCGATACATACAGCGCAGGACCGCCAATACCGACACGCTGTGTCTGAACCGTCGCTTCCTGATTTGTCTCATTCGTAGCGACGATGTACATACGCACCGAGTTTAGACGGTTGTTTACGTTATGCGACATTAGACGAACGTTGCCCGAAGCCGAATCTGTATAATACACGCCTTCATTCACAATTCGCTCTGGACTGTTGCTGCGAAGCAGCGTTTGCTGTCCATACTCTGTCAATGAATACGGAATCACATCAAAATTCAGAACGGAAGATCCACTAATCGAGAAACGCTCTCCTGGAGGCGTAAATAACATGCCAAAGTCCTGCTTGGAATAAAGCTCTTGATCCTCAATCATAATCGAAAGCGAATATTCATTGCTTGCTCCATGCTTGTCCGTTACCTTCAAGGAAATAGTCTGTGGGCCTGGCTCGAAAAAGCCTTGCTCCTTATTCGTCCAGCTCGTGCTCGTAATCGCATTTTCTTCGTCGCTGCTGAGGTCGGTATATTCAATTGGCTCGCCCATCATGTAGCTCGTTTTGTTTGTGACGAACTTCGCTACTGGCGGCAAATTCGGTTGAAGCACTTCAAGTGTAACCGTGTATGGTTCGCTCCAGACGCCATCCGAATCTTGAACCCAATGAGTTACCGTATACATGCCCGGCTGGTCGAACATCGGCAAATTGCCTTCCCAGCGCTCGTCCACAATTGGGGTGCTGCTGGTCGCCTGATTCGTATAAGTCACCTGTGTTTCATTCGCATAAATGACTTTAGGGCTTACTGAAAATGTTGCGACTGGAGCGATCTTTACCGTCCAAGTCAGCGTAATTTTTTTCTCCGCCTTGTTCACTTTCATCGTGATGCCCTGCGGCTGCAGCAGCGTACGAAGCGGAATCATCAGCGTACCCTTCAAGTTGTAAGGCGCTCCAGTAAACGACTGTACCGCTCCGTTCACATTGTAGGAGGAACTGGCAATTGCATAACGAAGCACGTTTTTTTCTGTCGTCAGCACATACTCCTTGGCAACCTTGTCATATACGATTTTGCCGCCGAGTCGCTCAGCGATCGAGCGCGCCGAAACGTAGGTCGTGCCTTTCAGCTCAGTTACAGGCTGCGTAGCTGTATACAGCGTGCCATTGTGGTACATTTTATTCGACTTTTGAAGCAGAACGAGCTGCTCTTGACCTAGGACATTTTGCGCTGCTTCCGCCTGAATCGGCACAGCCAAAGTAAAGACAAAAAAGAATACGAGTGCAAATAAGCTGACTTTTTTAAGCATGTGAATCTCCTTTTCCAAAATAAATTGCGATTTCTCTACATATCCGCCAAAAGTTTGGACGCAATATAATCTGAAAAGTTGCACTCCACCTATTATTTATGACAAATATTTTAAGAAGCGTGCTTCGTTTCCTGTCGCTCTGCTGAGGAAATTCGTGGTAAAGCTAGCGATACTGCACCGACAACGAGGGACAAAATGACCACAATCGTAAAGATTCGGTGCAAGCTTTCCTCCAGCAATTGCGGGTCGATTATATTCGTGCTGCCTGTGTGCAGCAGCAGGCCGAATAAAGCGATTCCGATCGTCTGGCCGAGCGTGCGAATAAAGTTATTCGTTGCAACCGAGGCACCGCGCATTTGCCGCTCGACCGCGGATGACACGGATACGGTACAGCTGGTTAGCGCAAGCCCAAAGCTTAAGCCCGTTAAAAACATATACAGCATAAACCAGGCAATCGGCGTCGAGGCATTCAGGAACATGAAGCCTAAACTTCCCAATACGAGGGAAAACGCACTGATTAGCGTTATATTTCTAAGCCCAATTCGCGAAATCCACGTGCCTGCCAAAATCGAGCCGAGCGGCCAGCTGACCGAAAGCGGAATCATCGCTAAACCGGAATAGGTGGCGCTTTTTCCATAAACGCCTTGCAGCCAGAGCGGCAAATAAAAAATAATAACGACGTTTACGACGCATAGCAGAAAGCTGAGCAAGTTCACCATGCTGATGGTGCGATTTTTGAACAAAACGAGCGGTATCAACGGCTCCTGTACACGCTTCTCAATATAGAAGAACAGCGCCATTAGCACCGCAGCACCTGCAAAAAGCAGCCCGATCTCCGTATAGCTGGCTCCTTGCTCCCCCGTCTCTGAACGCAGCAGTGTCAAGGCATAGAGAAAACAGAACATGCCGACCGCAAACGTGCCAATTCCGCCATAATCAATCGATCGCTTCCGCTTCTCATAGGCTTCCTTCAAAGTAGAGCCCAGCAAAAACATCGCGACAATGCCAAATGGCAAATTCATATAAAATATCGCCCGCCAAGAGACGTAATCGACTAGCAGCCCGCCAAGCAAAGGACCTGATATACCAGCTATTCCCCAAATGCTCGACATCCAGCCCTGTACCTTCGCTCTCTGCTCATAAGCATATAAATCACCAATAATCGTATAAGGAATCGTTGTGAGCGCACCTGCTCCCAGCCCTTGAATCGCACGAAAAATAATAAGCTGCGTCATCGTTTGCGCAAGGCCAGACAGCATCGAGCCGCACAAAAAAATCGCAGCCCCAATCATAAACATATTTTTGCGGCCAAATAAGTCTGACAGCTTGCCGTAAATCGGCGTCGTGACGACCGTAGCAAGCAAATAAATCGAAATAACCCAGCTATACTGCTGGGTTCCCTGCAGCTCTCTCGTTATGCTCGGCATAGCCGTACTGACGATCGTCCCTTCGATCGCTGCCAGAAAGGTCGCTACGAACAGTGCGATAGTAACGCTGCGTGTATTGCTCGTATTAATCATGGTCGCCATGCTTCCTTCCCTTAACAACAAACACGCCCCTTATGAAGTTTTCATAAAGGAGCGCATCTGTGTCTGATTTAAATAAGCATTGCTTGCGATACGAAAAATATACCTGTCCCGTGCAGCTTCAGACGTTTTCCAAAACTGCTCGTCTGTAAACAGGCGTTTGAGCAGCCATTCCGCCGCTTTCGCCGCCTGCTGTTCGTTCTGTAATAGCTTTAGGCATATCGTATAGCATATAGACTCGCATTGTCTTAAGCGATTTATTTTATATTGAAAATCCGTCATAGTAATTGGACATCCCCCGGTTATATGTTTAGGTCACTCATCATTACTATGATAGCGGAAACAATACGTTTAAAAGTTACGAAATGTTTAAAATGACCAAGGTGAAGCGGCTGTCGCCTTCCTTTGGCGGCGCGTTTCATTCCGAGAAATATAGAGAAAGGATGGAGCAATCATATCCTTTCCTATATTTTCAAAAAGCGTAAGCGCTTCAGCGCAAATTATGCTTTGCGGGCAGCATAGGCCGTACTTGCAGCAATCCAACGCTCTGCCATCACCGGATTTGAGGCGAAATGAAAGTGCGTATAGCCCGCGACCAGCTGCTCCAGCTGCGCTCCTTCCTGCTTCACACCGCGTCTGCCCTTTGTCTCATAGGCTGGCTCCAGCGCTTCGCTGTCAACACTGGGCACATAGACCGAATAATGAAATTCATGTCCGCGTGCCTGATCGCCCTCTGGCAGCAGAAAATTAGCGCCCAGCCCCTTTGCCTCCCGATAGCCTAACGCTGCAAGCTTGCCTTGCATGACTACACTTCCGGGGAGAACACCAGCCATCGCATAGCTATTGCCGCTCGTATTGGTAAGCTGCTCCGTTAAATACATATAACCGCCGCATTCAGCAAGCGTCGGCATGCCGCCAGCAATAGCGTGCCGCACCGACTGGTGAACGTGCTTCTGCTGCGCCAGCTGCTCAGCAAATTCCTCTGGGAAGCCGCCGCCGATATACAAACCCGATACATCATTCGGCACTGCTTCTCCTGCAAGCGGCGAGAAGTATACAAGCTCGGCGCCACATGCCTCCAGCAGCTCAAGATTATCGGGATAATAAAAATGAAACGCCGCGTCTTTGGCAACCGCAATTCGCACGCTGCCCTCGGGATTTCTCCTTGCGAATAAAGAGGTACCTGCTGCTGCCTCAGGAATTGCCGGCGCTTCAGCGAGCGCAAGCACGCGTTCAAGATCAACCGTCGCTTCGCACATTGCTACCAATTGATCAAATAAAGGGGACAGTTCTCCCCGTTCAATCGAAGGCACCAGGCCCAAGTGACGCTCAGGTATATGCAGCTCGCTGCTGCGCTTGAAATAACCGACGACTGGAATGCCGCATTCCTGCTCGATGGCAGCTTTAACAATCTCATAATGGCTGTCGCTGCCCACCTTGTTCACAATGACGCCGACGATGCGCACATTGTCATCTAGCGCCTGAAAGCCCTTCACAATAGCCGCTGCACTGCGAGCCATGCTTTGACAGTTGACGACCAGCAGCACGGGACAGTCCAGCAGCACGGCAAGCTCAGCGGTACTGCCTTCGTTCGAAAGCGGATTTTTGCCGTCATACAGACCCATGACACCTTCAATAATTGAAATATCTGCTGTGCTTGAAGCACGAGAATATATTTCCTTCACCGTTGCGGGCGGACACATCCAGCTGTCCAGATTGCGTGACTGCCGCCCTGTCGCTGCCGTATGATAGGTCGGATCAATGTAGTCTGGCCCGCTCTTGAAGCCTTGTACCGCCAATCCTCTGCGCGCTAAAGCAGCCATCAGCCCGACGGTTGTCGTCGTTTTGCCAACTCCGCTGCCCGTTCCGGCGATGATGATTCTTTTCTGCGTTGCTATCGTCATAACGTGTGTATTCCTTTCCTTAAGGACTTGCGGTGAAAAAGCTGTGCTGCACAGCCTATGCGAAGGGAATAAGTCCAATCGAAATGGTGACATTGCCGGATTTTTGCTTGCCCAGCAGCAGCTCGTTGTTTTTCGTATAACGCTTCACCGCAGGCTCGCTTACCCCGTAAGCTCCAGTAAATTTAAATACCGTTTCGGAAGGCTCGCTGATTTCCTCTTCGTTCAGCTCCGAAGGCGTATATGTCACCAGCGGCCAGCCATACTTGGCGCATACCGCAAGCAGCCCTTCTTCATCCTTTTTGAGATCAATGGTACAAATTGCCTTGACGCTGCGAATCGAAGCCCGGATTCCTTCCAAAGCGGAAGCGATAACCGCTTCGATTTCCTCCGCAGACGTCCCTCGATTGCAGCCGATGCCCAGCGCCAGCACCTTCGGACGATAGAGCACGCCGTTCTCCAGCAGCTTCTGCTCATTCTCCTCCAGCAGACGGTGTGTGACAATGAGCGCCGCATTAGGCGCGGCAGCCTCCGCTGCGGCAATAGAGTCATAAACGACCAAATTAGGAGGCATTGGAGTATCATGCATCCACCAGTTTCGCTCGCCTGACTCCTGCACAATAGCAACAGGCTCCTCATTGACGACAGCGGCGCTGACAGGCGTCAGCAACGCATCGCTTTCCCACTCCCAGCCAAAGCGCCGACCGAACAAATCAACAGGCAGCGTGCGCTGTACATCCGATGCCGTCGTCAGCACCGGACGTGCGCCAATAGCCGCCGCTGTCTCGCGCGTCAGTTCATTCGCTCCGCCTAGATGGCCAGACAGCACGCTGATGACATGCTCGCCCTTATCGTCAATAACGACGATGCCTGGATCCTTCTTCTTGTCTTGCAGCAATGGAGCAATCATTCTTACAACTGCGCCCAGCGATATAATACAAATAATTCCTTTATATTTCGGAAACAAGGCAGGAAACAGCATGCGCACCGAGCCATTAAACAGCTGAATGCCACGGCTCTGTTCATCGCCTGCTTCGAATTTGCCCATATAATACAAATCGACCGCGCCCATATTTTCCAGCAGCCGTCTGCCTGTCTGCACGCCATGCTTCGTAATGGCAACTACCGCATATTCGTGCTTTTGGATAATGTCCGGGATGACGCCTTCCTCCAGCTGAATGATCGCACTCATTCCGGCTTCACTCCTCTGCGGAAGCGGTGCGTGAACGTTTTGTCATACAGCTTGGAACGGTGCGCATCCTTGTTGTGCAGCTCTGGATCAAGCGCCCAGCCTGCCAAAATCATCGCATGCGCGCGAATGCCATGCTCACGCATTGCATTGTCGAGCTCCGCAAGCGTTGTACGGATAATTAATTGATCCGGCCAGCTCGCCCGGCGAACAACGGCGATTGGCGTCTCGTCCTCCCAGCCGGCATCTTTAAATTCCTGTACCACTTTGCGCGTCAGCGTAGCGCTGAGGAACAACGCGATCGTACAGCGATGCGCCGCCAAATCTTTCAGCTTCTCCAGCTCAGGCACAGGCGTCCGCCCTTCGGCACGCGTCAAAATGACGGTTTGCGTCAAGTCTGGTATCGTCAGCTCAGCGCCAACCGCAGCAGCGGCAGCGAATACTGAGCTAACGCCCGGCACGATTTCACAATGGATGCCTTCACGTTTAAGCAGCACCATCTGCTCCAAAATAGCCCCATACATCGCAGGGTCGCCAGTATGGATGCGGGCCACGCTTTTTCCCTGCTTCACCCGGTCTACGATTATGCCAACCATTTCATCCAGATCCATGCCTGCGCTTTTCAGCACCTCGGCTTCGGGCTTCGCTTTCGCAATCAGCTCTTCGTTAACGAGCGAATCGGTATACATGACGACATCTGCCGCTTGCAGCAGCTTGAGCCCTTTCACCGTAATGAGATCCGGATCGCCGGGACCCGCGCCAATAATATGTACGATCATTTTCTCACCACCATTAATGTCAAGTATTCAAGCTCGCGCCCTTGCAGTTCTTCGACATCCATCCATACCTGCTCCTCGGACGATGTAACCTTCGTCAAAACATACGCGTTCTTAACCAGCTTAAGGTCGCGCAATACGGTCAGCATCAAGTCGAGTACTTTAGCTACTTTAATGAATACGACGCAGTCGTGGCGTTCAATCGCCGTACGCATTGCTTCATAGCTTGGCGTTGCCGGAACAATCGCCACATGCTCATCTCCGTCAGCAAGTGGAATGCCTAGGCGGGAAGCCGACGCATTAAAAGAAGAAATGCCGGGAATCGCCTGCATTTCCACTTCAGGATGGCGCTCACGCATAAGCCGCATCAGGTGGATATACGTGCTGTAGATCATCGGATCGCCTTCCGTAACGAACGCCACATCGCGCCCTTCGCTAATCGGCTGCCATACCTGCTGCACCGTCTTCTCCCACTGGCGCTCCAGCGATTCGCGGTCCTTCGTCATCGGAAATGTCAGTCCGAGCATTTCCTTCTCCGCTGCGTTCACATACAGTTCAGCAATCGTCAGCGCGTAGCTTTTGGCGCCCATCTTTTTGCGAGGATACGCGATAACCGGACATTCCTTCATAAGCCGAAAGGCTTTAACGGTAATCAGCTCCGGGTCCCCCGGTCCGATTCCGATTCCATATAATTTGCCGAGCTTAGTCATTGCTGCTTTCCTCCTCGGTGAGTGTCTCTGGCTGCTTCCAGGCCGTAATTAGAAAAATCGGATTAAGCGCATCAAAACGCGTCAAATCCAATATCGGTTTGCTGCGCGACAGCTGCGCCAGCGTAATATCGGTTTTAAAGCCTTCATCCTCAAAAGCGCTCATCGCTTTGCCCATCGTCTCAATCGTTGCCGCATTCACGACGATTCGTCCGCCTTCCTTGAGCCGCGTGCAGCAAATATGCAGCAGCTCGCGCAGCTCCCCGCCGCTGCCGCCGATAAATACGGCATCGGGATCGGCAAATGTGTCCAGACCAACAGGTGCGCGGCCCAGCCGCGTCGTCAGGTCCGTTCTGAATTTCCGGGCGTTCTCCACACAATTGGCAAGATCGCCTTCGTTCTTCTCAATGGCATATACATCGCCTTGGCGGGCAATCCGTGCAGCCTCAATCGCCATGGAGCCTGTGCACGTGCCAATATCCCAAACCGTGCTCGTCTCCGTGAGCTGCATAGCCGCAAGGCTAAGCACGCGGATTTCACGTTTGGTAATCAATCCTTTGTCCGGCTTGCGCTGGGCAAACTCACTATCAGCAATGCCGAGCGGCCACGACGGGCTCGTCCCTACACGCTTCAAAATCAATACATTCAGAGGAGAAAATTCCGCCTCCGCAAGCTCGCCAAGCTCATACCACCCTGTACGCTCATCCACTCCACCTAAATTTTCAGCCAAAAAGGCTTTATATTCGGTCATGCCAAAATCAAGCAAGTAGCGGGCAATAACGCTTGGGTTGTTTTTATCGTCGGTCAGCAGCGCAATCTTCGCCTTGCCGTCGATACGCTGCGCCAGTCCCTTGATGCTCTTGCCGTGAACGCTTGTCAGCAGCGCATCATGCCAGCTTTCGCCCATCCGCGCGAAAGCAAGCTGCACCGAGCTGTGCGCCGGATAAATGTCCAGCTCCACCTTGCCAGCCAAATAACCGCCAATACCATAAAACAACGGATCGCCGGAAGCGAGTATAACCGTCCGTCTGCTTTCCGCCTGCAGCTGCTTCGCCAGGTCAGTCAGACCGCCTTTAATGACGATTTTCTCGCCCGCATATTGCGGAAAAAACGCCAAATGGCGCTCGCCGCCAACCAATACTTCACTCTCTTGAATCCAGCCTTCATAAAGCGACGGCAAGCCTGCGGCTCCGTCATCGCCAATGCCGATCATTTTGATTTTGTTCCCCAAGCCCTATCTCCCCCGATCCATTGCTGCCAAGCAGCTTAAAAACGCTATTGTTCAGCCCTGCCTAATAGCTGGGCTTTCATCGATATAATGGCCGTCTCGACGATAAGCAGCCCGCCCGCTTCCTTCTTGCTATGATAGCAGCACAGCTCGCTCATTCGTTCGAAAAAGGCATCGATGCCGCGCTCCTGCATCATATCTCCAACCTGTGAAGCGGTGTTCGCGCCGCGCACTTCTTCCACAAGGCCTTCGGAAACACCTGCATATTCCGCTATTTCAGCGAGAAAACCAAAGTCGACTGGCGCGCTTTTGGAATGCACCATCATGACGCCCTGCGCCACCTTCGAAAACTTGCCCATCATCCCGACGAGCGTTACTTTGCGAATATGCTTGTTTCGGGCCATTTTCAGCGAAAAGCCGATAAAATCGCCCATCTCGATAAAAGCCTCTTCCGGCAAATCGGGATACAGCTCCATCCCAAACTTTTCCGTACGGCCACCTGTCGATAAAACAAGATGGTCGCAGCCGCTGACGGCTGCGACATTAATCGCTTGCGCGACGCTCGCTTTATATGCTGCGGTAGAGAACGGCACAACGGTGCCTCTCGTCCCGAGTATGGAAATCCCACCTAGAATACCAAGGCGCCCATTTAACGTTTTGAGTGCGATCCGCTCGCCTTCCGGCACGGAAATGACGACGCTTACGCCCCGTCCCTCCAGCTCGAAGGAGCGCAGCACCTCTTCAACCGCTTCATGAATCATGCGGCGCGGCACCGGATTAATGGCGGCTTCGCCAACCGGCACGGGCAGACCGGGCTTCGTTACCCGGCCAACTCCTATTCCGCCATCCAGTATAACGCCTTCGCCGTCATGCCACTTGACCTCGGAAAAAATGCTCGCGCCATGCGTAGCATCCGGATCATCGCCGCCATCCTTAATGACTTCGGCTTTTGCGGAATCTCTGGTCAGCTCACAGCTTACAATGGTGAAAGTGACCCGCTCGCCAATCGGCAGCACGATTTCCGCCTCCGTCTGCTGCTCACGTAAAATCAGCGCAGTAAGCGCCGCTTTCGTCGCAGCAGTCGCACACGAGCCTGTCGTATAGCCATGGCGAAGCGGCTTATCCTCTTTCTTGTCCACGCTTTTTACACTTGGCGCTCTGCCAGCAGGGAAATCGCGTTAACCGCAGCCACGGCAACCGGGCTCCCGCCCTTTCGTCCGAGATTCGTAATAAACGGAATGTCCAGCTTGGCAAGCTCCTCCTTCGATTCTGCCGCAGAAACGAAGCCAACGGGCACGCCAACGATAAGGCCTGGCTTGGCTTCGCCATTTTTCACCAGTCTAATTAGCTCCAGCAGCGCCGTAGGTGCGTTTCCAATCGCATAAATACCGCCGTCCGCTTCACGAATCGCCTTGCGAATGGAAATAATCGCCCGCGTCGTATTGAGGCGCTTCGCCTCCTCCATCACATCTGCATCCGATATGTATACGCGAACGTCGCCGCCAAATTTCTCAATGCGGGGCTTGCTGATTCCAACCTGAACCATCTGCACATCGGCGATTACAGGCTTGCCTGCGAGTATCGCTTTAATGCCCGCCTGAACCGCATCTTTATGGAACATCATGCTGCGCCCCAGCTCAAAGTCTGCCGAAGCATGAATAACGCGCTGAACAACTGAATATTGCTCCTCGGTGAATGGATGCTCCCCTAGCTCCTCGGTAATCATTTCAAAGCTGCGTGCTTCAATTTCCTGCGGCTGTACAGTAAGCGGTTTAAAATCGGTCATAAAATCCATGTTTTTCGCTCAGCTCCTTCAATCGTGATCTAACGTTTATTTATTTCAACATTTCCTTTAATGTATCACTTATTTCGTCAAAGCGCGAAAAAACATGCCCATACGCAAGCTTAGGGCGCCCAATAATAATCGTCTCAATGCCCATTTCAAGCGCGGCTTCCAGCTTTTCATCTACAGAGCCGACCTTGCCGCTCTCCTTCGTAATCATCAGCGTCACGCCGAATTGATCATAAAGGGCGCTGTTGAGCGCTTTGGAAAATGGACCCTGCATCGCAACGATATGCTTTTGCGGCAGTCCAAGCGCCTCGCATTTCTCCATATTGTCGAGGCGCGGCAGCATACGGGCGATCAGCGTCACGTTCGGCAAACCTAGCAGACGCTCGGTAAAAACCTGCAGCGTTTTGCTGCCTGTCGTCAGCATCACGACGCCGCCTTTGGCAGCCGCCATTTCGGCTGCCTCGGCATAATCATCCGCATACTGGATCAGCGGTTGTCCGTCAAAGGTCAAGCTCTCGCGCTCGTAGCGAATATATGGCACCGCTGCTTGCTCGGCCGCCGCCATCGCATTGCGATGCGCCTCCTCGGCAAAAGGATGGCTGGCATCAACGACAGCCTGCACCTGATTTTCTTTCAGGTAAGCTGCCATCTCATCTGCTGTCAGCCGCCCTACTCGCACGTCAAGTCCGGCTTCCCTCAAGCTGCCTGCCGCACTGTCGGTTACGACTGAAGTGAGCACGCTATAGCCCTGCGCCTTAATTTGTACGGCGAGCTCCCTCGCATCGCTTGTTCCACATAACATAAAAATCATGGCTTAACCCTCCCCGACAAGCGTAGCTGCCTTGGACGGATCATTTTTCTTCTGCGCATCTTCCTTGGCATTATCAGCAGCAAGCTCACCGATTTCAAGATGCTCGTGATCGTGGTGATCATGGTCATGGTGGTCATGATTATGGTTATGCTCGTGCGTATGACCCTCATGTTGATGCTCGTGATCATGAGCATGGTGTTCATGATCATGATGATGGTCGTGATCGTGATCGTGATGATCATGGTGGTGGTCATGATGGTCGTGATCATGATCATGATGGTGATGATGGTCATGATCTTTCATCGCTTGCAGGCGGAACTGGCACATATCGCAGTTCATTTTCACTTCGTCCTGCAGTGCTTCTGCGGCGCGATCTTTCAAAATTTCTTTAAGCAGCGGGTGGAAACCAAAATATTCTGCAAGTACAAATTCCGTATCTGGATAAGCAGCGGTATATTGCTCCATCGCTGCTTCCATCCGTTTAATTAAAACGCCGGTAAACAGGAAATAAGGCAGTATAATGACTTTGCGCGCGCCAAGCTTGAGGCAGCGCTCTACACCTTCATCCATCAAAGGCGCTGTTACGCCAATAAAGGCAGTTTCTACCCATTTCACTTTAAGCCGCTCCCAGAACAAGCGGGAAATTTTAAATAGCTCACTGTTCGCATCAGCATCGCTGCTGCCCCGGCCGACGATCAAAATAGCCGTATCAGCAAGCTCGCTTTCCTCTGCTGCAACAGCTTCGCCAAGGCGGGAGGTCAAAATTTCCAGCACTTGATCGTGAACGCCAATCGGCCGTCCATAAATAATATTTACAGCTGGGTAACGCAGCTTCGCCTCATCAATGGCTGCAGGCATATGAAGCTTGGCATGCCCTGCCGAAAATAACGTAATCGGAATAACGGCGATCCGAGTCGCCCCTTTTGATACGCAAATATCAAAGCCCTGCTTCATCGTCGGCGTTACAAACTCCAGAAAGCACAGCTCTACCAAATCTGCTTTCAGTGTTGACGCTACAGAGGCGACAAACTCGCGCACCTCTTCATTGCCTCTCTCATCTCGGCTTCCATGCCCTACAAACAAAACCGCATCCATCTTCCTTCATCTCCCTTGCTGTCGCTAGTCTCCGCACAATGCGTCTTCGATATGAAAAACAGGCAGCTCCTGATAGCGATAGCCTTCTATTTGTCCCATTCGTTTAAAAAATTTATGAAAGCGCTCATTCGGATGACCTTCCGCTTTATACAGCGCAATAATGCGTTCAATCAGTGGTACGATTTCATCGGCTGCAATGCCTTCAGCAACCGGCTGCGCGGCATGCGCATTGCGGCCGACGGTTTTGCCGCCGAGGAACAAATCGAATTTGCCACGGCGATAAACGATGCCGATATCCTCGTTAACTGCGCCATAACAAGCCATGCCGCAGCCATTGAACCCGATGCGCAGCTCCTTAGGCATCGCCATGCCGCCGATCTTATGCTGCAGCTCATCTGCATAAGGCACCGATTCCGCCTTCTCTAGATTGCAAAAATCGCAAGCCTTCAATTGCAAAACATCACCGATTGGCGCCAGACTGAGTCCATCCGCACGCAACTTCGCCGTCACGCTGTCTGGGTCAGACGTCGGAATACGCACAAGCAGATGATGATGCGGCGTATATTCGATCGAGCCCTTCTCGCCAACAGCCTGCGCCAGCGCCACCAGCTGCTGGGGCGTAAAGTTTTTCGTCGCTACACCCGGACTTACGGCAAACTCGAGCACCGATTGCTGCGTAAACACAGGCATAGGGCTTGCTGCTGCCGCAAATGCCGCACTAGGCTCTATGCCCTTGCTGCGATCATTAAGCAGCACCGCTTCCATCGCCAAATGCAGTGGCGACACAACTGGTATCGAGGCAGTCTCTGCCCTCATTGAAACGGCTGTATTTATTGGGGCTTGAGCAGGCTTCACGGGCGCGGCCGGAGGCGCTACAGCTACCGCCACACCGCCTTGCCCATATTCATTTCTTGGTTGGTCTGGCGTCGCCGCCTGCGGCTCCTCCCGCTCCAGCAATGGGTCCGTCGCATCATATTCGTCCTCGCGATAACCGCCATCACCTGGAAGCTCAGGCATTCCTGCCGTATGAAGCGCCCACGGCTCATTCGCCTCTTGCAGACGCTGGTGAGGCTTCAACGGCTGCGCGCCTTCGCCAAGCGTATATTTGCGCTGATAGCCGCGCGGCGTAATCATCAGCCCATCATAATTGACGGTCGTGGAGTTGCCGATGACGACCGTTGTCAGCATGCCGATATCATGGTCAAGCATACGGGCAAGCGTCGTCACGACAATATCCTCACGGTCGCGGTACGCGCTTTTCACAATGCCAACCGGCGTATCTGGCGAGCGGTATTTGAGCAAAATACGCTGCGTTTCAACGATTTGCCGTGTTCTTCTGCCGCTGCGCGGGTTATAAAGCGCAATGACGAAATCCGCTTGTCCGGCCGCTTCTACCCTGCGCGCAATCAGTTCCCAAGGCGTCAAATGATCGCTTAGGCTAATCGTGCAAGCATCATGCATAATCGGCGCGCCGAGCAGGGACGCTGTCGAGTTAATCGCGGAAATGCCGGGAATGACTTCAACCTCTACCCCGCCATTACGCTTCCAGCCCTTTTCAATCAGCACCTCATACACGAGTCCTGCCATACCGTACACGCCCGCATCGCCGCTTGATATAACGGCAACCTTCTTGCCGTTCTCCGCCTGGCGCACCGCTTCCTGCGCCCGGCTGACCTCCTCCGTCATCCCCGTGCGCACAATCGCCTGATCGCTGATTAGCTCCCGAATCAAGTCCACATACGTGTTATAGCCGATGACCATATCGCTCTCCTGAATTGCTTCACGGGCACGTTTCGTAATATGCTCGAAGCTCCCCGGGCCGAATCCGATAATTAACAGCTTGCCGACGCCTGCTTCACTCATTGCTGCCCCACTCCTTCTATGTAGCCATTTACAATTTCTATCCAACAAAATACAATTTCTATTCAACAAAAAAAGCACCTCTAACGTTATGTGTTAGAAATGCTTGAAAAGACCAATGTCCTTGTTAAACGCAGACAGCGAAGGGCCATCCAATCTCTAACACCTTCCTAATATCCACGTAGGTTTACAGTGTCGTTGAAATAAGCAGGTCTCCTGGCTTGAAGCGTCAGACGCTTCATACAGTGGCGGGTCCGCGCCGGTCTCTCACCGACTTCCCTATTAAGTCAACTTCGGCGCTTTGGCGCCTGCTGACACTTATTCCCTTCCTATTAAATTGTAATCTTAATGATAACATTAGATTGTATGATCGACAAGTGCGTTTATGCCATCAGCCCAGGCGCAAATAGAGCCAGCGCAAGCACGGACAGCATGTCCAGGCTGACGCCAGCTCTATTTTTCACCGAAACGGTTTATTTCTTCTCCAGCGTTTCCCAAGCCGCATTCACGAGGGAATCAAACAGCTCATCGTCCTCTTCCAGCTCATCCTCAACCGCTAAAAGGTCCTCTTCCTTGCCCGATTCATTCAAAAAAAACAAACCGTAGCCCCACTCTGTCGCCTTGCGGCTGTGGAGGGTAATTTCGTATTGGTTCGTCTGACCCTCTACTTCAAAATGAACCTTGCCTACGAAACCAGACTCCTTGGAGTTCGTCATGCTAGCATGCAAAATGTTTACTTTCATCTTCCATTCTTCCTCTCTTTACCGTTACGACACCAGCTGCTCAAGTTGATTCACTTGATTTAACAGCTCATTGATTTTGTTAATCGTATTTGGAATTTCCGTCGCGTCAACCAATGCTTTGCCGTCCTCGATCTGCTTCAGCACCGCATCAATGCTTTCCTGCAGCTTCAAATTATAATCGACTACTGTCTGATGGACGTCCTTGGCAAAGTCCGGCGCTTGCAGCTCGCCAAACTGCTTGATGGACTCCTGCACAGCTACCAGCTGTTCCTTATAATCGGCGCGTGCACTCGCATCGTTTACGGCTTGCTCCGCAAGCTGCGTCGCCTGCTCGCTGAAGCTCGTCAGCGTCTGCATGTACGTTGCCGCACCCGTCACATAATCAGCCGAGCTCGATACGGAATTGACCGTCTGCTTGGCATCCTCAAATAACGAGCATCCTCCTAATAATAACATTCCAATGATTAAAAGTATGCTTTTTCCTGAACGAATGGTCATGTTTAATCTCATCCTTTCCGCCTGTATGACACAGAGCACTATTTATACGGCAGAAGCGTCCAAACGGTTGCATTTCGTCTCTATCCTCTTACGATCAGGTTCTCAACACAGCCCCGCTCGAAAACTTAGCTTTGCTCCTTATAATTAAGCTTGTCCATTATTTAGCAGAAAAATAAAACACGGGGCCGCAGATGGCTAAAACGCACGCTGGCTATTGTTCGCGTCTGCGGCATAACTATGCAGCCCTTCCAAATAAGCTGCGCCACTCCTTCGGCAGCTAACGCTTTGACTTGAATACTAGCCGGCGCCATATGACGACGATAACTAGAAATAAAGCAATTATACCCGTAAGCAGCCACCCAGCCTGCTCATCATTCAGCTGATCTCCCGGAGCAGTTGCACCCGGATCAGTAGTTCCATGTCCAGCATGCTCATTACAGTTGGCGCCTGATGTCGGTGTAGTAGCAGCATTCGTTTGCTGCTCGCTATTTGCAGGTGTACAGACATCCGCTGCGGACACGGACAGCCATGCAGAACTCCAGAGGCTTATTCCAATAAACAGGACCACCATAAAAGTTAGACTAAGGAACCTCTTTCGCATTTGGCGAACCCCCTTTGCGCTTTTCGTTTCCCTTCATTTTATTCCCGTGCGCCCAGAACGGAAGCTTGGCCCGCGGAATTTTCACATCTGTTTATACATTTGCACCAGAAAAAAAGCGCCTTTCCCATCTGGTCATGCCGACCAGACAGAAAGGCGCTTTGCTGCTGCTACAAATTATACTGCGACTTAAACGCTTTGTTTTTGCTTGCCAAGCTTACTTTTTTCTTCTTCCACTAGCTCAGCCCTAGCCGGCCAGAAAGCTCTTTTGCCAAGCAGCGTTGTAATGGCCGGCACGAGGAACGGTCTTACGATGAACGTATCCATTAGCACGCCAATCGCCGTAATAACGCCGAACTGCACCAATACCTGAATCGGCAGCGTCGCTAGTACCGCGAATGTAGCTGCCAGGATCAGACCTGCGGACGTAATGACGCCGCCAGTCTCTGCTACACCTTCGCGTATCGCTTGCTTGAGCGGCATTTTCGCTTTTTTCTTCCAAATGCTCGAAATCATAAAAATATTATAGTCTTCGCCAAGGGCAATGAGGAACACAAATGCATACAGCGGAATCGCACCTTGAATCGCTTCTGCGTCCATCCCATAATGCAATATAATCCAGCCGAGGCCTAAAGCAGAGCCAAATGACAATAATACGGTGCCAATTAAATAAAGGGCTGCAACAATGGAGCGCAAATATACGATGAGCAGCACTAAAATCATCACAATGACGAGTGGGATAATGACTTCATTGTCACGATCGGTCAACAGCTGCGAGTCATGCTGCGTTGCTGTCTGTCCGCCTACCCATACTTTGGCAGCAGCATCTGGCACCCCTGCTTTATCCAGCGCTTCCTCCGCTGCTGCGCGCAGTATCGGAATGAGGTCCATTGCTTCCTGCGAATAAGGATTAATATTCAGCGTGACTTGCACCGACTGCAAATTAGGATCGGATTCACTTTGAACCGGCTCCGACACCGAGTCAACAAGGTCAATATCTGAAAGGCTGGCAACCAGCTCGACCGCCTTGCCATCTATTTGCGCTGCTACGTTAATAGGAGCCAGCTGCCCCGGAGTAAACGCTGTGGAAATCGTGTTAAACCCTTCACGAGACGGCATATCTTTCGGGAAGGAAGACAATAAATCATACGTAAACTTCACCTGTGGCGCAAAACCCGCAAGCACACCGAGAAAAATAACGCTCGCGATAACAACGGTCCAAGGCTTCGCTACGACTAGGCCTCCCACTGCTGTGCCTAGCTTGCTGCCTTGGCGGCGCGGGCGAAACGGCTTGTTCCGCTTCTCTGCACGCTGTTGCTGCATACCTTCGGTGCGAGGAATGAACGGGAAGAATGAAGCTCTTCCCATAATGGACAGTAGCGCAGGCACGAGTGTCAGGCTGGCCATGCCCATGATGAAAATCGACAAGCTGAATGGTATAGCAAAACGCTGGTAAGCACCATATTTGGCGGCAAGCAGCGCCAGCAATGACAGAACGACCGTGAAGCCGCTCATCGCAATTGCTCCGGATGCATCACGGAAGGCAATTTTGAGCGCCGTCATCTTATTCTCTTCCCGCTCCAGCTCCTGACGGAAATGTGCAATAAAGAACAAGCAGTAGTCTGTACCTGCACCAAACAACAGCACCGTCATAATCGAAATGGCTTGGGCATCTACTGTAATCCAGCCCTCTGATGCCAGCCAGCCGAGAATGGGGCTCGTAACCAAGTAAGCGAACCCTACGCCTACAATTGGAACGACCGCCAAAATCGGCGAGCGATAAATAAGGAGCAATAGGATGAGTACAATCAGTACCGTAGCAATAAGCAGCGACATGTCTGCTCCTTTGAATAATGCTGATGCGTCGACCTGGATGCCCACTGGACCGCTGATTCTTGCACTCAGTGCATCAATGCCAGTCGTTGCCGCATCAAACGGGCTCGTGCCGCCTGCCGCTTCTTTAACAAGCTCTTGAATTTTCTCCAAATTGCTGCGTAAAATTTCCGTATCCGTATTTTCAGCAAATGTAATCGGCTGAACAAGCGTGCCGCCGTCTTCCGATGCCAGTTTTGAAAGCGCCGGAGTCGGCATTTGATGCAGCGGCAGCAGCTCTCCTTGTTCTGGCAGCGGCTGCTCGCTGAGCAGCTGCGACGTTTTCTGAATGAGTGCATAATCTTCATCCGTAAGCCCGGCATCCCTATGCCATACGAGCAAGGCGGGCACACCAGCCCCATTCGGGAATTCTTCCTTCATCAATTGATCTGCAAGCACGGAAGGGCTGTCTGCTTCCAGGTTGGGTGCATTATTTTTCTCTTGCCCTCCAACAGCAGGAAGCCACAATGTTAAAGCTCCCGCAAGCACTATCCATACGATTACCGTGATCCACCGCGTACGGCGGCCCGCAATCGCGCTGCCTAATTTCTCTAACATTACTCCCATCCTCCGTTTCACATCTTCAGCCATTTGGTTTAAAATAGATTTTATAGACTAAATTAATTATATATACCCGAAGGTTAATTAATCAACTGCTTTTATTACAATGACATGAACATGGAGGGTCACGACATGGTAGATGAACAAGAAAAACGCAAACCTGGCCGTCCGAAAGGCAGCAGCACCGCTCAAACGATGGAGAAAATTTTATTTACGGCATCTTATCAATTTATGGAGCTTGGCTTCGAGAAAGTATCGCTTGACGGCGTTGCCAAAGCATGCGGCGTTACAAAGGCAAGCGTCTACTACTATTTCAACAATAAAGCGATACTTTTTACCGAGGCGATTTTATTCGTCTTAAACATGGCTTATAAGAGTACGCGTAAAATCATTACCGGTTCTGGAGAGCTTAAGGACCGACTGCTTATTGTAGCTGAACGGTATATGGCGAACGCCCATGTCGACTTTGAAACGATGATGCGCGAAGCGGCTTCGGGCCTTAGCGAGGAGCAGACGCTAACGATCCGTGCCGGAGAATCGCGGCTGCATGAGCTGCTCGCCGACACTTTTCAAGAGGCTATGGATAAAAAAGAACTAGTCCCAGGCAATCCGCTGCTGCTTGCCCACGCCTATACCGCTATGCTGAGCATTCGCAACCGTAAACAAGTTGTCAATGATGAAGCTTCACTCAAGCAAACGGCGCGTGAGCTTGTAGAACTGTTCTGGCATGGCGCCGCCCCCCATTAAAACGTGCGCCAGCTAGGAGCTAGGCCAGCGTTTTAACAATCACTTGCTTTACGCAGACGCTGCTAGGAAATAACAAAAAAGACTCCCTTCAGCCTCCAAAGGCCGAAGAAAGTCTCATAAGGATTAAAGCTGCTGCTCTTTCCTGACACCGACTACAAAATAATAAAAGCAAACACGATGGCAAGCGCAAAGCGGTAGTAGGCGAACCAGGATAAACGCAGCTTTTTGATTAAATTAATGAAGGTAACGACAGCAATGAGCGCCACGATAAACGCTGTAATGAAACCAATCAAAAACAGCGGCATATCCGCCATCGTCAGAAATTCACGGCTTTTAATCAGATCAATACCGCTTGCTCCCGCCATCATAGGCACCGATACGATAAACGTAAATTCCGCAGCAGCCTTTTGGCTCGCTCCGAAAAACATGCCCCCCGATATCGTCGAACCGGAACGCGAGAAGCCAGGCCATAGCGCCAGTACCTGAAAGCAGCCAATCGCAAGTGCTTGCTTGTACGACAGGTCATCCAGCTCTTCAGCCGTTACTTTCCGCTTAATCCGGTCAGCAACGATCATCAAAATACCGCCTGCGACGAGACCAACCAATACCGTTGTTGTACTAAATAAATATTCTTTAATAAATCCATGAAATACGACACCAATTAGACCTGCCGGAAGCATCGCAAGCGCAATATGCAGCGCGTTCATCCCGGATGATTTGGAGAAGTTGAAGTTCAACAGCTTCAAAAACCTTTTGCGATAAAGCACCAGCACGGCCAGCACCGCTCCAAATTGAATGACGACCTCAAAGGTTTTTGCACGGTCTCCTGTAAAGTTAAGTAAATCCGCGAGTAAAATGAGATGCCCTGTCGATGATACAGGTAAAAACTCCGTCAAACCTTCCACGATTCCCATCAGAATCGCGTTTAATAAATCCACCATTCTCTTGCCTCCTGCATCCTAATCTCTAGTCTCAAATAAACTCTATTATTGTAACACATGACTTCCGCCAAGTCTTCCCCAGCAAGTCCCAGATTTTCGACAGTGAAAGCTTGGTTTTTGCAACTTGTTGGAAGGGCCTTCCGTATTAGTGATGTGCTGCTTGGTTGCTGCTTCCAAGCAGCGAGAATCCAACATTTTCACCGTATGCCAAGAAGGGAGCCTGCACCATTGAATCAACATGAAGACATGCCAAATAGCCCACTCAAAAAAAGAGAAGGCGACCCGCTCGCGCTCACCGAGAGCGCAGCGATTATGCAAACGGATACCGCTGCTCAGCTCAGTGGCGTATGGAAAAAGCTCGCGTTTTGGATAAAAACGACAGCTGTTCTAACGATGCTGTTCGGCTTATTTCAAACCTTCGCCAGCTTGCTGCAATTTGGCCTCGGGACGATTGCCGGACTGCTGGAAATCAGTGTCGCCGTCGTTTTGTTCCTGCTAGGAAAGCAGGTGGGCAAGCTTGCTGGCCATTCCGACGAAAATGCGATGCTCAAGCTGGCGCAGCGGCTGCTGCTTTATTTTCGGCTGCAAGCCGCTTTTATCGTTACGTTCGCCATCGTCTTCATTATCATTGTCGTTACCGTCATTCATTTTCTCGTGGACTGGGACTGGGCCATTAACCTTATGCAGCACGGGCGAAAAATGAACAAGCTGCTCATGCGGCTAGAGAGCTTGTACAACATCGTTGCAGGCTGGTTTTCGTAACGTCAGCTCATTTCCATTGCAAGCCTCAACCGACGATAATTTCGATTTTGCGAATGCGATACGTCTCTTTCTCGCGAATGATAAATGTCAGCTCCGCAAACGTCCACGCCTCCCCGACGGGGAGGTCGGGCATGCGGTTAAACAGCCAGCCGCCAATCGAATCCACCTCTTCGCTTTCTAAATGGCTGCCCGTCGCTGTATTCACCTCGCTAATGAGCGCATTGCCGTTTACCATGAACCGCCCCTCCCCAAGCTGATCGATTTCCTTCACTTCATCCGCATCAAATTCATCGCGAATTTCGCCAACGATTTCCTCGATAATATCTTCAATTGTAATCAGCCCCGATGTCCCGCCGTATTCATCGAGCAATATCGACAGATGCACCCGTTCATTTTGCATCGTCCGCAACAGCTTTTTAATCGGCATAACCTCCGGCATAAACATAACCGGCTGCATGAGCGAGCTTACCTCGGTCGTCTGCTGATCTACATAATGCATAAAAAACTGCTTTGTATTAATGACGCCTATAATATTATCCTTGCTCCCCTGCGCCACCGGAAAGCGCGTGTATTGCTCGCGCTTGATGGTCGCGACATTTTCCTCATGCGGCTTATCGCTGTACAGGCACACCATGTCGGTGCGCGGCACCATAATTTCCCTCGCCAGCCGCTCGTCGAATTCAAAAATCCGATTCACATAGCTAAGCTCGCTTTTATTGATTTTGCCGCTTTCATAGCTTTCGGACATAATCAGGCGGATTTCCTCCTCCGAATGGGCTTCATGCTCCGTAGCAGGCTTGAAGCCCACTAATCGCACCAGCCCATTTGCTGACCCATTCAGCAGCCATATAAACGGAAAAAACAGCCGATAAAACCAAATGATAAGCGGCGCTGTGAGCTGGCTAATTTGCTCAGACTTAATTATGGCCAGTGTCTTCGGAGCAAGCTCGCCAAGCACGACGTGCAAGTAGGTCACAAGACTAAAGGAAACGATAAAGGACAGCACATCTGCAAAATCGCCTACAATTCCCCAATGGTGCAGCAGCGGATGCAGCACCTCATGAATCGTCGGCTCGCCGAGCCATCCAAGTCCGAGCGCTGTAATTGTAATCCCTAGCTGGCAAGCAGATAAATAGCCGTCCAAATTGTTAATGACCTTTTCTACCGCAGCCGCGTTTTTCGCGCCTTCGGCTACCATCTGATGCACGCGGCTTGCCCGTAAACGGACGACAGCAAATTCAGTCGCCACAAAAAAAGCGGTGAAAATAAGCAAAATTACGAATACCGTCAGCTTCCAAATCATGCCGAATCTCCTCTGCCATTTTGGACTATGCCCTATTGTTTCCATGAAAGGCGAAAATCATTACAAAGGGGACGGCTGAAAAGGAAAATGCCCGCAAGACGGGCTGTAAAGCTACAGCTGCCTGCGGGCATTTTATAAGAAACATTGGACTAGTCTCGGACTAATAACCTACCTCAACGGATGCATTTACGATGTAGATCAGATCATTGCGATCCGCCTTGTCCGGCAGCACAATGCCGCTTGTTGTCAGCATGCCGCCGTCCAGAACTTCCACGGTCACCGTACCATAAGGAAGAACTGCTTTAACTTGCTCGATATCCAGCAGATCCTTGTCGCAAGGAACAGCAAGCCGCACTCTAACCTTCATCGCATCCAGCGTTCCGCCAGGCAAAATCTCAAGAAGGCCCGGCATCGAATTGTGATGAATCGCATTTTGCACAGCCCGTACCGCCGCTTTCGTAACGTCTTGACCATGCAGGTCGCAGCCCATGCCAATTTCAATAAACAGCAGCTTTTCCATCATTGCTCCTCCTTCATATCCCTTTTGCTTATTCAATATAGCTTGCCAATACGGCTGTATCTGTTATTCGCCTTCGTAATTCGGATCATTCGCGAGGTCATCCGCATAACGCTGTAAATCCTCAATGGCGCTGCTCTCTTGTTTGTGCGTCCCGATCTCAGGCAGCAGCTCCATCAAATCCGGCGGCTGCAGCAGCTCGATTGGCGACATCCCTTTATCAAATTGAAACGAATCCCCTTCAATGACGACAACATAACGGCCATTATGCTTGGCAAAATGCAGCGCTGTTCCGAATTCCGCGAGTAAGCCCTTAATGGTCACGCTGTCCAGCTTGAACGTAAACGGCAGATCCGGCTTTTGCTCCACCAGCGCTGCCGATGCCAATGTCACCTGCTCCTGTGACCAGTATTCATGAATGTCGCGTTTCTCGCTGTGTGCCCATACTTCTATTGCATTTTCTTCCTCGTGGCGCTCGGTGCTCTCCGTCACACCCTCCCACTTGTCATCCATATACTGCTGTACCATGTCCAGCAGCTGGTCGCTCATCACTTCCGGAAGTGGCTTCTCATACGAAACGTATTTTAGAAAATCTTCAAAATAGCGGGCATGCGATGCCTGATGAATTTTCAGCTCCCAATGCTCCAATATCCCCTCCTCGGGCATATGCGGATATTGAATCGACTTGATGCTGCGGGCGCTAATCGCCATTTCCACTTGCGAAATCAAGTTGCGCTCATCGGAAATGCGGGCGATTTTCGGCTCAAAATCACATTTTAAAAGGAATAAAAAGGGCTCATCAAAATACGTATTCAGCTTCGCTCTTGCAATAATAAAAGCACCGCCGCGCACCGCGCTCGTATCCATATAAATATGCACCAGCTCGTCAGCAATGCCTATGTAACGCTCCTTGTTGTCCGCATCACGCAGCCGCTGGAACAAATTATAGTTCTGATTGCTGCCCAGCTCGTAGCCAGGCTCGACCATGAACCGACCGATTTTAGTCGGCGCATTTTCCGAATTCGGGTTGCGCTCCACTTTGCGCTTGACGATGCGGGCAAACTCCCCGTCCAAAAATCGCTTAATCTCACTATCTTCATAGTCCTCTTCCTCCAGCGTCTGATAATGCTTGTATCGCTTGGAGGAGCTGCTGTCCTCTCCCTCGGTAACAATGACGAAAAAGGATAAATATTCCATTATAAAATCCACGTTTATGACCCTCCGCTTGTATAAGCCTTTTCCTGATATAAATAAGCCGGCTTTAATTCCGTATCGTCATAGCTCCGATGCCATACCGCTGTCGTTGCCGGAGACATCGGCGGTATGAGCCATGACCAGCGGCCTGTAACCGCACGTCCCTGTTCCTTCTCTTGCTTCTCAAAGCGCGTAAACTGCTCGGCAGCCGTATGATGGTCAACGATGCTGGCGCCATGCTTTTTGAACGAATGAATGACGGCCGCGTTCAGCTCCACCAGTGCGCGATCTTTCCATAGCGACGTATTCGTCGTCATATCCAGTCCCATTAATCTCGCTACGACGGGCAGCTGATTGTAACGGTCCGTATCTGCCAAATTGCGCGCCCCGATTTCCGTACCCATATACCAGCCATTAAACGGCGCTGCCGTGTAAGAAATGCCGCCGATTTCCAGCCGCATGTCGGCAATGAATGGGACAGCATACCAACGGAGACCCAGCTCCGCAAACGGCTCCAGCTCCGGGTGCGACAGTGGGATCTCCAGCGCCAGCCCTTCGGGCAGCTCGTACAGCTTCGGTTCTTCTCCCTGCTTCTGAATGACAAGCGGCAGCACATCGAACCTTGTTCCCGCACCTTTCCAGCCCAATGCTTCGCAAGCCTTCGTAAATGGCAGAGAAGCAGGATCGCCCATGACACCGCCATTTCCGTCCTCATAGCCCGCATAACGAACAAGCTGATGGTTCCACAGCCGGATTTGACTTTTCTCCTGCTTCGCTGCAAAAATCGTAATCGCCGGACGGACTTTGCCGCCATTCGTCGCATAGCGAATATGCGAAAATATCGCGTCTGCAATATCGTCTTCCTGCTGCAGCTGACGGGCGTCAAACACCTCCAGCGTATGCCAAAAAAGACGGCCAATGCAGCGATTGCTGTTGCGCCACGCCATTTTCGCCCCATGCTGGAGCTCTTCGTATGTATGCTCATAAAAACCTGTACGCTCTACTTCAGACCGGATTTCCGCCAGCCGAAGCACAACCTCCGCTTCCCTTTTGCCAAGCTCGGCATAACAGGTAAAAATGAACTGCTCTGCTTCTCTATATAGCTGCTGCTCCACTTCGATCATGGTGTTCCCTACTCTCTTTATGCTTTGACACCTGCTTCTTTTAAGATAACCCATTTTGCCTTCATCCGCTAGCTGATTAGATGATAGGCGAAGCATACCTTGGGCGTTTGTTCACGGCCTTGTCACTTTATGCTGCATCCCCAATATACAAAAACAAAGCTCCGCATGGCGACGTCCGCCTCGGAGCTTTGCTTAGGGATACCGTTAGTTTTCGTCTTCGTTTGCTTCGCTTTCATTGCTCTGGCGAGCCAGCAGCAGAAACACGATAATAAGCACAAATGCGATCATGGCCATCATCGGAATCGTCAGAAAACCAAACCAGTTCAAATAGTCAAAATTGCACGGGATTCCTGAACGGCAAGGCACAAGCTCGCCCACCTTCGGAAACCAAATCTCGAAGTTATGGAAAATGGAAATCGCAAGTCCGATTATATTAATCGGCAGTAAGTATTTAATGATATTCCGGTCCCCGCGATACGTCGCAATACCTAAAATAATGACCTGTGGATACATGAAAATGCGCTGATACCAGCATAAATCACAAGGCAAAAACCCTTTAATTTCACTAAAATACAAGCTGCCGCCCGTTGCAACTAACGTAACGATCCAGGCGAAATATAAAGTATAGCGTTTCAACCACGATTCATAGAGTGGCGTTGTCATTTTTGACCGGGCTCCTTTTTAATCAAGGCCCCTTATTTTAGAGCTGCCTCGATTGTTGATTTGATGGTTGCATAGTCGAGACTTGAAACCGCCTTGCCATTGATAAAGACGGTAGGCGTACCTCCGATATTAAGCGGACGAACGAGCGAGTTATCGCGATCGACCTGCTTTTGATAGGTTTTGTTCTCGATGTCGCTTTTCAGCAAATCAAAATCGATAGGAAGTTTGGCATCCTTCGCAAGCTGTACCAAATATTCCGGCGTTGCCCATTTAATATTTTCATTTTGTTGATTATCATAAATCGCTTGGTTATAAGTCCAGAAAGCGTCATTATTTTGCTGATAGACCGCTTCCGCCGCGAGTGCAGCTGTCACGGAATCTTCACCGATGAACGAATAGTTCGCAAAATAAAAAGATGCTTTGCCTGTTTCGATGTAATCTTTCTCCAGCTGAGGTTTGATTTGTTGCGAAAAATCACGGCAGATTGGACACTTGTAATCGCCAAACTCAACGATTTTGACAGGTGCATCTACGCTGCCCTGCACAGGCATTGCTTCATAGTCAAATTCAAACGGCTTGTTCTGGTTGTTAATGCCGAGCACGATGACGACGATAACCGCCAAAATACCGACCGTCAGAAAAATAAGCGCGCTGTTCGAATTTTTCTTTGGCTGCTGCCTTTTCTGCTGATTACTGCTTGGACCTTTTTTCTTTGTTTTCGTCACTACCGCTCAAATCCTCCTCAAAAATACAGGTATATACATCTTGTAGCAATTTTAGTTACAAGGCCTGCTAAAGTCAAGAATTTGCGGCAAAATGCCTTAATACTGTCATAATTCTTGCACGCTCTCCGCAACGTCCGCTACTAACGAGGTAAACGAGCCTTGATAAACTAATTTTAGCTTATGAAGCGCTCTCGTACAACCAACATATAACAGCTTGGCGTCTTGATCGGTATAAGCAAGCGCCCCAGCATCGGCAATGAGAACCGCATCAAATTCCAGCCCTTTGGACAAGTAAGCCGGCACAACGGACAAGCCGCCGCTGTATTCGGGCTGTCCCCGTTCTACGAGCGAGGCTTCTACCCCCGCAGCATTCAAAGCCGCATGGATAACTGCGCATTCCTCCGTCGTCCTGCCAATAACCGCGATCGTCTGATAGCTGCCGTCCGCTTGCCATTCCCGAACCGTTCGCTCCAGCATGTCCATCCACTCGCTTGGCTCTGCTGGCGCAAGCTCCACGGCATCTCCGCTCCTGAATACAGGTACTGCCGCCTTCACGCCCGCCCCCATTGCACCAAGAATCCGATTGGCGAATGCAATGATTTCCATCGTGGAACGATAGCTGCGGTTCAGTTCAAAAAATCCGGTCTGTTCTTCGTCATAAAGCGCAGTCAGCTCCTGCCAGCTATGTATGCCTGCATAGGCGTGGATGCCCTGCTGCAAGTCGCCCAGCACGGTCAATGACGGCGTTTGCTGGCATAGACGCAGCGCTTCCAGCTGGAACGGCGAATAGTCCTGCGCCTCGTCAATAACGATATGGTCATAAGGCGCTGTTTGCAGTCCAAACAGGCGCAAATGAATATAGGCGAGCGGCGCCAAATCCTCCGGTGCAATGGTTCCTGCTTTAAGGCGGGCAGTCGTTGCTGCCGCTATCGCTTTTGGCACCAGGCTTATCGCCTGCTTGCCTTGGAAGAAAGAAGCGTATAGCTTCGGCGCGGTGTAAGCCGGGATTTTTTTCGCTAGCGCATTCAAGCGGGTTAACGCCTTGGCCCGTACTTTTTTATCATGAATGCCGCGCATTTTCAGCTCGGATTCCAGCCATCTGCGAATACGGCTGACGAATCGCTCGCGCTTGCGCATCAGCGGCTCCTCGCCATAATCGGTGCGATACCATTCCAGCATTTGCTCCGGCCCCAGCACCAGCTTGTCTACAGGCTCAAATGGCTGCAAAGGCACGATGCTTTGTTCAAGCTGCTCCAGACGCTCGTCAATGGCCTGCTTGAAATCAAGCGTTCCTTTCAAGCGTCCGGGAGCCTCTGCAATTTCTTCCGCGCTGCGATAATGCTCGAACCAATATTCCAATGTATCGGTTTTATCATCCATTCGCACTTCAAGCTCCAGCAAATCCAGCGCCCAGTCGGCAAACGTCGTTTGCTGAATATCGCCTACGCCCAGCTCCGGCAGCACGCCGGAAATATATTCAAGAAACATGCGGTTAGGCGCAAAAATAACCATCCGCTCCGCCCGCATCCGATCAGCATACTGATAGAGCAAAAAAGCGAGCCGGTGCAGCGCTACCGTCGTCTTGCCGCTTCCCGCCACGCCTTGAATAAACAGCGCCTTGCTCCGTCCTGAACGGATGATCGCGTCCTGCTCCTGCTGGATGGTTGAAACGATATCTCTAAGCCGGTTGTCTTTATTTTCACCCAGTCGATAGAGCAAAAACTCATCGGTGACCGATTCTTCTTCCTGGCCGCGCGTGAAGCTGTCTACCATCCGGACAAGCTCACCCTGGCGAACCATCAGATTGCGCTTTAAATAGACGATGCCTTCGATTTCGCCATCAGGAGAATCATAAGTGACCGCCGCTTCACCGCCTGTAAAAGAATAAAACAAACTGGCAATTGGCGCACGCCAGTCAATAACGATCAGCTCCTTGCCGCCCTCTCTAGCCACGCCTGCCTTGCCAATGTAGAGCTCCTGCTTAGCGTCATCTGGCAGCTCCTGAAAATCAATCCGTCCAAAATACGGCTCGCGGAAAGCAATTTCCAGCCCCCGCTTCCGTTCCTCTCGCTGCAAATCGAGCATTTGCTCCGTAAAATCATCGCCTGTGTAGCGCGGGCCTATCGCGCTTAGCTGTGATTGTATTTCTTCAAGCGAGCGCGCTAGGCGCTCTTGCTCTTCTTGATAGGCACTTTGAACCGTCATTTCAGCCAGTTACCTCCTAAGAATATAGTGGGAAAACGAACTGTCAATATACCATAGGAGAATAGTAGGAATCAACTTCTAATTTCCAATTAGAAAAAGCCAGCTGTGCACGCTGAACTATTTGAAAATCGAAATGTCGAACAAATAGTGGAAGGCCGCTGCAAATAGCAGCAAATTCAACATCACGAGCAGCGGTATGCCAATAACGAAGGAGCGATGCTTCGTCTTGTGCCGCCATGCCCGCATACCGGCGTAAGCGCCAATAGCGCCTCCAAGAGCGCTCAGAGTAAACAGCCGTTTCTCCGGAATGCGCCTTTGCTGGCGGCGAGCGCTCTGCTTGTCAAGATACATGAGCGTAAACGTCCAGCAGTTAATCGCGAGTATAAATAAAATAAAAAGCTGCATCGACATTTTTAAGCCCCCTTTTCCTTGTTGCTATCGTTATGAATGCCGCGAGCTACTTGCGCGGCTTAACCCGATTCGTCGGCTGCGCCGCGTAGGGGTCATCCGGCCAATAATGCTTCGGATAGCGTCCCTTTAAATCTTTTTTCACTTCAAAATAAGTGTGGCTCCAAAAGCTGCCTAAATCGCGCGTCACCTGAACGGGGCGCTGCGAAGGAGAAAGCAGATGGAGCGTTAGCGGCAGCTTGCCGCCTGCGAGCAAAGGCGTGTCTTTCATGCCGAACAGCTCCTGAAGCCGCACAGCGATGAACGGCGCTTCCGGGTCGTTGTAATCGACCGGAATCCGCGAGCCGCTCGGCACCGCTATATGCGTTGGAACCTGCTTGTCCAGCTCCTGCCGCTGCGTCCAGGTAAGCATACCTTCCAGAAGCTGCTGCATACCGAGGCGCTGCAGGTCGGATTTGCTTTTCATCCCTTGAATATGCGGCAGCAGCCATTCGGCGAGTGCTGGCGTGGATAGCAGCCCTTCATCAGATACATCCGGCCAGCTGCTGTCATAATGCCTCATCAGCCGCATACGGGCGAGCAACTGGGCAGCTTGCTTGGACATCGGCAGCAAGGACAAGCCCTCCTGCTGCACTCCCTGTGCCAGCGCCGCAGCTACCAGCTCTGCATCCGGCTTCACCAGCGGTTTTTCCTGCAAAAGGAGTGCGCCAAGCCGGACGCGCTCACGCGCCCTTACCGCTTGGGCGGACGCATCCCACTCCACGACCCGCTCTCGCCGAATTTGCTCGCGAGCTGCCGATGCCAGCTCGCCCTCGGTCAGTTCTGCCGCGAGCCGGATACGGCTTTCCGTTCCGGCATCGTCGAGCTCCGCCGCAACGAGATAGGCTGCGCGCGACAAAGGCTGGGCTTCCGGCAGCGCTGCGCCGCGGCCATTCGCGAGCAAATACCTGCCGTCGCTGCGCCGCTGCGCGATGCGATCCGGATAAGCGAGCGCCAGCAGCGCGCCGCAGGACATCGCGGCGGCCTGCTGGCCCGCTCCGGCAGCCGCTGCTCCGTGCGCGGCCGGGGCTGCTTCGCCGGCTGCGCTATGCAGCAGCCGGCTCCATTGCTGCGCCTGCGAGCGGATACGCTGCACGGCTCCGCGATCCACGTCAGCACCGCCGCCGCCGCCGCGGTGCAGGGCTTCCAGCCGCAGCTGCAAATCCGCGCTGCGCTGCTGCGGCAGCAGGTCGCGCTCGCTTAGCAGCGCGGCCAGCTCACAAGCGCGCTCCCCCGCGCCATACTGCTGCGCGCGGAGCAGCATATACCCGAGCCTCGGATGAAGCCCGAGCCTCGCCATTCGCCGGCCCGACTCCGTAGGCCGGCCTAACGAATCAACAGCCTGCAGCAGCTCAAGCAGCTGCAGCGCCTGCTGGTACGCGCCGATCGGCGGCGGGTCCAGCCAGCCGAGCTCCTCCGGCTGCTGGATACCCCATACCGCAAGCTCCAGCGCGAGCGGCGCAAGATCGGCCTCCAGCATTTCCGGCTGGCTGAAGGGCTGCAAATACAGATGCTCCTGCTCCGTCCACAGCCGGTAGCAGACGCCAGGAGCAAGCCTTCCGGCACGCCCTCGGCGCTGGTCGGCTGACGCTACAGACACCGCAACCGTCTCCAGCCGCGTCATGCCCGTTCGCGGCGAAAAACGCGATACTCGCATCAGTCCGGCATCGATGACGATGCGTACGCCTTCGACCGTCAAGCTGGATTCGGCAATAGCCGTCGCCAGCACGACTTTGCGCTTCCCCGCAGCGGACGGCTTAATCGCCTGATCCTGCGCTTCCAGCGGCATTGTGCCATAAAGCTCCGCCACCTTGACGCCCTTCATCCGCTCTTCTCTCGCAAGCAATGAGGCGACGCGCCGAATTTCGCCAACGCCTGGAAGAAAGACGAGCATATTCCCTTCATCCGCAGCAAGCGCCTGCAGGATCGTACTGGCAACACTCGGCTCAATACGCCCTTCCACTTTCGCGGAGCGATAAATCGTCTGCACCGGAAATACTCTTCCGGCGCTCTCTATTATCGGCACTCCACCGAGCAACTCCGCAACGGTGCCTGCTGCAAGCGTCGCAGACATCACAAGCAGCCTGAGATCGCTGCGCAGCAGCGCCTGCGACTGAAGACTCAGCGCCAGCCCAAGATCGCCATGCAAATGGCGTTCATGAAACTCGTCAAACACAATTACGCCAACGTCCAGCACAGCTGGGTCCTCCTGAAGCATGCGAGTCAGCACGCCTTCCGTCACCACTTCAATGCGCGTCCGCGCACTCACCTTCGTGTCCAGACGAACGCGGTAGCCGACCGTGTCGCCTACCTGTTCTCCGAGCATCTCCGCCATATATGTGGCGGCAGAGCGGGCTGCAAGCCTGCGCGGCTCCAGCATAATTATTTTACGGCCGTCCAGCCAGGCCGCATCCAGCAGCGCAAGCGGTACGCGCGTCGTCTTTCCGGCTCCTGGCTCGGCGACCAGCACAGCGCCGCTTCCCGCGGCAAGCGCCCCAAGCAGCTCCGGCAAAACCGCATCAATCGGAAGCTGATTCATCTTTTTCTCCTCAATATCCGTCTTATTTCATTATGCGCATCATTTGCACGACGGAACGGCTATCCCCTTGAAGCGTCGCCTCCGCGCTGCGCAGCTGCGAGGAGCCATCACCATCGAGAAAGAGGCCGCCTGCAAGCTTGTTGTCGCCAATCTTTTCGATAATAGCTTCGCGAAAAGCAGCCAAGCTCCCTTTCGTGCTGCTGACTACCAAATAAATGTTGCCCATCTGATCGTATACGGCAGCAGACCTTAGCCGATCGTCATCCGGAAAAGGAGCATGCTCCTTTTCCGCCTGCGCCAGCCAGCCTGCATCATTGCCGATGCTCATGCTAATGCCGCCCTGCGCCCAAAAACGCGTATGATCCTGAACTTTAAGCTCGGATGCATTGCTCGCTATTTGTACGCTTAGCTGATCCTTAACGCCATCCCATACGAGCGTGCCACGGGCATATTTGGCATTTTCGCTGCCGGAGCCATATTCCCCCTGCTCTTCATTGACCGCAAGACTGTTAACTACGGCAATGCTGAGCAGCGATTTTTCATAAAAAAATCCGCCATTAATGCCATAATACGGCGTTAATGCCACATTATTTTGCACCAATTGAGGCTTCACGTTGGCTGGCCGGGTTTTCAGAACATGCAGCATGAAGCCATTTGTCGATTCCACAGCCGCATAGCTGTAATTAACAGGCTGCTGGGTGCCGTCGCTAGCCGCTCCGCCCTTATGCTGCATCGACTGAATCATTCCGTAAAGCAGCAGCGCGCAAAAGGCAAGAAACGCCAGCATAATGCCTGCGATGATCCAGCTTTTTTTCGTTCCCAAACGCTGCGCAGCTTGCTCCTCCATGACTTCACCCCCTTCCTTTTCAGCTGTTTAATTTAAGTTTCCGTACTATATTTAGTTGAACGATTGATTAGCAAGAGGGCGATGGTCGTCACTGCGAGAAAGGTTGGACTTCCGGCCGCTGTTGTTTTCTGATTTCATGATTCTATTCCTCGACCTTTCTCTTTCGTTTCTCCCCGGCCCCATTGCTTTCTTAAGTTCAACTTATATAGTAGACCTATACTTAAATTAAGCACCAAGCTCTTCGCCCGCACCGAGCAGCTTATAAACGAGCGGCATATTCAAATGCTCGCGTGTATGTGCCGCAAGACGATCAAACGCCTCCTCGCGGTTTTCACGAAAACGCAACTCTGCCGCAAGCGGCTCCCAGCCACGCGCCTCACGAATGTCATTCAGCCACGCCCGACGCAAATCATCATTATGTAAAATGCCATGTATAAACGTGCCCCAAAGCCTGCCATCCGCCGAGCATGCCCCTTCACCTTCATAGGTAAGCTCGCCCACCTGCAGTGATTCCACTCCAGCCTGCTGGCTTCGAATGGCAAAGGGCTGACGGAGCTCTCCATGCTGGATAATTTCACCCATATGGATTTCATAGCCTTCAACGGGCAGCTTTTCTGTCAGCCAAGCTGAGGCAGCGCGGGCATTCCCCTCTACACGAACCGTTTTCTTCTCCCCTGCAAACTTTACGTCAAAAGGAAAAAAGCCAAAGCCTGGTGTTTCCTTATGCTCAGACTCCACACCCGCCGGATCTAGCAGCATCGCCCCCAGCATTTCATAGCCTCCGCATATGCCGACGAGATGTCCGCCCTTCTCAGCGAACGCGGTTATCTGCTGTGCAAGGCCTGTTTCACGAAGCCACAGCAAATCCTCAACCGTATTTTTGCTGCCTGGCAAAATTACCGCATCAGGCGCTCCCCATTGCTCCAGCCTGTCTACAAAGCGCAGCCCGACATCCGCTTCAAAGTAGAGCGGGTCCGCATCGGTGAAATTAGATATGCGAGGCAGACGCAGTACGACAATATCGAGTGTATCAGGCCGCCCTTTTACCTGCTCTTCCAGCTTGCGGTCCAGCGACAGCGAATCTTCATCCTCCAGCGCAAGTCCCGGAAGAAATGGCAGCACACCAAGCACCGGCTTGCCTGTCCGCTCCTCCAGCCAATCGACTCCGGGCTGCAGCAGTCCTACATCGCCGCGAAATTTATTAATAACGAAGCCGCATACGCGCTCGCGCTCGTCCGGTTCAAGCAGCTCCAGCGTGCCGACTATGGAAGCAAAAACACCGCCCCGGTCGATATCTGCCACAAGAATGACGGGAGCATCTGCCCAAGCGGCCATGCGCATATTGACAATGTCGCGATCCTTAAGATTGATTTCCGCTGGGCTGCCCGCGCCTTCCAGCACCACAATATCATTGCTGCTGCGCAGACGGGCGAGTGCTTCCCGCACGATAACGCCAGCCTGCGGCAAGTAGCTCTCCCGATATTCACGCGCGCTGAAATCTCGCAGCGGCTTTCCATGAACAACAACCTGTGAAGACATCTCCCTAGTCGGCTTCAGCAAAATCGGATTCATATCTGTCGTCGCCAGCACGCCGCAAGCATCAGCCTGCATTCCCTGTGCCCGTCCAATTTCCTTGCCATCCCAGGTGACATAGGAATTAAGCGACATATTTTGCGATTTGAAGGGAGCGACCGTATAACCATCCTGCCTAAAAATCCGGCACAAAGCAGCTGTCACCAAGCTTTTTCCGACATCGGAGGCGGTGCCCTGCACCATAATCGTCAGCGCAGCTTTGTTTTCTGATTGCTTACTCATGCTTATCCCTACTATCTTCTTTAAAATCATCCAGGCATTCTGCCAGCGCCTCCAGCAGCTTTTCATTATCATGACGCAGCTTGATGGCAAAGCGGCAGTAGCAGTCATCAAGCCCGACAAAATGGGAGGCATCGCGAATAAGCACCCCGCGTCTGCCCATTTCCTGCTGCAATGCAGCTGCCGTTAGATTAGGCAGAGACGGCAGCCTAACAAGTACATAGTTGGTTTGACTAGGCGTTACGGAAAGACCAAGCCCTTCCAGCTTCGAAATGAGCCAAGGCCGCTCTTCTTCCAGCCATTTCAGCGTCTTCTCCGCATATTCCGCATCATCCAATACGCCCTCTCCTATGATCTGGGCAAGCGAGTTGACGCTCCATGGAACCTGCAGCAGCCGCAGCGCTGCAATCCGCTCTGGCGTACTGACCATATACCCGAGCCGAATGCCGGGAATCGCATAAAATTTCGTCATGGAACGGATGACATACAGCCTGTCATTGCCGGCAGCTTCCTTCACCAGCGAATAATCCGCTTCTTCAGGCACAAAATCCATGAAGGCTTCATCCACGACCACCGTAGCGCCGCCGGCCAGCAGCTTCCTGATCAGCGCCGGATGGACAAGCCGCCCCGTCGGATTATTCGGCGAGCCCAGCATATAGAAAGGCTCCTCCATTGCAGTCGTCATGCTTTGAATCGCCTCTTCGGTCAGCTCAAAGCCATTTTCCGGCTTCAGCATGATTGGAGCAATGCCACTGCTAATTTTATGAACAGCGTCGCCATATTCGCTAAAACAAGGAAACGCAAGGCTCGTAATGATAGGATTTACAGCTCGAACGGTCAGGTCGATCAGCTCTGCCGCTCCATTTCCGATTAAAATGCACTGCTCGTCAATGCCATGCAGCTTCGCAAGCTTCGCCCTTAAACCGCGTACCGCAGGATCAGGATACTTGCCAATCTGCTGTGCATACGAAAGCAGCGCCCTATGTACCAAGGGGGGCGGGCCTAACGGATTCATATTGGAGCTGAAATCGACAAATTGATCAGCTGGCCGTCCGAAATTTTCTTCTGCCGTTCGCAGGTCACCGCCATGTCCGTATCTTTCAAGCATGGTGCGTATTCCCCTCTTCTAATGAGTTGTCAATAATAGCAGTGCAAACAACAATATAGCTTCAATCCCTTCATTCAGCGCGCCGTAGGTGTCTCCGGTCAAGCCTCCCAGCTTGCGGACGAGCCAGAAAGACATTATTGTCCCTGTCGCCATCGTCACAGCAGCAGCACCTGCTGCTGTGAAAGCTGATGTGCTGATAGGCAGTCCGAATGCCAGACCGGTTCCACAGGCTAGCAGGAAGGTCAGCACAAAACCCGACCATACATGCCGCAGCGAGACCGCTTGGAATAAAGCCCCGATCCCCTCTCCCTGCCGGGCACTCGGCCAGAGCACAATCGCCGCCGCCATCCACCAGCGGCTCCACGCCGGAATAATGACCAGCAGCGGCAGCACATAAGCAGACTCTGTACGACTAAGCAGCTCATATAGAACTGTAAATTTGAACAGCAGCAGCAAAACGGCAGCAATGACACCCATAGCGCCTACTCGGCTATCCTTCATAATTTCCAGCATCCGCTCCCGCGAGCGATGGCTCAGCACGCCGTCTGCCGTGTCCATCCAGCCGTCCATATGCAGTGCGCCACTGAGCGCGAGCCACAGTGCGAGCAGCAATACAGCTCCCGGCCCAGCGGGCAGCCAGCTTTGCACAGCAGCAAAGCCCAACATGACGATACCGCCAATAATGCCTCCGGCAATCGAAAAATAAGCAGCGCTGCGCGATAACACCTGCGGCTCAAACGGGACGGTTAACGGCACCGGAATTCTCGTCAAAAATTGAATAGCGGCGACCAGCGCCTGAGCATGCAGCTTCAATGAACGAACAGCCATAATGCCAGCACCCCAACTACAAGTAATAGACTTACCAGATACAATAATCTAGTCGTAAAAATAATATCCTGCGCCGTCAATGGGCGTATAGGCTCTCCCATTCTCGCACGTTCGCTAGGCGCGCCAAAATAATAATTGAGTCCGCCCAGCTCAATACCGAGCGCCCCAGCAACGGCCGATTCGGGAATGCCGCTGTTTGGGCTCGGATGCCGATGGGCAAATTTGCGAATCGCAGCGACCGAGCGGCCGGCAGACATGCCCGGCAGCAGCCAAGCCGAGAACGCGAGCAGAGCTCCCGTCAACCTGGCGGGTATATAGTTGAGCACATCATCGGTTCGTGCCGAGCATGAGCCGAAATCGATATACTTATCATTGCGGTAACCGACCATAGAGTCAAGTGTATTTGCCGCTCGATACAGCATAGCAAGCGGCGCTCCACCTATTAATGCGAAAAAAATGGGCGATACGAGCGCATCGACTGTATTTTCCGCCACCGTCTCTACAGCAGCACGGGCAGCTTCTGATTCACCCAGCTTGTCCGTGTCGCGTCCGACAATGTAGCCGACGTATTTGCGTGCTTCCTGAAGGTTTCCTGCTACTAACGGAGTATAGACGAGCATCGCTGCCTGTTTTAACCCTTTGACCGCGATAGTCGTCGATATAAACCAAATGGTCACCGCATAGCCGAGCCAAGGATGAATAAGCGAAGCGGCCGCGACGACTCCCCACATGACGCCATATGAAATAGCTAACGTTATGAGCATTAACAAGACGCCCTTTAGCTTGAGGCGCTTGGAGGATTCAATCTTATCGCTCCTTCGCAGCTTTTGCTCCAGCCATGCAATGAGCCTGCCGATCCAAATGACGGGATGCGTCGGCCATTTTGGATCGCCAATGATCCAATCGACTAGAATAGCTGCGGCGGTCAGCCACAGCATGTCTGGCAAGGAATAGAAGATCATAGCTGCTCCCAGCGGAAAGCCGCTGCCTTGAGCTCAATCGGAATGCCCGCTGTTACGAGAAACACTTTATCGCAAACCGCAGCCACCCGCTGATTTAGCCTTCCTGCCTCATCGCGAAATTTCCGGCCCATTGGATAGGCAGGCACAATACCCGCCCCTACCTCATTCGTTACTAGCACAAGCGGATAAGGATAGGCGGCAATGGCTCCAATGAGCGTTTCCGTCTGCTGATGCAGCTGTTCGTCTGCTTCTCTGCCAGCTTGTCCCGCCTGCTCCTCTGCTGCCATTAAAGCGTTCGTCAACCAAAGGGTCAGACAATCTACAAGCACGACGGGCGGCTGTTCTCCGGCTGACGTAATAGCTGCTGCTGCCCGTGCCTGCTTCGCCAGTAATTCAGCCAGATCAAGCGGCTCCTCCACCGTCTCCCATTCGAAAGCTCCCGCGCCGCGACTTTGCTGATGCCTATTTACGCGCTCAGCCATTTCTTCATCCCAAATACGGCTCGTTGCCATATATATGCCTTTTTTGCCAAGCCTCATCGCGAGCTGCTCGGCGAATAAGCTTTTGCCGCTGCGCGTACCGCCTGTTACTAACATTGCCATTTCAGCTTCACCTACGCTTTCGATACCCCTGCACTTTCAAAAGTGGCCATTTCCTGCATGAGCTTTAATGCTGCATCGATAAAATGGAAGCATAATACCGCACCTGTACCTTCTCCGAGCCGCATATCCATATGAATCATTGGGCTTAAGCCAATGGCTTTCAGCAGCTTCGCATGACCCTGCTCATAGGAAAGATGGGACGCGATCATGCTTGGCTTCGTTTTATCGGAAATACGCGAGGCGACCAGCGCTGCGACAGAGGAAATATAGCCGTCAATAACGACCGGACAGCTATTTGCTGCCGCTCCAATAATAACGCCGACCAGCCCAGCGATTTCAACACCGCCCAGCTTCATCAATACGTCGAAAGGGTCCAGCGCATCTGGTGCATTAACCGCGATAGCCCGTTTAACAACCTCGACTTTGTTTTTCCAAGCCTCATCATTAATACCTGTTCCTCTGCCAACGGTTTCTTCAGGCGGAAGTCCTGTCAGCACCGCCGTAATCGCAGCGCTAGCCGTCGTATTGCCGATGCCCATTTCTCCTATCGCAAAGGCCCGGTAGCCTTTTTCGTAAAGCTCATCCACCACTTCTATACCTGTCAAAATAGCTCTAATGGACTGCTCTTTCGTCATCGCAGCGCCTTTCGCCATATTGGCGGTTCCATACATGACCTTGCGGCTTAAAAGATTCGGATGCGCCAGCTCTGCATTCACGCCAATATCGACACAATACACGTCAGCTCCCGCCTGGCGGGCGAGTACGTTGACCGCTGCGCCGCCATTCAAGAAATTCAGCACCATCTGAGGGGTTACCGCTTGTGGAAAGGCACTAACCCCTTCCTCGCACACGCCATGGTCGCCAGCCATAATAATGACCGCTTTGCGCTCCATATCTGGCCAGCGCTCCCCCGAAATTCCGGCCAGCTGGCAGGCAACATCTTCAAGCTTGCCCAAACTGCCCGGAGGCTTCGTCAATTGGTCAGAATGGCGTCTTGCCGCCTCTGCCTCCTGTTCATTAAACGCCTGAATTCTCCCGATGGCATTCGCCAGCAGCATGCACAATTCGTCCTTCATCACTTCATTCCAGCTCCCCATTGTTTATTCGCACATTGGGCGCAAGCAAAATTTGCGGCGCCCCTGTTAACGGATGATTCATAATCGAAGCCTCAGCGCCGTATACCTCGCGAATCAGCTCCGTCGTATAGATATGCTGCGGCTTGCCCAAAGCAGCGATCCTCCCCCGATGCAGCACCAGCACCTCATCGCAATATAAAGCGGCTAAATTTAAATCATGCAGCACGGATACAACGGTAATGCCCTGCTCACGCTGCCAGCTCTTTACCGTATCCAGCAATTGAATTTGGTAGCCGATATCCAAATAGGTCGTCGGCTCGTCTAGCAAAATGACTTCCGCTTGCTGCACAATCACTTTGGCCAGTGCGACGCGCTGCCGTTCGCCGCCGCTTAGCTCGGCCATTTTGCGCTGCTCCAGCTTTTCAAGTCCCATTGCTGCTATCGCCTGATTAATAATCGGCGAGCAGTCGACAGCTTCGTTACCGAACCAATTTTGGTAGGGAAAGCGTCCCATTTCGATCACTTCACGCACCGTAAAACCTATCGGCGGCAGCACACCCTGCTGGAGCACCGCAAGCTTGCGTGCCGCCTCCTTGCGTGAATAGGCGGCAATGCTGCGCCCCTCCAGAAAAATATCACCTTGCGAAGGAGGCAATACGCCGGAAAGCAGCTTCAACAAGGTGGATTTTCCGACGCCATTTGGTCCGATAATGCCGTATGTATACCCTTTTTGAAAGGAAAAGGTCAAGTCGTTCAGCACGTTTCTCCCACGAATTGTGGTACCCAGTTGACGCGCTTCAAGCATGATAGCCATCATGCCCCTCCTTCCAGCCGCTTGCGCCGATGCAGCAAATAAGCGAAAAACGGCGCACCGATCAGCGCAGTTACTACTCCTAGCGGAATTTCCTTCGGACTAAGTGCCATACGGGCCAGCGTATCTGCCCAGAGCACAAATATGCCCCCGCCAAATGCGGATAGTGGAATGAGCAAACGATAGTCCGGACCAACGATCAGGCGAATCACATGGGGTACGACGAGACCGACGAAGCCAATTACGCCCGCCACCGATACGGCAGCCGCTGTCAGCAGCGTCGAGCAAGCCAGCACGACCAGCTTCGTACGCTCTACCCGAATGCCTAGATGCGCTGCCTGCCCCTCACCAAGCAGAAAAACATTCAAATGCTGCGCATATGCAATCAGCACAATGACCCCGATAATAAGAAAAGGAATTAGCATATAGACGTTCGCCCAGCTTTTCATCGTCAGCGAGCCCATTAGCCAAAACAAAATCTGATTCACTACGCTGTTGGACAGCGAAACCATGAACGATACGAAAGCTCCGAGGAAGGCCTGGATGATAACGCCGGATAATATAAGCGTTTCCAACTGCAGCCCAGCCGAGCTGCGCGCCAGCCAGAAAACGACCAATAGCGTCGTCATTCCCGTTATGAAAGCGACGATTGGAATCGTCCAGATGCCTACTGCCGCCTGGTAGCCGAATAAAATCAATGCCGCGGCACCAACCGAGCTGCCGGAAGCAACCCCGAGCGTATAAGGATCTGCTAGCGGATTGCGCAGAACCCCCTGAAAACCGCTTCCCGCCAGTGCCAGACAAGCGCCTACAAGCACCGCCAGCAGCACCCGTGACAGCCTGACCTGCGTAACAATCGCAATTTCCCCTTCGCTCCAGCTAACCGGCTGGTCTCTAAGCCATGGCAGCTGGTGCAGCAAAATGCCCCACACATCGGTAAAGGAAATACCTGCGGAGCCAATCGACAAGCTCGCTATAATAGACACAGCAAGAAGGAGCACTGCTGCTCCTCCGTAGCCTAACCATTGATGTCTCATCTGCTATTTAACGAGGTCTGGATGAACAGCCTTCGCTATCTCCAGCAAGCCATCGGCAAGCCGCGGGCCTACACGAACGAGCGGATCTTCCGCTACCGCGATAACCTGCTTATTTTTCACCGCGTCAATGACGTTCCAGCCTGCACGACTGTCCATCGCTGTAACAATTGGGTTCGGTTTTACCTTCATATCCGGATAGATGATGATTTCCGGATTTTGCTTAACGATCTCTTCGGCGCTGACTTCATACCAGCCTTCCTTCGAGCCCGCTACGTTCCTGCCGCCAGCCATCGTCAGCAGCTCGTCCAAAAACGTCCCCGAGCCCGCTGTGTAGCCAGGGCTGAACTCCAAATATACCTTTTTCGCTGGCGCATCCTTCACCGCATTCATGACCTGATTCATCACATCACGCATATGTTCAGCAACTGCTTCGGCATCCTTCACATGGTTCAAAATTTGGCCGACCGTCTCAATATGGGCAATCGTTTCGCCATATGTTTTCGAATCGGAGGCAAATACCGGAATATTCAATTCGCGCAGCTTGACAATTGCATCGCCATTCATGCTGGAGGATGCAAGCACAAGATCCGGGTTTAGCTTTACAACCGCCTCGATATTCGTCGTCATATCGCCAATTTTCTCAATATCATTCGCTTCTTCTGGATAGTTGCTGTACTGATCCACGCCGACTACCTGCTTGCCTGCTCCTACAGCAAAAACAACTTCTGTCTCGCTTGGCACAAGCGTCACGATTTTTTCAGGCGTCTGCTCGAAGGTCAGCTTTGTATCCGTCGCATCGGTTACGGTGAGCGGATATGCGGCACCCGTCTCTGCGGAAGGAGATGCAGAAGGCGCGATAGATGGTGCAGTAGATTCCTTATTATTGTTCACCGCACCGCCGCAAGCGGCAAGCAGCGTTAGCATCGCAATCAGCCAAATGGCAAGGCTTGTTTTCAGCATGTGATTCATTTTAACTTTCATTAATCATATACACTCCTCTAAAATGGTTTGTTCTCTCCAAGCGGAGGGCTCGTTCAGGCTAATCAGGCATAAAAAAAGCATTCGCGGCAGCTGTGCCGAAAATGCGGTATCCCTGCTTGGCGCTGGCCCTCATCATTATGTAGGTTAGACGTAGTAACTATACCATCGTTTTTCCGTATTTGTCCACCTTGCACTAAGCGGAAGGTTGCTTGTGCCGCCGCAAAATATAGCTCAGCCGCATCGCATTTCCGACTACAGACACGGAGCTCAGCGCCATCGCTGCCCCTGCCATCCATGGCTCAAGCAGACCGAAGGCGGCGAACGGCACAATACTGCTGTTATATAGGAAGGCAAGCAGCAAGTTCTGCTTAATATTGCGCACCGTCAGCCGGCTTATGCCCAGTGCATCAACAATAGCGGTCATACGTGGCTGAAGCAGCGTTAAATGTCCGGCGGCGAGCGCCGCTTCCGTGCCATTGCCCATCGCAATGCCAACGTCGGCAGCAGCAAGCGCAGGCGCATCATTCCAGCCGTCACCAGCCATGCCGACCCGTTTGCCCGAACGCTTAAGCTGCTCTACCAGCTCCAGCTTCTGCTCAGGCAGCAGTCCGGCGTATACTTGCATAATGCCTGCTTGGCGGGCGGCATTTTGGGCAGGTATTTGGTGGTCGCCTGTTGCGAGCATCACCTGGAGCCCATAACGGTGAAGCTGCTGAACAGCAGCGAAAGAATGAGGTTTAACCCGATCCGCAAGCGAAATCCCCCCAATGAGAAGGCCATCTGCCGCTACATATAACAGCGTTTCTCCTCTTTTTTCCCGTTCTGTGCAAAAAACAGCTAAAGCTGCGGCGACCTGCGCGTTCGCTTTCCACTGTTCGGCCTTCGCGAAGGTTGCATTTCCGACGGTTATGCGTCTTCGCTCCACTACCGCTTGAACGCCTTTTCCGGGAAAATAAACCGTTTCAGACGCGCTTGGCGGCGTCAAGCCTACCCGCCCCGCTTCACGTCCTATCGCTTGCCCCAGCGGATGAGTGGAACCTGCTTCGGCGGCTGCGGCCAAACGCAGCACGGCCGAGCGCGTCTGATTTGGCGCAGCCCATACGGCGCTAACTTGCGGGGTACCTTCGGTGAGCGTTCCGGTTTTGTCCAACAGCAGCGTATTGAGCCGCGCGAGTCGCTCCAGCGCCCCGGCTTGTTTGAGCACAATGCCCTGCTTCGCTAGGCGGCCAGAAGCAATAACCAGTGAAATGGGCGCGGCAAGCCCCAGTGCACAAGGACAGGCGGCGAGCATAACAGCGACCCCGCAGCGGAAAGCTTGATGCCAGTTGCCGGGATCCAGCAGCACCAGCCAAAACACAAAGGTGAAAGCCGAAAGGGCGAGCATCGCCGGAACGAACCAAGCTGCCACCCGGTCCACCTGCTGCTGAATCGCAGATTTGGAACGCTGCGCCTGACGAAGCAGCTCGCTAATGCGGCTAAGCAATGTCGCATGACCCGCAGCGGTTGTACGGATGCGTTGCATCGCTCCCACGTTCGTTGTTCCCGCCCAAATCCGGTCTCCCACTCGTTTAACGACTGGCAAGCTTTCCCCTGTCAGCAGTGATTCATTCATATCGGTTTCCCCGCTGATCAAGATGCCATCAACCGGCACAGTCTCCCCCGGTTCAATGCGCACAATCTCGCCTTCCCGTACAAAAGCGGTCTGTACGCTGACCCACTTGCCTGCCCGTTCTACCGTTGCGGATTGCGCCTCCAATTGATTGTACCCGCCTGCCTCATCCTGCGCCCGCGATGCAGCTGTCATTTCCAAATATTTGCCGAGCAGCACCGCGCTAATAACGACAGCCGAGGTTTCAAAATAAAGCGGCAGCGTATGCCCTGCGGCAAGCGTTTCTCCAATCGGCAGTCGAGAAAAAACAATATAATGGCTGTATAAATAGGCGGCGGACGTTCCTGCCGCTACCAGCACGTCCATATTCGCTGCCCGCGAACGCAGCGCATGGTAAGCGCCAATATAAAAAGGCAATCCTATGACGAATTGAACGATTGTAGCTAGCGCGAGCTGCAGCCATGGATGCAGCAGCCAAGCCGGAATTGGGAGCCCGCTAAGCAGCGGAAGATGCTGGGTCATTCCAGCAAGCAGCGGCAGCGTAAGCAGCAGCGAGATCATAAGCCGGAGGCCAAGGGCGCTGCGCTCCTGCTTCCACTGCTCTTTGCTGTGCTCGGCTGCCGAAGCCTGGAAGCCGATGTGTCCGATTTTTGCCATAATCTCCTCAGACTGCATCCGCCCAGGCACAAACTGCACCCAAGCCGTTCTTGCCGGATAGCTGACGGCGACCGAATGTACGCCTTCCATTTTGCCCACGGCTTTCTCAATTCGTGCCGCGCATGCTGTACAGCTCATGCCACCCACTGCATATTGCATCGTCACGCTATTTTCACTCTCATTATGCTGCTCCAATGACACACCCGTCCTTTCGCCCTTCTATTACACCCGCCGACGCAATATAGTAGATCATTTCAAAATGATCTTAATGATCTATAGCCTTTCTGTCATCATATGTTCGGCATGGGGCCAACATGTGTACAGGCTGAGGGCGGCAATATGGATCAAGCGTAAAAAAGTGTGAGCAGGCGTTGCCGTCCTTTGAAGGCAGCTCTTATTTCGAGTAGAGAAAGAAGCGTGTTTAAAAGCGTGATACGTATACGTTTTTATTTCGATAAGCCTAATATCCCCTGGTCGTTTTTTTGGTGCGAATGTGAAGCTCACATAAAAACCCTAGACCACTCGCACCTCAGATTTTGTCGAATTAAGTCGAAAACGAGCTATTCTGGTAAAAGTCAATACCTCGGCCCATTTTTCTTGATTTGTTTTTGTTGAAAAAATGTACCATTAATGCCATTATGGAATTAATTGTGTATTTTTCGCTGTCGCACTCTATGTGAGTGCGTGGATTGAAACCCTGTATTGGTCTTCCCAAGAATAGGGACGCCTACGTCGCACTCCATGTAAGTGCGTAGATTGTAACTAATGCGTTCAGGCTGCCATCTTTATCATCAAACCGTCGCACTATGTGTGATCCCATGGATTGAAACATACTGTCTTGAGTCGATCTCGCCAAGCAGGCTTTGTTGCGCTTTTTGCGGGTGTGTGGATTCAGCGCCCATTGTAGCCTCTTCAAGCAAGTGGCACTCCATTCATCGGAAACGAATGTGTTCGCTGTTAATAGTCTTAATTCGACAATATACACCTCTATGCAAGCAGAAACTGATATTGTATGATTAAATTGAATTTACTTATTATTGCCATTTAAGTAAATATATTAAAAAGGAGGTTCTTATGAAAAAATCCATTCAAAAAATTTTTCTTGCCACAACCTTAGCCCTTGCATCCTTTACAAGCTTCGCATTATTAGCTCCAACAACGGTTTCAGCAGCTGGAACAACCTTTATAACTTTGAAAAAAGGAAATTCTACGTTACTCATTGGTGCGAATAGCTATGTTGTTGCATCAGGAACATCTGTTGTTTCAGTATCTTCATCTGGATGGCTTACTGCTTTAAATACTGGCAGCGCAACAATTCGTGGCTACAGTTCCAGCGGGGTCCTTCTTTCGACTTGGTTTGTTACTGTAACCTCATAAATTTATCTATCAGACCGCCACACAGGGCGGTCTGTATTTTTTTATACAGTCCTCCAATTAAAACACAACCATTTTTTGCTGCTTTATTATAAAATGATAAGTACCTGTCCAAAAACAGTGAAGATCGTTTAAATAAACCAAAAGATGGGAGTGTCCCTGATGGGAATGATAGGAATCTATTTGGCCGTTCACAAAGAGCAAATTGAACAACTTGCACAAGGTGAGCTTTTGATGGAGGATATGGCGCTAGATGCTTTTGAGAGCTTGGATATTGATAAAGCGTGGCAGGCCATTCACTATGTGTTATGCGAGGATATTCATAATGGAGCCCCACCTATGGGCTATGTAGTACCTATGCTGGACGATCAAGGGCTGGAATTTAGTGAGTTTGGCTCCTTTTATTTGAACCATGAGCAGGTAATCGAAGCTTCTATCGCCATCAGTGCCATCTCGGAGGCTGCTTTCAGAGAACGTTATTCGCTCGCCGACTTGGTGGAAAATGCAGTTTATCCTGTCGTAAGCGATGAGGATGAGCAGGAATTTTTCGATTATTTATACGCCAATTTCGTCGAAATTGGACGCTTCTACAGCAAAGCAGCCACGGAAGGCAATGGCATTATTTTCTACGTCTCTTAATCTGCCCTTACTTTCAACAAATGTAAAATTGGCTATCCAAAAAAGCAGCCTTACAATCCGCCAACAAGCGATTGCAAGGCTGCTTTTCGTTTTAACGCTCTATGCTACGCTCCAGTAACAATGGCTCCCGGCCATGCGAGCATGCCGCCCGTCATATTGGTCACGGAGTAGCCCTGTGGCGCGAGGAAGCCGCATACTTTGCCACTGCGTCCGCCGCTGCGGCAGACGAAAATAATATTTTCATCCTTAGGCAGCTCATCCAGTCGCTCCTGAATTTCGGACAAGGGCAAATGAGCTGCTTCGGCAATATGTCCTTCTTCCCACTCGTCAAGCTCACGAACGTCGATTAAATGAAACTTTTCCTTATTATTCAGACGCGCTTCAACTTGCTCCGGCGTGATTTCGTTATACATCGTTACGTCAGCTCCTCATAAAAATCGTTTATGTGCATTGTAACTTTCGACGCCGCCGTTGTCCATTCCTCTAAACAATGCCAATATTCTAACCCAGCAACCTTTCAAAAATGCTACCGATTGCCACGCTTCTTGGCGGCAAGCAGTCGATTGACCGTCGCCTGACCTTCAGCCCGCTTTGCCTCTTGATTTGCAGGCGAAGCTGAAGGCTGACTGCTTTTGCCTGCAGCGTTATGCTGTGAGTCTAGCATTTCTCGCTGCTGCTTGCCCGCCTGACCTTGATCATCTGGCTTCGGAGCCTGAGATCGATTCGACCGACTAACAGTCTGCGACGTATTCGCCGAAGCTTGCTGAACGCCATTAAGGTCTGCACTAGCTCCATTCAGTTGACCAACCGAAGCACTTCCCTGCACCTGACCAGATGTTCGTGAGGTTGAAGCCACGTCACTGGTACCCGCTGCTCGCTCGCCATAAAAGCCTGCGGTGCGGCTTTTCCGCTGCTGCAGCCTGCTCATCGCTCCTGACGGAGCAGCGGCGGCTGGCTCTTTCCTCTGCAAACGTCCACCTGCGAGCCCGAGTCTCGCCAAAAGCATCCGCCCGATTCGCTGCCAAGGAAGCGACAGCCGGCGCAGCAAAATGTCGAGCAGCCACAGCACCAAAATAAGCAAAAGCAGCTCACGCGTCCAATCATAGGGCTGTCTGGACTCTACTGGATCGAAACGGTAAGCTTCCTGCGGCGCGTCCAGCGACAGCAAGCGTCCGCCAGTAGCGTTAGCGAGCTGCTGCAGCGCTTCTGCTCCATTTTCACCCGTCAGTCGATACTCAGGCGAATAGGGTATGACAAAACCCGTCGTCGTGCCGCTGCCCGGATTCGGCGTCTCCGCTCCACCCGCTGCAGCGGTCTGTTCATTCACTTGCATTAAATACACGCCCGGCTCCGATACCGGAAGGCTTGCCGCGTATTCGCCTGGAGCTGCTGGAAGCGGCGAAAGCGTTGTGCTTTTGCCTGTTTCATCCGTGACCACAGCCGACAGCTTGGCAGCTGTATCACTGCCCTCGGCGCGCAAGCGCAGCATAGCCTCTCGACCATCCAGCTCCGCTGAAGCGGAATATGGCGTGCTCTCAAACTGGGGAAACGTCCATTTAATCCACTCGGCGAGCACATTCGGCAATGCGGCCCACTGCACCCAGTCTCGTGACCATTTCCCAGTCAAGTCGCTCGTCCAAGCTACCGTTCGTCCTGAGCCATAAGCCCAGCGTGCCAAAATTGGATCGCCTTGCGGCGATAGCAGCGCGACCTCAGCCGTTTCCTTCGCTGTCGTTGCGATGTACGCCTGCAAGTTCGGCAAGCCATTTTGCCACATCGACGACCAGCTTCCGGCTTGCCCGACGAGCGGCGGAGCATTTTGCTCCACAACATACGTGCGTGACATTAACACCGTCTCACGGCTGAAAATAGCCGGAAGCGTGCTTTCATCATTTGTAAAATAAAACCGTCCCTTCGCCTGCTTCGCAAGCTGCTCCAGCATCACCTGATCCGCACCGTCGCCAACTGCAACCGTGGACATCGTCATCGTGTTGTCAACCATGCCTTGCGTCAGCGCGGCATAACCCGGATTAGATGCCGATTGGCCATCGGTGAGCAAAATAATATGCTTGCGCTGTGCATCCATTTCAAGCAATCTGTTATAAGCGGTATCCAGCGCCGGAAAAATTTCCGTGCCCCCTTCAGCCTGAATGCCCTGGATTTTCCCCAAAACCTCCTCGCGATCCGTCAGCTTGGTCGGTTCCACGATCCACCAAGGCGTCGAGTCGAAGGCGACTACGCCTACCGAATCCTCTGGGCGCATCAGCTCAATCGTCCGCATCGCCGCTTCTTTCGCGAGCTCCAGCTTGCCGCCGGCCATACTGCCGGAACGGTCAATAACCAAAATCAAGCCAAGCGAGGGCAACTGACGCTTGCCCTTCAAATCCATATAGACCGGCAGCGCCTTCTCTATAGGCGTTTGGAAATAGCCGCCTAAACCGAAGCTGTTGTCGCCACCCAGCATGACCAGGCCAATACCATAATCGCTGACCGCCTTGCCGAGCCACTCCATCGGTTTAGCCGCAATGCGTGTTGCTGGAACATTATTTAAAATAATGCTGTCATAGGCGGCATACGAAGCCAGCTGTACAGACAGCCGCTCAGGCGGAATCGTCTCGTAACGAATGAGAGAAGCTTTCAAAGCTGCTTCCACATTGCCTGATGAGCCAGGAACGCCTTCAACAATAAGCACAGCGGGCGGGCCGCTAACTCTGCTGAACGCATAAGCCGTATTGTTCTGCTCGCGTTCATCCCCTTCGGCATACAGCTCAGCCCGGAAACGGTGAAAGCCCGGTTCCAGCGCAGCACTTTGCAGCGCAAAACGATTTTCGCCCGGCTCCAGCACGATTTCGCTTGTCGATAGCTCGCGGTTATCTTCATAGAGCCTCAGCTTGGCCGTACCAGATGATGTGCTGTTAATCGTAAATTCAAACGTGAATTTCTCGCCTTGACGCAGCGTTTGCGGAACGTCCATCGCTTCGAGCGAAGCGTCCACCCGCTGCGGGGCAGCTACCGGAACGACATCCACCTTAATGCCTGCATGCCCCAGCAGCTCCGCTTGGCGCAGCATGCTTCCGGCATTTTCAGCGCCATCGGAGAGCAGCACGATTTTGCCGCCTCCGGCTTCATGCAGCATGCCTGACGCAAGGCGCAGCGCCTGAGACAGGTCCGTGAAGTTTTCATTCACACCTGATCGAAATGTATATCGTTCCGCACTTGGAAGCTGATCAGGCGAGAGCACTTTATCGATGGCCGCATCCAGTCCGATGGACACAATTCCGCTCTGGTCCTCTTCGTCTTTCGCCGCCGAGGCTTTGGCAATCCACTCGCCTAAAGAGGCATCGGCATTGACGGATGCGGAACGATCCGCTACAAAAATAACGTTTCGCTGCTCCACATGCCAGTAAGGCTGCACGCCTGCAGCAATTGCAATGACCAGCAGCAGAATGAATGAACGCAGCGCAATGGCTATCTTTTTACGAGTGCCTTGCAGCCGCAGCGTACCTCGAATCATCCACCACACCGCCACTGCCCACGGGATTAGAAGAAGGAGCGCCCAAGGCGAATTAGCCTGCATTCCCACGTCGGTACACCTCCCATTCCACCAGCATCAGCATAAGCAGTGCAAGCGCGAGCCATACGGCAAAAGCATTTGCGGCATTTGCCGTTTCCACGCTGCCCGCAGCAAGTCCTGCATCAGCCTGTTTTTGACCCGATTCAGAGGAACCAGCAGCAATCGGCTTGATTTCAGCAGTTGCAGACATCGATGCACTTTCAGCGGAAGCCGCTGTTACAGCAAGCATCCTCTGGCCGATCGTTTCTCCTTCTGCGTTTTGCTCGATTAAACGGTACAAACCCGGAACCGCCGGGGCGACAGCTGGCTCTTGCGCTGCAAGCGCCGCAGTCAGATTGCTGTCAGGCAGTGATTTTTCGCTATAACCGCCTATGGTTTCGATCGTTTCCCACTTGGCCTTGGCTGTCTCATTTAAAAAAGCAAGCTGGAACGCACTTCCAGCATCCGCCGTCCCTAGCTGTGCCTGGCTTCCTCCGCTCATCCAGTCCGCAGCCTGCACGATTAGCACAGGGAACTCGGGCCGCAGCGGCAAATCGCTGGATTGCATATCAAAGGTAAAGCGCAGCTGCGGCCTTCCTTGCACCGAACCTGCATAAATGGCTGGCAAGCCGCCATAAGTTACGATAGCTTCTCCCCAAGTCCCGGCATCCTTCGCCTTCACCACCCGTCCGATATGAGTATCTTCAAATGAAAGGTAGGCGGTAACGGGATGCTCGGCTAGCGCTACCCTGCTATTCGCAGGCGAAGCCGTCTCTTCCTGGGTCGCTTCCGGATGGTCAATATACCAGACAGGCTTGGAGGCAAACAGCTCCTGCCAGCTTTTGTCCGTACGCAGCTTCACTGTATCCCCATCCATAATGACCCAGTCGATATCCTTCACATGCTCCTTGGAAGGAACATACTGTGCTGGATCAACCTTTATCGTTTTTACGCCAGCGAGCTGGAGCGCTTTTTCCAAAAACAAGTTGCCGGATGTAGCCAAAAGCACCTGCTGCGCTTTAGACACGCTTGGAAACTGATAGGCGATATTGTCGGCAGCATAATCATCGGTTACTCCGCTAATTTTGGCGGTATAATAGCTCGCCTCTTCCGGCAGGCCGTTAATATCTACGCTCGTCCAGCCCCCAGCCTCCAGCTTGACCGACTTCTTCGCCGCAGGCTCCGCTACCTTGTCCGCATATACGGCAAGCTCAAGCTGCTTAGAAGCAAGGCTGTCATTTCGAAGGGTCACTATGCCTGCCCGTTTGCCGTCCTCCCCAACTGCCGCATGAATGCCAAAATACAAAATAGCGCTATTATTGCTGCCAGCTTGCGGGGAAGCAGGCTTGAATTGCTCAAGCTTTGCATGAAGCGTCAGCAGGTTAACGGAGTCTGCGTCCTGCCACCTGCCGTCGGTCAACAGCAGAATCTGCCCGCCTTGTTCATTCGCAAGCAGCGAGTCGGCTAGTGATAAAGCTGCTACGTTGTCCTGGGTACCAAAATCTGGCGTAATGGTTTTCAACTGCTGCAGCACGAGCTCATGGTCCGTTTCCTTGGACAAAATAATGCGGGGCTGCTCGCCCGTTACAAGCAAAGTAATGAGCTCCCCTTTCGGCTGCTCGCTAAGCCACAGCTCCGCCTGCTGTACAGCGGCGGCCAGCATGCTGCCTTGCGAGCTTCCGCCAGGCATAGCCGCCGTCATGCTTGCAGAGCGGTCAAGTACAATGACGGTATGACTGCCGCTGCGGCTATCTGCGGTGAGATACGGCTGCATGAGCGCCAGCACTAATATAGCAGCTGCGAGAAGCTGCAATAGCATAAGCGGGCGTGTACGAAGCTTTTGCCACGGACGATTCGCCTCCTGCTCGCGCAGCATGCGATTCCACAGCATATGACTCGCGATTTCGGTGTCCATATACGTGCGCTTGAATAAATACATTAAAACAATGGCTGGAAGCGCCAAGCCGAATAAAGCAGATAGCGGCGATAGCAGCTGCATTTCTCCTCCTCCTTTCACCCGAGTTGCAAGTTGCTCCTCATTTCAGTTCCAGCTCATATTTAACTATGGCTGTGCAGCACACCTGCGCGCAGCAGCGTATGCTGAATCGTTTGTTCAATTGGCTTGCTCGTATCAATAAAAATATAAAGGGCTCCGCGCTCGGCGCAAAGCTTCTTGAGTTCATTACAATATTCGTTCACCGTATCGCGATATTGTTCCAGCAATCGGCTGCCTAAAGCAACCTCCTTGCCCGTGCCCAGCTCGCTGTCGAGCAAATTCAGCTCACCTGTCAAAGACGGGTTTAGCTCTTCTGGGCTCAATAAATGGAGAAAAACAACCTGCTGCCGAGCGGCAAGCAGGCTGAGCAGCGTATCCTCAATGCCCGCCTCATACATCGCATCGGATACGATCCAAGTAACTCCCGTACGATGCGGGAGCTGCCCAGCCAGTTGAATAGCTTCCCTCATAGACAGAGCCGCCGCCGGATGTTCAGTTTCTTTTCCCCGACCTGTAATAGGAGACTTAAGCCCGTCGTCTAGTTGAAAAGACTGCTGCTCCAGTGCCTCCGCCAAAAAATGAAACAATCGCGCAGTGGAGCCCCTTCCGCGAAGCGATGGAAGCTCTGCCGGAGCCGTTCCGCCAAACAGCTTGATCGCAATGCGGTCCTCGCCTGAAAGTGCAGCGTATCCGCCGCTGGCTGCAAGCTGCAAGGCGCAGCGCAGCTTGCTTGCCTGTTCGCCGCCATAGTTCATCGATGGAGATACATCAACGTACACATGCAAGGTAAGCTCCTGCTCATCCCAATATTGACGCATATACGCTCTGCCTGTTCGGCCATACACATTCCAATCCAGACGGCGAATGTCGTCGCCAGGCGCATAAGGACGATAATCTGCAAATTCCTGCGAGCCGCCGAGCGTGCTGGAGCGGCGCTTGCCAGCCATCGTGCCCTTCACCCGGCTGCCCGCGGCCACTTTCATGCGCTCCAGACGATGAAGCAAGGAGGAATCGGGAAAAAGCTTGGCTAAAGCGCCGCTGAACGCTGAATGCTGGACTCCGCTCCCAGAACCGCTGCCTTGCCCATTCATCTTGTCAGCTCCAATGCGCTTAAGATGGATTCGGTCATCTGATCCGTCGTTATGCCTGCTGCCTGTGCCTCGTAACCAAGCACGACCCGGTGTCGAAGCGCTGGCGCAGCTACCTCGCGAATATCACTCCACGACACATGCAGCTTGCCGCTGCAAAGCGCCCTTACCTTGCTGACCGCCACAATCGCTTGCAGCGCTCGCGGTCCGGCGCCAAATCTGACATAACGCTTCACATCGTCAGGGGCATCTGCCTCTGCGGGATGCGTCATCATCACTAGCCGGACCGCCATGTCCAGCACATCGTCTGCAACCAGAATATGCTTGGCATACATTTGCAGCTCGGTCAGCTCATCCGCGGTCATCTTGACCTGGGCGCGGTGCTGAGTTGCTGCTGTTGTCCGCAGCACAATTTCTTTGAGCTCCTCGCGCGTCGGATAGCTAACGCCAATTTTGAGCAGGAAGCGGTCAAGCTGTGCTTCCGGCAGCGGGTATGTCCCCTCCTGCTCGATTGGATTTTGCGTCGCCAATACAAAAAAAGGACGCGGCAGCTGGCGCGTTTCTCCGCCAGCTGTCACCGTGCCTTCCTGCATCGCTTCTAGCAGCGCGCTTTGTGTCTTTGGCGTAGCACGGTTAATTTCATCGGCCAGCACCAGATTGCCGAAGATCGGTCCAGGCTGAAAGCTGCGTCCCGCCGCACCCTGCTCAGTAAAATCGATCAGTGTCGTTCCCGTAATATCTGCGGGCATGAGATCAGGCGTAAATTGAATCCTTGAATATTGCAAGGAAATCGTATCCGCAACCGTGCGGACGAGCATCGTTTTCCCGAGCCCGGGGATGCCTTCCAGCAGCGCATGTCCGCCTGCCAGCAAGCACCATAATAGCTGCTCAACTACCGTTTTTTGCCCTACAATGACACTTCCAATTTCCTCTTGCAGAGCAGCTATACGCTCAGCCGCCTGTGTAATCTGTTCCTTGGATTCAATCATTTGTCCACCTCACTCCTTATCGATTCGGCTGTATGTTGTCGAAATATTGCTTTACTTTATCCTGCATGGCCTGTGGCAGCTGGGAGCGTCCAAGCGCTTTTTTGGCCTCGGTTGCATACTCGCTGTACACTTCCTCGTAAGGGCGAGTCGTTCCGTCAATCATCGGCGACTTGCCGCCCGTCTGCTCCTGGCCGCCAGTGGATGGTCCGCCATCCTCCTGTACATTGCCTTCACCTGCCATCGTGCGCGGCGTTGTTACAAGCGTTCGTCCGCCTGCACCTGTGCCACCCTGCAAGCCTCCCTGCCCACTGCCCGAGCCGCTGCCAGCGCCCTGACCTTGGCCAGCTCCGGCTCCTGCGCCAGCGCCCGCTCCCTGACCGGAACCGGCTCCTGTCCCAGCACCGCTGGACGAAGGATCGCCGCCGCTGCCAGAGGCGCCAGAGCTTCCCGGCGCCGCGCCCGATCCGGGCTCGCTCGGCGAGCCCGATGCTCCGCCAGCGCTGCTGCCGCTTGGCGAGCCATTGCCGGAGGCCGCCGCTGCCCAGCTCGGCGGCACGGAGCCGCCGCTTGCAGCCAATTGGCCCGCAAGCGGCTGTCCGCTTTGCCCAAGCTGGCTCGCCATCGCGCTAGCCAGCTGTTCCAGCTGTGCCTGCGATAATTCGCCAGCCAGCGCTTCCTCCAAGGCGGCGAGGCCATCGCCGCCCTCCGTTTCGCCCGAAGCGTCATCCTCCGCTTCGGAATTGCGCGCTTGCTCCGCGGCTTCTGCCAGTGCGGATGCGAGCGCCTCCTTGTCTTGCGGCAGCTGCCTCGCAAGCTGCTCCAGCGCCTGTGCAAGCTGCTCCTTCTGCTCAGGCGTCAGCTTCTGCAGCTCCGAACGCATATCGCTAATCGCTTCGCGCATGCCCGATTCCAGCCGGTCCTGCAGCGCAGCTCCCAACTGCTTCAGTGCAGGCTCGCGCTGCATCGCTTCCGCAGCTTCATCAAGCTGCGATGCCGATTGCTTCGCCAGCTCCGCCGTCTGCTCAAGCTCGCGCATCGCCTCGGCCAGCTCGGCAAGCGCCGCTTCCATGTCGCTGTCGTTTTCCTCCAGCTTGCTGCGCAGCTTCTCAAGCGGCTCAGCAAGCTGCCGCTTCGCCTCCTCAGGCACATCTGCCCGCTCCGCTTCCTCCGCGAGCGCAGCCGCCTCTTCACGCAGCTCTTCGAGCTGCTGCCGCTCAGCGGCCCGCTCCTCCGCCAAATGATCCAGCGGATTCGCCCATACGAGCAAAAGCGCGGAAATGGCCCATACCGCGCTAACCCCCAGCACGGCCCGCTTCCACGCCGGCCATGCGGGCCAAGGCAACCGCTTGCTCAGCATAGCGGCATAAGCTTTCGCTGCAGCAATGGCTTCCTGCCGCTGCAGCAGTACAATAGCGGATGGCTGACCAGCCGGGCGCAGCCATCCATCAAGCGCAGTCGACACGGCATCATCCGTGTCGTGTCGATCCATCGCTCTCGCCGCATCACGCAGCGAGGCGCGCCGCCACAGCCCATACAGCAGCCCCGCCAGCAGGCCCGCTGCCGCCAAAATCACAGCGGCTGGCCGCGCATGAAGCAGCGGCCACAGCCTGCTTGCGATGAGCAGCAGCAAGCCTGCAGAGCTGCCCATAAGCAAGCCCTTCAGCCCTTGCTTGCACATCGTGAACATCGTCAATCTCAGACGTACCGGCAATAGCAGCTCAGGAAGCTGCTGTTCCTCTTTAGCCTGACTGCTTCCGCTTGGCTCCATTTGCGTTCCCTCCTACTTTAATGCCGAATTCTTATCCCTTATTTCCCGCTTTGCTTCATGCGAGGACGCAAGTAGCGAATGCTTAACCAAATGGCTAGAGCGGCCAACACGAGATAAATGAGCATAAACTCCTGCCATAGCTGCAGAAACGGTTCAGAGGCTGTCGATCCAGATCCCGAATAAACAATTTCTCTCGTTATGTTAGGGTCCAAAATGCTGTACATTGCTACTGCTGGATTCCATGAAAAAATATGAACGATCCATTCGTTTGAAGCGCTAGAGCCTGAAACCTGCATAGATACCATGATCGCTACATAACCAATGAGCGCCGTGCCCGCGTACAAAAACAACGTCACGCCATAGGTCAAAATAACAGCAATCATCGTCCGCTTGACGATGGTGGAGAACAAAATGCCGAATGCCCCTATAACGATCATCAAAAATAAATAAAAGAAAAAAATGAGCAGCAGCTGCGCCGGCGATATGCCGCCGAACAGAAACACCATGCTGTATACAGGTAGCGTACTAATGACGATTAAAATCATAAAGCTCAGAGAAGACAGCAGCTTGCTTAAAATAATCGTTGTCGAGCTTTGCTGCGTCGTAAGCAGCAGATTAAGCGTCTGCCTTTCACGCTCGCCGCTTATAACGCCAGCCGTGAGGCCCGGGGCCATGAAGGAAATGAGGCCGAGCTGTACGAAGCTGAGAAAATAAAACAGCATCCGGCTTTCGCTCGGATTAAACGAGGCGGCATTGCCCGAGCTCATATTAAGCAAATAAATGGAGCTAAGGGCAAACAGCCCAATGGCGAATAAATAGGCAAGCAGCGTCCACATCGTGCGCGGCGTCCGCATCCGCAAGCGGAATTCCTTATCCAGCACCGGATTGATCAGCTTGCTGCGCCAATCTTTGCTTACTGTATCGTTTCTCATTCGAAGCCGTCCCCTCCTCTCGTAATTTCCAAAAAGACATCTTCCAAATTCGTCTGCCCTTCGCTAAACGAAATAATGCGATAGCCCGCAGCAATCAACTCGCTGATCAGCTCCGCCTGCTCGAGATCCTGTCCGCTAAAATGAACATGTATGCCCCGCTCATCGCGCATCAGACGCGTCACATGCGGCTGCTCCTGCAAAAACTGCTCGGCCTCTTCCAACCGTTCAAGCAGCCGGATATATAAAATCCGCTTCACCCGCAGCCGGTTCTGAATTTCCGATACATTGCCCTGGGCGATCATCTGTCCATGCTCAATGACGCCAATTTCATCGACCATCTCCGCAAGCTCAGGTAAGATATGCGATGAAATAATGATCGTTTTGCCCATTGCCTTCAGCTCAAGCAAAATTTCCCTCATTTCGATTCTCGCCCGCGGATCAAGTCCGGAAGCCGGCTCGTCGAGGATGAGCAAATCGGGATCATGCACCAGGCAGCGCGCCAAGCACAGCCGCTGCTTCATGCCACGAGACAGCGTATCGACATAAGCGTCCCGCTTGTCACTGAGATTGACCAGCTCAAGCAGCTGCGGAATGAGCTCTTCTCGTTCCTTTTTGGGGATTCCATAGCTCGCACCATAAAAATGCAAATATTCGACCGCTTTAAACTGGTCGTACACACCGAAGAAATCCGGCATATACCCTATCCGCTTCCTCACTTCTGCCGGATGCTTCGTCACATCAAAGCCATCTACTTTCGCATAGCCCGACGAAGGCGACAGCAGCGTAGCTAAAATGGACATCGTCGTTGATTTCCCCGCGCCATTCGGCCCTACAAAACCAAACACTTTGCCCCTGGCAATCGTCAAATCAAGCGATTTTAGCGCGTGGAATGAGCCGAAGGACTTGCTGAGTCCTTTAATTTCAATCATGGGAACGGCTCCCTGATCCTGCTCGGGCGAAACTCCCGCTTCCTGTTCCACTTTTATTTCCGTCTGCTCCGCCTTATTCATGCTTCGCCACCTCGCCTTCCACTGCCACTTGCGGCATTCTCGTTTCTATATCGGTATTTACAATCAGCTTCATCCGCAATTTGAAGCCATCGATGAGATAATTCGAAGGATCTTCCATTTCCGCTGCAACTTTCAGCCATTTGCCTTGCGCTTCATCCCAAATGAGCCACTTCAAATTTTGCCCGGATTGGGAAGGATCGAGGTGAATGTCCAATTGATCGTATGTCAGCTGTTCACGTTGAGGGAAGCTGTATTCCAGCACCAGCTCGCCTTGCCCAATCGAAAAAGTAGAGTTCCCAAAATTTTCTAATCGATTGACACTTTTCTCAATAATAACGGGATTTACGAAGCCTGCCGGCACAATTAGGCGACCGTTTGCATCCGGCTCCATCTCACCCAAGCTTTGCACCCACATCGTCAAATTAGCGGCTTTAACTTTATTGTTATTAACGGTAAACAACGCGTCTTCATTTTCACTGAATCCGATCACAACCGGACCGTAAATCATCGGTATAGTCGAAGAACTGTAGTTCATATTAAAATACGTTTCGACCAGCGTGCGCTGCCTGCTAAAAGTATCCTGATTGCCGCTCTGATACGGGAATATCATGCTGCCGTAATTAAAGTATCCCATATTCGTGTTGGGATTGTTGGAGATGAGCACAGAACCTTCTTCGCCTTGCTTTAAATCGCCGATTGAATAGCTGCTGCCGTTCATCACTACAACAACATGATTTAAATCGTTCAAGGTGTCATTTTTAATTTTATAATCCATTTGCCCGTTGCTGTTCTGGTAGGACACCTTGAATTGTCCGACCTGCTCCTGCATGGGAACTTTTTCAAACACAGCTTTGCGTGTCGACCAATATTCTACATTTCTCCACTCGGCTGTCGTTTGTCCTTCTATGCTCACAACTCTGCTGTCGCTGCGCAAATTCAAGTCGCCCGTGCTGCTGCCTGATGCATAAGGCGTTAGGGGCAGCGTTTCATTGAAGCGGGCAACAACTTCGCCGCCATTCGGAACGAAAATCGAAAATGCACCGGTTTTAACCCCTTCGCCTTGGCCAGATAATTGCACGGTTTGAACCGTGTGGGTAGACATAAAACGTTTATTTTCAGCACCGAAGAAGAAAATAGCGGCACCGCAAACGATGGAGATAAGCGGAATGAGCCACCACGACCACTCCCGCTTGTCTGCCCTTCGCAGCACCAAATACAGCACCGGAGCTACAACAATCATATAAATGATAAACATGACGAGCAAGAGACCAAAATTAGGCGGTGAAATGGATGGAAACTGATCTACGATTTGTTGAAATCCCCAATATGCATTATTGCCGCTCATATAGCCCTGCTGCATCGGAAATAACGAGCTTTGCAGCCAATTCGCATATAACGTGGCACTTCCCGACCAAGAAGCAATAGGCTCCAAGGCCGGATCAAAAGCAATGTACAGCACCTTGCCAAGTCCCAGCTTACGCTCGGCAGCAATCGGCGTTTCCCCGCCTAACAGCTTAGTTGCCCCAGCGGCAAGCTTGCCTGTCGACAGCGTCATATCACCTGCACTTGCGCTTTTCGCTTCACCGGCGCTCACCATTTCAGGCGAAATCGGCTGTGACACCGTCCCGCCATCCGGCTCAACCGGCGCAATAGCTGCAAAAGCTTTCGCTGTTTTGCTGTAGCCTGCGCCTCCAGAGAGAATAAGCGTGCCTCCCTTGCTGATCCAGCCAGTAATAGCCGCCACCTGCTGCTCGCTCCAATCCGAAGTTGCTACATCATTGATGGCAATGACATCAAAATAATCAAGCAGTGAAGCTTCTTCCGGCAGCTGCTCCGGCGTCAGCGGCAGCACGGAAATTTGATAGCCCCGCACATTCAGTGAAGGCATGAAATTTAAAGTATCGGGATCGCTCGCGAGCACCCCAAAGGTGTAATCGGCTGTGCCATTGCTATCCAAAAAAGCTTTGCCAATGAAAGCTACTTCCTTCCCTTTGGATGAAACGCCTTCAAAGAAGCGTATTTTGTTATTGTCTTTGTTCAGCTGCATGCCTGGCAAGGAAACTGTCAGCTCGACTGGCGTTTCTTTCGGCAGCTCGATCGGCACGACAAAATCGGTCGTCGTCCCGCCATAAGGCGTAATAATTGAAATGACGACCTCGCCCTTTAAGTCGGCATTCGTCCGATTCGTCAGCGTGAGATGGGCAGGCATTCTTTTATCAATTTTCACACTGCCCTGATAGCCTGCTTCCGTTTTCAGCTCAATGCCTGCCGCTTCGGCATATGCTTTCGAGCCCGTTGTTCCAAGGCCTGTACATAAACTGGCGATCATAATCATCATGACAAAAAGCTTTAATTTAAAACCTATTCGACTCACAGACAGACCCCTCCCTATTTTTATATGTACTCATCCTATTACCTAACGCAAAAAACGACGAAAATGTTTCATAATTTTACATAATTCATCCAATGCAGGAAAAAGAAAAGCCTTGTTCGCATAAAGCGATCCAAGGCTTAAGCACAACCTATTAATCTACACTTGCTGCATTTATCTTAAAACAAAAATATAAACCTCTACTGAAGTTAAAATGAAGTTATACAAGCAAAGCGGAGAGATGATCCTGGTTAATGCTCATTCGCCCCGTAAGGTCAGCCATATTTGTGGGTGACAAGGAGCGGGATTGTAGGCTAAAGTAGTGATGAAAGGGGTTTTATAACGATGTCTACTGCTTTGACAGCTTCTGAACCGGCTCATTCTACTACTTCACAGCGCTTGGTGTTTACGGTTGTTACGCTATTATACTGGACGTCGATGTACGTTTATGTACCGACGTTATCGCCTTTTTTGAGCGGCCGCGGCTTGTCGATGCAGTTGATTGGCATTGTGCTTGGCAGCTATGGCTTTGTTCAAATGCTCGTACGTTTCCCAGTTGGGGTCGCTTCTGACCGCTTCGGCAAGCGCAAGCCGTTTATTATACTGGGCATGGTGACTGCTCTCTTAAGCTGCTTGCTGTTTCTGGTGCCAGGACACTGGCTATGGCCGCTCGGAGGCCGGGCAATGGCAGGCATATGCGCCTCAACATGGGTTGCTTTTACAGTCATGTATGCCAATTATTTTGCTGCTGAGGATGCTGCACGGGCGATGGGAAGCATTAGCGTGATGATCGTTAGCGGCCAAATGCTCGGCATGCTGATGAGCGGAACGGTGACCGATATGTGGGGAGATGCCGCACCTTTCATTACTGGGGCTATCATCGCTGGGGTAGGGCTATTGCTAGGTCTGATTTTAAAAGAACCGCCGAAACAGCTGCATGAGCGCGTCGGCATGACACTCGCGATGGCGCGCAGCATTATCGGCACGAAGTTATTGCTTCAAGTATCGCTGCTCTCCATTCTCGCACATGGCGTGCTGTTCATCACGATGTTTGGCTTTACGCCACTCAAGGCAGAGACGCTGGGCATTACCGGGTATGGGCTGACATTAATTGTTTTTGCCTTTATGCTGCCGCATGCGCTCGCTTCAATGTTCACTGCTAAATGGTTCGCGCCGCGTTTTGGCAATTGGGTCACGATTGGAATTGGCTTCGTGCTAAGCACAATATGTACGGTGGCCATTGCCTATACAGATTCATTCGCTATGCTGGCGCTGACACAAGCGATAAACGGCTTTGCCCAAGGCTTGCATTTGCCGCTGCTGCTCGGCCTTGCGATTCGTGACGTCCAGCCAGCTGGGAGAGCTACTGCAATGGGCCTTTATCAGGCAGTGTATTCGATTGGGATGTTTTCCGGGCCTTTTCTAGCCGGTTGGTTGAATGACAGCTGGGGCATGAACAGCGGCTTCTGGTTCGGCGGCATGCTCGGCGCTGCTGCAGCGCTGCTTTGTGCGTGGTGGTACATGAAGGAACGGACTACTAGCAGAAATGTCGCGGGGAATAGCGGGAATAAATGATAAATCATTTTATTTCGATAGGTTGACTAATTCAAATCATAGATACAGCGGCAGTTGTGGATGAAAAAATCCGGACTGCCGCTGTTTTATTGGACGTTCATTCCCCCATTCGCTCACATGTCGGGAAGTATTAACGTAATAGATGAGCATCGCTTTTTTCATGAGTCATGCCATTTTATCCATCCAGTGGCTCAGCTTGAAGCTCCACTTAATTGCTTAAGTTCCTTGCTTTCGATATGCGGTTTCGGGTAACCATTGCTTGCTGCTTGTATCATGGCCTTACCTAATTGCTCTGATGTAAGGACACTATCCAGCTTCATAAGCAACGGATGCAGGGGCTTCAATATATCATACAAAAATTGGTATATTTTTGTTTTTGATTTTATGCCATGAAGGGGAGTAATGACACCTGGCCGAAACATATAAGCTGCTTTAAAAGGAAGGCGCAATAACGCATTTTCCGTCTCCCCCTTGACTCTTGCCCACATAGTACGCCCTTTTTCAGAGCTGTCCGTCCCACTTCCAGAAACATAAATAAAGGTCATTTGAGGATTCAATTCCGCTAATGTTTCTGCAACAGACAAAGTCATATTATTAGGTTATTTTTCTATACTCCGCTTCCTTCATACCCGCAGAAGAAACACCTAGGCAAAAAAAACAAGCATCAAATCCTGTTAGTTCATGCTGGATTGCCGTTAGATCGGCTACATTTCCCAGTTTGATCTGCCTTACTTTTTCATGCTGCTGCTCCGTACGCTTGCGAACGACAGTAAGTATTTCTTGAACGGTATCGTCTAACAAACACTCACGCAATACACTTTGTCCAACCATGCCCGTAACTCCAAAAATAATCGCCTTCATGTTAGTAATCCCCCATCCTACGAGAAAAACCAATTTCCCCCGTACGCTGGGGAGTTTCAGCTTATCTTCGTTATTTTTTATTGTGCAATTGTGATTCGCACGCTTATCGTTTCTCTCCTTTTAACATTGCTAGGGCGTGTATGCAAACGTAAGCGAGCCAGATCCTGACAGAAGCCAGCGTCAAACGTATTCTCTCTACTACCGGGAATGTTACACCCCATGAATATGAACCTACGTACCGAAAGGCAGCTTCATGCTCTTCGTTTCAGGGGGTACTCCCTGTACAAAGCTAGACTTGGTGGACACAGCAGCCGCTATTTCAACAGGATCACGGATTATGGCCCAGGCCGCGGACACAGGAGCCGCTAATACGCTGCCAAAAGTCATTTTGATGGGATGATGAGGGTGATAACGGATTACCTACCTGTCCGCTTACGGCCTGAAATCGTATCCAAAGTCAGAATAGCGGAACCTCAGTCCTTGAAAAAAGGAGGGAGCGTCCCGAGCTGCGTGGTCTCAGCAACAATCACATGCTGCGCTTCCTAAAGCCTTGAGATTGGCCTCGAATAAGCGCTAAGCAAGGAACAACAGGCCGATTCCCGTTTGTATACACACCCTAGTCACAATGTGAATCTAACTAATCTATCAGCAAACCAGCCTTTCCGAATACATTATCAATTTCGCCAGTTTTGAAACCGATGATCGGAGCATCTAAGCCGTCTCTAGTAGCAGCTAGCGTCTGTGTACCTGTACGAATTCGACGTTCAGCTTGCTTCCGTCATTATACTGCTGGCTGCCCTCTCTATCTGACATTAGTGAAATCAGAGGGCTTTATACAAATTATATGTGTTGCCCTTTATGTTAAATGATGTTCATTTAAAATCAATGACTTTACAAAGCAATTTTACGGCTGGATTAAGATTAAATATGCAAGCAAAGGGGATGAAAGACAACATGCAGCGATAAAGGAAAAAAAGAATTCCGAAAAAATATTATGTTTCAAGCATTCATGCGCTTGACAGTTAAACAGCCCGCCTGTCCCATCATCCATGACGATAAGGCCAAGCGGGCTTTTTGTTACGGCGAAACAGTAATAGGAAAAGCTTTTTCATAGAAAAAGTCAGCAAAGCAGCATTATCCTACAAGCTTTAAATGGTAGCCCACATATATAATACGGCTGATACAATAAGCGCCGCTCCAAGCATCAGTATATCCTGACGTCCGAAACGCAGTTGGAAGCCTCTTGTTACACGAATGTCGCTGTTGCCAAACCCTCTCGCCTCCAGCGCCTCTGCCATTTGCTCCGCCATTCGTAAAATCGAACGAATGTAGGGTATAATGGCCGATGCCAGCATCGAGGGCGGCAATGCGCCGACTGGCGTGATTGCTTTTCCCCGCGCATGCGCGATTTTCGCAAACCGCTCCCATTCCTTAAGCAGCAGCGGAATAAATCGAAATATTAAGGTCACGGTCAATGTAATCGATGAGATCGGCACTTTAAATCGGCTCATCCAGCCGAACGTTTGCTCCAGCGCCCGCTGAATTCGCAGCGGCGTCATAAGCAGCAGCATTGGCAGGCCGAGCAGCATGGCGCAAAAAAGCGTCGCCAAGCGGAGCATCGTTCGTGCCGATTGCTCCCAATCAAACGATAATGGCTGAATATGCGCTCCGGCTACTACACCGAAGAGCAGAATGATTAAGGCGTAGGCTCGAATAAAACCGAGCCAAGTCCGCATTTGAGTGCGCAGCGGCAGCCATATCGCGGCTGCAAGCGCTCCGGCAAGCAGCAAGCCGCTCCAGCTATGCTGCATGATGATGGTCGCCGCCAGCAGCATATAGGCGGCGATGAGCGCTCTTGGGTCGAAGCGCGTCGCCAGGCGCTGCGCTGGGTGCTGCGCCGGCGGGAGCGGCCGGCGCTTGGTTGTGGGCAGCGGCGGCGAAACGTCCGCCGCTGCGGGCTCGGCTGCGCCCGGCGATGGGCGAAGCTCCATCGCCGGAGGCGCCTTCGGCGCGGCGTGCGGCAAAGCCGCCGCGCCAGG
>NZ_KQ040781.1:87469-175022 GCF_000971975.1 Paenibacillus algorifonticola | reverse complement strand
CAAAACCTCCAAATAATTTATAGTTATTAGGAGGTAATCAGCCCGACACCGCCTTCTCCTTCTCAACCTGTTAAAGTTAAAAGTAGTGAATTCGGCCCAACTACACCCTATTTGTTACATCTAACGACAAAATTTACTCTTTATACCTAGATTATAAGTCACAGTTCTTCAATTGTTTGTCGTTTTATGTCGTATTACATAAATATTCCTTAATAATACGCTCAGTTCCCACCACTCCTTTTCACCAATCTCATTTTTCAAAAAAACTCATACAAACTGATATTTTTCTCAAAACAGCATAAAAAGACCCCTACGCCTCAGCTTGACGGCAATAAGGGCCTTCCTTATATTCTTTATAAATCATAATATTTAATTTCCTACAGCTTAAACCCAACCGTCACAATCTCACAAGGACCAACAGCCAAAGCTGCCCCCTGCTCCGCGCTCACTTCAATCGCTTCCCCTACGCGCTCCAGCACATCGCTCTTATAGAGCTGCTTGAACGCGCCAGCGTTGCCACCAAAGCCTGCATCTGACAAGTTCAGATCAGCCGCCTGCTGCTTCATATTAAACCAGCGAAGCACAGCATCGCCAGACTGCTGGCTTACTTTCAGCGAGGAGAATGCAATGCTGTCGCCTTCCCAAGCAAGCAAGCCGCCAACTGGTGCAAGCACGCCTTCATGAACCGCTGTCTGGCTCGCCGTCCAAGGCACTTGGAACTGGTACGCCTGCGCATAAGCGCCTGATGCAGCGCCATTGCCGCTATGCGGAATAATCGACAAACGGAAGCTTTGCTCGCCTAGGCACTGTGCTTCTGGCGTCGGGAATACGCCCCAGTCGCCAAGCTCGGAAACCGAACGAAGCAGCGTAACCGCAATCGTATTGCGGCCATCGCGCAGCACTTCGTATTCGTTCAAGCCAAGGTTCGCTACAACAAGGCCGCCCTGCTCGCCGCTCACATCCACAAAAGCTTGCTGATGCTGGGTATTGCTCGGGTTTTCCCACTCTGCCGAAGGCTCATTGTCACGCACAGCTACTTCAAAAATCGAGTCCACATGATGAACCGCTGTCTCTACATCCGTCGGGAACAGTACGCGTACGCGATGATCCTTCGCCTGATTGTTAAACGAAGCCTGCCAGTCCAAACTTCTGGCGCTGCTGGAAAGCGCAATAACCGTCTTAATCGTCAACGGCACCATGTCCGCAACACGCTGTGCTTTGCGCTCAGGATAATAAACAGCTTCCTGCTTCTCAATCTCAAACGTTTCATCGGCAGATGCCGGAACCGCCCATTCATGCACGATTTCAAAAGCTGTACGGTAGGCGCTTTGCTCCACCAGACGAATCTCTGCTTTCAGACCTTGCGTCGTAATCGCCTGCTCGCCATCCGGCTGCTTGTACATATATTCATTGCCGATGTCTCCTGTATTCTCATAGACGCCCAGACTGCGATACACTTGACCGCTCTTCTTGTCCGTCAAATCAAACGAGCCATCTTCACCGATGGAGACATGCAGCCATTCATTTTCCAGCACTGCCGAATCTGCTGCACCAGCAGTCGCTTCGCCAGCCAACGCTGCATCCGCTCCAGCACCATTGCGAACCCATGCATAAGACGACAGTCCAAGCGCTGGCACGTTCACCGCATCAAACGTCAGTTTAACTCGGCGGCACATATAAGGCTGGCGAAACTTGTCATCCGGCAGGTCGTAGCCAAATTGCAGCCCCAAATCCTGAACGGAGCAGGGAACTACCGCGCCGTTATGGTCTACCAGTACTCTGCCCGAAATATCGACCGCATTCATCCGGCGGTTCACCTCTGGAAGCGGCAAGCCTTCACGGAAGTACAGACGCTCAACATCAAGCTCAATTTCTACAACACCGCTGCGATCCCAGCCTGTTGTATTATAGACAACGAACGGCAGCGCAGCTTCGCCATACGAAGCGAACGCCGACGTGTCGACCGCTTCAGCAATCACTTGTGTGCTATCCGCAACTATCGTCTCGGCAACATGGCGGCTCTTGTCAAAACGAGTGACCATCTCGCGGTGAACCTCGTCCACGCTGCAGCCGCAAATGCTGTCATGCGGATGGTTTTGCATCAATGTTTTCCATGCATAGGTAAACAGATGATGCGGGTATTCCTGTCCAAGCTTGTGCGCAATCGTCGCAAGCGGCTCCGCTACCTTTTCGAGCATCGCTTGGCCGAGCTGATTCATTTGCTTCAAATATACGCGCGCCGAAGCGGTGTTGACCAGCGTAGACCAGCCATCAGTCCGTTGGCTGCGAAGCTCGCCCTTCACGACCGAAAGCTCGCGGTCAAGTCCGCTGTTTACCGCTGCCAAATAATCTTCAAAGTTGGAGTGGATAAAATCTGTATCTGGGTACAGCTGTCTTGCTTTCGCCAGCGCCGCAGACAGATCCTGCTGAATAGGCTGATGATCACAGCCGTTCATGAACAGCAGCTCGCCAGTAGCCGCATATTTTTCAGCTTCCTCCAGCTTTTTGTCCCAATAGATTTTCGCTTCTTGCTCGTCTACCGGAACCTCCATCCCATTGCAGTACCAGTTGGCAAAAAGAATGCCCAATACGCGCGAGCCGTCAGGACCTTCCCATTGCAGCTCAGAGAACGAGGATTCATAGTTTGAATCTGCTACCGTATTGTTAAAGCCAGTCGGCTTCACGCCTCTGCCAAATACCGCATTATCAATGCCTGCTTGACGCAAAATTTGCGGGGCTTGCCCGATGTTGCCGAATGTATCCGGGAAATAGCCGACCTTCGCAATGATGCCGTAACGGCTCGCATCCTGATGGCCCAGCTGCAAATTGCGCAAATTCGCTTCGCTGCTCGTCAGGAAGGCATCCTGCAAAATGTACCAAGGGCCAATCGGAATACGTCCTTCTTTAATATATTTTTCTAGGCGTTCCCGATTTTCCGGGCGTACCTGCAAATAATCTTCGAGAATAATCGTCTGGCCGTCCAAATAAAAGCTTTTGAAATCGGGGTCCGTATCCAGCGTGTGAAGCAGCGTATCCATCAGCTTCACGAGCAGCACATGATGCTTCTCATACGGCAAATACCATTCGCGATCCCAATGTGTGTGGGAAATAATATGGGCCTTTCTTTTAAAAGCCATTACTGCGCACCTCTTCTTTCTTCCTGTTGATCGGGCAGCGAAACCGCTACCTCTACTTGATGCGGGCGATAGACAGCGAGCAGCTTCCCGCTTGCATCCGTTGCGAACAGCACAGAACGTTCCTTTTCCAATGAAAAAGCGTACCGCCCCTCCGTCGCTGGGTCTTGCACTTCAATCTTCGCATCGAATCCGGATTCGGATACGAATACGAACAACGCGCCGCTCTTGAATGTAAGCTTGCGCCCATAAACGCCAGGCAGCTGGCCGCCTTGCAGCCAATTCAGCTCCTGCTCGCAGCCTGCCAAGTCAAGCGCATAGCGATACAGCTCCTTAATCGGCTCCGTTCGCTCGTTCAGCTCCAGCGGCAGCGGACTCCATAACAGGCGTCCTTTGCCTACGGTCAGCTCAACCAGCTGGTCAGCATCGCTTGCTGTTTGATGAACAGCTGAAGCATTACCGGCAGTTTTTTCATCCGCAGCAGCGCCGCTAATTAGAACCTCTTTCCATACTTCAGCTATCCGGCGATTGCCGTAAGATACAGGGAAAGTGGCTTCGCCAATACGCAGCTGCTCCTCGCGTTGTACGTTGCGAAGCTCCATCTGGCCAAGCAGCTCAGAGCAGCGATCGCTCGCTTTCCAGTAAGCGTCCAAGCTCATCGGTCCCATCCATAATAACGTAACGCCCTCTCGCTCTACAAGTGCAATAAGGCGACCAAATGCCGCATCATCCCAGTTATGCGCACTCGGCACAATGAGCAGCTTGGGCGGATTCGCCTCCAGCTCCTGCAAATGATATTCCGAAGCGCCGCGGAATGGCATATTCAGCTCATAAGCAAGCACCCGCGTCGCACGCGTTGTCGCATCAAACGCCAGCTTGCGATTGGAGAAGTCGTTGGAATACGGGAACAATACCGCCGTATCCTCCAGCTTGCGATTCTCGAATAAATCCCGAATTTGCTCCATAAAGCTGCCAAAATCATACGAAACATCCGCTTCCGGCTTTTCCGTTCCATCCGCCCGCAGCGCACCGATATGTGATTCATTGGCATTGTCCATATAGAAGTTCGTATTCCAGATCCACTGCACGGCACCCGCGCCGCCTGTCGCAAAAGCATACGCATATTTGCGCTCCAGCAGGCTGTGCAGCTCAGCTTCCGAGCGCTTCGCTCTGCCATCTGGCGTCTCCACATACATAATGCCGGTTTCCTGCACCACATTCGGCTTGTTTGCTGTTTTCGCGAACAAGCTGTCCCAGACGAGATGATCGTTGAGCCACCAGGAGTGGACCGTTGTATAATCAGCGGCTTCCTCGTAGAAAAACGGCGAAGGACGTTGTGCGCCAAGCGCTTCATCCTGGCCGACCGTTACCATATGGTCCGGACATTCGTCTTTGATGGCCTCATACAGCTGCTTCGCCCAGCGATTGTGCATGTCCATAGAGAACAGTACATAATCAAGCCAGCGCGTGCCATTTTTGCCCTGATGCATATCCTGCACATCGAAGTTGATTTCTTCCGGCTCCGGCGGCACAGCCGCTTCATAGCTTGGCAGCTGCTCTGGGGACATATTCCACAGCTCTTGAAGCCGTGCAAGCGAACCATGGCGCTGCTTTAGCCAAGCGCTATATGCTTTCTGTTCAAAAGGGTCGCGCGCCGAACGAGGTCCATTCGAGAAAATCCGCGGAGGATCAAACATCGATGGCTCATTGATCAAATCCCAGTCGACATTCATCGTCTTCTTGTGGCGGGAAACGATAGCTCGCACGAAGCGCTTCTGTGCCTCTATGCTGCGCGGATCGAGATAAGGGTTTAGCCCTTCCCACGTTTCCGGCGTAAAGGAGAAAAAGGTAAAGGTCACCTGCAAGTCATGACGCTTCGCCGTCAGCAGAAAAGCATCAATCGATCGCAGCGCCTCCTCAGACGCATGGCCGTCCACCTGCATCACATTGCGGTATGCGGTCCAAATGCCTGTGCGAATCCAGTTGATGCCCGCTTTGCGCATTTGAGCCATATCACGGTCCCATACCGAAGCATTCGGCAGAAACAGAAACTTCCGCGCCACATCCGACGTCATATACGTCATGCCGACAACAGGCAGCGGACGCCCGTCCTTCATAAAATAATCCCGTCCGCTCGTTACCGGGCTCCCCTGAGCAAGCAGCTCCTGATCAAAGCCCCAGAAGCCTTGGCGCAAAATACGCACCTCGCCAGACGGCGATTCTGCTCTGCATACGACCTTATAATAGCCGCTTTGCAGCTCAAGCGGCACTTGCAGCCTTACTAGCTGCTGCTGCTTGCTTGCCTTCTGCTGCAAGCGGAACGCCCATTTTTGCTGCATGTTTTCATGCTCAACCGTTATAGCAAAATCCCACTCCGCGGCTGGATACAAGTCAGCCTGTCCATCGCCAGCAGCAATCTCTTGACGAAGCTGCTGCACCTGCAGCGTCAGCATGGCCCGCTCTCCAGGCTCGAAGGAAGCATAGTTCGGCTTCAGCCACAGCTCCGTTACGCCAGCGGCGCAAAAAGCTGCCCAGCGCCCAAGCTCGGCCGCTCCGCCTTCCACCCAAAACGCCTTCGTCAGCGACTGGTTAACGAACAACCAGCGCGCGCCTGCGAAGATCCCCTTCGTGTTCTCCCACAGCACTACAGGCGCTGCTACCTCGCGCCCTATGGAAGAAATGCCTTTTAGCAGCGGATAAATATGGGCGTCCATTGGCCCTGCAGAGCCCATTTGATGTGGCAAGTCGCTGCTTTTCGTCACATGCGGCACCAGATTCCAGGTTGGCGACACGGCGAACAGCGCTTCCTTGCCAGCCAGCAGCGGAAGATCCTCCGCTGCTGTCAGCGTAGCTACCGGAGCAGCAGCGACCGGCAGCATTTCATGAATATGAAGCTCGCGGTGATAGGCCGTCTGCTCCGACTCCACCTGCCACTCGCCTGCCTCGCTGCGGCGAACGGGACGCTTGAACGGCGCGCCGCCCAAGCTGATCAAGCCGCCGCCACGCCGCAAATAGCCGATAATGGCGCTCCAAGCCTGTTTTGGAAAGTAAGGGGCATGCATATTAATGAAGCTTCCTTCCTTCGCAGCGCCAAGCGCATCCGCAAGCTCGTCTGCCCGGACTACACGGCCTGCTCCTGCTAGCAGGCCATCTAATTGGGCAGGAGACTCCGAGGCTATCGGAAAGGATGGATCATAAAAAATGATGGCATGCTGCTTGCTCATAGCAGCCCATCCTTCATCGCCCGATAAACGAGCTGCGAGAACAAGCTGTTCGACCAAGCGAACCATTTCCGCGTAAAGATTGCTGGATCGTCCGAATGGAAGCCTTCATGCATAAAGCCGGTATCGGCATCGGTCGCCTCCAGCATGTCGATCATAGCCAGCTTCTCCTCATCGTTATTCGCGGTAATGCCCTGCATGGAAAGCGCCATATGCCAAATATAGCCTGGTGGCGTATGCGGACTTCCGATGCCTTTAGCAATTTTCCCTTCATAATAAAAAGGATTTTCTTTGCTAAGCGCGAATTTACGCGTGTTTTGGTAAATCGGATCATCAGCGGTTGTATAGCCCAAATAAGTAATTGAGAGCAAGCCCGGCGTGCCTGCGTCATCCATCAAGCAATAGTTGCCGAAGCCGTCCGTCTCATAAGCATAAATAGGGCCAAACTCCGGGTGACGATAAATGCCATACAGCTGAATGCCATGCTCGACGTCCTCTTCAAGCTGCTTGAGCTCCTTCACAAAAGCCATATCGCGGAACACCCACTCGGCCATCTCTCTCATCTGCCGCAGCGTCACGACCGCAAACATATTCGCTGGAATGTTATAGTGGAAGTCGCAAGCATCGTCGCTTGGACGGAAGCCCGACCAGATCATTCCGGTATAATTGACCGGCATACCCATTCCGCTATTGCGCAGCGAATCGGTAGGAATGCCGTTGTCCCTTACAAAACGGTAAGGGGAAAGCTCGAAGTGGCGCTGCTCGGTTTTCCACAGCTCCACAATGCGGCGCATCGCTGCCTTAAAGCCGGAGTCAAAAATATCGGTCAGCTCCGTCTCTTTCCAATACGCATAAGCAAGGCGCATCGAGAAGCAGATCGAATCCAGCTCAAACTTGCGCTCCCATACCCACGGCGACATATCCGTCTCATCCGTCGTGTTCCAATGCCAATCATTGGCCGACTCATTAAAGGCGTTCGCATAAGGATCAATCTGAATGTTGGCCATATGGCGCTTGATCAAGCCGCTGATTAGGCGCTGCAGCTCCGCATCATTTTTCGCCAGCGGCACATAATGAATGACCTGCTCAACCGAGTCGCGCAGCCACATCGCGGGAATATCTCCCGTAATGATGAAGGTTGTGCCATCGTCCATTTTTTTCGTCGTCGTTTCGAGTGTATTCGGGAAACAGTTTTTGAACAGCTGAAGCAGCTTCGGGCGGTGCGCCAGCTTCTGCTCTGCTTCTTGTAATACCTGCTGAACCGCTTGCGGCAGCGCAAGCTCTGGCAGCGGGATTTTTGGCAATCTGAATTGTTCCATGGTGGGTATAGCTCCTTTGACTATTTATCTATTTTTGACTATATAAGTTGAACGATTAATAAGCATGAGGGCGATGGTCGTCACTGCCTCATTGCTTCCTTCAGTTCATCTTATATAGCCTATTTATATTTCTAAACTCTTTGCAAGAAGCATTTATTCTTTAACAGCGCCTACCGTCAAACCTTGAATGAAATAACGTTGGAAAAACGGATAAGCGAACACGATCGGTCCGGTTGCCAGCACAACCATCGCCATCCGCGATGTATCCTGCGGCATTGATTGCAGAACGCCTACGCTAAGCGAAGCGTTTTGTGAATTTTTCATAATAAACTGCATGCTGTTCTCAATCCGCATCAGCATCGATTGCAGCGGCACCAAATTAGGCGAATCAATATACAAGAGCGCATTGAACCAGTCATTCCAGTAGCCGAGCGTACAGAACAGACCAATGGTAGCAAGACCTGGCAGCGACAGCGGCAGCACGAGCCGGAAGAAAATGCCGAACTCTCCGGCGCCGTCAATTTTGCCTGATTCAATAATCGCATCCGGCACCATCGTCGAGAAAAACGTCCGCAATATCATAATATAAAATGCATTAACCGCAAGCGGTAAAATGAGTGCCCACAAGGAATCCTTCAGCCCCAGCAGCTGTGTCATGACGATATAAGTAGGTACGAGACCACCATTAAACAGCATCGTGAAGAAGGCAAAAAAGGCGAAAAAGTTGCGGTATTTAAAATTGCGCCGCGATATCGCATAGGCGAACAAAGCGGAGCATACGACACCGATAATCGTTCCTACGATTGTAATCGTAATCGTCACGCCATAGGAGCGCATCAGCTGGTCGCCTGCCTTGAATAAATAGCGATAAGCCTCCAGGCTCCATTTCTCTGGAATAATCTGATAACCATTGCTTGCCAGCGTCGCCTCATCCGTGAAGGAAATAATCGTCACGAACAGAAAAGGAAATACGCATAACAAGGCAAAAATGCCAGCCACGGCATGAAAAATAAAATTCCACGCTGGCGAGAGCTTATGAAAATCACGGCTCTTAATCGTTCCAACAGACACAGCCGTTTCCCCCTTTTGTTTTGGACTTCTGTTCCTAATAAATTCGTTAAGCAAGCTTGCTGACGTCCGTCCTAAAACAACGCGTTGTCTTTATTAAACTTGCGTACAATGCCATTGGATGTAATAACAAGAATGAAGCCGATAATCGACTGGTACAAGCCCGCAGCCGTCGTCATGCCAATCTCCCCCGTCGACTTAAGCCCGCGGTAAACGTAAGTGTCGATAACGTTCGTCACGCTGTAGAGCGTACCCGAATCGCGCGGCACTTGGAAAAAGAGGCCAAAATCGGCATAGAAAATTTTCCCGATCGCCAGCAGCGTCAGAATGGTCATGAGCGGCATCAGCATCGGAAGCGTCACATTGCGAATTTGCTGCCATTTGTTGGCGCCGTCAATCATCGCCGCTTCATAAAGCGACTTATCGATCCCCATAATGGCCGCCAAATAGATGACGCTGTTATAACCGACCGATTTCCATAAAAAGACGACAACAATCATAATTGGCCAATAACCCGGGCTCGAATACCAGTTTACCGGGTCCATGCCCAGCATCTCGGCGATTTGGTTGAACACGCCTCTGTCCAAGCTCAGAAAGCTGTAGACGAAGTAGCCCACGATAACCCACGATAGAAAATATGGCAAAAACATGCCCGTTTGATAAAGCTTGGCGAGCCGCTTGTTCGTAATTTCGGCAAGCATAATCGCCATCGCTACCGCAATGACAAGGCCCAGCACAATAAACACGACATTGTACAGCACCGTATTGCGGGTAATGATATAGGCATCATTCGTACTAAACAGAAACTTGAAGTTTTGCAGGCCTACCCATTTGCTCTCGATAATGCTGGATAGAAAGCCATTGCGGCTGTAGCGGTACTCCTTGAAGGCAATAATCATGCCCGCCATCGGCAGGTAGGAAAATAGAATAAACCAGGCCGTAGCTGGAAGCACCATTAGCAGCATGGCGGTATTTTTGTTCATATCCTTGAAAAAACGTCCTATAGCTCCCACTTTCTTCACCTCTTCGCAGTCGGATTAATGAGAGAAGGCATGAAGCGAATACGATCCATTCGCCCCACGCCTTCCGCTTTACTTGCCGTTCGCGGCTCTCCACTCATCAAGCTGGCGCTGCGCTTCCTCAATAATTTTATCCAGGCCTGCCGCTTTAAACTTCTCATTGGCACGCGGCAAATAAACTTCAGGATCAACCGTACCGGTCATTAGAGCTGCCCAGTACTCTTCTTTAACGTTTTGTACAGAAGCAATTTCTGTTGTCACTTTCGATGTATCAAAGTTGAAGCCAAGCAGCGGGGCTACTGTACCCGCATCATTAAATTTCTTGAATTCTTCCCATTTGTTCGTCGGGTCTGTCGTATTCAAATACGTAATCATCAGATTGCCGAGCGAGAAGGTTGGCATATCGTAGTTTTTCGACTCGTCCAGATTTTCCATGACGGTGTCGCTCACTTTTTTGTAATGCACGCCTTCAATACCGGAATCGATCATATTGCGCAGGACAGGGTCCGTATTGAGCAGGTTCAGAAACTCCATCGCTTTTTCCGGATAAGCGGAGTTAGCGGAAATGGCTTGCATCGAGCCCATAACCGACCAGTTGTAAATGAGCGCATCGCTCGCTGGCGTCGATACAACCGGGTAGCCGTAGCTCGCCGACCACAGATTGTCCGCGAAAGGCTGCGAAGTCGCACGGTCAGCAAACCATTTGCCCGTCGTTTGCGCATCCGTCATGGAATCCATCGTTGCTGCTTCCGTCGGAATGTAGCCTGCTTTGTAATATTTGTGCATCGTTCCGAGAACTTGCTTCATCTCTGGCGTGTCGAGCACGTTTACGATTTTGTAATCTGTCGTATCCAGCGCAACCGCCATTGGCAGCTTCTCAATAATGTAGTCGTATTTCACATACGGCATTTGGTTTTTGTCCACCGCAAGCGCGTATACGTCCGGTTCATTTTCTTTAATCGTTTTCAGCAGCGGCTCCAGGCTTTCTAGCGTGTATACGCCAGACATGTCCAGCTTGTACTTGTCGAGCAGCTGTTTATTGAAGCGCCATACTTCCTGAGCTGGCAATTCTTTATTAGCTGGAATACCATAGTTGTGGCCATCAACCTTCGAGCCTTCTAGGAAAGCCGGGTCCAGTGCGCTAACGATGCCTTGACCTTTCTCCTTCAGCAAATCGTCGATTTGCAGGAAAGCGCCTTTTCTCGCATTTTGCACATAATCGAATGCCCATGACGCTGTGAACATAATGTCAACCGGGTCGCCGGAGGCTGTCATGACTTGCAGCTTCTGAGCGTAATCGCCCCAGTCCACCATGTTCATTTTAATCGTAACGCCGATTTTCTCAGCCGTGTATTTGCTCACTTCGGCCATAACTTTATCTACATCTTTTTGCGGCGTACCAATCGTGTACCAGATGAGCTCAACCGGCTTTTCGGCTGTTCCCTCTTCACCGCCGCTTTCGTTCTTACTTCCGCAAGCGCCAAGCACAAGTGATGCAACCATCAGCAAGGCAAGCAGCGGCATAAATCTTTTTCTCTTGTTACTCATTTCGTTTCCTCCCCAATCTATGTTCTGTACTCTATGTTTTAAATTAACGGATGCGGCCATTTTCATATAGACCACAAACTAAAGGTATGATGTACAAATTAAAGAAAAAAACTACTCTATCCAGCGATTAGAGTAGTCCTTTGTAATCAGTCGGGGAGATTCCGACGTATTTCTTAAATTGTTTGTAGAAATAGCCTGTCTCCCAGTAGCCGACGGTTGCGGCAATTTCCTGCACCTTGAGCTGCGTCTCCTTCAGCAGCTGCTGGGCTTTGCCGATGCGGTATTTATTAATGTATTCGGTGAAGGTTTCATTCGTCTCCTTCTGGAACAGATGGCCGAGGTAAACCGGATGAATATTATATTGCTGGCTGAGCAGCTTAAGCGACAACGGCTGTGCATAATGCTCATGCACCTCGCTCAGCACCAATTGAATGACTGGGCTTTTCACATCTTTGAGCAGCGATTCCACCGTCAAAGACGCCGCTTCCTTCACAACCGCCATCAGTCCCTCAATTGAAGCGAGCTGCATAATTTTGGTGAAGCCCGCCTCATAAAGCTCCGGCTGATCGGCCTGCTTGATCTCCTTGAGCTCCATCTTGAAGCGAATCATCAGCTCAATCGCCATGCTTTGCATAAAAGCGGGTGTAATGCCTTCCCTAGAGTGGCAGCGTTCGAACTCCGCCTCAATCGCTTCATGCAGCTTGTCTACATCCCTCGCCTTAATCAGCTTTGCAAAGGATGGCCAATCGAGCGGCGCAGCGGCCTCATTCGCCGTCCCCGGGGGTCCTGCCTGCACTAGCAAATCGTAATCCAATATTTCAGGGTCATCATACAGCAGAAAATATTCCTGCGCTTTCTTCGCATTCGCATAGCTGCGCGGCGCTTCTTCCCCCATCGGCTCGGCGCTGCCGATGGAGAGGCGCATGGCGCTTTGCGCCAGCCTAGGCTGCATGCTGCGCAGCTTTTCTATCGCCTCGCGCTTGCCAGTCTCAGGCTCATCGAGCATAAATACGATGACCAAATCGCCATCAATATCGACAAACGGCAGCATCGACGAATCCTGCACGGCCAATCGCTCTACCGCTTCATAGGCTGGAGACGCCGTCTCCTCCGTCCGCACTACAGCTGTTACCACATAGGGGCGGTCGAGACTTAACTGCAGCAGCTCCATTCTCTCCTGCAGCTCATTCGGCGCAATGCGTCCTGTCAGCCAGCGGTACAATATATTATCGCGCAAAATACGAATATCGTATTCGCTGAACAGCCGGTCCGCCTTGCTTGCATTCAGCTTGTCAATCGTGCCCGCGAGCGTCTCCTGCAGCTCGTCGAGATTAATCGGCTTGAGCAAATAGTTTTCGACGCCAAGCTTCAGGCCCTCTTTTATATAATTAAATTCGTTATAGCCGCTCAAAATGATAACTTTAAGGTCCGGGCGAAATTTACGCGCTTCCCGAATAAGAGTCAAGCCATCCATCGTCGGCATCGAAATGTCCGTCAGTAAAATATCTGCGGGCAGATCCATTAAAGCCGCCAGCGCCTCCTGCCCATTTTCCGCACTGCCAACGATTTCCAGGCCAAAGGCCGACCAGTCAATAATGTCATATAGCCCATCAATAATGAATGGCTCATCATCCACAATGAATACTCTATACATGCTCTGCCTCCTTGTCATAGGGAAATGACAGCGTGACCGTCGTCCCCTCTCCCTCTTTGCTGTCGATATCGAGCCCATATTCGCTTCCATACAGCAATTGCAGCCGCTCATGCACGCTTCTAAGCCCGAATGAGTCGCCTCCAGCTTCCTCTGGCAGCGCCAGCCTTTGCCTGATTTCTTCCAGCCGCTTGCTGCTGATGCCGCTGCCGTTATCGGCAATCGTCACCCAAATCCGCTCATCCTTACGCCGTACGTCCATGCGAACCTCGTTGTCCATGCTTCGCGGCCGCAAGCCATGCACCACATAATTTTCAATAATCGGCTGGAGCGCCATACGCATCACCTGTTTGTCGCCGAGCCCCTCCTCGCAACTGATGGTAAAGGAAAGCCTGTCCTTATAGCGGATGCGAAACAGCTCCAAATAAAGGCGCGCCGTTTCCAGCTCATCCTTTAATGTATTGCTTCCCTTTGGCTGCACAAAGCTCTTGAACAGCACCGACAGACTGTAAATCATTTCTCCGACATCCTTCGCCCCTTGCGAGACGGCCCGCATGCGAATAACCTCCAGCGTATTGTATAGAAAATGCGGATTGACCCGCGCTTGCAAAGCCGCAAGCTCCGTATGCTTTTGCTTGATTTCCGCCTTATACACCGTATCGATATGGCGGGTCAGCTCATCGAGCATATCGTTAAAGCTGCGCGAAATTTGCCCCAGCTCATCTCCTCTGTCATCCTGGATGCGCGCCGAAAGCTCACCGCTTTCCACCTTGCGCATGAAACGAATAATTTTATTCGTCCGTTTGGCAAAATTGACGACGGCGAGCGTCGGCACCAGCAGCACGACGGCAATGCAAAGCGCGCTGATCAGCATAATCATCTGCTTCAGCCCGTGGGCCGCTGCCGCGACTTCCGCCTTCGGCGCTACGCCGACGACGATAAGGCCAGCCTGATTTTGCGTTAGCGTCGTGACATAAGACTCCTGCTCAAGCATCGCCGTTCCATAAAGCGTATCCAACTGATCCATATAAGGATAAATTTGTCCATAGTAGGTGTCCGAGGAATCAAACAGCACCTCTCCTGCCGGGTTTAGCACGACAATGTAGCCTTTAAGCTGGCCCTCATAATTGTTCAGTGCCTCCCTGATATGATCCGATTTAAAGTAGACGAGCAATTGGCCCAGCCCTTTCAGCGTCTGCTTGTCATTAATCGGGAGCCGAAATGCATACAGCTTGGGATCAGTCTGCTCAATGGCGCGCCGCACCCAAATATTCGGAACGGATACGCGGGTGTCTTCCTGTGCCATCGCATCGGGAATATAGGAGCGCGAGGCGTTGGACGAAATCAGCGTCGTTACATGATTTTTCTTATACACATATAGAAACTGCCGATTCGAGCTGTACAGCAGCAAATTTTCGATATCCGGGTCGTCTTCCAGCTTATTATCAAAATAGTCCAGCCCTTTCGGCAGACTCGCACTCGTCTCATCGATATTCTGGTCAAGCCTGAATTTCATATATTCATCGAAGGGGTTTTGCAAAAAATAAGATAAATTCAGCGATAGCGGCTCATTGCGATATACATCCACCATCATGGATTGGACAGAATCATATTTGCGGGTCATATAGCTGTTTACGCTGTCCATCGCTTTTTTCTGATTTTCCAGCTCATTGCGGACGATCGATTGCGACATAAAATCATACATAAAATAGGCAAAGGTGACGATGGTGCCCGTCGTAATCAAAACAAACAGTAAAATCATTTTCATAAAAAGATTATTTCTGACGTATTGATCGTACAGCCGTTGCAGCTTCAATAGCAGGCTCCCTCCTTGTGCAGCACTTTAGGAGCCTGCACATGCATTATAAGTTATTACTATACTCTGAGTTGCAAGGCATCGACAAGTACCCCATGCAAAAGGGAATAGATGCTTATGCACAAAACAAAAAGCAGCAGATGCTAGCGATATCCGCTCCCATGCTGCTGCTCATTCAACGCGTGCTCTTAAGTACAGTACGTAATGTCCGGTGCTCTACGTATCCCAGGAAATCAGGGCAACATCATGAACCGCCCCGCTTTTGCGCTGCACAGCGAACGTGTCCATTTGATGCGGAACCGCCATTTCCTGCAAAATGTCGCAAATCACCTGTGCGCGGCTGCGTTCCAGCTGCTTTCCGCCATACATAGCCCGCAGCGGATGGGCAAAAGGCAGCCCGATCGACTGCACAAGATAGACACGCCTGCCCGCAGTAAGGCTCATCTGGGCAAGGCTCTCCTTCATATCGCGAATCCGGTAAAATGCATTGGCGCTGAACAGCACATCACAAACCAGCCCTGACGCCTCTTCCCACTTCATTCGTATCGCCTCCGGCACGTTTTGTGCCAAACCAGACTGCTCCCAGCTTCTTGCCAGTATTTCATACATCGCTGCAGAAGGCTCCACAACCGTAAGCTTGCCAACATGTGGAGCAAGCAGCTGCGTAAATCCGCCCGTTCCCGGACCTACTTCAATGAGTTCATCCTCGCTCCGCAAGCTTGCTATAACGGTGCCCATCAGCTCCGCTGTATACGGCGCAAGCGGATTACGTTCATCATAGACAGGCGCATGCTGCTGCCAGTAGCTTTCCTCCTCGGCATCGTTGCCGACGCGGGAATCGCTTTGCGCCGCCTGCTCCCAAGCCAGCGTCCAGTAGGCAGCTGGCGTCAAGCCGACTTCGCTGTACCATTTCATCATTTCACACACGCTCCTTTCTTTTTGCAAAGTCTATATAAGTTGAACGATTGATTAGCAAGATGGCGATGGTCGTCACTGCGAGAAAGGTTGGACTTCCGGCCGCTGTTGTTTTCTGATTTCTTGCATGTGTTCCTCGTTGAGGGTGAAATCCGCAAACAATAGTCCATGCTTACGAAGCGGCTTTCCTTCGGAAAGCTTGCGAATGCTTACGAAGCGGCTTTCCTTCGGAAAGCTTTACTCTCTCCAGTTCCAACCTTCCTCTTTCGTTTCTCCCCAGCCCCATTGCTTGCTTTAGTTCAACTTATATAGCTTAAGCTGCGCTACTGCTTGAAAGCTTGAAAAGCATTCACCAGCTGCTTCGTATAAGGATGCTGCGGGCGCTCCATTATACGCTCGCTCTCGTCAAGCTCAACGATCCGTCCCTCTTTCATAACCCCGATTCGATCGCACATATGCCGCACCAGCTCCAAATCATGCGAAATGAACAAATAAGTCAGTCCAAATTCCTTGCGAATGCGCTGGAGCAGCTGGGTAACCTGCGCCTGTACCGAAACATCAAGCATTGACGTAGGCTCGTCCAGTACGAGAAACTTCGGCTCCAGCATCAAGGCCCGAGCAATGACGATTCGCTGGATTTGGCCGCCGCTTATCTGATGGGGATACCGCGGCAGCAGCTCTGCCCGAATCCCGACAACGTCCAGCAGCGCAAGTGCCTTCTCCCTGGCTGCTGCCTTATTCATTATGCGATGCAGTAGCACCGGCTCAAGCAAACTATCAAGCAGCGTCCGCCGGGGATTAAGCGCGGAGTGTGGATGCTGAAACATGATTTGCAGCTCCCGGCGCAGCGGCCTCATCTGCTTCAAGGAATACCCGCTAATATCGGTTCCTTTATATAAAATACGGCCGCCATCAGCCGAAATCAGCTTCAGCAGCAGCCGCGCAAGCGTCGATTTTCCGCTGCCGCTCTCTCCGACTAACCCAAGCGACTCGCCTTCAGCAATATGAAAGGTTGCAGGCTCCACCGCCTGATGACCTCTGCCTGTTAGCCAGTTGCTGCGATACCGTTTGTGCAGCTCAATAATTTCAAGCATAAAGGAAGCACCTCGCTTTATGCTTGGCGGCTGCTTGCTGTCCCTTAGCCGTGCCGTCTATTGGTTCAGTTTCCTTATTCGTTATCTCGGTGTGAGCTGACTTGTACAAGTCAGGCTGCTCTGCTTCGCAGCGCGGCATCGCTGAACCACAGCGATCATAAAACTTGCAGCCAGCAGGCCTATCCGTCAAACTGGGCGCTGTTCCAGCTATTGGAATCATTCCTCTGCTGGGCATAGAGGCTATTAATCCGCGCGTATAAGGATGCATCGGCTGTGCAAACAGCTCCTTCGCTGGCCCCTGCTCAATGATTTGCCCTGCGTACATGACGCCCACTTCATCGCAAAGCACCCGTGCTACATCCAGATCATGCGTGATGAGCAGCAGCGCCGCACCTGTGCGCCTCGCCATATTCGCCAGCATTTCCGTCACCTGGACGCGGATTAGAGCATCGAGCCCTTTCGTCGGCTCATCGGCAATAAGCAAAGACGGGCTACCGGCAAGTCCCATTGCCGCCAGCACACGCTGCTTCATTCCTCCGCTCAACTGAAATGGATAGCGCCGCAGCTGCTGCTCTGCATCCGGCATATTCATTGCATGCAGTAGACCAGCTGCCTGCGCGTTAAGTCGCTTGCTCCCCGTTCTCCCAGCATAGGCGCGAATCGCCTCGCGAAGCTGGCTGCCAAGCGTCATGACCGGATTGAGGGAGCTCGCAGGATTTTGCGGGATGAGTGCGATTTCCCTTCCCCGTATTTGCCTCATTTCTTTTGGGCTTAGCTGCAATAAATCTTTGCCTTTATATAGAAGGCTTCCACTGACGGAAGCATGTGCGGGAAGCAGCCTCACCAGCGACAGGCCAAGCACCGATTTACCGCTTCCGGTCTCGCCAATCAGCCCAAAAATGCGGCCATGCTTTAGCTCAAGCGTTGCTCCATCAACCGCCTGCACAAGCCCTTCCCTTGTCTGAAAAGATACATCAAGCTGCTTGATTACCATAAGCGTATCGCTCAACTTCATTCCTCCTACAGCAGCGAATGCTCTTTCTCCGTCCGTGTATCCAGCTTATCGCGAAGACCGTCACCCAGCCAGTTGATACATAGCGATACAGCGGCTATGCAAAGTCCGGGAGCGATCATCAGATGCGGATAACTGCGAAAATATGGCCGGGCATCATTCACCATCACTCCCCAATCTGCCGCTGGCGGCTGCAAGCCTAGGCCGAGAAAGCTAAGCGAGGCGATCGATAGAATAACTCGCCCAATCCGAATCGTGAACAGAACAATAAGCGGCCCTAACAAATTCGGAAGCATATGTCTGCCAATGATGTACACATGGCCCGCTCCTAAAGCACGGGTGCCTTCTACATAGCTTTCTTCGCGAATTTTCATGACCTCGCCGCGCACGACCCGGGAGAAATCTGCCCATGAGGTGAAGAGAAGCGCGACAAACAGGCTTTTTACACCTGGACCGAGCGTACCTGCAATGGCCAGCATAAGCGCGAGGCCCGGCAGCCCCTGAAAAATGCTAACCACAATTTGTATGGCTTCATCGATCCAACCGCCAGCATAACCGCTAATGGTGCCAAGCAGCAGACCGACTAGCATTGTAGCCAGAGTAACGGCCAGCGCCAGCACGATCGACACCCTTCCGCCATATAAAATGCGGCTCAGCACATCCCGCCCCAGCGTGTCCGTTCCCAGCCAATGTACGGAGGATAGCGGCGCAAGCCGCTGCGCCATATTGATCTGATTCGGGTCATAGGGGGCAAGCAGCGGTGCAAGCAAGCTGGCAAGCAGAACAAAAGCAAGCAAGCCCGCAGCCGCCCTATAGGACATCTTCATCGAAGCTTCCCTCCCAGCCTAATTTGCGGATGAGCAAGCCCATAACATAAATCCGTTGCCAAGTTGAACAGCACATAGATAAGGCCGGTAAATACGACATAGCCTTGAATGACCGGATAATCTCTGCGAAAAATACCGTCCATCGCAAAGCGTCCTATGCCCGGCACTGCAAAAATAACTTCCACGATGACAGAGCCGCCAACAATCGCTCCAAAATAGCTGCCGATGACCGTGAGCAACGGAATACAAGCATTGCGCAGCGCATGCCGAAGCACAATGAAGCTCTCACGCAGCCCTTTCGCTCGGGCTGTCAGCATATAATCTTTATTCAGCTCCTCCAGCAGCGCCGCACGCGTTAGCCGCATCAATATGGCGCCTGTACCGGAAGCGAGCACCACGGCCGGCATAAGCAGATGCTTCCATGTGCCATAACCGCTGGTTGGGAGAAGCTGCAGCTTTTCCGACCATAAGGCAATCAGCATAATCGCGAGCCAAAATCCGGGAATTGAAACCAAAATTAGCGCAAGCGCCCTGCCGATATGATCGAACAGCCGATTGCGCCGAATCGCCATGAGCATGCCGGATGGCACACCGAGCAGGACGGCGAACAGTACGGCTAACAAGGATAGGCTTAATGTTGCAGGAAGACGGCGCAGCAGCTCGCCGCTAACCGATTCCTTCGTCATATATGACGTTCCAAGATCACCTTGCAGCGCTTTGGACAACCAATGGCCATATTGAGCAAGAAGCGGATCATTCAGCCCCATCTCTTCTCGTTTCACAGCAATTTGCTCCTCGGTTGGCTGGCTGAAGCCGTTCATGCTCAGCAGCTCGACAGCCGGATCACCCGGAGAGGCGACGCTTAATGCAAAGGCTATAAACGTAATGCCAATCAGGACGGGAACAGCCGCCGCCAACCTCCGAATGAAATAGGCCATCTTATTGCACCCGCTCCAGCTGCGGCAGCGTTGTCCCATACACAAGTGCCCCGTACCCGGTAATTTCTTTGTTGTAGGCAATTAAGCTCGCATCATTAAACAACGGAATCGTCGGCAATTCCTCGGCTGCAATATCTTGCAGCTCGTTATAAATCGCAGCGCGGTCATCCATATTCAGCGTCGCCTTCACCTGATTCAACAGCTCATCCACACGGGCATTGGTGTAACCGAGCGTATAGCTTTTATTGCTTGAGCCTTCGCTAGCCATATAATTGTTCAAAATCGTATAAGGATCGCCGTTCGGCAGCCCCTGAGTTGCCATAGCCAAATCGAAGTTCCCTTGCGCCTGCGCTTCCTTATAAGCCGCGCCATCCAATATTTGAATCGTAACGTCGAGCTGCAGTTCTTGAAGCACAGCCTGGAGCAGCTCGGCTTGCGCTTTATATGGATAACGGTCAAGCCCATAGGTTGGCACAATTAGTGTAACCGCCTGCCTGCTATCGCCAAGCACCTCATGCGCCAGGGCGATTGCCTTTTCCGAATGATGCACGGCAGGAATATCCTTGTAAAAAGGCGAAGTCGAATTCAGAATGTTGGCGGTAGCGGTCGGATAGCCCAAATACAGCTCCTTCACCAACTGCTCGCGGTCAATCATCAGGCTCAGCGCCTGACGCATTTTTACATCATTGAATGGCGCTTTGGCACCGTTCGGGTGCAGGTAGTGGGAAATCGTCGATTTTGCCGTCGATACAGCAAAGCGGTCATCTTTCAGCAGCTCCTCGGCAAGGGCAGGAGGAATAGCTCCCAAATCCATGACGCCCAAAATCTCTCCAGATTTCAGGGCAGCAAGCCTTGTATCAGGATCCGGTATGACGCGGACACGGATTTTTTGAGCTTTTGCCTTTTCGCCATAATAACCGTCGTAAGCTTCTAGCAGAGAAAATTGATCCTTCTCATGCTGCACAAGCTTGAACGGACCTGTCCCTTGCGGCAGGCCGTTGAAGTCGCCGTTTTCGTCAAAATTATTCGGGCTGTACATCGGGCTTGAGAAGTTGATCATCGAATACAGCAGCGTCGGCTGCGGATTATCGAAAATAAGCTTAATCGTGCTGTCATCAACCTTCACGGCTTCTTTAAGGCTTGGGTATGAATTGTTAATGTCCAACGTATAGAACGGAGAACTTTTGGGGCTCACCTGCTTGTAACGGGCAAAATTTGCAAGCACAGCGTCCGCGTTGAATGGCGCGCCATCGTGGAAGGTCACGCCTTTGCGCAGCATGAATGTCCATTCCTTGCCGTCGGCAGACATTTCCCATGCTTCCGCCAGCTTCGGAGCAGGCTTGCCATCCTCGGAAGCGGTAATCAGCGGCTCCCATACATATAGAATCGTGCTCGTGTAATAAGCATCCTGTGGTCCTGGTGCTAAATCCCGGGGCGCAGCCAGCACGATTTCTTCAGAAGCAGCGTCCGCAGCGGCGGAAGGAGCAGCAGACTGCTGCGACAGCCCATTATTGCCGCTCGATTCATTGGAACCGTTGGCGGCACTGCAGCCCATAAGCGCCAGCAGCAAGCAGAGGCTAAATAACACACCGATTCTTTTTTTATTTTTTGCCGTTTGTGTACGTTTCATCTTCTCTATTTCCTCTCCCTCTAGCAAAATCTCATTCCTGTAAAAATCCGCAAAAAAAGACAGCTCTACCTCCAGTCATAGGAAAGATAGAGCTGCCTGTTATTGTTATTTTCTATCATAGCAAATAAGCATGCGCGCTAACACTTCCCTATTCTCCGTAGGTTACAGCAGTGTTGTCAGAACAGGCAGGTCTCCTGGCTACCGGATATTGCGCTGCGAGCTGCCTTCCCAATCCCGTTAAGGGAGATCAGTGGCCTTGTAGCTTCAGCTAATCCGTAACAGTGGCGGGACCGCGTCGGTTTTGCACCGAACTTCCCTTTTAAGCTTCAGCCGCAGCTGTTGCACCTTATTCCCACAATTTTTCAGTTGTTTGCAAATCTGGTTGATTATATACCAGGCCTTTCATTTAAGCAACCTTTACGGGCAAAAAGGACAGGTCATTACTGGCTCCTTGCACGCCTTTCATCAGCTTTTCCCACCCTGCTTTCTTTTCGTAATTATCTGATATAAAATAAAGTACATAGCATTTCGTAACTGGAGGGAACTACTGATGAAACCACAATTTCAGCCTTTATTTGAACCATTTACTTTTGCCAACGGCATGTCTGTACATAATCGTATTGTAATGGCGCCTATGACAACCTGCTCATCCAATCCGGACGGTACAGTGCCTGATGACGAGCTTGCCTACTACAGCCGTCGCAGTGCGGGGCCCGGCATCGTCGTAACAGCGTGCGTCTACGTAAGCCGCAACGGCAAAGGCTTCCCCGGCGAATTTGGCGCGGACACCGACGAAATGATTCCAAGCCTCAAGCGTTTGGCCGATGCAATTAAAAGCCGCGGCGCGAAGGCGATTTTGCAAATTTTTCATGGCGGAAGATCTTGCTTCCCTGGCCTAGTGCCGAATGATGAGCTGGTAAGCGCCAGCAGCATTGCTCAGCAGGAAGACGGAATTGTGCCACGCGAGTTGACCGAGGAGGAAATCAAGTCGATTATCGCCGACTTTGGCGAAGCGACGCGACGCGCCATTGAGGCTGGTTTTGACGGCGTAGAAATTCACGGTGCGAATGGTTACCTGCTGCAGCAATTCTATTCCCCGGCTTCCAATGTACGTACCGACGATTGGGGCGGCTCTGTCCATAAACGTTTGGCTTTCCCGCTCTACGTCGTTGAAGCCGTTAAGAAAGCAGCAGCTATGGCGCCGCAGCCGTTTCTTGTAGGCTATCGCTTTTCGCCGGAAGAGCCTGAGGAAGAAGGATTAACGATGGAGCATTCGTACCATCTGGTCAACGCTTTAATTGAGATGAAGCTGGATTATTTGCATGTGTCGCTTAATGATTTCTGGTCGAAGCCGCGCAGAGGCGAGCAGGATTCACAAAGCCGCATGGCCTGGTTCGTCGAAAAATACAGCGAGCATATTCCATTCATCGGCGTCGGCGGCCTAACAACCGCAGAAGAAGCGCTTGAAGCGAAAAACTCCGGCGTACCGTTCATCGCCCTTGGCCGCGAGCTTATTATGGACCCCGATTGGACGGAGAAAATCAAGCAAGGCAACGAGCAGGATATTGTGACTACTTTATCCAAGCAGGATCAGGAGCGCCTCGTCATCCCGAATGGCTTGTGGGGAGCGATTACGCATGCGCCAGGCTGGTTTCCGATAACGGAATAAGCTATATTTACTGAACAAGGGCTCTCCCGTCAGGGCGATTATGACCTGACGGGAAAGTCCTTGTTTTGATTTTATAAAAATATTGGCAAAACATCGTTTAAGCCTGTCCGCAAAGTCAGACCCCAGCCAAAATTTTCGCTTTGCGCAACCTCCGCACGAATGCTGTTTTCCCCAGCTCGCCATTTGACAACTACCTGGTAAAAGTCTGGAGAAATTCTTCCATCGCTTGACGGCGGATTCCACTTCCAGCTTCCTTGGTAAATTTCATGGTCATTAATCCACAGCCGAAGATGATCGCTAAAGCCAAATGAAATAACGGATTCCTGATTGGAAGGAAGCCTAATGATGCTTCTAGCCTCTACCGTACTCCCAGGCTCTGCTGCAAACCAACGATTAACATTGAGTATGCCGTTCTCCTCCACCTTCGCCTTCAGCCAGCGCTGCTCCGCAGGAGGGTTCTCTCCTCGTAAATAAGGCTCTGACAGCCTCCATTCCCTTACCGTAGTATCCGCTAAGCCAGTCTCTTGCTGGTACAAATCAGCTCCGCTTTCATTCAGTGGCTTTGGCTCGATTTGTTCAATAGATAAATCACGAATATAGCTATGCAAAAAACTCCAAAAGCCGATTTTCCCTGGTTCGCCCCCATGCTGCAATTTTGTCAGAATGAGCTTTGGCTCGGAATCATCGCCCAAATAAACGAACGCACCGTTAGGATGCACCTCAACCGCGAGCTTCTGCCAGACCCCCGTTGTGTCAGGCAATGCTTTCTGATAGCGAACTCCATTATAAATTTGCCAGGTCATGGACCCGTTCATAATCGGATCATATTGAATTTCGACGGGAGCCAAATAGACGAGCTCATAATTTTGAGCATCCACTGCTCCGAAAATAAAGCCAATGAAGCCGACCTTATGTGGAATCGCCACCTCCGCCTTCAGGCGAAAAGAGGTAAACGGCAGCTCCTCGCGCAGAAACACTGCCGCATTCATCTTTTCTAAATACAAACCCTTATGACCTTGCCACTCCGCAGCTGTTGCCTCGGAATCTCCCAAGTCAAAATGCTCAATATCATCCCATAGCGTATATAATGATTGAATGGCCAAGCAGCACCTATCCTCTCCTGCCATTATTTCCCACTATTTTACACGCGATGCTTTTGTCATTTCAACCCTTTTAATGCTTTAGCCAAATAACAATTTGACATTTCTATAAAAATAGATATACTAATCCTCATGGATACTTTGTCGATACTTAAAGCTGTGTCTAACGAGAAACGGTACCATATTTTAAAATGGCTGAAAACGCCTGAGGAGTATTTTGGGCCTCAATGTCATCTAACAGATGCATGTCAGTTTGCTGGAGGCGTCTGTGTCGGTTCGTTTGCTGAAAAAACAGGCCTTGCGCAATCCGTTATATCCGGCTATTTAGTGAAAATGCATAAAGCAGGCTTGCTGGAGTCGAAGCGGATCGGACAGCACACCTATTACAGACGCAATGAAGCTAACATTCGGCTTTTCAAAGAAATGATTCAGGATGAGCTATAACCTTGCTTATGCCTGTTCATTTCATGCTTTTATATCTATTTTTATAGAATTATAGATTCCCCATTCGATTAGGAGGTATTTTATTCATGAGCTCAATTCAATCGTTGTTCAAGCCGTTCTCAGCAGGTCCACTTTCCCTGCCTAACCGTGTCGTAATGGCACCAATGACCCGCGGTTTTTCTCCAAATGGCGTTCCCGGTGAAGATGTAGTCGCCTACTATAGACGCCGCGCCGAAAATGGCGTTGGCTTAATTGTTACAGAGGGCACGCTGATTAACCATCCGGCTGCCACCGATAATCCGAACATCCCTAACTTTCATGGCGAAGCTGCATTAAATGGCTGGGCGAAGGTTGTTGAAGCCGTTCATCAGGCTGGCGGCAAAATCGTTCCGCAGATTTGGCATGTGGGCACGACGCGCAAGGTCGGCTCCCATCCGAATCCGGAAGCACTGCCGATTGGCCCTTCAGGTGTTACTGCAGAGGGCGAGGTCGTTAATGAGCCTTTGACCGAAGCCGAAATTCGCGATCTCGTTGCAGCTTATGCACAAGCAGCTGCTGATGCGAAACGGATTGGCTTTGACGGTATTGAGCTCCATGGCGCACACGGCTATTTGATCGACCAATTTTTCTGGGAGAAAACGAATAAACGGACGGATCGTTATGGCGGCGATATGCTGTCCAGAACGCGTTTTGCGGTCGAGATCATTGAAGCTTGCCGCCAAGCTGTAGGACCTGATTTCCCGATTATTATTCGCCTCTCGCAGTGGAAATCGTCCGAGTACACAGCTAAGCTTGCGAAAACGCCTGAGGAGCTGGGACAGTTTCTTGCTCCGCTCGTAGAAGCTGGCGTAGATATTTTCCACTGCTCGACCCGCCGCTTCTGGGAGCCGGAATTCGAAGGCTCGGAGCTCAACTTTGCAGGCTGGACGAAAAAGCTTACCGGCAAACCAACGATTACCGTTGGCTCTGTAGGATTGGACGGCGACTTTATGAGCCTCTTCACCGAAGGCAAAGGCGCAGAAAACGCCAATGTGGATGATCTGGCCTCACGCCTCGATGAAGGCGAATTCGATCTCGTAGCTGTCGGCCGTGCCCTGCTCGTCGATCCTGCCTGGGCAGATAAAGTCCGCGACGGACGACAAGATGAATTGATTCCGTTTACGCCGGGTGCTTTGCAAACACTGCATTAAGAACCTATTACACACATCATAATGAATCCCCAGCTCCTCCTTTTTCACGGATTGGAGGAGCTGGGGATTTTAATGTTTCTACCCCCACAAAGATAGACTTGGCGGACACAGTAGCCGCTATTTCAAGTGAATCACGGGTTAAGGCACAGTCTGCGGACTCAGGAGCCCCTAATGTGCCGCCAATGGCCATTTTGACGGGAGGATGATGGTCATAACGGATCTCCTGTCCGCTCACGGCCTGAAATCGGATCAAAAGCCAAAATAGCGGAACCTCAGTCCTCCAAATAAGAAGTGACAGGGCGACTCCGTTTTGTATAGACCCAAGCCAATTTATCTACTAATACCGCTTTGCGAATAGCTCCCTTGCCTCGTGATAGCTCTCCAATGTCCCAATATCAAAGCGCTTCCCTTCAAACTTGTAGGCATGAACCTCTTTATGCCGAATCAGCCACGGAACAAAGTTGCCTGGTGCGTCAGCGTTGTTGCCCTCCTCCAAATACTGCTTGATCAAAGGGAGTGTTGACTGCCTGTAAATATAAAAGGGAGGACATGCCAAATGGGATTTGGGCTGTGCTGGCTTTTCCTCAAAATCCATAACTCTTCCATTAGCATCGATTTGCAGCACACCTGTGCGCTTTAGAAAGTTTAGATCATCAATCTCATGGGCTGCGATCGTATCCGTACTCACCCTTTGATAGAAATGAACCATTTCGGTTAGTTCAAAATCAAAAAGATTGTCGCCAGCCATGACCAGAAGATCATCGTCCAGCTTTTCCTGTTCCAACACAAACTGCAAGTCGGCAATAGCCCCTAAGCGGTTCTCATTGCTTGTCGTCTGATCATCGATGACTTTAATCGGCTTGGAATAGTCTGATTGGCTCGCCCAGTCTACAAAATGGCTATAAAAACGGGCATTGGTCACCATAAAAATCTCGTCAATCAAGTTAACCCTTGCGATTTTCTCCATAATATGATCCATGATCGCTTTCCCCCCAACCTCCAGAAGAGGCTTTGGAAAGTCCTTTGTCAAAGGATAAAGGCGGGTTGCGTATCCCGCCGCTAAAATGATAGCCTTCATTCGTATTTCCCTCGCTTCTAACCCCAGTTATATAATTCGCGCGCCATCATCGGTTTTGCTGAAGCACACCTGATACAAATCCTTATACGCTGGATGCTGCTTTGGATATTGTGCATCAATGGCGGCTTTGATCTGCTCCTTATACGCCGGGTCCACCAGACCAATACAGCAGCCTCTGTAGCCCGCTCCGCTGAACCTGGCTCCATAAACGCCTTGTGTATTCTTAAGGATATGGAAAATGCTGATGAGCTCTGGACAGCCACAATCATAATTATGAATGGAGCTTTCCCCCGATTCAAGCATCAGGCTGCCGAATTTTTGCAGGTCCCCCTGTTTCCACGCCTCGGCGCCTTGCTTCACACGTTCATTCTCGGTGAAAAAATGCTCCGCCCTCTTCAGAAATCTGCCTTGCAAGCCTGACTTATACTCCTGGTAAACCTCATGCTCAATATCTCGGAGCTGGGTCCCTTTCAGGTTTTTCATAGGCAAGCCGGCCATCTCGTGCAGAAGCCATGCGGCCACTTTGCATTCATCTACACGATTGTTATAATCGGTCCCGATCAATGCCTTGCTCACACCGGAATAAACAATAACGACTTCAAATTCCGGCATCGCTTGCGGCCTTTCGATCAACTCATAGCTTTTGGTTTTGGTATCCATCACGGTCAAATAGCCTTCACGGCTTAAAATATTGATCGACTGATCCAGTATGCCATTATTCAAACCGATAAAATGGTTCTCTACCCAGTGGCTGTAGTTGATTAGCTCAAGCGGTGGGATTTTGATCCCGTTAACGTCGCAAAGTGCCAGAAGATAGGCGGTAGTTACCGCTGCTGAAGAGCTCAAGCCGCCAATAGGATGCTTGCCTCTAACTAATGCATAAATGCCGTGCTTTAATATATTTTGCTTTCTTAAGGCCAGAACGGCACCCCTAAGATAATTGCCCCAAAATCCCGGCACCATAGCCGGAACCTGTTCCAGATGAAAATATTCCTCGTCGGGGAAATCCAAGCTTTGCACCCTTATATACTCCTCTTCATTCTGAACATAAACCATATCGACAGAAATATCCAGCGTCATTCCGGCTACCAGCCCGGCTTGATGATCGACATGAGCCCCGAAGGGACAAAAACGAAGAGGCGATTTAATCGTTTTTACCGTATGTTGTAATTGAGGATATTTAAGCTTTAACCGTTCTTCCAAATGGTCCATTTCGTACACTCCCTCTTTTTGTGAAGGCAACGTATGTCGTACATATAGGCAATCAGCCCTTCTTCAGCCTTTTTAGAAGCAGAGCTCTTTTCTCTGGCGAAATGTTGTCCAAAACGGAGGAGCGCTCCTTCCCGATACCTTGCTCCGTTGCAGCTTCCGAGGCCGTTTCCCGGAACATCGCTTCAAACGCTTCCCCAACAGCAGCTATAGGAATTTCCGTCAAATACTTCTCCTTATACGCTTTCAAATGGGGCTGGTTAACTCTCTGCTCTACCGTCCGCAGTCCTCTGGTCGACTTCATATGAGCGATGGTTACATCCGCCGTCAATTCAGTACCCGTGTAGGATACCAGATCTTCCTTGATCGCATAGACCTGATAGCCGCCCTTATTGATCAAGCGCGATAATGCCGGGCTTTCCTTATGATTTTCCGTCCCGTAATACATTTCCTCTCTCCATTCCCGTATAAAAGAAGGGGCTTTTTCGATGGAATTGATCACAAAGAAGGACGCGATATATTCACAAAAGGCTTCCTGCTCTTCACGGCGGCAGGCGACGAAATCATCGTTTTCCGGTATCAAGCGGGTGAAATCGGAAAGGAACAGGCAATCTGAATCGATCATGACGGTAGGCAGTGAATCCTTTTCAATGACCTGCAGCAGGAAAGCCGTTTTGGAGTATACATTTTTGCGCCAGTCCTCATCGTGAAGCAGCACATGCTTCGTATTCAGTTCGGTTGATACAATTTCCATCTGCGGAAAAACAGACAAATATTTTTTATCGTCCTCGGAAAGTCCGGTATCATAAACATACAGCTTATGGATACGGCTTAAATCCACATTGTCATAAAAGGAATTGACAAATAGCTTTCCAAAGTCAAAATAATCACTGTTCAATACGGTCATTACATTAAATATCATAGCTCTTCCCCCTGCTAAAAACGTTCTTACTCGCAAGCTGTTTATTTATCCGCTCCAGTTCCCGATCTTCCTCCTGCTGTATGCGATCCTTATCCCTAATAAACAGCGGCCCCGGGATCGCATCGGGTAAAATATCATCCATATATCGGAGCGGATTATATCGAAGACCAAGGAAGCTCCATGCCGCCATAAACAAGCCGATCAAAATAAACAGCAGGCCAATTCCCCGTGTCGGCCCCGTACCTACGAGCCAGCCCAGGCTCTTAACAAGCTCCGGATGATCGACAAACAGCGGTTTGAAAATTTTGTCCGACAGTAGACCGCCAATATAGTAGCCCAGCGGAATAGTAGGCAAAGCGAATAGCTGATTGATCGAAAATACCCTTGCCAGCAGCTCGGCCCGCACCTTGGATTGGATCAGAGTCTGCCAGTGGGCGTTTGTCATCGACAGGGAGACACCGTAAGCGAATACCCCTGCCATGACCAGACCCGTTATTGGCGTAAGCCCCATAACGATGTAGGAAAGACCGATAAGCAAGCTAAAACCAATCATGCCCTCCGCTCTTCTGCGGGTACCGCCCCATAACCCCATAGCCACTCCGCCTGCCAGTCCCCCTATGCCGATGGCCGAGGTCACCATTCCGAGCACAACGGTAGATCCAAAGGTTAGAACGAGAGGAGTGATGAGAACGTTAGCCATGCCCAGCATCAAATTGGAAACCATAAAAAACAAAATCAACGCCACGAAGCTTTTGCGCTTCCTGATGAAATTCCAGCCTCCGGCCATTTGAGCCCAAAAAGGCTCTTCAATTTTGCGGAATAGGGAATTCGGAAATCTTATAAAGAGCAAAGTTGATATAGCAAAAACGAAGGATAGGAAGTCGATGATAAGAATGCCCGGCAGCTCAAAAGTCATCACCAGGACGCCCCCCAGAAGCGGCGCGAGCACTTCGCTCGAAGAGGTAGCCAGCTGCACAATTCCATTCGCTTGTCCCAGATATCGCTTGGGCGCAATTTGGGCAACTGCCGCCAAATAGGCCGGGCGCTGAAAGGCATTTGCAATGGATAAGGCCGCCACCGCGACATAAATATGCCACGTCGAAAGCGAGTTGCTGTAGAAGAACAGGGCAATCATAATCGTGACCAGCGCAGAGCATATATTGCTCCAAATCAGAATATGCCTGCGATCCTTTTTATCCGCCAGAACACCTGCAAATGGAAGCATTAGGATGCCCGGCAGACGGTGAAACACAAGCGTTGCGGCAAAATCCATAATGGCGCCTGAATGGCTGTACACCCATAGGCCCATCGCAAAACCCGTTAAGCTGGAGCCCATCATCGAAATAAACTGCCCAAAAACGAAGATGAAAAGCGTTCGCAAATTCGGAAGCACTTCCGGCGATGCTGCCGTTTCCCAGTTATTTTGCTTCAGATTCTCCTCTTCCCCCTGTTTTTCCTCGTTCTCCTTCTGCTGCTGCCACGCTTCAAGGCCATTCTCTATGCAATCAGCTACAGCATGGGACTGATGCTTAAAGAAATAATGGCCCGCATTTGGAATCAGATCTATATCCACACGGCTGCTGAAAAACTCCCAGTCCTTATACTGCTCCTCATAAAACTCGGTCGTCCTGTCCCGTTCGCCGACAATGCAAAGAAGCGGCGCCTTTAATTTTGCATGATTAGCATCGGCATACCGATCAGAGTAATACCGCTCGCTTTCACGGCGGTCATGCCTGAGACTGCGGATAATAAAATCCCGCTCCTCTCCTGACAGCGTTTCGCTGAAGCCGCCCAATGATCGGAGCATATCCATATAGGCACGATTTGAAATGCGGCGATCCCTTGGCAATAGCTTGTTCCACAGCTTGAACAGCTTGCCCGGCAGCTGCGACACAGGAAAATTTCCTCCCATAACAACACCAGCCATATTCATAGCCTCTTGCTCCAGCAGTCTCGCTATTTCAATAGCTAGAGCGCCTCCAAGACAATGCCCGTAGACAACGATGGATGGGGCATCAACTTTGTCCTTTATTTCCCGTACACAGCGCCTTGCTACTTCTTCCAAAGGCTCAAGGGCTTCATCTTTTTTGCTGAAGTCATGCCCGGGTATTTGAACGGCATACAGTGCATAATGATCCGGCAGCGCATCCGCCAGCGGCTGATAGGAAATAGCGCTCCCGCCAGCAAAGGGAACACAAACGATGGCAATCTCCTCGGAGGCCTTCTTTTCCCTCGATAGACGGTGGAGGACGTCCCCGCTGTCCGTACTGCCCTCAGAGACGATAGCGGACAGTTCCCCGATCGTCGGATATTTAAAAAGGTCGATAATGCTCAGCGCATGATCGATTCCTCGAACGACCTGGACAGCCTTAAATGAGTCTCCTCCCAGGCTAAAGAAATCATCGTTAATCCCTATTTTCTCGATGTTCAAAACCTCGGACCAGACAGCAGCCATTCTCGCTTCCAATTCGTCCCGCGGCGCTTCATAATCGTTTTTCGCAGCTGATTCTAGGGCATTCGGAGCAGGCAGAGCGCTGCGTTCCACCTTGCCGTTAGCGTTCAAGGGCAGCTTATCCAGCTCCATAAATATCGCAGGAATCATGTAGCCCGGAAGCTTCTCCTTCAGAGCGTTCCGCAGCTCGGCTAGATTAACTGGCTGTGACCCATCCTGCACATAATAGGCAACAATCTTTTTTTCACCGTTAGCATCTTCATGAACGGTCACAAAGACATCCTTGATCCCGTGATATTCGAGCAAAGCTGAATGGATTTCCCCCAGCTCAATTCGGAAGCCGCGTATTTTCACCTGCTCATCAACCCTGCTCAAAAACTCAATATGCCCGTTTTCCAAATAACGCACAATGTCTCCGGTCCGATATAGCCGACCGCCATTTTCCGTGTCGAACCTATTCGGTATAAACTTTTCAGCGGTTAAATCCGGCCTGCCCAAATACTCTCTGGCAACACCCGGCCCTCCAATGAACAGCTCCCCGGGAACTCCCATAGGCGCCAGTTGCAATTTATCATCCAGCACATAGATGGATACATTCGGCAGCGGACGTCCAAGCGGCAGCACCGAAGTATGCTGAACGGGCCTTTTTTCGGTTACGGTATATGTCAGCATAGACACCGTCGTTTCGGTCGGTCCGTAATGGATCTGGATCTCCGTCTCAGGCTTCGCCGCCCTGATGCCATCAATCATGTCCCAATAAGATGGCTCGCCAGCAAGGATAAGCCGTTTATTAGGAATAATATCGCGAAGGTTCGCCCGTTCCTGCAGCGCCTTGAAATGGCTTGGAACCATTTTAATCACATCGATTCCGTGCTCCCTGAAGTATTTGGCATATTGCTGGGAGTCGACGGATTGATCATAGGTCAATATATGAAGCTGTCCGCCCGTGTTTAATGCGGCCCAAACATTAATGGTGGCGAGGTCAGCCGCAAAGGTGGAAGCAATCGCGTATTTAAGCCCTGGCTCCACATCCAGCCTCTGCATCACTCCGAAATAGTAATTCAGAAAATTCCCATGCTCTACTGCAACACCCTTCGGTTTGCCTGTAGAGCCTGATGTATAAATGATGTAAATCAGATTGGAAGGCTGCAGCGGCACCGCCATATTGTCACTGCTCTGCTCTGCGATTGCTGGCCAGTCAGCGTCGAGATACACCCATTCGGCCGTTGCAGCATCGCCTAAGGAAACCGCTAAATGCGCCTCGGCAACTACAATATCAATGGAGGCATCCTCCAGTATGTACCTGATACGGTCGACAGGAAACAGAGGATCTATTGGGACGTAGGCTCCGCCTGCTTTCAAAATGCCAAGAATGCCCACTACCGTTTCCAGCGAACGCTCGGCAAATAAGGCTACACGTTTTTCGGGGCCAACTCCTTTAGCGGATAAATAGCGGGCAAGCTTGTTGGCTCTTTGATTGAGCTCCACGTAAGTGTAAGACCTGCCCTGGCAAGCAACCGCAATGGCATCTGGACTTTTCTGCACCTGCTCCTCAAAAAGCTTGTGAACATATGGCACATCAGGATGATTTTTGTATTCGGAAAAGCTCCATTCTGAGAGCAGCGTTTGTTTTTCTAGTGGGGTAAGCATCTCAATCTCATGAGCCTTTAAGCTAAAGCTGTCGGCCATAGAGGAAATGATCTCCATGTAATGGCCTGCCATGCGCTGGATCGTTTCGGGAAGGAATAAATCGGTGTTGTAGGTCAAGAAGCAGGTCATTTCGCCTTCAATGTACTTGACGGCAAGGTTCAAATCAAACTTTGTCGTATTGTTGCTGCGCAAAAAAGGAGTAACTTCCAGCCCGGTAAGCTGAAGGGCTGTTTTCTCTATGCTTTGAAAATTAAACATCGCCTGAAAAACCGGTGAATAGCTCAAATCACGTTCAATTTGCAATTCCTCCACAAGCTTCTCAAAAGGGAGTTCCTGATTTGCAACGGCTCCCATAACGGTTTTTTTGACCGTTTGCAGCAGCTCCCTGATCCGGGGATTGTCCGCTAAACGAACTCTAATCGCAAGCGTATTGATGAACAAGCCCATCAGGTTTTCAACCTCTTTATGGGTACGCCCCGCAACCGGAGAGCCTATGACGATATCATCCGCTTGGGTATAACGGTTCAGTAAAATAGCAAAAGCCGTTAATGAAAAAACAAATGGGGTTATCGCTTCTTCGCTTGAAAGCGTCTGAATTTTGTCCGCCATTCCATCTGGAATAATAAATTTATGAACTTTCCCATTATAGGTTTGTACATCCGGACGGGGAAAATCGGTCGTCAATGGCAGACATGGAGGCGCTCCTGCTAATTCTTCCTTCCAGTACTGGATCTGTCTTTCTGTAACTTTTCCCTCTAATAGATTCCTTTGCCATACCGCATAATCCATATACTGCACGGGGAGCTCCGGAAGCTCAGGCTGCAGGCCTCTGGCAAAGGCATTGTAAAACCATTCAATTTCCTTGTTCATTACACGCAAGGACCACATATCCGACACGATGTGGTGGACGACGATAATCAGGTAATGCTCTCTTTTTGAGGCAGATAGCAAAGTCACCCTTATCGGTAAATCATTAGCCAAATCAAAAGGGTTGTGTACCTCTTCGTGGACGAAGTCCTCGATTTTTCCCTCCAGCTGCTTTCTGGTGAGCGCCTTTACGGATTTCTCGCCAATCGTAATAACTGGATTGGAATGACGGCAGCACTCAACCTCATGCTCGCGACTGCGATAAACCATCTGCAAAATCTCATGCCTGTTCACAATCGCATCGAAGGTTTGCTTAAGCGCATTCAAGTCCACCCTGCCCATCAGCTTGGAAACAAGATGGGTATTATAGGCAGCCTTGTTCGTATGCCATTGGTCAAGAAACCAGAAGCGCTTCTGCGCATAGGAGGCCATAAAGCGGTCTTCGCCGGTTCTTTCCAGCCGGGTGATCTTCAAGCTTTGCGCCGGCTGCTCCGTACCTTGTTTTTTCATCCTCAGAGCCAGCAATGCCTTCTGCTTGTCCGAAAGGCCGCTCCATTTTTCTGCAACCGCGTTGTTATCCGATCCTTTACTCATTGGTCATTACCCCGGCTTTGATTTTTTTTATTTAACCTTAAGGCGAGCAGCGCCTTCTGCGCAGGAGTAAGCTTGTCGGTCATTTGGGCAACGGTATTTTCTTTAACGGCAGGGACTAGGTCTGATTGCTGCGTATTTTCCGCTTCGACTTGCAGATTCAGCAAAAACGCTTCAACCCGCCTGCTCCCTCCCCTATTTTCTACATAATCCAGTGCCGCTTCCCTGGAACGTCTTGATACATCCTCATAGTGTTCCCTTACGCTCAATAAACGTCTGAGTGCCTCCTGCCACGGTTGTATATGCTGCTCTGGAATATCCGATACCGGCAAGCTGCGCTCATCAACGGCCTGCTTATAACCGTTAATCGGATTTACCGGAAGCACATACTCCACCCCCAGCTTGGCTTCCGGATTTCCCCCAACGTCACTTGCCAGAACAGGGATGCCTCGCAGCATAGCCTCTACGATCGTCCTTGATTTGGCCTCAGCCCACAGGGAAGGAACGAGCATGACACGGGTTTGGCAGAAAAGCTTGTTCATATCGTCTACTGGATCAAAAATACGAACGTTTTTGAGCTCCATCAGCGCTTTCATATCTTCGGAAGTCGTGCCCCATGTCGGGATGGCGGCAAATGACAGCTCAGGAAAGGAGCGCGCCAGCTCTAGAAAAATCGATATCCCCTTGTAAGCGCATGGATTAACCATGGCCACATAGCCCTTGTCGAAATTTCCAAAGTCCGGAAAAGGACCATCGCCAAACAAAGAAATGGGAAGCACCTCTGCTTTGAGCTTGGCCCACTGCCACATATAGTCCTTCAAATAATCGCCAACGACGACAATGGCTGCCGCTTTACGCAGCAGCTCCGTTTTATCAGGCGCCTCCAAAAAACAATCCGGTCCAAACGGCAAATAAAGCGTTGTCCTGGCAAGGTAGACGACTCTGGAGGGTGCGCTCTTCACAGCTGCCTCCAGCAGTACATGCCCCACATCCTCCGTGGAAATAAGAATTCTATCGGGAGCAAACTCTTTCATTTGCCTGATCAAATAATCCTTCAACCTTGCGCTGTCCATCGCTGCTCGGACTTTCACAGCATGAATAGCAACACCTTTAAGGTTGAAAACCGAAACTTCAGGACTTGAGGATATAACCTCAATCTCACCAACACCCCGCTGGTCTTGTTCTGAGGCACTATTGACCAAGGCTGTAGAAACGACGCGGCACTCGTGCCCTAAGCGGCTTAATGCTTCCATAAGCGTCCTGTTTGACTTATTGGCTCCACCAAGTGCTGGATAATAGGATGCATTTTGAGCTAGTAACAGCTTCATACTTGCCTCACTCGCTCTCTTCCCGAAGCAGCAGCTCGATTTCTTCTTCCGTCAGGTTTTCCAAGGCCGCTAATTGTTCAGCAATCAAATCTTCGTCAAAGCTGCTGAGCAAGCTCGTTTCGACACTCTGAGCAAGCCCTGCGACCGTAAGCGAGCCTTCGAACAATACCGTCATTGGCAAATCTACTTCGAATTCCTCCCGAATTCTGGACAAAATCTGAATCGCTTTGATGGATTCGCCGCCAACCTCAAACAAATTATCCATGACTCCGATTTGCTCAATGACTAAAACATCTTCCCAAATTTTTAGTATTCTTTTCTCGAATTCATTCCTCGGAGCTACATACTCCGCCCGCTCCCCAGTCTTGCCTTGCGAGGCCGCCTCAACTTTGGCGTGTATGCTTCTAGACGTATTCAAATGCCTTCCAATGTCATCCAGCACATCTAAAATGACCGGATCAGAACCGCTTGCCGTTTGCTGCACGGCTGCATGAACCTCCTCACGTAAGTGATCCGCTTGTTCCAGATAGGACGTAAAGTCTACTGTTCTCGCAAATGCAGCGGTGAACGCATACACTTTATTTTCAGCCGAAGCCGTAACGTTCTGTGCTCCGATTAAGCTTAAAAACTGTCCGGCAGGCTGGTTTTTAGAGGTTGGAACAAAAATAACCTCCACTTCGCCCAGACCTTTGTCCGCCGCTATTTCGCCAAGTCTAGCAAGCATTGTATACTCTATTCCTTTACCTAGAGCCCTGCAGCTAAGAAGGAAGCTGTCCACGCTGAGCTTTGAACCCTGCTCGCGGCAAACAACCAAACCTACTATTCCATAATCTCCAAATCTGTCACTGGCAGCTACGGTGAAGCAGCTCACATTTTCTTCGCTGCATATCCTTCTAAGCTCTGCTTCAGAGCGCCTAATCGTAGTAAAATTAAATTGATTCACCCTTTGAGTCAATTGAGCGGCTCTTGCCAGCTCCGTCTCACCCAGCGGAGAAATGCTGACGTTCAGCTCCAACCCGCTTATAAAAGCTTCGTAGGACAGCATTTCCTGCTGGAACTTATTCCGCTCCGTATTTTGTTTAACCAATTCCGTACGGCTCTGGTCTGCCGCAGTCGTGTTTATACGGTCAAATGCCCATATGTTGCTTAAGTAAAGCGGAATGTCCTCGTCATTTTCAGGCAAGCATAACGTCAGAACTTGGGGACAACGAGTCTTAACCTCCATACATTCGACAGGGTTGTCGTCAATAAAGATGAAGCTGTCCAAGCCCAGATTCAGTTCTCTAGCCAACGCTTCCAAATTATCCGATTTGCGCTCCCAGTTGATTCTGGAAGCCGCGATAAGTTCGGGCTTGATCAGCATATCAGGCCGATTCAGCGCCTCTATGATATCGCTTTCATTGTTTTTGCTGCACAGGCATAGAAGCATCCCCAAGCGCTGCTGCTCCAGCATAAACGCCTGCAGCTGCTTTCGGTATGGGTCCACCGCAATCCCTTCAACTCCGTCTTCGCCGCAAATGCCCTTCCACAGCGTCTGGTCGCAATCCAGCACGATTACTTTATAAGGCAGGCTTGTGGCCGAATAGATTTTTCTGGCAATGACCGTACCGAGCGCATCAAAAAAGATTTGTTTGTACGGAATATGTCCCATTTTATCCGAATGGAAATCATAATAATCCGCTACGGGATATAGATCAAGAATATCAGAAGAAGCGACTGGCAAAATCCCGTTCAGTCCCTGAAGTCCTTGATATAAACGGTTCTCTATTTCTTTATAATCGCAAGCCGTCTCGGTGCTCCATTCCATTAGTGGCGAAGGAGGGCAAATACACACGATATGAATGGCTGATGTGGTTTCTACTGATGTTTTCACGGCATTCAGCAGATCAACGATATTTCGGTCGACTTTGGATTGTAATAAAGCATCTTTTCTAATCTCCGTTTCCAAACCGTCTTCGACCCTAAACCAATCATCAAAACGAATTAAAATGACGTTAATGCCGCTGTTTTGACGCATAGCGCTATAAGGATCGAGCAGCTGTTTGAAAACCTGATTCTCATATTGAATCGCAGCGTTTATTCCGAGCTTTTCCAACCAAAAAACGAGTGATCTTCTGACTGGCTCTGCTGTGAACGTTGCCGAAAATACGAGATTTAAATCACGACTGATCATATTCACGAAACTTCTCCCCTTGCTTAGATTAGGATAGCACTTTTACAGCCTTCTCTAGCTTTTAAGCCGCTATATCTGGGAGCTTATAAATTTTTACAACAAAGTCAATTTTATCGTAGTCTATCGTCGAATCGTTGTCAACGAATTCCCTTTTTTTGTCGAGGATGTCAATTATCTTGTTTATTTGACGATAGAGGATTATATTATATTTGTGATGTGGGCTATGAGATCATAAGCCGTTGTATGTGGTTAAATGTGTGGAATATAGCAGCTAAACTTTAGCAGGAGTTGAATCATATGAAGGTACATCATATAGGCTATGTTGTAGAGGATTTAGATAAGGCATTACAGGAGTTTATCGCACTTGGATACGAGGTAGACGGCGAAAAGTGTCATGATGATCAACGGAATATTTTAATTCAATTTATTAAAAATGGTACCTATTTAGTGGAGCTGGTTTGTCCGCTGAATGACAATTCTCCGGTTAAAAACCTTTTAAAAAAGGCTGGCAGCACACCCTATCATTTTTGTTATGAAACCGCGAACATTTATGAGAAGACCGATCAATTGAAGAAGCTGGGCTACCTAGTCATAGCCGAAGCTTTGGAGGCCCCGGCTATCGGCAATAAGAAGGTCGTATTTTTGTACAAAAATAATGTAGGCATTATAGAATTGGTCGAGGAATAGGCTCAGATCGTTTCCTTGTACAACTGAAAGGACTTCCATGTCTTTATGGAGCCATCCTCACCTTCAACGTTGGCATGAAAAAATCCTTTCCCGTCGATAAATGCTGGAACACAGTGCTGCTTTGCCTCAATAGCAGCCTGTAGAGCTAGAAGGGCAAGCGGTTCGGCTGCGTCAAAATTCGCATACTTGCAGTTGCTTGCAGGCAGAAAATAGCCGAAATGAAATTTTCTGCTGACGATATTATCTCCTACTCTTCTAGCCATCTCCAAGTATTGCGAATGTCCAAATTTCGAATAAACATCAAGCATCGCATAAAGAGCTCTTGCATCGTCGCATGGTGTCGAGAAATCCAGATCGTCATCCACACCAGGCTCACGGCCCATATCTCCAAGACCATTCCCTTTGGCCATGCTTCTTGCCGCTTCCCATAGGCTCACGTCGCCAGTCTGTATGAACGTTCTCACATAAGAAAGCAAAAACTTGCTAGTAGCGGGAAACTGGCCGATGATGGCGCCTTTATCTCCGTAATAGCCGTCCCGTTTAAGCGCGTATCCCGATAAATCCGTACCGTCGGTGAGCATCGGCTTAAACGCATTCCTTTCAGGAAGATAGCCGTATTTCAAAAAAGCGCCGAGCCCTTGCCTTGACCAATCTGCCAGCTCCTTCACAACTTCCCCAAGCATGCTCACAAGCTGAAGCTGCATCAACGTATTTTCATAATAGACGGTAGAGGCCTGCGCTTCCAAAAGCATTTTCCCTTCCAGCGCTGCGTCTCCAAACTCGGGACCGAATTGCCGCCCAGCCCTGTCCCCGAAGCGGGAATGCGTATTGCTGTCATCATTCGTATGATACACTTTTCTCGCTTGGTTGAATTGATACGCACCTAAGCCTGTATCCGCATTTCTCGCCTTGTTATACTGACGTGCGAGCCTTTTCAGCCATAGCAGAGCGCCTTTCTCGCCCGCCAGCTTGTACAGCATCCCTGCCGCATATATGAGATCATTTCCCGCGTTCAGAAAGGACAGCCCGCTAACCTCTGAAAACGGCTCCGCATCACGGAATTCGTGTGCCCACAGCCTGCTGCTTTTCAAGCCGAAGCTGCCATGTCTGCTAATTTCAAGGGAGCTCCAATTGATCACATGCGCATTCCATAACGCTCTAATGTATTTGACGGTAGCTGCAGGGTCAACCTCGTACATGAGTTCATAATACGGAAAATGGTTTTTCAGCTCATGCACCATACCGTTTTTTTCCTCTGCTCCGGCAACCTGCAGCGTTCTCAGGTCAATCAGCCGATGCCCGCCCCATTGCAGCAGGCCGCACTGGCTTTGAAGATGGTCAAAGTGAAATTTGATCGCAGCTTTTGCGGCATTTTCATACTGCTCATCGCCTGTAAGCCTCGACAGCCCAACAAAGGTGCGAAAAAGGTTTTGCTGGCTCGCCAAATTGGACATGACCGCCTCGCGCCCTCCGGGAAACCGCCATGTGACGGGCTCCTTCTTCCTGACGTCAATGCCGTCGGCGAACAAAGGGCTAAGCTCCCGTCCGGTGCGCCCCCTCCCCTCCTTAAGCACATTGTCTGCAAACGTTATGACCGTGTTCAAGCGCTGCTGATCCCTCATACTCTTTTCCACCGATACACACCATCCTCTTGGATTTCCGGTATAAAAGCTTCGATCTCCACTATGATTGTCTCTATGGTCAAAAACAGCTTGTTTAGCAGGTTCATAGCTAATATACCATAAATTTACCAGATTCTGTGATGGAGTAAAACGTGAAAAATTCTATAAAGACTACAATGCCGAATTTACAACTGCTGCAGAAGCCTCAGGTGTACGTAAGGCGTATCATTTGCTATGCTGCTTTCATTAAAAAGGAACCATCAGATTTCCCGATGGCTCCGAAATTCATATATTAAAAAGATTCATGAACAACTAATTTGCTGAGAGGCAAGCGTGTACTTGGACGAGCCGGAGCAGCTGCTTGACCGATTGTGACGATCATGACCGGGATAAATCGAGGTGGAATATTCAAAGCTTCTACAAGCCCGCCAGGGTTAAATCCCCCCATTGGTCCGCTATCGTAGGTAATTTAGCTCTTATAATGATAGTCCGGAATGGCTTCCCACCGTTTCTTCAGCTCATGCGCAGCTAATTTTGGCTTGCGGTCACGCGTAAATATGCCTTTTTTATTCCCTTGAACGCGGAAGATGCCCTGACTGGTGCTGAAATCGGCAAAGTTCCATACATGTTCGCCGACAAAATTGCTGCACTCGTCGAACACCTCATGATTCGCCCGTAAAAATTCGGACTGAAATTCCTCAGTAAACATGACGGGATCAACGTCATGGAAGCCTGCGATCGTATCCGCGCCATATTCCGTCATGATGATTGGCTTCTCTGGGCAGCGTTGTTTCCAGCCTTCGAGCTCATGGCGGAGTCTCGATTTAGCAATCTCCCATTCCCCGCCTTCGACGTACCAGCCGTAATACCGATTCAAGCAGAGAACGTCTACCAGATCCGATACCTTGCAATGCTCCGGGCTCCCTTCTTGAAGCGTTACCACTGTGACGGGGCGTCCTTGCGGGTCGCATTCCTTCGCATATCGGAGCAGCGGCTCGAAGTACTCGCGCGCCCCTTCCTCGGAAGTCGCAGGCTCATTAGCGATGGACCACATAACAACGCATGCATGGTTCTTGTCTCTCGCAATCAGCTCGCGAATGGCTTCCCGATGCGCTTCATAGGTTCTCAGCTCTTTCCACGTGTCCCGTCTCTTCCCACCCGTCAGCGTTGGAATGAAATTCAAGTGCAGACCGACGGCAGCCACCTCGTCGATAACGACGAATCCTTCCCTGTCAGCCAGTCTCATGATTTCTTCCGAATATGGATAATGGGATGTACGGAACGAATTGGCACCCATCCACTTCATTAATCGAAAATCCATGACATTGGCCGCCTCGTTAATGCCACGTCCATGGATCGGCGAATCCTCGTGTTTGCCGAAGCCCTTGAAGTAGAACGGTTTGCCGTTGATTAGGAATTTGCCGCCCGTCACTTCCACAGTCCGGATGCCAAAGGGTTGATCATACTCATCGATAATTTCCCCTCCCTGAACTAGCTCCACCTTTAACGTGTACAAATAAGCATTCAAAGGCTCCCAAAGCTTAGCATCCGCCAGCAAGAAGCTCCCTTGTGCCCCTTCTCCTTGGGCAACGACGGTTCCCGCTTCATCTAGGATGTTGATACGCACGTCAGACTCTCCGGCGCTGTCAATCTTGCAGCTCACTTCCGCGGAGCCGTCATCCTTGACGCTTGATATAATCTGTACATCTTGTATATAGCTTTGAGGCGTCGTGTAGATCTTCACAGGACGATGCAGCCCCGCATAGTTAAAGAAATCGAAATTGGGATTATTCCGAGCGACTTTGCCCACTCCTTCAATATCGCGCTCCATGAAATGTCCCACGGGCAGCGTCGATTCGTCCAAAATATTATTGACGGCAACTGTGAGCCTATTTTTATGCGGCAGCAGATGACCGTTCAGTTCCACTTCGAACGGTGTAAAGCCGCCCGTATGCTCTACTGCCAGTGTTCCATTGATATACACCTTCGCTTCATGGGTGGCCGAGCTGAATCGAAGAACGATTCGCTGCGAGGCCAGCGTCTTCGGAATAATGATTTCCCGTTCGTACCAAACCCAACCTACATGATTTCGTATTCCGGCGTTAACGCCGATATCGTTATAGGAAGACGGAACAGCCATCGCAATCGTGTCGCTTAGCGACTGCATCTGCCATCCTTCCAGTAAGCCGATTCCGGGATCTGTTTTGAAATTCCAAATGCCGGACAAATCGATAACGCTGCGAGAAGACGTATTAATGGGGTATAGCATCCTTATCACTCCTCATTATGGATAATAGATGTGCAGCGCGAATACCCATCCGCGCTGCACAGAACTTTTTACTGCTTGGAATCAATAATTTTCTGAACCTTTTCTTGTGTATTGCGAATCGTCGTATCAATGTCAACGCCGGATAACATCATTTTGTCGAATTCCTCCAGGAACACCTTTTCTAACTCCGCATGGTAAGGAACAGCGACAGCTGGGGTGGCCTGCTTCGTGTTTTCGAGAACGTACATCAAGGATTCCTTATCGATTTTTTCAGGCGTTTTCGTGCCAGCAATAATGTTGTCTACAACCTCGTTCAGATCGGCTTTTTTCCATGAAGGGAAGTTCTTGCCCTGCAGGACGATTCCTTCCGTTGTGAACCAGCGGATAAAGGTGTAAGCAGCTTCTTTATGCTTGGATTTGCTGTATATGCCAAATACGTCGCCGCTGACGTTGCCTGTGAGCGGATCCCCTGCGTTCATCGTCGGAAGTGGTGCGAACACGGTTTTGAACGTTGCAGGTACTTGCTCCGTTCCCCCTGCTTCCGGCACCAAGAATGATGCCATCGTAATCATGCTCGTATCCTGGTTAAAGTATTGAGGACGGTAATTTAGCTTCTGGCTCACAATTTCTGAGTAAGGCGTCGCCGATCCTTCTCGTTCCCCTTGCAGACGAACTTCCAGCGACTTCCTTATTGCAGGAGTATCGATGTTTGCTTTCAAGCCATCGTCCGTCGTGAGATTAGCTCCGGTAGTGGATTGCCCCATATTCTGAATGAAATAACCGAATTGAATCCAGTTGTGGAAATAGGTACCGTATTGTGTTTTGCCGTTTGCCGTCGTCGTCATCGCCTTGGCATACTCCATATACTGGTCCCAGGTCCATTCCTTCGGAAGCTCCAGTCCCGCTTCCTGGAGACGGCTCTCGTTGATGAAAACCATAGGCGTAGAAAGCTTGCCTGGCAAGCCATAGGTTACATCTTTGATTCGCGTGTCCGAGGAGTACTCGTCCGCCAGAGAGAAACCTTCCTTCTCTATATACGTATCGACTGGCTCTAACAAGCCGAGCTCGGCGCGCTGGCTGAGAAATGCCATGTTACTAAACATAATAACATCCAGGTCGTCGCCAGAAGCCGCGGCTAAATCCAGCTTTTTATAATATTCATTCGAGTTGTTGTCTTCTGCGGAGTTGAACTCCACCTTGATCTCAGGATGTTTCTTCTCGAACTCCTCGATTACGAGATCCCAATTATCAGCTTTCTTCGGATACCAAGTATGCAATTTAATCGTGACTGCCCCGTCTGAAGAGCCATTGCTTCCCGTCTCCTCCGCAGCACTATTGCCGCCTGCCCCCGAGCATGCTGATGTTGCAAGCGCAACCAAAACTGAAACGACAATCGCCTGAATCCATTTTTTCTTTAACATCGAAATTCCCCCTTGAATAATAGTTTTCTATCCTTTGACACTTCCCGAGGCCACGCCTTCAATGACTTGTTTCTGGCCTACAATGAAGATAATCAACAGCGGCAAGATCGCAGAAACGGCTCCCGCCATCATAAGCGAATAAAACTCTCCATTAAAATCGGCAAACTTCCGAATCCCCAGCTGAAGCGTGAACAAGGCTTCAGAGCGCAGGAAAATAAGAGGATTCTGATAATCGTTCCATGTCCAAATGAAACGCAGAATCATATAAGTCGCAAGCGCCGGCTTGACTAATGGCAGCCCGATCCGGAAGAAAATAATCCAATGATTCGCGCCGTCGATTCGCGCAGATTCGATAATCTCATTATGGACGCTCATGAAAAACTGGCGCAGCAAGAACGTGCCTAATACTCCCGATGCTGCAAGCAATACAAGACCAAAATGGCTATCGAACAGGCCAAGCCAGCGAAACATCATAAATTGCGGAACAAGGATGGCCTGAGAAGGAATCATGTAAGTAGCCAGCACTAAGATAAACATAGCTTCCCGGCCTTTGAAGATCACCTTGGAAAATCCATAAGCGGCCATAGCCGAGATGATTAACGACAATGCGGTGGCCATCAGTGTCACTTTAATGCTATTCAAGTAATAAAGAGTGAATGGAACAGCACCTGACCAGACTTGTGTGTAATTTTCTATCATGTACCATGTTTTTGGAATCCATTGTATGGGGTATGTCATGACCTCCAATTCAGGCTTGAACGAGGCCGATAACATCCAAATGAATGGCAGGATAAAAAATATCCCGACGATTCCCATTAGAGCCGTGACGATCAAACGGCTCGCGCTGACGGATTGCATATGTGTATTCCCCCTAGTAATTTACCCATTTCTTCTGACCCACCCATTGGATAAGTGTCACGAATAAGATCAGGAGCAGCAGCACGATCCCCATCGCAGACGCATAGCCGGATTGCAGGTTAACAAACGCCGCTTCGTAAAGGTAATAAACGATGACAGATGTAGAGCCGGCAGGGCCGCCGCTGGTCAACACCATAATGAGATCGAAAACCTTGAACGAGCCAACCACCCCTGTTATGAGCAAAAAGAAGGTTGTCGGAGAAAGCATGGGCAAGGTAATAGTAAAAAATTGCCTCATAGGAGAAGCACCATCTACATCGGCCGCCTCGTAAATATCCTTCGGAATCCCTTGCAAGCCTGCCAAATAAATGACCATATTAAAGCCAAGCGAAGTCCAAACCATAATAATCATGACTGCAATCAGTGCGAATTGCGGGTCCGCCAGCCAAAGTGGCGGATTCTCAATGCCTATCCCCCGCAAAAATCCGTTAATTGGTCCGCTGTTGGGATGGAACAAGACTCTCCATAATAAAGCGATTGCCACGAAACTTGAAATGAAAGGCATAAAGTAGATGACTTTGAAGAAATCTTTAAAGTAGGTCGCTTGGTTAATCAAAGCCGCGAGCACCAGCGCGAAAAGCATCGATACGGGGACAACCGCGATCATGATGACATTGTTCCGAAGCGCTCGATGGAACCCTTCATCATGTAGCAAATTATTATAATTCTCAAATCCGATAAAATTTAGCCCTTCGAGCCCTGCGATGAAGTTCCACTCGGTAAAACTTATCAACCCTGACAAAATGATCGGGATAACGACCAGCGTCATAGTCAACAACAACATTGGCAAAATAAATAGATAACCATTAATCATGTCGTAAAACCCTTGCTTGCGGATTCGGAGAGCCTTTCCTGTTTTCGCCCTCTGATTCAAACCATTTCTCGTTGTCTGCTCCAAATTTGCCACCTCACTGTCCTCTGTGTCTTCCTCATTATAGGTGCCGCGTTCCAGGCAAACATGCAACGATTTTTTCTATAGCAAAAAAGATTTGCGATATTTTTTCCCGTATTGCAAAAAATGTTGAATGAATCGTTCATCTGCATGCTGTAGTATGGCTTTATAAAGAAGAATGGCAACGAGGGGTGGCACAACATCATGCGTGTTATATTGAAGCTCAAACATTTATCCTTGCGGCAGAAGCTGATTCTGTCATCGATTGCCTGTCTGGTATTGCCTACGGTAGCTATGCTGTATATTAGCAGCTACTACTCCAAGTTAATTATTCGAGAGCACACGCTTGAGAAAGCAACGCAATCCCTTGCCATTGTACAATCTCAAGCCAATGCGATTATGGAGGAGCTTGTGTCCATCTCAAATTTCGTCCAATTCGATCCCGAGATTAAAACCTTGCTGGAAGAAGCCCAGGATCATCCGATTGCTGCTAGACAACTAACGGCCCGGCTAGAGCAGATTGCGGGAGAGAAGCCTGATTTACGGCTTACGCTGCTGACAAGGGATGGCCGCGCTTATTCCGATTATTCCTTTTACGATTTCGAGCCACAGCAATTTACTCAGCAGGACTGGTTCGCCAAGGCATCCCGACTGACGGCATACGAGACGTTGTTTTTGGGTGGATTGCGGAACTACTTGCCGCCGCTGGATCAAGATCAAGGATATGTTTATTTGACGGCTCGGGCATTGACGGAGGCTGTTGATCAAGCCCCCTTCGCTTATTTGATTGTCAGTCGAACGGAAGACTCCATTCGAGATCTGTTCGCCGGCTTGGAAGAAGATGTTTACCTGCTAAGTGACGAGGGTACCATTCTATCCAATCGAAATGCTGACGTAATTGGTCAGCCATTCCACACGATCATGAACGAGGAGACAAGCTCTTCACCAAGCTTTATTCACCTGCGAGGGGAGAATCAAATTCATCTCTCGCTTCCACTTCGTTATGCGGACTGGAGACTCGTAAGTCTGGCTCCTTACGAGCAGCTTACCGGTAAATTAAATACCTTCTATCAGTCCGCCTTATTGCTTCAATCGCTGTTTGCCATTTTTTTCTTATTTGCTTTGACCTATCTATTGGGTAGATTCACGAAACCGGTTCGATTGCTGGGCGAGGCAGCCAAGAAGGTGGAATCCGGGGATTTGCAATATCGCTCCAATATCCGCGGCCGTGACGAGATTGGGCGTTTGGGACGCTCATTTGACATGATGCTGGATCGGATTCAGCAGATGCTCCAGCAAGTAGAGATCGAACAACAATTAAAGAGGCAAGCGGAAATGGCGATGCTGCAGGCACAAGTACATCCGCACTTTTTGTTCAATGTCCTAAGTTCCATACGCTTGAAATTATTATTGAAGCATGATGAAGACACCGCCCATGTTGTCGGCTCCTTAGCCTCGCTGTTGCGGGCAAGCTTGATGAGGCAAAATGAATTCGTAACGCTTTATGCCGAGATTGAAACGACGATGCAGTATATTGATTTAATGAAATTTACGATGAGATTCCCGACCGAGTGCCACCTAGACATTCAGCCAGACCCGTTAACCATCACCGTACCAAGGTTTATCTTGCAGCCAATCATCGAGAATGCTTATAAGCATGGATTTACGCAGAGCGGCGGTATCATCACGATTAAGGTAGTAACAGATGCTCAAATGTTGCGTATCACAATCGAAGACAATGGTCTGGGCATGACACCAGAGACGCTTCAGACTTTGAAGGATCGATTCAATGTTCAGAAGCGGGACGTAATTGAGCAGATGATTGCGGAGGAGCGTACAGCCGCCTCAGGAATCGGATTATTTAATGTGTACAGCAGATTGAAGCTGATTTATAGTGACCGTTTTGAAATGAATATTCATAGCGTGTACGGCGAACAAACGACCATCGTATTAATATTCCCTGCTGCTGAGCCAGCCAAATCTGTAAAGGTAGGTGAACAACATGTTTAAAGTCGTTATTGCAGACGATCATTACCCCGTGCTTGATTATTTAAGCAATATCATTCCTTGGACCAAGCTTGGCTTTGAGCTTTCCGCGCTCTGCTCCAATGGAGGTGAAGCATGGGAAGCCTGCCAGAACCAACAGCCGGACATTCTCATTACGGATATTGGCATGCCTGTGATGGACGGTCTTGATCTCATCGAGAAGGCGCGCGGAGCGAATCCTCGTTTGAAAACCATTATTTTATCCTGTCACGAGGATTTTCAATATGCCCAAAGAGCCGTTAAGCTTAACGTCAACGATTATATTCTGAAGGAAAGCCTTCGCAAGGAGCATGTCGTTACGGTTCTACAGCAGCTTGCTTGCACGTTAGCCGAAGAGAAACAAGCCGAGAACAACCGTCTCCAGTTGCAGAACGTCGTGCAGCAAAATCTGTCCGCCATTCATACCCGATTTATTCGCAAGCTGCTGGAGCAGCCGATATGGAATGAAGCGGAGTGGAACGACGAAGCAGAGAGGATGGGCATCCACCTCCGTGATGGCATGCCATACCTGCCTGTTGCGGTGCTGCCGGAGCGCTCCTTCGAGCTCGAAAGCCGGTTTGGCGGAGCCATGAATATGCAATTCGTCATCGACAACGCCTTGCAGGAATTAGTTCAATACGAAGGTGTTATCTTGCTTGTACCGAACGAACGCCAATACTTCCTTCTGTTTCCTTTCCCGGCCACGTTGAAACGTAATCTTCATGAGGACATCCGCGCCGAGCTGAAGCGTGTTCAACAATTAGTGCACCGACATCTCAGTATTGGGATATCATTCTATCGCGGTGATGTGGCTCGGGATTACCTGCAATTGAAGAAGCAATTACAAGATTTAATGAATGTGAAGATGTTCCGTTTCTATGCAGGAGAGCTCGTCTATGCGGAGCTGCGGCCGCTCCAAACGACGAAAGAAGATTTGTTCCTGCATTATGCCAAGGCCTTTCAGGAGCTGAAGGATAGTATGCTTGGGGGAGAAAGGACGCTCATTCAATCTACGGTGAAGCGATGGGGAGCATTCATTCAAGATCGTGTATATCCAGTCGAATCTGTGAAAAGCTGGGTACTAAAAATGGCTTTGGAGCTAGAGCTCAAATATACGGTGATGCAAAACTTCGTGATCAACTTCAACAGTGAGCTGCAGCAGCAACAAATCGCTTCTATCGAAACGTTGAATCATCTCTTGGAGTGGCTTCAGACCTTTCTCCAAGAAAAAGCTACCGATATTCAGATGCTGCGCGACCATACGGTACGGAGAGAGATCGCGGAAGCCCAACGCTACATTCAAACCCATATTGGAGAGAAAATCGCAATGGATGAGATGGCTCATCGGTTGAATCTGAATCCGTCACACTTCAGTCGTATTTTCAAACTGGAAACCGGGGAAACCTTCGTCGAATTCGTCACGCGGACGAAGATGGAGAAAGCGAAGGAGCTATTGAATCAGTCTGACATGACCGTGGTAGAAATCGCGGAGCAGCTAGGCTACGAGCATACCAGTTACTTTATTAAGCTATTCCGCAACGCCTCCGGCATGTCTCCAAACGAGTATCGTAAATCAATGTGAGCACATTGGTTGGTGAAGGAGTTGAATGACCAAAACAGATTTCCAACTACATTAATAATTTAGGTTAACCTATCTATATTAAACAACTCTTCATAAGAAAAAAAACACGGCAGCATTAATAGAGCAAGCTGCCGTGTTCCAACAATTGTTGTTTAAATTTCAAAATCTTCATTAGGTTCTACCATAAGAAAGCAAGCAATTTAGGATTCGTCATCCCCACTTAGTCAGGATAGCTTCGTACTCACTCTGAGTGACCGGCATCACGGTTCCATGACGCTTTTTTAAACGACCAAAAGAATATTCTTCTGCCGCCGGCTTCCGCCAGCACTTCCCGGATGTATCGCCGATATTCGTTGTGACGAGTGGCAAGTAGCCACGATTCGTTCCTTACTGATCAACCAGAAGTCCCCACTTCTCTTCGCCGTTAAACTTGAAAAATTCTGGACCCTCTACATTCTTTCCAGTTAGTTCCAAGCCTAATGACTCAAGTGTCGAAATAACTTTCCATTCCCCCATAAGACGTTCACTGGATTCAATCGTGATTTGACCATCGCCCGAAGCTCGATAATACATACCACCTGCTTTAATAATAGTGGTGTCGATAATCGCCCAGGCACAGCCCGCTTCCTTTGGAGCGACCTCAACCATTCGAGGCTCAGACCAATTCACCAGATCGGATGACTCCCAAATAATGATGGAGTGGCTTCCAGTGACCGTTGCTTGAGACTCTTGCCAACCGCCGCGATGATAGATACTAAGATCAGTAGCCATCAGTACACGGCCACCGACCATGCGGTGCGTGATGGCTTGCAGCACAATCTCATCAAAGATGTCTTGAAAAACGGAAGTAACTTTAAATCGTGTACGCCGGTTCCAACTGATCGTCGTGTGGTCCGGCACGCGATCCGTTAATCCCAGACCTAGAAACCAGCGATACGCGAGATTCGTTTGCACTTCGCGTTCAAGCTGACGTTCGGAACGAATGCCGTAGAAATAGCCCAGAAAGATCATCTTGAAAAGAACAAGCGGATCAATGGCTGGACGCCCATTGTCTTGTGCATACAGATGCCGAACCTTTTCATCAATAAAGGTAAAATCGATGTATTTGTCGATCTTGCGAAGCATATGATCAGCAGGCACTAGATCTTCAATGGAAACGAACTCGTAACTTTGTTGTTTTTCTTGATTAGAACGCAGCATGGGACGACACCTTCCGTTCGTATAAGTCACCATTGTTATACCATAGTAACGCGGTGACGCGTTAAACTAAATGCTTATAAAGATGGCTGTCGAGTCTTTCTCGACAGCCTGCGGCTACTGACAACAGTGTGTCAGTAGCTTTTGCCGCTTGTACTGTCGAAGTCAAAACCCCGTTAACGAGTTATATTCCCTACATGGCTTCTACGGATGATATGTGTTCAAGATAGGCGACTTCACTACAAAGAGCCCCCGCGCACCGACCCAATCGGTGCGCGGGGGCTCTGGAACAAACAAGCTAAGGACACTTAGCCTGGCTTCTAGCTGCCATACGTCAATGCGAGCTTAGCGAACATATCTTCCAGAGTAAAGCGGACATCCACAAAATGATAGACACGGATCATTCTTTCCTTCTGATCATGCACATAGTACATATCCTCGGTTATTCTCGGAGCAGGCTTCATTTCATACCCGTATTCGTGCTCATCCAGAAGCAGGCTTATGGCAGGCGAATCGCCGAGCGACCACATTTCACCTTTGGGCCACGGGGAGTCCTTGAACGCTTCTGCTGCCCAATTGTTGAAGTCGATCAGCTGCTGGAACAAATATTGCCCGATTTCACCGTACGGCTTAACCTTGTACATCAGCTCCGCAATACTTACCCTCATCGTCGTATAAACGGTGTGCGGCACCTGCCACAGCTCCACTGATGATTGGAACACCACATTAGCGGCAGCAATATCGTTAAACAAGTTATACTCCCAGCCACCGAGCGGCCAGTGCCCGCCGCCAATCCAGACAACTGTCAGCCTATCCGAGATGCGCGGTTCCATAAGCAATGCTGACGCCATATCCGTAAGCGGTCCAAGGAATACGACATACAGCGGAGAAGAATCCTCCTTCATGGCTTCATGCACAATCGCAGCAGCCCCCTCGGAAGGGACGGGCGTTTCTTCGTTCTCCAATGCGCTGACCGCTCCCTTATAATAAGGGACCTCCTCTTGCAATCCCATAATCGAGAGCACCTTCTCAATCTCGTCATAGCTTTGCTGCATCGTGTCCTTCCGGTTCATCATCGAAGCCGTTTTTTCAAATTGGGCAGCTATAATACCTTTTATCCTGAAACGAGGAGTCAGCAAGGCATGGACAATGGCAAATTGATCATCAGCCTCGTTTTTCGCGTCGGTATTAATGATCAGCCTGATTTTCTTAGACTCCGGTACATCAAACGGCAATTTCATACTCCGCCACCTCCGTTTTTCAACTTTTTATTTGCCGTTAGCGGCCGCCCATTCATCAAGCTGCTTTTGTTTCTCAGCAATAATCTTATCCAGCCCCGCCGCCTTCAGCTTCTCGTTATACTCCTCAATGAGTGCAGGATCCAGCGAGCCGGATTCCAGCCCGACTTTGTATTGGTTGACCACGTTAGTCGCCGCAGCCACCTCCGTTTTTACCGGCGTCGCATCGAAGGAGAAGCCGAGTGCCGGAGATACCTTCGCGGACTCGTTGAATTTTTTCGTCTGCTTCCAAATATCCTTATCCGTACCTTCCCACACATATGTTAAAAAATTGTTGCCCACTTCCCATTGGTTGAACTGATATGTCGTTTCCTTCACGCCGTCTGGAAGCTTGATCGTTCCGTCCTCATTCTTCACATAGTGCTTGCCTTCAATGCCGTTCGCCAGCAAGTTCATCACTTCGGCATCCGTATAAAGCAGGTTAAGAAGCTGCATAGCGCGTTCCGGGTTCTCGCTGTTGCGGGGAACCGACATCATAAAGCCGCTTGCTCCATTCGATTGGATCACGGGCTCAGACAGATGGACGCTGGTCATTTCATAACCGGTAGTCTTGGATTCCTGTGCCTCAAAGCCTGGCTTCATATTATTAAAATAACCAAGCGCTTTGCCTGCTTTTACAAGACTTGAGCCCTGCTCCTGCGTCGTTGCTACGTCCTGCATAATATAGCCGGCTTCATACCACTTGCGCGCAAGAGTGACCTTGTTTTTGAAAATGTCTGTTTCCAGCAGATTTACGACTTTCAGATCATTACTGTCCAGCAAAATCACGCCAAGGCTGTCTCCAAGCGGATCGATCTGCGGTGTATACATTTGATAAGCAACCGTGCCTGTTTGCGTGCTTTGAACGAGTGGCGCAATGCCCGGTTCCTTATCCTTAATCGTCTGGAATACCGTACCAAGATCCTCAAAAGTCTTGACTCCCGAAAGATCAATGCTGTGCTTGTCAATCAAATCCTTACGCATGACCATGCCATAATCTGCGCCCACGTCGCGTATGCTCGACACGCCATAAATACTTCCGCCGATTTTCGTACCATTGTAAATTTCCGAAGGCATCGTATTTTTAATTTCCGGCGCATACTTCTCAAGAAGCTCGTCAAGCGGCAGCAGCTGTCCTTTGGCAACCTGAGAGCTGTAATTAAAAAAAGAGGAAGTAACAAGCAGGTCCAGAGGCTCGTTGCCTGCCAGAAGAAGATTGACCTGCTGGTTCCATGCTGCAATATCAATTGGCATCAGCTTCACAGTCGCATTAATTTTGGACTTGGTAATTTTGTTTATCTCCTCCTGCACCGCCGCAACATCCGACATCGTGCCGAGATTAATAAAGGCCATCGTCAGTTCCACGGCTTCGCTATCGTTTGCTCCAGCTTCACTTCCAGATCCGCCAGGCGAAGCGCTGCCTCCATTTTCCGAACTGCCGCAGGCTGCAAGAAGCAGGCTTAGTACAAGCATAATCGATAAAAGCAGTGTCGTTGTTTTCTTCTTCATCTTCGATTTCCCCCTGTGTGCTGATGATCATAAATCTATACCAATCGGACCTGCGAAATCCGAGCTTGGCTGCCTCTAACTAACCTTTAACAGCTCCAATGGTAAGGCCTTTAACGAAATACTTTTGGAAAAAAGGATACACGCACAAAATAGGCAATATTCCCGCAACTGCCATCGCCATCCGCACGGAATTCATAGGAAGTCCCGCCGCAGCCGTGCTGTTGTTGCCCCCAATGTTGGTTTGCTGTAGAAATTGGATATTACTCAGCATCCGGTTCAATAAATTTTGGATACTGTATAATTCAGGCTCCGTCACATAGATCAAGCCGTTGAACCAGTCGTTCCAATAGCCAATCGTCAGCATGAGACCGATAGTGGCCAAAATCGGTAAAGAAAGCGGTATCACGATCTGGTAAAAAATTTTAAACTCCGTTGCCCCGTCAATATAGGCCGATTCGATAATGGGAACCGGGATTGAGGTGCTGAAAAACGAGCGGATCAGCAGAATGAAGAAGCCGTTTGTAAGCAGGCCGGGTATGATCAACGCAAGCAGGGTATTTTTCATGTCGAATACCTCGGTAAACACGAGATATGTCGGCACCAGCCCCCCGTTGAACAGCAGCGTGAAAAATACGATAAAAGACAGCGTCCCTCTCAGCGGCATATCTCCCCGTGACAGCGGATACGCCAGCAGCGCTGAAATAAGCAGCCCCACGGTTGTCCCGACAATTGTAATCGTTACCGTTATGCCGTAAGCCTTAACCAGCGACGTGGATTTATTCCACAAATACTCGTAAGCCTCGATGCTCCATGCCTTAGGCAGCAAGCTGTATCCGTCCCTCACAATCGCCTGCTCCTGTGTCAGTGATGATGTGATTAACAGCAGAAACGGAAATACACAAGCAGCTGTCAGCAAAATAAGGATGGCATGTACAGCATATTGATTCATATGGTTCGTCTTCATGAAGTTACCTCTCCTAACAAGAACCTTTTTCTTATTCTAAAACAGCGCCTGATCTCTGTTCTTGCGGCTCACAGCGTAATTAGCGGCCAATACGAGCACAAAACCGACAAGCGATTGGTACAAGCCCGCAGCCGACGACATTCCGATATCTCCCAAAGTCATGAGTCCTCGGTATACGTATGTGTCTATAACATCTGTCGTTGGCTGAAGAGGACCTGAATTAAGCGGAACCTGGTAGAACAGCCCGAAGTCAGAGTAAAAAATACGTCCGATCGCAAGCAGTGTCATAATGGTAATGGTAGGCATGATGAGCGGAACGGTAATGCTGCGGATTTGATGCCATTTGTTTGCGCCGTCAATCGTCGCTGCTTCATAATATTCGTGATCAATGCCAATAATAGAAGCTAAATAAATGATGCATAAATACCCTACATTTTTCCAAATATTAACGATTGCGAGAATATACGGCCAATATTTAGCCTCTGTATACCAAGCTATCGGATCCATACCGAGCAGCGGCAGCAGTTGTTTATTGATGAAACCGCTCTCTACATTGAGCAGCGACAATCCGAGATAGCCGACAACGACCATTGAGATTAAATACGGCAGCAAAATGGCACTTTGATAGAAGCGCGACGCAAGCTTCTTCTTTACTTCATTTAATAAAATCGCTACCGCGATAGCCAACACCGTATTAATGACGATAAATGCGCCATTGTACAAAATCGTGTTGCGCGTAATAATCCAGGCGTCCTTCGTTTCAAACAAATATTCAAAGTTCTTAAACCCGATCCAATCGCTCCCAAGAATTCCTTTGGCATAATTAATGTCCTTAAACGCTATGACAACTCCAAACATGGGCAGATAGTTATTGATAATCAAATAAATCATGCCCGGAATGATCATCAGGAACAGTGCGCGGTAACGCTTTAATTTTCTCAAAATAAAATTCAGCCGCCCGCTTTCTTTCCGCTCTCCTGCACGAACAGCCTGTGCGATTTGCGGTGTTTCCATCGCCTTCCCTCATTTCGTTGTTGTATTCTATCTTGTAGCTCTATTGTAGGGTGTACGGAACATAGGCAATAACCACTATCCGGACTTTACAGTTTCGAAATCTCGACCTCTTTCGACTGGGCATGCTTGCGGTAATCGCCTGGATTCATACCTGTCATTTTTTTAAACAGAGTGGAGAAATAAGATAGATTGGAATAGCCTGACTGTAAGGCAATATCACTAACTGAGTAATCTGGCAATGCTAACAGTTCTTTTGCATATGCGATGCGTTGTAATTGTACATAATCCGAAATGGACATGCCCGTTTCCTTCTTGAACACCCGATTCAAATAATCAGGGTTCAAATATACGCATCCCGCTACCTCTTCCCGGGTCAGATTTTGCTCGCCTATATGCTCTTGAATATAGGCCTTCACGCGGTCGACCACTGAAAGGCTTTTTTGAGTAGCGTGAATTTGACTCATCGATACGTCAATTAGATAAAGTATCCATTCCTTGAGTGACGACACAGAGCGTAGCACCTCTTGCGGCTTGTCTGTAAGCAGACTTTCCGCGAACACATCATTGGCCTGTAATCCCTTCACTTGCAGCACAAAAAACATCATCTGCAGAAAATTTTGATAAAACAGCTGCAAGGCCTGAGCGTCGACGCCGTACTTCCTGTCCCTCAAATCATCCAAATAACAAGCGACAGCCTCCGTCAACTTATCCTTGGCTCCCATTTTCATCCACTCTTCCCATGAACTCATGGAAGGCGGCTGCAGCGTTCCCTCTTTAGACTTCTTGTAATGGCGAAACAAAAAGGTTTGATTGGCATGCGTCACATTGTCACGGTCCATTTGAATAAGATTGTAATAGCTTGTCACCATTTCAGTAGCATATACAGGCTGACCGATATAACAGTTTAAATCACAGCTAAAGTATTGGCTGCAGCCGCGCACATAGCTGATGCAATCGTCCAGCATCGCTGTATCCATCCTATCTGAAGATGCTTCTAGCAGCACAAGCAGTCCACCGTTAGGAACAGATATGACGGCGGACCCGGCTTCATTTTTCAAAATTTGCTCATTCGCTGCATTTCGCAACGCATACTCCATAATCTGCTCATCCCGCTGACTGAGCGGTTTATACCATTTTTGGACGCGAATTAAGATCGGCAAATATTTAGAGCTCACCAGATTAGGCAGCTTGCTGCTCGCAGCATATTCGGAGATTCTTTCCGGGGAAGAGCCTATGCTTTGCTTGATGAGCTCCTGCCAAAAACGCTCTTTCATCAACGGCTTTTGTGATTCCCAAAGCTGGGCATAATATTTGTAATCGCTTTCATACATCAGAAGCTCCTGTGTTTTTTCGATTTTAGCTAACGCTTTGCCGATTACTTGCTCCAGCTCCTCATAATCAACTGGTTTAAGCAAATACTCGAAGCTGCCCAGCTTGATCGCTTTCTGTGCATAAGAGAAATCGGAATGCGATGTCAAAAAAATCGTCTCTACCTTTGGGTCATGCTCCCTTACCCATTCCAGCAATTCGATGCCTGTCCCTTTAGGCATTTCGATATCGCACACCATTAAATGAATCGGCTCATTCAAATAAATTTGCTGAGCCTGCTTCAGGCTTAGCGCGGTATGCACATGTTGAACCTTCAGGGATTTCCAGCGGACGCCTACCTCCAGCCCTCGGATCGCATGAACCTCATCATCAACAATTAATACGGTAAACATATAAGCCCCCACCTTCTTGAAGTAGTATGATCATGAATGTCCAACGGCGGGCATAGGCAGCGACATCGTTACGATAGCCCCGCTGCCGCTCTGATTGTTCTCGAAGGTTATCGCTGCGTCCGATTGATAGAGCAGCCTCAGCCTGCGCTTAATATTCCAAATGCCGACATGCTCGCCCTCTTCGCTTATTTTTTCCTCGTCGGCATGCAGACTGCTCAGCACTTCTTCGGGAAAACCGGAGCCGTTGTCTTTTATCGTGATTACAATACGGTTCCCGTTATCCGACTCCAGCAGCGCTGCAACAACCTCAATTGTAATTGGCTGATCGATATCAACCGCATGTTTAATGGTATTTTCAACGATTGTCTGAATGACAAGAGGCGGAATTTCAACCTCCTTCACTTCGTCTTTCATTTCGATGCTGCTGCTCAGCGAGCCAGGAAACCGAAGCTGCTGGATACGCAAATAATTGGCAGTATGCAGCAGCTCTTCTTTTAACGGTACGACATATCGGTTCGTTCGAAACATGTAACGGAAGTAGACGACCAGACACTTCGACATTTCCTGAATCAGCTTGTAATCCTTGACCGTTGCCAAATTGTAAACAATGTTTAACGAGTTCAAAAAAAAGTGCGGATTAATTTGCAATTGAAGCAATTGAAGCTCCGACTTCTGATGGTTTAATTTTTCTTCATATACATCGATCTTCAGATCGCGAATTTCCGCAATCATACGATTGAAGGTTTCATTCACGATTTCAAATTCGGTGGACGTACTGCTCTGATGCAATCTTGTATCCCAATGACCGTCTCTCGTCTTCCTCATCGCCACGACCAATTGCTTCATCGGCTTAAGAAACACATAGCGTATAAAAAATAAAAATAAGACAAAAAAAACGACAGCTCCCGCCGTTATGAATGAGGATACCCTCTGAAGGAAAGGAAGCTTTTGTTGAATAACATCATCCGGCACAAGCGCCACGAGTTTAAAATCGCCTTTGTCCGACGATTCGTCCATCATTAAAAACGATCGCTCCTTGCCAGTTATCGTATAGGCTTCTGAGGAGCTTGCCAGTTCGATGCCTTCCCTCTCGATCATCTCGCTTTGGCTCATTGGCTTGAGTTCACCTGTCGTCAGCAGTGCAGCTCCCGATTCGCCGAGATCGATCAGATTTAAAGGCACCATCAGCTTATTGCTGTTAACCCACGCCCCGACATACACCTCCCCGCTGCGTATAAGACGCAGCAGCGCATAATTATGGTTACGTCCTTCCCACACATGCCAGTCAGGACCGCTGTAGGCCCCCGGTTCCCCCTGCAGCATCTGCATAATTTCCTGTTTGGTTGCGTCCCGTTCTTCAAACGATGAGCCGAACTGCTGGGTCATAATAAGCTCACCGTTGGTGATCGAATAAACAAAAAAGAGATCGATTGACCGATGTACGCTAACATCTGTCATAATCGTATTGAACAGTCGCAATTTGCTCATCATATAGGTCGTTTCGTTATTTTGCCTGGGCAATTGAAATCCGATCAGATCGGTATCATTTTCCGTAAAATCGAACAAATATTTATCCACTTCATTCAAATTGCGGTCGATTTCGTTCATATACAGACTGAGCAGATTTTTGTTCGATTGTGCGACCTGATTACGGACAACCCCCACCGAATAAATGCTATTCACGATAATGACGATTACAAGCGGAACGATCATAAAGAGGATACTGGCAAACATTTTAAACCGCAGCGAATTCAGATATGCACGCATCAGTCATCTGTCCCTTCAATCCGATTAACTCGTGGTTTTCGTAGTGAAATATTCAGTCTCCATCAAAGCTGCAGCAGCCGCCTATCCTAATTGTACCCCCAAATCACTCATAACGCTTTTGTTATGACGACCTTAACATTATGAAAATCGGACTAAAACCGGACTCCATACCGGAATAGAATGAAACGAACGATGCAAGCAGCTATGTGACAAACAGAAAAAGCGCCCCTATCTTTGACGAATGGTGTTTGGCTAACACAACATCGCTCAGAGAGAGGAGCAACTTTAAGGTGAAGTCTATCACAAAAATCTCTAATTTGAACAAGGAATTTCCTGTCATAAACGCCGTATCTCCTCGCGATTTGATTAGCGAAAGGTTGCCAAAGTAACGATTTTATCGATTACCGTTGCAGGATCACCCGCTCCATGAGGATTCTGTTCCGTCTTCAAATTGCCCGGATCGAACACGAACAGCCCTCTCTCTAGTAGAGAAAGGGCGTTCATAGACGCGGAAGTAGATCAGATGTTGTGCGTAAATCTTTTTATTCAAATCAGTATTCTGCTAGAGTGCCGTCGTAATTAATCACTTGTCCATTATGATTTTCATCATCCAAAACAAAGCTCACGATTAATTCCGCAGCCTGAGCAGGTGTTTTTACAAAATCTCCCGTTATATGCCCATTCAAATCCGTCGAAACCGCCCCTGGCATCACCGCAAAAATCTCCACAGGTATACTCTCCTGCTCAAAACTCATTGCCCAAGACTTTGTCATAACATTCAAAGGCGCCTTGGCTGTTTGGTAGGCAAACGCATTGAAGAAAGGTTGTGGCTCAATAGGTATACTGATATTTTCAATAGTGCCCTTATTGGCGATCAATAGTGGCAGCAAGCCTTTTGAAAGTGCAAAAGGACCGATAAAGTCAACTTGATGGGTTGCCTGTAGATCTTCAACCGTAAACTCCCATCCAGGTTTATGCATATCGCCTGGAATACCCGCATTGTTAACCAAGAGCGTCAACTCTGGGTAATTCTGCTTAATTGTTGTCACTGCATTATCAATACTCTCTAGGTCGGCAACGTCCAACAGCACCAACTTTGCATCACCAAATTTTTGGAGGGCAGTTACTGCCGTTTCTCCTCGCTTCTGATCACGTGCCCCAACTAAAACACGATACCCCGCTCCTAGCAACTGCTTCGCAATTTCAAATCCAATACCTTTATTCGCACCAGTTACTAACGCTGTCTTTGTCATCTTTCATTCTCCTTTTTTTCTACATACTGCTGATAACGGGCAATCTTTAGTTCGACGCCCCTTAAACTTTCTTTACGCATTGCCAGTTCTTCAAGAATTTCCTGACGATGTGCTGTCAACATAGCCAAACGCTTGGGAACCGTCTCATCACCTTACATTATCCAATCCACATACTGCATTATTTGACTAATGGACATATCAGTATGCTTCAAATGTTGAATGGGTGCCGACGTTTCAGCCCATTACGCTGTGTAGTCACTGGCCTTCCATTGCGAAAAACGCAGCACGATTGGGAATTCCGGTCCGACGGCACGACGGCATTACATTTTACTTTCCATGTTAGCTGAAATCTTGTGCGATAAAGAGATTAACAGCTCTTTTTCTTGCTCCGAAAGCCCTTTCGACGTTAGCCTTTCCATTTCTGTCCAAACGGCAGTGGACTTGGCTACAAGCTCGCGGCCAACTTCTGTTAGTTTTACAAGCGTAACTCGCCCGTCCTTTGGCGAGCGTGAACGAGTGACTAATCCCGCAGCCTCCATACGTCGAACCGATTTGGCTACCGTTGAATGGTCCAGTCGCATTGTGAAGCCCAGACTTTGTTGCGATTGCTCATCTTGCTCCCATAACTGCATAAGCATAATTTCCTGGCCAGCGTACAAGCCTATGTCACGTAGTAAGTGCGCAGCCAAACCCCGGTGCGACCTGGCTAGGGAAAAAATAGCAAAATTTATTGGAAACCGTTGAATCGCTTGCATTTCTTCTTTAGGCAATCCTTCGCATAAACCATTCTCAATCCCATCCATGTTTAACTTAACCTCCTGCAGTTGCTTTACTGATTATTCAAGGGTAGTGGATAACCCGACGATTGTAAAGTTGCAGTAGCTTAACATGGTCTGTCTTTGGCTTGATTTGACGATTAAAAAAGTTCACGCCACACTATAGCAATTCGCTTATGAAATGGCGCAAGCAATGTACATCCATTTATATCTGAATTCAATTCATTGCAGGGTAATCCGTATAGCCGCGTTGGTCACCACCATAAAAGGTGGACGGATCAGCTTCGTTCAGCGGACCGCCTGCTTTCAAACGTTCCACAAAGTCAGGATTGGCAAGCGCCCAAGTGCCTACAGATGCGATATCTGCAAATCCTGTATCAACGTCTCGACCGAGTTCCTCCAGAGGGCGGCTCGGACGATTAACCATAAGCAAAGTCGGCCAAGCCGAGCGAATTTCACGAAGCGTCTCTTCATTGCCGCCATGCAAGACATGAAGATAAGCCAGGTTAAGTTTGGCAAGTTCTGAAATCAAGTATTTGTATACTTCCGGCCCTTTATCGCCCTCAACGAGGTCTCCCAGTGGAATACCGGGAGAGATACGGAAGCCTGTACGCTCAGCTCCAATTTCTTCTGCCACGGCTGTTGCAACTTCAATGGCAAAACGCGCGCGATTTTCAATCGATCCGCCATACTGGTCTGTTCGTACGTTTGCATTCTCTGAAATAAATTGATGAATCAAATAACCGTTTGCCCCATGAATCTCCACACCATCCGCTCCAGCCTGAATGGCAGCTGCGGCTGCCTTGCGGAAATCTTCAACGGTCGCCTTGACATCTTCAAGGCTTAACTCACGCGGAACGGGAATATCCTGCATTCCGGTTGCAGTAAACATCTGTGCCTTCGGTGCAATGGCAGACGGCGCAACCGGTTGGCGATGATGCGGCGTGTTTTCCGGATGCGACATACGCCCCGCATGCATTAATTGAATGAATAAATATCCGCCAGCTTGGTGAACTTGGTCGGCTACCTTCTTCCAGCCTGCTATATGTGCATCGGTATAGATACCCGGTGTATACAAATAACCTTGGCCATCCTCTGAAGGCTGCGTACCTTCGCTGATGAGCAGGCCCAGTGACGCGCGTTGCGCATAATATAGCGCACTAAGTTCTCCCGGTGTCCCGTCGTGAAGTGCACGGGATCTAGTCATGGGAGCTAAGGCCAGGCGATGCTGCAAGTTTAAGTTTCCGACTTTTATTGTATTCCATAACTTTGTCATTTTTAAAGCTCCTTTACTTTATATAGTTTCCGACCACGTAAATATAACAAAATAATATGTGGTCGTCAACATATTTTAGGTTTGTTCCAACAACCATTAGGAATTCGATCCCAGTGGTTTATGTACAGTATCATCTAAATAAAAAATAAAAGAAGCCCTGAGGTGCATTTTATGCATTGATCAGGCTTCTTTTGTTATTTTTTATTATTCAACTTCTTAGGAATGCATACTATTACATAATTATTCATTTCTCAGTAATTCCGAAAATCCAGTCTCAACAACTTTGGAAATATTCTCAATAATTATGACGCCACACATCACATGTGATTTTTCATTTTAATTGAGAATTATCCTCTAAAAAACCGCTTAAAATAAGGAGTTCTGTTTCATTTCAATTGAGAAATTGATTGACTAATACTCTATACACTGCTAAAAATTCATTTTAATTGAGAAAAAGCGCATTTTAGAAATATACAGAATTTATGCATAATATACACTTATTAAATTTCAGATAGGCTCTCGGTTAATTATTGATTTCACCGTGGCAAGCTCAGAAAAATATGATGATTTCCATTTTCAAATCGACTTGCTTGTTTACTTTAAAAGAAGAGGTGTTTGAAAAAAATTAAGCATTAGACTGACCACAGCAATAAAAACAGAGGCAGCCATGGACGATTAAATAAAGCCCTAGACTGCCACTGTTTTATTGAATTATCATGCCCCATAAGTTCAATGACGATTATTCTGAATCGAAAATAACAATTTTACCATAAACCCTCTCGCGAGGACGCGACGCCAAGGTCGGTGCCGTGCACCCAGGCGAACTTCTCCCCCCTCGGCCGTCGCTCGGCGATTCGAGTAGATCAACCACCATTCTTGCGCCTACCGGTTCTATATGACGACTGGGTCAGCCGCGCCGTCGTAGATCGGATCGCGGAATAAAGGTGCCTTCATGCGATTCATCCTCTCTGTGTCACGCTCCACAAAGTCATCGATACGCCAGCCCGATAGACAAAATCACTAAAGGTGACCGTACCTTCGCCCGTTGCGCCAAGCGCGATGCGAAGACTTAAGAAGTCGCCCAGTACATTGTGATGAAAGCCCGACATTTCGAAACCGTGATCCAATTTGGTCCATGGTCCGATCGAGTGACGATAATATAAGCTAACCTCGTGGTGATCGTTGACGATTCGGAGCGTTACGGAGCCTTGGGACAATACCGTGCGTTCGCTCTTGTATCGATTCCGGAACGCAAACGGCTCCTTGCCGTTAAAGCCGATCCCGCAATGAAATCCCGGTTTGTAGTAGAGGCCAAGCGTGCCCTCCGATTCGCCTTCCACCGTTACGGTAACCTCCGCTGTATAAGCATGGTGAACCGGAATGCACAAGAGCGGTTCGGCACTTTCCTTCGAGGCTGCCTTCAACACCAGCTGGTTATCTTCGATCGTGTAATCGCGAAGACGTTCCCCGCCGAAGAAATGCCATTGAAGTCCCAATCGCCCGGAATCTTCCAGCGTCAAAGCGCCATCCGAAAGCTCTGCAGTTGCAACAGAATCGGTCTCAGCAGCAGCTTCACCTTCAGGATCAACCGCAGTGAACCAGCCGTCGGCTGTCCATCGAATCGGTTCGATCAGCGTCTGTCTGCCGAGCGTATAATAGTCTTTTTCATATGCGTGATAGACGACAAACCAATCCCCTTCAGGGGTATCCACCAGCGTCCCGTGTCCCTTGGACCACCATGTTTCGCTGCGGTTTTTTGTGCGCACGATCGGATTGTAAGGCGAGTTCTCCCAAGGTCCGTCCAGCGACTTGGCGCGGGCGGAGACGATCATATGACTGGTCGCAGGTCCGGCTGTCCCACCTTGAGCACTGGTCATATAGTAATAGCCATCCTTAAAGTTAAGCTTAGGAGACTCCAGATAAAATCCTTCCGTCAGCCATTCCTTCGGATATCTCCAGCCTTCGTATATCTGCTCTAACTCTCCCACAGTGGATAAGCCGTCTACTGACAATCGAATTCGGTAACCTTCGGACAAGAACAGGTAACGACTCCCTTCTTCGTCTACCATGTGTCCCGGGTCGATATAGCCGACCTTCAAGTCTACCGGTTGGCTCCATGGGCCTGCAGGGTTGTCTGCGGTTACGACCCAATTGGTTCTGCCGGCTGGGAAATAGATGTAATAACATCCCTCATGGTAGATCAAATCCGGCGCCATAATCGATCCGCCCACATGCTCCTTGATCGCGTGACCGATCGGCTTCCAGTCGATCAAATTACGGGAATGCCATACGAGCAGCCCTGGGGTATAGTGGAATGAAGAATGTGTCATGTAGTAATCCAGACCAACTCTCACAATGGATGGATCCGGATAGTCGCCTGCCATTATAGCTTGAATACCTTGAACTCGTGACATGGTTTGCCTCCCGTTTAATTATGAATGCCTACTCAGGCGATCAGGTTATCCTCTTCTGATCCGGAAAACCGTACACGAATGTTTTGTGAATTCATAATTGACTTGATTTGTTGATGTTTGCATGCTCCTATGTTGTGGTTTTATGTTATCCGGCGCTTCAAAGCTGTTCACGGCATCCAGCGCGTGACCCGACAATTCATAGATTTCAATTGTTAGTTTGTCCGTATGCGCGTCGGTGAGTTGGAGCTGCGCCGGAACGTGGACATCCTGTACGTTTACGACTTTGACGATCACGTCGCCGGTTGTCTCTTCCATGCTGGCTGAGCAGTATAACGGCTCAATAACAGGCACGAGATGTTCCGTCTCGCTGATCAAAGTGCCGTCAATAAAGGTACGGATCTTCCGGCCTTCCACCCGCACTTCCAGCTCATATTCCACATTAAGCTCGATCTGGAGCAGGTTTTGCGTCAGACACGATCTCATCCCGCTCGACATGGCATGAATCATCGATTCCTGATTGTGGAAGCTTCCGACCTCCCACATTGCAAAATTCGCTTCATCCAGATGACCAAAATACAAAATGAATCCTCGGACGCCCTCTGTCTTCGTCGCTTTCGTCCGGAACGAATAGTGCGTCCAGTTCGTTTCGCCCACGACCATTTTGCGGCCAAGCTGAGTGGTATGAATCCGATCTTCTTCCGAATCGCTAATTTCAATCTGGTCTACAAGCAGCCGTTCTTCGCCTGTCTCGAGATTAATGATGCGTATATCGCGATATTCACACGCATTGAGGTTAGCCCCAACGAGCAGTTTGCCTTCCAGACGATCTGCGTTTCGTGCAGGCTGTACCGGGGTGGCAAACCCTTCCGATTCAATACGCAACAAGTGGTCGCCTTGATGGTGCATAAAGAGCTGCTGGACATAATAATTTGCCGTGCCGAACACCTGATGATTGTTAAACCAGATCATGTCCGGCTTCCAATTCACATAATCAGCGTTACAGAGGAGCGGCGCATAACAAGCCAAACCAACGGCATGAGCATTCCTTTCAAGTCCGATCATGAAGGCCGCTTCCACTAATGCGTTATAGTACGTATTGCCCCAAGAAGCGTATTCGCCTAGAAACACTTTCGGATCATCGGCTTTGAAGGAATCATAACGGTGATAATGAGCCAGCATCCAGTCCGGTGACATATAATAATGCTCGTCCACGTAGTCCGACCGATTGTCCCGTGCGGATTGCCATCCTCGTTCGTATTCGCCGCCGGCCGCGAACGGTCCGCTTGAATTAATGATCTTGATGTCGGGATATTTCGCTTTAATCGCCTGATGAAAATAAGCATATCGTTCGAAGAACGGCTCCCCGACCTCTTCATTGCCAATGCCGATATACTCGAGCTGGAAAGGCTCCGAATGTCCAAGCTGTGCGCGTACGCTCCCCCATTCCGTTGCAGCGTCGCCACTCGCGAATTCAATCAAATCAAGTGCATCATCAATCCATGGTCCCAACTCGTCAATCGGAACGATACGTTGGTGATGAGGGTCATACCCCGCCGGCAAGATCGGGATCGGCTTGGCGCCAATGTCCTCGCAAAGTTGAAAATACTCGAGATAACCAAGACCCAGCGTCTGATGATAATGCCAGTTGTTTCTGCGCGGCGGCCTCTGCTCGACAGGTCCGATCGTGTTTTTCCATCGGTACATGGCATTGCGATCTTCTGCGTTTAATGAGCCGTCATGAATAAGACATCCACCCGGGAAACGCATGAATTTCGGTTTAAGATCTGCTAGCATCTCCGCGACGTCCTCGCGTAGTCCACCAGGTCTGCCACGAAACGTCTTGGTCGGGAATAGCGAAATCATATCCAAAAACAAAGTGCCAGTGCCTCGGGTCACAACTGCAAGCCGGCCGCAAAAGTCGGTAGCCGAACACGCAAGAACAACCTCGTATTTCGCCCATTCTGATGTGACCAACATCTCCGCTTTTCCGTAAACCGAACCGTCGATGCCTTCCAACGTTACAACGATTGGCTCGTCGAAGCTTGTGCTCCGCCGGGCGTACATGGAGAATAAGTATGTTTCACTTTCGCGATACGGCAGTCCCGAATTGAAGCCCAGGTTTTTAATACCTACTCCTTCTCCCGGTGCTATGATTTCCACTGCAACGTAGTGCGTATTGCGCGGATGGATGGGATCAGTCTGTTCCACAACGATGCTGCTCTTCCCTTCGCCAAGCTCAACCTTGTCCCAAGCCGTTAAACCATGGTAATCACTCCGGTCAATCGGATCGAATTCGAACGAACGGTTGCGAATCATCTCGGCATACAACCCGCCATCCGCAGCATGATTGATATCCTCGAAGAATATGCCAAACATATCCCCCAATGCAGCTCCCCACTCTTTCGTTACAACTGAAATCGTTCCTTGCTTGCTCATGGTCTCTCTATCCCCTCATTTCACATTAGATATTGCCTAGTATTCGGATGGTTTCTTCGTATAAGCTTTTAATCTTTCATATTCTTCCATCGTGATGGTGAGAATTGCACCGTGCTTGTAGCCATAAGGGAACGTGAAGGATGTGTCCGAACGAATGAATTTCCCGCTGGCCAGACGCCCCGCTATGAAGGGCACATAACCTTGCTCTTCAGCTGAGCAGCCATAGAAGTCTAGGAACAGACACCATCTTCCATCCTCCAATTGGACCGCCGTTGGAGCCTCATAAAGACCGGCCTCGACGACCTCCATACTTTGATCAAACGCCTCAACTCTCTTGAAAGGACCGGTAATCTCCTCCGACTCCATGAGAATGATTTTGCCGGGATTTTGTTCGCTCTTTAAGAACATATAATAACGTTCGTCTTCCTCATACATCGCAGAGTCGATGACGCCGCTGTCTTCTTTCTGATACAGCAATTGCGCTTTGCTGAACTGCTCAAAATCTTTGGTCCGGGAATAATAGATTCCCTTTAATCCAAAATCATTGCTGCTATGAGTCGAAGACCAGTGAATAACGTAGTCGTCGAGCTTCTTGTCATAGATAATATCTGGTGCCCATAAACAGCCGAAATTCTCATCTCCGAGTTTGATCATCTTCTGCTCCGACCAATTGACCAGATCGTCAGACCCCCAGAACGACAAACATTTGCTCCCGTTCCGTGCAGCTTCCGTCCATGAATGGTTATATTGATTCAGCATGCCGTAGGACAAACTCAAATCGGTGGCCAAAATAACAAATTTGCCTGTCTTCGTACGAGTAATCGTAAAATCCCTGACACCCTTGTCACCGTAATAACTCCACAGTACGGGGTTCCCGTCATTCACTTGCTCCCAGTCAAAACCATTCTTGCTCACACCGAAGTAAACCTGCTCGCCATCCGGCGTTCTCTTTTCTTTGAAATGTACAAACAAATAAGCCTGCAAAGTTAACCCTCCAAACCTGATCATTAGATTTCCAACGACAAAGATAGGTATCCTAGGCACAATATCCATATGCTCCGCCATTGGTCGTAGCTGGAATGTCCGGCGTATATTTCTTTACAGCAATGTCTTCCCAATCGTAGAAAATGTGGCTCCAAAACGATGCAATTCCATCCGCGTGATACCTAACCTTTCACACCGCTGGAAGCGATCCCTTGCACAAAATATTTCTGAGCAAAGGTGAATAAAATAATTGGCAAAAGAACGACGATCGAAGCACCAGCCATCTGGAGGGAATAATTTGCTCCGGCTATAGACGAAAAATACTGAATGCCAACGGTCACCAACTGCTTCTCTTGACTGGAAATGAAGATATAGGGACCTGCAAAATCGTTCCAAATGAAGACGAAGGAGAAGATCACCATGGTCAGCAATGCGGGTACCGCCAATGGAAGGATGATGCGGAAGTACACGCGATAATGCGAACATCCATCCATAATGGCCGCTTCTGTAATTTCTTTTGGAATTCCCATGAAAAATTGCCGCAGCAGGAATAAGAAGAACACATCGAAAATCGCCGGAATAATAATCGCCCAATGGGTGTCCAGCATATGCAGGTATTTATACATTAAATAACGGGCTACAACAGTCGTATCGGACGGAATCGCAAGCGTAGACATCGAAAAGAATAGCAGCAAGCTTTTCCCCTTAAAATTCAATCTGGCAAATGCATAGGCAGCCATCGTGACCATGAACCCGCGCAGCAAGATCGAAAGGACAACTACCTTAAACGAATTGCCGATCCAAATGAAATAATCAGGCGATGAAAACAACGTCTTATAGTTTTCCCAATAGATCGTTTTCGGAATAATATGGGCAAGCGGATCATCGAAAGCATCCGCGGTCGTTTTCAACGAAGCGGAGATCATAAAAATAAATGGAGAAATCATAGTAAGCGCGATGATAAACATAAGGATAGAGTACAGTGTTGTGGACAGGTTCTTTCTTGCTAATAATGCACCCATTTTTTCTGTCCTCCCCATTGAATAGCCGAAATCAGCAGAATGATTACAAACAAGACAATGGCTTGCGCCGCCGAATAACTGTAGTGATTGAGAGAAAATGCCTCTTCGTAAATATTTAGCGAACTGACTCGGGAAGCAATACCCGGTCCTCCTCTAGTAAGCGCATTAAAGATCGTAAAGTTCTGGAACGACCCGATGGTCGCCGTAATGACCAAGAAGAAAGTAGTCGGTGATACCAGTGGAAGCGTAATTCGGGTCAGCCGCTGCCATCTGGAGGCTCCATCAATTTCTGCCGCTTCGTACAAATCGCTTGGAACGCCTTGAAGCGCAGCTAGATATACGATCATTTGAAACGGAAAATTGGCCCATACCGCGACCAGCGCAGTAGTTAGAATAGCGGTACCGCTGCCTGCGAACCATAAAGGCGGATTTTCCACGCCCATCTTCATAAGCACCGTATTGACGATTCCGCCAAAGGGATCGAACAGCATCGTGAACACGATTGAAATGGCAACGATGTTGGCGACATACGGCATCAGGAATAAGGATCTTGAAAAAGCCTTCCAATGAAACGTTTTATTCAACATGACGGCTGCTGTAAAACCGGCCGCCGTCAACAATGGGACGTAAATCACCGTATAATAAAAGCTTTTGAAATACGAGGATAAGGCAACGGAATCATGAAAGATTGCCTTATAGTTGGATAAACCGGTCCATTTCAAGGAATCCAACGATTTGAACGAATTGAAATCCATAAAGCTGATATAAAGCGCATAAAAAAAGGGCGCTAATCCGAAAATAACGAATCCGATAAAGAAAGGCAGCACAAAGACGAAAGCAGCCCTCGCCTCTTGTTTATCCAAACTCAAGCGTCTTCTTTTGTCTTTTTTTTCTATGCTTAAGTCAGCATCGATTTGCCGTGGTATGGACATGCTTCTCACTCCTAATTCAAAGGTCACTTATCCGCATAAGTGACCTTTTATTTGCTTGCAAGGACCATTCGTTAGTTAACTGTGCTTTGTTTTTTTATCGCTTCATCCGCACGGGTCTTGATCGCATTGATCGTATCATCCAGCGACTTTTGACCAACCAGATACAATTCGCCTTCTTGCAGAATGATATTTCCATATTCGGTCGGAATGGTTCCCGTAATTTTCTCAGGTACAATTCCAAGGTTAGGTGTTAATAAAGCCGCTTTAAGTTCCTCTGACGTAATACCGTCCGAAGCCGGGTATTTGGAAGCCATATCGGTAAAAATCTTGTTCGCTTCCTCATCACTCAGATTCACTTGCGCGGTCATCCCGCCGGAATACTTATAATTATTTTTGGCAAACCATTTTACGAAATCCGCCGCTTCCTTCGGATGCTTCGATGCTTTGTTTACCGCAATGCCTCCGGACGATCCGATGCTATTTTTGCCCTGCGGATCAATTGGAATCTGAGTAACGCCTACCTTCCAATCCCGCGGATAGGATTTCAAATCCTGTGGGGCGAAAGAAAACCAGGAGCCGATAAACTGCATGCCGTATTTACCAGTCATGAACGTGTCATACGGTATTTTTTTGGACTTGATTTCTAGCCAGCTCGGCTGAATTTTCAGCGTATTACCTAAATCCCCATACCATTGCAACGCTTCTTTGAAAGCCGGATCATCATAGTTGGAGGACCCGTCCGCCTTATAACCGTTTATGCCCCTCTGCTGGGCTAACAGGTATAAAATGCTGTCATAGTCGGGCATGGACGATCCGTAGATCCCTTTGCTGGCATTGGTTAACTTCTTCGCGGTTTCGATATATTCATCCCAAGTCCATTCGCCTTTTGGATAAGGGACATTCGCATCGTCGAATATTTTTTTGTTGTAGAATACAACCCAAGATACTACGCCGTCCGGAAGCGTATAAACGGTATCCCCATTAAATTTGGTCAAATTCTTGCCAAACTCCGCCTCGTAATCGTAGCCCTCTTCTTTATAAATATCATTTAGCGGCAGAAGCCAATCATTGGTAGCATATTTCGCATGTACAATCGGATTTTGAATTGTAATCAGGTCCACGTCGCCGCCTGCCGAAAGATCCACGTCGATTTTTTTGTAGATGGCCTCTCCGTCACCAGGAACCACTTGCAGCGCCACCGTCACCCCGGATTCGGCTTTGTAATCAGCCAGAATCTGCTTGGTCGTCGGCTGATTGCTTGTTCCGGATGTCACATACCACTTGATCGTGACCGGATTCGCGCCCCCATTCGATTCTGCGGCCGACTCGTTAGGCGAGTCACTCGTTCCGCTACAGCCTGCAAGGGAAGTTCCTGCGAACCCAAGCAACAGCAACGATAACACTGCTTTTTTTGTAATTTTCATCGTATTAGCCCCCTTCGATAATTTCATCGTCTTTCTGATTAAAGTATAGAATTCTCCACCGGTCTTTCCCATGCAATATCTTTTATCTTTTTATCCTATTTTTCTATATCGCTATTGCTCTGCTGCGCGAATTTGTCTTATTTAAAGAAAAAATGTACTTTTTTGAGATTGTCGTCATCCCATTAAGTACATTTCAGATCGTTATCGATATTTTAAGGGGGACTCTCCTACATTCTTTTTGAACACTTTGCTGAAATAGTATTCATCCCCATAACCAACTTCTCTTGCGATTTCAGCAATTTTCATATCCGTTGTCTTGAGCAAAAATTTTGCGCGGCCAATTTTGACTTCGGTTACGTAATCGATAAAATTTTGTCCCGTTTCTTTCTTAAACAAATTGCTCAAATAGGCAGGAGAAAGCTGCAAATAGTCCGCTACTTTTTCCAGAGACAGCTCACCTTTATAGTGTTTATTGATAAATTGCTTCGTTAAGTAGACTCTCAAGCTTTCATAGTTCTCCATCAGTTGCCGGGTCATCCGATCCTTTAATTGATTGATCCACTCGATAAAATCAACTTTCATGCTCATTGTGCTTATGCGATCGTACATATCCTTGGTGAGGATTCCCTTCTCGCTGAGCTGATAATTTTCAACAAAGCTCTGGAATAAATAAAAGATGGTGAAGCTGATCCCCATCAGAAGTTCTTTCGTCAGTTTATGGTTACGACTGATCCCCTCGGTTAACCGTTCCAACGCTTGCTGGATATCATCCATTTCTCCGTCAATGAACGCCTTTTCAAGGCTCTTCATTTCCGCTGATAAGTCATCTGTTTTTTGCGAAGACAGCGAGCAAATATCGCGATAATAAATGTTCGTCCCTCTCGGATAAATAAAGGCAAATCGGACAGCTTCTTTAGCTTCTCTATAAGCTTGCTGGAGTCTTTCATAGCCATCATAAATTTCGCTGATCCCGATACTGACCGAAGTGCTTAAATATTTGCGCAGCGTGATCCGTAAATTTGCCATTAACTCTTCCAAGCCTTCGGAGGACCTCGCATCCCCCTTTGGCCGCAACGACAACACGGCAATAAACTGCTTCAGTTGAAGGCTGATGACATGCCCGTATGCGTAACTGGACAGCACCTCCTCCAAAATATTCAACACGGAATAATCGAGCAGATGCGGAGATTCGCCATATTTTAAATATATGGACGCATCATCGACTTCAATAATGAGACATACCAGCTGCTCCTCCGGGAACGTTAACCTATTTGCCTCTAAGTGATGGAGGATCTCGGATTGTGTCTTAACAACGCCGAGCAGCATATCCTTAAAGAGCTTTTCTTTGTGAAGAGGAGCATGATAGGCAGGCCTTGCAGTTGAGACATATACTTGCTCGCTGCTTGATGTCAAGATTAACGTCTTTAATTCCTTTAATAGGCTAATGAGTTGTTCGGATTCCAATTCTAGTTTTAGGATGTAATCCTCGGCGCCGTTCTTCATCGCTTCTTTGACGAATTCGAGATCATCATGGGCGCTAAGAATAATAAACTTAGCCGGGTGGTCTTCCCGCTTCAACGCCTTTAGCAGCTCTATGCCCGTCATGATCGGCATTTTGATATCCGTTAGGATAATGTCAGGGACGTGCTCCCTGGCCATCTCCAATGCTTTTTTTCCGTTCTCTGCTTCCCCAATAAGTTCTAGCCCAAGTTCTTCCCAAGGGATAATCGTCTTGATGCCTATACGAACTAACGCTTCATCGTCAACAATAAGTACTTTAATCATCGGTAATCTCACCTTATTTCAGTATCGTTCGGATTTTGGTTAAAGGATAATGGGAGTGTGATATGAACCTTCGTATAACATAAGGGTTTGCTTTCGATGTGTAAACCAAACTTCTCGCCATATATCATTTGAATGCGATTATGAACATTTTGTACGCCAATCCCATTGCTGTTCTCCCGATTCGGATGACGGAATTTCATCGTTTCCGATATTTGTTCATCCGACATGCCAACACCGTTATCCTCTACCGTTATCTGGAGCAGAGAATCCTCGGCACACACCTTAATTGTGATGACTCCAGGCCCTTCCTTGGGTTCAATCCCATGAAATATCGCATTCTCGACAATCGGCTGCAAAATAAATTTAACGCATTCCGCAGCATAGAACCGTTCTTCCACCTCATAATTAACTTGAAACTTGTCCCGATATCTCGTTTGCTGAATGAATATATAGTCTTTGATCATAACGATCTCTTCACCCAACGTAATCATCGAGGTGGGCTGTCTGAACGTATTTTTCAGCAAACGGCCTAATGCATCAACAACCTCTTTAATTCCATCCGCTTTCTGAATAATCGCCATCCAGCGAATCGTGTTCAGCGTGTTATAAAGAAAATGAGGATTAATCTGTCCTTGAAGTGCTTTGATTTCGGCGTTCCTTTTTTGCTTTTCTTCCTCAACGACCTGATTGAATAACGCGTTAATCCGCTGGATCATGTAATTATAAGTTACGCTTAACAGGCCGATTTCATCTGTACTCGTTACATTAACTTTCACATCAAGATTAGAGCCCCTCAGTTCTTTCATCGTAGAAATCAAATGTTTGATGGGAAGCACGATATTTCTTGAAACTAGGTACCAGAGGATTCCCGTAAATAAAAACGAAATTAGAAACACGATTGCCGTTACGTTAATGATGATTTTATTATCTTTGGTCAGCGCCTCAACGGGCACCATCTGAATGATTTTCCAACCATACTCCTCGATTTTATAAGAAGAAGTAAGAAATGTTTGTCCATCCTTCTTGATTTCAAGGCCTGATTCTTTGATATGATCTGGAAGGCTAATTCCTTCTGATTGTAACGTTTTGGTGCTTTGCTGTTCGGGAAATACGATTCTTCCGCGTTGGTCCACAATATAAATTTGACTTTGCGTCTTTAGCGAAGCCTTGCTTAAAATATCCGTAAATACCTTCGTACTCAAATTCAAATAGATAGCTCCGATGTTATTGTGATTCGTATCGTTAATGACTCTGGCAATTGAAAACACCTGATTTCTTCTGAAGTCATTGTCATTGTCGTGAACGCCTAGCCAAAGGACTTTTCCGTTTAATTCAAGCATGGTTTTATACCATGCTGAGGTTTGAATCTCGTCGGTGTTAATGGTATAGGCATCATTGCCATAAGTAAACTGACTGCCATTTTTTCCGAATACAAAGAGGGAAGTAATATAGGAGTAATAGTTCGAGTAAAACGATATATTGTCAAAAACTTGATCGACTCTTTTCAAATTCATGTAGAACTCAATATTGTTGCTGTTATCGGCCGTTATGGCATGCTGGATATCCTCGTTGATGTAGATCAACTCCGTAATTTTTTCAATGCCTGCTAGCTCCTTTTCTGTTGAATTCCCAATATACAATAAGTTTTCTTGAAAGGATTGACTGACCTTTTCTTTCACAATTTTCACGGACAAGAAGTAGGAGCTCACGCTAAGAGCAGTAGTTGGAATGATCATTACGAGTAAGAAAGCAATAAAAAACTTGCTCTGAATACTTTTTCGAAACATGCGGGAAGTTTTCATAGTCTGATCCCCTTACCACCGTAACAGTGTATGATAACAATTGTATCTCCTTGTAAATAAAGACCGCTCCTCCATAAGAGCGGTCTTTAGCTTACCACAAATTTTCACAGCTCTCAAAATTATAGAGCCATGGTAGCAATCTCACCCGCTTACAACGTATTAATACGCGGCGCCGGCCGTCAGGCCTGAATCAGTATAGCTTGTTCCAATTACATCTGTAGCAATGGTTGTATATGGCCCGCCGCTGGCTGATGCGCCTGTCGGCATTGTCGGCACTGCCAAAGTTCCCCCATTCATTACACTCATAACTTCTGATGCGCTAATAACGCGGTTGTAGATTCTGAAGTCATCAATCTGCCCCTTCAAATATTTATCTCCTGCCCATTCCGATTTTCCAATAAAGTTTCCACTGGTCGTCGGTGCCAGATCGGAAGGCTTAAACGTCATACCCGTATTTGTGGCTACCTGAACTCCGTCTATATAGAGAATACCGGTACTACCTGATAAAGTTACCGCTACATGCTTCCATGTATTCGAAGTTAAATTGCTGCCTTGCGAAATATTCTGTTCCGCCGTATTACCATTAGCAGTAATCGTAAATCGGCTTCCATTAAGCATCATCATCATATATTTCGTTGGCGTCGCGGCAACTGCCGGCCCTGCCGTAAATAAGCTGATCGCATCGGTCGTATTGCTGGACTTCACCCAGGCTGAAAATGTCATATTATTCAAACTATCTACAATATGGCTTGGCAATGCTACATAAGCTGCAGTCGTATTCGTTCCTCCAAAGTTAATCGCATTACCGTATTTGCCTGCCGCCCAGGTTGCATTGCTTCCGCCAATAATCGTTCCGTTATTTCCGTAGCCGGACGAGTCCGCGGCTGTAGTACCGCTCGTTTCGTCAAATTTATACCAGGTGAACAGACTGGAATCAGGCATACTATTTGGGGTTGCTGCTGAAGCAATAGATGAAATACCTGATGCTCCTACCGCATTGACTGCCGTGATTTTAAAATAGTAGGTTGTATTCGCCTTTAATCCGCGGACGGCAAATGTTGTTCCGCTAATCGCATCCGAATTTAATTTTGTATATATCGCATTCACTGCTGAAGAAGTAGACATGTAGACATGATAATCGGTTACACCCGATACGGCTGACCAACTTAAGTTGATTGAACTGTAACCCGCTGTTATCGCCGTTGCCCCTGTTGGCGTTGCCGGCACGGTTGCCAATGTTTGCCCATTCATTACGCCAGCAATTTCAGACGAGCTTAAAACACGGTTATAGATTCGGAAATCGTCAACCTGCCCTTTCAAATATTTATCTCCTGTCCATTCCGATTTTCCGATAAAGTTTCCGCTGGTAGTTGGCGACAAATCGGAAGGTTTAAACGTCATGCCTGTATTGGTTGCTGCCTGAACTCCGTCTATATACAGAATTCCGATGCTGCCGGATAACGTTACTGCAATATGCTTCCATGTGTTAGCGGTTACATTACCGCCCGGTGAAATATTCTGTTCCGCCGTATTACCATTAGCGGTAATCGTAAATCGGCTTCCATTAAGCATCATCATCATATATTTCGTTGGCGTCGCGGCAGCTGCCGGCCCTGCCGTAAATAAGCTGATTGCATCGGCCGTATTGCTGGACTTCACCCAGGCTGAAAATGTCATATTATTCAAACGATCTACAATATGGCTTGGCAATGCTACATAAGCTGCAGTCGTATTCGTTCCTCCAAAGTTAATCGCATTACCGTATTTGCCTGCCGCCCAGGTTGCATTGCTTCCGCCAATAACCGTTCCGTTATTTCCGTAGCCGGACGAGTCCGCGGCTGTAGTACCGCTCGTTTCGTCAAATTTATACCAGGTATTTAAGTTGGTATCCATGACTACTTTTACGGCGGCATTGTAAGTCTGTCCATTGTAGGCAGCTGTAATCGTAGCTGTACCTAAACTTAAACCCGTAACTACGCCTCCTGCATTCACTGTTGCCACGACCGGGTTAGATGAAGAATAACTCGCCTGAGCTGTAAGATCCTGAACGCTCCTATCAAAATCCATGACCGTTAATGCCGTCGTATGCGTATCATTCAGCATAATGGTATAACTGCTTGCATCCAAAACCGGAACTCCGGTTCCTCCCGTTGCCGCGGATACGACAGCTGACGTCGATCCCCCGGCTACGCTTACCTGATAATAGTAAATCGTATTCGATTCTAACCCGGTATTGCTATAAGAGGCTGCTGTAATTGGTGCACTATTAATCTTTGTATAAGTTCCATCTGCTGTTATTGATCTATATAAGTTATATCCTAGTGCTCCCGGTACAGCCGTCCAACTTAAGTTGATCGTAGCCGGGCCTGCTGCCGTTGCCGTCAAGCCCGATATTGAGCCTAAAGTGATCTGGTTGCTCAAGCCGACAGTTTGTGCTGCATCAGGTGTGTACAACAAAGTAGCAAGCGGATAATCCTTTGCTGCAACTTCCGGCATTCCCGTTTCATAGGCATAGGCCAGGTATTTATATTTTTCTTGGGTCATATCCCTTTGTTCAATATATTTATAATAGTTATATAAAACACTTAAGTAAGGATCGATTCTGCCCCTGCCGTCCGGGTTGATCTTGTCATAATATGCGGCTCCGGCTGTGTATCCGTCCGAGTACGCAGGGGTCCATAAAACATCATGACCAAGATGATACTTCAGAGTGTATGTCACTCCTGCCAATAACCGATCATCTAGGAAATTGAATACATTGACCGCATTCGAAGCAGTAGAAATCGTTCCATTCATCGGGTCAACTTTCGTACCTTGGGCATCGATGGTTTTCACCAATGTAGACAGTCCACCCACATTGCCATAAGTATGTCCCGCATCGCGCCCCATTTCCATTAACTGCACGTGGTAATCCAATGGAGCCAACGGTTCTCCTGTTATTTCATTTGCCGTCATCCAACGCATCTGATGCTTGATCGAACCGTTTCTTCCTCCCGGGTTACCTGCTGAGTTAACTGTCGTTGCTTCCACGGCCTCCGCATAAAGCTGCAGGTCATTGTTGAAGATAGCTCGCGCAATCATCCCCATGATGGCAAACTGATGCTGATTCATGAAGAAATTATGGGCTTGATTAGGATCCTCAGGTTGATCATAAGTGTTTCTAAGAAGCTCCATCATATTTGTGAAATTTTGAGTATCGGTATCCGACCATTTCAGACTCTGCGTCGGCGTATCGGAATAGCGCAAAATTTCTGCCGCTGCCGCAAGCAAATAAGTCGACGTTGCAAAACGGAAGTTCGTATGTTTAACAACAGACTGTATTGCTGCGTAATTTCTGATGATCGTCATGGCATTCGAGCGATACGTTTCATTACCGGTAACATACCACATAATCGCCTGTATGAAAGCGGTTTCGGAATCTGTATTGGCCCGAGTACCTACATAATCGCTGGGATTGGACCGATATACACCGTTTGCGTCCGTAAAGGCCCATGGACCCGGAATATTGACGAATAAATCATACCCGGATTCATAATAAATTCTTGGATTTTCGCTGGATTGGGGTTTGCTGGAAAAGGTATTAAATGCCGTGTTCCAAGGCTCGTCGCCCGCTCTTACATGATCGCGCATATTGTCCAAATCTGCCTGTCTCATTGCAATGCCCGGATGGTGGATGATTGCCGATATCGTGTTCCCGGAAGAATCAATATAAGAAGCATTGACATCGGTATTTACGACCTGAGGCTTGTAAGAAGTAATAAGCGGCGAAATAGCCGCTTTCGCTGTCTGGCCGCCAACGAAGATAACGCCCGAAACGACCAACATAGCGCAAAGAATGCAGGAAACAAATTGTCGAAAACGCTTTCTACTCATTATTTTATTACCCTCCTTTTATTCTTTTTCCATGAAAATATTGCAATTCCGCCCCCGATTTATTAAAGGAGGAAGGCATTAAGGCCTTCCTCCCGAAACTAGTACGATTATTAATAATATCCTAATTGACCATTGTTGCCTGAATGACCGGACCGAAACCTTACTTGGTCACAGTAACAGTCATCGTATCGCTGGAGATTGCACCAGCATAGTTGATGAGTTCCGCGCGATATTCATATATGCCAATCGTCCGATCCGTAATAGCGGTTACTGCCGATTGGGCAGACGGTGTATTGCTCGTCAACTCTTGCGTATGGATGAGAACGCCATTTTCGAACAAATTGTACGTTGTACCATTGGTGCCCCACCACATATTCATGCTGACATTGAAATCCCCGTCGCCGTCCCAGTTATTTACAGATAATACCGGTTTGGCCGGCGCTGCATGCGTTACGTTTACCGTGTGCGTACTGCTTGTTGTTGTCCCATACGCGTTGGTCAGCTCCACGCGATAGGCATAGGTCCCATTCAGCTTATTTGCAATGGAAGTTATCGCTTTCTGAGCGCTCGGGGAGTCATCCTTTAAAATTTTGGTATCGATTAATACGTCATTCTCGTAAAGCTTGTAGATCCTGCCATTATTTCCGTACCACATATTCATAATAATATTGTAATTGCCGTCCTGCTGACCTGTATCATCCCCATTGTCGTCGGACAGAACTGGTTTGCCTGGTACACCTGTGCTCTTTGCAGGGATATTGTTTACTGTCGCGGCAACTGATCCTTGGTTTCCGGCCGCATCAACAAACTCGAATGTGAAGCTGCCATTCCTAATGAACGTATAACTTTCTGAACTGCCATTGTTTGTAATGGATACCGGCTCGCTTGGCGTAATCGTTGCTATCACAGTATGATCTATCGTGGACGGTCCATTGTAAGCCACGGTTGCCGTTGGAGAGATCTTGTCGATATTGCCGACCGCATAGCTGCTGACATTCGAAACATTGCCCACAGCATTCGTTCCCCGTGCAAACACCGTAACGTTTTCGGACATAACCACCGGACCACCGTACGCGATCCATTCGCCACTGTCGCCTACTTTGTATTCCTTCACCGCAGTGTCATTCGGATAGCTGATCGTTAAGGTGACGTCGCCGTTGGTCGGGTCCGTAACGTCTGCAACGAAAGTTGCATCAGCAGGAGCTGAGATATTTCTGAACACCGCCTTCAAATGCCAGTCTCTGACTACATTGTACGTTTTTCCGCCGCCCAAATAACCGCCTGAATAGGTTGTCAGGTTGAACACGGGGTATTCCGACCATAAATAATCTGCCGTCATCCCATAGGTAATCGTCGGCTCCACCCATTTGACGAATTCATAGCCTTCAGCCGGCTTCGCCACCACGGTAACGGACGTTTGATCGCCATGCACCGTCAGCGAGGTTCCCTCATTTCCTGTCGGTGCTGGAGCAGGAGGAAGGCCGTTCGAATTGACATAAACCAAGGTCGTTCCTGCCGCGGGATCACTCGACGATGTCGTGATCGTATACGTAGGATCGTAGCGCTTCAGATCCTCGCCGACTTTCCCAAACATACGCAGTTCCGATATATTTCCATACCAGGCTCCTCCATAAATGCGGAAATATCGGAAGGCGTAATCCTTAAATTGATCCTTCACTTTAATCGGCTGCCAGATATCATAGCTATAGCCCTTCGATGTTTCGGAAATTATTCGCCAGTTTACTCCATCATCAGAAGCACTTACACTCACAGCTGCTGCCCTGCCAGGAAAGCCGCTACGGTTCAAAATTTCGATTCGGTCAAGCTGCATCAGCTTGTTACTGTTGCTCGTGCCGAAATCAATGTCGTAGTAACCGTAAGCGTTACCATTATATCTTACGTCGGCGAAGGTTGATATTTTGCCATCGAACAAGTAAGTAGCTTCAGTCGCTTCCAACGTATTGCTTGAACCGCTTAATTGTGCTTCAGCTCTCACATTAATCTCATTGGAAGTATTGGAAATCAACACTTTCTGGGACACTTGTGCGTTATTCACATTCGTAATGTATTTCTCCGGGTAGCTGTAGACAGTATAGGCTGGTGTACCGTCTGCAAAGGTATAATCAATGGAAAGCTCAGCATAGCCTGACTTCGATCCGGCATGAACAACATACTCAGCGGTATAGGAACCATCCCCGTTATTTGTCACGCCAACCGCCTCACCCTGAATGGTCGCCCGAATATTGCCGATCTGTTCATCTGCTTTGAATGTGAGAATCACCTTATCGCCTATGACGGCACTAGGCGGAATATCGAGCGTATCCTGGACAGGCGAAACAGCTTCCAGTTTCAAGCTTATATCTTTCACCACATTGCCCGTTTCAAAGCGTTCGCCAAAAATATGGAGATCAGAGATATAGAACGGTTGGTCCTCCGTATAATCATCCTTGTTTAATACGCCGGCGGTAAGATCCTTCATTCTAAAATAACGGAATCCGGTATTTTTGTACTCGTCTTTTACCGTATAAGTGAACCAATCTGTGGTATATTCCGACATATCGTCGGAGATTCGCACCCAGTTCGTATAGTCATTGGATGCCAAAATGATTGCTCCCTCTGACCGTGCCGGGAAGCCAAAGTCGGGCAACATCAGGAACTTGCTGGGCTTTACCTTAAAATTCTCACCGAAATCCAATGTAAACTGCTTCTCGTCAACTATCCATCTGATGGGAATACCTGCGCCACCATAGTCTACTAAAAATGCCGGATTGACATTGGGGCTGTCCGGCGCCCCGACTGCGATCCCCGTTAAATCAAGGGCTCCATCCGCTATCAACGGATTTAACAGGCGCAACCCGCTAACAGCTACCTTCAAATCAAGCAATGCCTGATTCATGGCAGCCGCGTCGCCGGATTCGACAAGAGTCAGCGCAGCTTCATACTTCGTCCGGAATACGGTATAGCTAGCTGTTTCATACACTTGAGCAGGATCATAAGCTTGGATTACATTTTTAATCGCTTCACTATAGCTGCCTGTGACCGAGACGGTGACCGCCAAAATATTCATGGCTGTGCCATTAGATGCCGACACATAGAATGAATAATCACCCATTGGGATGGATGCCGGAATGTTCCCCGACAGTATGCCGTTGCTATCTACGGTCATATTTGCATGGCTAACAAATTCGGTGTTATCTTCGACTATGCTGTATGTTATGGTTTGTCCTGCATTGCTTGCGGAATTGGACAAATCATATTGCAGCCGCGCCGACGTATAAGAGTCCAGTTGCAGCTCGTTTACGGCTCCCTTGAAGAGAGGGGCTTTCACCGTTGTGCTGTTGAGCAATAGATGATCAAACTCGACATATTCCCCCGTCTTGCCGTATACATTGAAATAGATCATGGAGTCTGCTTGGAAAGCGGTGCTAGGCACACTTGCCAAGTTGACGATCACATACTTCCATTCCCCTCCGGTATCGGGCAGGTTAACCGTGGCGAACGGCTCTTTGCCAATATCGCCATGGAACTTCAGCGTCGTAATCGCATTGCTCTTGATTCGGAACGCCAAGTCACCATTACGCCAGATGCCCACACTAGGAACAGCGAATAGGGAGCCGGCTTCTTCGGCCTCGATGAGGATCGAATCGTTTGTTCTCGTAATGCCGCTGTCTAACGGGGTAAAATGTGTTTCAAACTGGTACGGAACCGTGCTCCCATTCTCATGGGCAATAACAGCAGGTACGGGTGTGCCTAAAGCGCCATCAGGAATATAGAGCCACAAATCGCTGGTTCTCAAACCATAAATTTCCCAATACTTATTCATCGCTTCTGCTACATACTTAAAGTCGGGATTGTTATCCGTATAGCCCTTGCCATATTTATAGATGTAGTAGTAGTCCTCGCTGGCGCCGAGGCGTCCCCGTCTGTCTGCGCTAACCGAATTATTCAAGCCGTCATTGAATGGAATAGCGTATCCCAGGTTGTATTTATAATAGGTATTGACGCCTTTGATAAGCCGGTCGTTCAAGAAGGAATAGACGTCCACTCCATCACTGGCCACAGTAGCTGTCCCGTTGACCGGGTCGAGTGAAGTGCCTTGTGCCGAAATGATTTGAGCCAGAATGGACAAGTTCATCACGTTATCGAACGAATGCGGTTGATCCCTTACCATTTCTTTGACCGCCACGACAGGCTCGTCCAGCACATTCCCTTTGCTGTCCGTGGAGTATTCAAACATGGCGTTGGCTATCGCACCGTTATGGTATGCGTGCCCAGATGGAGTGCTGGCGTTTATTGTCGCCCACTCTAACACACGCTCGTAATCCGCCTTGCTATCCATGAAAACATAGGAGGATAATGTTGCCATGACAGAAGTTTGGTGTTGATTCATCCAGTTGGTATTTCGCTCCATCCAGAGACTTAGCGCCGGTTTCTGAAAGTTATCGCTATATTTTTGTGAATACTCATCCTTCCATTTCAGCTCTTCGTGTCCTGTACTCGTATAACGCAGCAATTCCGCGGCCGCATTCATATAGTACATGGGTCGTCCCTGATGAATATGCGCATCCGTCACATACTTCGCTTTGGACGGATCCAGGCTGCCCCACAGCAGGACGATCCGCATCGCTTTTTCCCGATAGTCGGGATCCCCTGTCATGAAATACATGATCGCCTGATAGTACGCTGCAAGGGCATCCTGCGTCATTGCCCCATTAAAGAGGCTGGTGCTATAGCTGTCATAGGTGTAGTTCGCCTCAAGCGCGTCAAAACCGGCGGACGGATTTTTATCGATTCTAATCCCGTACGATTTGGACGCGAACGAACTGGCCGCAAAATTTTCGAAATAACCGTACCACGGCTGTTCTTTGTTGCGGATATGCTCCCGTATGCGAAACAGATCCGCTGGCGCTACACTGACGGCAGGATGAATAAGCTCTGTACCCGTGTTGTTGACGAAGGTCGGCAAGGGCTCGGCGAGACCCTGAATCGCTGCAAGCAATTCTGCTGCCATGGCGTCAATCTGATCTTGAGTCGCTTCCCGATCTGCTTTCAACGCCAGTGCGCGACTGTTTGTTTCCAGCAGTATAGCCCAAGTTTCATCCGAGTAGTATTGCTGTCCGGCCACAATCATATTGGCGGCTTGATGAAGCACGGAGTTAAACTGGGTCCCCTTATATACCCTCTCAATCTCGGCCGCGCTTAAGGCATAGTCGTAGATACTGAATTCATCAATCAAGCCGTTAAACAACGGATCACTAGCGAACTGGCTTTTCCCGATATAGTTCAAATTCGGCGCAAAATCACTTGGCTTAATCGCAACATTGCTATTCGTTGCTTTTGCTTCCCCGTTTACATAAAGTGTAGCTTCTCCACCGCCCAGCGTCAGGGCCACATGAGTCCACTGTCCTACTGGGAGCTGTGCCGTATCCAAAACTTTCTCGGAGCCGCCGTTTATAATGGCGAACCGCATAAGTGTCCCTCTTTTCGGTGTCAGGAACATATAATTGCTTGTGCCTTTGCCGAAGTCAAAAATCCTCTGCCAGTTGCTTCCTCCATTCCATTTCACCCATGTAGATATTGTAATGGCTTCATAGTCTGACATCGGATGCTCAGCCGGCAGCGTCACGTAAGAGGATGTTCCATTCAGCTGGATGGCTTGCCCGACTACCCCGTCCACGTATGCGGGAGTGCCGGTGACCGTACCGTTAACCGATCCGTCAGAGCTATTGGCGTTCCCTTCAAACTCGTAAACGATCGGCTTCGGGGTACTTTCGTAAGTTGACTCCGTGACAGTCTGCTCGTAAGTTGATTCCGTAACCGTTACGCCTGAACCTGCGGATTCTTCGCCTTGCACAGGCAATGCAAGAGAGAACAGCATGATCAGGGATAGAATCAGGGCTATCAGCCTGCGCGATTGCATAATAACATTTACGATTTTCATTTCGTTCCTCCAATTTTAAAATTTCTTCAAATTACTCTCTTCCCCTAAACCATTACAATTAAGAAAACGCTTACAGTTCCAATCATAAAAATCACCCCCTATCAATGGTTCTTATAACCAAAAATGTAGAGACAATTTACCGAAATGTTTATATGTTGGCTTCTTCTACAAAATAATAATACTTCGAATCACTTGACTAACCATCATGTCAGTTGTTTTCATATCTTTCACCAGTTGTCCATTACCCGGGTTGTAGTCTCACATCATGAGAATGATGCCGTACTGAACAGCATCATTCTCAGAATTGTTATTCAATCGAAATCCTAAGTGGATTCTATCGAAAAATGAAGAGCGATCATCCTTTCCTAACGCGGAACACAGTAACTGAATGCTTAGGGAACTCGTAGCTTACTTGATTGCCTGACGTTTGCATCCTCTTATACTTGGGTACAATTTTTGCCGGCGCCTCCAAGCTGTTCATCTCATCCAGACCGTAACCAGACATATCATATACATCGATCAAAAGGCTGTCCGAATGCAAGTCGGCAAATTGGAGCTGCGCTTGAACGTCGACATCATGTACGTTCACGGCTTTGACAATCACATCTCCGGTTGCCTCTTCAATACTGGCAGAACAGTATAGGGGTTCAATGACTGGTGCAATGTGTTCCGTATCATTGATCAAAGCGCCGTCGACATAGGTGCGTATCCTCCGTCCATCTACTCGCACTTCCAGGTGATATTCCACGCCAGTCTCCGGCGAGAACAGGCTTTGCGTCAGACAACCTCTGTACCCTTTCGAGCCGGCATGAACCATCGATTCCTGATTGGAGTGGCTGCCCGCTTCCCACACCACATAATTGGCTTCATCCTGAAACCCGAAAAACATGATAAATCCTCTCGAACCATTTTTCCTTATCGCCTTCATGCTCAGCGAATAGCTCTTCAAGCCAGTTTCGCCAACTACCGCATTGCGGCCAAATTCGGAACGGTGGCGTCGATCTTCTTCCGTCTCGCCTATTTCGACCTTGTCCGTCAGCGTCCTCACTTCACCAGTCTCGTGGTTAATCAAGCGAATATCGCGGTAAACAACTTCATTGAGATTCGCCCCCACGAGCAGCTTGCCTTCAATTCGTTCTTTATTGCCGGCAGGCTGGGCCGGAACTGCGAACCCGTCGGTAACCATGCGCAGCAAATGGTCTCCTTGATGGTGCATGAACATTTGCTGCACATAATAGTTGGCCGTACCGAAAACTTGATGATTATTGAACCAAATCAAATCCGGTTTCCAGTTCACATAATCGATGTTGCAAAGAAGCGGCGCATAACACGCCAATCCGACGGCATGAGCATTCTTCTCGAGTCCGGTCATAAACGCGGCTTCCGCAAGCGCGTTGTAGTATGTATTGCCCCATGAAGCGTATTCCCCGAGGAACACCTTAGGATCGTCGGCGCTGAATGAATCATATCGGTGATAATGAGCCAGCAACCAGTCCGGAGATTGATAATAATGTTCGTCCACGAAATCCGAGCCGTTGTCCCGCGCGGAACGCCATCCGCGTTCATATTCGCCCCCGGCAGCGAACGGCCCACTTGAATTGATAATCTGAATGTCGGGATATTTCGCTTTAATCGCCTGATGGAAATAAGTATACCGCTCGAAGAACTGCTCCCCGATCTCTTCATTGCCAATACCGATATACTCCAGGTTGAAAGGCTCTGGATGCCCGAGCAGCGCGCGCAAGCTGCCCCACTCGGTCGAAGCGTCGCCGTTCGCGAATTCGATCAGATCGAGTGCATCGTCAATCCATGGTCCCAGCTCATCAATCGGAACATAGCGTTGGCTATGCGGATCAGAGCCCGCAGGCAAAATTGGAATGGGCTTTGCTCCAATATCTTCGCAAAATTGAAAATACTCGAAATAACCGAGCCCCAGCGTCTGATGATATCGCCAGTTGTTCTTGCGCGGCGGTCTTTGTTCGACAGGCCCGATCGTGTTTTTCCATCTGTACATGGAGTCGCGGTCCCCGGCGTTTAACGAGCCGTCATGAATAAGGCAACCGCCAGGGAAACGCATAAATTTCGGCTTCAGATCGGCCAACATTGTCGCGATGTCGTCTCGCAGTCCCCCCGGTCTGTTCCGAAACGTCTTGGTCGGGAAGAGCGAGATCATGTCCAAATATAGGGTGCCATTTCCCTTAGTCACAACTGCCAACCTGCCGCTGAAGTCGGTAGCCGATGAAGCAACGACAACCTCGTATTTCGTCCACTCCGATGTAACCATTACCTTCGCTTCGCCGTATACCGTACCGTCAATCCCTTCCAGCCTTACGGCTACAGGCTCATCGAAGCTTGCGCTCCGCCTGGCGTACATGGAGAACGTATACGTTTCGCCTTCGCGATATGGCAATCCCGAATTGAAGCCCAGATTTTTGATGCCTACTCCTTCTCCAGCCTCTATGATCTCAACCGCAACGTAATGAGGGTTGCGTGGATGAATAGGGTGCTCCTGCTCCACTTGTATGCTGCTTTTCCCTTCTCCAAGCTCTACCTTCTCCCACGCGGTTAAGCCATCATAATCATGCCGGTCAATCGGATCGAATTCGAAAGAACGGTTTCGAACCATCTCGGCGTATAGACCACCATCCGCGGCATGATTGATATCCTCGAAAAAAATGCCGAATAGATCGCCCAAAGCAGCCCCCTGGTCTTTTGTATAAATCAAAATTTTTCCCGTATTGCCCATTGTCCTTCTTCCCCTCATTTACATTGTCTGTTTATTTCTTGACGAATACGATATTGCGGACATAACCGTTTATATCAAGAGCTCGGTGGCCGTTTCCTTCCACGCGTTCATCCCCGAACCGTAAGTTATCGAACAAGACGCCATCTACAATACGTTCAT
>NZ_KQ040781.1:0-87336 GCF_000971975.1 Paenibacillus algorifonticola | reverse complement strand
TTCCGTTATTTCCGTAGCCGGACGAGTCCGCGGCTGTAGTACCGCTCGTTTCGTCAAATTTATACCAGGTATTTAAGTTGGTATCCATGACTACTTTTACGGCGGCATTGTAAGTCTGTCCATTGTAGGCAGCTGTAATCGTAGCTGTACCTAAACTTAAACCCGTAACTACGCCTCCTGCATTCACTGTTGCCACGACCGGGTTAGATGAAGAATAACTCGCCTGAGCTGTAAGATCCTGAACGCTCCTATCAAAATCCATGACCGTTAATGCCGTCGTATGCGTATCATTCAGCATAATGGTATAACTGCTTGCATCCAAAACCGGAACTCCGGTTCCTCCCGTTGCCGCGGATACGACAGCTGACGTCGATCCCCCGGCTACGCTTACCTGATAATAGTAAATCGTATTCGATTCTAACCCGGTATTGCTATAAGAGGCTGCTGTAATTGGTGCACTATTAATCTTTGTATAAGTTCCATCTGCTGTTATTGATCTATATAAGTTATATCCTAGTGCTCCCGGTACAGCCGTCCAACTTAAGTTGATCGTAGCCGGGCCTGCTGCCGTTGCCGTCAAGCCCGATATTGAGCCTAAAGTGATCTGGTTGCTCAAGCCGACAGTTTGTGCTGCATCAGGTGTGTACAACAAAGTAGCAAGCGGATAATCCTTTGCTGCAACTTCCGGCATTCCCGTTTCATAGGCATAGGCCAGGTATTTATATTTTTCTTGGGTCATATCCCTTTGTTCAATATATTTATAATAGTTATATAAAACACTTAAGTAAGGATCGATTCTGCCCCTGCCGTCCGGGTTGATCTTGTCATAATATGCGGCTCCGGCTGTGTATCCGTCCGAGTACGCAGGGGTCCATAAAACATCATGACCAAGATGATACTTCAGAGTGTATGTCACTCCTGCCAATAACCGATCATCTAGGAAATTGAATACATTGACCGCATTCGAAGCAGTAGAAATCGTTCCATTCATCGGGTCAACTTTCGTACCTTGGGCATCGATGGTTTTCACCAATGTAGACAGTCCACCCACATTGCCATAAGTATGTCCCGCATCGCGCCCCATTTCCATTAACTGCACGTGGTAATCCAATGGAGCCAACGGTTCTCCTGTTATTTCATTTGCCGTCATCCAACGCATCTGATGCTTGATCGAACCGTTTCTTCCTCCCGGGTTACCTGCTGAGTTAACTGTCGTTGCTTCCACGGCCTCCGCATAAAGCTGCAGGTCATTGTTGAAGATAGCTCGCGCAATCATCCCCATGATGGCAAACTGATGCTGATTCATGAAGAAATTATGGGCTTGATTAGGATCCTCAGGTTGATCATAAGTGTTTCTAAGAAGCTCCATCATATTTGTGAAATTTTGAGTATCGGTATCCGACCATTTCAGACTCTGCGTCGGCGTATCGGAATAGCGCAAAATTTCTGCCGCTGCCGCAAGCAAATAAGTCGACGTTGCAAAACGGAAGTTCGTATGTTTAACAACAGACTGTATTGCTGCGTAATTTCTGATGATCGTCATGGCATTCGAGCGATACGTTTCATTACCGGTAACATACCACATAATCGCCTGTATGAAAGCGGTTTCGGAATCTGTATTGGCCCGAGTACCTACATAATCGCTGGGATTGGACCGATATACACCGTTTGCGTCCGTAAAGGCCCATGGACCCGGAATATTGACGAATAAATCATACCCGGATTCATAATAAATTCTTGGATTTTCGCTGGATTGGGGTTTGCTGGAAAAGGTATTAAATGCCGTGTTCCAAGGCTCGTCGCCCGCTCTTACATGATCGCGCATATTGTCCAAATCTGCCTGTCTCATTGCAATGCCCGGATGGTGGATGATTGCCGATATCGTGTTCCCGGAAGAATCAATATAAGAAGCATTGACATCGGTATTTACGACCTGAGGCTTGTAAGAAGTAATAAGCGGCGAAATAGCCGCTTTCGCTGTCTGGCCGCCAACGAAGATAACGCCCGAAACGACCAACATAGCGCAAAGAATGCAGGAAACAAATTGTCGAAAACGCTTTCTACTCATTATTTTATTACCCTCCTTTTATTCTTTTTCCATGAAAATATTGCAATTCCGCCCCCGATTTATTAAAGGAGGAAGGCATTAAGGCCTTCCTCCCGAAACTAGTACGATTATTAATAATATCCTAATTGACCATTGTTGCCTGAATGACCGGACCGAAACCTTACTTGGTCACAGTAACAGTCATCGTATCGCTGGAGATTGCACCAGCATAGTTGATGAGTTCCGCGCGATATTCATATATGCCAATCGTCCGATCCGTAATAGCGGTTACTGCCGATTGGGCAGACGGTGTATTGCTCGTCAACTCTTGCGTATGGATGAGAACGCCATTTTCGAACAAATTGTACGTTGTACCATTGGTGCCCCACCACATATTCATGCTGACATTGAAATCCCCGTCGCCGTCCCAGTTATTTACAGATAATACCGGTTTGGCCGGCGCTGCATGCGTTACGTTTACCGTGTGCGTACTGCTTGTTGTTGTCCCATACGCGTTGGTCAGCTCCACGCGATAGGCATAGGTCCCATTCAGCTTATTTGCAATGGAAGTTATCGCTTTCTGAGCGCTCGGGGAGTCATCCTTTAAAATTTTGGTATCGATTAATACGTCATTCTCGTAAAGCTTGTAGATCCTGCCATTATTTCCGTACCACATATTCATAATAATATTGTAATTGCCGTCCTGCTGACCTGTATCATCCCCATTGTCGTCGGACAGAACTGGTTTGCCTGGTACACCTGTGCTCTTTGCAGGGATATTGTTTACTGTCGCGGCAACTGATCCTTGGTTTCCGGCCGCATCAACAAACTCGAATGTGAAGCTGCCATTCCTAATGAACGTATAACTTTCTGAACTGCCATTGTTTGTAATGGATACCGGCTCGCTTGGCGTAATCGTTGCTATCACAGTATGATCTATCGTGGACGGTCCATTGTAAGCCACGGTTGCCGTTGGAGAGATCTTGTCGATATTGCCGACCGCATAGCTGCTGACATTCGAAACATTGCCCACAGCATTCGTTCCCCGTGCAAACACCGTAACGTTTTCGGACATAACCACCGGACCACCGTACGCGATCCATTCGCCACTGTCGCCTACTTTGTATTCCTTCACCGCAGTGTCATTCGGATAGCTGATCGTTAAGGTGACGTCGCCGTTGGTCGGGTCCGTAACGTCTGCAACGAAAGTTGCATCAGCAGGAGCTGAGATATTTCTGAACACCGCCTTCAAATGCCAGTCTCTGACTACATTGTACGTTTTTCCGCCGCCCAAATAACCGCCTGAATAGGTTGTCAGGTTGAACACGGGGTATTCCGACCATAAATAATCTGCCGTCATCCCATAGGTAATCGTCGGCTCCACCCATTTGACGAATTCATAGCCTTCAGCCGGCTTCGCCACCACGGTAACGGACGTTTGATCGCCATGCACCGTCAGCGAGGTTCCCTCATTTCCTGTCGGTGCTGGAGCAGGAGGAAGGCCGTTCGAATTGACATAAACCAAGGTCGTTCCTGCCGCGGGATCACTCGACGATGTCGTGATCGTATACGTAGGATCGTAGCGCTTCAGATCCTCGCCGACTTTCCCAAACATACGCAGTTCCGATATATTTCCATACCAGGCTCCTCCATAAATGCGGAAATATCGGAAGGCGTAATCCTTAAATTGATCCTTCACTTTAATCGGCTGCCAGATATCATAGCTATAGCCCTTCGATGTTTCGGAAATTATTCGCCAGTTTACTCCATCATCAGAAGCACTTACACTCACAGCTGCTGCCCTGCCAGGAAAGCCGCTACGGTTCAAAATTTCGATTCGGTCAAGCTGCATCAGCTTGTTACTGTTGCTCGTGCCGAAATCAATGTCGTAGTAACCGTAAGCGTTACCATTATATCTTACGTCGGCGAAGGTTGATATTTTGCCATCGAACAAGTAAGTAGCTTCAGTCGCTTCCAACGTATTGCTTGAACCGCTTAATTGTGCTTCAGCTCTCACATTAATCTCATTGGAAGTATTGGAAATCAACACTTTCTGGGACACTTGTGCGTTATTCACATTCGTAATGTATTTCTCCGGGTAGCTGTAGACAGTATAGGCTGGTGTACCGTCTGCAAAGGTATAATCAATGGAAAGCTCAGCATAGCCTGACTTCGATCCGGCATGAACAACATACTCAGCGGTATAGGAACCATCCCCGTTATTTGTCACGCCAACCGCCTCACCCTGAATGGTCGCCCGAATATTGCCGATCTGTTCATCTGCTTTGAATGTGAGAATCACCTTATCGCCTATGACGGCACTAGGCGGAATATCGAGCGTATCCTGGACAGGCGAAACAGCTTCCAGTTTCAAGCTTATATCTTTCACCACATTGCCCGTTTCAAAGCGTTCGCCAAAAATATGGAGATCAGAGATATAGAACGGTTGGTCCTCCGTATAATCATCCTTGTTTAATACGCCGGCGGTAAGATCCTTCATTCTAAAATAACGGAATCCGGTATTTTTGTACTCGTCTTTTACCGTATAAGTGAACCAATCTGTGGTATATTCCGACATATCGTCGGAGATTCGCACCCAGTTCGTATAGTCATTGGATGCCAAAATGATTGCTCCCTCTGACCGTGCCGGGAAGCCAAAGTCGGGCAACATCAGGAACTTGCTGGGCTTTACCTTAAAATTCTCACCGAAATCCAATGTAAACTGCTTCTCGTCAACTATCCATCTGATGGGAATACCTGCGCCACCATAGTCTACTAAAAATGCCGGATTGACATTGGGGCTGTCCGGCGCCCCGACTGCGATCCCCGTTAAATCAAGGGCTCCATCCGCTATCAACGGATTTAACAGGCGCAACCCGCTAACAGCTACCTTCAAATCAAGCAATGCCTGATTCATGGCAGCCGCGTCGCCGGATTCGACAAGAGTCAGCGCAGCTTCATACTTCGTCCGGAATACGGTATAGCTAGCTGTTTCATACACTTGAGCAGGATCATAAGCTTGGATTACATTTTTAATCGCTTCACTATAGCTGCCTGTGACCGAGACGGTGACCGCCAAAATATTCATGGCTGTGCCATTAGATGCCGACACATAGAATGAATAATCACCCATTGGGATGGATGCCGGAATGTTCCCCGACAGTATGCCGTTGCTATCTACGGTCATATTTGCATGGCTAACAAATTCGGTGTTATCTTCGACTATGCTGTATGTTATGGTTTGTCCTGCATTGCTTGCGGAATTGGACAAATCATATTGCAGCCGCGCCGACGTATAAGAGTCCAGTTGCAGCTCGTTTACGGCTCCCTTGAAGAGAGGGGCTTTCACCGTTGTGCTGTTGAGCAATAGATGATCAAACTCGACATATTCCCCCGTCTTGCCGTATACATTGAAATAGATCATGGAGTCTGCTTGGAAAGCGGTGCTAGGCACACTTGCCAAGTTGACGATCACATACTTCCATTCCCCTCCGGTATCGGGCAGGTTAACCGTGGCGAACGGCTCTTTGCCAATATCGCCATGGAACTTCAGCGTCGTAATCGCATTGCTCTTGATTCGGAACGCCAAGTCACCATTACGCCAGATGCCCACACTAGGAACAGCGAATAGGGAGCCGGCTTCTTCGGCCTCGATGAGGATCGAATCGTTTGTTCTCGTAATGCCGCTGTCTAACGGGGTAAAATGTGTTTCAAACTGGTACGGAACCGTGCTCCCATTCTCATGGGCAATAACAGCAGGTACGGGTGTGCCTAAAGCGCCATCAGGAATATAGAGCCACAAATCGCTGGTTCTCAAACCATAAATTTCCCAATACTTATTCATCGCTTCTGCTACATACTTAAAGTCGGGATTGTTATCCGTATAGCCCTTGCCATATTTATAGATGTAGTAGTAGTCCTCGCTGGCGCCGAGGCGTCCCCGTCTGTCTGCGCTAACCGAATTATTCAAGCCGTCATTGAATGGAATAGCGTATCCCAGGTTGTATTTATAATAGGTATTGACGCCTTTGATAAGCCGGTCGTTCAAGAAGGAATAGACGTCCACTCCATCACTGGCCACAGTAGCTGTCCCGTTGACCGGGTCGAGTGAAGTGCCTTGTGCCGAAATGATTTGAGCCAGAATGGACAAGTTCATCACGTTATCGAACGAATGCGGTTGATCCCTTACCATTTCTTTGACCGCCACGACAGGCTCGTCCAGCACATTCCCTTTGCTGTCCGTGGAGTATTCAAACATGGCGTTGGCTATCGCACCGTTATGGTATGCGTGCCCAGATGGAGTGCTGGCGTTTATTGTCGCCCACTCTAACACACGCTCGTAATCCGCCTTGCTATCCATGAAAACATAGGAGGATAATGTTGCCATGACAGAAGTTTGGTGTTGATTCATCCAGTTGGTATTTCGCTCCATCCAGAGACTTAGCGCCGGTTTCTGAAAGTTATCGCTATATTTTTGTGAATACTCATCCTTCCATTTCAGCTCTTCGTGTCCTGTACTCGTATAACGCAGCAATTCCGCGGCCGCATTCATATAGTACATGGGTCGTCCCTGATGAATATGCGCATCCGTCACATACTTCGCTTTGGACGGATCCAGGCTGCCCCACAGCAGGACGATCCGCATCGCTTTTTCCCGATAGTCGGGATCCCCTGTCATGAAATACATGATCGCCTGATAGTACGCTGCAAGGGCATCCTGCGTCATTGCCCCATTAAAGAGGCTGGTGCTATAGCTGTCATAGGTGTAGTTCGCCTCAAGCGCGTCAAAACCGGCGGACGGATTTTTATCGATTCTAATCCCGTACGATTTGGACGCGAACGAACTGGCCGCAAAATTTTCGAAATAACCGTACCACGGCTGTTCTTTGTTGCGGATATGCTCCCGTATGCGAAACAGATCCGCTGGCGCTACACTGACGGCAGGATGAATAAGCTCTGTACCCGTGTTGTTGACGAAGGTCGGCAAGGGCTCGGCGAGACCCTGAATCGCTGCAAGCAATTCTGCTGCCATGGCGTCAATCTGATCTTGAGTCGCTTCCCGATCTGCTTTCAACGCCAGTGCGCGACTGTTTGTTTCCAGCAGTATAGCCCAAGTTTCATCCGAGTAGTATTGCTGTCCGGCCACAATCATATTGGCGGCTTGATGAAGCACGGAGTTAAACTGGGTCCCCTTATATACCCTCTCAATCTCGGCCGCGCTTAAGGCATAGTCGTAGATACTGAATTCATCAATCAAGCCGTTAAACAACGGATCACTAGCGAACTGGCTTTTCCCGATATAGTTCAAATTCGGCGCAAAATCACTTGGCTTAATCGCAACATTGCTATTCGTTGCTTTTGCTTCCCCGTTTACATAAAGTGTAGCTTCTCCACCGCCCAGCGTCAGGGCCACATGAGTCCACTGTCCTACTGGGAGCTGTGCCGTATCCAAAACTTTCTCGGAGCCGCCGTTTATAATGGCGAACCGCATAAGTGTCCCTCTTTTCGGTGTCAGGAACATATAATTGCTTGTGCCTTTGCCGAAGTCAAAAATCCTCTGCCAGTTGCTTCCTCCATTCCATTTCACCCATGTAGATATTGTAATGGCTTCATAGTCTGACATCGGATGCTCAGCCGGCAGCGTCACGTAAGAGGATGTTCCATTCAGCTGGATGGCTTGCCCGACTACCCCGTCCACGTATGCGGGAGTGCCGGTGACCGTACCGTTAACCGATCCGTCAGAGCTATTGGCGTTCCCTTCAAACTCGTAAACGATCGGCTTCGGGGTACTTTCGTAAGTTGACTCCGTGACAGTCTGCTCGTAAGTTGATTCCGTAACCGTTACGCCTGAACCTGCGGATTCTTCGCCTTGCACAGGCAATGCAAGAGAGAACAGCATGATCAGGGATAGAATCAGGGCTATCAGCCTGCGCGATTGCATAATAACATTTACGATTTTCATTTCGTTCCTCCAATTTTAAAATTTCTTCAAATTACTCTCTTCCCCTAAACCATTACAATTAAGAAAACGCTTACAGTTCCAATCATAAAAATCACCCCCTATCAATGGTTCTTATAACCAAAAATGTAGAGACAATTTACCGAAATGTTTATATGTTGGCTTCTTCTACAAAATAATAATACTTCGAATCACTTGACTAACCATCATGTCAGTTGTTTTCATATCTTTCACCAGTTGTCCATTACCCGGGTTGTAGTCTCACATCATGAGAATGATGCCGTACTGAACAGCATCATTCTCAGAATTGTTATTCAATCGAAATCCTAAGTGGATTCTATCGAAAAATGAAGAGCGATCATCCTTTCCTAACGCGGAACACAGTAACTGAATGCTTAGGGAACTCGTAGCTTACTTGATTGCCTGACGTTTGCATCCTCTTATACTTGGGTACAATTTTTGCCGGCGCCTCCAAGCTGTTCATCTCATCCAGACCGTAACCAGACATATCATATACATCGATCAAAAGGCTGTCCGAATGCAAGTCGGCAAATTGGAGCTGCGCTTGAACGTCGACATCATGTACGTTCACGGCTTTGACAATCACATCTCCGGTTGCCTCTTCAATACTGGCAGAACAGTATAGGGGTTCAATGACTGGTGCAATGTGTTCCGTATCATTGATCAAAGCGCCGTCGACATAGGTGCGTATCCTCCGTCCATCTACTCGCACTTCCAGGTGATATTCCACGCCAGTCTCCGGCGAGAACAGGCTTTGCGTCAGACAACCTCTGTACCCTTTCGAGCCGGCATGAACCATCGATTCCTGATTGGAGTGGCTGCCCGCTTCCCACACCACATAATTGGCTTCATCCTGAAACCCGAAAAACATGATAAATCCTCTCGAACCATTTTTCCTTATCGCCTTCATGCTCAGCGAATAGCTCTTCAAGCCAGTTTCGCCAACTACCGCATTGCGGCCAAATTCGGAACGGTGGCGTCGATCTTCTTCCGTCTCGCCTATTTCGACCTTGTCCGTCAGCGTCCTCACTTCACCAGTCTCGTGGTTAATCAAGCGAATATCGCGGTAAACAACTTCATTGAGATTCGCCCCCACGAGCAGCTTGCCTTCAATTCGTTCTTTATTGCCGGCAGGCTGGGCCGGAACTGCGAACCCGTCGGTAACCATGCGCAGCAAATGGTCTCCTTGATGGTGCATGAACATTTGCTGCACATAATAGTTGGCCGTACCGAAAACTTGATGATTATTGAACCAAATCAAATCCGGTTTCCAGTTCACATAATCGATGTTGCAAAGAAGCGGCGCATAACACGCCAATCCGACGGCATGAGCATTCTTCTCGAGTCCGGTCATAAACGCGGCTTCCGCAAGCGCGTTGTAGTATGTATTGCCCCATGAAGCGTATTCCCCGAGGAACACCTTAGGATCGTCGGCGCTGAATGAATCATATCGGTGATAATGAGCCAGCAACCAGTCCGGAGATTGATAATAATGTTCGTCCACGAAATCCGAGCCGTTGTCCCGCGCGGAACGCCATCCGCGTTCATATTCGCCCCCGGCAGCGAACGGCCCACTTGAATTGATAATCTGAATGTCGGGATATTTCGCTTTAATCGCCTGATGGAAATAAGTATACCGCTCGAAGAACTGCTCCCCGATCTCTTCATTGCCAATACCGATATACTCCAGGTTGAAAGGCTCTGGATGCCCGAGCAGCGCGCGCAAGCTGCCCCACTCGGTCGAAGCGTCGCCGTTCGCGAATTCGATCAGATCGAGTGCATCGTCAATCCATGGTCCCAGCTCATCAATCGGAACATAGCGTTGGCTATGCGGATCAGAGCCCGCAGGCAAAATTGGAATGGGCTTTGCTCCAATATCTTCGCAAAATTGAAAATACTCGAAATAACCGAGCCCCAGCGTCTGATGATATCGCCAGTTGTTCTTGCGCGGCGGTCTTTGTTCGACAGGCCCGATCGTGTTTTTCCATCTGTACATGGAGTCGCGGTCCCCGGCGTTTAACGAGCCGTCATGAATAAGGCAACCGCCAGGGAAACGCATAAATTTCGGCTTCAGATCGGCCAACATTGTCGCGATGTCGTCTCGCAGTCCCCCCGGTCTGTTCCGAAACGTCTTGGTCGGGAAGAGCGAGATCATGTCCAAATATAGGGTGCCATTTCCCTTAGTCACAACTGCCAACCTGCCGCTGAAGTCGGTAGCCGATGAAGCAACGACAACCTCGTATTTCGTCCACTCCGATGTAACCATTACCTTCGCTTCGCCGTATACCGTACCGTCAATCCCTTCCAGCCTTACGGCTACAGGCTCATCGAAGCTTGCGCTCCGCCTGGCGTACATGGAGAACGTATACGTTTCGCCTTCGCGATATGGCAATCCCGAATTGAAGCCCAGATTTTTGATGCCTACTCCTTCTCCAGCCTCTATGATCTCAACCGCAACGTAATGAGGGTTGCGTGGATGAATAGGGTGCTCCTGCTCCACTTGTATGCTGCTTTTCCCTTCTCCAAGCTCTACCTTCTCCCACGCGGTTAAGCCATCATAATCATGCCGGTCAATCGGATCGAATTCGAAAGAACGGTTTCGAACCATCTCGGCGTATAGACCACCATCCGCGGCATGATTGATATCCTCGAAAAAAATGCCGAATAGATCGCCCAAAGCAGCCCCCTGGTCTTTTGTATAAATCAAAATTTTTCCCGTATTGCCCATTGTCCTTCTTCCCCTCATTTACATTGTCTGTTTATTTCTTGACGAATACGATATTGCGGACATAACCGTTTATATCAAGAGCTCGGTGGCCGTTTCCTTCCACGCGTTCATCCCCGAACCGTAAGTTATCGAACAAGACGCCATCTACAATACGTTCATTATCGAACCCATGTATTCGGGACGGATGCGGCGTTTTACCAGCGTAATGAATGTCTCGAAATACAACATTTTCGATTCGATTGCCAGGCACGGGATTATAATCCTCGTTATGAACGACGCGGATATCGAGCAATTGCCCCTGCTCGATCGCTTCGACGCGAATGTTCTCGAATACAACATTCCGAACTGTATTCCGGTCCCCCGCGTTAATAGCCATGGCTCCCCAATAGTTGGGTTGAGGTTCATGGTGTTCAAGAATGTCAATATTTTCGAATCGAAGCTCTTCGATAACATCGCCATTGCGGTGATGATCTCCATGCGTGCCAATCATGATGGGATGAGCAACATCGGCCCAAAGAATGGAATTCCGTACCGTTACCCCCTGGTGTCCCCGTAGAAATCCCAGCGCGAACCGTAGACGGCTATGCAATCGTCTGAATTCCGCATGAAGATATCGTCAATGTGAATCCGCTCGCTTGACATGATATCGATGCCATCCGACCAGCCTCGCGTGCTGAACGACTTGAAATTCCAGATCGAGATTCCTTGCGATTTGCCAATAAAAACGCTGTAATGCGGCGGGTCGATGACCGTAATCCCTTCTATCGCAATGTTCTCGGAGAAGATGACCCGAACACCCCGAAATGCCGAAAAACGAGGGAAATCAGCTAGGTAGATAAACCCGCGCCCGCGAATGACAACGTCCCGCACATGATCGCATACGATCGAGCCGACGAGAATAGCGCCGCCTGCGATATAGACCGTCTTGCCCGATGAAACGGGAAGCACCGTCTCTTCGATATAGTGCATGCCCGGTGCAAAATACAAAATATCAGGAGCTTGACGTTCGTTCGTACTATTATTGAACTGTTGTAAAATATCTGGTAAGCGATGAATTCCCGGCTGAATCGCGAGCACATTCGAATCGTCGGGATTCGGAGCATCCGTCTCCATAGGGTTCGCAAATAGATGCAAATTGCCGAACCGTTCGCCATTGCATTCGATAACTAGCTTTCTTGGTTGATTAAGCGTCAATCGAATGGTGTCTTCTTCGACTGCGTAACGAATAGAATGCGACAAAGGACGAATAGCAACATCCTTCAGTTCACCTCGACGGTACGTAATTTCCGCTTCGACAGTTCCCTCCATATCGAAACTAGACATGGATGCTTCCCGCACATCGTGCATATCTACCTTGACCTTATAGACAGGCACATGCTGCCAAGCCTCGCCGGGAACCCGCACCTTTACTTTAAAATCATCTAGCAAAACCGCCCCCTTCGGGGCAGCATAGGTCACTACGCTGCTCACTCGCCATACACCTCGCTAATCCCATTTATTGAAAGCGCTTTACAAGTTATCATATATAAAATCTTTCCGCATGAGTATTTAGCTCAATTAGGGAAATATGGACAATTTATTGTTTAATTGTGTTGCTTGTCTAATAGTGCTAATGATCGTCCATGTTCTCCTAATCATTATCAATAGTAAAGAAAAAATCCCGTCGATGACGGGATTTGAAAGTCAGTATAGAGTTGATGCCCGATAGCTGCTTGGGGTCGTTCCCTTCGCTCGCTTAAAGATTCGGGTAAAATAAAAATAGTCGCTGTATCCCGACTGCTCCGCAACCTCATTAATCGGCAAATCCGTTTCCGACAAAAGGCGGCAAGCATAATCCATTCGCAGCGCGGTTATATATTGCGTAAAGGTCGTACCCATTTCTTTCCTAAACAATTGACTAATATAATTGGCGTTGACATTAAAATGCTCAGATAAAAATGAAATCGTAAGGTCTTCGCGATAATGCTCGTCAACATATTGCAATATGCCTTTGAATGACCTGTTCCTTACTTGCTGAGCTCCCGGCCGCGATTTGCTTGACATCGTACCGTCGCAAACGGGGGGGGAGAAGCACAATCCAGCCGTAAAGTTCCGATCCACCTCTTCACTCTTCTGAATGATTCCCGCGGCAAGCAGCATTTTCTTTAGCTGCTCCGCATATTCCGGAGATCCCGTTTCCAAGTATTCAAAGATATTTACGTCTTTGGTCATTTCTTTATCTTTTATGAGTTTTGCGGCATTCTTGAGAAAACCGGAAATTTCGATTTCGTCAAACGGCTTTAAGCAATAGCCGAAAGCTCCGTAGTTGATCGCTTTTTGGGCAAGCGCAAATTCGGCATATCCACTGAGCACGATGACCAGCGCCCTAGAAGATGTATCCTTTAACTGCTTGATAAGCTCCAATCCACTAATCCCGGGCATACGAATATCAGTAAAAACAAGGTGCGGTTCGATTGCCTGAATCGCATCGAATGCCTCCGACCCGCTTAATGCGTAACCGGTTATTTCGAATCCGTACGCCCCCCAATCGACGCTTGCGATCAAGCTTTTAATGACCAGCTCCTCATCATCAACAAGAAACACTTTATACATCGTTATCCCTCCGAAGCGGTAGATTAATGACCGCCATCGTTCCAGTGTCATATTTGCTTGTAATGGTTATACCAAATGCTTCGCCATAGTTCAGTTTGATCCGGTTATTGACGTTAACGAGACCGATATTCGTCCTCTGATCGTCCGTCATATCCTGTATAACCGACAATTTGGACTTCAGCGCTCGAAGCTGCTCCTCGTCTATGCCTATTCCATTGTCTGAAATGGACAGCACAAGGTTCCCCTCAAGTTGTTCGACAGTAATCTCGAGAAGCCCGTTCCCAGTCCTTTGCTCGATACCGTGAAATATGGCGTTCTCAACCAGCGGCTGAAGAATCATCTTCGGAACTTTGTGGGACAACAAGTCATCGGGAATACAATAGGTGACGCGAAACCGGTTGCCGAACCGGATTTGCTGGATGTGTACATGGCTTTTGACCAACGTCAATTCTTCCTGCAGCGTTACAAAATCCGTGCCTTTGATGCTGTATCGAAAAACGAAAGCAAGCGCTTTCACCATATGAAAGATTTTATCCGAACCTTCCTCTACGGCCAATCCTTTGATTGACTCAAATGTATTATATAAAAAATGCGGATTGATCTGGCTTTGCAGAAATGCCAATTCAGACTGCTTCTTTACAAGCTCAGCGCGATAAAGCTTCGTATTGCTATCGAGCAGTTGCCTGGTTAACGTATCAATCTCATCCAGCATGCGATTGAAATCGCTTGCCATGCTGGTGATCTCGGCATATCCCTGAAGGCTGATTCGGTTATTTAGATTGCGAAGATGCCCCAGCTTAAAGTCGTTCATGAATCGCATTAACTTTTTCAGTGGACGCAAAATATTGTTGATGACAAGTAAAAACGGAATAGACAGCACCAGCAAGGAAGCAAGCAGGATCAGCAACGATTGCTTGCGGATATCTTCCAGCCCCCGCAGCAATTCGCTTTTCGGTAGCTTGAACACAAGCTCTCCCCCAATATCAGGAATTTCCCCCCTCTGAATATAAAAGCTGGAGTCCGAATCGGCAGAACTGATCTGTGAATAAGGCGTGCCTGTCTTTACTTCTTCATCATTGGTATAGAACACTTTCCCGTTGCGGTCCAATGCATAAAGCTTGCTCCCTCCCATATTAACCATACTAGGCGGCGATCCTAATATAGTCTTGGCATCTAGCACGATCAATATAACGCCGTATCTCTTGTTGTCATCGAAATCTATCGTCGGATTAATGGGACTGCCCACTATTAAAACATCCCGGTTGATGTTATGAATTTGCAGCTTTTGCACACCTGTAAAATTAAAAAATTGATTTTTAGGTATTTCATCTATAAACGGAGTCAGAATATTGACATCTCCATTTAAAATAAACGTTGTTCCGTCGCCGCCGATCAAGGCAATATCCAGTATTCCGTCCTTCATGTTCCTCATGTCTGCCATATAGCTCATTAATTGCGTATACTGGGTATATTTTTTGACAGGATCCTTCTCGTTCAAATATGGCTGCACAATTTTTGGATTGTAAGCGATGCTTAGTAAGATTCGTTTAATTGCATCGGTGTTGGAAGCGATGGTCTGATTAATTTGAGCAATCATCTCCATATGATATTCGCTGTTTTTCTTCTCCACAACTTGAGCTGCTTTCAAATAATTGGTATATACAATGACCAAGACAATGACGAATATAATAGCTACAAGAACGGAAAGCTGAATCCCAATCGGCAAGCTCTTCAAAGCCTTCCTGCTCCTCGCGAACTTTAAACTGAACATCTCAACACAACCTCTTGTCAATTTTGCCTTTTCTGTACTTGGAAGTAGTATCTATTTATGATTGCATGATGAAGCGCCAATTGTAAAGGAAAAAGCTTCGTGCCGCTCAGGGAATAACCGACAAAAACAGGAATAGGCAGCATCGCTGTCCATCCCTGCTCGGTCAATCATGTATGGCTAGTATTTCGAAGGAATCTTTTGGTAGGATTTCAATATTTCGTATTCCTCCATCGTAATGGTCAGAATTGTACCGTGCTTGAAGCCATATGGGAATGTAAAGGATTTGTCCGATCTTACGAACTGCCCGCTTGCCAAACTGTTTGCAATAAACGGCACATACCCTTGTTGCTCTGCCGAACAACCGTAGAAATCCAGGAACAGGCACCATTTTCCGTCTTCCAATTTTACCGCCGTTGGCGCTTCATATAATCCAGCCTCTACATCTTCCATACTTTTATCAAACGTATCCACTCGCTTGAATGGACCGGTTATATCCTCCGACTTCATTAGAATATTTTTGCCGGGGTTTTGTTCGCTCTTTAAGAACATATAATAGCTTCCGTCTTCCTCGTACATTGCGGAGTCGATGACACCGCTGTCTTCTTTTTGATATAACAATTGAGCTTTGGTGAAATTTTTGAAATCTTTGGTACGGGAATAGAAAATTCCCTTGAATCCATAATTGTTGCGAGCATGAGCCGACGACCAATGAATAACGTAGTCATCTTGTTTGTTGTCATATATAATGTCAGGTGCCCATAAACAGCCGAAATCTTCATCTCCGAGCTTGATCATCCTCTGCTCCGACCAATGAATCAAGTCTTCCGACTCCCAAAGTGACAGACATTTGCTCCCGTTACGGGCGGCTTCGCCCCATGAATGGTTATATTGATTCAGCATACCGTATGACAAACTTAAATCTGTGGCCAGAATAACGAACTTGCCTTCCTTTGTTCTCGTTATTGTAAAATCTCTGACGCCTTTGTCGCCGTAATAACTCCACAACACTGGATTTCCGTCATTCACTTTCTCCCAGTTAAAGCCATCCGTGCTGACACCGAAGTAAACCTGCTCACCATCCGGCGTTCTCTTTTCTTTAAAATGCACAAATAAATAAGCCTGCATATTCATTAAACCCTCCTATTATTCTGGTAATAGCTTCAGATCGAACGGTTTATCTCGATTGCAAATGAGAACGCCACCCACGACTTCCAGCTCGGCTGCTTGTATCGATGATCGCCTTGTTCCGTAGGTTGACTCTTCGTTACCGTTCGTTCTCTCGGGATGCGTGAAATAAAAGATGTACGCATGCTCACCTTGAACGACAACATCCGCATGAAGGCCGTTCGTGCCGTCATCCTCCCGGGAACCCGGTTGATCGAGAATAAGCCCGTTGCGTTCCCAATGAAGCAAATCATTGGAGCGGTATACGCCCTGTCCTCTCCACTCGTCCACGATCATCCAATAAAACCCTTCGAACCGGAATACGTTAGGCCCTTCATGCCAACGTCCCTCGATTACCGGTCCAATCCGTTTCCATTCGTACAAATCGCTGCTCTCGGCGGCATAGGTGTGATTGCTTTCCTTAAACCACATTCTGAACATGCCGTCCGGCATTTGATAAATGCAAGCGTCTATGATATTGGTGTCGCTAATCTTCAATTTGGATTGAAATGTCCACTTGATAAGATTCGAGCTTGTATAATGAAGCATATCCGCTTGGTGCCCCCAACGATCGGGCACGCCTCTTATATAAGAAACATACATATGGTAAGTACCCTCGTGCCAATAGATTTCCGGAGCCCAAAACGTATTTCTTCCCCATTCAATGTCTAACCCTTCTATCGTGCCTCTGTAACCTTCATCACGTTGTCCATGTTTATTTGCCCTCCTCTTGCCGTACGTTCCCATCAAGACCGTTGTAAATGAAATGACTAAATGAAGCCCTACCGCTTCCAACGGCATCCAAAGCGATTCTTAAACTTAAAAACTTCCCTAACACATTATTATGAAACCCGGACATCTCAAAGCCATGGTCCAGCTTCTTCCAATTAGACCCGTCTGAACCGTAATACAAATCGACGTCATGGGAATCGTTTACAATACGTAGCATGATGACATTTTCTAAAACTTCCGTATTCTCGGACCGATATTGATCGCGGAATGAAAACACATGCGTGCCGTTAAAGCCGACACCACATTGGAAGCCAGGCTTGTAGAACAGGCTTAAGCGACCTTCCGTATTTGCATCCAATTGAAGGGAAACGATAGCTTCATAGGCGTGATGGTATGGAATACATAACAAAGGCTCGACGATTTCAGCGGAAAGACCTTGCAATTCTAGTTTCCCTTTTCCGACATTGTAACCGGTCACGGTTGAACGGCCATAGAAATGCCAATGCGGCTTCAAGCGGTCTGACTCGAACCGGTCGGATAAAGCGATTTCTCCGGTCGATGGCAAATCGCTTACGCCAAGTTGCTCCGACGTTCGGAACCAGCCATCATCTTCCCATTGCACAGGCTCCATAAGCGTCTGTCTTCCAAGCGTCGCAAAGTTATTTTCATAAGCATGATATATGACGTGCCATTCTCCCTCGGGCGTATCCACAAGCGTTCCGTGACCTTTCGACCACCAGCGCTCCATGCGGTTCTCGGTTCGTACGATTGGATTATAGGGCGAGTTCTCCCAAGGCCCATCAATCGATTCCGATCTGGCCGATATAATCATATGGCTGGTTGCCGGACCAGCCGTTCCGCCTTGCGCGGACGTCATGTAGTAATATCCATTCTGATACGTAATCTTGGGCGACTCCAGATAAAAGCCTTCGGTCCGCCATTCGTTAGGGTAGCGCCAACCTTCATATACCTTCTCGAGCTCGCCGATCGTCGAGAGTCCATCGGCCGCCAACCGGATTCTGTATCCGTCAGACAGAAAGAGATAACGGCTTCCTTTCGAGTCCACGGCATGCCCGGGATCAATCAGACCGACGTGCAAATTAATCGGTTCGCTCCATGGGCCTGAGGGAGATTCCGCGGTTACGACCCAATTCGTACGCGCTGCCGGAAAATATATATAGAACTGGCCGTCATGCCAGATGATTTCCGGTGCCATAATACAACCCACATGCTGATGAACGGCATGTCCGATAGGCTCCCATACCGTTAAATTGCGGGAATGCCATACGAGCAGTCCCGGCATATAATCGAATGAAGAGTGGGTCATGTAATAGTCGTCCCCTACGCGTACAATGGACGGATCGGGATAATCGCCGGGAAGAATTACAATGGGAAACCCAGTATTGGATGGGGGCATGAGAAAGATCCTTTCTTTTTATCTCGAAGTTTAAACGTTTCGTGCCAAGACCAAGGGACTGCTCTGACCAATTGTCATCCCGAAGGCTAACAACCATCTCGGCAGTCCGATCCTATTACTGTTACATCACAATGTTACCAACCCTTATTTCGCAGTTTGACGTTCTTGATACACTTTAGTCGCTTCTTCCAGCATCTCTTCTCCGCCGGATTTCAACCAATTTTGTTTGAACTCTTCAAATGTTTTATCAATATGATCAGTTCCGATAATCGCTTTTACATAATATTCGTCTTGAAGCGGATTGAGCGTTGCGGAATATTTGGACTTTGCTTCCAATGGCGTCGGTCCTAGCAGATCCGAAATCGTTTCAATGCCTTCATTCAATGTTTCTCTGAATTCCATCTTTGCAGGGGAGAAATGGTATTTCCACATCGACAGACTACGCTCAACGAGCGGATTGTAGTAGCCACCGTAGCCCAATTCGAGCACCTTGTCGTTATTGCTCTTATAAGGCTCCAACGCCTCCGCCGCGCCGTCCTTAAGTTCATAGGAAACGCCTTCGAGACCAAACGCCGTCTTTAGATAAGCATCATCGTTGCTCACCAAGTCTTCAAGAATTTGCAAAATTTTAATCATTTTCTTCTCATCTTTCTCAACTTGCGCGCCGAATAGAAGCGGCACTTGCAATGCGCCGTTGGACATAGCCAGCGACTTGCCGGCAGGTCCAATCAAACCTTTGCCATAAACAGGCTCTATGCCGTTTGCCTTATTCGTCTCGATTTGGTTGAACAGATGATGGTACATATTGTGGTCGAGTATGCCGATTTTTTTGTTGTTCCACTTTTGCGTAATGGTATCGTTATTGTCCGTTAAGAACTCCGGATCAAGAACGCCGTCTTTATACCACTTCTGCAGAAGCTTCAACGCTTCTTTGGCCTGATCGGAGAGACCTCCCCACGTTACGGTCCCGTCATCGGCTAACATGAATTGATAAGGATTTACGCCGTAAGCCGCATAGATCTCGTTGAATTGCTGATTGCCTGTACCGCGGGTCGTAAAAGCGTACGTATCCTTTTGACCGTTGCGGTCCGGATCGTTGTTCCGGAACTTGTACACGACATCCTCGTATTCCTCAAGCGTCTTCGGGGCTTCGTTATAGCCGATTGCTTTCAACCATGCGCCGTTGTAAGTCGGAATGAATCCGTAGGAGCCGTTCAGCCATACGCGCGGAACGCCCCAGTTCTTCCCGTCATAAAATCCGATATCCCACGCATTCGGATCGACAGTTTCCACGTCCGCCGTGTATGTCGGCATATATTGCTTGATTTCGTCTACCGAAATGCTGGCGATTACGCCTTGTCTTGCGTAATTCACCATATCTCCTTCGCTAATATTGTGAGGAAAAATGTCGGGAATTTCGCCCGCCGACACTTTGACCTTGAAGTTCTCGTCGGTCGCTCTCATATTCACGATTTTGACGTTATACTTTTCCTCGACATACTTCTGAATTTCGTTGTCATCATTTGTCGGAATGCTCCATGTGCTTGGGTTGATTGTAAGTACAATCGTTTCTTCTTTGTCCGGCGCATTGCTCTGCGAAGGCGCGTTCGTTTCGCTGCCCGCCCCGTTCGAACAAGCCGTTGCAACCAATGTCATAGACAACATAGCCGCAACAATCAATCGTTTTCTGTTTTTCATTTCTTTTCCTCCCTTTTATGTGCCAATAAAATTTATTAAAACAAGGAATGATTGCATTTGTCATTCCCTGGATAAATCGCGCTAACCTTTAAGTGAGCCGATCATCGTCCCTTTAACGAAATATTTTTGCAGGAACGGATACACGATTAGAATCGGCAGTACGGCGAACATCACGGTAGCGGCTTTGATAGAAGTTTCATACTTGTAGTTCCCGACAACCGTGCTGCCGAATGTCTCTTTGTCCGCATTAAGAATAACGATTTCTCTTAAAAAAAATTGGAGCACTTGCTTGGATTGATCGGAAATGTACAAGACCGCGTCGAACCAAGCGTTCCAATGCCCGACGGCAGTCCATAACGCCAGCGTCGCCAATACGGGCTTCGACAGCGGCAATACGATCGTTACCAGAACGCGAATATCGTTCGCTCCGTCAATTCTTGCCGATTCCTCGACTTCCTGCGGAATAGACATGAAAAAGTTGCGCAATACGAGCATGGAGAAAGTCGGCACCAATCCCGGAATGATGTACACCCATCTGCTGTCCATCAAGTGCAGCTCTTTGATAAGCAAATAGCTTGGAATGAGGCCGCCGCTAAAAAACATCGTAAATAAAATGATCATCGTGTAGAAGGAGCGATGAGGCAACGTTTTGCGCGATAACGGATACGCGACCATGGACATCGCGACGAGCGTCAACAAGGTGCCGACCACGGTCCGAAAAGCCGAATTGCCGAAGCCCCACCATATTTTTTGCTGGCTCACAACCTGCTTCCAACTGAACAAGTCGATGTCTTTCGGATATAAGTGAAATCCCATGCGCGTCGATTCCGCCGGCCCGCTTAACGATACGGACGCGATATGAATAAACGGATAGATCATAGCAGTGCACAAGCCACATATAAATGCAATAAGTATAAACTGGAAAATATTTTCTCCAACTGACGATTTCATGATGTTCGCTCTCCTCCTGACGGCTCTTTACAGAACCCCTTCTTGTCCCATTTTTTTCACAACATAATTCGTGCCGAGCACCAACGTGATGCCAATAATGTTCTTGAACAAGCCGACCGCTGTCGTTAATCCGAATTGGCCGTTAACGATACCGGCTCGATATACGTAGGTGTCGATGATGTCGGAAACGTTGTATACAGTAGGCGAATACAAATTAAATATTTGATCGAAGCCCGCGTTGAGAATGCCTCCCAGCGATAAGATAAACATGATAGTAATTACTGGCAAAATAGATGGGATGGAAATATGCCTTATTTGCTTGAACCGATCGGCTCCGTCGATCTTGGCCGCTTCGAACAAGGTTGGATCGACCCCCGTTAACGCAGCCAAATAAATGATCGTGCCCCAGCCTATTTCTTTCCATATATTCGTTACAACCAGCGTTGATCGGAAGTAGTTGGAATCGGCTAAAAAGTAGATCGGATCGATGTTCACGAGCGACAATAAATAGTTAATCGGTCCATGGGTTGGCGAAAGCATCATCATGATGATGCCGGACAGGACGACCCAGGAAAAGAAATGCGGGATATACGAGATCGACTGGGCTACTCTCTTGAATAAGCCAAATCGTATCTCGTTCATCAATAACGCCAGAATAATCGGCGCCGGGAATCCAAAAATAATATTATAACAGCTAATGATGACCGTGTTTTTCAGAATTCTTAGAAAGTCTGGCGATTGGAAAAACAAAAATTTGAAATATTCAAATCCGACCCATTCGCTTCCCCAAATTCCGCGTATCGGACTAAAATCTTTAAACGCCAACTGGACACCGTATAACGGTCCATAATGAAAAATCGCGTACCACACCAATATGGGGAAAAGCATAAAAAACATATATTTATTTTTTTTGTATTCTCTCCAGGTATGGGTCCATTTTGACCTCTTAGGCCTAGGCGCTTTAAGGACGCTCTCCACATTTCCACTTTTCAAATCCAACAATCCTTTCCGCAATCATATTGACGTTATATTCGCCTATCGCGAATACGCTACCCGCTGTCTACCGTTTATTACCGCTTTCATATAATGTTGTTTTATTGGTTACTCAGTTGCGATTTCCTCCGGCAGCTGCAAATGCTCAGTCGGCGCTGCCAAGCTTCGGAGCTTGCATTCCAAATTTCGGATAATCAGCTGCGCTATCTCTTCCATATCCTCACCTGCTCTTTGGCTTCTCAACAAATGGTAGATATCGTAATTGCACTCAATCGCCTCGTTCCATAAGTAGAGATCGAATGCTTAGTCTTATTTTGCCCGCACCATAACGCCTTGAATAAGGCATAACGCTAGGAAAACGCCGAACACGATAGGCTCGAACAGTCATTTCATAAAAACCTCCTCATAAGCTGCAAAAAGGATGTCCTTCTTCTACACACAAAAAAGAAAGCGCTTTACTAATTCCATCATAATGAATTCTGGAGTTTGTGAGTATTCCACACAGTTAGGGAAATATGGACGATTCAGTGTCCTATCTAGCAACAAAATTTAATAACACTATTATCTGTCCATATTGGTATAAGTTTTATCCATATGAAAAGAAACGGACGTAGCAAACGAATCGCCTCAAACTCCTTGAAGGAGCCTGAGGCGATTCGTTCATTCTATTTATCTTGATTAACTTTTGTTGGAATAAGGACTTGGTTCCTTTATAAGTAGCAATTTTAGCGGATTTGTATGGTACTATGTTCTCGTCCCTCGACAAATTTGGCAAAACTATCTTTTGAGTTTTAATTTTCCGGTAAGTACGAATCCATCCTTCATGTTTATACTCATTAGGAATAGGTTGACACCACCGCCCATGAGCTCAATCAGCTGAACCAACAAAAATTTTGTGCCAAATTGACCTGTTGATGCCCACATATTAAGTAATATTGCGGACGGTATCATAATTAATACACCAATCAAGGCAATATAAGGCATTCGTTTCTTTTTCTTTTCAATAATCATTCCTTTCCTCCCCTTAGATATTTTGAAGCCCGTTGCCCCAGTTATTGCCATGGCCGGAATCAAAACGATCAATCCTGGTAGAACAATCAAACTTTTTAGTTTAGCGATCGTTTCATGACTACAGAATAAATCTACTATAATAGTAGAACTTAAAAAACTGGCGATACATAGAAAAGATATAATGCTAGCAAACGCATGTAGTTTCTTCATATATAAATCCCCTCATCTTTATAACAGACGTAAGATGCTATACCTGCCGCAGATAGTCTATTGATACAAATGGGTGCTTCCTCGATTGATCCATCCACGTGCCGTATAGAACATCTACTCGTATGCAAGGTTGTTTTTCAAGAGGTAAATATTCAGTAAATTCATACCCCAGCTTACTTCTTTGAGCTGCCAGTGCTTTTTTAAATTCCTCTTCGTCATTGATAACTTCGGCGATTCCTATAAATTGAAATGCCTTTGCCTGCTTTTTATTTTCATATCCCAGTAAATTATATACTGATAATCCAACCTGTGGATTTACAGTGATATTATGCAACTTTCTGGTGCCTGGAACAGAAAATAGGTAGAAGACAGGTCTGTATTCTTTATCTGCAACTGTGGCAAAATGCATAGCATGAATAAGTGGCCAATTTGTCGGAGTTGCTGTCGCCAGATTAGCAACCTCTTGTACTTTTAAAAAGTCCAAAATGTCTTGCCTAATTTCATTTTCAATTTCTTGTTTAACTAACTTAGGCATAAGATCTTTCTGTTCCAATCTGTTTTCAATCCACATTGATTTAATATCCCTCATAATCTGACCTCCAATAATTAAACTGTACTGTACAGTTTAATTATAATGAAGGAATTATTAACCGTCAATATTCTCTTTCTGCTTGCGAGCTAACATTTTCTTATTTGACGATAATGGTTTCAAATTTTATAATGAATTTAAAAATTTGCAGATTATACAGGGAGCGGTTTTTTTGAGAACCAAAAGTGAAAACAAGAGGAAAGCAATAATTGATGTAGCCTTACAATTGCTAAAGGAAAGTGCTTCATATGACGTATCCATGTCCGAAATCGCTGCGCGTGTAGGCGGTTCCAAAGCAACTTTATATAACTACTTTTCATCAAAACAAGAAGTATTTGTAGAAATGGTCAAACAGTCCGTTCAACCCGAATTAACCACAATAAAGTCCATATTGACAGAAAATGATGATCTTAAGACTGTGCTACAGAATTTCGGGGAACATTATTTGCATCAACGATGTAGTCCGGATACGATTGCCATTAACCGCATGCTAATTGCTGAGTCCACGCGCTCTGACATTGGGATTTTATTCTTTGAGGAGGGTCAAAGGAAAATTCTCGATATGTTATCCGCGCACTTTGAGAAAGAAATGGACGCTCAAAAGGTAAAAAAGAGGGATATAGGAATGGTTGTGTCACACTATATAGCCCTGATCGAATCAGAGCTAGTGGAAAAATGTCTATTCGGTATTATTGAAGATCCACCCGATGCTCAAATCAGAATGTTTGTTGAACGCGGTGTTAGTGTTTTTTTGGATGCGTATATATTAAACTAAGTTGTTCGTTCGTTAGGAGGATCTACAGAATTAATTGCCCCCACCTCTCAATGAGGCGGGGGCAATTGCTTCAAGACTTTCCCTATAAGGAATCGTTAATTACATCGGCTGTACCCGCAATTGCTGCACTGCTTGCAGCCTTCTATATTAATCAACGACGCTGACCCACAAGAAGGGCAAAGATCGAGCGAGCTTGCGCTGCTGCGTCTTTTTGCTGAGTCTGGAATGACGTTAGCAGCCGCTATTGATGCAGCTGTTGCGGATGAAACTACTTTTAAGCCCTTACTGGCTTCAGTTCCTTGAGCTGCTTCACGGCTTTCCTCTGACCGTTCCACATCCAACTGCTGCAGGTCAGCAGCCGCTATATGCTGCTCCAACGCCTTCGCCACAGCATCAGCAATCGATTCCACGCGGTTTGCGCCAAACCCAATCGCACCTGTGCCGCCGATCCCCTTCAAGTGCTTGATTAACAGCTCCACCTTATGACCATGATCGCCATAACGAAGGAAAAGCGAGCAGACGCGGCCCAGCGCTTCCGCCATGGCGAACACGTCGGAGCCAGCTTTGCCGACATTCAGAAAAATTTCGCCCGGCAAGCCGGAGAGATCATTGATCGTAATGTACGCCATGCCGAACGGCGTATTTACTTTGTAGGTGGCACCGCGCAGTACCTGCGGGCGATTTTTGTATGCTTTGTCCAGCGTTTTCGGACTAATAGCGGTTGTAGCTGTAGTTGTTATTGGGCCTGCTGCGTCCTGTACACTCTCAGCACTTGGAGCATCTTGAGAAGCCATTTCCTCAATAATAGCATTGGCACCATGATCATCCAATCGAGCAGCTTTATCCTCGCTACCCTCTCCTGGTGACGGCTGTAGCTCCACTTCCTTCTCTTGTTTTTTCTCCTTCTCATCCGTAGTCGACAGCACCTGCACATCCCTGCTGCCGTCGCGATAAATGGTCACGCCCTTGCAGCCAAGATCGAACGCCAACTCATAAAGCTCCTTCGTCTCTTCCACTGTAAAGTCATTCGGGCAGTTCGCCGTCTTCGAAATCGAGCTGTCCACCCAGCGCTGGATTGCCGCCTGTACCCGAATATGATCCTTCGCAGACAAGTCCATCGCCGCTACAAAATAATCCGGCAGCTCCTCGCCAGGATGCGAATCCTTCCACTGCTGGGCAATCGGAACGAGCTGCTTGTCATAGCCAAGCCTGCTTTGGCGAAAATATTCAAAGGCAAAATACGGCTCAATGCCCGTCGAGGTGCCGACCATCGTTCCCGTGCTGCCCGTTGGCGCCTGCGTCAGCACCGTTACATTACGAATGCCATGCTGCTCTACAGCAGCTCCAACCTCAGGATAGTGCGACGTCAAGCTTCGCATAAAGCCGCTTTGCAAAAATTTATCTGCCTCAAAGGCAGCAAAAGCGCCTTTCTCCGCCGCAATTTCCGTCGAAGCGAGATACGCCTCGCGGGCCATAAACCCATATAGCTTATCGAGAAAATCGAGAGACTCTGCGCTGCCATAACGGATTTGCAGCTTAATCAGCAGCTCCGCAAGCCCCATCGTGCCGAGCCCGACGCGGCGCTCGCGCTTCTGGTTCGCTTCATTTTCAGGAAAATGATACGGTGTGGTGTCAATGACGTTATCGAGAAAACGCACCGACCAACGCGTCACCTTCGCCAGCTCCTCCCAGTCGACATCATGCTGCTGCTCATTATAGAAACGCGACAGATTGACCGCTGAAAGATTGCAGACACCCCAGCCCGGCAGGCCCTGTTCACCACATGGATTAGTACTAGTAATCCGATTGAAATACCAGCTATTCGACATCTGATTATAATACTCCATAAAAACCACGCCGGGCTCTGCCGACTTCCACGCTGATTCAATTATCATGTGCCAGATATCACGGGCGCGGACCGTTTTGTACAAAATCACCTTTTTGCCAAGTGCCCGCCAAGCATCCAAATCCCCTGTCCAAAGCTCGTTGTACTGTGCATCCTTCGTATCGGGGAATACGAGCTCCCACTCTAAATCTTCCTTTACAGCTTTCATAAAAGCGTTGCTGACGCATACCGATAAATTCGCGTTCGTCACCTGGCCCATCGTCTGCTTGACTGTAATAAAATCCAGCACATCGGGATGCCAATCGTTGATCATCAGCATTAAGGCGCCGCGGCGGCTGCCGCCCTGCTCAATCAACCCCGTCGTATAGCTGAACAGACCGCCCCATGATACCGCTCCGCTCGATGCGCCATTTACCCCTGCTACAATGGCGCGGCGCGGGCGAAGCGACGATAGATTTATGCCAACGCCGCCCCCGCGCGCCATAATTTCCGTCATTTCCGTCAGCGTCTGCATAATGCCGCCACGGCTATCTGCCGGAGAAGGCAGCACATAACAGTTAAACAGCGTTAATTCCTCGCTGGCACCTGCCCCCGCTGCAATTCTGCCGCCCGGCACGAGCTTCCAGTCGTCCAAAATATAGCGAAAACGCTCCGTCCATTCCCCCCGCTTCTGCTCGCTGCCCTCGACTCCGGCCACCGCCTTCGCCAGACGATCCCACATTTCGTCCGGGGTCTGCTCAATGGTCAGCGTCAGCTTCTCAACTGCAACCGTTATACGCTCACCGTTTCGGAGCTTCACCTCCACCTGCTCCCCCTCACGGGCAACGATCTCTCCGACTTCCTTCGTCGGAAACTTCGGATCATCTTTTGTCAGCACCAGCACGATGTCTCCGGGCTTAGCGCTGCTGGAATCAGCATTTTTCCAGGCATAACGATCGAGAAAAATTTTCTCGCTGAGCCCCTCCAGCCTGCCGCTGCCTATCCTATTTTCCTTTAAGGTTTGTTTCTTCTCCATAAGTAACGCCGCCTCTCCTCACATTTGCAAAAACCCACCTATTTGCCCGCTAACACGGCGTCCCACAAATCCGATATATTGTGTCTAAATATCATTATAACATACTACATATTGTGTTTCTCCTTCATTTCCAGCCAAAAACGCCCAATTTTCTCGTTGGCCAAAGCCTGCGCTTTCCTTTGCTTGTCCTCACGCTTTTTTTGGCCCTTTCTTATGAATAGGCGATGAAAGGGCCATACTAGAAACAAAGATTGCAACCTACTCATTTTGTTCGATTGGACGATGAATGATTGGCTTTAACGATGAAAGGAGCTGCTCCCTTGTCTTTAGATAATAAACAACCGCTACACGGATCTTCCGCCGCTCCAGATGCTGCTCTCGTCACCCGCAAGCTTCATCCGCTCGTAGATTTGCAATATGACCGTTCCACCTTTGACGAGCTGCAAAACCGTATCGCCAAAAACGGGCCATGGGACGACTGGACATTATATCAGCTATCGATGGAGGCGGAGCAAGCAAAAAGAATTGAAAGCTTCGAGCAGCTGCAATGCTTGCGCAGTCTGCCGATGCTCGAACCGATGCCCCATCAAATCTCGACCGCGCGCAAGGTGCTGCATGAAATGGGCGGACGCGCCATTCTCGCTGATGAGGTGGGACTCGGCAAAACGATTGAAGCTGGGCTCGTGCTAAAGGAATACATCGTTCGCGGGCTCGTGCGCCGTACGCTCATTCTGGTGCCAGCCTCGCTTGTGCTGCAATGGGTGCGCGAGCTGAATCAAAAATTCGGCATTTCCGCCGTCGCTCAGAAAAAAGCCCACACATGGCATTATGACGTCGTCGTCGCTTCGATGGATACGGCTAAACGCGATCCGCATCGCGACGTCATTCTCGGTACCGACTACGATATGGTCATCATCGACGAGGCGCATAAGCTCAAAAACAAAAAAACGACCAACTACCAGTTCGTCACCGAGCTGCGCAAAAAATATTGTCTGCTGCTCACCGCAACGCCGGTGCAAAACAATTTGGACGAGCTGTACAATTTGATCACTCTGCTCAAGCCTGGCCAGCTCGGACGCCAAAGCGAGTTCGCCGCAAACTTCGTCGTGGACAAGCGTCTTCCGAAAAACGAGGAGCAGCTGCAAACGGCGCTGTCCAGCATTATGATCCGCAATCGCCGCGGCGACGGCGGCATTTCTTTTACGAAACGTTTTGTGAAAAATATTCCGCTGCAGCTGTCAGCTGACGAGCAGGCGCTTTACGACGCCGTGACTGCCTTCGTGCATGAACGCTACGATGAGAGCGGCCCCGACCTGAGCAGCATGCTGCCCTTGGTCACGCTCCAGCGCGAAGTTTGCAGCAGCCGCGATGCTGTCTTCCTGACTCTCGTCAATATGTTCAAAAAGACGGCTGAGGATTCACCCGTCCGCGCAAAAATATGGGAGCTCGTCGAGTTTATTAAAAAAATTGAAGCCAATACGAAGGCGGAGAAGGCGCTTGAGCTCGTGAAGGAAATGAACGATAAAGTTATTATTTTCACCGAGTATCGGGCTACGCAGGAGTATTTGCTGCAATATTTCCGTTCTCACGACATGATTGCCGTCCCTTACAGGGGCGGGATGAACCGCGGCAAAAAGGATTGGATGATGGACCTGTTCCGCGGCCGGGCCCAAGTATTGATTGCAACAGAGGCGGGCGGCGAAGGCATCAATTTGCAGTTTTGCCACCATATGATCAACTTCGATCTGCCGTGGAACCCGATGCGCGTAGAGCAGCGAATTGGCCGCGTCCACCGGCTCGGACAAACCGAGGATGTCAAGATTTACAACCTATGCACCCTCGGGACGATAGAAGAGCATATTGTGCATTTGCTGCATGAAAAAATTAATATGTTTGAGCTTGTGATTGGCGAGCTGGATCATATTTTGGAGCGTTTTGAGAAAAAGGATGGCTCGCTGGAGCAGCAGCTTGCCCGCATGCTGCTCGAATCAGGCGGCAGCGATACGGAGCTGCGCGAGAAAATTAGCGATCTCGCCTCCTCGATTACGCAAATTCGCGATGAGGTGCAACAAGGCCCTGAGCTGCAGGCAGGAACGCAAATAGTGTCACAAATGACGGCCCTTGGGCAGACGGTGGAGATTAGACATGAATGAGAAGCAGGTACACAAGTTTGTACAGCGATATTTGGAGGCGACGCAGTGCCAGGTTTTGGAGAAATCGCCCTGCCATTTCACCGTAAAACTGTCTCCTGATGCGGATCGGGAGCTGACGAACCGCCCCTACTACTGGAGCTTCGTTGACCGTACGAATGCCGCTCCCGAGACGATGACCTACCTGCTCGTAACCGACCGCGAAAAATATGACGCCGCTCAAGCCGGGACACTGCCCGCGCAGCAGCGCTTGCCGGGCGGCGCATTCGGGGCGGCGGGCACCGCAGCGGGCTCTATAGGAAGCGCAGGTGCAGCAGCGTTTCCCGGTGCAGCAAGCAGCGTGAGGCCTGATGCGGGCATAGGCCCCGCAAATACAATTGCAAGTCCAACCGTCCACGGTGATACGGCAGGTTTAGCATCAACCTCGACGGTGCCAGCGGGTTCTGGTTCTGCGGCGGCCGGCCCTGCCGAAAGTGCTGATAGCAGTGCCAGCACAGCGGCAGCCGACACGGGCCAAGCGGCAGCAGCTGATGCAGCGCTTGGCCGCTCGCTCGGCTTCGTGCACGGCAATATCAATCAGACGGGGCTGCGCATTCCGCGCGAGGAAATGTATTTCGGCTCGCGCAAGCTGGATCAGCTGTTTGGTGCGGCAAAATCGAAGGGCAGCTACGTCTTTCTTTTTCAAGAACCGGAACGCGGTGCCGCCTCGCCCTACAGCTCTACCCCTTACACCGCCTGGCTTGGCATCAATATGCGCGTGGAGTTCGCCTGCGACCGCAAGCGCGAGGAAATACACAGCTATGGCATTTCGCTGGCAACGGGGTATTGCACCGAGCAGTTCCATGATCGGCTTCAGCGCTTGAAGCTCACGCCACGCCTGCCCGCAAACATTCATCTGGCGAAAAATGGCCTTTCCTTTAACAAGGCACTGTCCATTATGGAGCAGGCGCTGGAACGCAAGCTGAAAAGCTACGATTATGAATGGGCAGGTGCCGCGACCGAGCGGCTAGAAGAGGAGCTGGAACGCATTCGGCTGTATTATGAGCCGTTAATCGAGCATGCGGCTGATGACGAGCTCAAACAAAGCGTACGGGAGCAATATGAACAGCGCCAATCGGAAATCCGCTGGCAATATGAGCCCCGCGTGACGGCTTCCGCCATTAACTGCGGTATTTTCCACCTGGAAGGTATTGAATAAACGAAGATCAGACCCGATCCGCACCATTGCGGCAAAAAAAGAACGGGACAGGCTGCCGAATGCCTGACACATTCCAACAGCCTTCTCCCGCTCCGCCTTTTATAATGAAGCTGCGAGTTAATAATAGGCAGCATTCGCTACTTTAGCGATCTGCCTCATGAAGAAAAGGGTGAATTTATTGCTGAGCCATATTCGCAAGCTAATGATCGGCGCATTATTATTAAGCGCTTTATTATGGACAAGCAGCCTTCAGCTCCCGCAAGCTGCCGCCATGCCGGAAACCGAAAATGCTGTTGATACTGCCCTCCTCGCCCATGTTGAAGCATGGACAGCGCAGCTCTCCGCGCAGCCTGCTTTCAAGAGCTGGCAAGGCGCAACGCTCGATATTTCCGCACTCGGCCCTGGCACACACAGCTGGATGGCCAGCGTTATCCAGCACAAAAAAACCGTCGGCTACCTCGTTGTCCATGCAACGCAGAGCGGCGGGTTTATTTTAGGTGAATATGGGCTTGGCGACTATCTATATAACTTAACGACGCTGCAGCAATCGCTTCAGCGGCTTGAACTTATTCCATCTACCACCACGAGTACGCCGCTATATATTCATCCACTGCTGTCCGTCTGGAAAATTTCCGGCAAGGCTACCGCATACACCGATGCCATGAGCGGTGAAGCGGTGCCGCTGACTGCGTCTCTCTGGAACGCCGAGGCAAGCCAAGAGCTTAAGCTTATTCAAGACGAAACGCCGCCTATGACCTCCACCGCGGGTATTACTAAAGCGGTTTCCAATCCTTCATTCAGCCCTTACGAGAAGCTGCAATGGCTGACAGATGCGCCTGTAAGTAAGGCAGAATCTAAAGCCTTCATAAAGGTGCTGCACATTTTGGACAAAAAGAAACACCTTACCTATACAGCGGCAAGGTTTAATGGCGAAATGCTTTATGTGTGGTCGGCAACTGGCTATCACAGCTGGGATAACGGCGCTGTCTACGTCGCCCTTGAAACGGATGAGCTTGGCGAAAGCCAGCGTTATGTGCCACTTTCGCTGCTTGCAGAGCTAGGTGATTTTTATCGCTGACGCTCGCTTTTTCCCCGCCACCACATTATAAGACTGACAGGCCCCCAGCCAAACCAACGCGTCAGCCATGGCTCCCTTATCGCCTTCGCTGACGCTTTCATTTGCTTGCGTTCATCTTTCGGCTTCTCCATATATTGTACAACCTGAACGGTTACATATTTAATTAAATCATCCCCGCTAGCCATTTCTGCCGCTCCCCTTTTTGCTTGAGTCGTTGATGATATCAGTTTGCCCTGCCATCTCCAATCATAAACATGCATGAGATTTCCTCCTTTAAGCCACGCTATAGCTAGGACAAAAGCCTTTCAAAAGGAGGATGGCATGTGCTTGCTTACATTCGATGTTTGATGATTACGCTGCTTTTCTGCCTTCCTGCCCATTCCACAGCAACGGCAACAGGAAATAGCAACGCTCCAGAAGACGATTCCGCCTCACCCTCTCAGCTTTCCGAATCCCATGCTGGACACTGGACGATGCCTTCTTCTGTCGTACTCATTGATGCAGGACATGGCGGCATTGATGGCGGGGCAACGGCAGGAGGCGTAATGGAAAAGGACATTAATCTTGCTGTAGCGAAAAAGCTTTACTTGCTCCTAAACAGCCAAGGCATTACCGCCGTGCTGAACCGCACGGACGATTATGCGCTTAGCGACGATAATCGCTGGCATATTAGCGGCTCCCGGCATCGGCGCGATCTGTCCCAAAGAAGGCAGCTCACCGAGGAGATACCTACGCAGCTGCTTGTCAGCCTCCATGTTAATTGGACACCCGACCGCTCGGAGCGCGGACCGCTGGTGCTGCATCAGAGCAGCGGGGAAAGCGCCCTGCTTGCTTTCTGCATTCAGGACACGCTTAATCGCCAGCAGCGCACACGCTTTCTCCCAAGGGAGGGCAAGCCGTTTTATTTGCTCAGACGCGTATATCAGCCAGCCGTTATTGTCGAGATGGGCTTCGTCAGCAATGTTGATGATCGAACGATGCTAACCGACCCCCGCGGGCAGCTGCAGATAGCATCAGCGATCGCTTCAGGGATTCGGCAGTACAAGCTGATCACCAAATGATTGCAGGACCATATCCGACAGCTTGACGAAGGAAACGGCGGCGTTCATATCAGCTATCGACTGCCTTAGAACAGCCGCTGTTTTTTTTCCCGGAGGCCCCACATGACCGATTACGACGCATGTAACATGCGTAGCGAGATGCTTCTGCACTTCGTTCATTTGCTTGCCAATATGCTGCAATGTATACACATCATCGAGAAAAACATCGTTGGACAGCAGCGGTACGCCAAGCTCCTTGGATACCTTCGGCACAACGGTTTTATAGGTCGTCCGGCTGTCGAGGAAAAACAACCCGCGCTGCTTGCAAACGTCAAGCACGATCCGCATAATCCGTTCATCCGCAGTCACCTTGGACCCCATATGATTATTCATGCCAATCGCATGAGGCACATTGTCAATGGCTGCATTAATCCGCTTGCGGATTTCGGCATCGCTTAGGTCTGCCGTAATGGCGCCGGGACCGAGCCATTTTCGCAAGCCCTTATTGGGCTCCATTGGCATATGCACGATGACATCATGCCCGAGCCGATGTGCCTCCTCCGCATCTTTGCGTGTAGATGGCATAAACGGCATAACCGCCGCTGTAAACTTGATCGGCAGCTTCAGCATTTCCTCCGTGCCAGCCATATCATTGCCGAAATCGTCAATGACGATGGCAAGATGGCGCTGCTCCTGCGCCTGAGATTCTGCTGCATTTGATGCCCCTTGCCCAGGCGGGTGCGATTCCGAAATCCATTGCCGCTGCTCGGAAGAAAGCGAATGCTGCTGGGCTGCAAATACAGAAGCGGTTCCCGTTCCATTGCTCATGGATAAAACTAGGAGGATTAGTCCAAGCAGCCTAACCGTCCTTTTTTTCCATAAATAGCTTCTCTTGGCGTTCATTCTTCAACACTCCTCATTCGCTATCAATGCGTCATCACTCATTCCCTTTCATTGTTTGTGAACTTGCGGCAAAATATGCTGAATGCTGGAAATTAATTCGCCGTTTTTCTGCATCCTTTGTCACATATCGCCAAAATGACCAATTCCATAGTAAAATAGCTAGGAAGGACGCTGGCTATTCATTTATGAGGAGGAGATTCGTTATGCTCGATTTAAATAGCTCTATTTGGTCGAAACTGGAAGGTCCTTATGGCTTCGCCGATTCCGTACCGGAAATGCTGCAGCAGTTAACGCAAAATTATGACTCAGAGGTCAAAGATGAGCTTTACTGGGAACAGCTTTATCATCAAAATACGATTTACCCGTGTACCTACGCTGCGGTCCCTTATTTGGCGGAAATCGCCCGTCTCTCTAACGATCCAGAAGTGAAGCTGGATATTTACATCACCTGCGGTTTATTTGAAGCAAATAATACTTGTGATTTAACATCGGAAATGCCAGCAGTATTTGAGGAATTAGTACCTGATATTGATACAAATGTACGGGCTGATATTTATCTTTCTTATTATGATGCGATTAAAAGGCTTGGTGAAATGTCCGAGCAGGTCGCCGCCTACGCCCAGCCCCATAAAGATGATTCCGAGAAACGTTATATCGCAATCGCCGATGCTGCTTTTCACGGGGAACGAGCGGCTGCGGGCATGCTGCAAACCCACAGCGAGGGTGATGAATATGTGGCTGCATGCCCTGCTTGCGATAACGAAACGTTCATTTGGCCGGATGAAAGCGGGGAGAAGCTTGTCGCGTACAAGGCGGATCCCGTATTTAACGGCAAGGATGCTCCTGCGCCCATTATACCTGCTGATCCTGCCAGCTCAGAGGAATCCAGCCTTCGTTATGTGCATAGTCGAGCTGAGTGTTTGGAGGATGAGCAGCTTAAGGCACAGCTGCCCTATCTGGCTGGACATATGAATTGCCCTGCCTGTGGCGAGGAATTTCGTATTTGGGAGCAGCTGCTTGCCCTCTATGACTAAAAATAAAGCTTTTTTCTACCTCATTCTACATAAAGGCAGCGTGATCATTTGCATAAATCATTTTATATTATTTGGACGATCATCATATTATTGATTGGCTCCATTTTACTTGGCTATTTAATAAACAAAACGTTGCTAGGCTACTTCGCGCCAATGAGGACTTTTCCGACCGAGCAGGCCGCGAATACAGAAGTAAGTATAGAAGCAACTCCAGCATTTGAAGAGGAAGCTTCAGCTTTCGAAGATGAAACTTACTCCCCATTGTCTGTAGAAGAGTATTGGGACAATGAGGCAGAAGAAGAACGGCCCGAACAAGTAGCGGAAATGGAGGGAGAAACAGGCACCTTCAAAATTTGGGATGACTTGGATGATTTGCAAGCGACATTTAATGAGGCCGCTTTGCTGATGTATCCTTCGATTCAATTAGGTGAAATAACCGTTAAAGAGGGCAGCGCTGGAAGTTTATTTTATAATTATTATTTCTCGGATACTCATAAGCTGGACGGAATAATTAATCCAGTAGACGGTAGTATCGGAAGATTAACTATCCATATCCCTATCGATGCAACACCTGAAACGTTAGATTATTTTCTAAATACTATCCACATTGCTGTAGCAGCCGCTAATCCGCTCTCGAAAATTAATACGAATGTTGAGGACATATTAATTTCTCTTTTATATGAGGACTCCAATTTTGATTACTACAACATGGATAATTGGGTTGAAGAAGAAGGAATAACCTACTCCATTAGCAGCGTAGACGGTCATGGTATTTGGTTTAACATATATGAGAGCCCAAAGTAATGGGATACACGCCAGTGATTACGCAGTGCATTAATCTGAAAATTTCAACTTTTTAAGCAAACTTGACTTCCCCCATGACAACATGCTAAATTAAAAATGTAAATTTTGCATTTGCGGTCGTGGCGGAATTGGCAGACGCGCTAGATTCAGGTTCTAGTGGTGTAACAGCCGTGGAGGTTCGAGTCCTCTCGACCGCACCAACCCTTCAATTAATAGGTTCGTTGAATTGCTCACAAAGCGGTTTAACGAACCTTTTTATATGCGAATGAAATTCAGGCTATTACTCATAACCTGAGCTTACGAAGTTTCTGATGTTTAAATTATTCTACTCTCGGCTTCGCAGGGTCACAGCCAGGTGGCGGAACTGATTCATTTTGGGATAGTTTTAGTAAATAGTAACATTCTTCCCTATACATATGATCCGGTACAAGTGGATTTAATCTACTCAATAACTCCGCACTAATATCTTGCTCCTCAACTTCCTGTAAAAATGCCATGAATATTTTCATTTCCATGTCCACATCTTTATAGAACTTAGTTAGTGCTGGATAGTGTTCTCGCATCGTTCGAAAATATCCTTTTCAAATTGCATGCTTTTTTTATTAATCTCTTTTCAACAATATCCAAATCCATACCAATTGAAGCAGCGTGTCCTGCTGCATCAGGAAGCCACAGCAAGTCATGATGCAGCGATGGATACCTCGGCACTGGGTTGCCTCCAACAACTGCCTGTAGAATTCTTAAATATTCCTCTAATTCATTAAGCATATGATTAAGAAAGGTTGGTGTAAGGCTAATATTTATTTGACCTAAAAGCAATTTGTCCAACAATTCTAATTTATATAAACGAAGATTAATCGTCAGTTCGTGCGCTTGCCGATTGACTTGCGATAAATCAGCATTTTCCTCTTTCCGCGCAGTGTAAAGTAACCTGTCATATTCTTCAATAAACTGCCGAGCAAGCTGAACTTCTTTTGTTTGTGTTGTCGATAAGGCATGATAGATAAATCTTGAATGATCACCTAGTATTTGCAACCAGAATTTATGCTCAAACCACATTTGTACATCCATCACGTTATTCTCCCCTCAAAAAGAAAGTACTCTAAAACCAATACTTATGCTTTTTGAGACCCCCGTATGTATACATTTGGTGGATACATTAAATGTCTAAGCGGTTTTTTTATTGACTAGCGTTCGGCTTTATTGCAGCTAACGTCAACAGACAGCAACCCAATCCAACAGCGGCAAACATATAGAAAAGCCAATGATCATGTTTCATTAATGTTGACACAATTAAAGGTCCTCCCGCTACTCCAATAAATCTGGCGCTACTGTAGAGGGCAGTAATGGTTCCCCTTTCTTCCTTCTCAATACCTTCTGTTATCAATGCATCTAGACTAGGAAGCGTCAATCCAATGCCTATTCCTCCAATAAATAGTAAAAAAAGAAATAATATAAGTGAATCATTATTTTTAAGCCCGCATACGAACATCCCTACAGCCAATACCAATAATCCTATGATTGTAATCCACTTCATGAAATGCTTGTTCTTACCAATTAATTTGCCGGTAATAAAAGTTGAAACACATACTGCAAATAAAGGTATAGCAAGTACAAGTCCTTTATAAATATTTTTGATGTGATATTGATCCTCTAGCGTATTAGACAAAAAGTACAAAAATCCAAACATAATAAACATAACCATACAACCTATGAAAAAGATTGCATAAAGCCAGAGGCCGTTTTTGAAAAAAATATTTTTAAGCGTACCAAGAAAAGACTGAAGGTCGCGATTATTCTTCTTCTGTTTTGGTGCTTTAACAAAAATAGCGACTGCAACAATCGAGATAAACGAAAGTATCGGAATAACGGCAAGTGGGAGGAACCAGACAACTACAGAAAGTGCTGAACCGAGTACAGGACTAAGTACTTTACCAAATGTATTCGATGTCTCAACGATTCCAAGTGAGCTGCTAACCTGATCTTCTCTTTTGTACATGTCCCCGACGAGAGGAAGCACAATCGGAAATGCTCCAGCCGCTCCGATACCTTGAATCAATCGTCCAGCCAATATTGTCAGATAGATATGACTGCTTAGCAACCATGCTCCAAAACCGGAAATTGCACCTCCAATAGCCGTAATAGTTAGTCCTAACAAAATGATTTTTTTTCTGCCGTACCGATCGGAAAGATAACCTGCAATAGGGATACAGAGAATGGAAATACCTGCATATACCGTAATGATAAGGCTTGTCTGTATAGCAGAGATACCTAGCGTTTTCTGCATAAGAGGTAACACAGGCAACAGCATTGAATTAGCCAGCGTCATCATCAGTGGTATTGTAGCTAATGCTGCCAAATCCCATTTTTTCTTATCCATTACATCCATTCTCCAATCCGACGATTCGTTTCTAAATCATGAATCATTCAAGCCACATTCCTTCATAAAAAGTCAGGTTTCAAAAAATTAAATTTAAGATGAAAAGCATCCAGATCAATCGAAGGCGCAATTTTTCAACATCGTTTTCTGAATAAGGGGCTTTAGTCCTTTCGCAGCGATGCTTTTCATTTTACAGATAAAAAAGGTACTGCTCCAAAATACTTTTGGGAAACAGAACCTTTCTTCCTTTTTCTGTAATCTCCCTCTAACGAAAATAAATAACCAACAAAAAATGAGCGTATCTTCATAGAAAGCCAGGCTATGCGCTCTGGCTTGGTTTTTTACTTATGCTTATGAGCTCAAAAGCCTCTTTAGGAATTCCCAATTCCTGAGCCTTGTTCTTTTTGATCACCATGGCCTGTTGTAAACTAGTGGCTTGAAATTCAATCGTGGTCCCAAACGGATCCTCAAATGCATAGTAACTTTTTTTATTCGACATTAACTTAGCGCCTCCCCTCTTTTCTAGATAGATTGTTGCGCCTGACAATATTCTTTTTCGCAGTTAGCAGTTACCTGAATCCGTGACAGTGAAAAACGAATGCGGATTTAAGAGAAAAACGAAGTATATGTGAGAGAAAATGCAGTTTCCTAACTTTTTGACTTTTCACCCAATGGGTGAAAAATTAGAAGTGCTGATTTCTCATAATTTTCTTGTACTCCCTCGTTAGATCTCCCGTAATCTCATTTTTCAAAAATGGGCTTCACGGATTCAGGAGTTAGCTAAAAATATTATGTCCATACATCCTGTTCATATGCACAAATTAGCAACTGCTATAGGCACTAAGACAGCAGCATCATATTCTAACCATTCCAAGCTTGCTTGTACGTTGGGGCTGCCCCTAATTCATTTTTGATTTAGGAATGGTCAAGTTCGTAAATACGCTCAGCGACCACATTCCCTTTGAACGCGTTTATTCTGTCGAAGAACCAAAATCAGTAATCGTCAATTTGACCTCAAAGGTTACGGGGACCTGACTAAACACTTCATCCCAATTATCTTTAACACTTTTCCATTTCTTCGGATATTTAATAGAGAGCACTTTCCCAAAACCAGCTACATCCACTTTGTATTTCGACTGCATTTTCCGCATAAGATGATCAAGCATTGTTGTTAATCTTTCTTCAAAAACCTTCTCTGCTCCCTCTAAATAAGCTAGCTCGGATGGGTTTTCTTTCGTATCCCAATTTTCAATTAATCTCCCGTTTGATTCAATCGCAACGTGAAACGAAATCGCGTCACCTTGTAATTTGGCAGTCGTTTTACTGTGCATAGATTTAATCTCATAGGTAATGTTTTTATTTCTCCAATCATAGCTTTTAATTACGCCTCCTTGACCTGTCCCTTGAATCCAGGATAGGCTTTCCACATTTTCTTGATTCAAATCGCCAATCCACTTGCTTGTTTCCCCCTTAATAATTCCAGCACCTGAAAATTCTATTTCCCCCTTTGTAGAGACGATATTTTGCAATAAAAAGCTTTGTTGTGAGTGAAGCAATCCATCCAGCTGAGTTAGATTAACATCTTTCATTACCTTATTGGTTCTGTATCTATTTTGTGTCATCGAGTTTATCCGAAAAGCAGGGACCTCTTCCGGCTGATTACTGATAAAGGTATCATAAGCCTTCCCCTTGCTCAAAAATACCCGGCAGCTTGGACGTATATCGTTATCACGCAGCACGAAGTCCATTAATTGATCCATCTGATTCTGTTGTGCCAATTTTGTAGATACTACAATGACTTTAAGATGATGCCCAATGACTGGACGCTCTCTTCTTGTTGAGTATTGACGCATAATTTCAAATACAGAATCCCCTGTCAGGCGCAAATTTGAATACTTCAGCAGCTGCTTCTCGCTTGACTTTTCTTGCCTTTCGAACGATTTTATCGGAACAATTTGTATCGTAGCTGTCAATAGATTTTTTTTATAGTACGTTGCGCCTTCTCTTTCCAGATTGCGTTCAACTTCAGGCCGTTCACCTACATCTAGAGCCAGACCTGCATAAACACTTAAATCCTCAATTTCTTTACTGCTCCAGCAGCCTTGAGTGACAACAAGTGACGATAAAAGAAGTAAAGTAAGCAAGTTTTTACATCTATACATGATGATTCAAAACCTTCTTTCTAAAGAGCAATATGACAGTAAGCAGGACAGGCACGAGAAAAAATAAAAAGATCCCCATCTTGCCTATCGTATCACCTAGCTTAAAAACATCATTTATTCGCTCCGGAAGCATCGTAGTGATAAAAATAACGGGGATTAATCCAAAGATCACCGGGTGAATCTTTAAACGAAAAACCTGTGAAATGCCTAACGAAGCATTGAAGTAAAAACTGGTGAAATTGCAAAACAACTGCATCATCCAAATGACTAGAAATGGAAACTCAAAACGCTCAAAAATTAATCCTGTAATTTCAAAGCTGCGAAGAAGGTCGATGGTAGGCCAGGTGCTATTCATCACCGAATCTACAGACATTCCTCCTACAACGACGATTACAGTCATCAGATAGAGCACAAAAGGAATGCCGATACCTGCAAATGTCGCTCTGACTGCCCGCTCTGGATGCTGCATATGTGCAACGAGAGTCATGATCACTTCACATCCTGTAAATATAAGTACCGTAGATTTCAACCCCTTAAATACGGGGAGGACACCTTCACCCAAAACAGGACGTAAATTGTCGATATCAAATAATCGAATACTCAGGAAATACGAAAGCACCAGTATGAAAATACTGATTGGAAAAATAATTTGAAAAACCCGTGCGATGGCATTAATCCCTCCAAAACAAATGTAGGTGCCTACCCAAATAAAGGGAATGATAATTGCCCAAATGGGGGTTCCTTCCAGCAAATAGTACATGGTGATCTCTGCAAATATCCTTACCTCGAAACCGGCAATAATGATGTAATAACCAATCAAGCAAACACCTAAAATTCCGCCAGGTATAGTGCCGACAATTCGTTTAGAGTATTGATACACCGTATGATTAGGAAATTGCTGGCTTAATTTCACCATAACCATCGTTACCATAATGACGATAAAACCACCTAATAGCACAGATAGCCAGACATCCGGTGTTTTTGCAGCTTCGATTACACCTCGGGGCAAGGTCAAGATACCGGCCCCCAGTACTGTATCTGTTATAAAGATCGAGGTTTGTGTTGTGGTGATTTTATCATCGTTGCGAATAAACACGTTTGCCCCTCCTCTCTAAGCCATCACTATCTTCGCTTCTTGTCTTGCGTCTTCATCATGTCTGGTCGTTTATTCATAAAGGGTAGTGGGGCTCGCAGAAATAAATCCTTCCAGTCATTAAGGCGAAACGGTGAGATCGGTGTCACATAAGGAACTCCAAAGCTTTTCAGCTTGCTTAAATGACCGCAAATGATCAAAATAAACAAAATGGTTCCAAACATCCCCAGCACAGCTGCACATAACATGCCTCCGAAACGTAAAATACGCAAGGTAATGCCCGCGCTATATACGGGTATCGAGAAAGAAGATATAGCTGTCACGGCTACTACGATTACCAAAAAGGGACTGACAATTCCTGCCTGCACAGCGGCCTCGCCAATGATTAAACCGCCAACAATGCCCATTGCCGGTCCAATAGGTTTGGGCAACCGAATACCCGCCTCACGTAATATTTCAATTGATATTTCTAGGATCATCACTTCTATTAATGAAGGAAAAGGGACACCCTGCCTGGTTTCAATTATCGTAACTGCAAGCTCTGTCGGTATTAAGCCCGGATGAAAGGAAATAAACGAAATATATAAAGCTGGTGCCATAAGTGCCAAGAACGCAGCGAAAAATCGCAGCATACGCAAAAGAGTTCCTGGCAGCCAGCGATCATAATAATCCTCAGGCGATTGCAGCAGCATGCTAAACGTTACTGGCACAATTAGAGCAAAAGGAGTCCCGTCCAATAGAATGGCTATCCTTCCTTCTAATAATCCACTAATGACCCGATCCGGACGCTCTGTATTTTGAGATTGCTGAAACGGGCTTAGGTAATCATCCTCAATGAGCTGTTCAACATAACCAGATTCAGCGATGAAATCCATATTGATTTTTCCAATTCGATCTCTTACTTCCTGAAGCAGGTCTGGATTAACAATATCCTTCATATAAGCAATAACCAGTTTCCTTTTAATTCGAGTTCCTACCTCATACATATTTATTTCCAGCTCTTCACTGTAACCTTGTCTTCGCAGCATCGATGTATTCTCACTTAGTACCTCGGTAAATCCGATACGAGGACCTCGAAGCAAAGCTTCAGAGCTTGGTTCATTGATTGCCCTGGTCGTCATGCCTAACGAGCCAATAAGCAGGGCGTGAGGCATACCTTCAACAAGCAAGGCCGTAAAACCCATCAAAATGGATTGATTTAATCCATGAAGCTCTGCAGCTTCATAGACCTCGCAAACAGGAAGTACTTCATCTTGAAGATAAGAAGCCAACTCCAATGGATCAAATAAATGACTTCTGTCTGAGGCAGCCTGCTTAACATCAGCCATTAAAATTTTCATTACATACTTACTGATCAGCTCCTCATTCTGCATCCCATCTACAAAAATGAGCGTAGCCCGAGCATGAAGCTCTGCTATTTGAAATTCTCGAAAATGGACATCACTGTTGCTGCTAATAGCTTGTTTGATTGCCTGCAAATTATCTTTATAATGGTCAGATAAATTCGTATGGGCGGCAAGATGCTGGCCCTTCCTTGCTTTCTGCGCAGATGCATTTTTCTTCTCAACTAATGACCGCATATATTTATTCAGATAATAAAAACCAATCGCAATTACCAGGCTTAGGATCGCCTGCGCACAAACTTTCCAATTAGGGAGGTGCGATATTATAACAGACCACACGCTAGTCCATCCTTTCTTAATAAAGCTCAATTTTAACTTGTCCCTTTCTTTTCTTTTCATGCACAATTTTTCAGAAAATCAAAAAAACCTATTTAGATCGAAGTTGACGATCTAAGTAATAAACGGCTGCGTTTTGTTGTCTCTTCGAGAAGTTTTGCTGCGCTTGAAAAACGAAAAAACCGGTCAAAAACCTTGACTTCACAAGGCCTTTGACCGGTTTAACTTCTCTTACTTTGACTTATTTTCTACATTTACATTGGGGCTGATCTGGTAGTCTTCCGGATTAATATTCAATGCCGGAATATGCTTCAGAGAGGTTGGCTCATCCGCAATCCGTAAATCTTGTTGTAGTATTCTTTTTCATTTAAAATCCACTGTGCCTTATCAGTTCTCCCCTTCGCATGTCTCCTCATCCTCAGACTGAATAACGTTCAGCAGTATGGATTGAGCCGGTTCTCGTATTCCTGCCGAATCTACACTATAGAAGCCAACAACATATTGTCCCGGCTCTTCCAATAAAAGTTCATCCCCCGGCACCGTTGCCCAGCCGCTATTTTCTCCTGCAATGCGGAAAGCAATGTGATCCATCGATGCTCCGCCAAATGCCTCTGCCGCAAACTGTACATTAACCGGTGCATAATAGGTTCCCTGACTTATTTGCTCACCCGTAATCGTCGCAACCGTTTGTGGAGGATTTTCCGGATTGGCTTTTCCCAAATCGATAAGTTCCACATCATCCACATAAAAGGAAGAGTTCGCAGTGGTGCTCCAGAAGCGAACGCTAAGCTTCGCGGTTTGCTCAGGGGCAATAAAATCCAGATCCACTTGTTCAAACTCTCCATTTGTTGGTCCAAGATCGGCGACAACTCTGTGATTCGGGGTTGTTGGGCTATAGGAGCTGTTGACCGTATAAAGCCAGAAGCGGGCAGTTCCTTGATCCACACGAATGTTTGCCTTTAATCGGTATACATTTTGATCTGTAGCATTCATCCATTCTTGACTGATGCCTATCTTGTCAGATCCCGTTGTTATTTTTTGCACGGGATTGTCATTAAGCTCTACTATGGATGTCTCAGCATTAGCACCCGCGATCCAATTGTTTCCTAATCCATCTTCGTTGCCGTCAAGCGTAAAATCTCCGTTTTTAATTAAATTTACAGGAGAACGCGGCGAATCTAGCGGAGCAACAAATTGATTTGCATTTTTTGAGAAAAATGCTTTTAGAATCAATTCACGATCTGTCGGTTCGATGGCACGTGCTGCTTCTTTATTGGCATCGCTTGTCATTTGGTCATTATAATCGACACTCCACCCATTCCAATCGCCATACGCATGAAACGTCCAGCTCCAGCCAAACTCTTCGAATAATTCGATGGCATCGCGAATGTATTGTGCAGAGCCTGGAGCCCATCTTACAGCGCTAAATTCACCAACATAGATGGGTACGTTATATTTATTTTGAATATCAACAATAGGCTGCATTACCTCTCTTAGTTTCTCTTTATCCCAATATACCCCATTAATTATTCCCGGATAAACAAGCTGATCCGGCCAAACCTCTGTCTCAGGCTGGCCGTTATGATAGCCAATTCCTTGATGCGTATACACATGAGGCTCATAAAAATGGACACTATAAATAACATGCTCATCATCTATTAGCGGAAAATCGCCTTGATACTTCACGGGATACCCTGGTCCGGCATCAATCCATACATTTTCTTTGAAGACTCTCGGCAGAGCGCCGGGATCAGGCTCGATAATGACCGGAGTGGTGGAATCCAACTGTCGGATGGCATCCACAACCTGTTGTGTCCAGGCTTGCCAATTGGGAGAGCTTACAGGAAGCTCGTCGATATTATGCGGCTCATTTAAAATATCATAACCCCAGATATAATCTCGATATGGCTCCAAACGCTGGACAACTTCCTCCCATGACTCCATCCACACATCCAGATTGTCTTCATCACCCCAAAAAGCCGAAGATTTATCGGAAATGTCCATGGGAAGAGAATGCATGTCAATAATCGCCACCATTCCCTGCCTTGCGGCCTCCTCCAGCCCCGCTTCCGTTTGGTCAAGCACGGCATCCCACGCCTCGGAATTGGTCAAGGCTTTCCCTTCTCGCCATTGACGAGGATGAATTTGCAGCCTCACCGCATTAACGCCATACTCTTCCCGCAATTGTGCTGCATTTTCCATAGTGACGCTGCGTCCAAATGTATTAAAGCCTCTGATGGTCGCAGGCCTAGACAATGAATCTTCAGCGCTGACAATGTTTGTTGGAGAAATAAAGGGAATTGAGCCCACTAACAGTAATAATCCCATAGAAATAGCCGCCAATCGTCTCATCAATCAAACCTCCCTTGGAGTCGTTTAATCCTTCAACAGAAAAAGCTTGGTTTCACCGGCTTTAATCTCGACCTCAAACGTTGTTCCGTTCATCGCAGTGATCTCCGCTCCATCAAAAAGTTCCACTGCTCCTGTCATTTCCGATTTAGGAAAATGGAAGCGGTACATCCCCCCTTTCTGAGCCTGTATGCCAATTAATCTATCGTTTACATACAGAGGATCATTTGTTTCACAATAGAGATGAACGCCTGCCATTACGGCCATCCTTTGCAGCAATTCGCCCGGGATAGGAGCCATGCCTGAGAAAAAATGAGGTGCGCCGTGAATGAGCTTGCTTGCCAAAGCAGGCATCTTGCTTTTTTCATAAGTCCCCCAGATGGAAGCCTCCGGATCAGATACGTGCAAAATAGGCGAGATGGAACGCGAGAAGCCATACTTTAATGAATAGTGGGAATGTTCAACTGCAATAACCTGTTCCGCTGAATCCGACAACTCAACTTCAAAGCCTGTTATTTTGGTAACTTCATCTGCAGAAAAACCGCCTTCTGTAATCAAACCGGGACAGTACATCCATAAAATAGCTGTTCCCTTCTCTGCCAGCACTTGAATCTGCTTCCTGGACTGCGGACTTAAATAAAAGGCATTCAAAAAAATAACGAACTTGTATTTATCACGGTTAAATTCCGGGTCATGAAGCTCGGAAAGGCTAAACAAATCATACGGAGCGCCTATACGGCCCAATCCATCCATTTGCCGCAGCAGCAAATCGGTATTGATATCTGCCCCAGCATCGGCGTAATACATGGATTCAGCATCCGCGAATACAGCAATTTCCGCTGCGGATGCCATTGGGATTGGCAGCAGCTTGTTGGCAATGTCTTGCATACTCGCAATCTGCTTCTTCATATTCGGAGAATCGAACCATCCGCCGAACATGTCGAACCACCATAAACCGGTCCTTTTTGCCATAGCCATACAGAAATCTCTTCTCATCACGGACAAAGTCTGTGTTTCACTAAGAAATTTGCTGTCATAACCAGGAATATTCTTTCCTTCAATCTGTTTTGGCGACTGATGTGTAATATGATCAAACTCAAGAAAAAACATTTTTTTGCGTCTAAGCAATGAATCAATGGTATTCATATAGGCGCCTACGCCCGAGAAGCCACGATGCGCATAGGAAGATGGGGCACAGTAAATATCAATATGCTGCGAGTTAAACAGCTTTTCGTAAGCCAGATGTCCTTCATGAAGCAGCCGGTCAAAAGCCAATTCAAACAAATAACCGAAAAACACGCCTACAAGCTTCCGGTTTTCCATAGCTTGCTTGGCTCTTTCAGCAAAATACAAAACAGTGTCTGCTACTAGATGATGATGAAATCTCCAGTAATCCAGAGCTTCATGCTGCTTGACCGGATGCCGAAAAATGCCAAGCTCTGTTTCATTCCGGCTTTCTGCATTCGGGATAGACCGTGTATCATTTCCTGTATACTTTCGATAGGCCTTTTCTTTTAGGGGATGCGACTCACCATAATCGCTATGGCTGAACCATTCCGTTGTGCGCCCGCCCATTAGAAAGTAACCCAGCACCAGGTCCGGGTATTTTTTCTCCGCATAAGCAATCAGATTTTCCAAATATAAAGCTGTATCCTCGCGCCATTTATCATATCCGGCAACCTGGCTTAAATGGGAAAATGAATTCGGCGTGCCTTCATGCTCAGCCAGCCACCACTCACGCGTATCCAGATGTACCATTAAAAAAAGCTTTGCTTCCGGCGCACAGGTTTGAAAAAGCTCCAATTGTCTATCCAGCGCCTCAAAATCATAGTTGTTTTCCCCAATCCATGTTTCACCAAACGAAGAGTAAGGAACACCTAATGAGCAATTCAACCCACTGACTAAAAGCGACATTACCCTTACGCCGGCCTCATAAAAGGCAGTGACATTTTGTTCATCTGGCCGAAAAGAGCGGAAAGCAAGCGGGGGATACAAACGATCATCGGCGGAAATCATCAATTTCCCGTTATGCTCAACAAGGGCAACCTGCATATCGCTCATTCTGCCAGCTCCTTTAATTTGGGCATTGCAGCTTCACAATGTGACGGTACAAGCTGAGCTGCCATACCACCATCCACCACCAGTGAGGTACCGGTTATATTTTTCGCTAGATGACTGGCCAAGAATAGAACAGCATGTATAACATCCTCATACATGACCTCTATCCCTAAAGGAATGTTGGAGCGGCGCCGTTCAGCCTCAGACGCTGAAATGTCATCCCAGCGCGAGGTGCGAACATAACCCGGCACAACGCTGTTGGCTCTTATTCCAAACTCCGCCAGATCCAGTGCCATTGCTCTGGTTAATGCGTCCACTCCACCCTTGCTCGCTACATAAGGGCTTCGGCTTCTCAGCGCATGCGCGGCAGCATTTGAACCTATATTAACGATTGCTCCACCGCCTTGCGCTTTCATCATCCGAGCGGCTTGCTGTGACACCGCAAACAGTCCATTCAGATTAACATCAATGACTTGCTTCCATTCGGAATAGGAAGACTCAAGAAAATGAAAGCCTACAGCCTGCATACAAGCATTATTCACAAGGACATTTAATTTTCCCCACTTATCATTGATAAGCTTGAATAATTGTTCAACCTCTTGAGGCTGTGCCAAGTCTGCTTTAACCCCCGCAACCCTCTCCCCGTATTCCTTCTTTAGCTCTCGAATAACCTGATCAACCATTCCTTCCTCTTCCCCATTAACGATTACCGTTGCACCCGCAGTCAGAAATGCCGTTGCCAATGCTAATCCCGTATGCTGTGTCGAGCCTGTTACCAGCACGACTTGATCTTTAAAGTCCATCGTGTTCACTCCTCCTTCACTAAAAATAGGGCACGGCTTCCGGTGGTCTGATATTAGTCAGGTTTCCGCTGTAATGCCGCAGCTTTATCGGTTGAAACGGATACTTGAGCGCCTCCTCCTCATTCAATGAAATTCCGATACCTGGTTTGTCAGGAATACGAATACAGCCATCCTCGAACACAAGATCCTCGTCCGTCAAGTCCTTTCTCCACGGGATATCGTTATACATAATTTCCAGTATAAAAAAATTAGGAACGCAAGCAGCAAGCTGCAGCGTGGCTGCATTTGCAACGGGTCCGCTAGGATTATGCGGCGCAAAGGGAATATGGTATGCCTCTGCCATAGCCGCAATTTTTTTAAGTTCCATAATTCCCCCTGCATGGCTAACATCAGGCTGAATAAAATCAACTGCCCGCTTCTCCAGCAAATCCCGGAAAGCATATTTGGTGTATAAGCGTTCCCCTGCTGCAATAGCTACATTGGACCGTTCCTTAATTTGAGCCAGCCCCTCGATATAATCAGGAGGAAGCGGCTCTTCAAAAAATAGCGGTTTAAACGGCTCTATTTCTCTAGCAATTTGCATGGCAGCAGGAATATTAAATCTGCCATGGCCTTCAATCAACAGATCCACCTCGCTGCCTACTGCATCACGAACAGCGCCGATGCAATTTAAAGCATGGTCCATTTCCGCTGTACTGATTGACAAATGGGCTTTGCCAAACGGGTCCCACTTCAGCGCTCTGATGCCGCGGGAATATGCTTCTTTAGCCTTTTCTGCAAATTGGTCGGGCGTTTTCGCATTGGCAAACCAGCCATTTGCGTAAATTTTTATTTTATCCCGGCACTTCCCTCCGAGCAGACGATAGACAGGAACGCCCAATGCCTTGCCGTTAATGTCCCAAAGGCAGGTTTCAATAGCGCTTATTGCAGACATAAGTACCGCGCCTCCGCGGAAATAACTATCCCGGTACAAGGTATAATAAAGATGTTCAATATTCAGCGGGTTTTGCCCAATCAAATAACGTTCTAAATCCTGGATTGCTCCCAATAATGCCATTTCGTTATATTCCAATGTTGCTTCGCCTACCCCAACAATTCCCTCATCCGTGTGAACCTGAACAAATATCCAGTTCGTTCGATAGGCAAAAACCGTGTAGGTTTTTATTTTTGTAATTTTCATAAGACACCTCAGTTTTTGAACTTCTCAATCCTTGATCGCTCAAGGATTGAGAGATTTGCGATTTCTAGCAAGTGTCAGAAGAAGCTTTTTTTATTTGGCATGCTCCTGATGGTAAATTTCCGTTGCTTCCTCAACCCAGCGTTGTCCGCCAGCATCCATATATTTTTTAACAAATGCTTCATATTCCTTATCCAAATCACCTTTGGAAACAGCTAATGTTGCGAAAATTTCCAGCTCCAAATTGCGCAGGACAGACCCCAGTTCTTTCTCGACAGCTGGCTGACCGTAAATCATATCATCTGCCACTGCCTTTTCATTGCCCAGCTTAATGGCTGCTTGTGTTACCTGATTCAACATTTTATCCTCCATGCCGCCAATCCGATAACTGATTGCATAATAAGCAAAGGCGCCTTCATTTCTATGTTGAGTAGCATCGTCATAGGGAGCAATATACTCTACGGAATCATTGACCATATTGTAATGGACACCTTCAATGCCAAGATAAGTTAACCGGTCACCCTCCTCGCTATTTAAAAAGTTAAGCAATTTCATTGCTTCTTCAGGATTTTTGGATGACTTTGTAATGGCATAGAACATTCCGTTATCCCTTATAACCCTAAGTGGTCCTCCTTGTCCCTCAGGTCCGGCAATAATCGGAAATACCCATTCCGGCTGCGGCTCGGTATAGCGGGACAACCAATTGTTAGACGTCCCGACAGGTGAAAAATCAAAAGCTCCGACATTCCCGTTCCACAGACGTTCAAAAGCCTGCATTTGCGGAATCGTTGCAAAATCAGGGTCCAGCACCCCCTCTGCATACAGTTTATTTATAAACTTGACTGCATCCAGATAGCCGGGTTGAAGGATATATGGCTTTAACTGACCATCAATCATCTGCGGTCTGTCGTACGTAACTCCAAACGCGCTGAAAATATGCTGGAATGTATTCATGTTTTCCAGAGTTGCTCCCAAACCAAACGTATTGTCCTTACCTGATTTGTCGGGATCCCCTTTTGTAAAGGCTTTCAGAACCTCATAATATTCATCAATCGTTGTTGGCACTTGCAACCCTGCACGATCCAGCCAGTCCTTTCTCAGCGCCAGCATGGAGGGATAGCCGTGTCCCATAGGCAAGGCATAAATTTGTCCGTCTTGCGTTGCCCGATTCCCTAAATATTCACCTTTATTGTCGAGAATCTCTTGACCATACTGCTCCAGCAATTGATCCAATGGAATAATAACGTCGTTGTCGATCAGCTCTTCCAGCTGGTATGAATTAAAGGCAATGATGTCGGGAAGAGAATTGGACGCAATCATTACATTGAGCTGGTTTTGCAATTCTGCCGCATCCACTGTTATCGCTTCAAAGTTAATCCCTGTACGCTTTATAATTTCGCTGCGTACCGGATTTTCTTCAGGGAAATTAGTTGTTCGATGGTGTAATACCCGAATCGTGACGGGTTTGACGCTTTCCTCGCCTTTATTTTCTGAAGTTTCATGGTTGACCGCCGGGTCATTTACTGTGCCGCACGCCGAAATTACAAATACCAGCACTAGCAGCATACTCATTGTCTTTAGCATTTTCATGTTTTTGACCTCCCAGGCTTGTTTTTTTATTTCGATTTTATGTCCTGTTTCTTTTCCCCCGCATCACCCCTTCACCGATCCGATCATAATGCCTTTGACATAATATTTCTGAATGAATGGATATACGATCAGCATAGGCAATACGGAAATAACTACCGTTGCCATTTTTACAGACTCCTCGGTTACAGCATGAATACTGGTCATAAAGCTGTCCGCGCCACCAAGCTGCTGCAGCGAGCTGGTGTTCATCATGCTTCTCAAAAACACTTGCAGAACCTGCGTATCCTGCGATTGTATATATAATACGGCATCAAAATAGGCATTCCAGTGATACACGGCATAAAACAAAGCAATTGCGGCAATTACGGGCTTGGATAATGGCAAAATTATCGTAAATAATGTCCGGAGCGGCGAAGCCCCGTCAATACTTGCCGACTCTTCAATTTCCGGGGAAATAGTCTGGAAATAGTTTTTCATAATGAAAAAATTCCACGCGCTAATCGCTCCGGGTATAATTAAAGCCCATAATGTATCCAGCATTCCAAGCGATTTCACCAACAGGTAGGAAGGTATCATGCCTCCCTGAAACAGCATGGTGAAGAATACGAGCAAGGTAATACTGTTTCGACCTATAAATCTTTTCACTGACAATGGATAGGCAAATAGTGTCGTCATAAAAATATTGATTGATGTTCCTGCCACAAGACGAATTAGACTGTTCTTATAAGCGTCAAAAACCCCTTTGCTGTCAAGCAATAATTGATAAGAGGTTAAGGAAAAACCACGGGGGATCAGCAAAATCCCTCCCCCAAGCACTCGTCTTGGGTCACTAAGCGAATACATCAGAACATGCCAAAACGGGTACAGTGTCAGCAGAGCCATAAGAAGCATAAACATAACCAGGATGATTTGACCCAATGATATTTTTTTTACTCCCACTTAAAACAACCCACTTTCAGAATCAATCTTTTTGGCAATATAATTGGTAATCAACACTAACACCAGACAGACAAGTGCTTTAAATACACCCGTTGCAGTTGCCAGCGCAAACTTAGCCTCATTAAAAGCGAGCTTGTATACATAGGTATCCAAAATTTCGGAAACTTCATATACGAGCGGGCTATACAGTGCAAACACCTGCTCCAACCCGGCATTCAGCAGCTGACCTACCCTGAATATAAGCAGGATCACAATTGTTGTCCGCAAGCCCGGCAGCGTAACATGCCACATCTGCCGCAGCTTCCCTGCTCCGTCCACTTTTGCCGCCTCATATTGCTGAGGATTGATTGTAGCAATTGTAGCCATATACAGCACTGTACCAAATCCCGCTTCCTTCCAAATATTCGAGACGACCAGTAAGCCCCGGAAATATTCCTTGCTGTTCAAAAAGTTGGTCACCTTTCCTTCGTAACCAAAGAAGGAAGCGATTTCATAAATAACTCCGGTCGAAGGTGACAAGATGGCAAACATGATCCCGCCAATAATGACCCATGATACAAAATGCGGCAAATAAATCGCTGTCTGTACAAATCGTTGATACAGCACACTTCGCAGCTCATTCAACAAAATAGCCAACAGAATGGGAATAGGGAAAGCAAATACTAACTGGTAGATGGAAATAATTATGGTATTGCGCAATGCACGGGTAAACCCGTACGTGTTGAACAATTGCTGAAAGTTGGCCAGACCTACCCAATCGCTATCCATAAAGCCTTCAAAAATCGAATAATCCTTGAAGGCCATTAACACGCCATACATTGGGATGTAATCAAATACAAAAAAATATAAAATACCGGGAATAACCATTACGTATAAAATTTTGTCTTTTCTGATTTGCCTCCACATGTTCTGCGCTCTCATCGTCACCCCTCCGACCGAGCTTCGGAAGCAGCTTCCTGCATCCGGATAATTAAATCACTTTTGGCTTCCAGCACATGCTTTCTGGTTAGTTTTACCAAGCTTTGCTCATCCCTTTCTTTTATAGCGCGTATCAAATTTTGATGATCCTGGACTGCTTCCTCCAGTCGCGATTTGCTAAAACCAAACTTGCGGCGCAGGTTATCAATCAATCCCCAACGATGATCAATAATTCGTGTAGCCTCGGGATTGCCTGCGCAGCTGTTGATGACACGATGAAAATTTTCGTTGTGCATCAATAAGGCGGAAAAGTCGTTTCGAATAACAGCGGACTCAAATTCCGCTTCAATCTGCTCCAATTGCTGAATACGTTCATTCGACATAAATTGTAGCGCTTTCATTACAAGCATAACTTCAATACAGGCTCTGATATCGTACATGTTGGATATTAAGGTCTCATCGATCTTGCATACATGAGCGCCTTTTTGCGGCAACATCACCACCACCCCCTCCCCCTGCAGCTGCTGCAGCGCTTCACGAATTGGCATCTGGCTTACTCCATACCTTTTTACCAAATCGGCAATCACCAATCTCATTCCCGAATCAAAAACCCCATTCAAAATATCATTACGAAGTCGGTTGCAAACCCTTACATAAATAGTTTCGTTCATATTGATGGTCATATTCTTCATTGTGAGTTCAGAACCTTTCGAGTAAATTTTCCTCACTTAAAATATATACAATATATATTTTAGTGTCAATATATATTGTATATATTTTATTGATATTTGATACTTTATGAAGAGGAATCCAATCTAATGCAGGTTCCCTTCCGTTCCCATACTGTAGTTGCTGCAGCCATTTAATGGTATGATGGTATTATTGAAACACAAGGAGTGAAAAGAAGCATGCACCATCCAACTGATACAGAGTTAAATCGAACTACATACTCCAGAGTGTGCAAACAACTGCGAGAAGATATATTAAGCGGCTTTTTTGAACCAGGCGTTCGGCTGCGGATCGTCGAGTTGACCAACCGTTACCAGGTTAGTCAGATGCCTATACGTGAGGCCTTGCAGCAACTGCAAGGAGAAGGGCTGATTATTTTAAACCCTCAGAAAGGTGCAAGCGTACGTGAGGTCGATGAACAATTTGTCATGAACATGTATGATATCCGTATTGCAATTGAAACGATGCTGGCTCAGAAAGGGGTTATCCATTTGACGGATCATTTGTACAATGAATTATCCGAAATTGAAGATAACTATGAGAAAGCGGTCCATAACACCGACACAACCTCCGCTTTGCAATGGAATGAAAAGCTGCACCGAAAAATTAATGACCTTGCCAATAACCCCGAGGCTGTACAAATTATTAACCGCCACTGGGGACTGATCGATAGCATGCGCCATCAATTTGGCTTTAGCGAAATCAGAATTGCCGAAACCATCCAGGAGCATCGTCTGCTTCTTCAAGCGTTAAAACAAAGGGATGCCGATATGGTTGCGCAGGTGACATTGGAGCATGTAACCAAAGCTAAAAATGATCTTATTAATAGAATGAAATTAAGAAATCAATAACCGGTTTTTGTTTCGATTCTCTCCGAGTTCTCACAAACGACCAATAGTGGATGCTTTTTGGTGTCTCCTTGGGCAGCCTTGCTGCGCCTTAGGAAAATCGAAAAAACCCGTCAAAAACCTTGATTTCACAAGGCTCTTGACGGGTTTTAACTGAAATAGAAGGCGCTTTAGGTATTTAGCATAAGCGCCTTCTATTTATTTTTCTACGTTGTCAAAAGAGTATAGGCAATCCTATATTAAAGGTCGGGGCGTGATGCCTCGACCTTTTATAATAGATGCATTGTGCAAATTATTGCGTTTTAAAAAACTCAAGTGCCTTATCCATATATTTTATTTGCTGCTCAGGCAGGTCTTCTTCGTAGTAGACCGCCCCAACCGGACAAGCCGCTTCGCAAGCGCCACAGTCAATACATATATCAGGATTTATGAAGTACTGATCGCCGCCTTCTACAATACAATCGACGGGACAAACGTCTACACAATCGGCTGCTTTTTCAAGAATACAAGCTCCTGTTATTACAAATGGCATCCTGCTCCGCACCCTTCTATAGCAAATTTAGTTTTAAATGCTTCAAAGCCACCGAACGCGTTAATGGCAGATGCAGCCCCCCGCTGGAGAACCTCCTCCATCAGGGCCAACGTTTCACAAAACAAGCTATGATTCGCGTGTCCGCCCCATTATTTCGTGCTATAGCTCGAATCTCCTAGGAAACAAGATTGAGTTCTTGAATGAGTGCCTCGGTGTTCTTACTTCGATGTTCAGGATGTATCTCCAGTGTATGGAATTTAAATTTCATGACCCTATTTATGATCAGTCACACTTTTTACGGCTTCCTTTGTAGGTCGCCGTTCTGAAGCTCGCACCGCAGCCGCAGGAGGCTTTAGCATTAGGATTATCGATCGTAAAACCGCCAGTCATGCCTTGATTTTGGTAGTCAATTTTGATACCTTCCAAAAATTCGATGCTCCGTTTATCCCATACGATGTTGAAGGTTTCAGTCGGCAATACCTCGTCTTCCTCGGTTAATAGGTCGTCCAGTTTAATATTGTAAGATAATCCGCTGCATCCGCCGTCTTCAATGCCTATTCGAAGAAACAGATCTGCAATATTTTTGTCCAAGATCATTTGATGAATAACCGATTCGGCCTTCTCACTGATTTCTATCATCTCAGTCACTCCTCCCATCTAATCATTTTCACTGAAATTCTGATTAGAAATTTAAGAATAGGGATTGTTATTCAAGTATCGAGATAACGAAGCTTGAATGGCTTGCGCTCGTTCATAGATCAGCATACCGGGTAGGTTAGGCGGGGGATCCCCGCATTCCAACAATAAAGCCCGAGCAGCTTCCATATATCTCTTGGCCATTTTAATTTCAGCCATTCCACCAGATGAAGTGTCGGCTTCATTTGGTTGCTTGCTGATGCATTTTTCAACTTGCTCGATTTTTCTTTCGAAATCCCGAATGACCCGCATATTCTTTTTCAGTCGCTTTTTCAGTTTGCGATCTACACCCATTATTGGTTTAGAGATATAGTGGTATTGGCTGTATTGGTAAGGTAAACCGGGAAGCAAGTCTTCGAAGGCCAAGCGCAGACCATACTGGCCATCAAACACTATACCTACAATAGGAAAACCTAATTCAATGACTGGCAAAATGAAAGCTTGAAGCTCAGCAACCGTTTCACTTTTCATGTTTTTGGCAGCAATTACCGTGCCGCTAAATACTTCACGTAGGATGTAGAGCGTTTCATTTCCCTTTTTTTGCTGCACACCGTCCATAGACAAAAGAATGCCGCCATTAAGCTCAGTCGTTTCATGCAGAACTCGATGAACATGCTCATTCAGGCTAACAGCTAAGAGTAATTGATACCGTTCATAGAGTTTTTGAGCCTGCTGCTCATTCGTTTGAATCCCTCGATCGTGGAGAGCCGCAGTGAGTTCGCTTACGGTCATATGATGCTTAAAGCACAACTCGCCTAAGAGGCTTAGCACATCCCAACCATAAGATGACTGTTTCATGCTGAGCATTTCGGCTTCCGCTGATTTGTAGAAGATACCTTTGTGCGAGCAAGTCATATTTCTGCATGTATAGGCCATACTCCAAGCATCAATGACACCGTTTAACGTCGTAATTTTTTTGTGCCAGGCTGTATGGGCACGCTGTAATTTCTTCTCACAATGCGGGCAATGAGTAAATTCAGGTCGGAAATATATTCTACGATTTGCCTCTTTCCGATTTTTCGAAAGCAATGCGAACACTCCTCAAAAGGTCTCCCGATATCCTTCGACTATAAATAATAATTGTTAAAGTTTCCTCTTTTCGTTTATTTGTTTTTCAAACCTAAAGATTGAAGACTTGCTCTTATTTGTTCAGTTGCTGGTGTAATCCGCGTGCTGGCCAATAAACTCATGACGATTAACAAGAGATGAAAACCCATCGTTACAGTTAATGCAGCTTGCATCGACATCCCTGCAGCTTGACAAACAACAAGGATGGAACCGCCTATCCCGATAACGACGCCCGGTGTAAAAGAATCCGCAAATTGCAGATTTGCCGAGGTTTTGCCAACCCCTTCTTCGCCTGTTTGGGAAAAGGCCACGACGCCGCTAATCGGATGCGCCAATCCAATTCCGATTCCCGCTATGATTTGACCAATAACCGCCACAGCAACGGTTACAACAGGTACCCAAAATACGAAGGCAATCCCAATTGCAAGCAGCAGCACACCAAGAATAATTCTTGTATGACGTCCACGGCCCTGGTCTGCCGAATCCCAACGTCCTTGCAGATAAGCAATGACGCACCAACTCAGTGCGGCGCTTGCTACAATTAATCCGGCCTGAGAAGGAGTAATACCTTTCACATCTATTAACGCCAATACCAAGAAATTCTGTGTGCTCGTATAAGCAGCGAAGAACAGCCCACGTGTTGCGAGAATAGCAGGCATGCCTCTTCTCATAGCTAGAGTTCCCTTGGGCAGCAGTTTGCGCAGCGGATATACCATCAGCACTAAGCCGATAATCGTTAAAACAAACCCTGTAATTGTCGGCAGCTTGCTAAGACCTACTAATAAAACCCCTGTACCGATCGTTAGTAGCAACGCCATCCATGTAGCTGCAGCTCCCTTTTCCCCTTGTGCCTGCTGTGTCTTTAACTTTCTAAAAGCAGGCAGACTAAGCAGTGCTGAAACAACCAGGATCGGTAATATTCCCCAGAAAACAAACCGCCAAGACCACTGATCTGCGATAAGACCTGCGACATATGGACCGAGCATGGATGGAAGAACATAGGCAGTACCGAATGCTCCGAGTATTTTGGCGCGTAATTCATCGGGGTAACTTAAGGATATTGCCGTGTAAACACAAGTCATCATAGCGCCGGCACCTAGGCCCTGCATGGCTCGCGCCAAAATCATCATATACATATCGCTTGCTGTCGCGGCAGCGATCAGCCCGACGATAAACAAAAGAAGGGCGTAAGTGAACGGTGCTGCCGGCCCTTTTCTATCAATAATACGACCGACGACCAAGGTGCCAATAATTTGCGCAAGCAGATACGTACTGAATATCCAGGCAAATAGATCAATGCCGTTCAAGTCGCCAGCGATGGAAGGGGCAATCGTCGTTACCGAGAGGCCTTCGAATCCAACCGCCATCACAGACAGAATAATACCTATAGACAATGCAAAGTAACGCGGGCTGAAAATGCTTTGAGAATTAGACATTAGATTTGACCTCCAAATAAGATTGTTATGTATACACCGTATCCGGATACTTAGTAAACATTTTTCTTTACAAAGTATACGGTACAGTTCGACTTTGACTTTGTCAACATTTTTATTTAAAATGTAAGGAGCGATGTAGATCCAGTTGCTTAAAAAGGAGGGGCACCATGAGCCGAAATCAAACAAATAAGGATTCTTCAACTAGAACCCGAAGAGCGATCATTGATCTGCTAAAACAGCAGGGCGGGATGGACGTGATGGCACTAGCCTCCGAATTTTCGCTATCTGGAATGGCGATTCGCCAGCATTTAAATGCCCTGAAAGAAGAAGGATTAGTTACTCATGAAGAAGAAGCCCGCCCCATGGGTCGGCCGGCCAAGCTATGGAGATTAACTCCCGAAGCTAATAAGTTCTTTCCAAGCGGTTATTCGGAGTTGTCAGTCAGTTTGATCTACTCGATGAGAGAGGCTTTCGGAAACGAGGGGTTAGACAAGCTGCTCGCTGTCCGAGATAAAAATATGCAGGAGCAATATCTTCAGCACATTGGTGACGCATCGGACATAAGGGAAAAACTCGGGAAACTGGCCGAGATTCGAACAAATGAAGGCTATATGGCTGAAATTAAAGATCAAGACGATGGGAGCTTTCTGTTTATTGAGAAGCATTGTCCGATTTGCGAGGCTGCTGTTGTCTGTACCGGGTTATGTAAGTATGAGTTAAATTTATTTCGAACCGTCCTCGGAAATCATGTTCTTATCGAACGGGTGGAGCATATTTTGGTGGGAGGCAGAAACTGTGTTTACAGGGTTAGGGAAGGCGAACAAACGTAGTAATGCTTATGCTCTGCCAATACGGAGGTACAAATGTATATAGCCATTAAATAGACGGAAAAGACACCAGCAGCTCGGTGTCTTTTTTCGTTAAAATTCGCCTCTAAAGCGACATGCTGATCTTCAATTTGACCGGTTGTTCAATACCATATGTTCATGTTATGAAGAAATGGCAAGAACGTATATGATTAAGCATTTGAAACAACGAATCCCCTACTTCACCGCTTAATCGGGTAAAGAAGGGGATTCATCGTTTATTCAAATTCAGTCTAATGGTTGATATCACATTTGTTTAATATGAACGAGATTTGATTTTCAAGTCGATTGATCGTTTCCTGTGATTCTTTGTCTTCTGCTTGCTGTTCACGAAGGGATTCGAGCTCCTGCTTGAGTTGATGCAGATCATCTCCTGCATTTGCACAATCATAATTACTCTCGAGGTTATCGAGCATGTTTTATCCTCCATTCGATAGGTAGGTGTACTTGACTATTATGGTGAATTTCAATTAATTTATTCATTTCCTTCAGATTTTACTATATAGATAATACGCGGTTATTACGAGGAAATGATAGCAGTGGCAGGCTAAGAGTTAGGCGTGTCCACGACTTTCGTCTGGTTCCGCCACCTGCCGCAGTCTGTTCCGAATCGCGGCGTTCTCTGGTACAATATAGCCAAATCTTTTGGAGGAGCGATTGACAATGAATTACGAACACAAAGTGTACAACGAAATTGCCGCTTGGGAGCGCCGGTTTTTCAAGCCGCCCGGATGGCTGGAGAGGACATCGAAGACGATCGGTAAGCGAATTAACGACTTGATTCCACCCAAAGTGCACAACGTCATTACGGCCACCATAAAGTCGATCGTGCGTACAGCACTGTTCGGCGCGGAATATACTCCTCAGAGACCGGTTCAGCGGGCTCTCCAACTAGAACTCGCCGATCAAGAGGCGAAACGTTTGTTGTCCTTATACCAAAAAATCGCGGCTGCCGAAGGCGCAGGCACAGGAGCGGGCGGCATTGTGCTTAACATCGTGGACTTCCCTGCGCTAATCGCGATCAAGATGAAATTTTTGTTTGAACTGGCTCATATCTACGGGTATGACACGAAGCATTTTCCCGAGCGAGTTTTCATTCTTAAGGTGTTCCAAATGGCGTTCTCCGGGCCCGAACAGCGTGCCAAGCTGCTAGACTCGATTAAGCGTTGGGATACTGAAAAGGAGCTGTGGTTCTCGGATACCGAGTACTCCAAAAACATGGACTGGGAGACGTTCCAGAAGGAATACCGCGACGCAATCGACTTTCGGAAAATGCTGCAGATGGTGCCGGGGATTGGAGCGGTAGCGGGTGCTTGGGCGAACTACTCCATTCTCGAGGAGCTTGGCGAATCTGCAACAAACGCTTATCGGTTGCGAAGATTGAACGAGGCTAATGAAACCGGGGGTTAATCGCCTCCTCCTCCTCCACCGTCGCAGCCGATCGTTTCGACTGGTTGCAATCCTGCTCCTTACATTTTTCAATATAGAAAGGTTAGCCATTGTTATTCCAACCCTCTCCGCAAGTTCTGTTACGCTCATTTTTCTTTTAGCCAACATCACATCAATATTGATTATGATCGCCTTGGAGGCAAAAATCATGACCATTCCGATTATTATGATACCTGGGGCATCGTCTTTCTCCGTCATAAGATAGAAGAGTGGCATGCCTACCACATACAAGCTACTGATTGTGATTGCCCAGTATTTTATATTCTTTAAAACTCATAGAATCGTAGTAATATACAAAAGTAGAGCTGTCTCTAATTTCAGAAATCAGTCTAGATTCATCATCGTAAGTATACGTAACCAAATTTCCTTCCCGGCTTTTTGACAAACGATTTTTGTTATACGTATACACAAATGTGGATCGCTATCTTCTTCATGTTCTGCACGGCTGCCGTCATCATGGCCTGTTTCATACCCATTCTTTGCTGCCCTTCCAGACATGTCTCGTGACCAACACGCGTCCGCCCACCATCCGGCGGGAAATTGCCTAGAGAACAATTTCATAAAAAATAAGTTATTTATTGCATCATCTTAAAAATGAAATTAAGACCCGTAAGATGGTCGCTACACTCACCAAGCGTCCGTTCTTAAGGGTCCTTATTTAAGGATTAGGCTATTTTTTTGAACGTTTCTTGGAAGATGCTTTAGCCTGCTTCGCGCGTTTCACACTCGAAACCATAACATTTTTCTCCGTATGCGTGAAATATTGCTTATAGACAGGACAACAATGATGCTGCTTCACTGTTTCAATATTTTGAATGACATTCACAAGCTGCGGATGGTAGTAGTCCTCGTATTGTGTTATCGGAGGATCATAGATCGTCTGCGTTGGACAATCGGGACAAAAGTTAGTGTCATTCATGCCGCCTACATTACCCATATTATAGTAATTATTTCGATTCAAAATAATTATCCCCTTCCGGTATTAGAATACACGTTATTGTATTCGCAGAAAGGTCATGCGGTCTGTATGTTTGACATGGAAGGCTATGGCCTCCAATGTTTCTGCGGTTAGGAGGGCAGGATCACAGCCCGAACCTTGATTTCACAAGGAGTTATGCCCCTTCCATATTAATGGCTTTATCTTGACCCAACAAAAATTTTACGGCGCTCATAAGAAAAAATAATCATCGACACGCCTAAAATCGCGCAAATCATATACATAACGGAATAAGTGAAAATATCCGCTACTGGCCCCATAATGACCCCACCGAGCGAAACGCCCAAATCCGCCGTAGCAATAAATAAACCAATTAATACATTGCGATTCAATTGGGGCAATACAAAAGTTAAATACGTCGTTAATGTAGGATAGAGAAGCGCCTGTGCTATCCCCATCAAACCTGCGCCAGCATAGAAAAACACGGCTCCGCCCATCACAGAAAAGCTGACACATAACGCTGCTACAGCTAACATCAGCATAATGGCCATGACAAAAGAAGAATGCCATTTGCCGTCTGAAGGAATTTTCTTTCGTAATACAAAGCGGGCCACCACTACGGCCCCCGCCTGCAGCATGAGATAAATAGCCGCATTTCCGCCTTCAATTTGTGCAGCGTATAGCGGTATGAAGGTGGTCACCGCTCCAAATACAAGGGAAGCGACCAGCATCAGCACACTGCATTTGAACAAATGCGGGTTTTTGACTAACTGGCCAAACGACTCGGACATCTTTGCACCCTGCCCTGTCTGACCCGAAACTGGCTCAGCCGCTTGTTTGTCCATTTTGGCGCTATAGCCTACAACCCCTGTAAGGATAGCAATGGCGATCATGGCCACTGTGAAAGCATTCATATTCCCTGCTTGCCAAATGCCTAAAGCAAGTAGGGGACCAATAATCCCCGGCATAGAAGCACATAAGGAATACATGGAAATCCCTTGTGAACGGTCCTTTTCTGGCAGCGCATCAATAATGCCCAATTGCAAAGCCATGGAGAAAAAGGCTGTACATACGCCTTGCAGCATACGAGCGACGAAATAGCCCTCTAATCCAGTGAATGTGTATAGGATTAAAGCAAAGCCATTTATAATAAGAATCGTGCGCAGAACACGGATGGGTCCGTGCTTTTGAATCATTTTGCCCGCCCATGGCCGAAAAAACATCGTTGTAAACAAATACGCCCCCATAATGATACCGATCGTTGTATTGGTGGCGCCAAGCGATTCGCCCTTTAAAGGGATAATGACATTAAGTATAGAGTTAGCGCTGAAATACAACAGGGTCAAAATATATAACCGCATAAAAGGCCATGATAGAGCTCCTCTCACTACTCCTGCTCCTTCCTCTATTCTCCTTGTGACCGTATCTGGGACTCATCTTGCTGCTATCGTTACGTAATGATCATCTGCAGCAATTTCCTTGCATACGCTGACTGTACGTCTTTTAAATGTTCGATTTTGACCATTTCTTCGATCTCGCCATTTCTAATAATCATGACTCTATCGCAAATATAAGCGGCAGCCTGAATATCATGGGTGATGAAAATATAGGCCATGTTGTAAATTTTCCTCAAGCTCTTTAACAATTCAAGCACCTGCATTTGCACGGAACCATCCAAAGAGCTGATCGCTTCATCTAATAAAATACATTTCGGCTCTGTTGCAACGGCTCTTGCGATGCACACCCTTTGAGCCTCCCCACCCGATAACTCATGCGGGTATTTTTTTCGATAGGACGGGTTTAAGCCCACCTGATGCAAGAGCAGATCAATCTTGTCTTGATTCTCCTGGTAATCTCTACTTTGCTGCTTCAAAGGCTCCATCAGCGCCTGTTCTACCGTATAAAAGGGATTAATAGAGGAGGAATAATCCTGAAATACGGCGCTAATATTGCCCATTCTGGCCCTTCGGTCCTCTACTTTGTTCCCCTCAAATAAAACGCTTCCGCTATCGGGCTTTTCAAGCCCCAATAGTAATCGTCCCAATGTCGATTTGCCGCTCCCGCTTTCCCCGATAATGCCCAAACATTCCCCCTGCCCGCATTCGAAGCTCATGTTTGTCAGCACCTGCTGTATTTCTTTAGAAAAAAAACCGCCTTTTATATAAGATTTATGAACACGGTCAACGCTCAACAAGGCTAACGCCTCCCATTAATCGCTTGAAATGATCATTCAGCGCTTGCTTCGAGGATACTAAATATCGGGTATATTCATGCGCAGCTTCAGAGAAAATAATCTGGCTCGTTCCTCTATCTACAATTTCCCCATCTTTCATGACCAGAACGTCATCCGCTATTTTTCGGACGATACCTAAATCATGAGAAATAAAAATCATCGAGCAGCCCATTTTCTCCCGCAATTGAATAAATTGTTCAACGACCTCGAATTGCGAGATGGTATCAAGTGCCGTCGTCGGCTCATCAGCGATAACGATAGCTGGTTCTAACACGAGGGTGAGCGCAATCATAATCCGCTGCAGCATGCCGCCAGACAACTGGTGCGGATACATATTCATCACTGCGATCGGGTCTTTCAGCATCACGCTTTCCATAGCGCGTTTCATTTTAGCCGTTATTTCTTCGCGGCCCCAACCGAAATGGCAGGCCAGCGTTTCCCTTAAATGAACGCCGACCACACAAGAAGGATCAAAGGCACGCATGCCATTTTGCAAAATCATGCACAGCTGCTTTCCTCGTCTTTTCCTCATATCTTTTTCCGGAAGCTCGGTTAGATTGACTCCGTTAAACAGAATGTCCCCCGATTGGCGGATACCCGTTTTATTTAATCTCATGATAGCCCTGCATGTCAGAGATTTCCCGCTTCCGCTTTCTCCGACTATGGCTAGACAACTGCCCTGCTTGACGTGAAAGGAACTACCCGGAACAATCACTTTACCCGTCTGGCTGTCCCAAATTTTCAAATTCGCTACTTCCAAAATAGCCATAAAATCAAGCCACCTCTTTTCCTTGAAGCCTGGCAGTGGAAGCGGGCCCCTGTCCTTGCAGCTTATATTTGGAGGCCAATAATTTAGGATCTAAAGCAACCTGGAGCGCATCCGACAAAAAGTTGATCGCCGAGACGACAACAATAATCGTTAAACCGGGCGCGAGCATAAACTCCGGCTTGGAGAACATGACTTCCCTTGCCTCATTTAACATCATGCCCCACTCCGCGTTTGGAGCTTGAATGCCTAAACCGAGAAACGAAAATCCTGATAATTGCAATATCATTGAACCGAAGGAGCTGCTTGCAATGACCGCAATATCCGGAAGCGATACAGGAACCATATGCTTCGTTATAATTTTGATGTCGCTGACACCGAGCACCTTGGAAAACTTCACATAGTCGGATTCGGCATATTGCATCACAGACGTTCTAATAATTCGAGTAAACCATGCCCATTTCATCAGTACAAAAGCGATCAGAATATTTTCAAGACCTACCCCCAAAATACCGATCACGGCCAATGTCATGACATAGCCAGGAAAAGAAAGCATTACATCACAAATCCTCATCACAACGGCATCGGTTAACCCTCTAAAGTAACCCGCTATAAAGCCTAAAATCGCTCCAATCCCTACTGATACGGCAAGCGCAGCAAGCACCCAAAGCACACTCGGACGGATTCCAAAAATTAATCTCGATAAAATGCAGCGCCCCAGATGGTCGTTCCCTAACAGATACTCCCACGATGAAGCAGCATATCGAAGCTCCATATGTACTTCTTCGGGATCATGCGGCGCAAACAAAGGGGCAAATATTCCGGCAACAATGGTTACGACAAGAATAGATAAAGATGCAGCGGCCAGCTTATCTTTCAATAGAAATTGTAATCGTTTCATTTAGTGGCCCTTCCTTAATTTAGGGTTCATCGCCGCATTAATAATGTCAGAAACGGTATTGAACAGAACAAAAGCCATTGCGAGTACAAGGACATACGCCTGAATGATTGGAAAGTCCCTGCTAAGAATGGATTTAACGCTCAGCGTTCCTAAACCCGGCCAGGCAAATATATTTTCCACAACGACTGTACTGCCTAAAATAATCGGGATCGCCATACAAAACACAGAAATAGCGACCTGCAATGAATTTCTCAATATATGCATCGTTATTTTCTTCTCTGGCAAGCCGCTCGCCCTGCCGTACAGCACATAGTCTTCATTCATATTACTTAACATGGAGCTTCTAACCATTCGAAAATAAATGCCTGTATAACTGATCGTGATTACAATGACCGGTAAAATATAGCTTTCGTACGAGTCCATCCCACTTGTCGGCAGCAAATCCAATTGCACGGAAAAATACCAAACCATAAGCGCCGCGAGCCAATAAGGCGGCATAGAGGTTAGAAAAAAGGAGACGCCTCTAATCGATTTGTCCGTCATTTTCCCTTCTCTAAGCGCACTAATTACACCTAATCCAATGGACAGCGCAATAATCGCAGCCGCTGAAATCAACGTCAGTTTTAACGTATTTAGAAAAGCGGGGGCCAGCAATGACCACACGGTCTTGCCGGTGACATACGAGTTCCCGAAATCGAGCTGCAAGCATGATACGAACCAATTCAGATAACGAATGAGAAATGGCCGATCCATCCCGAGCGCTGCTTTCGTTTCTACTATTAATTCATCTGTTATGGTCGGCACACCTTGCGCGTGCAATATGACTTCGACCGGATCTAAAGGAGACAGATTGTTCAAGCCAAACGTTAGAAAGGATATGATCACAAGCAAAGGAATCGAAAGGAGTGACCGTTTGATAATATAGCTGACCATAGCAATCTCCTTGTTTTGGTTATCTATTCAAAATACATTTGCTCAAAGGGCAGTTCAAATTGCGTTTGTTTAAATGAAATACCCTGCAAGCCTGTTGGAGCTACAATCGTAACGCTGCCATTTGTAAGGGGAATAAAGACGGCCTCATCATGGACAATGGTTAAAATATCTGCATACAACGATTTCCGCTTCTCCTCATCCATAGTGACCATCACTTCATCAATGTTCTTGTACAACTCATCCGCTTTGGAGATGCCGCTTGTCGTGTGGTAATAAGCCGACTCGGAAGTAAAAGCAGAGATTGTGCTCTGCGGATCATAGGCGAGTCCCCATGTTTGATTGAACAGCAAATCATAATCTCCCGTTGCTCTTCTGTTTGCGATGGAAGAAGATTCTTCGCCGATAAGCTCCAACTGGACTCCTACCTTTTTTAATGTGTTTTGAATGAATTCAGCCTCTGTTTTTTGAGAGGAGGAGCTGACGTCATAATAAAGCTTCATGGCTAATGGCTTGCCGTCTTTCGTTCTAACCTCGCTGCCCTTCTCCAGCATCCAGCCTGCTTTCTCCAAAAGCTGCTTTGCTGTATCCAGATCAAAGCCACGTTTCTTTAACTCGACATTGGCATAATTGACGTTAGAGGAAAATAGCGTATTGGCTGCTGTTTCCGTGCCGCTAAAAATTTGCTTGCTGATCGTTTCTCTGTCAATCGAATACCAAATCGCTTCACGAACAGCCGTTTCATGGGCGGGACTGTCCGATTTACTGCTATTGGCAACGATCATCTTCGTATTCATCGCTTTACTTCTGACAAGCTGGAAGTCGCCCGAATCCATTAACTGATTCATGGCATCGACATCAATGCTGTCTGAGCCCCGATCATCTGTAAATATAAAGTTGACCTCTCCCTTTTGCAGCGCCAAAAATGTCGTCTCCCCTGCCGGAAGCACTTTCGCTGTAATCTTATTCACCTTAGGCGCGCCGCCCCAATAGTTTTCATTCGCTTCGAAGGTGGCATATTGATCAGTTTTATGTTCGGATAGCTTATAGGGTCCCGTTCCATTATGGCCGCTTACACCATCTTTTGTTTCCCCGTTAACAAAATCTTTGGGCGAGATGAATACATAAGGTCTAGTCATCGATAATTCAAGCAAAGCCGGGTAATACGGCTCTGACAGCACCAATTCAAACGTATGCTCATCGAGTACGCTTGCGCTCACAATTTTCGTTGAAAGCTTGATCCAGGAATGCTTGCTTGCATTACTTTGTACCGCTTCTATATTCTGCTTTACGGCATCGGCGTTAAATGGCTCGCCATCGTGGAATTTCACATCCTTTCTTAAATGAAAGGTGTATACTTTGCCATCCTCAGATACGTCCCAAGATTCGGCAAGCAATGGCTTAATTCCATCCTCCGTATTTTCAACTAATGATTCGTACACCATCCCTTGCGCTGGCAATGAGCCTGGATACAAATGGGGGTTCATATCATTAATATCTTTTGCTGTGGCGTACACCAGCTCTTTGCCTGAATCAGCTGCTCCTGTTTTCGCAGCATTTCCGCCACTGCAGCCTGCCAATAGTACAATGGAAACGATGAAAGCAGATAATAAAACAACGATTTTTCTTGTCATGTCATATCCTCCTGTATAAGTGCGAACTCAATCACCTATGTCCTATGCTATTGCCGATTTCACTACAGATCATCTTCAAATCTTCTTCGAAGCTTTGTACCATGAATGCATCCGATATTTTTTCGCCCTTAAGCGCCTGTGCAGCTTCCGTGATTTTATGCTCATAGGTTGCAATGAATTTATCAATGGTTGGGCAGCTTGAACCTACAAATCTCGCAATGCCCTGTATGATTTTTATCCGATAGTAATCTTCCTTGGGCATTCGTGGAACATCCCAATATTGTTCCTGGTTGACAAAGATTTGACGAATGGGGACAGCGGAGAAGTCGAAATATTTCCCATCGTCATCAGGCTCTGAGAATGGATCAATCAACAGGGACGTATAGCGTATGTACAATAAATACTCTTGATGAATCGTCTCCAACTGAATAAAATTATCGATATCATGACGCGATAAGCTCTCTAATCTAACCGGATAATTGTCATCGGTCATGAACTTCAGCAGATTTACGCCATTCAAATTCAGCTTTTCGATTACACTCGTCATCTCTTTCCACCCGGCCAGCATATCGCGAATTAAATATTGCGTAATAGGTCCTTCGGGAAACATTTTATAGACATATTTCCTTACAGCTGAATATTCGAATATGACGTTAAGTGAAAATGGATTCATAAACAACGGCGGATGGACATAGAGAGAGATGTTTCTCGTCTCCGCCTCTATGGGACTGCTCATGACTTCCAGCCTAATGCCCAATCGTTCAAATAATGCACAGAGTCGTTCGACATTTGACGATGCATGGTTCGAGGAGCCAATGAAAACCTTTTTCTTAACCGCTGTCGTCAAAACTTGGGTTGAAGGCTCGCCATTCATCCAGCGTGTATCGCCGAGATAGGTAGAAAAACTGATGATGTCCACATTTACATTTGGCAAAATCGTATTCATATAATGGCGTACTAAGCTGTTTGAACCGAAGGTGGGAGAAATTAATACGATACACCTTGCTTGCTTGAGCAGCTGCTCACTAAGTTGCTTCAAAACCTCCATATACGCATCGGTTGTGACAGAAAAGATCAGCGTATCCCATTGTCCTGTAATGGCCCCATATCCATGATAAACATGATCGATAATACAATTGCCTTCCATCTGCCGATGCTTTTTATTTTGAATGTCTACCTCAACTTGATTCTGGCTTTGCTTAAGTGCCTTGAAAAAGTGTGCAGAACGAACCGATTCTCTCCCCACAATGCCGATGCAGCTATTCCAATTATTTTTCAGCAGGACAGCAAGTTGAATGGACGCGGGCCCCGTGCCTACGATTAAGACTCGTTTGAAATTACTCATATAAGCCTCCTTATGGATCAATATGAAATCTATGCTTTTTTGTACAAAGCAATGTCAAACACATGATCAGGGCGCAATATCGTGTCCACCAGACTCCATTTGCCCTCTTTCACTGCTTGCATGGGGTAATTGAATAAGGATTTCAGCTGATTGCCATATCTCATCGCCACGACCACCTGCTCATTCGTTAAGGCATGCAATTGCTCCAGCAGCTCATATTTATTGGAAACGGTTGAGCTGAAAATGATATGGGTCACATCCTTGGTGACATCAAGCTGCTCTACAAACGCTTTCTCTAAGCGAATGTTTAATCCGCTTCCTAATCTATGTACCACCCTTCGCCCTAGCTCGATAGCCTCCTCATCAATATCAATGCCAACTACTTGTGCGCCCGTCCGCTTTGCAATAAATAATGGCGTCATGGGGAACGAGCCTGAGCCAATCAACAATACGGTGGAATCCGCAGTGACTTGAAAGCTTCCAAACTCTTGTTCAATGCAGGACTCTATATTTTTAAAATAATCGGTTTTGTCCGTTTCCCCAGCAAGCAGCTTCAAGGCGCGATATTTCTCCATAATAGCGACACATAACGAAGACATCTTCCTTAAGTCGGCGAGAAGCTGAGGAAGCTCATTTGCGGCTTGCTGCTCCATGGTTTCCCACGATGCTTTGTTCCCTTCGTCTAGGATGAAAGCTGAATAGTCATCTATTACCCGTTCTAGCTCCGAGCTATTGTGAGTGGTGCCGTCATAACCCTTTACTAAATCTGTAAACCGATCTCGAAACAAGGTCAAGCTTTGTTCAAATGTTGTTAACTGATTCATTCGCTTCTCTCCCTACCGTTTAATCGTTAAACCGAAATAAATGCTTTGCCTTGTGCTACGATTCCAACAGATCCTTCAATTTTCAAGCTTGTTACCTCATCTTTATAACAATCAGCCGTTACATGAATCGTGCCGCCGGGCTGTTTAACCTGCGCAGCAATAGCCCCTTTATTTTTCCAAGAAAGGTATGCTCCAAGTGAAGCCGTGCCTGATCCGCAGCCCCTCTCCCAAATCATGCTGTCTAAAGGAGGAACATAAATGAGCGGAGCCATTTCATTAGACTCGGACTTAAACAATAATATGCCGATCAAGTTGGCTCCTAACGTTATGCCAAGCAGCTTGGCTAATGATTGTGCTCTTTCCTTCTCGGCCCTATCGAATTGGTCTACTTCAATGACAATATGAAAAAAATCATCGTATCTTACAATGGCAATATTCAAATCACCGCCTTCATACACAACGGTCTGCTGCTCTATTTTTCGAGGCATAGGCATCGCCACTTGGCAGAAATATTCTTCTTTGATTTTTTTCACTTGGCATGTGACTAACTGATCGGTCCCCGAGGCTTCTAATACGATTTCCATTACATCGTTCTGATGGATTCCTTGTTCAGATGCAAGAAAAGCAGCGAGCGCCATACAAGCATTGCCGCAAAACTCACCTCCCGCCATTTGCAAATAGGCAGCAGCTTCTTGTTTATTCGGTTGTTCGATGAAGCCTACTTGTTCAGCATAAACACTGTCATAAGACATCATTTTTGAAGCAATGTGCTTGTACTCGGAAGCAGAATGATTCGTTTTCACAAGAATAGTCATATTTTGCGTGGGATTGAACTTTACAAAATCGATTTCTCGTTTCATCACAACGACCCTCTAATTAAATTTTTTGATCCCGTGCTCCTCTTGCTTTTTTATCGTTTAATAGTAATGATTACTATTAACAGTCGAGTTCATCATAACCATAATTTGGAGCAGTGTCAATGATGAAAATAGGCAGATTGTTCTCGGACTGGCAGGCTTCAAAATGGAACGATCAAAAAAAACCCGTCAGAAGCCTTGATTTCACAAGGCTCTTGACGGGTTTTAACTTCTGTCGCTTTGACGTATTTTTCGCTGAAGTATCGTCTATTAACGACTATTATTAACGACTACTTCGCAATGCTTCCGAGCCTTGCGGGACTATGACCTCTTTCCGCGTCCGATTGACCATGTAAATGCCAAGAGATACGAACAGCAGGGCCACGAGATTTTTAAACTCCATAATCTGTTCACCGAGAAACAATGCTGACAGCAATGTCCCAAACACGGGAATCAGAAAGTTATAAACGGATACCTGCCCGACTTTGTTATACTTCAGCAGCAGATTCCATAGGCAGAAAGCGGCCGAGGACAGCAGAGCCAAATAAATAAGATTGCCAGCCGACTCCGGTGTAAAATGGGTCACACGGCCCCCAAGTCCGAGTCCCAGCAAGGTTAGGGCCAGACCGCCAATTAGCAGGCTAAAGCCCGTGACCAGCAAAACATCAATCGTGGCTGTCAGCTTTTTGGCATAAATGGCGGTGATGGAGAAGATGAGGGCAGCCAGGATGACGAATCCCTCACCTTTATAGGAGAAAGAGAACGCCAGCAAATCCGTATGAAAATTAACAAAAATGACGCCGATAAAACCGAGCAGACAGCCGATAATTTTATTTTTGCCTAGCTTGTCATTTTTATAGAGGTAATGTGCAAAAATGACGCTGAAAAAGGTCGTCGTGGCATTCATAATAGAGCCTTTGACGCCTGTCGTATTGCCTACCCCCACATAAAAAAATATATACTGGAGCCCTGTCTGCATTAGGCCAAGAACGAGCAAGCTTGTCATCTGGCTTTTGGATAAGGCAAGCACCTTCTTGCCCGTTGCCCGGAATAGCACCAGCAGCACCAGCCCTGCGAGCACAAAGCGATAGCCGGCAAATACATATTTTGAAGCGATGTCCTCTGGCATGATGTCAAAGGCGAGGTAGCCCAGCTTAATAGATGGATAGGCACTCCCCCACAATAAGCAGCACAAAGTAGCGATTAGCGCTACAAATTTCGGATCACTAAACTTACTTCGATTGTTTTGTTCCTTTTGTACCATTTGTTCCTTCACAGTAAATCTTCTCCTCATCATTCATATCCCAAGCGACTGCTCCCGCAATCCGCCTTCAACGACCATATCATAATTCGACACTGCTTGTAACGAAAAAATCGAATAAGCCCGGAAAAGTCCCTTGTAAAATCAAGGTTTTTCCGGGCTGCTCGCCGAATAGATCTCCTTATTCCTAAAACAAAAGCAATTGTTTATTGTGCATCAAGTATGTCCTATTATTTGGATGGCCAGTTGCCATACCATGCGTAGCCTGTTCTTCTTTCTTGATCGATGTCACTAAGCTTGTACTTCACTACACCATCACGGCCCACAAAGATTGGTTTGTTGGTGCCTATCTCGTAGAAACGTGCCCAGATCGGTGTTGTGACGCTCGAATCGCTGATCACAACGACATCATTGCTCGTTTTCTCAACCCGAATTCCTGTAATTTGCACTGCCTTGAACCAGTCTTCGGCCCCTTTAATCGCGGCAGCGATTTTCGTAGTGGACGTTCTCGTCTTCAGAAACTTCACAATGTTTACGCTCTCTTGCGCAGTGAGGGACGGCACTTCATAAATTCTCGCCCCGGCTGGCTTCAATGTGCTGGAATCATGCTGCTGGCCCCACGCTGTCAATTTCCCGCTAACTGTAACCTGCGTGTTCAAAATGCAGTCTACCCCTTTATCCACCGCTTGCTTGCTTTTGGCAGCCAAAGTGCTGTCGATAAAGGAGAAATCGCCTTTTTTGCTTGCGACCTCATCTAGTAAAATCAACACATTAATCATCGCATTATCATTATAGGTAATATGTTTATGATAGCCTGAGCTTTGGTAAACTTGTGGGAATCCGCCATTAGCATATTGCATATTGATTAGAAAGTTAATACCCTTGATTGCTGCTGTGGAATATTTGCTGTCCTTCGTTTTCTGATACTCGCTAGCCAGTCTTCGAATCTCCGAATAAGTTGCCTTATTGTCGATTGTAGACTTGGACCACTCGCCACTAGTTTCAGAATAATCCTTTCTCCATCCTCCATCCGCTTGCTGGTTTTTCAAAACATCGGATAGGCTTGCTGTGGTACCCGAAGCATCGGCTGCCATAACCGTTGTGAGCGGTTGCAAAATTACGGCTGGAGCAGAGAGAAGCATGGTAAAAGCTAAAGCTACGGATACTGTACTTTTTTTCATCGAACAAATTCCCCTTTCATTTTTTCAAATAGTTGTAAAATATGATACATAATTACCTCTTCATTTTACTCATCGCCCGGTAATTTGTCAATAATATCCTTGTAAAAATTTGTATCTTTATGTAGAGGCGTGTCTACCTTTGTCGTTTTTCTAAGTAGGTAAGCTAAGCAATATAAATGGAGCACAAGCTTGACCTGAGGACTGACCTAAGATATATAGTGAAGCTAATGAAGCTATTCCCCATCACAAATCTTAGGAGCGACCTAATGAAAAATGAAATTACCATTAACAGTCTGGCTAAAATAATGCATGAATCTGTTCATGCTGATGCTGGGGTGGGCGGAGCATTATGCCCGTGCCCGTCCACTTTTTAAGGTTCTGAGCCTGCACGTTTCGGGCCATAACCCGGGCGCTAAACGTTTATATGAACAGCTTTCCTTTCAAAATCATCGTAAAGAGCGCAGCCCGCATAGCGTATGAACAACAAGTCAATGAACAAAGGATAGATGGACATTTGTGAGCAAAAACTTTTTATCCGACGCTGCAGGACTCCATGCTGAGCACGAGCACCGCTAATTCGGATCTAAAAGCAACTTTTATTAGTCTGTTTGCACCAAGAAAGATAACCGTCAGCGAATATATGGACCAGATCGAGCTTTTTATAAAAAAGCTTCCTTGACTTGATCTGAATGTCAGGAACAATAGCAAAAGGATGCTGCTATAAAAATAGGAACCAGCTGCGCAATATCTCGGCTGGTTCCTATTCCTAATTCTATGACTAAGGCAATTGTCCCCTTACTTGGCTGGCCAGTTGCCATACCATGCGTAGCCTGTTCTTCTTTCTTTCTCAATGTCACTAAGCTTGTACTTCACTATACCGTCACGCCCTACAAAGATTGGCTTGTTGCTGCCTATTTCGTAAAACCGTGCCCAGATCGGCGTCTTCACACTCGGATCGCTGATTACAACGACATCACCACTCTTCTTCTCGACCCGGATTCCCGTAATCTGCACAGCTTTGAACCAGTCTTCAGCGCCCTTAATCGAAGCGGCGATTTTGGAATTGGATGTTCTGGTTTTCAAAAACTTCACAATGTTTACACTTTCCTGAGCGGTGAGGGACGGCACTTCATAAATTCTTGCTCCGGCTGGCTTCAGCGTACTGGAATCATGCTGCTGCCCCCAAGCTGTCAATTTGCCGCTAACCGTAACTTGCGTGTTCAAAATGCAGTCTACCCCTTTGTCCACCGCTTGCTTGCTTTTGCTAGCCAGGCTGCTGTCGATAAAAGAGAAATCGCCTTTTTTGTTCGCAACCTCATCCAGCAAAATCAACACATTAATCATCGCATTATCATTATAAGTAATATGTTTATGATAGCCTGAGCTTTGGTAAACTTGCGGGAATCCGCCATTAGCATATTGCATATTGATCAGAAAGTTAATACCCTTGATCGCCGCAGCGGAATATTTGCTGTCCTTCGTTTTCTTATACTCACTAGCTAATCTGCGAATCTCCGAATAAGTTGCCTTATTGTCGATTGTAGATTTAGCCCACTCTCCGCTACTCTCTGTGTAATCTTTTCTCCACCCTCCATCACTTTGCTGGTTCTTCAGAACATTCGAGATGCTTGCTGTCGTACCCGACGCATCTGCCGCCATAACGGTTGCAGCTGGCTGCAGCAGCACTGCTGGAGCCGAGAGCAGCATAGTAAAAGCTAGAGCTACGGATACCGTACTTTTTTTCATCGAACAAATCATCCTCCTAAAATTTCAAATAGTTGTAATTATTGATATACAATTACCTATTCAATTCTACTTACATCTCATAAATTTGTCAATAATATCCTTGTAAAAAATTGTCGCTGCGTGTAGAAGAATGTCTAACCGTGGCACAAGAAGGCCTTTGCTGATTAGAGGCCGTTTATCGCTTGGCACACTCACATTAAGTCTTAAGCGCTTCCTCCATGCTTTCCCCCAACATTTTTGTGGCAATGGCCAAAAAATCCGCCTGGCTAATTTTAATTTGTCCGAAGCGGAAGCTATAGCCCCAGTTGCGCTTTCCGCTAGTAAACGTCAAGTCGTCCAGCAGATCCGCGATCTTTACGGTCTGGCAGGGCAGAAAGCGAACGTCCCGCCGAAAAGGAATGAACGTTTCCGACATTTGGTGCGGATAAACCCGATCATCGATCACCTGCCCAATTGCGGTAAACGCCTGCAGCGCTTCTCCTCCGTTCATCTCCGTACGTGGCGAATAATAAATGAGCCAATCTCCAGCGCGCATCCGCTTCAACGCAGCTTCCTTGCCGTGGCAAAGCTGGGCAAAGCCCTCTTCCACACCAAGCCGCACATGCGCTTCCGATACGACGCCAATCCAATAACGGCGCTGCTCCAACGGATCGCTTGCTACAACTGCTAAACCGTCCTGCTCCATGGACAATGCAAGCTGCGCTGGTCGCTCATTGCGTCCACTTTCCGTCATTTCTTCGAGCTTCCTCATTACCGCCTTCGTATCATATACTTCATTCCGTGACATGCATGCTCTCTCCTTCGCACTTTGTTAAGCTAACTATACAAAAACACTACTGACAACATGATGTCAGTAGTGTTGATCATCTTTTCAAGCTCATCCCATTTACTTCGGATTAATTGATAATGGCTCCATAGGATCGCAAAAAAATTACGGCCTGTTCACTATCCATTCGTACCCCCTTCAAATCAAGGCCCTTCAAATCAATCCCATCCAGCTTGGCCCCTCTTAAATCGGCTCCCTTGAGCCTAGCTTTGCTTAAAGATATTCGGGTCAGATCGGCATCTCTTAAATCCGCCTTTTCCAAATTAGCATCCGTAAAATCAGCCTCGAAAAAGCGAACGCCTCTTAAATCTTGTTTTGCAAATCGGGCATGCCTTAAGTTCGTGTAAGCCCAGTCTCCTTGAGCAATCGTAATCCCGTCCATTTGGGCACTCGAAAAGTCGGAACCTGTCATCTTGCAAGCGTTGAAGATGGATACAAAGAGGTTTGCATCGTTGAACTTACAATTTTCAAATGCTGTCCCCGTATGAACGGAGCCGTTTAAAGACGTTCCGCGAAAGCTGCATTCGACGAAACGACAGTTAGTCGTAACTACTTCTTCCATGGAAGTGTTCGTAAACGTGCATTTCGTAAACGTACAGCGAAATAATTCGCCATAACGCAAATCACGTCCATCAAACCGAACTTCATTATAGGACTGCTCCTTGTATTGGTACAAAATTAACCCTCCTGCCCTGTTCTATTGCTTCTTCTTGGACTCAGCCTTTTTCCTCGATTGCTTGGCTGGTTTTTCTGGCGTTTTTCGCTCGGCTAGTATAGCAGCCAATTGCTCCGCCTCTTCTCTGAGCAGCTGTTCTTGCTTCGATTGATATTCCGACATAATAAAGTCTTGGAGAGCGGAACTGTTCATATGAAGGAATTGAGCAAAGGCATCCGGATACTGGAATGATTTTTGCCCGATTTCGCTTGAAAATAAGACGTTTATTTTGCCATTTTCCTTGCCCACTACGTGTCCAACACCAAATTTAATATGGGTAACTTGTTGATCCATTATATTCATTGGTTTCGTTTCCTTTCAGCTCAGCTCGCAAATAATGTCCGGTGTAGCTGACTTCGCAATTGGCTACCTCCTCTGGAGTACCTGTGCAAACGATGCTGCCGCCATGTGTACCGCCTTCGGGGCCTAAATCGATGATATAATCTGCGTTTTTAATCAAATCCAAATTGTGCTCAATGACAACTACCGTATTACCACCATCAACGAGCGCATGTAAAATATGAACCAATTGATGCACATCCGCAACGTGCAGCCCTGTAGTAGGCTCATCCATAACATATAGGGTTGAGCCTGTAGCCGGCTTCTGCAGCTCTGCTGCAAGCTTCACTCGCTGTGCTTCACCTCCTGACAGCGTGGTGGAGGATTGTCCCAGCTGAACATAACCCAGCCCTACCTTGCAAAGCGCTTCGATCTTTTTACGAATTTTAGGAACGTTGCCAAAAAAATCGACCGCTTCATCCGCCGTCATTTCCAACACTTCCGCAATGCTTTTACCTTTATAATGAACCTCCAGTGTTTCACGATTATAACGTTTCCCTTTGCATGCATCACAGGCTACAAATACGCTAGGAAGAAAATGCATTTCCAGCTTCATCATTCCGTCGCCGGCACACGCCTCACAGCGGCCTCCCGTTATATTAAACGAGAATCTTCCCGGACCGTAGCCGCGAACCTTTGCTTCATTCGTCAGTGCGTATAGCGACCTAATTTGGTCAAAAAGTCCGGTGTACGTAGCCGGGTTGGAGCGTGGCGTGCGCCCAATCGGGCTTTGGTCAATGTTAATGATCTTATCCAGAAAATGGATTCCCTGCATCTGCTGATGATTTCCGGCACTCGTGTGGGCACGGTTGAGCTCCGCAGCCAGTCTTTTATATACAATTTCATTGATTAGGCTTGATTTTCCAGAACCCGAAACACCCGTCACACATGTGAATGTGCCCAGTGGTATGGACACATCAATTTCTTTCAAATTATTTTCCGCCGCACCGATAATCGTTAAAGATTTCCCATTGCCTTTACGTCTGTATTCAGGCACGGCAATTTGTTTTTTGCGAGATAAATATTGGCCGGTTATCGAGCTTGGCTCCATGGTAATGTCGTCGAGTGTTCCTTGCGCGACAACATGTCCTCCATTTTTCCCTGCGCCGGGCCCAATATCTACAATCCAATCTGCTTGCCTAATCGTTTCTTCATCATGCTCAACTACAATGAGCGTATTCCCCATTTCGCGCATGTCCTTTAATGCCGACAACAGGCGCGCATTGTCTCGTTGATGAAGTCCAATGGAAGGCTCATCTAAAATATATAATACGCCGGTTAAGCCTGAACCGATTTGAGAAGCCAGCCTAATGCGCTGGCTCTCACCGCCAGAAAGGGTACCGGACGTTCGGGAGAGCTGTAAATACTCCAAGCCCACATTGTCCAGAAACTGAAGCCGGGAATAAATTTCGGTCAGAATTAATTCAGCAATCGTCGCTTTCGCTCCAGGCAGCCTCAAATTCGCAATAAAATCAAGGGCACCCGAAACGGATAATCTGCAAAATTCAGCGATGTTCATACCGCCAACCGTGACAGCAAGGAGCATTGGAGCAAGGCGGTCACCGTGACAATCTGGGCATGGCGGCGCGAGCGTTTCATCGACCTCCTCCTGCTGTATCGCAGAAGCTCCTTTCAGTGAAACCACTTTGAAATGAAAGCCAAGTCCGGAGCAAGTACGGCAAGCCCCCTCTTGGTTATTAAATGAAAACATGCGAGGCGTTAACTCGTTTAATGATATACCGCAGCGTGGACAGCTGTAGCTCTGCGAGAAGCAAGCCTCTTCTTGACTTTCATACTGATAAATAATGACGATATCACCAGATAGCGAAAACGCGGTTTCAAGAGAGTCCGTCATCCGCTGTGAGTCATCTGCTTTGACCGTAAGCCGATCTACTACAATTTCCACCGTATGCTTCTCGTTTTTATGAAGTGGAATATCATCATTCAGCTGATAAAAGGAACCGTCCACCCGGACACGCGCGTAACCGCTTGCCTTGGCCTGCTCCAGTATTTTATCGTGCTCGCCTGTTTGATTTTGGACGATAGGGGCGAGCACCGCAAACCTCGTTCCTTGCGGCAGACTATAAATTTGATCAACGATTTCATCCACAGATTGCCGGCTAATTTCATCCTTACAAGACGGACAATGTGGCGTTCCGACTCTGGCCCATAGCAGACGCAAATAATCATAAATTTCCGTTAGCGTCCCGACTGTAGAGCGCGGGTTGTTGGAGGTCGTTTTTTGTTGAATGGCGATTGCTGGCGAAAGCCCTTCTATGGCGTCTACATCCGGTTTGCCGACTTGTCCCAAAAAATGCCGAGCATAAGAAGATAGTGACTCCACATAACGTTTTTGCCCTTCCGCATAAAGAGTATCAAACGCCAAGCTGGATTTGCCAGAACCGCTCACCCCTGTAAATACGACGACTTGATCGCGGGGAATTTTAATACTAATGTTTTTTAAATTATTTTCTCTTGCGCCACTCACCTGTATAAAATGGTCCATCCGTTAACCTCCTAAACGAATCAAGCAGGTTGGAAAAAGCTCAAAACAACCATTTCCCACTTTCCACGTCTTTTCATGAAAAAAATCAACGGCTAGCTAACTAAACTAGTTATCCGTTGATTATGTCTCTATTTTATTTGGTCTTGATTTAATTAGGCAGCTTTTACACGTTTAATAAACAGTCCAACGATGGCCCCTGCTACTGCAACGGACAGGACAAACAAAAAGGCATTCTGAATTCCGGCAGTAAGCGCTGCTGGTGTAAATGGCGAACCGACTTCCCCAGCCACTGTTTTCATATAATGATTTGCACCGGAAGTCATGACGCTCACCGCCACTGCCATTCCAATTGCGCCTGCAATCTGAATGAGCGTATTCATAATAGCTGTTCCATCTGGGTGCATGTGACGCGGAAGCTGATTCATCCCATTCGTTTGGGCAGGCATCCACACCAATAAAACGCCAATCATAAGACAAATATGCAGCATGACAATGAAAGCAATCGTTGATACCGGCGTAATAGCCGAGAAGAACCAAATCGTATGCTCATGGCCTTCACCAGCCAGCACGCGAGCTGCGGCCTCTGCATAATCGCGGCAGCCGGCCCATCCTACTTTGCCATTCCCGGCTGATTGCAGGTACTAGCTGCAGCAATGATTCGACGCTTAATGCTCCAAGCTGTCCCGTTGCCCCGGTTACCATTAATTTCATACTTCATACCTCCATTAATTGAGAGTTTAGGTAAGCCCCTAGATTAAACTACATACATTGAAAAACGCCCTTCATGCTCCCTTATAAATTTGGATTTGTTCGTTTATGTCCCTCGACATATTTAAAGTTATCATATAGAATTATGACAACAGTATGTCATAGTTTTTTTCGTAAAAAAAATAAAAAAACAAGGGTGAATCCATTGAAGATTGATCGATTATTATCTATCGTTATGCTGCTGCTTGAGCGTAATAAGGTCAGTACTTCTACCCTTGCGAAAATGTTTGAAGTCACCCCTCGCACGATTTTTCGAGATATAGAAGCCATAAACAGAGCTGGAATTCCCATTATTTCCCACCCCGGTGTTCATGGTGGTATTGGCATTATGGAAGCCTACAAAATAGAAAAAAAGCTATTTACGGTTTCGGATATCACGGCCTTATTAATTGGGCTCAACAGCATTCAGTCTTCTATGTCTAGTGAAGAAATTCTAAATACGATTGCAAAAGTAAAGGGGCTCGTTTCCGAAGAGCAAATGAAGGATTTTGAAAATCAAATATCCATCGATCATACGCCTTGGCTAGGTAACCGAAGCGTAAAGCCAAACTTCGAGGAAATGAAAAATGCGATTAATGAGAAGAGGCTATTGTCGTTTAAATATTCTGACCAAAATAGCAAGCGGACTCAGAGAAAAATCGAGCCCTATCGTTTAGTACTGAAAAATTCGAATTGGTATTTACAGGGCTATTGTACGGCCAAACAGGATTTTCGTACGTTTAAATTATCTCGCATTTCCTCTCTTAAACCCCTTAATGAAAGCTTTGTACCTAGGGAAATTGGGCCCGAAATGTTCGAAACAACCGAGAAACAGACGATTGCCATTAAGCTTCTTATTGATGAATCGCTTCGTGACTTTATGGTGGAGTACTGCGGGGAGGAAAACGTCGAACCTTATGCAAAAAATAAATGGCTCGTTTCTTTTCCATTCAAAGAAAATGACCTTGGCTACAGTTATTTGCTTGGGTTTGCCGATAAATGCGAATGTCTCGAGCCTGAACATGTACGATTGGAGCTTATTCGAAGAATCAATAAATTAATGGATATTTACAAACTGCGTACAGTCCCGCAAGCAAACAATGAGAAATAAGCTTGTAAAGAGTTTGAAAGCAACAAATCCTAATAAACCGTAAGCAAATAAAAGCGTCAAGCTTGGACGAGATGAAACTGTCCAAGCTTGACGCTTTTTCAAAATAACAAACCTCAACTTCAAATCCAACTGTTTTACGCTAAAATTGAAACCTCGCATGCCCACCGTCTGCTATGCCTTCAATGCGCTCCAGCGCAAGCAGCCTGCGCTTCATCTCCAGACCCCCGCGAAAGCCTGTCAGCTTGCGATTCGCCCCAACAATTCGGTGGCAGGGCAGCAAAATCGGAATCGGGTTGGCGCCATTCGCAGCACCGACAGCCCGTACTGCCTGAGGCCGTCCGATGGCTGCTGCAATATCGCCATAGGTTCGAGTCTCACCGTAAGGCACCTGACCAAGCGCGGTCCACACTTGCTGCTGAAAGGTCGTCCCGATTAAATCGAGCGGTATTTCCGCAAACGAGCAGCGTTCCCCGGCAAAATAACGCTCCAGCCATTCCACAATGCCCATGCGTCTAATCGCCTCCGCATCTTCCCGCGGCTCCTTACCGGGCGCTACTTTGTTCATCCAATCGCGCCAGCCTTCCAGATCCTCATGCGGGAATACAATTCGGCACAGCCCACGCTCCGTTGCAAGCAATACCCACCTTTGCCTGGCAAGCTCCAGCTTCATCCACATCATATCCGTTCTCATCAGCCCTCGTCCTTTCCTAATATATATCACGAAAAAGAAACCCACAGCCTAAGCGCTTTTAATCCAAGCGTCCAGTCTATGGGCATCCGTCTATGCTAAATGTTTCGGCATTTTTTGAGCAAGCTCGAATATCGTTTGATTTCTTAGATGCTCCTCCATCTTCTCCTCAGCCGACACCATCACCTGTTGAATTAAACAAGCGGCATTATGATTCAGCGAGCAATCAAACAAGGAGGCCGTGCCTTCAATGGCATGAATAATATCTAAAAACGATATTTGTTCCCAATTGCGCTTTAGCTTATATCCACCGTTAGCGCCCGAAGCGGATTCAATCATACCCGCCTTAACCAGCTTGGTCAATATTTTGGACAAATAGGTAGGCGATACCTGCTGCCGCTCTGCCAGCTGCTGAACCCCAACCGGCTTATCCGGGCTGGTCGCCACAAGAAACAGCATCGTATGAAGAGCATAGTTAGTAGCTTTTGAATATTTCATGCGGGTCATTCCCCTCAATACAAGACTTCATTTATCTATATTAGCTGTTATCAGCCTGGCTAGTCAAGCTTGCCAAGTGGCTGGCCTTCCAGGTTTTGCAGGGAAATTCGGCTATGAAAATACCGCTCTTCCACTGCCAGCGGGATCGATTTCACTAAGGCAGGCATCAGCCTTTAAAAATAACCGTGAATTTCACGCCATTTTCGGTATTTTGAGCCTGGTACTCGCTTTCATGGAGCTCTAAAATCCGTTTCACAATAGAGAGCCCCAGTCCCGTGCCTCCCGTTCGCCGATTGCGCGAGCTTTCGACGCGGTAAAAACGCTGCCATATTTTCTCCAGCTTTTCCTCGGGAATCGTATCGCCAACATTTTCAATGGAGAAAAGCAGCCGCCTCCCTTTCCCCTCGATCTGAATCGTAATGGCGCTGTTTTCCTGCGCATGCTGAATCGCATTGCTTATAAAATTCGAGAGCACATGCTTCATCCATCTCACGTCGGCATACAGCGGGAGCTCGTTGCTCGTCATAACGGTAGCTTCAAGCTGCTTGCCTTGTAGAATATGGACATAATTTCCTGTCACTTCCTCAAGCAGCTCGCTAAGCATAAATGTGCTTTTTCGCAGCTTGAACGTATCGGATTGCAGCGTAGCCAAATTGAGCATATCCTCCACGAGCATTTCCATGTTCTGCGCTTCCTCTACAATCACTTTTAAATAGTGGTCCTGTTTCCCAGCACCTACGCCATCCTGAAGCCCTTCGCTGAAGCTTTTCACAATACTAAGCGGCGTTTTCAGCTCATGAGAGGCATTTGCGAAAAACTCCTGCTGAACCTGCTCCATCCTTTGCTTCTCCTCAATGTCTTTCACGAGCTGCTGATTTGCCTCCTTCAGTTCCCCTAAGGCAGTGTCCAAGCTGCGTGAGAGCGTATGAAGGCTGCTGGATAAACTTCCCAGCTCATCGTTTTGCCGAATCGGCTCATGCATGCTGAAATCGAGCTGCACCATTCTTTTGGCCGCATTGTTCATCGAAATGAGCGGTCGTGTAACCATTTTGGAGAAAAAGAACGATAGAACGACGATTAGGAGAAATCCCCCCACGCCTAAATAGACGTAAAACCAACGCAAAGCTTGATTCGTTTCGCCGATTTCCTGTAGAGAGGTCACTGAAAACAGCAAATCCACTTCTCCCGATTGCTGCTTAACAGGATAAATCATGACCGAATTGCGGACACCGGACCATGTTTGCGTCCACTTCTCCTCTACAACCTCCATGTTTTCAAGCTTTGCCATCCGCTCCTCACTGAGTGGAAACCATTCGCTTATCGCATCCAGCATAATACCTTGCCGCGTCGTATACGTCCTCGAAACAGGCTGAATCAATTCGGTGACGATGCCGGTAACCTTCTTATGCTCTCCCCCTAGCGTCTCATTGGATGTGTAGCCTACACTAGGCCGGCCCGTTTTGTGGATGCTTAACGGATAAAGCACCTGATTCATCGATTGTGCTACAGGTTCCATCTCCCCTTCCACCGTTACAAGGTTCCCCGTCTGAATGCCGGCTGCCCGAAATTCCGTTTCGTAGTTGTTCAAGAACAAGGACAAGGGAACGACATATAAATTATGATCGTCCGTTTTCAATGTGATGTGATAAGGATCATCCATTCTCACTTTTCCCTCCAGTGTTAGAATGGCGAGCTGGGTTTTATTTTGAAGCATAAAACGGGCAGCTTCATTAGACGTTTTGCTGGAGCTCCAGCCCGTCTGGGCATAGTTTTGGGCAAATTTCGCCAGCTGCTTTTCATTGCCGTTTATTTTCTGATATTCATAGAATTGGTCAAAGAGCAGCAGCTGACAAAGAATGACCATGCCGTAAAAACAAAGAAAAAAAACAACGGTCATAATGAATAGTTTAAAAGTAACTCCCCGCTTCTTCACGGCTCCTCCTCAAATTTATATCCCGTACCAATAACGGTACGAATATGCCGAGCCTCAAAGCCGAGCTTGCTCCGGAGCTTCTTAATATGGGAATCAACTACGCGGGAATCCCCTTCAAAATCCATCCCCCAAATTTGGTTCAAAATGACGTCCCTGCGCAGAACAATGCCTTTATTTTTAATTAAAAACAACAGCAATTCGTATTCTTTGGGCGCAAGCACCACCTCGGCACCGAACACATCCAAACGGTGAGCCGTCAAATTAAGCAGCGCTTCACCAAATTTTAAAATATTCGGCTGCAGCACGACGCTGCCCTCCACCCGTTTCATTAAGGCGGCTGCCCGCGCCAGCAGCACCTTAGGACTAAACGGCTTAGTCACATAATCGTCGGCACCTAGCTCAAACCCCATAATTTTATCTTCATCGCTTGATCTAGCCGTTAATAAAATAATCGGAATGGCCAAACGGCTCCGCACCTGCCGGCATACCTCGAAGCCATCCAATTGCGGCATCATAATGTCAAGTATGATCAGATCGGTCTGCACGGTGCCCAGCCAGAGCAGCGCTTCCTTGCCATTTTCCGCCTCAAATACGCGCCAGCCGCTCATCTTGAAATAATCGGCTATCACTTCCCGAATCAAGCTTTCATCTTCAACTAGCAATAAAGTTTTATTCATCATTTGAATTCCTCTTCTACCCATATTGATCCTTACTTTAACAATCAGCTATGGCTTTTATGTGCCCATTCTATTCAGAGCGGTTCGATCATAGCTATTATACCCAATCTTTTTTCAGGAGGTGGGGCATGCTGCATAGCCGTATAGCAAAAAGAACGAAGCAGAGCTGCTCTTCCAAGAGGAAGAAGCGCCTCCGCTTCGTTCTTTTTGTTCACACTTCACCTGCTCATTAGTTAACTGGCTTTTTCATTAGTCGCTTTAGCCTTTCTTGGCCAGATCGTATAGCTGAAGCTGATAACAAAATCAATGCCCAGCACCCATGTCCACCATTCCATGATTTGCTTTAAAGCCACTGTCTGGGTCGGCTCGTTAACCATTACAATCATGCCATACAGCACTGCACATCCAATAGCCCAAGCGACAAGATGGCGAAACCAGCCTACCCGCTCATTGCGGGCATGCTCTTCACCCATTTTCACTTTCTTCTGTGGTGCCGGTCCTCCGGCAAAGCGATGGGCGAACCGCACATCTGCCCAGCGAATCATAGAATGTCCATAAGCGATCGAGCAGCCGATATATATGGCGGCAACACCGTGAACGAAGCTTGCCTCCGCCCCGCCACGGAGATGAATAACAGTCGCGGCAAGCAGCACCAGATCGATAACAGGGGTACAAAGCAGCAGAAACGCTCCCAGTTTCGGGGAGCGCAGCATATAGCGGCTGACTAAACCTGCCAGCACAAACACCCAGAAAGCAATTTCACAGCCAATAATAAACACGGCCATTTGTATCCCTCACCTTTTTAGTACGAATGTATTATTTAAAAGTTGATTTTATTATAGCTCAATTGTATTAAAAAAACAACTGCGCTATAATACACTCATGCCTAAAATTGTCGATCACAACAAACGAAAAGAACAAATTGCTGAAGCCGTATGGCGCATTATTGTGAGGGAAGGACTGGACAGCGTCTCCGTGCGCCACGTTGCCGATGAGATGACCATGTCGCTTGGCTCCATTAGACATTATTTTAATTCGCAGGATGAGCTGCTGGCCTTTTCCATGCAGCTTGTTTCGCAGCGGGTGAATCAGCGCATACAAGCGCTGCCCTTTACCGGAATGCTCCGCCACGATATGGAGCTGGTCATCTGGGAGCTAATGCCACTGGAGGAAGTAAGCATGCAAGAGGCGCAAATATGGCTAGCCTTCGCAGGGAGGGCGTCTGTTAGCGAAGCGATACGAGCGATAAGCCTCAACACCTATGAGGAAATTTACAGCGGCCTAAGAAGGTCGTTAGAGCTCCTTATCCAGCAAGGCGTAACGACAGCAAATATAGATGCTGAATACGAAACGGCAAGGCTTCACGCCTTGGTGGACGGGCTTGTCGTGCATGGCGTTACCTATCCAGAGCGATTCAGCAAGGAATTGATGAAAAGCATCGTTACAAGACATCTCGACACACTGGTTAAAATCCCCTGAACATCCGGATGTTTTAAAATATAGGAGCGTACTATGGGGCTAATGTTTCCCGCTTTATATTATATTTTTTCCATTTCCTTATTTTCGCACGGAATGATTTAAATGGAGCAGCCGAATTAATATGAATCCACCGGGCCATTGGCCAGTTTTCCTTACTGCCCGTCCAATGGCGAGCGCCTTGTATAAACAGCTCGTCCTCGGTCAATGTGTCAATCCATTCCAGCCAGCGCTGCTCCTCCTTCCGGAATAAGTCTCTAAGCTCAGTCAGGGAAAGGGCAGTGTACCGCTCGTAAAAGGACTGGTACAGGCTACCAAGCTGGTTCCATTTATGATTTGGAGTTGGCATAATGACATGGCGCCCTGCTTTCTCATCCATATCCCAGCCCATCACAACACCAAGCCAGCCTAACTGGTAAGCGATTATTTCAGCAGGCGTTTTATCCACGTCCGGTATTCTGTCATCCTTTTGATCATTGCTGATTTCATCAAACTCCTTGTCCAGCAGTAAATAATTGGAGTGGATGACTTCCAACAATTCCTTCTTGGACGTATATTCATAGCTCGCCATAATAACACTCCTCTTTTTTATTTCGGTTATACCACATCTATGTACAATTATGCAGTGAACTACACACCACCTACGCTAACGCTTAGAGGTGGGTGCTTCCTAGTCAATAGAACTAACGTTCCAAGTTTACCTAGGC
>NZ_LAQO01000019.1 GCF_000971975.1 Paenibacillus algorifonticola | reverse complement strand
TATATGACGCCTGTTCAGTATCGCCAAGAAGCCCTTAAAAAAGTTGTCTGATTTACTGTTGACAATCCACCCCTCTCTATGATGAGTAGCGGTTATTAATCAATTATATTTTTTCTTCAGATCTCATCTTAAATAAGCATTATTATCTTAAACATTCTAAAACTATAATCCCCCCATACATTGTCATCATGCTTCTAGAAAGTTATTCCCCCTCTGACCTCAAACTGCATAAGGGATGTTATAAATCCCAATTCTATTCCCAATGAATTTTCCCAAAGTCTTCAGGTTCCCCGTCGTATCGCCCATAAGTCCCTTAACATCCACGACCTGTGCGGGAGTCAGCTGTCTTTCCTCAAGCAGCATTTCCGGATTGTATACCATATAATTGCCATGGCCTTTTTTCATAATGATAACCGATACCTGCTCATCGACGAGCTGAAGCATATCATGGTCACCTGTCAAAATATAAACATGCGACTGTCCCTTATGCTGATTCGCCAGCGTGCCGATGCAATCATCAGCTTCGTATCCAACCGTGCCAATATTTGGCACACCAAAGCTTGTAACTACTTCCTTCACTAGCTCAAACTGCGGAATCATATCCTCCGGAGCGCTTGGACGATTCGCTTTATAATTTTCGTACTGGCCGGTACGGAACGTCGTACTACCCATATCCCAGCAGCAAATAATGTGCGTAGGCTCAAACTTTTTGACCGCATCCATAAAATAGCGCACAAAGCCGTAAACCGCATTTACCGGCGTCCCGTCGCTCATTCTGCGAATCGAGCCATTATATGCCGTAGCAAAATAAGCCCGAAACAGAATCGCCATGCCATCGACCAGCAGCAATTTTTGCTCGTTCATATGCTCTCCCTCTTTCTCTTCTATGTTGTTGAACGATGATGTACTCGTGCTTTGCCGCGAATAAAACGGCCAATGCGCTCCGCTGCCTCAAGCAGCCGCGCCTCATCCACCACAAGCGCCAGACGCACATAACCTTCGCCCTCGCTGCCGAATGCTTCGCCTGGAATGACCGCTACACCCGTCTGCTCCAGCAGTTCACGAGCAATCAGACGCGACGTCCAAGGCCCATCCGGATGCGTCCACTCCATAGTCGGCAGCGCTGCCCAAATAAACATCGTCGCTTTAGGCTTCTCCACCTGCCAGCCTCCTGCACGAAGCGCGTCGATGAAAACATCGCGGCGGCGCTCATACAGTTGCCCCACTTTAGGAGGAGCTGCCTTGGACATCGCTTCTTTCAGCGCCGCAACGCCCGCCTCCTGCACGGCGGCAAAGATGCCGTAATCAATATTTTCCTTCAGCTCGCGCAGTGCGCCAACCGCTTCCCGGTTGCCTGTCACAAAGCCGATGCGGCAGCCTGCCATATTAAAGCTCTTCGATAAAGAGTGAATTTCAATCGCGCGTTCCATCGCCCCATTGGCAGAAAGAATGCTAGGAGGCTCAAAGCCGTCAAATGCCATTTCAGAATAGGCCGCATCGTTAATAACGAGCACATCGTATTTGCGAGCCTTCTCCAGCACCTTGTCAAACAGCGCCATATCCGCTACAGCAGATACCGGATTCCCTGGATAATTGAGCAAAATAAACCGGGCACGACGCCATTCCTCTTCCGTGATGGCCTCCACATCTGGCAGAAATCCACCCGCTGCCGTCAGCGGATAAAAAATCGGCTTTACGCCGGCAATCGCCAGCGAGCCCGCATAAATCGGATAACCCGGGTTCGGCAGCAGCACCTCGTCCCCCGCGTTGCAGATCGCCATCGCCAAATGGGCCAGCCCATCCTGCGAGCCCATTAAAGAAAGCATTTCCGCCTCTGCATCTACCTGCACGCCAAAGCGAAACGCCATCCACTCTGCTGCCGTTTTGCGAAAAGCGTCACTGCCCCGCGTGCCCATATAGCCATACTGATTCGGGCGAAGCGCAGCAGCGCCAAGTGCTTGCATGACGGCATCTGAAGGCGGCTTGTCCGGACTGCCGATATCTAAATCAATCACATCCATGCCTGAAGCTCTAGCATGCTTCTTCCACTGAATGACCTCGGCAAAAATGGAGGAGCCGAGCTCGTCCAGCCGATTGGAACGCCACTTTCCTGTTGTCATACTGCGCTCACCCATTCCATTCCTGTTCATATTGCTCTTCTTTAAAACCAACCGTTGCTTTAGTGCCATCCGTCGCAATCGGGCGTTTGATCAGCATGCCGTTCGAAGCCAGCAAGGCAAGCTGCTCCTCCTCGCTCATGGAAGCAAGCTTGTCCTTCAGCCCAAGCTCGCGATATACGTCGCCAGAGGTGTTGAAAAACTTTTTCAGCTCCAGTCCGCTGAGCTTGACCAGCTCTTTGAGCTGCTCCGCCGTCGGCGTCTCCTCCACAATATGCCTCAGCTCCAGCTTATTGCCTTTCGCCTGCAGCGATTTCACCGCATTGCGGCACGTTCCGCATTTGGGATATTGATAGACGGTAATCGTCCCCGCTTGCCATGTATTTGCACTCATTAACGTTCTCCTCCGTAGCTTGAACCATTGATATAATGGGCGACTTAGTCGCATCTTGTTCCATTTATTTATATAGGTGCTGCTGGCTCGCTTCCTTGCTATTGCTCCAGCAATTGCTTCAGCCGCTTTAGCTGCTCTGGCAGCTCGGCGCGCCACTCCATCCATTGCCCCGTCATCGGATGCGTCAAGCCCAGCATCTCCGCATGCAGAGCCTGCCTGCCAGCTGTTTGCTCCCATGCTGCGCAAAGCTCGCCCGCTTCTGGCGGCAGCCCATACATGGCATCGCCTATCAACGGGCAGCCGATATATTTCATATGCACGCGAATTTGATGCGTGCGTCCCGTCTCCAGCCGCAGCCGAACGAGCGATGCAGCGCCATCCCCGTACTCCGCCGCAACCTCATAATGCGTAACCGAAGGATAGCCTTCTGGCGTCACAATACGGACATGCGGCGAATCCGGATCACGGTCAATCGGCGCATTAATCGTACCTGCCCGCTCGGGCGGAACACCATACACGAAAGCCGCGTAGCGCTTCGTAATGGCATCTGCCTGAAGCTGGTCGGATAATTGCTGGTGTATATACGGACTCTTCGCAATGACAACAAGTCCGGATGTATCCTCATCCAAGCGATTTACCGGGCGGAAACGGACCTTCTCGCCACGTTCCCGCCAATGATACACAACCCCATTGGCGAGCGTCCCTGTATAATGCCCATGCGTCGGATGCACAACAATGCCTGGCGGTTTATTGAGAATGAGCAAATGCTCATCCTCATACACAATTTGCAGCGGGATCGGCTCCGGCAAAATATCTTCCGACGTCTCTTTCTCCATCCGAATACGAATGATATCCCCTTCCGCAACAGTCGCGGTCGTGTAGACACGCTGCTCATTGACCGTAATGCCATGCTCCGTCAGCTTGACCCGCGACAGCAGGCTGCGCGATACGCCCAGCTTGCGCTCTACTAAGGCGCGCACCGACAGCCCCGCATCCTCCGCCTGCACGACGACGATCAGCGGCTTATAATAATTAGCATCCATATCCATTATTCCATCGGTGTTCATAAAATCGCCCGCATCCATTATTTTTTCCGTTTCCGGAATACTTCCTTGCTTCTAATATATTCGGTATCCGGCACGCCGAGCTTGGCGTTCGCCACACGTGCAGCCGCAAAAAAGAAATCCGACAGGCGGTTCAAATATTTCGTCACCTCGGGGTTAGCGGGATGATCCGCAGCCAGTGTCACGACGCGGCGCTCAGCCCGTCGGCATACGGTGCGGCATACGTGCAGCAGCGACGACAACGGACTTCCCCCAGGCAGAATAAACCGAGTAATTTCCGGCGCCTCCGTAATGTATACGTCAATGATCTGCTCCAGCCGCTCTGCCGGTTCCGGCGTCACTTTAAGCGGTGCTCCCGGCCTTGCATAAGCAAGGTCAGATCCGCAATCGAACAGCTCCTGCTGAATATCGACCAGCAGCGCTGCCATCTCCGCGAGCTGCTCATGCTGCGCAGCTTCCGCAGCCGCCTGCCCAACGAAGCAGTTCAGCTCATCAATCGTGCCATAGGCTTCCACCCGAATATCATCCTTGCGGACACGTCCGCCAATTAATGCCGTTTCTCCACTATCTCCCGTACGCGTATATAATCTCATGGCTCAACCTTGCCCCTCTCATCACACTGCCGTCTGCTTTTAAAAAGCTACTATACACTATACCATAAACGGCCACCTCTGCCGAAGCCTTCTCCAGAGAAATCTGCCCGCGTGCAGCACAAAAAAGGCGGTATTCCAGCTCGAACTGGAATGCCGCCTATTGCTCAAAAATAGCCAGTTAAAAATACTAAAGAACATTGCTCTTTGAATTTCCCGTTTAGCCCTGCTTCAGTTTATGGACAAAGCCGCCAATGCGATCCAGCGCTTCAGCCAAGTTCGAAACCGAGGTTGCATAGGAGCAACGCAAATGCCCTTCACCGCCGAGGCCAAACACATCGCCTGGAACAGCTGCTACGCCGCCTTCCTCAAGCAGGCGTTCGGCAAATTTCTCAGATGTAAGCCCAGTCGCCTTAACCGACGGAAACGCATAAAACGCTCCCTCCGGCTCATGACATTCCAGCCCGATATCGCGAAAGCCCTTCACAACAAGGCGGCGACGCTGATTGTAAGCATCGACCATCCGGTCTTTCTCTTCCAATCCTCTGGTCAACGCTTCTACACCAGCATATTGCGCCATTGCCGGAGCGCACATGACTGTATATTGGTGAATTTTCAGCATCGCAGCAATGAGATCAGGATGTCCGCAAGCATAGCCAAGCCGCCAGCCCGTCATAGCGAATGCCTTCGAGAAGCCGCTGACGAGAATGGTACGATCCCGCATGCCCGGCATCGCCGAGAAGCTGCAATGCTTCGTTCCGTAAGTAAGCTCGGCATAAATTTCATCTGAGATGACAATCAGATCGTTATCCTCGACCACCTTGGCAATCGGCAGCCAGTCCTCATAGGTCATAATGCCGCCCGTCGGATTGCTCGGATAACATAAAATCAATACCTTGGAACGCGGAGTAATAGCAGCCTGTAGCGATTCAGCCTTAAGCTTGAACTTTTCTTCAGCAAAAGTCTCAATGCCAACGGGAACACCGCCGCCAAGCGCAGTTATAGGAGAATAGGAAATATAGCAAGGTTCAGGAATTAAAATTTCATCGCCTGGCACAATTAGTGCCCGCAGCGCCAAATCAATCGCTTCACTTCCGCCAACGGTTACGAGAATTTCACTGGCCGGATCATATGGCGTCTGGAATTGGTCATTTAAATATTGGCCGATCGCTTCGCGCAGAGCAGGCAGGCCCGCATTGGACGTATACTGCGTCTTGCCTCTTTCCAGCGAATAAACAGCCGCTTCACGAACATGCCATGGCGTAATAAAATCCGGCTCGCCAACGCCAAGAGTAATGACATCTTTACGGGTATTGACCAAATCAAAAAAACGACGAATACCCGATGGTTTAATATTTTGGACAGAAGGGGTCAAATAGTCAGTCATCGCTTGACGCTTCACCTTCGTCCGTACCAGCTCTTCCTCTTCTTTAATCATCACATTCACCTCTTACGGTGAAATCATCAAACGATCGTCACCTTCATGCTCCTCGAAGATAATTCCATCCTGTTTATATTTTTTCAAAATAAAGTTCGTCTTTGTGGATAATACAGCATCGATCGGGGACAGCTTATTCGATACGAAGGAGGCAACCTCCTTCAAGTTTTTCCCTTCAATCTCAACGAGCAGATCGTAGGCTCCGGACATCAAATAAACGGATTTCACTTCCGGATATAAGTAAATGCGCTCGGCAATACCTTCGAAGCCACGTCCGCGCTCAGGTGTAATTTGCACCTCAATCAGCGCCGTTACCTTCTCGTCATCTACCTTGCTCCAGTTCACGATAGTCGCGTATTTTACAATAATATGATTATGTTCAAGCTCGGCTATTGCCTGCTTTACTTCCTCAGCGGGAGCACCTAGCAAAGTGGCGATTAAATCCGCATCACGTCTGGCGTCTTCCTTGAGCAGCTCCAATACTTTGAGTTGCAATTCGTTCATCATATACTCCTTCCAGCAAACCTGAAGTTATTAACCTTCATATTACAACGAATCCGGGCTTCCTGCAAAGAAAAAAACAAAAGACCCCGAAGGGTCTTTACATGTAATAGGGCTGATGGGAATTTTGCTGGTTGTGCTGTTGCTGCTGCTGCACCATATGGCCATAGCCCGCTTGCATACCCTGAGGCTGGCCGCCCATACGCTGCTGCAAAAACTGCGACGTTTTTTGCTGCGTTTGCTGGTATTCCTTTAACTGCTTGTCGATCTCCTGTCTGAGCACAGGGGATGCGGGATTGTACATGTTTAGCGACTGCATGACTTGATACAGTTCGCCTTGCATTTTCAGCGTGCTGCTCAGCAGGTTGGTAAACATTTGGCGAATATCAGGACAAGCCGCCTCCGTCGCCGCCGTTGCATATTCGCGGGTTACGCGTTTCAAATCACTAAGTACGGTGTAAGCCAGATCCTCTTCCGGCAAAATCGATTGCGCATACTGCTGTTGCATCTCTTTTTCCTCCTTATGTCTCGTTGCTGAGTTTGATCCTTACTGCTGAGGCTGTGTAGGCGCCATGCTTTGATGCTGCTGAAGCGTGTGCAGCAGCGTCTGATAATGCTGCTGATGCGTATGCAGCATTTGCGAGCACATTTGGCGAAGCTGCTGGTTGCTTGCTCCGACAGAAACGGCTGTGCATTGCTTGATCAACAAGTCCTCGTTGGACATCGAATCTGCGACATACTCCAGTTCTTTTGCAGTCATTGGCTGTAGCATTTAAATTCCTCCTCCTGAACCTTCGTTTGATTGATAAAGCGGCAGAGCATGCTTCCTTGCTCTGAATGACTGACTTCATGTCAACCTTTACGTATTATGGATCACTCTCCCAATAATTATGTATGGCTGCTTTTTCCAAATAAACAAACCAAAAATGCCTATTTCCTTATCGCAAGGTTAATAGGCATTTTCACCTTCAATTTACAGCTTTGTGGAGGCTAGTGTGACTTTAAGGAAGATGCACCGTTTTCACATGGTCAAAATGGAGAAATACCGAGGCTCCGTTCGCTGTGGACAGCTCAAGCATCCTTTGGTCAATCGCTTTGAGGACACCGGTTTTATGGGAATTCTCGCCCAAATCAAGCACAACGAACTCACCCATCAGCTTGCGCAGCTGCTGATCGAATGTTCGGGACAATGTGACTGGCGAAGGCCTTAACGGGAACTGCTCGGGGGTCAGCATATACGGCGTGACGTTGGGATTGTAAGGAATCAAATATTTCAGATGGTGCAGAGACACCATAACGGTGTGGTAAATCGGGGAATAAAACACGAAGTAATCATTCATAACCGTCGTTACGTAGCCATGGATCGATTGATTTCCAGTAATGTACAGCTCCGAAAACATCCCCTTGGCGTTCATCAAAATTTTACGGTACGATACCGTTTCATTATAAGCCTCGAAGGGCAGCTCCGGCACCTCGAATGGCTCAAATTTGCTATTGGACAGACGCAGCTGCTGCAAATGAATGAGCGGCACATAAACAAACTGCATACCGGTATGCAGCACTAAAATATCCTGACCGAATTCAATCAGCTTGCCGCGAATGGGGGCAAACTTTCCCGATATGTCCAACTCAACTTGCTGGTCAAACAGCGGATGGCGATTTTTCATATAATCTATCTCCTTTCTGCCGATTTACTTTTAAAGGAAGAACGGGCTTCGGCAGCATGTGCCTAGCTCGGTTTTCAACTAGGCTTCTGTTGCTGTTGCCACCGCTGCGGTTTCCGCCGGAACGGTCGCCACGGGAAGTGTTTTGTCCAAGAGGCTTAATTGTTTTAATGTGTAACAATTGAATTTGAACAACTTCACGATTTACGACCAACAACAAGGATGTGTTGCCAACTTCGGCGATAAAGCCTTCGATTTTCTCCGGGCCGCCCCAGTTGATTTGCACAAATTTATGGTTGAGCGCACGGATTACGCCGACAAAGCTGGAAGCTTTAATATAGTCTGGCTTGCAGCCTCCGCTCTTGTTGCTAGGGAAATCGGTAATGCTTTTCACATGACTCGTGCTGACGTAGACGATGCCTTCTTTGGTCCAAAGCACCAAATAGTCGTTTTTCACGGCAACAAGCGTGCCTTGAAGGGATTCTGGTCCACCGCGGTTGATTTTCACATATTGTCCGACTAAACCTTCAAGAAATGTTTTAGTGCCATTGCTTTTCGAGCTGTTCTCCACCTACATAGTTGCAGCAATAATTCTTATTAAAATCCCTCCAAATGTTTAATTAGCCTCGCTAGATTTACATCCAAACCTTAACGATATTGACCTTGTCCCTGCTATTGCATGGCCGTGTTGGTTGAGTAAGCGAGCATCCCTCCTGCGCTTGATGCCGTTCATCTGTCATGGGAGACGATTTATAATACATTTATATGTATCCCTCATATAAGAGGTACTAGATTAATAACTATTTATTTCCGATATAAGCAAATAACTAGAAAAAGATTCATAGAATTGCTGCGTCAGCAGTAGCAAAACACCCTGCGGCGGAATAAGGTAAATCAGCAAAAGCCTATCTGAGGACGGTAGGCTGATCTGCCTGCAGGAGGTGGAACTGATGGCAACCCATTCGCTGCCGATTCGAGAAATTACGATTGAGCCTGATCATATGCTGGAGCTTCAGGAAGATTCCTGGAGCCATGTTTTCCAGCCGGTTCAGTTCAATATGAACGGCAAATCAATGGAAGCATCGTTTGGCTATCGCGGTGGCCATACGAGGAACTATTTTAAAAAATCTTATGAAGTGAGAACGAAGTCGGGATTGACGCTGCATTGGAACGCCGAGTTCGATGACCCGTCTATGATACGCAATGCGCTATCCTTCCAGTTTTTCAATCAGATTGGCGTGCCTTCGCCGCATACCCGGCATATTTTGCTCGTCATCAATGGCGTATCGCAAGGCGTCTATTTGGAGATTGAGTCTGTTGATCCAAGATTTTTCCGCAAAAGAGGCATCAGCTGCCGCTCCATAATTTATGCGGTCAATGACAGCGCGAACTTCAGCTTGATTGATCCCATTACGGAGCGCAGAAAAGCTTCCCTCTTTGACGGCTATGAGCTAGTTACAGGGCCTGCATTGGCGCAGCTGCGCCTTATTCGGTTCGTCGGCGGCTTGAATCGCAAACGCAACACCCGCTTGCAGTGGAACACTTGGACCGCAAAGCGGCTCGATGTCAATCAATATTTGCTATGGCTGGCCGGCGCCGTGCTGACGGGAAACTATGATGGCTTCGATCAGAACTATGCGTTGTATGAGCATGCGAAAACGGATAAATTCCGGATTATCCCTTGGGATTATGAAGGTACCTGGGGAAGAAATTGCTACGGCAAGCCGTGCGGAAGCGGTCTGGTGCGGATAGAAGGGTATAACACATTAACTAGGAAGTTATTAGCCATTCCGGCCTACAAACGCAAATACCGCTCCATCCTGATCCGGCTGCTGCAAACAGCATTTACGGAGGAACAGGTGGAGCGGAACGTTAAAGCTTTATACAGCAAGCTGACGCCGGCGATTCAAGAGGATTATACCCGAAAAAGCAGCTTTAATACGTATTTGAGCGAGCCCGCATTCATTTTGAACTATGTAAAGGAAAAGCGGTTGATCGTCAAGGATGCGTTAAAAAATTGGAAGCATACAGAGAAGGCCGCAAGCGTAGCTGGCCTTAAAGTTAAGATTCATTAAAGAAGCGAGGTAGCCATTTTTCTTAAAATAAATTCATGCTCAAATACCGTTCACCTGTGTCCGGCGCCATGCACAGCACTCTGCTGCCAGCTCCCAGACGGCGCGCCACCTGAAAAGCGGCCCATACGGCAGCGCCGGAAGATGGACCGAGCAGCAGCCCTTCCTGACGCGCAAGCGAGCGCATCATATCTATGGCATCATCGTCCGCCGCTTGGATGATCTCATCATAGATGGATACGTTCAAAATTGCAGGTACAAAGCCGGGACTTGTCCCCACCAGCTTATGTGGCCCTGGCTCTCCACCGGACAGTACAGGCGAGCCCATAGGCTCCACAACAGCAATATGTAAATTCGGAAGTACGGCTTTCAGCGTCTCGCCTGTTCCCGTAATGGTACCGCCAGTTCCCGAGCAGGCGACAAAAGCATCAAGACGCCCTTCCATCTGCTGCAAGATCTCCATTGCTGTCGTGCCGCGGTGGGCGTCAGGATTTGCTTGATTTTCAAACTGATTGGGAATAAAGCTGTCCGGAATGTTTTCCGCAAGCTCGCGCGCCTTCGCAATAGCGCCAGGCATCCGCTGCGCCGCTGGTGTCAAAACAACCTCCGCACCATAGCCGCGCAGCAGCTTAATACGCTCCTCCGACATATTATCCGGCATGATGAGAATGAGCTTGTAGCCTTTTGCCGCCGCTCCCATTGCCAGTCCAATACCGGTATTTCCACTCGTCGGCTCTATAATAGTAGAACCCGGCTTAATGGCGCCGCTCAGCTCCCCAGCCTGAATCAAGGAAGCCGCTGCGCGGTCCTTGACGCTGCCGCTCGGATTGAAATATTCCAGCTTGACGAAAACATCTCCGCAGCCTTCCTCCGCCAGACGATTCAGCTTCACAACAGGCGTTTCGCCCACTAAATCAATGATGCTTGATACGATTTTCGGCATTTCTGTTACTCCTCCTGCTCCCATCAATCATAAAGTTCAAATCATACTGTTTCTTTATCCAGCAATGGCCTCATGAGCCACCAGCCAATAATCGGCACAGAGCCTACAATGAACAGCAGCCAAACGACTGCCAGCGGGGAATTATTTTGCGTAAGCACAATCAAATATCCGGTAAGCCCCAGCACTCGACCGAACGTCAGCCCCGCTTCCCGCAATACGATATATTCTTCTCGTTCACCCCCGCCTGTCTGCGATTCCCCTATTAAATCGAACACCCTTGACGTCATCGGTATAATGTAAAGCGGCATAAAGATTGATGTTCCAATACCAAACAACAATAAAGTCGTAAAATTGACATTATAGAACAACGGCAATATGACCAGACCATTCATAATCGTTCCGATCAGCATCGCCCGTTTGCGATTGCGCGAGGACAGTCTTTTGCCAACTAGCCAGAAGCTAATTAGCGCTACAAAAGAGGTAATCAGCGTAAAGCTGCCCAGCTTGGCCTCATTTTGCGTCGCGATATAGACCGTCAAGCCGACCAAAAACAGAAATACGCCTTCCCGCACCCCTTGGGCCACGACGGCTGGCAGCACTCTGCGCCAAGGATTGCCGGGGACGGCAAGCTGCTGGAAGCCATGGCGCCAGTTATAACGCCTGCCCTCCTGCTTGCGTTTCTTGAGCCAGAAGCTTAGTACAACAGCCAAGCCTAATATGACAAGAGATGCGCTGAAAATAATTTGATAGCCGCGCTCGCCGCGCATTGAGGTAATGAGCAGTCCCGATACCCATGGCGCCAAAATACCCGCTCCCGAGCCAAGCAGCCCGGACCAGCCATTAAAGCGGTCGCGATTGTCCGGCTCGGTAATTTCAAAATATATGACATCAAATGCGACCCAAAATAAACCAAGCGCTATGCCATTCAATATACCAAGCGGAATGATAAAGCTCGCCGCCTGACGGCCCAGCAACAGCACCGTGAAATAAAAAGCCCCCGACAGCACGATGCCTGTGCGGAGACTGTTCATTTTATTATATTCCTTAACCCATTTTCCCGCTAGCCAAAAGGTAATACCGCATGTTAAATATTGGCTCATCGTAAACCAGCCGACCAGCATATACGAGGAGCTCGCTTTCCATAAATAGATGGGAACGAACGTCCCGGACAGCGCCAGCGCAATGCCAAACAACGCTTGTACAGCGAGCAGCAGTATCGCCTGCTTATCTAACACCCCACCTGTCGGCTCCCTCCTCAGCAGTGTCTGCCGACCGAAAGGCCCCATTGGCATCTGTGTTTTTGCACCGGAACCAGAACCAGACCTAAAGCCACCCTTGTCCTGTCTCATCTTCGTACCCCTTCCCCGGCAGCAAAACCCGACATACCTTTCAACCTGGCTTCCTGCCCCGCATTTGTTTAAGTAGTCATACGTTTCCCTACTTGCGTCTCACCCATGCCGCTGTGATTGCTGCCATTTAAAGGTTAAGGAAAATTCGGGGTGTAATAAAAAAGCCGGAGCGAGTGCAGCAACCTTTAGCATACAGGTCACCGACAACTTCTCCGGCTATATTTCTTTATTCTTCAGAAGCAAGTGCCCGCAGCATACGCTCACGGTCATTTCCGCTCAATTGGGTAGCGGTATGGAAGCATGACGGACATACATACAGCTTCAGCTCAAAGGGTGGTTGCAGCAGCGGCTGGCCCAATGCAGGATGCAGCGTCGGCTCAAACGAGCCTGCTGGGATGGTCTGCTTGCCTGCTTCCAGCATATATTCCCGGCAAGAAGGGCATTCAGGCGCTTCCTCCTGCTCATTAATGATTTGCTGCACTTTGCCTTGCGCGCCAATCCAGTCGCGATGCGTTCTGCGGAAGCCTTCATCTGACTCATCCCAATCGCTAAGCGCCCCCTGACTGCTGCCGTCCTCTTGTTCCCATTCCGGCTCTTCCCGCTCATCTTCCTCATCCCGATCATTATCGACGCCGAACTGCAGCGTGCGGTAGCCATCCAACTCATTTTCGCAATGCGGACAATGCTTCTCGGGACCGATTTCCTCATCCCATACAATTTCCGTCAAACACCACGGACATACAACTTGCTCTTCCATGCTTGATTGCCCCCAATTTAATTGTTAATTACGTAATAAACCCCGATGCTAAAAAAAACAATGGCGAGTGTCAGCAATGTTCCCCATAAATATTTCATGTCGATCCTCCTGCATTCTAGCTCACAATGGCACCGCCAATGACATACGAAAGTGAAACGGAAATAATCATAGCAATCAAGCCAACAGCCCGGTTGTCCCGCTCGATTTCATCATCGATACGAAATACAGGCGTTAAAAACTCAAATAGGAAATAAGCGCCCAGCAAAATAAGGAAACCGAATGCACCCCAAATCATGCTTTGGTAAATGGAATCATTCGCTTCAATCGAAAATCTGAAAATATTGCATATGCCGAAAATTTTACCGCCCGTCGCCATCGCTACAGCAACGTTGCCGTTCTTAATTTCTTTCCAGCAATTGTAGCGGGTAACGACTTCGAACACCCATAAAAAAACAAGAAGCGAAAGCACCACGATGGATATATAAAGCAGCATTGCCAAATAGGAATTGTCAAGCAGCACATCGACCGCATTGCTCATGGCGTTACCCTCCTTTAACCGAATCGCGAAAATCATTTTATGGCTGCGGCACGGTCGCCGCAGCGCGCCTAGTTAGTTAAGCTCAGCAACCGTAACACCGGCTCCGCCTTCACCATAGTTGCCCAAGCGGTATTTTTTCACATGGCTGTGCTTGCGCAAATATTGCTGTATGCCTGATCGCAGCACGCCTGTGCCATGTCCATGAATAATATAAACCTGACCGATGCCGGAGAGGAAAGATTCATCGAGAAATTGATCAACCTCCATGAGTGCTTCCTCTAAATTCGAGCCTCTGAGGTCAAGCTCCATCTTCACATTTTCATCTCTGGAGCGTTTCACGCTGGCTGCCTGCTTAGGCTGCTGCTTCAGCGGGGCAGCTGGCTTGATTAGCTCCATGTCGGCCATCGCTACCTTCATCTTCATAATGCCGAGCTGCACGGTTGCATCCGTTCCGTGCACCTCGACGATAAGCCCCTTCTGATTCAAGCTGTAGACCATAACCTCGTCTCCAGCTTCGATTTTGCGGGCTGCCTTCTGTTGTCCGGCGTTTGAAGGACGATTCTGCTTCTTATGCAGCTCAGGCACCGCTTCATCCAGCTTGCGGCGGGCTTCAATGAGCTTATGCTCCTTGACAGAAGCGCCTTCCTCCAAAGCCAGCTTCCGCAGATCCGAAATTATCTTTTCGGCTTCCTGACGCGCTTTTGCAACCGCATCGCGCGCTTCCTCCTGTGCCTTCTCAAGCATTTTGTCGCGCTGCTCCTCGAACTTGCGCAGCTCTGCCTCATGCCGTCCACGCTGCTTCTCCATATCCTGCCTCAGCGACTGCGCCGTCTGGCGCTCGCTTTCCGCATTCAATCGGTCAGCTTCGAGCGAAGCGATCATATTTTCAACACGCTGATCCTCTTCGCTGACTTCGCCGCGCGCATGATCTATGATCGTTTTGCTCAGGCCAAGCCTCTCTGCAATCGCAAAGGCGTTGCTTCGGCCTGGAACCCCTACTAGCAAACGGTAAGTCGGGCTGAGCGTGGCAATATCAAATTCCATGCTTGCGTTGATGACCCCTTTGCGGTTGTAAGCATACGCTTTAAGCTCGCTGTAGTGGGTCGTCGCAATAATGCGGCTGCCTAAGCTATGAATATGCTCCAGCATCGCAATCGCCAGCGCCGAGCCTTCTGCCGGGTCGGTGCCTGCGCCTAGCTCATCGAGCAGGACCAGGCTTTTCGCCGTCATGGATTTCAAAATGCGAATAATATTGACCAAATGGCTGGAAAACGTACTAAGGCTCTGCTCAATGCTTTGCTCATCCCCGATATCGGCATAAATAGCGTCAAACACACAAAGCTGGCTGCCGTCCTCTACCGGAACGAATAAACCGGACATGCTCATCAAGCTGAGCAAACCTACCGTTTTGAGTGAGACGGTTTTACCTCCTGTATTCGGTCCCGTTACGATAATGGCTGTGTACGTATTGCCAAGCTCGACATCAATGGGAACGATTTTGTCCGCAGCAATGAGCGGGTGACGTCCTCTTTTGATTTTCAGAAAGCCCCGATCATTCATGCGCGGCAGCGTAGCCTTCATCTCATGTCCAAGTCGCGCCTTTGCAAAAGCAAAATCCAACTTGCCGAGCAGCTCCTGATTATACAATAAATCCTCTACATGCTCAGCCGCTTTGGCCGTCAGCATTTGCAAAATTTTCTCGATTTCACGCAGTTCCGCCGCTCTCAGCTCACGCAGCTTGTTGTTCATGACAACCGTCGCTTCCGGCTCAATAAACAGCGTAGCGCCCGAGCCAGACTGGTCATGCACAATGCCGCCAAAATGCGAGCGGTATTCCTGCTTCACCGGAATGACATAACGGTCGCTGCGCAGCGTAATAATGGCGTCCTGGAGCATTTTCTGCACCGAGGAAGAACGGATCATTTGCTCCAGCTTCTCACGGATGCGCGATTCGCCTCCGCGAAGCTCCCTGCGAATCGAAGCGAGCTGGACGCTCGCGCTATCCATAACCTCACCCTGATCGTCAATGCAATCAAAAATCGCATCCTCAAGCTCCTTATGCTCGCTGAGCTGGTCAGACGTTTCATGCAGCAAAGGAATCGGATCATCATCATGAAGATTTTCCAGATGCCGCTTAACCCGCCTAGCCCCTCTGGACGTCGAGGCAATTTCCATCAGCTCCACCGGATTCAGCGTGCCGCCAATACGCGATCTGTGCAGCGAGCTGCTGATGTTGGTGATGCCGCCAAACGGCGGATTGCCCTTAAGACGGTCTGCCTTATAAGCCTCGTCTGTCGCTTGAAGCATCAGCTTAACCGTTTCCAAATCGGAGCTTGGCGCAAGCTCTTCCGCTTCCGCTTTGCCGAGCGATGTCGCTGCGTGCTGTGTCAATTTATGTATAATTTTGTGAAATTCAAGTGTTGTTAATATTTTACTATCCAAACGTAACACTCCTCTCGCCCTTATATTATAGCCGAATCGGCGCTTTGATGCACGACATGACGTTACCTTCCATACATGTTCCGGCGAAAACTGGCTACAATACGAAGGAATCACAATATCCAGCCTGGTCGACATGTAAAATCCGTTGATAATCACAGGCCGTAATGAAGGATTTCAAATCATTTGAGGAGGTAGTATACATGAGCTTTCTAGGGCATGTTGTTCGGTTCATCGTAGCAGCTCTTGTGTTAATGCTGGTGGGCTTGATTGTGCCACAGTTCAGCGTAGGCGGTTTTTGGAGCGCCTTAATGCTGGCTATCGTCATTGCCGTGCTGGGCTGGATTATCGAAGCGATCTTTGGCAAAAAGGTTACACCGTTTGGTCGGGGCATCGTCGGCTTCGTCGCCAGCGCCATCGTTATCTGGCTTGCCCAATTCATCGTCGGCGGCGTTTCGGTCACTTGGCTGGGTGCCATTCTGGCTGCGCTCGTTATCGGGATTATCGACTTGTTCATTCCCGTCAGCACGCCGTATGAAGCCGGACGCTCCGATAACAACCGCCGCAGCAGCGATCATTAATTAACCGCCATGCGTCGTTAACGAAAAGCCGATTAATGATCAGCCCTTGCCTGTCGCTCCTTGAGTGATGGACAAGGGCTTTTTCATTAAGCCATTCAACAATTTGTCACCTTCTGATGCTGTCAGTTTGGGAAAATTGGGTTACAATAAAAACGATGCGAAAAAAATTCCGATCTTGAAGTATGTAATGTAATCTCATCAACAGATTGTAAGCAGAAAGGGAGCCGAACAAGATGAAAAAGTGGATTTATCTTGCTGCCGTGGTGTGCTTCGTTGCAATCATTGCCGCGTGCGGGACAAGCGGAGGAACGAGCGAGGCGGGCGGCGTTATAGATACAGATGCCAGTGCAGCCGAAGTCGTTGTCAAAGCAAAAAGTTGGGAATTTGAGCAAGCCGAATACAAAATCAAGCAGGGCGAAGCCATTAACCTCAAGCTTGAATCAACGGATGGCGTCCATGGCATCCAGGTTACCAAAACCGATATTACGATTCCAAACAATAAATCCAAAACCATTTCGCTGAAAGCCGGCGAATACACTATTGTATGCAATGTGCCATGCGGCACAGGCCATACTAAAATGCAAGCGAAGCTTATTGTTGAATAAATTTGTATGGATTCAAGCTATTTGAATCCAACATCCAGCCGCCGGACGCTCATCTTTGTTTGAGTACCGGCGGTTTTTGTTGTTTGTGAAGGAACGCTAGCCATTCATGCGTAATTATTCGCCAGGTTTGTGATCGATAAGCGTTTGTTTCAAAGTATCGATCTGGCCAACAATAGAAATCGGATCGAAATAAAAATACGTCTTATAATCAACAGGAATCAAGTTGCCATTTTTCACAGCAGGCAGACTTTTCCAAATTTGTCCATCTGTCAATTCCTTGAACTGTTCCTCCGTTGTTTCTGTGTAGGTGGACAAGAAAATATAATCTGTGTTCGCGAGCTCAGCCAGCTTTTCTTCCGATATTTCCACGTACTGTGCTCCGTTGTCAATGACGTTTTCCTGCACCCAATCTGGGGCCTTGAACTTGAGGGCATTGTAGATCACTTCTCCACCGCGGCCGTAATTATCGCCTAGAACCGCAAGCGTCTTTCCGTCTACCTCAAGCAGGACTGCTGTCGCTCCTGGCTTAACCACGTCCTTCAGCTGATTTCTTGCTTTTTCCGCTTTGTTTTCGTACTCTGCCAGCCATGCATCCGCTTCTTTGCTTTTGTTCAGCAGTGCTCCCATTTGCTTCACTTCTTCACGAACGTTTTTTGTTGAGCCGTACTCGATAAACAACGTCGGCGCAATCTGAGCAAATTTATCGTAATTATCGGCAAGTGTATCGTTAATAACGATCAGATCAGGCTCCATTTCCAGCACTTTCTCCGGGGAAGCTGGGGATCCGATGTCAGTTATAGCGGCTTCCTGCTCCTTCAGGAACGGGCTGCCCATCCACCACTCTTTGCTCCCTCCAATAGGCTGAATGCCAAGAGCAAGCAGCGTACCATGATAGTAACCGGCAATGACTCGCTTCGGATTAAGCGGAAGCTCAATATCTCCCTTGATTGTCTTGACGGTTTTTGTCGCAGGCTCGTCTGCTTGAGCCCCGTTGTCGCTTGGCGTTTCTGAAGCGGCAGTCGACGGAGCCGTCGTATTGGACGAACTTGGCGTATTCGAAATCGAATTACCGCCACACGCGCTAAGGATTAACATGACGCACATGAGCGGACCGATAGATGCGGAAATTTTTTTTGCCAAAACCAACATTGAAACAGCCTCCTAATTGAAATTGATTATCATTCGATCAAATGATAACAATTCTCGGCAGCTAACGTCCATACACAATCATGACGAAAAATCAGTCCGAATGTGCGGACAATAACCTTACAATCTCCTCAAGCTGATATTCCAAGGACAACGTGTCATAGCCATAAAACACCTCGCGGTTCGGCGTGTAAATGCGGCCCTTCCGGACGGCTTCAAGCTTGTGCCATGCATCGGTATTCATCCAGGTCCGCTGATTCGGAAGCCATTGCGAGCCGTAGTCGAACAAGATGAGATGGTCTGCAGAAAATGTAGGCAGCTCCTCTGCAGAGAACGCTTTGTTTGGGATATTCCTGTCTATCAGCTCGCGGCTAACGCTTGCAGGAGGTTTGAGCCCTAGCTCCTCGTATAGTAGAATGCCTCCCATGCTCGTGGATCGGCCATAAACGTAGAGCTTGTCGGACACGATCTTAATTATAGCTACGGTCTCGTCACGCCCGATGAAAGAGGTCAATTGTCGTTTCCCTTCAACTAATTTCTGCTCGAATCGGGTTATCCAAGCTTCTGCCTCACGCAGCTTCCCAACTGCCTCTGCCAGCAGGAAAAACGGCTCGCGCCAGTTGTCGTCCAAATCAGGTATTTCGCACACGGAGCTAATTTCTCGAAGACGCTCCGAATGTGCTGTTTGCTCCCTCGCCAAAATGAGGTCGGGACTTGCCTGAGCCAGCTTTCGAAGTGATTCTTTGCTCATGTCTCCCACCACTTCAAGTACAGTTAAGTCTATACGCTTGGCATGTGCTTCCTTCATCCACGGCTCAATTAGGCCTAGCGCAGGAACGACACCTAACGTCAACATGCACGAGGCCGCGTAGGAAGACAACGCTGCGTATACTTTCGGCTTGGCTCGGTAGGATGACGGCGCCAGCCCGGTAATTTGTTTAAACTTACGGCTGAAATAATATTCGCTTTGAAAACCACTCAGCTTAGCTATCTCGCCTATACTCCTCAACGGAGAAAGCTGAAGCAGTTCTTGGGATTTTCGAATTCTCATCCGGCACAAATAATCTAAGAAGCTTTGGCCCGTTTCCTGCTTGAACACACGGGAGAAATATTCCGGGCTGATGCCAATCATCGCCGCAAGCCGATCTCGCGTCAGTTTTTCCTGGTAATGGTCGCGAATATATTGGACGACGTTGTCTATCCAACGACCCCCATTTTCTTCATCAGCCTGTACAGATTGTTTATTAAACACTAAGCTCAGCAATTGATAAAATATAAGCTGGCTTCTAAGCGAATTATGCTGGCTATTCAGGGATGCCGCTTCATGCAGCTCTGCTCCCAGCTGTAAAGCGCGCTCTGGGGCAAGGAGCGGTATCTCCCCACCCATCCAATGCGCATCGGCTACCCGGCCATACACACCTTCGCTTTCTAAGCGGCCTGCAGCATCAATCGGGGCAATCGTGATAAAGGTTATCCGATCCAGCTGCAGCGTCTCTTCATAAGGATTGTTGACGTGCATGCCGCTACCCGCCGGGCAATAGAAAGCCGTTCCTGCCTTGAGAAAAAATTTACTTCCGCCCATCTGAATCTCACCGCGCCCCTCGCGAACGAGCAGCAACATGTCTGTGCTGGTAACATTCCATTCCCTAGGTGATTGAGGCGCATAAGCGAAGGCATTGATTTCTTGAAAAACGAACGTTACCGAAGTCACGACGCTCCCAACGCTCAACTGTCCTTGTACGGAAAGGGTCGTTCGATTCCGCAGCTCCGCCTTGACTCTCGATACTTCCTCACTGCTCAGCGCTCCAAGATATTTCTCCGTTCGATGCTTCCTCCGTCCCAATTCGTCGCGGTATGTTGAAACGATCCGAAAGTATTCGTAAGTTTTTCCGTTTTTGCTAATCGTTTGTTTTTTAAGAAACATAATCCGGCTCCTTATACTCCATATTTTAGGGACTACCTGAGGGACTAACTTTACTTTATCATATTTGATGAACTTCTAAATCATCGCAATGTATTCATGACTTTTTCGATAATGGACTGAAATATCATTTTTCTTTTGCTACCCTGTAAGAAAAATTGATAACTGCCGCACTTTCACTTCCCGCTTCCCTTTGATAAGATGGTCATTATAGCTAAAAGTTAGCGCTTACGGTGTTTATCTCGCAAAAGCCGGAGGGAGAGATACGATGAGCCTTTTAAATGGGCGTGTGGCAATTGTAAGCGGCGCAGGCAGCGGGCTCGGAAGGGCCGCTTCTCTATCGTTCGCAAAAGAAGGCGCAGAGGTCGTGTTGCTTGGCCGTCGATTGAACAAGCTCGAAGAAACATTTGAGGCGATTAAGGAAGCTACCGGACGGGAAGCGCTTGTTATACCTACGGATGTCACCGACGAACAGCAAATTAAGCAAGCCGTTATTCTGGCTGTGGACAAATGGGGCAAAATTGACATTTTGCTCAATAATGCCGCTGTGCTGGAGTCTGGACATGTCATTGAGCTGACTTCTGAAAACTGGCATACGCAGGTCGCTACAAATTTGACAGGACCCTTTTTTTTATCCAGAGCTGTCATTCCATATATGCGTAAAGAACGTTATGGACGCATCATTAACATTACATCGGGCCTTTCCTGGAACGGTGCAGGAGGTTATGGCGCTTACAGTGCAGCCAAAGCTGGCCTTGAGTCGCTAACCCGGACACTCGCTGATGAAGAACATGAATATGGTATTCTCATTAATTTATACAATCCTGGCACGCTTCGCACCGAAATGCATGCCACGGGCAAGGACCCGGCAGTCGTCACACCAGATTTGCTGCGTCTCGCAAGCCTTCCTCGCGGCGGCCCAACAGGCAGTACGGTCAGCTATGGATAATCAGATGATCCGCTCTATAAAAATCCCTTGAATAAAGTACGGGCAAATGGCTCGCGGCTTGATTCAAGGGATTTTTTTGCACTATCGCAGCGTAATATGCAAAAAAAATCCGTTTATCTTCGCTATTCCGGCGCACCGGGCGAGATATACGGATCATTTGTGATAGGCTAGCTTTGCTCGATTAGCTCAATCCATTCATTGTATTCGTTTTGCAGCAAGGAGTACTCGTGTGCCAGCTTGCCATGCTCGATAGCAAGCTTCTCGTGCTCTGCTCTCAGCTGCTCCGTCGATTGAACGGCCTCAGACCACTCAAGCTCAAGCTGCTGCCTGCGCTGATCTACTTGTTCGCTCTGCAGGGCTGCCGCAGCGGCTTGCGCCAAAGCTGCCTCCAGCTGCTCCTTCAAATGCTCCTCGCCAGCTTGCCGCTCGGACTCCTCCGCAACCATACGATTTATTTCATCTGTCAATTGCTCGGAGCGCTTGCGCTCTTGCTCCATTTGCTCATCCAGTTCCTGCTGTTTATGAAGTAAAACATCGAGCTGCTGAGCCGCAATTCGCTCTCGTGCCGCAATCAATTCAAGCTGCTCTGTAAGCTCCTGCTCATGTCGAGCCAGCTGTCCCAGCCTTTCGTCCATCTCCAGCTCATGGAACTCTGCCTGTTCTACTTTCGCCTGAAGCTCCTCCAGCTTGCTTTGCCAAGCAGCCTGTTCATCCTTGCGGTGCTGCTGCGCTCTCAGCTCCTGTTCACGGTAATGCTCGTCGAACTGCTGCTTCTGCTGCTCTATTAGACTAGCATATTCAGCTTGCTTCTCATGAAGCTGCTTCCTTAACTCCGAGCAATCACGTTCCAGCTGCTCCGACTGCTCCAGTTGTTCAAGCTTCAACAACTCCAGCTGGTCGGCAAAATCCTGCTTGAGCTGGCTCGCAACCTCATCCCGCTGCTGTTCAAGCATAGCAAGCTGCCGCTGATGCTCCTGTGCAAGCTCTGCTTGAACAGCTTCGCTTTCCCGCTGCTTGGCTTCGAGCGCTTGTTCCTGCTCACGAAGCTTGAGCGTAAGCTCTGCCTGAGCAGCATCTCCCTCACGCTTTCTAGCCTCCAGTGCTTGCTGTTGTTCACGAAGCTGCAGCTCAAGCGCTTCACGCTCTTCTTCATGCTGGATTTCGAACTCCAGCTGTTTTTCTTCCGCATTGTTTTTCCATTCTTCATGAAGCCGCGCTTGGGCCTCAAGCTGCTGTTCAAATGCCGCAAGCCGCTCCCGATACTGCTGCTCCTGCTCGCTTCTAGCCTGCTCATAGTGAGCTTGAAGATCTTGCTGCAACTGTTGAAGCTTGCTGAGTTCTTCCTGCAGCTCCATAACACGCAATTCAGCCTCATCCGCTTTAGCCGCTTCATTCGCCAAATATTTAGCCTGCTCAGCGATTTGTGCTTCTGCTTCCTTCAATCTGTTGCCTAGCTGTGCACGCGTTGCGACATGCTGCTCATTTATAACATGCAGCTCGTCCAGCTGCTGACGTATTTCGCTAAGTTCGGCGTCACGCTCCTGGCGCTCTTGCTCTAGCACTGTAAGGGATGAGCGCAATGCTTCTTCCTGTTCCATAGCTTGCAATAAGTGGTCATCTGCCACGGTAATACGCTGTTCAAGCGCGGCTTTTTCCTTGGCTGCGGTTTCTTGAAGCTCCGAAACAGCTGCTTGCAGCTTAGCCCGTTCTTCTTCCCAATTTTTATATCGCAGAGCGAGATCAGCCTTCAAGGCTTGCTCCTGCTCCGTTAACTCTTTCATATGTGCGGAAACCAGCTTTTCAACGTTAGCAGATGCTTCTGCAAGCAAACGCTGCTCATACTCGTCAAGCTGTTGCTGCTGCTGTTCAGCCGTATTAGACAGCTCCAGCTTCCATTCCTCTTCACGCTGCTCAAGCTTCGCCTGCCAGCCTTGCTCCAGTTGCTTCACACGCTCAGCTAGCTGATGTTCAGCAAGCTCTATCGCTTGGGCTTTAGCTGCACGCTCAGCAGACAATATCGCTTCCGCTTCTTCAAGCAGTTCTGCCGCGGTTGCCTGCTCGCGTTGCAATTCTGCTTGTGCTGAAGCTCCCAGTTCCGCTAGCTTCGCTGCTGCTTCTGCACGTTCACGTTCGACCTGTGTTCGCGAAGCCGCTTCGGCTTCTGCCAGCTTCGCTGCTGCTTCCGCTTGTTCGCGTGCAAGCTCTGCCTCGGCAAAGCTCTTCGCTTCCACTAGTTTAGCTGCAGCATCAGCCTGCTCACGTTCCATTCGCTCTTGCAAAGCTTTCTCGACTTCAGCGAGCTTAGCCGCCGCTTCGGCACGTTCGCGCTCCAACTGCTCCTGTGCAGACGCTTCCGCCTCTGTCAAAAGCTCCGTTGCTGCCGCGCGTTCTTGCTTCAGCGTCTCTTCCGCTGCCGCTATTGCTTCCATCAGCTTCGCTTCGGCTTCTACACGTTCGCGCGCCACTTGCTCTTGAGCGGCATGTACTGCCGCTTCCGCTGCTGCCAGCTTGGCCGCTGCTTCCTCACGCTCACGCTTCAGCATCTCTTCCGCTACGCTCTGCGCTTCTGTGAGTTTCGCAGCCGCAGCCTCGCGCTCCCGCGCAACCTCTCTTGCTGCGATGCTTCTTGCTTCGCTGGCTTTCGCTTCGGCTTCCGCCAGTTTAGCAGCTGCTTCTGCACGTTCGCGCTCCATCTGCTCCTGCGCAGACGCTTCCGCCTCTGTCAACAGCTCCGTCGCCGTCGCGCGTTCCTGCTCCAGCGCCACCTCCGCTGCCGCTTTTGCTTCCAGCAGCTTCGCTTCGGCCTCTGCCAGCTCACGCTCCAGCTCCGCCTTCGCAGTCGCTTCCGCCGCCGCTAAACTTGCGGCCGCTTCCGCACGCTCTTGAGCAAGAGCGGCTTCTGCTGTGGTCAGCTTCTCCACCGCTTCCGCACGCTCATGTGCAAGCTTCGCTTCCGCTGCCTCGCGCTCACGCGCCAGCTGCTCCTCGGCGATCAGTTCCGCCTCGATCAGCTTTTCCTCTGCTTCCGCTATTTTCGCTTCATTCTCGGAAATTCTCGCTTCCGCTGTGGTCAACTTCGCTGCTGCTTCAGCACGTTCACGCGCAAGCTTCGCTTCTGCCCCACTCTGCGCTTCCGCAAGCTTCGCTGCCGTTGCTTCACGCTCAAGCAGAAGCTGCTCCTGCGCAGAGACTTCGGCTTCGGTCAACTTCTCAACCACTTCCGCGAGCCGCTCTGCCGCTTCGGCACGCTCGCGTTCCAGTTGCTCCTCGGCGATAATTTCCGCCTCGATCAGCTTTTCTGCTGCTTCCGCACGCTCCCGCGCAAGCGCCTCATCTGCGGCACTCTTCGTCTCCGCCAGCTTCGCCTCTGCTTCCGCACGCTCCCGAGCAAGCGCCTCATCTGCGGCACTCTTCGCCTCCGCCAGCTTTTCTGCTGCTTCCGCACGCTCCCGCGCAAGCGCCTCATCCGCGGCACTTTTCGCCTCCGCCAGCTTCGCTTCTGCTTCCGCACGCTCCCGCGCAAGCGCCTCATCTGCGGCACTTTTCGTCTCCGCCAGCTTCGCCTCTGCTTCCGCACGCTCCCGCGCAAGCGCCTCATCTGCGGCACTTTTCGCCTCCGCCAGCTTCGCTTCTGCTTCCGCACGCTCCCGCGCAAGCGCCTCATCCGCGGCACTTTTCGTCTCCGCCAGCTTCGCCTCTAATACTCCAAGCTTCGCTTGGGCTTCGGCACGCTCACGTTCCAGCAGCTCTTCCGCAACGATTTCCGCTTCGATCAGCTTTTCGGCTGCTTCCGCCAGCTTCGCAGCCGCCTCAACGCGCTCGCGCGCCACTTGCTCCTCGGCAGCTGCTTCGGCTTCCGCGAGCTTTTCCGCTGCACTCGCCTGCTCCCGCGCAAGCGCTCCTTCAAGCGTCAGCTTCTGGGCAGCAAGCGTCTCCGATGCTTCCTCGCGCTGACGCGCAAGCGCTTCCGATGCTTCCTGCTGCTGCGCAGCCAGCCGTTCATCCGCTTCCGCCAGCATATCCTTCAGCTGGTTTTCCGCTTCCGCGAGCGCATGCATCAGCTCCTCGGCAGCCTTCTTTTTCGCCTGCTCCAGCTCTGATTCAAAAACCTCCTGCAGCTCCTGCAGATCGATTTCCGCCTTTACCTGCAAAGCCTGATACTCCTCGCGCAAGCTTGCCATCATCCCTTGGAGTTCTCCAAGCTGCTCGGCAAGCACAAGCCGCTTCGCCTCAGCGTCATGCAGCGACTCATTATCGCGGCGCAGGCGAAACACTTCCTCAGTCATCTGCACAGCCGCAAGCACTGCGATTCTCGGCAGGTCCAGCTGTGGATAACCTTTGGCAATTTTATTCATGCTATCATCTATCATTCCGGCAATACGCCGCATATATTCTGAGTTGGAATGGCCCTTCAAACGATATTGGTGCCCATATATATCAACGGTTACTACAGTTTGCTCAGTATCCATAAAACATTATCCTCCTATAGGTGTTTCTCGCTCCCTTATCAATCAGCAGGATTGTTTCCCAATCCTTATATATAGAAGAACATATCACATAGAGTCTTATATTATAGTTGTATTATATCAAGGTGAAACGGCTGTCGCCATCCTTTGGCGGCGCGATTCATTCCGAGAAATATAGAGAAAGGATAGCTTTAGGACATACCTTCCTATATTTCAAAAATAAGCGTAAACGACTGCTTCTGTCTCAGACATAAAGCTTGCCACATCATTATATTTCAACCTAAAATCCAACACTGACTCACAAGCAAATATTTATCCATGTTTCGACTAACAAAAAGAACAAGTTTTGATGGCATGACGACAAGGGCTTTCACCTGGAAAAAACGTCCAAAGGCCTGCTCCTGCTGAAAAACAAAGCAAAAAGCCGTATCGATAGTCCACAAGGAACTATTTCGATACGGCGTGGAAGGTTTCCTGCCTATTTTCTTAATTCTGCTGCAAAAGATTGTTCTAATCCAGCAACGACCTTGCCATGCAGCTCGGTCACTTCTTCATCGGTCAACGTGCGTTCTGCATGACGGTATACGAGTGAGAGCGCTACGCTCTTTTTGCCCGCTCCCAGCTTCTCGCCCGTGAAGACGTCGAACACGCGTACGGACTCGAGCAGCTCGCCAGCCGTTTGCCATGCAAGGGCAGTCAGCTCGCCTGCAGGCACTCCCATATCCAGCACGACGGCAATGTCACGCTGCATAGCAGGATAACGCGGCAGCGCCTTGTAGACGATTTCGTCGCCAGCCAGCTGATAAAGCGGTGCAAGCTCGATTTCCAGCACATACGTATCCGCCAGATCGCTTTCCAGCTGCAGTGTTGGGTGAAGCTGACCAACGTAGCCGATGACTTCTGTTCCATGCTCGGTTTCCAACTGAACAGCCGCCGTTCTTCCCGGGTGAAAATGTTCCGGCTGCGCCGCGGCATAGCTTACCTTATCGGTAATGCCGAGAACGGCAAACACCGTTTCCAGAACTCCCTTGGCATCATAAAAATCAACAGCAGCCGCCTTGCGGTTCCACTGCGGCTCTACACGGTTTCCTGTCAGCAATGCCGCGAAGCGATGCTTCTCCTGAGGAAGACGCGTCAGCTTCTCTTCTTCTGTATGAAACACGCTGCCGATTTCAAAAATGACTGCCGACTCGTTTTTGCGATTGCGATTGTATGCTGCTGTTTCCAGCAGCTGCGCGATCAGTGTCGTCCGCAGCACGCTGCGCTCCTCGCTCATCGGCATCGACAGCTTCACAGCCTTCGTCGATTCGCCCGACAATGCAGGGAACAGCTGTGTCCGTTCAGGGCCTGTAAACGAATAGCTGATGACTTCATGAAGCCCAGCATCCGTCAGACGCTTGCGCAGCTCGCGGCGAATCGCTTGCGGCTTCGTCAGCGCACCTGGCGTTACATCGCCGAAAATCGGTGTAGTCGGAATGTTGTCATAGCCGTAAAGGCGGGCAACCTCCTCAATCAAATCCACGTCATACGAAATATCGCCGCGGCGCGACGGCACTTCCACTTGGAATACGTCTTCCTCACTCACGCTGTAGCCGAAGCTTAGACGATTCATAATCGTTTGCACTTCAAGGCTGGACAGCGAGGTGCCGAGGTAACGGTTGATTTTAGCCAAAGCTACTTCAACGACTTGCTGCTTCGCCGGAGCTGTCGTCACTTCTACGATGCCCTCCGTAGCGAGTCCGCCTGCAAGCTCCGTAATCAAGGCTGCTGCACGGTTTAACGCCGGAATAACGCGGCCCGGGTCCACTTCCTTCTCGAAACGAATGCTGGATTCTGAGCGAAGGCCGAATTGGCGCGATGTTTTGCGAACCGTTCCACCATCAAATCTGGCCGATTCCAGCAAAATATTAACCGTATCGCCCGTTACCTCTGAATTGGCTCCACCCATCACACCCGCAAGCGCAATTGGCTTCTCGCCGTCTGTAATGACGAGCATATGCGGCTCAAGGCGGCGCTCTTGGTCATCTAGCGTCAGCATCGTTTCGCCTTCATGTGCCAAACGCACATCGATCCGTCCACTTTTGACCTGATCTGCATCAAAGGCGTGAAGCGGCTGGCCATACTCCAGCAATACAAAGTTCGTTACGTCAACGACGTTGTTAATTGGACGAATGCCTGCGGCAATGAGGCGGTTTTGCAGCCATAGCGGAGACTCGCCAATTTTCACGCCTTTAATGTATCGTGCACTGTAGTGGAAGCACTGCTCAGGAGCGCTGATCGTAACTTGAACGTGACTGTCTGTACGCTCGGATGCGTGAGCAATAGCCGGCTCAGGAATACGCACCTCGCGCCCAGTCAAAGCGCCGATTTCATACGCTGTGCCGATTACGCTGAGGCAATCCGAACGGTTCGGCGTCAAATCCAGCTCCAGCACTTCGTCGTTCAGCCCAAGCACGCCCTCGATTGGCGTTCCGATTACCGTGTGCGGCGGCAATACGAGAATGCCTTCCTGCTGCTCCTTCGGCAGCAGCTTGTCGTTAATGCCAAGCTCTTTCGCCGAACAGATCATGCCCTGCGATTCTACTCCGCGAAGCTTTGCGCGCTTAATATGCAAATCGCCTGGCAGCTTTGCCCCGACGGTAGCGACTGGAACGAGCTGTCCCGCATCGACATTTTTGGCTCCGCAGACGATTTGCAGCTCTTCGCCCGTGCCTACATCTACTTTGCACACATTCAGCTTATCCGCATCCGGATGCTTCTCGCGCGATTTGACATAGCCGACAACGACGCCTGTCACTCCCTTATTGCGGGATTCCACTTCGTCGATCTCAATGCCTCCGCGCGTCATTTTTTCTGCAAGCTCTGCGCCCGTAAAGCCCGATAAATCAATATATTCATTCAACCATTGATACGAAATTTTCATCGCTTTGCTCCCCTTCCTTTCCTGCTACATTCTCGCGAATTGTTGTAAAAACCGAAGATCGTTCGTATAGAAATGACGAATATCGTCAATGCCGTATTTCAGCAGCGCAATGCGCTCTACACCCATACCGAAAGCAAATCCGCTTACTTCGTTCGGATCGTAGCCGCCCATCTCCAGTACGCGCGGATGCACCATGCCGCAGCCGAGAATTTCCAGCCAGCCCGTCTGCTTGCACATCCGGCAGCCATGTCCGCCGCATTGCGCACAGCTTACGTCAACCTCTGCGCTTGGCTCCGTGAATGGGAAGAAGCTTGGACGAAGACGGATTTGCGTTTGCGAGCCGAACATTTGCTGGGCAAATTGCAGCAGCGTGCCTTTCAGATCGCTCATGCGAATGTTCGGCGCAATGACAAGTCCTTCAATTTGATTGAACTGGAAGGAATGCGTCGCATCGTCATCATCGCGGCGGTACACCTTGCCCGGACAAATAACTTTAATCGGCTTGCCCTTCATCGCCTGCATCGTTCTCACTTGAACGGGCGATGTTTGCGTACGCATCAGAATATCATCTGTAATGTAAAACGAATCCTGCATGTCGCGAGCTGGATGGTTTTTCGGCAAATTCAACGCCTCGAAGTTGTAATAATCCGTCTCAACTTCCGGGCCTTCCGCGATCGTATAGCCAAGTCCAATGAAAATATCTTCAATTTCCTGCGCTACCTTGTTAAGCGGATGTACGGCTCCAGTTGGCAATGCTTTGCCCGGCAGCGTCACATCGATCGTTTCTCCGCGCAAGCGAGCTTCTGTCTCGGCTTGTTGGAAAATCGCCTGCTTCTCTTCAATAACCGCTTCAATCGCTGCACGCACGTCATTGCCGACTTGGCCGATAATTGGACGCTCTTCTGCGCTAAGTCCGCCCATGCCGCGCAAAATTTCAGTCAGCGCGCCTTTTTTCCCTAAATATTTTACCCGCAGATCGTTAAGCACTTGCGGATTGTCTACCTGCTGCAGCTCCTGCAGCGCTTCGCCGCGCAAAGCCTCCAAACGTTCCTTCATCTGATGCTCGCCTCCTCATTCTTTTAAACAAACAAAAAAGGCCCCTTCTTCCCGCAAGGGACGAAAGAACCGTGGTACCACCCTAATTCGAACAATCTGCTTTCTCCCCTCTATACAGACAGGGACAGCAATAGCTTGCTCCTCAATCCCGTTAACGGCGGGAACCGAAACATTCCTACTTGCGGGCATGCAGCACCTGCTGGCGCCACGCCGGGTTCAGAAGTCTGCTCAGGAGCGAACTTCAGACAGCCTATTTTCACGAAAGACGCTCTCAATCCATGGCGACTTCTCCCTGTGTGAAGGCACTGCTTACTTTTCTCCGTCTCAGCATTTCAACTCATATGGATACAATATCTTTTACATTATAAGCAAATGCATGGCGCGATGCAATAACTGCCTTGCGATTATTGTTGATTTAGGCTCCCGAAATCGGAATCCTGCCTTTAGTAAAGCTCACGCTATCCGCCTTCCATACGCCATTCACCTTGATTATTTTGGTGTCTCGCATAATGTATTCCGTCTCCCAGGCATCATGGCCAATGTCCAGCGATTGAAGGAAGCTTCCTGTTGTTTTGGTCCTATAGCTGCCAGTCGTTACAGGATCTTTAAACGTATAATTATACTCTAGGCCTTTATTTTGAATGATGACATTAATGAGACGGTCTGTAAAATAAGGCTTGAAATAAGTGCGAATCTGCTTAATCGATGACACATCGGCTGCTTCGTTTAATTTGTCGGACAGCTGCTTCAAGCGGGCTGCGGATGCTTTTTCAGCGGCAAGAAGCTTAACTGGCTCAACATATACAACAATCTGTTTCCCTTCGAGCACAATCGTTGCCGCTTGGCCATATGAATTCCAGTCCACACTGGCCCCTAGTATTTGGCTGACGAACCTTAAGGGAACATAGGTCGTGTTATTGATTAATTGTGCCGGCACATCGAGCTCCGTTTCAACCTGATCGACAAGCACCTTTTTAGAGTTGATGGTGAGCAGCATTTCGATATCTTCTTTTTGGATTTCAATCGTCTGGAGCTTCTGGTTCCACTCTACAGCAGCCCCCATATTTTGTGCAACATCGCGTAGCGGAATAAGCATCCGGTTGTCCTTCAATTTTCCATTGTTAAGCTCTACCGGCCGATCAGCAGCAAAAACAGGCGCGGAAAAGGCCGGAAGAGCCAGCAATGCCGCTGCCATTAAGCCCAAAGCGAATTTTTTCAACATCATAACCTCCGTCATCAAAAAATAGCTGTTGTCTTTACCTCTATTTATTTAGACGTGGAGCTTCTAAAAAAGTTACTTTGCTAGCTACTAAAGGGGATTATTCCTTATTTGGACCTCAAGCTATTTTTCAGCATCGCCAAAATTTTATTTCTCGGCTTGGATGCTTTTTGTACCAATTGCGATACTGCACCATCCGAAAAAACAATCTTTTTCATGCTCCCCCAGCGTTCCTGCTCCATCTCGAATGACGCTCTTGCTTCCTCGAAAGCAACCGCCTCATAGAAATGAATGCTTAGAGGTTCTATATTCAAAAACCGGGAGCAAAATTCCACTACACATTGACGTATCGTTTCTTCGTTTATTCGCTCATCAGGATGCCACATTTCAAATGATCTGGGCTTTACTCCCTTTTCATTAAGAGGCAGATTGTTAAAGGGGAGTTCATAAAAATCCTCGTCGCCAGTCTTGTCATAATAATAATGATAGCTGATGCTGTTACCCAATAAACACTTGTTTATTTTCTCAACAAAAGCCTTTTCTGATCTATCTTTTTTCAAGTCTTTAACGGCCGATTCTAAATATACCCTTGTGCAAATACAGGTGCTGCCTAGCCTGTTATATTGCTCATCTTTCTTCTCATACAGGATAATATCCTCCCATCCCGTCAAATCATCTAAGCCATAAACTCCCCACCAATAGTTCATCGAGGTTACTTTAACATAAATCTCTTTTTTTATTTGATTCAAACTTCATCCCACCTTTAATTTGCAATTCGACAAGAAAAATCTTCTTCCTTATCATAACAGGCTCACAAAAAGCGCCATCTTTGAAAGATGACGCCAATTGCTTCAAGCAACTGTTAGCTTAACAGCGTTTGCTTGACATATTGATTGAATTTCCTGAACTGCTCGATTTCACGCTCATGTGTCACTTTGAAATCTGATGCTTTTTTCGAGCGGCTTTTCAGCGTAATATCCAGCCCTTCGAGCTGCAAATAATAGCGGGTGCCAATATGATAATGACGGCCCTCATAGAGACAGGATGCCCCGAGATAATTTTGCAGCCACTCTGCCTTAGCCGGCTGCTTGTCCCAGTTGTCCGTCAGCCAAGCATACAAATCAGGCTGGAAACTGGCGAGCATGCCGCTATATCCGCCACCACCCAGCTGCATCACTTCGAGTACATGAGGGTTGTTCGCTACAAATATGTTAAGCGGAGTGCCTTCAGCTGCCTTGATTTTCTCCTTAATTTGCTCAAGATTGTTGCTGCATTCCTTCATAAAAGTGAATCTGCCCGTATCTGCGCACCATTTAACGAGCTCAGGCGACAATAGGCGATGATAAGGAATCGGACATTCATAAAGCCCGAAGGTCACGTCAGGGAACGTTTCCAAAATCGTTTGCGCACGCTTTTTCCAAGCTTCTTCATCTTCATCCTCGGCAGCCAGGCGATTCGTCACGAGTACGAATGCATCCACACCCGTTGCTGAAATTTGCCTAATTTCCTCAAGCTGCTGCTGAAAGGATTCTGAAATATGGCCTGAAGCAACAACTGGCACCCTTCCCGCCGTCTTTTCCTGTACGAAGCGTGCTACAGCTACCCGTTCCGTAAGAGAAAGATGAAGCATTTCACTAGACAAGCAAACCGCAAACAATCCATGCACGCCATTGTCTATGTACCAATTAATCAGTTGTTCCAGAGCCGGATAATCAACCTCATTATCCTTGGTAAACGGTGTAAGCATAACTGGCCAGACGCCTTTCGGCGCTTGCTTCACTTGCATTTAAACCCCGCCCTTCACATTTTTGATCCCTTACATGGTACAACAGAAGTATATGCTTTGAAACCGCTTTAACTTATTTGCACTGATTTTTAAACAAGACCTCCGAAAATATATTCATCAATAAAAAAGAACAAATAAAAACAGCTCCCGCCCCATCTTTACGATGAGCAAGGAGCTGTTCTTTAGACTCGTCTATTGCTGAATAATAGCTTCGGCCTCGATTTCGACCAGCAGGAGCGGATCAATGAGTGCTTTGACTTCTACCATCGTTGCTGCTGGCTGAATCGTGTGAAAAAACTCGCCATGTGCTCTGCCAATTTCTTCCCACTTCGAAATGTCAGTAACGAACATTCGGGTCCGAACGACATCCGACATGCTTGCCCCTAGTTCAGACAAAGCTTTCTCGATCGTTTGCAGAACAAACCGAGTTTGCTCGTAAGGGTCTCCTTTACCCACTACTTCGCCATCTTTCATCGCCGTTGTTCCTGCGACCTCAATCCGATTGCCAACGCGAATCGCGCGGCAGTAGCCCACAAGCGGCTCCCATGGGGAACCCGTGAACACCTGTTTTCTGCTCATCATGATCTCTTCCCCACTTTAAAATTTATGCTTCCAGCGTTCGCTGTCTTCATGCTAAATGTCACTTAACGGCTCCGTCGCTATTTCCACACGCGTTCCTAGGTCCCGCTCGCTCTTTACACGGAGCGACCAGCCCATCTGCTTCGCTCGTTCGCGCATCATGCGAATGCCATAGCGGCCTTTCGCCTCTAACTGCTCGGCGTCCGCACCACGTCCTGTATCCGCTACGATACAGTGAAAGCTGCCCCATGCTCCGCCTTCAAGCGGATAACAGGCAATGCTCACATGCGCCTCATGCGTATGCTTGCGAACATTCATCAGTGCCTCACGCACAATCGCCATCAGCTCAACCTTCTCTTTATCTGACAGTGCATGCTCGGGCAATTGCCAATTGACCTCAGCGGTATAGCCGCCCCCAGCCGCCCGCAGCTCTTCGGCAAGGGAATGAATCGCCGTAAGCCAAGGCCCTTCTGCAGGACTTGCAGCTGTTGATGATTTCAAGTTGGCAATGGACTGGCGAACGTCCTCATAAACGTGCCGGACTGTCCCGCGAATTTGCTCAGTCGTCTGACGAACACCTTCCGGTGTATGGGCATGCTCCAAACTGTCCAGCTTCACGGAAAGCAGGAACAACGACTGCGAAATGCCGTCATGCAGCTCGCGCGCCAGCTTCTCGCGCTGCTCAAATGAAGATTTCGATAGCCGTTCGCGCTGCAGCGCATCCTGCATCAGCTCCAAACGCTTAAACAAACCGCGCAGCAGCGTTAGTGTAACTATAAAAACAAGCACAGGAGCAAGCACATTGCCCAAATCCATTGAAATGTATGGCAGCAGGAACGCATGCCGGACATATTCCCATAGGCCGATTGTAAGTGTCGGAATCCACAAAATCAACCATTTCAACCATCGATAAGACATTTGCTACCGCTCCCTGCTTGCATTAATAGTTTTCAAAATCGATGCTTTCGTCCAGCTTGCCCCCGTTCTTATCAACCACCTGCAGCTCGACCGTCCATTTCCCGGGGAATGGAATGGCCATTTGCTCTGCATGGTATGACGTTCTCACAAAACCAGGAAACGACTCATACGACGTATCCTCAAAAATCGCCAGTGGCACCTCAAGTGGCGCAAGCTGCTCCTTCTCACGGGAATGCAGCACCAGCTTCACCTTTGAAGGCTCCCCCAGCTGCTCTGGCAGCCATATTTTCACCTCGAATTGATTATTTCCTGGCTCATTCGGCGTTATATTAACGGTAAAATGGCGCGTTTCGCCCATCTTATGGAATCGAACTGGCGTATTGTCCGGTATCGGGCTCATATAAGTGAACACGCCGACGATGATCGTTATCGCCAGCATTAGACTTGCATCCACTTTCAGCATAAAGCCGTGTGGCAGCTCTCCCCGCCGAACACGGGCACGAAGCAAAGCGCCTGTGACGATGACGAGTGCGACCAGCGCGATTTTCACCAGCAGCCAAATACCCCAGCTTGTATAAAATAAATAGGACAAGCTTGGCAGCAGCAGCCCTGTAATCGCCGCACCCGTAATGACAAGCAGCGCCATGGAGATCCACGCTGCTGTCGTGAAGCGCTCTGCAAAGCGCCCCGCTTCCTTCCGATCAGCAAGCCATAGGCCAAGTAAAATCATCAATCCCCCGCTCCATAAAGCAGCACAAGCGAGATGGATGAAATCAAGTACGATGCCCAAATTCATATTCGACTGCAATGCAGCCACATGGCCGCTCCAGCTCTCAATAGCGAGCAATACCAGCGCCCATATGAGCTTCAAAGTATCGCTTGCCCTAATAACGATAAAGCCTAGAAGCGATAATATAAGCAGCGCAAGCCAAGCTTGACCGGTATTCGTTTCGGTGAACAGCCTCACCCATTCCGGCCCTCCGCCTCCGTAGCCCTCCATCAAGCTTCGCGCACTGGAGAATACATACAAAATAGAAGCCAGCAGCAGCCCCCGCATCAATGGCAAGCTCCACTGCTGCATCCGTTTGCGCTGCTCATCGCTTCCTAAGCGAATCCCGCTGAACCACAACATCAGTCCTGCCGCCAGCAGCAGCGCGGTGTAATATACGATTCTTGCTGTATAAAATAAGGCTGCTCCTACACTTAGTCCACTGTCGTGGCCGTGATCCATATTTTCCATCTGGTCATGTCCAACCTGCTCATGCGGATTAAAGCTCGCTAGCTCAACCGATTGTGCTGCATGAGCATCAGCAGGCATGATGCCAACTAGCAGCGCAGCACTAAACAGAAGCAAAGCTAATGCTGCATACAAAGTTGTTATTTTGACGGATGAATGCTGTACAAGCTGCTTGCTCCAGGAAATTAAACTTAAAAACATACTGCAAATCCCTTCCTTCAGTTATCCTCTTGTAACAGTTTACCTTACAAGGCAGCAAAGGACAATTCGCAAGACACGGCCGCAACGTTGCATAACCTAACCCAGGAGCGTGCATCATGAAAGAGAAGGAACTGCATTATATATGAAGAAGCAACTATGCACAGGAGGAGGGAATGCCTACATGGTGTTTAACAGCAGCTACACAATCGCTGATTTGAATCATAACGAGGACGCACTTGCAGAAATAAAACAATTAGAGCAACGGCTGTCCGAACAAACCGGAGCAGCCATCACTCTAATTGCTTATAACTATGAGCACGATATTAAGGCTGAACGAACCGATTGATCATTTCAACGAGCAAATCATTAAGCGGCTTCACCTCGTATTCCCCGGCAGCAGGCTCCAAGTGGTCGCCGCCTATTCCGCTGTCATCCGTCAAAAACAAGTACGTCCCTCCCGTCGCCACTGCCATAAAGCGCAGCAAATATTCCGTTTGTACATCTACGCCGCTGGAGGCGACGGGAATAATACGAATGCCATCCGCCGCTGCCGTTTGGATCAGCTCCTGAATTTCATTAACCACTTTAGTGTTATAGTGCGGCGGAGCATCCAATACGAGGAATAACAGCCTTGCTCGCGCCTGCTCGCTCCAGTCATGGCTATGAACGGCATCGCGCAGCGCCGCATCAACCGCTTCTGGATAATCCCCACCGCCATCTGCCTTTTCCGCTGCTAATTGGCGGACAACCTCATCCACATCCTTCGTAAACGGAAATGACTTTACCGTATAATCATCAGATTTATCCTTATAAAAGTTGGCACTGAGCCGTATATCCAATTGTTGTCCATGCTGCTGGCCTACCCTGCCGATTACATCCTTCAGCTCAGCTTCCAAATATCGCAGCTCATCCTCCATCGAGCCGGTCGTATCCACAACAAACATAATATCGACCTGATTGGCGAGCTCAGCTTCGCCTCCCAGATCAACCTTGAGCGTGCCTTGCTCCGGCAAGCTAATCTGGCTTAGGCTCTTTTTGTACTGGCCTGCCTGCACATCGACCCTATAATTGCTTTGCTTATCATTTTGTCCTTTGTTATAGAGTCCGGCAAATAGATATGCTTTTCCATCCGTATTTGTATGCGCTTCCCATACAAGCTGGCGTTGATTGTCACTTAGCTTCACGATGGCATCGGATACTGCACGTCCGCCTGATGTCACAACGACCTCCAACCGGTTAAAAGCCTGAAACGACCAATAGCTGAGATTGTCATCTCCCTCTTTGCTATTGAGCAAATTGCCGAAGCGCTGCCATGCGGCCAAATCATCCCATTCACCAGCTGTAAGCTGACCTGCCTTCACCTCCGCCTGTTGCGAAGTATAGCGTCTGTCTCCACCTTCTGTGCGTTCACTTTCAGTAGCAGGCTCCGAGGCTTCTCCTTTGCTTTGTGAACGGTCTTCTTTGGTGTTGCTGCCTTCTGCACTTTCCGTTGCCGTATCTCCCGTTGCCGTATCTCCCGTTGTCGTGGAATGACTCGTATCGGGGCCGTTGTTCATACTGCTAGAGCATGCTGCTGCCAGCATTAAAACCATAATAATGACCACTGTTCGAAATAAGATGAGTTTGTTTGTCTGCTGCATCTTAAATCCCCCTTCTATCTTTTCCATTTAGACGAAACAGGGGCAATGATTGTTGCATTAATGTATATTCAACATTAAAATGATTAACAGGCTGCAGCGCTGGCTCGTCCAGACTATGTGCGGCGTTTTCTTAGGAGGATAGGCGGATGGAAACGATAGCGTTAACCAGTATTGAAATGACATATCAGCAGGGGACTCGCCAGCTTACTTTCACGAATGCCGACTTATTTTTAGTGACAGACTTCGGCTCTGTATTATGGTATGTCGATGCCAACGGCATTGCGGATGCTGATTTATTGAAATGGTTCAATCAAAGCGAGGACATTCGAATTGAGCTGCGCGTCACGTCACTGGACAATCGCACATTCGAAGGTACTGCTTATTTCCACCCCAATGAGAAGCACTATGCAGCGGCGATTCGCGGCGAAGGCGAATTGCGTCTTATAAATAACGAGCAATAATCGTGGAAGTACCGGAAAAAGAGTCTTCACTGCTTGAAAAAGCCCGCTTCCGATCGCCATTGCCCCCGAAATGATTATCCCCATTATTTATCGAAAAAAGGAGGTACTATCTAACATGTCTATCACTACACGTCTGGTTCAAAATCAGGAAGACCGGGATGCCGTATTTGAAGTAAGGCGTAACGTCTTTGTTGACGAGCAGGGCGTGCCTGCTGCGAATGAATACGATGAATTTGAAGATACGGCCCAGCACCTGCTCGCCCTCAGCGGTCAAGTCCCGGTCGGAGCAGGAAGGCTGAGAGTAGTTGGCGGTGTTGCCAAGCTGGAGCGTATTTGCATTTTGGCAGACTACCGCAAGCTGGGCATTGGTAAAATCATCGTCGAAGCGATCGAGCAAGCAGCCGCGGCCCAAGGACTTACCGCTGCCAAGCTGAATGCGCAAACGCATGCAGAAGGCTTCTACAGCAAGCTAGGCTATCGCACGGTTTCGGACATTTTCTTTGAGGAAGGCATGCCTCATGTCACGATGACCAAGCAGCTTGCGCAGCAGGGTTAAAGCCTGCGCAAATCAAATAAAAAAGCCCTGGACAGCCGCCATTTCAACATGGACGGACTTCCAGGGCTTTTCAATGATTCAGCTGCTGTGAGGCAACTATTATTTGCTATGCGATAATTCTGGCGTTGTCATACGATCGTAGAAATCAACTGCTTTATCCTTGTCTTCGGAATCGCGAAGCGCCATTGCCGAACGTGGATGCTCGTCCAAAATGCCAGTAATCATGTAAGGAATAATGTAGCCCCACTCTTCCTTCTCACGAAGCGGAATCATGTATTTCTCGATCATATCGAGAACTGGGCGTGTTTTGTATCTTGGGTTTTGCAGTTGGGATACGAGCAGCTCTGTGTTGCAGTTGCCTGCTGCGCGGCCCATGCCATATACGGACGAATCAAGCAGCTCAACGCCGCCTTCAGCAGCAATAAGCGTATTTGCGAATGCAAGCTGCAAATTGTTGTGCATATGTGCGCCCAGACGTTTGTTCGGAAGATACTTGCGGAATTTTTCCGTCAAGTAGCTTACATCATTCGGCTTCAGGCTGCCGTAGGAATCAACGATGTATACAACATCAACGACGCTGTCATTGATCAATTCGAACGCTTCCAGCAGTTGGTTTTCCATCACATTCGACAAGGCCATAATGTTCAGCGTCGTCTCATAACCACGGTCACTGAATAGTTTAACAAGCTCAAGACCCTTGTCCACATCTTTCGCATAACAAGCAACACGGATCAGATCAAGCAGGCTTTCACTGCGCGGCAAAATATCGTTCTCGTCTACACGGCCTACGTCAACAAGTGCCGACAGCTTCGTAGTTCCTTTATTAGGGATAACCGTTCTGAGAAACTCGTCATCCAGAAAACGCCAAGGGCCTGCACTTTCTGCGCCTTTGAGCAGCTTTGGCGAGTTTTTATAGCCAATTTCCATATAATCAACGCCAGCATCGTTCAGGCTTTTGTACAAGTGCTGGACAAACTCTACGCTGAAATCCCAGTTGTTTACTAATCCGCCATCGCGAATAGTGCAATCGACGATTTTACAATGACTTGTTTTTGAATTCATGTAAAGGCTCCTTCTGACTGTACGTCGCTAATCTTTAACATCCATCATACTTGAAATGCCTAGGAAACGCAAAAGAAATTTGCCCATTTCTGCTGCCTTAAATCGGCCCATTTAGCCACCAAGAAGCTCCTCTGCTTTCGCCTGAAAACGTTCATGAAATTGCTTGACAGCTGGGATATCCATCTGCTGTCCATTGATCCGGTTGTAAACTTGCTCATCCGTCGTCGCCAGCACGTCCAGAAACTGAGAAACAATTTTGGCCGTTACCGTTTCCGGGTGCTCCTTCACCAGCTTTTGATAGCTCGTTTTCACCTCGCTGAGCAGCCGATACGTTTCCATATCGAATATGGGCGTATTGTTGAGACCATAAATATACATCGATAAGTAGCTGTTTAAATAAAGCTGCTCGATTTCCGGGCGCTCCGCCGAGTTTGGATATGTCTTAATGTAGGTTTCCGACAAAACCGCGCGATTCGCCAGCTTATCCCACGTAATGATTAGCCCGGCATCCTTCGCTGATACCTCATTCGATTCTACCGCCCGCAGAAAAATATAATCATTCATCTGCTGTGATACATAATTTTTGTAAACCTTTTGCAATTCAAAATCAATGATCGGATAAATGGAGCCCTCCACCATAATCAGCTTGTAGCCGCCCATCAGCTTCGTAATAACGAGCTGCTTCACAGCGGCATCCTGAATTTCGGCGGCGTTGGAAGCCGTAATCGGCCATTGCTGCTGGAGCAGCACCTCCTGCACATTTTTTTCAAAAAAAGCGTCCTGCGTACGTTCCAGATCATTGTTATAATACGCATTCAGCTCGCGTATCATCGTATCCGCCCGCTCCTGACCCGCTTTCGACATATTTTCATTCAGGAACGAAACAATTTCGAACGGTTCCTTCGCATTTTGCACCGTCTGGCGGTATTGCTCCAGCAAATTGTCTTTCTCTTGGGGGACACCTTGACCAACTGGCGAAACCTGTGCACCAGCATGGTTCTCCCGCCGTTCCTCTGTATTTTTATTGTTGCCACTGCAGCCGGCAATAAATAATGCAAATATAAGAACAAAAATATTCCATCTATAGTTACGACTACGCACGTCGTTATTCACCTCAATCGTCATGTTCACCTGGCCCTCTCACCCTAATAGTATATGCCACATTATCGTCAATATCCAATAGACGCATGAACAGAGCGGAAGTTACGGCAAAAAAGCGCGGAAGCAGGCCTCCGCGCAAACTTTTTTTCGAAACACAACCGTATCCTTTACTTATCTTCAAAATATCTCCTGATATTACAGCGCTTTGACCTGATTAACCTCATGCTGGGCCTCGGCCGAATAATGCCCCGACTTCACAACCTTCGTTGTCAAATATTTCTCGTTATAGACAGAGGTTTGACCCCAAAGCGGAACACGGCGGGCAATGTGCATACCAGCTTCACGAAGCGCCTCCATTTTGCGCGGATTGTTCGTAATAATCGATACAGGCTGCGAGCGAAGCAGCTTCAAGATAGCTATGGATTCGCTGTAATCGCGAGCGTCCTCGGCAAAGCCCAGCTCCAAGTTCGCATCAACCGTATCCAAACCTTCCTCTTGAAGCAGGTAAGCCATTGCCTTGCTGAACAAGCCAATGCCACGGCCTTCATGATTGGCCAAATAAAATAATGCGCCCGTTCCATGCTCGGTAATCATTCGCATCGACTGCTTAAGCTGAAAGCCGCAATCACAGCGATGGCTGCCAAAAATATCGCCGGTATGGCAAATGCTGTGCATCCGAATCAGCGCATCTTCGCCTTCGGCAAAATCGCCATAGACGAGCACGCTGGATTGCTGAAGCTCCGCATAATGCCCATTCGCCAGCTCGTTGTAAAGATCCGCGTCGCCTTGGATGCTATTTTTCTCCCGCTTCAGCCAGCTGTACCACTGAAAAATCTTCGTCTCGCCGTCAAGCTCGACAGGAAGCTGAATCGGTCCGACAACATGGATATCGTGCGAATCGCCTTCAATTGTTTTTATTTTGTCATTTATAATAGAACGAATGGATGGTTTAATCATTAGTGTGCACCTTCTTCATCTGTATTTGATATAATAGGTTGAAAGGCTAAGCTTCATCTGCTATAAATGCACCTTGCCTTATTAACAATCATAGGGGAACAAACTTTCGCTTACCATTAGTAACTAATTATATATTCGAAATTCCATTACGTCAAGTTATGTGCATTCAAAAAGTTTGCTTGTATATAAATATTATTAAAGCTATACTTAATAGCAAGTTATAATGAGGTGATCTACATGGAGAAATCCGGGCTTTGTCCGCGACTGCACAAAGGAATGGACATTATAAGCAAACGATGGACCGGCTTGATTGTTTATCAGCTGCTGTCCGGGCCGCAGCGTTTCAGCTGCATTCAAGGCGCCCTTCCCATTAGCGGCAGACTGCTGTCTGAGCGGCTCAAGGATCTTGAGAATGAAGGCATTGTAAGCCGCGCCGTCTTTCCAGACATTCCAGTTCGCATCGAATATTCGCTTACCGAAAAGGGACACGCACTGGAGCCGGTCATTCGCGAATTGCAGCAATGGTCATCCGATTGGGTAGCGCCTATGTCCATATCCAAGTAAAATGATAACGAAGCAACCTCGGTCCGTCATTGGGCCGGGGTTGTTTTGCATTTCCGGGGACGCTTCGCGGAATTATAGCAATCTACTACAGCAACAAATAAGCGTTATGACAACAGTCGCATAGATGCCGCTCAGCATGCTGCCGCTGCCGCAAACGAATAACCCGTCCCTGCTCCATTATGAATTTAACGATGAATTCGAGGTGATTAACATTTGATCTCGCTACCTTCCATTATCGTTTCCCTGTTTGCTTTCCTCTTCACGATTTTGCTCGTTTTGTGGCGTCCCAGAGGGCTGAATGAAGCGATTCCTGCTACGTTCGGCGCCATCCTCGTCCTATTGAGCGGAACCGTCTCGTTGACCGACCTTGCGCATGCAGCCGCTTTTTGAAATCGATTCTGCTTTTCGTCTTCTCTGTCCGACTCAGCTTATTTGCCGCCTCATTTTCGCCTTCGCCATGTATATCATTATTTATGGCCTGTACAATATCGGCCTGACGAAAGGACTCGTGCAGGTGTTCGAGCCACTCGTCACTGGCAGCCTGACGAACGCAAGCATTTTGATCGGAGGACTCGTCTCCTCCATGTCTACGCTTGTCAACAATCATCCCGCGCTCATGATCGGCACGACCACGCTCACTGAAATGAACCTCGATTCGCTTACACTCAAAATCGCCTACCTCGCCAGCGTCATCGGCAGTGATATCGGCTCGCTAATTTTACCGATAGGCACGCTAGCCTCTCTCATTTGGATGAATCTCGTGCGGAAAGCCAAAGTAAAAATCAGTTGGATGGATTATGTTAAAGTAACGATTGTCATCACTCCTCCTGTGCTGCTGTTTACCCTCATACTTCTTGCTTTATGGGTTGGATGGATTTTCCCTATGCACTAGCTCACGATAACTTGTACTTGAGCGGACAGGCCGCAAATAAGCTCCTTCTTATAAACCCGCAGCTATTTCTGCGGGAAACGGGCGCTGCCGCCAAAAGATGACAGCGCCCGTTTCCGCTTGAGGCAGCAGCACTAACCTTTTAATTTACTACTAAAGGTTTACAAATGAGCAATAACGGTTTAATATATACCCCTAGCCGAATTCTGGCACTCTATTATTAATCGCTTAATTTTTCAATTGAAAAAGCGGGGGAACCAACAACGTGGTTGAAGCGATAGCTTGAATCGCAAGGGGTGAATCCGGTGCACTCGCGCACTGGTAGGGCAGCTCTCTGGCCCGAATCCGACAGCTAACTCCGTAAGCGAACGTGAGGAGAGATGAATATGATTGTCCTTCATGCGCCGGACGCTCCGCCTAAGGCGAAGCACGCAATGAAGCTTACGGTCAAACGTATTGAGCTGTTTGTCATTCCAGCGCTCAATGTAGACGCCGCTGGAAGTCGCGCCTGCTTGCGGGTAACGACAGACAAGGGCATTGGCTTTGGCGAAACATTTGTGGACGAGGTGGAACGCCCTAACGATTGGGGTCTGTGGTGCAGCGCGCTCAGCAGCTTTATCGGCACCTTGTCCATTACAGGACGTTCGCTTCGAAGCGAGCAAGCCGATCATCACAGTGTGTACAACCTGTTCGATCACGCGATTCATCATCTCAAAAATTGGACGACAGAAATTGAATCGGATGACAACGCTTCCGAGGAACCTATTTTACTTAGTCGCTCATTATTCTACCTATCTATTTTTTAGCATACTTTGGATTACCTTAACACAAAGGAACCTTCCCCGCCTTGTTTCAGTCGGCAGGAAAGGTTCCCTTTTTTTTCTATCGGCTATCCATCCTCTTAAATAAAATCGGTCATCGAATGGACAGCCAGCTTGCCCGGAGAGGCGGCGATAAAGGCCTGATCCCCTTGCGGATTTCGCGCATAAAACGTTATCGTACGTGGTTCGTTCGGCAGCAGATCGAAATAGTTGTCACTGAAAATGCCTTCGATCGATGAAGATAGCCTAACCTGCTTTGCCAGCGTATCCGTCTCCAGAACATAGGCGGTACCACCACTGTCCTTCACTTCGCTTACCTTAATAGCAGGGGCTGTAAGTTCAAGCTCATTCATCGGCCTGAAATAATGCTCCTTCTCTTCTACAAGCAGTCCACCATGCTTCAGCTTCGCCGCGAGAACGACCGAGCCTGGCTCAATCCCTTCCGAAAGCAGCCCCTTCAGCTCGAAGGAGCAGGCAATGTGGCCTTTATTCGGCTGAAGCGATACCGGAACGGAAAACTGCTTCAGCACCTCGCCGCCGAATGAACGCAGCTCTAGCGTAAGCTCGCCGATGAAAGGCTCATTTTGATCTGACAATACATAACAATCGACGCGACTGCCGTTGGTATCGTCAAAGGACAGCATAATGTCGCGGAAGCTGCGCCCCGCATAATATTGCAGCGCCTTCCAGCGCCCGTAATAGTCCATTCCCGCCCATGATGCGACAGGCCAGCAATCGTTCATTTGCCAATACAATGACCCCATGCAAAATGGCTTTTTCCGGCGGTGCGCCTCAATCGCCGTCTTCATCGCCTCCGCCTGCAAAACCTGGCTCAAATACAGAAACGCCGGAAAATCCTTCGGCTGGCGCAAATACATATCCATATATTCCTTGATCAGTTGGTTGCCGCGCGCGTTTTTCTGATGCGCCAGCATGACCTCCGATTCAATCGCCATATCCGCTTCCTCCGCATACTGCTGCACCGTTTGCAGCTCAGGGAACGATTGGAAACCGTATTCGCTCATAAATCGGCCGACATGGACGTTGTATTTTTCAAAAGGCTCTACGTTATGCCAGACGCCCCAGTAGTGAATATCGCCGCTTTTGGACAAATTGAAAGCATGCTGCTCCCCGTCTCCGCTCAGCCCGCGCATCGGCGATGAAGGCCAGTACGCGATACCATTGCCAAACCCCGCGACCGCCTGCGGCAATATCCGGTGGAAAATCGCCTCATAATCGGCCCACAGCTGCTCTCGCTGCTCCGGCGTATAATCGCGTTTCCAGCCCCAGCCCATATTTTCATCATAATGCGACCATGCCGTATCGATTTCATTGTTGCCGCACCATAAGGCGATACATGGATGATTGCGCAGACGCCTTACGTTTTCCTCCGCCTCCAGACGAACATTTTCTAAGAAGGCCTCATCTCCGGGATACATGCTGCAAGCGAACATGAAATCCTGCCAGACGAGCAAGCCATACTCATCGCACAGCTCATAAAACGCATCCGCTTCATAAATGCCGCCACCCCATATACGGAGCATATTCATATTCGATAACGCAGCACTCGCAATTTCATGACGGTAGCGCTCATACGTCACGTCAGGCAGAAAGCTGTCATTCGGAATATGATTAGCGCCTTTGGCGAACACCGGAACGCCGTTTAGCTCGATATAAAAAGCATGGCCCTGCTCGTCTTGATCGGTTACCAGCCTCACTGCCCGCAAACCCGTCGTTACTCTGCGGCTGCTAACGGACTGCTCGACTCCATCCTTTGCTTGCACAAGCTGCGCTTCAAAATGATACAGCTCCGGCTTGCCGAGACCTCTGCACCACCAAAGGCGCGGCTGCGCAATAGTAGCCGCCAGCTCCACTGTCTGCAAGCCCGCTGCCAGCTGAACCTGCTGCTCCCAGCGCCTGCCGTCTGCATTTATCCGCAGCAGCCCTTGCCAAGCCTGCTCGCATTCGACCTCTACGACAATTTTTAGACTCGCTTGGGCAGACGTTATTTCCTGCTGCTCGATATATAGATCGGTCAGTCGCACATCTGACCAGGCAACGAGCTTAACTTCCTTCCAAATCCCGCTCGTCACAAAGCGTGGACCCCAGTCCCAGCCATAATGATACGGAGCTTTGCGGGCAAAAACACTGATTTTCTTGTCGCCAAGTCCGCCAAGTTCTGACTGGTCATTCGCCGCCGGAAGCGGGTAACCCAGCTTCTCAAGCTTTGGCAAATCCTCGTGAATAGGCGAACGAAATTTGACTGTTATCACATTGCCTTCCAGCTGCAAAACCGGCTTTACATTGATTTTCCAGCTGCGGAACATATTATCCGCCGACAGCATATGCTTGCCATTTACGTACACATCCGCATACGTATCAAGTCCTGTAAAAACCAGCTCAAGATGCGATTGTTCCAGCATTTCCGGCGTTACGCCGAACGTCGTCTCGTATTCCCAATCCTGCTTATCAATCCACTGCAGTCCATGCTCATTTGTACCGTAAAACGGGTGGCCTATTTTCTCATGCTGCAGAAGATCCATATGCACGTTGCCCGGCACAATTGCGGGCAGCCACTCCGTCTCGCCGCAGCCTCTAAAGCTCCAATCGGACAAAATCGTATTCGCTTCGTTCATCGCGTCCTCCAAAATCGTTATATAAGTTTAGTTAAAATGAAGTTCAGCCTTGCCAGCGTTGAGCGCTGACACTTCCAGCGTCTTAGATCGCAGCGGCTGTCCGTCTGCTTGCTGCAAGGTGACCGTAACCGATTCACCCGGCAGCAGATCAAAATAATTGTCACTGAAGCGGACGTTGCCCTGCAACACAGCGATTTTTACCAGACGCGCTGCTGCGCCCGAAGCGGCTACTGTAACCGACTGCTCCTTCTCATTAAACGTTGCAGCAAGGGTGCTCTCCGGCAAGCTGAGCTCCAGATGGTCGCGCAAATAATAATAATTGTCCGGTGCGTCCCACTGTGGAGCGGAAAGCTTCACAATGACCTGCTCCGGCGCAGCACCGCTTAGCACTTCTGCCTCCGTCAGCTCGCCAATTTGTACCGCCGTGTTCGGCGGCAGACTGACGTCAAAGCTCTGTTCATACAACAAGCTGCCATCGAGCGCATAACACTGAAACAGCACTTCTCCCTCATACGCTTCCAGCCGGTCATTGACCGCCCATACGCGAAGCGGCTGTCCTGGCTCATAATCGAGCGACAGCAGGAGCGGATGGTAAAACTTTTTCGCATAATAAAAAGAAGCTTTCGGCAGCAGCTCATAGTCAATCAGCGACCAGCTCGTGCCCGGCCAGCTATCATTATGCTGCCATACGAGCGACCCGCTAGTGCGGTGCTTATTGCGCCTATAATGCTCAATGCCGTATTTTAAGCCCTCCGCCTGCGTAAGCATGGAGAAGTTCATATATTCTTCGATATTTTGCGGAATGCCCGTATAGCCTTCCATGAGCAAAATGCCCTTCTGATGGTTCGTATCCTTGTTGCGATGCGCCATCTCTACGCTGCCCCAATAAAATTCGCCTTCTGGGATAAAGCGCTCCAGCGTATAGCGGTTCGCAGAGGCGTGCATGCCGAACTCGCTGCTGAACAGGGTAAAATCTTTTTTATAATTTTTGAACGTGACGCCTTCAATGCTGTAATCAAGCAGCGGCGCCTCGCCGAATTTGCGCGGGTACACCGAGCCGTGCCATACTTGCCAGTTATGTCGGTCTCCGACGTCAGGGTCGTTGGCATCATTGCCGCCATAAGGCGACGAGGGCCAATACGGCCTGCTGCTGTCATACTGCTCCAGCACTTCCGGCAGCAGTTCATGATAGATGCTCTCGCCATAGAAGGGACAAGTAATATCCCCGCCAGCCGACTTCATGTCATACAGCCAGTCAATTTCGTTGTTGCCGCACCATAAGGCAAGCGACGGATGATTGCGCAGACGCTTCACATTATCGATTGCTTCCTGCTTCACATTTTCCATAAAATTACGGTTGAAATCTGGGAATAGCGCGTTCGCAAAGGCAAAATCCTGCCAGACGAGCACACCAAGACGGTCGCATTCCTCGTAAAAAATATCCTTCTCATATATGCCGCCAGCCCAAATGCGCAGCATATTCATATTGGAATCAACAGCCAGCTCGATTAGATCGGTGTAGCGCTTGTCCTTCACCGCTCCAATAAAGCTGTCTGCCGGAATCCAGTTAGAGCCTTTGGCAAACAGCTTGACGCCGTTCAGCAGGAAAGCAAAAGCGGGGTTTCCGGCTTCATCCTCCAGCTGCAGCTCAATCGTCCGAATGCCGCAGGGCTTGCGATAGCTGTCTACCTGCTCGCCATCCGCGAACAGCTCTACTTCCAACTCATACAAATACGGCTCCCCAAGGTCGTGCGACCACCACAGCTGTGGCTGCTTTACTGCCAGCTCTGCCGATGCCTCGCGTCCTCCTTTTACGGAAAGTCCTGCGGATGCCACAACCTCTCCTTCTCTCGTAAACAGCTTGATTTCAGCAGTCAGCTGCGCCTGCTTATGATAAGCAACCGTATCGACTGCTACTTTCAGTGCCGCTTCTTCCTTGCCAGCCGATAATGTTTGGACAAATACGCTGCCCAGCTTAGCGGCGCGCCTGCGCTCCAGACGAACGCCGCCCCAAATACCGACGGTGACCATTCTTGGACCCCAGTCCCAGCCGAAGTTCATCGCCGCTTTGCGCAGCCATGGACGTTCCTTCGTATAGGAGGACCACTGGAATTGCTCCTTGTCCTGATGATGCAGATGCAGCGGGTCAAAACGCACAGCAATGGCATTTTTGCCCGGACGCACAACCTTCGTCACATCAAAAGCATAAATACGGTGCATATTTTCCGCTGTCCCTATTTCCAATCCATTGACGAATATCGTCGCAAATGTATCCAAGCCTTCAAAAATCAGCTCATGCCGCTCCCCTTGGCCCTCATGCACCTCATAGTCGAACTGCGCGCGGTACCACCACTCCTTCTGTTCGATCCAGCGGCATTTGATGTCGTTATGTCCAAAATAGGGATGCTCAATAATGCGCCGTTCAATCAGTGTGGAATGTACATCTCCGGGAACTTTCGCCGTCATCCAAAAACGGTCGTCAAGTCCAGGTGCCGCCAGCTGAAGAGGAGGCTTCTCCCCTACTTCAAAATGCTGCAATCGAAAATCCGTTATTTTCATATGGCTCTCCTCCTCCAATTTATCTCTATATGTGAGTTGAAAAAGAGTACGTAAAGCGCGGAGAAGGCCCGCCTCCAATCGCTTGCGATTTTTCAGCCGGGCCTCTCCGCGCTATGACTTTTTCGCCGCACTTTTTTACATTTTCGTTAAGCTATACTTATTTGTTCAGCTTCGCTTCTGCGTCTTTCCCTTTATCGAGCAGCGTTTGGTAAGCCTCTTCAAGCGTTGCTTGCCCAAACATAACCGCTTCCATCTCGGATTTGTAGGTTTTTACGAAGTCCTCCGCACCTGCTGGAGCTGGATAGAAAGGCAATGCTTTCGGTTTTGCCGCTTCAAGCAGCTCTTTAGCAAACAAGTCGCCGGACGCAAGTGTCGGCTCGAGCTCTTTGAACACCTCTTCGTTGATTGGAATACCGCGTGTCAAACCGAGCGTCTTGCCGGATTCTTTGTCGGAAACGAACCATTTAATAAACGCTTTCGCCTGCTCCTTGTTCGCCGAGCCTTCGCTCACAGACAGGAAAATCGTCGATTGAGCCCAGCCACCGCCGGCTTCGCCGATCGGAATGTTGTTCACCCCAAGCTTGCCAGGGAGCAATGACTCAATAACGCTTGCCGAGCCGACAGATGCGGTTCTCAGCATAACTTTGCCTGAAGCCATAGAATCGAGCTGCGGATCGTTTTCCTTAAAGGAAAGCTGCTGGTCCGCCGCAGGCACTATGCCGTCTTTGCGGAAGTCCGCATAAATTTGCTGGAACTTCATCCAAGTATCTTTATCGAGATTAAACGTTGTACCGTCTTTGAAGATCGGTCCTTTGCCTTGGGATGTTTGGTAATACTGATAAAATTCCCAAATGTTAGTCATGTCGTCAATGCCGTATTGGCCCTCTGGCAGCTTCTCATGCGCTTCTTTCGCATAAGCAAAGAAATCATCCCACGACCAGTCGTTCGCCGGAAGCTTAACACCAGCCGCTTCCAGCGCCTCTTTATTGTAGACGATGCCTTGTCCGTTGTAGCTGAGAGGAACGCCGTACACCTTGCCGCCAATTTTGATATTTTCCAAAACCTGCGAATCTACCACTCCTGACAGATCAATATCGGACAGATCGGCCAGCAGGCCGCGTTTCGCATAGCCTTGAATGTAAGCCGCATCCATCTGCAGCACGTCTGGCAGTGTGTTCGATGCCGCGAGCGTCGGCAGCTTTTCCCAATAACCGTCCCATGCTGTATACTCAGGCGCAAACGTCACGTTCGGGTTCTTGGATGTATACAGCTCCAAATCCTTAAGCGTTGCATCATGTCTTGCCTGCGAGCCCCACCACATCACCTTCAGCTTTGCCGCAGCATCCGCATTTCCAGCAGACGAAGCCGCTGGCGCAGTGCTTGCTGTAGCTGCGCTGCCGCCGCTGTTAGAGCCACAGCCGGAAAGAACGAGGGGAACCGAAATCAGAGTAACGGGAAGCCATTTCAACCATTTTCTTTGTGTTTTCATACGTAGAACACTCCCTCTTTTATATAAATGTTGGTGAAACCGTTTGTTAAAAGACTTTTGACGCTTTACCCTTTGATACCCGTTGTCGCAATGCCCTCTACAAAATGCTTCTGGGCGACGAAGAACAAAATCGCCGACGGGACGACAGACAATAGCGACATCGCAAGCAATTGGCCCCATTGGACTTCGAATTGGTCAATGAACATCCGCAGCGCAAGGCCAACCGTAAACTTCTCGACTGAGCTGAGGTAAAGCAGCTGCGAGAAGAAGTCATCCCAGCTCCATAGGAAGGTGAAAATCCCTACGGTAACGAGCGCCGGCTTAATGAGCGGAGCAATGATGCGGAAGAAAATGCCGTATACCGATGCACCATCAATTTGCGCCGCTTCATCAAGCTCGCGCGGAATGCCCCGTACGAACTGGACGACCAGGAAAACGAAGAAGGCGCCGCCGCCGAAGAAATGCGGGAGGACAAGCGGAACGTAGCTGTCAGTGAACCCTAGCTTGTTGAACAATATATATTGTGGCACGACGGTTACCTGAGCCGGCAGCATCATCGTGAGCAGCAATATCGAAAACCAGAAATTGCGAAGCTTGAAGTTCAGACGCCCAAACCCATAGCCGACGAGCGCTGCTGTAGCAACGCCCCCAATGACATTCCACACTTCCATCATCAAGGTGTTGGCGAAGAACGTAGCGAAAGTAAACTGTGGCGAGAAGTTCCAGCCATTCGTATAGTTTTCCCACATGAAAACGGTTGGCCATAGCGACGGCTCCCCAAGCTCAGCCGTGCTTTTGAACGATGCTCCGACCCACCAGATAACCGGATAAAGCATAAGCAGCGAGAAAGGGAGCAAAATCAAATGGCTGCGCAGTGCAGCTAATTTTTCTGATCTCATTTGGCTTTCCCCCCATCCGATTCATAGAATACCCAATACTTCGATACTAAGAAATTAATCGCCGTAAAGGCCGCGATAATGACGAGCAATATCCAGGCAAGCGCCGATGCATAACCCATCTCATACTGCTTGAATGCCTTCTCGTATAGGAACAGCACGTACATATAAGTCCCGTTCGCCGGGCCGCCCTGCGTAATGATGAAAGCCGAGGTAAACATTTGGAAGGCATTGATAATGCCTAGCACAAGGTTGAAAAACATTACTGGCGAAAGCATAGGAATCGTAATTTTGAAAAACTGGCGCAGCTTGCTCGCTCCATCGACGGAAGCGGATTCATAAAGGTCTTTGGGAATCTGTTTGAGGCCTGCTAGAAAAATAACCATTGTTGATCCGAATTGCCAAGCATTCAACAAGATTAATGTGCCAAGCGCCGTATCCGGGTTGGATATCCAGCCAATGCCTTCAATGCCGAACCAGCTAAGCACGTGATTGACGTAGCCATCTAGGCCGAACATGTTTCTCCACAGCGCGGATACCGCGATGCTGCCGCCGATTAGCGAAGGAAAATAAATCGCCGTCCGGTACCAGTTAAGCCCTCTTACCTTCTTGTTAAGTAAAATCGCAACCATTAGCGAGAAAAACAGCTTAATCGGAACGGCCAGTAAAACGAAGGTGAAGGTGACCGTTAGCGATTTCATAAACAGCCGATCTTTCGTAAAGATGCTCTCGTAATTATCCGTTCCGGTCCACGTTGGCGAATCCAGCAGCGAATAATCGGTGAAAGACAAGTAGAACGATTGTAAAATCGGCCACAGCGTCAGCAGCAGAAAACCGATTAGCCAAGGAGAGATAAATACGTAGCCAGCAATATCGTGCCCCGTAATTTTCCAGCGGCTTTGTTTTTTATTAAGCATGGCAAGACCTCTTTTCAGCGCGGGATAAATGGTCGAACTTTGTTGAACCCTGTATATCGTAAACCAATAGTAGTATGAAAGCGTAAACATTGTCAACCTAAATTTTTGTTGTTGTTATGTTTACAATAAAAAATAAAAGTTTATTTAAAGCGTTTACAACAATAACAAATAGAAAAACTCTGCTGATTGCACAAAAAAGACGGTTACACGAGGATCTCCCCGCTAACCGTCTTACGCACGCCATTTTTTGCTTTGATGAGCTATAACTAGAAACCTAACAAATACACTTCTACTGATTTACAGGATCGCCTACACTCTCCCGAATAATTAAATCGCTTTGCAGCAAAATTTTCGCATATGGCATATGCCCGTTTTCCAGCCGCCATTGCAGCAGTTCAACGGCCTTTATGCCAAGCGCCTCTTTCTCTGCATTTACCGTCGTAATCATGGGCGTTTCGCCTAATATTTCAAGATTGTTGTCAAAGCCTGTTAAGGAGCATTGCTCAGGAACCTGCTTGCCAAGCCGCTGCAATGCGTTCATTGCGAGCAAGGCGATTTGGTCATTCGCACATACGAATGCAGTTGGAAAACGGCTCGCCTCCAGCCCTTTTAGACTGGACTGCAGCAAATTCAGATTAAACTCGTCCAGCGTCGGTTTTACTTTAAGCAAGCCCTCATTAGGCGCATAGTCAAGCCCGCTCTCGTCCATAACCGAGCGGAAGCCACTCCAGCGGTCAATAAAGCTGCGGGAATAGCCGAGCTCCCCAATAAATTGAATCTGGGTATGGCCTTTGCCGATCAAAAACTTGACCAGCTTGCGAATGATATCATAGTTGTTCATAAAGATGCTGTCGCATTCCAGCAGCTCGTCTTCATGGTCAACTAAAATAAACGGAATCGCCTTGTTGCGCAGCTCGACCAGCATCGGTGTAGCGATCAAGCCAACACCAATAATGCCCATTAAGCCTTCAGGCTTCATGACGAGGTTGAAATTTCGCGGCGAATCATCCGATATGAGAACGGAGCCCAGCCCCTTCGCCTCCAAGCTTTTGGAAATGCCGTCAAGCACCTTGCCCCAATAGCCCGATTCCTTGTTTTGGCTGCGAATATTCGGAATGAGAATGCCGACGATTTGGTGCTCTTCCTCGTCATTCTGCTTGCTGCTTGGCATTTTTTTGGCGCTTTTCTGATTCATGTAGCCGAGCTGTGAAGCCATTTCAAATATCTTACTGCGCGTAACGGCGCTAATGCCCGATTTTCCCGATAAAGCTTTGGATACCGCATATTTAGATACGCCTACCCGGTCCGCTATTTCCTGCATCGTAATCTTTTTTTGCTTCCCCACGGCAAATCACTCCAAGTCTAAACCACTGTAGTCAACTACTATTTTGTAAACCAAACAATTTATTGATTATCATAACAAATCCACTCCTCCCTGTACACAAGGTAATGTTTAGGAAAATTTTACTATTCAGTGGCTGCGGCGGCGCGGCGATCGATCGCCTTATCCGACTCGCCCGCATTGCGGCTCGCTTCCTCGCGGTTGCTCTGCATTTCTTCAACCGATTTTGTTTTCAGACGCGCTGCTCCTTCATAGCTGCGTACCGGAATGGCAAGGCCATTTTCCAGACGTTTTTTTGCGGCAGCAATTGCCTCTCCGTATTGCGGAAGCCATTGCTCCTGGGCAACGAGCATTTCATCGACCATCTGCCAAATTTCATTTGGATTGCACACCGCTCCAACCAGCGGGTCCATCATCATCGCTTGGCGCAGCAGCTTGTCATCGCCCTGAATCGCTGCTTCTACAGCCAGACGCTGAACGGAAATGCTGACATTGCACACAGCCGCGCAGCCCAGCGGCAAATCGCCAACATGCGGCATGCTGATGCCGTTGCGATCCGCGTAGCCCGGCGCTTCAATAATCGCATCATCCGGCAAATTGGAGATCACGCCATTGTTGACGACGTTGAAGTGGCCGCGATACACCCGTCCCGTCTCCAGCCCCTCGATAATATACGAGCCATGCTCCTGGCCGCGATGCTCCTTGGTGTACGCTTTAGGTTCTTCCTTCATCCAGTTCGGGAAATCCGTCTCGAACCAGTTGCGCCCTTCTGTACATACGCGCAAGTAGCCGCCCGTTTCACCGTTAATCCACGTTCCAAGATCGATCCAGTCGCGAATTTCCTCCGGACGCTTGCGGTACCAAGGCACATATTCGCTCAAATGGCCGTTGGATTCCGTGCTGTAATAGCCGAAGCGGCGCATCATATCGATGCGGACCTTCTCGGTTTTGCTGAATTCCGGATGCTGTTCAAATGCCTCCAGCAGCTTGCCCGTCATATCCTCGCCATTATGTTTAATTTGCACATACCACGTTTGATGATTGATTCCTGCACAAATAATGTCTACCTCTTCACGCGGAAGGCCAAATACTTCAGAAATTTGCGCATGTCCGCCCTGAACACCATGGCATAAGCCAATCGTCCGTACACCGCCATATTTATTGCATGCCCATGTAAGCATCGCCATTGGGTTAGCATAATTCATCAGCAGGCAGTTCGGCTCCGCCACCTCGCGGATATCCTTGCAAATATTCATCATTTCAGCGATGCCCCGCTGTCCATACATAATGCCGCCAGCACAAATGGTATCGCCCACACATTGGTCTATGCCGTATTTGAGTGGGATGTCGACATCGGTCTGAAAAGCTTCCAAACCACCGACACGAATCGTTACAAAAATGTAACGTGCATCCTTCAGCGCTTCCCGGCGATCAGTCGTAGGCTCGATTTCAATTGCTAGGCCGTTCTCATTAATATCCCGTTGGCAAAGCTGGGTAACCATGTCGAGATTTTGCGGATTAATATCCTGAAAAGCGACTTTGATGTTGTTAAACTCTGGAACGGTCAGCAAATCACGCAGCAATCCCCTAGTAAAACCAATACTTCCTGCTCCAATAAACGCAACTTTAAATGACATTGATTTACGCCTCCAATGGCTCGCAATATAGTGTTGAACAATACGCTAATTGTAGCACCGGCAGCGTGGAGGCGTTTGCACAATTGTAACTTCTATTTTACTTCTTTGTATAAAATTCTAACTTTATAAGATGAACAATTGACTAACGGGCGGCGATAGTCTCCACTACGAGAATGCTTGGACTTCCCGCCGCTGTTGTCTCAGCGCACCAACTTAGTATGCCATTTCAGCGCTCCACTTCCTTGCGCACCGCGCGGCGATAGGCCAGCGGCGTTTCGTTCGTATATTTTTTGAAAAGGGTACTGAAATATTGGCTGCTGTTCACGCCGACATAATGGCAAATATCGCTGACCGGAATATCGGTCTGCTCCAGCAGCATTCGCCCCTTCTCCATCCGAAAGCGCATCACATAATCCATAACCGAGCAGCCGGTTCCTGCTTTAAATATGCGGTGAAAATACCCCGGATGCAGCCTTACAGCCGCCGCGATATCCTTCACCTGAATGTCGCGGTCATAATTTTGCTGAATAAAGGCGATGCTCGCGCCCACATAAAACTCCGCCGCATCATGCGACTGGCTGGAGGCCTCCTGGGCAAGCCTGCCAATCTGAACGAGCAGCTGCGTTAGTTGAAGCGCTGTGAGAAGCTGCTCCGCCCGCCGCTTGCCGTCCAGTTCCAGCACGAGCGCCTTCAGCATTTGATACACATCGCTCGGATCGTAAAGCAGCAAATAATCGTGCTTCACTGCGAACAGCGCCGCGAGCGCATGGTCTGTCTCTGCCAGCCGCTTAAGGGAAGGGAGGCCCACACCTGTATGGCTAAAAATAAATTCAACATTGAGCATCCGGCATGCGGTGCCCTCCGCAACGTGAAGGCGGTGAGCGACCATCGAGTCGATGACGATGAAATGCCCTTTTTCCATCGGGATGGATTTATTCAGCAGCTCTACCGTGCAATCGCCCGATATGACATACATAATTTCCACAGCGCTGTGCTGGTGGTAAGCCATTTCGAAGCCATTCCATTCCTTAAAATAATACGCTACCACTCGCGGATATTGCTCGGCCTGCATTAATTGCCCTTGGAAAATGCCCCGTCTTTCCATTTCATCGACCCTCCTCTAATGTGAACGCTTCCCAGGCTGCTACAGCAGCCTGCCATTATCTTTAGCGAACCACAGCCGCATCGTTAGCATGCTGAGTACAATAGACGTCAGCGACGACGAAGCCGACATCGCAAAGACGATTAAAATTTGATAGCGCACCGCCTCAATCGGGTCTGCCCCGGCGACGATCATCCCTGTCATCATGCCTGGCAGCTGCACGAGGCCGACCGTCTTCATGCCGTCCAGCGTCGGAATGAGACTCGAACGCACCGCCCGGCGCACTGCTTGGCGAATCGCCTGCTTCGTCGTCGCTCCAAGCGCAAGCAACGTCTCAATCTCGCCCCGCGACGCTTCAAGCTCCCGTTTCATATGGTTTAAATACAAGCCGCATACGATCATGGAGCTGCCGATTATCATCCCGCTGACCGGAATGATATACCGTGGCTCAGCCTCAATAATACGAAGCGAGAGCAGCAGAGCAAGCGTTACTGCCTCTGTGCCTGCCAATGCCAGCGCAATGCGCAGCCGGATGCCCTTAACCGGCATGGCTCGGGAGCCGGCATTCCACGACGCGACCGTAATCATCGAAATAATAATGAGCACAATAAAAATCGGATGATTCGTTTCAAAAATAAAATGAAGCAGAAAACCGATAAACAATAGCTGCACAGCCGAGCGAATCGTGCCTGTAATAATTTCCTTCTCTAGGCCAAGCTTTTGCTTCATCGAGATAAATGTCGTAATCGCGACGAATACAAGCGTGCAGGCGAGCGCAATATTATTCATGCCCAGCATCCTCCTGCTCCGGCGCATGCTGATTATCTAAAAAGCTGCGCGCCTGCTCCGACCCCGGATTTGTGAAAAAAGCTTCCGTAGCGCTTTGCTCCAGCAGCCTGCCTTCCGCCATAAACCAAACACGCCCGCTTACTTGCCGCGCCTGCTCTAGATCATGGGTAACCCAGATGAACGCCGTACCCTCTTCTGAGCACCATGCGCTTAGAAACTGCTCCACCTGCCGCTTGCTCTTCGGATCAAGCGATGAAGTCGTCTCATCAAGCAGCAGCAGCGGGGAACGAAGCAATAAGGTCCGCGCCAGCGCCGTCCGTTGTTTTTCCCCGCCAGATAAGCTTTCCGCCTCTTTGCTCCAATCGATATGTCCAAGGCCAACGCCTTCCATGCAGCGCCTTGCCAGCGCTTCATCGAACGGCTTCCCTTGCAGCTCGCTGACCGCGCGCAAGTTGCGCTCGACCGTTCCCGTCAGCATGATCGGCGTCTGTGCCACGTAACACACGCTGCGCCGCCACTCCTCGGGCTTCCACTCGCTGCTTGTCCGTCCTTGCAGCACAAGCGCTCCCGCATCCAGCTTACCAAGCAGCGACACGATGCGCAGCAGCGTGCTTTTGCCCTGACCGGATGTGCCCAGCAGCGCAATACGCTCCCCGGCCTGCACCTGCGCTGTAATCCCCTCAAAAAGCCATTCGGGATTTTTTCTATATTTTGATACCTTATCCAATGTTAATAAGGGGGCCACCTAACTCTCTCCTTCATCCACAGCCTGCATTTCACCATTATACTCTGCTCCCCGCCTGCTCGAAAGAGAACGGCCTGACAACGATTGCGGCAGCAGATCAGCTGGATCCGCTCTAACAGACAATTGTGTCTTTTTCGCGACTATGCTTCGGCTATTGTGGCAAGAAACGGGGGTTTTCTAGTTGACAACAATGGAGGTCGCATGCGATGATAATGATAATTGTTATCAATAATGAATTAAATGATAAAGATGAGGTGTTGAGCCATGGCATTTCAGCAACCATATAGCATTCTGATTGTTGATGATGAGGAGCATATCCGCAAGCTGCTCAAGTTATTTTTGAAAAAAGAAGGCTGGATCGTCGAAGAAGCCTCGGACGGCATCAACGGCTTGTTCAAGGCGATGCAATACAATTATTCAATGATTTTGCTGGATCGTAATTTGCCGGGAATGGACGGGCTTGAATTTTGCCGCGAGCTCAAGAAGAAAAAATCAACGCCCGTCATTATGCTTTCCGCCTGTGGTGAAGAGGTTGACCGGCTCGACGGCTTCCAAGCAGGCTCCGACGATTATGTCGTTAAGCCGTTCAGCCCGCGCGAGCTGATGTACCGCATTAAAGCGATCGTTCGCCGCACCTCGGAGTTTGCTTATCGCGCCTTGCAGCGCAAGCAGACGCCTGATCTCACGCTGCCAGGACTCGTCTTCGATTATGATTCGCGTCAAGTTATTGCCGGAAATAGCAGAGTGAAGCTGACCTTCCGCGAATATGAGCTGCTGCGGTTTATGGCAGCCAACATCAATCAGCCCATTTCCCGCGAGGATTTAATGCGGAGAATTTGGGGGTACCAATCGCTCGGCGATTACCGGACGATTGATACCCATGTGAAGCGGATCAGAGAGAAGCTGAACCGTGTCCACCCCGAATCCGCTTCCTTGATTCAGACGGTTTGGGGCATTGGCTATTGTCTGATGAATCCAGCGGCAGAGACCATTTAAGCGGGCGGCTGCAGCAGGCAGGAACCCTCCCCCTCCTATAATGGCATGCTTTCCTGCCCGCTGTGCCACGCTGCTCCCCGGCTTTGACCCTCCCCGCTTGCTTCAACAAGCAAAAGCTCCGCTTGCGCCAATTAGCGCGAGCGGAGCTTTTTTTCAAATAACCATATGAATGGTTATTGCTTAATTCCATTACTTAGCCAGCTGCTCCCGTACTTGCTCGGTCGCTTGAATCATGTTGCGCAGCGATGCCACTGTCTCATCTACACCGCGGGTCTTAAGTCCGCAGTCCGGGTTAATCCAGAACAACTCTGGCTCAAGCACGTTCAGCGCGCGTTTGATCATGGATGTCATTTCCTCTACTTCTGGCACACGAGGGCTGTGAATATCGTATACACCAAGGCCAATACCCAGCTCATACGTGTGCTCCTCGAAGCTGTGAATCAGCTCGCCGTGGCTGCGGGATGTTTCAATGGAGATAACATCGGCATCCAGCGCGCGAATAGAATCAATAATGTCATGGAACTCGCAATAGCACATATGCGTGTGGATTTGCGTCGTATCCTTAACGTCAGAAGTGGACAAGCGGAAGGAAAGCACAGCCCAGTTCAAATATTGCTCCCAATCTTCACGTTTAAGCGGCAAGCCTTCACGAAGGGCAGGCTCATCCACCTGAATCATTTCAATGCCTGCTTCCTCCAGCGCCTTCACTTCTTCTGCCAAGGCAAGCGCGATTTGGTAAGCGACCTGCTCACGAGTTAAGTCGCTGCGGACGAACGACCAGTTCAAAATCGTAATCGGGCCCGTCAGCATGCCTTTCACCGGCTTAGAAGTCAGCGACTGAGCATAAACGGTCTCTTCGACAGTCATCGGCTTGCTGAACTGCACATCGCCGTAAATGACTGGCGGTTTTACGCAGCGCGAGCCATAGGATTGCACCCAGCCATTTTTCGTGAAAGCAAAGCCTTCCAGCTTCTCTCCGAAAAACTCGACCATATCCGTCCGCTCGAACTCCCCATGAACGAGTACATCAAGACCGATCTCTTCCTGCAGCTTGATCCAATGCTGAATCTGCTCCTTAATGAATACGCGATATTGCTCCTCGCCCAAATCACCACGGCGCCATTGCTGTCTCGCTTGGCGAACCTCCGCCGTTTGCGGGAAGCTGCCGATTGTCGTTGTCGGCAGGAATGGCAGCTGCCAGCGTTCCTTCTGACTTACTTGGCGCTCTGCAAATACCGCCTTACGCTCCGACGGCTGTGCATCTATGCTCGCTACAGCGGCGTGGACGCTTGCACGGCCACGGGACGGCGATGCGGCAAGCGCAGCCAAAGCGGCCGCATTGCGATCAAATGCCTCTTTTACCGCTGCTTCTCCTTCATTCAGCGCTGTTGCAAGAACTGCGATTTCCTCCAGCTTCTCATTGGCATACGCCAATGCGCCTGCAAGCTCAGCTGGCAGAGCCGTTTCAAGAGCCGCCGATACAGGTACATGCAGCAGGCTGCAGGAGGAGCTTACAATGAGCCGATCGTTTGGCACGACTTTAGCAATACGGGCAAGCAGCGCTTTGCGCTCCTGAAGATCCGCCCGCCAAATGTTGCGGCCGTCAATAACGCCTGCACCCAGCACCTTGTCCTGCGGGAAGCCAATTGACTCAAGCTGCTGCAGGTTTTTTTCAGCCCCAGCTGTGAAGTCCAGTCCTAAGCCCTGTACAGGCAAAGCCGCGATTGCAGCATAATGCTGAACCGATTCGAAATACGTTTGCAGCAGCAGCTTGAGCTTAGGTGCAGCTTCATGAAGCTGTGCATAAATGGATTGCACAAGCGCCAAATCTGCGTCAGAAACGTCCGTTACGAGCGCAGGCTCGTCCATTTGTACCCACTGTACACCCTCTTGCTCCAGCTCGCGCAGCACCTGTGCATACAGCGGCACATACTGGGCAGCAACCGTAGCAAGCTCAGAAGCCGCATAGCCTTTAGACAGCTTGAGGAACGTATAAGGTCCAACAATGACCGGCTTGCCTTCGATGCCAAGCTTTTCCTTTGCTTCGCGGTAAGCGATCAGCGGACGGTTCTCGGTCAGCGCCGGCGTAATGCCTTTCAGCTCAGGCACAATGTAGTGATAGTTCGTATTGAACCATTTGGTCATCTCGGATGCCGAAGCGGTTTTATTGCCTCTCGCCATTGCATAATAGGTCGTTACCGATACTGGGCCGCCTGTATAGCCAAAGCGCTCAGGCACGACGCCAAACATAGCAGCCGTATCTAGAATGTGGTCATAATACGAAAAATCATTTACCGGAATCAGATCAATTCCGGCCTGCTTTTGCAATTGCAGATGGTTTAGACGAATCGTCTCCAGCTGCTTCAAGAAAGCCGCTTCCTCCAGCTTGCCGCTCCAGAACGCCTCCAGCGCTTTTTTCCATTCTCTGTTTTCACCAATACGCGGATATCCCAAACTGCTGCTTTTTACTTGACTCATTGTTATTGCCTCCTGTTTTTCATTATTCATCCTTGTGGATGGATGTATTAATTCTTTGTTATTTCATCAGCAAACTCAGATATATACTTATGGCATTGCGAGCGAATTTCTTCGCAGCTGCCTTTCCCTATACATCCGATTTGCTGCCAGCCAGAAACCAATCAAAAAGGGACGTCCTACCCTGTACAGAAATGTGGGTAAAGACGCCCCTCGTTTCAACAAACGATGGCTGCCATCTTTAACACCTCCCTATCTCCCGTAGGTACTGCAGTGTATAGAATAAGGCAGGTCTCCTGGCTCCAGCATCATCATCGCTGCGCTCGCCTTCCCGGCATCATGCCAGTGGCTTTATTGCGCAAAACTCCGCTGTTACAGTGGCGGGACCGCGCCGGTGTTGCACCGGACTTCCCTTTTAAGCTCAAGACGTTACGCAAGAGCACCCTATTCCTCGCTATTTAGTTGGTCGATCTTTATTTATACAAGCGTAAACGACTTTGCCGTCCTCTGGCGGCAAAACTTTCGTTTCGCGATGAAATATAGAGAAAGAATAGCGAAATGATATACTTTCCTATATTTCAAGGTGAAACGGTTTTCGCCGTCCTCTGGCGGCGCGGCTCGTTTCATTCTGAGAAATATAGAGAAAGGATGGAAACATCATATCCTTTCCTATATTTCAAGCAACATGTATAAATATACACACATTTGTGTTTTTATACAACAAAAGATTTTACAGCCGCTTTAAATTGTGCGAGCGTACGTGGCGCCTGCTGTTCTCCCCTCAGCTTTGCCGGCAATGCCTCCCAAGCTTCCAGCACCATTGGCAGTGCCAATCCAAGGCTTCTGAGACGCTCGCCTTCGCGAAAAACGGTCTCCGGCGTGCCCTCCAATATACAGCAGCCCTCATTCATGATGAATATCCAGTCAGCCCACGCATAAGCCATATTCATGTCATGCGTAGCCATCACCGGCGTTATGCCGCTGGCATGAATCCGGTCCAGCTCAGCCATCAGCCGCTGCTCCGACAAAGGATCAAGATAAGCAGCTGGCTCATCGAGCAGCACCAACTCCGGCTCAAGCGCCAGCACGCCAGCAAGAGCGACGCGCTTCTTTTGCCCCAGGCTGAGGTGATGAAGCGGCTTATGCGCCAGTTCCTGCAAATTCAATTGCTGGACGATGCGCGCGGCACGCCTTTCTATTTCATCTTCATGAAGCCCCGCATTGCGCAGCCCATAGGAAATATCCTCATAAGCGGTATTCAAAATGAGCTGATGCTCCGGGTCCTGAAATACGAGGCCGACGCGCCGTCTCAAACTGGCGAGCTCTCCCGACTTGTAAGAAAGCGGCTCGCCGCGCCAGCTGACAAAACCGGATTGCGGGCGATTAATGCCAATAAGCTGCAAAAAGAGCGTCGACTTGCCCGAGCCATTATGTCCGCACAGCGCTATCCGCTTATTCGCGGGAATGCGCAGCTCCAGCCTGTTTAAGGCAGCTTTGTCCGTTCCGGGATAAGCATAGCTTACTTGGTTCATTTCCATAATTGTTGATGCCCGGTTGTTGTCCGCCAGCTTATTCACCTCCATAACGAAGCCATAGCTCTGCTGCCAGTAAAATCGTTAAGCCTAACCCAGCTTCCGCCCAATACCGGAGGCGAACCGTCCGCTTTACAGCAGGCGCAAGGCGGATTTCATTCGTAAATCCTCTTGCCATCAGCCCATTCGACAGCCCCTTGTATCGGTGCATCGTCTTGACGAAGAGCCGCACAGCAATAGCCGCCGTATCGCGCAGCTTGCCCTTAAAGCTGTTTTGACCGCCGCGCGCGCTGCGCGATCAGCATAGCCCCCGCCGTATCCAGCAGCAGAAAGATGAAGCGATACATAATAATCATGAGCTCCAGTACAATTTGCGGCATTTTCAACCGCTTCAGCACTTGCAGCAGCTCGGGGAACGGAGTCGTCAAGGTGATGAAAAACATACAAGCCAAGCAAGCAAGAATACGCGTGAAAATATATCCTGCCAGCGCTACGGATGCCTCCGGCACATACAAGCTTAGCAGCTCCCATGAAACGAGCACCCAACCTGCTTTCGCTGCTGCCAAGTTTCCTGCTGCGCTGCCGCTAATGCTGCTGGTACTGGTTAATTCAATAAGCAGCGCTGGCAAGCTGAGAATAAACAGCAAGCAAGAGGAGAAAAGCAGCGCCGCATAAAGCTTGGCGGGCACTTTCGCATAGCCGACCGTCCACAGCACAAGCCATCCGAAAATGGCAAGCTGCACGAGCGGATGAGCGAGATAGGCAAGCAGCAGCAGCAGGGCTGCAAGCCCGCATTTCCAAAAGGCGGGTAAATCCCGCAGCTTATTGGAATAAGAAATCGTATCGATCCATTTCATCATTGCTGCTTTGATTTCTCCGACTTCCCTTTAAAAAGGCCGATCACATAGCCAATTATGCCAGCGCCAATCGCAGCTTGCAGCGCGAACAGCATGCTTTCCGTTTCTCCCGGCACCTCAGCCAGCGGAGACGCCCAAGGCTCATAATGCGGCGCAATCGTCTGGATCATTTCCTCCGCCGCGCCATCTGCGCCGCCAAACTCGGCGTTAATGAATATTAATGGCGCAACAGCAAGTAAAACAACTATGGCTAAAATCCAAATATTTTTGGCACTGCGGCTCATTACACGCGATCCCCTTTCATTCTCCGCTTCAAAATAGTCAGCTCGTCCGTATTAAAAGATTGCAGCCAGTTCCAGATCAATACCGTCAGCAAGCCTTCACTAACAGCTAGCGGAACTTGAGTAATAGCAAAAATACCGCCAAATTTCATAAAGGAAGCGAGAATGCCGCCTTCGACAGCCGGAAAAGCAACTGCCAGCTGAACGGAAGTGACGATATAAGTAGCCAGATCGGCAACAGCAGCAGCGGAAAAAATCGCTATGCCTTGCTTGCTGCCTGAACGCATCAGCAACCGATAGACCGCATAGCCCGCAGCCGGACCCGCAACCGCCATTGAAAAAGCGTTCGCCCCAAGCGTCGTCAGCCCGCCATGCGCAAGCAGCACCGCTTGAAATAGTAATACCATTGAACCCAGTACACTCATCGGCAGCGGACCGAACATAACCGTTCCAAGCCCGGTTCCCGTCGGATGCGAGCTGCTGCCTGTAACGGAAGGAATTTTCAGCGCAGACAGCACGAAGGTGAAGGCAGCCGCCAAGCCCAGCATCAGCTTAAGCTCTGGCGCTTCCTTTGTCATTTTTCGAATGGCACGTACGCCCAGGATGAAAAAAGGAATAAAGGCCGCCCACCAAAAAATCGCCCACCCCACAGGCAAAAATCCTTCCATAATGTGCATCGCATAAGCGGATTGCGGCTCATTCACCAGTAAAAAAAGCGTGAAGCCGATAACCAGCAAAGCGGTGCTTGCTGCTGTCTTTCTTTTTAACTTGACCATTCGTTTCAATACCCTCCCCATTCTTCTTAGAGCCTGTGAAAAATAAAAAAAGACCGTCTTCCCTTGGGCGGGAAACGGTCATGTGTACGCAGAAATAGACGGTTGCGCCAGCAAACAGACTGGTAGCAATCGCTTTCGTTCGTACACCTATCCTTTCCGCGAAGGCACTGTGGTGCTGGAACGAGGTAGGTCTCCTGGCTAGCAGATCATCATTTTCCTTCGTCTTCCCCGGCTGCCCTAAAGCATAGGCCAAGTGACTCCTGCTGGTGAAGGAAAACTCCCTGATTACAGTGGCGGGACCGCTCGGGATTTGCACCCGATTCCCTGTTACCCTTTGACGTGCGCAAAGGCACCTCGTTCCATGTCAATCATTTTTCAAAATATAGGAAAGGATATGATTTTTCAATCCCTTCTCTATATTTCTCGGACTGAAACGCGCCGCGCCACCAAAGGACGACGACAGCCGTTTCACCTTGTATTCATTGGTCATTTTGTAGTTTGATCTTATCACAAAAGATTCAGGCTGTCCCCTAAAATTGTATATGGCCATCCTTGCTATTAGAAAAAGGACAAAATTACGCCTACAACAAAACCGCATATTGCGCCGTTGACGCGAATCCACTGCAAATCGTTGCCGACCTTTTCCTCCAGCATCGAGACGAGCGCCTTGTCATCCATCCGCTCGAGATTATCCCGAACGAGCGCACCAATGCGATAGTGATTGTTCTCAATAAGTCGAACGAGATAGCCGCGAATGCCTTCTTCCCAATTGGCGAGCATTTCTTGCTTGCCGCTCAAATAATCCGTAGCAAAACGGTATCCCTGCACAATCGCGCGCCCACCGCTGCGATGCTGCTCCTCCAGCTTGTCCAGCACGAGCTGCCTTAGCTCCTCGAGACGCAAATGGATGAAGCGTTCCGTTTCTACGCTGTCCACACCCTGTTCAATGAGCTGTTTCAGCTTGAGCATCAGCTCTTCGTTATCGGCAAGCTTCTCCGCCTGGGCCCTTACCTCAAGCAGCAGCTTCTGCCGATGCGGGCTTCCAGGATGAGAAAGCTCCTGCATAGTAGAAAGCAGCATGTTCTGAATCAAACCGCCGAGCTTCTCCTCGTTCATAAAGCCGACGAAAGCTTGCAGCGCAAAGCCCATAAAGCCGCCAACCTTAAGCTCCTCCAGCTTCTTGAAGGCGAGCTTGCCGAGCATTTCCTCGGTTTCACGCTTGCGAATCCAGTGGCCTACATGCTCAAGGCCGTAATCCAGCGCCCGCTCATCCCAGCGCTCATGGACGAAACGATCCGCCAGCTTGCGGACGATTGGCGTAAAATCCTGCTTTTTCACATAATCCGCCAAAAAGCCATGCAGCACGCTGCTAACTCGCTCCAAAGGCAATCGTTCCACTGCCGACTGGGCAAAATCAACGGCGGCCAATCTAAACTTGCGCTTGCCAATCAGGCGAGTCGCCGCCGACGCAGCCCCTGCGAACAGCTGAAAGCCTGACAGCTTGCGGGTAATGCTTTCTTTATTCAGCAGTTCATTTTCCATGGCGCTGATGAGCGAGTTGACGATTTTCGCCCGGTTTTTGAGCAATAAGGACGTATGTGGAATGGGAATGCCCATCGGATGGCGGAACAGCGCTGTCACCGCAAACCAATCGGCAATCCCGCCGACCAGACCTGCTTCGAAGCCGCTTTCCAGCAAATGCGTCCATGCGTTGTCTGGCAGCCACCATCTCGTTGTAATAAAGCCTGCCCCCATAACGGCAAGCGAAATACCTGCTATATATCTTGATTTCATCGTTGTCCTCCCTAATCGCGGCGCCCCAGCGCCCTCCTGTTGCATATTACCCTATTATACCAGATAATGAGGTGGCAAGCGTAAACGGCTGTGCCAGCCTTCGGCGGCACAAGCTCGTTTCGCGTAGACATATAAGCATTATAATAAGAGTAAAACTTATTGTTCTTATATTTCAAGCGTAAACGGCTGTGCCAGCCTTCGGCGGCACAAGCTCGTTTCGCTTTTTCACATCATCGTTCGCTTACCAATAAAGGAGATTACCTGTGTGGCCAGACTACGAACCATCTTTCTGAAAATGACACCGCCGCAGATTCTTACGCTCGGCTTTCTCGCGATTATTGCGGCGGGTACCCTATTGCTTTCCCTGCCTCATGCTTCGGCAACCCATCAAGCGACGCCGCTCATAGACGCGTTGTTCACAGCCACTTCCGCTGTTTGCGTAACGGGACTTGTCGTCGTCGATACCGGCATCCACTATTCGACCTTTGGCGAGCTCGTTATCCTCGTGCTGATGCAAATCGGCGGACTTGGCTTTATGACGATGTCTACGCTATTCGCCCTTGCCCTGCGCAAACGGATATCGCTGCGCGAGCGGCTGCTGCTGCAAGAATCAATGAATCAATCTTCGCTGGAAGGGATCGTCCGCTTCATTCGGCGCGTGCTCATTTATGCTTTTGTCATAGAAGGTGTTGGCGCCCTTGTTCTCGCACTTCGCTGGTCAACGGAAATGCCTTTCGGCAAGGCATTGTACTACGGCATTTTTCATAGCGTGTCGATGTTCACGAACGCTGGATTTGATATTATGGGGCCGATGAACGGCAAGTTCAGCAGCTTTGTCAATCATGTCAACGATCCCATCATTAATGTGATCGTCATTGCGCTCATTTTTCTCGGCGGGATCGGCTTTATCGTACTGGCGGAAATGTGGGATTATCCGAAAACGCGCAAGCTGTCCTTTCACTCCAAGGTTGTGCTGTATGCGACAGGCATTTTGTTTGTAGCAGGGGCGGTTATTATTTTTATATTCGAATTTACGAATGCCAAAACATTAGAGCCGCTTAGCCTGAGCGGCAAGCTATATAGCTCGTTGTTCCAAAGCATATCGCCGCGTTCGGGCGGTGCAAATACGCTCGATATTCCTTCGCTGCGCCATGCGACGCAGTTTCTCATTATTTTGCTCATGTTCATCGGTGCGTCTCCCGGCTCTGCGGGCGGCGGCATTAAGGTGACGACGTTTGCGATCCTCATCGGAGCGGTGTTTGCGATGATTCGCGGCCGGGAGGATGTCGTCTTTTTCCGCAGAAGACTGGCAAAGGACCGGGTGTACAAGGCGCTGACGATTACGATTGCTTCGCTGGCGGCAATTATTTTGTTTACGATGATTTTATCGACGACCGAGGATGTCGATTTCCTCGTTCTGCTGTTTGAAGTTACCTCGGCGTTCGGTACGACCGGGTTGTCGCTTGGCTTGACGCCGCATTTGACTGTAATCGGCAAAGTGTTAATTATTATTATGATGTTCGCTGGGCGGCTCGGCCCGCTGACGCTGGCGTTCACGCTCGTTCCGGCGCAGGAGAAGAAGGAGCTGTACCGCTATCCGGAAGGTAAAATCATGATTGGATAATGAACGACGTGGAAAAATCATTTTTCAAGGAAAGGTTTTTCATGAAAAACAAGCTTGCTTCTAAAAAAATCAAAACGCTTCTGTTGTGCTTTGCAGCAGCTATAGCTGCGTTAATCTGCTGGTTTTCCAGTGAAATTTGGTTATTCAGCTTGAAGGATGAGGCGAAGCCCGCTGATGCGATTTTAGTGCTCGGCACCGCAGTCTGGGGCGATCAGCCATCCCCTGTGCTGCGGGAACGCCTGAATCATGCCATCAAGCTGTACGAGCAAGGCTACGCAAATTATATTATTTTTACCGGAGGACGCGGTGCTGCGGATGAGCTTGCAGAATCTGAAGTATCGCGAAGCTATGCGATTGAAAAGGGCGTAAAGCCTGAACATATTTTAATTGAAAATCAATCGCGGATTACGGAGGAAAATTTCCTATACGCGCTAACGGCTGCAAAGCACCACGATCTTCGATCTTTCATTATTGTCAGCGATCCGCTGCATATGAAGCGGGCGCTCACGATGGCGGACAGGCTGGGAATGACGGCCTACTCCTCCCCCACCACGACTTCCGCATACAGCAGCCTGCGAACCAAGCTTCCCTTTTTCTTTCGCGAGCTGTTTTATTATACAGGCTATCGCATTTTATATACTCTGAGCTAGCTGAATCTATTCAGCACTCAGGGTATTTTTTTGCTTAAAAAAATCTAGTATTATACATTTTTGGCATGCAGAATCCGATGAAAAAGAATAGGTCTATTTTACTAAGATGCTGCAAGGGAGACTGCTGAATGCCCGATAAGTTGAAGAATATGTTAAAGCTGCTGCAAGAGCTATGGTTTGTGCCTTTCGTCGTTTATACCGCCGGGCTTGTGTATGTACAGGGCTCCTTTCATCCTTATTTGGGTGATCTGTTTATATTTAAGGATATTTTATCGTTTTATCCTGTTTCTCAAAGCCTATATTGGATTAACGGTATCTATATTTCCTTCTTTTTAGCGCTTCCTGTTGTGACGATAGCTGTACTTGCGTCCCGAAAGGATCGGAGAAAGCCTCGCAGGGCGCCTAATCGGTCGAATGTGAGACTCAGACGTTTTCTATATTTCGTATTCCGCAATCGAAAGCATCCCTTATTATCACTAATTCATGGCCTTTTATTTCTTAGTTTTATTATTACTATGATACTTTTTCAAATTTTAACCTTGGATAAAGATTTAAATCTACCGCTGACCGTGCAAAATATATTCTTCTATAGCGCTTTTTTTCTTATTTTTTATTTTTCGTATCAAACCGCTTCCTATTTCAAAATGAATGCACCGGCAACAAAGCTAAGTATCATTTTCGTTACAGCTATCATATTGATTTTTTCCATATACCTCAGCGGTATCCATGCGCAATATATTAATATTATGAAATATGAGGCTCAGAAGAGCAAAATTGAAATGTCCAGAGTCACTTTGGTAAATGAGACGCTGACACTCATAAAAATGGACATTTCATCCGATTATTACATCGGCTATCATACAACCTCCAAACGATCTATTTTTATAGCAAAGGATAATATTGATAAAATCGAAAATTTTCAAGCTTCTTATGCAGGAAAAAAACGGCTTGCTGATCCTTCTGCTTTAAACGATGAAGAGGACGCTATTATTAAAACGTTACAAAACTATTATGATTTTAAAAGCCAGGCGGCGAAACGCACGAAAGCTTGTACACAAACGTGCGCCTCATTCGACGCATTTAAGAAACTGCAATCAAATGCCTACATTAGCAACGCCTCGGATTCCATTCGGTTAAAGTATTTGCAGAACAACCCTTATCGCGGTAAAGAGGAAGAGGACTACTACGGTGTAGACTTCTCCTTGCCAGAGCGAATTGAAAGTGAAGCTCGCTTAAAAGCCGTCTATGTCAAAGAATATTGGAAAGACGACATTTTCTATATAAAATATACGCTGCAAAACGTCGCTGATTTGGATAAAAACCCGTGGATCATCATTAAAGATGAGGAAGTAGTTTTTGACTTTCAATAAAAAAGCTCAAAAGGATCGAGTATAGCGTGGACACGTACTGATGAAGGCTGTAGCAACAAAAGAATATCAAATAGAAATTTGGCGGTCACAGCAGCAGCTATTTGTTGCAGATAAAGGCGGCTGAGCAGGTTCGCGGACTCAGAAGCCGCTAATTGCCTCCTTTATAATCATTTATAGCGAGAAAAACCAACTTAACGGCTTTCCTGTCCGTTTGCCCTCCAAAATCGCTTAAAAATGAGCAAATAGCTGCTGCTGAGTCCGCCTAAACCAAAAAAGGCAGCGTTCTGGCCATTTTCCTTGCTCATGACTATCGGCTGCCTTTTTCAATATTAAGTTAAGCGCTTTATCTAGCATGAAAAAATGCTCCTATGAGCTTATGTTTTCTACCTCGACGGAGACGACATTTTTCAAACGCCGCAAATCCTCGTAGACAGAGGTTGTCGGGTGCAAATCCCGCGATGACAGCACAAGCTGAATCTCTTTGCGGCCGTCGCCAATATCTTTGATTTTTGTATGTTTGATCTGGTGCTCCGATCGAATTCTCGTCATCAAGCCATCCAGCTCAGCCGAACGGTCAAACGTCATACAGACCGATAGGTCGCGCTCGCGCAGCTTTCTCGGTCCTAATGCCCGCACGATAGAAGGCACCAGATTAACAGCTAAAATGATAAATCCTGCGGCCGTGAATGCTTCCTTATAGAAGCCTGCCCCTGCCGCGATCCCAAGCGCCGACGCCGACCACACCATGGCAGCCGTCGTCAGACCGGAGATGACATCGTTATTACGTCTGAGGATGACGCCTGCGCCGATAAAGCCGATGCCGCTCACAATTTGCGCCGCCAGCCGCATCGGATCCATGTTGGTCATGCCAGGATGGGCAAGCTCAGTCGCCGCTTCGATCGACACCATCGTAATCAGGCAGCTTGCAACCGCGATCACCATGCTTGTCTTGATGCCTAGTGGCTTGTGCCTGAGCTGACGGTCTACCCCAATCAGCAATCCGAGAAGCAAAGCCGCCCCCAATTTAAGTGCAAACAAATGCAATCACCCCTCCTGGGGGAGCATCCTCTTTATTGTGCATGCGCCCCTCGCGCTCAGCGCCGCTCTGAGGTTGCTGATTTCTAAACCTGTTGGCAGGAGGCTATGCAGCATAAAATCAATGTCCTACTAGCCGTTAACTGCCATGCGCAAGTCATCCAAGCCATCTATAAAATTACTGCCCGTTTATCCCATTGCCATCGCTTGGCGACAGCCGAATATGAAACGTCCGGTCATAAGGCGTCAGCACGTTGACGACCAGCGTCTGGCAATCTGCCGGGAATGCAGCGCCGCGAATCGATTTAGCCCAATGCTCATCCGCACCGCCGTCCATTTCAATCCAATCATCGCCAGCCGTAAATTTTACAGTGCCTGCTTTCCAAAATTGCGTGCCCGTTTCGGCAGGAGCCAATTCGCCGCCAGCCAATTGCCCTTCCTTTCCGAATATGAAGGAAATTTGGGTCAAAAGCACGTCTGGCTTGTCGCATTGCACACGGAGACGCCAGCCGTCCGGCGTTTCAATGAGCTCAATTCGTACATCGTGCTGCTGAAGATGCGTTACTTCACGCAGCTGATGCGGCAGCAAATACCATGGGCTGACAGTATTGCTCGCGATTTCAGGCAGACGATCAGTTGCGATCGGCCCGTAGTAGCCCTTTGATTCCGTCCCCTTCAGAACGAAGCCAGATTCAAGCTGCTCCATATCGTTCATTTTGATAAATCCCGGCTCGAACGAGCTGCTGACCTGCACACCAAGCAGCCGTGCCGCTCCATGCCGAAGTGCAAAAAACGAATTCGTCTCCGTCATGACCGTAACACTCGTTCGCCCTTCCCGCTGCCGGGCAACCGGTGCGCCGAATTCGGGATGCAGACGACTATGATAGATTTTTCCGCCATGACCGGCCGACTCCATCTGTTTTAAATAATGCTGCCGATTAAATTTCCCGTTGATGACAACCCGGTAATGATCCGGCAGTCTGCCGCTTTCCACACCTGGCTCTCTCAGTTCCGGATGAAGCAAAAACCCGAGCAATACATTGTTCGGGATAGGTCCCGGATGGTTAAGCGCCTCGATTCCGAGCTCAGCCAAGGCAGCGAACAAAGGATTCTGATCGCGATGCGCCATAAGGCTGGATACGAGTGCATAGCTGGACATATCAAACAATTGTCCAAAGTCCTGGCGTCCAGAATAATCCGTAACGACTTCTCCATCCGGGTGGATAAGATAAGCCATCATCCGCAAATTGCGGCGAACCGGCTCGAGAAGCTCGGGCCTGCCAAGAAGCTCAGCCGCATGGAACAGCATGACGTCGCTTACACCGTTATAGATGCCATTGCTGCGCTCCGTCCATTCTCCATCCTCCGTGCAATCCATGCCTTCAGCCAGCCATTGATCGGCGCGTGCCGTCAGCTCCGCATGGCCTGTCAATCTGTGCAGAAAGGCAAGAGCCGCTGTCAGCACCCAACGATGGTTCGGCGTATGGCAGCCGCCGGTCAGCAGTGCCGGCGCAGAACGCTCCAGAAACTTTCTAATGTCCGCTCTAACCCGTTCCAGCGCAGCCCATTCATGCTTCACCAACAGTTCAAGCAGCCCAGCAAGTCCAACGACGGCGAAGGCGGTATCGGGCGGCGAATGCATATTGGTCCAACCGGGCGATATCGTGCCGTCCTCGTGCTGTTCGCGGACAATGAAGGCTGCCGCCAGCTCCAGACGCCGCAGCAGCTGTTCGTCATGATAATAGTTGGAGCTTTCGTTAACAAGTGAGCATGCCCATATCGCCATAAACGTTGGCGTTCCCATGTGGGTCGGCCAAGCAACCCCATTGTCCGGATCGGCTACACCGCCGTAGAAGCGGCTGCCGCTGTCCATTATTTGATTATCGATTCCTTGCGTGACCCAGCCATCGTTTACGGCAACCAGCTTCTTGTACTTCAGATGCATGTTCATCTTCCTTCCTCTTACTCCTTTGATCCGCTAAGCGTATGCCTAATGACAGTCAGCTCCGCCTCAATCCGCTTAGGTATTTCTTCGTACAGCGTTTCCCACGGAACGAACAACGGCTCACGCTCCGCAAGCTCGTAAGGAACGAACTCAAACGATGGCATGAACCGGTGATACGCCTGCTGATAGGCTCGAACTAGCACATTCGTCTCTTCATCATACTGCCCCTGCGCCTTGTACCACTCCGGCAATGTAAGACCGTCCAGTCCGGCATCGCGGTCTGTCGCGGTACGCACGTTCGGAAGCAGCTCGAAAATAATCGGCAGCGGCGAGAAGGCGTGCTTTCCAGGCTGCGAATACAGGCTAACTGTTTTCCCCTCCAGATTGGAGCGGTCAGGCAGCAGCGCCTTCATGTATTTGCCGTGAAAGCTCGCTTCCGCATCCACTACGGCGCGGTCCTTGCCTATATTAACCCATACATGCTCCAGCTCGTACAGATGCTGAATGTCATAATCCCAATAAATCGCGAATTCGATCACATAATCGACATTAGCATCCAACCGTTCAAATTTACGCCGAAACGACGGCGATTGCTCGCCTTCGTGCAGGACGGAAACGCCGACCCGCACCGGATAGAACGGCTCTTTTTTATCAAAATATAGCCGTGGGGCATAGGATGCCAGATGCTTAATGTCCATCGTCCTACACCTTGCGCTCGGACAGCTTGGCGAGCAGCAGCTCGTGGCTCTGTTCGATTTCCTCCGGTGTACATGCTGCTTTTAACTCATATACCTTCACAGGGGCTGCCTCGATAATGGGGAGGAAGCGGTCAAAATAGCTCATGTCGCCACTGTGCACATACGGACACCAGTGATCCGACAACCCGACCGTTTCATGAATATGAATGCCGACCACATTGTCCTTAATGGCTTCCATATCCCGCGCATTATCGTACAAGCCCATACGTTCCATCATCATGCCGTGGCCAAAATCGTACCACAAGCCGACCGGAGCGCCCTTCAGCCGATCAAACACCGATTTCGCCTCACGCAGCGTCGGCATCTGATAACAGCGCGAACGCGTCTCGATGCCAATCGATACGTCCCAGCCCTTAGCCGCGATCTGGTCGCAAATATCTTCCAGACTATTGCCAATGCGCTGCAAATAGTGCTCCGACAACGATTCCCTGCGCTCCAGCATCTCGATCCACAGCTTTAAGTAAGCGGAGGAATCCGGGCCTTGTTCATGGTAAATTTTTTTGAGCTCATTATCGATGTTATAGTCGAACGGCACTTCGCCCGGATGCACGACAACCGCTTTCGCTCCATAACGATTCGCATATTCCGCCGTACCGATCAGCAGCTTGATGGCACGCTTTCGCTTCTCCTCATCTTCAAAGCCGAGCAATACAGAATCGGTACCGTAATCGGGGTCCGCAACGTGCGGAAACGTATTATGAACACTCGATACTCCGATTTCTCCCCGTTCAATCATTGGCTCAATCGTCGACAGCAGCTCCTGCGTAACGTTATAGTTCAGCTCAACGTAGCGAAAGCCGAGTTCCCGAATTTCATCGATCATGCTGCTGCCGACGTTGTGACGTTTAATATTCCAGCATGTCGAGAACGAATATTGGCCTTTATCCTTTCCCATAAGCTCCTCCTGAAATATAGATTCGGTTAACCTTTGACCGCCCCGAGCATAACGCCGCTAACGAAATACCGCTGCAGCCACGGATAGACAATCATGATTGGCACAGTTGCGAAAATAACGCTCGCCGCCTTCAAGCTTTCCGGCTGCAGCTTCGCCTGTCCGTTTGCGCCTTCCATTACCAGCAGCTCACTGACCATGTTGTTTTGCACCAGCTGATAAAGCTTCAATTGCAGCGGATACATCTCCGGACTCGTAATATACATTAACGTATCCGTAAAACCGTTCCAGCGACCTACCGCATAAAACAAGCTCAGCGTAGCAATAACGGGCAGCGACAGCGGCACGATAATGCTAACCAGAGTGCGGAGGTACGAGCTTCCGTCAATCTCCGCTGACTCCTCCAGCGAATCGGGAATATTTTGAAAAAAGGTGATCAAAATAATTAAGTAAAACGGGCTAATGAGACCTGGCAGCATAAGCGCCCATATCGTGTCGAGCAAGCCCAAATTGCGCACGAGCATATACTCCGGAATAAGTCCCCCGCTGAAAAACATCGTAATGATAATAATGAACATGACCAGCTTGCGGCCCTTTAATTTCGTTTTGGCAAGCGGATAAGCCGCCGCAATCGTCATTAACATGCACATGATTGTAAATAAAACCGTCAGCATAACGGTAAAACCGAGTGAACGAATCATCGACTTGTCTGAAAATACCTGCTTGTAGGCATCCCAGTTGATTTCGACAGGAATAAGGCTGACCTCACCAGACATGATGGAACGCGTCGAGCTGAGCGAGATAGCAATTATATGAAGAAACGGAGCCAAACATATCAGCACGAATAATAAAATGGCGATCGTATTGACAATATCAAATGATCGGCTGGCCTGTTGATCTCTCATGTCTTATCGCTCCTTTCCAATTTGCATCAAAATAAAAGTTTATAATCAAGGTGAAACAGCTGTCGCCGTCCTTTGGCGGTGCGGCGCGTTTCAGTCAGAGAAATATAAGCCTATTTATACGTGTAAAACTTATAAATTCTTATATTTTAAATAATGCTTTGGTCTGCCAGTTTTTTGGATAAGTAGTTGGCGCCTAATACAAACACAAGTCCAACAACTGCCTGGAACAAGCCGACGACCGTAGCAAGCGTATATTGTCCAGATTCAATGCCGATACGGTATACGAAGGTGCTGAGCACGTCCGAATAATCCCGTACAGCGGTATTTCCGATAATATAAGGACGTTCAAATCCGATGGCGATCATATTGCCCACATTAATAATGAGAAGCGTAACAATCGTCGGCTTTAAAGATGGCAGCGTAATGCTCCAAATTTTTCTCAGTCTGCCCGCTCCGTCGACGTCAGCCGCCTCGAACAACTCCCTATTGATACCTGTAAGAGCCGCCAAATAAATGATCGTACCCCAGCCGGCACTTTGCCATACGCCGACGATCAAATACGTAATCAACCAATCGTTTTTGTCCGTAAGAAAAGGAATCGCTTCAAAGCCTAGTGAAGTTACGAAATTGTTAATCATACCGGATTGGGTACCAAACACTTGGTAGACGATCCCCCCGATAATAACCCAGGAAATGAAATGCGGAATGTACAAAATCGTTTGTGAAATCTTTTTAAACCAAACCGTTTTGAGCTCATACAGCATAATGGCCAGAAACAAAGGAGCCGGGAATGAGAAGAGCAGGTCCAAAAAGTTAAGCATGAGCGTATTGCGCAGCGTCTTGTAAAAGTCCGACATTGCGAATACTTCCTTGAAAGCATCAAGCCCTATCCATTCAGAACCATTAATACCTTGGAAAAAGTTAAAATCCTTAAACGCGATAATGATGCCATACATCGGTCCGTATTTAAAAACTAAGAAATAGGCAACCGGTAAAATAAGCAGCATATATAATTGCCAGTATCTGCGTAAATACACGCGCGTGTTCAATATAATCCACTCCTATCTGCTTACGATTAAGCCCGGAGACGGGACTTTAGAAATATCCATCGTCCCCGAGCTGCTTAATGCAGGCGTTCTATTTATTTCATAGCCTCATAAGCTTTCGTGCGTTCATCCAAAATCGCTTGACCGCCGTTTGCCATATAATCCTTCATAATCGATTCGAATGTGCTTTCGAATTGATCCGGCTTCACCATCGTTGCTTTAACGACAATTTCATTGAACTTGTCACGCAGCGCCGAACCATATTTGGCTTGTGCTTCGATCGGATGGTCGAACAAGACAGGCTTGATCGTATCGGATCGAGAAATCGTCAGCGCATTGCGAGTCTCTTCTTGGAATTGCTCAGGCATACCTAGTACATAAGCCTCTACGTTGCGGTCCGTATCACCCAACTGTTTACCGTTGGAGATAATCGCCATGTCACCCCAGTTGTATACACGATTTTTCACATCATCAGGAGCATCGGCTTTGGCTACCGGGATGCCGTCTTGCAGAGTGTAATTTTCGCCCTCTACGCCATTTTGCATGTTGAGCAGGTTATTTTCCGAAGCCATCCAATCCAGGTACTTGATTGCCTCTACCGCGTTCTTGCTGCTTTTAGGAACCATGAGGTACAGACCAACTGGCGCATATTCCGGCTTCGGATGCTTGCCCTCGGAATCCGTGTATACATCAACGGAGGACAGCTTCGCGTCTGGAATGTTCGCTTGCAGCGTCGAATACAAGCCATCCGGATAGAATGGGTTCATATCATCTTCGCTGAAGAAACCGACCAAGCCTTTAGCAGCATCTTCGTTCAGCTTCTTCTTATCTTCATCAAGGCTGAAGTCTTTGCTCATCAGTCCTTCGTTGTAAAGCTTGTTCATAAATTGCAAGCCGTCTTTAAAGCCAGGCAGCAAGATCGGGAAGTCATTTGATCCGAGCTGCTGCGTCAGCGTGTAACGTTGTTCTTCCGTAACAGGCTGAATGAAGGACCAGAGAAGCGGCTCATATTGAGCAGATGCTAGCGCCATTCCGAGCGGAATAACTTTGCCGCCAGTTTGACCCGGGTCTTTTTCTTTAAACGCTTTCAAAGTCGTGTAAAGCTCATCTGTCGTTTGCGGCACAGGCAGGCCTAGCTTGTCGAGCCAGTCTTGACGGACGAAAGACGAATATTTCCCTAAATGCGCACGTTTCGCTGGCAGTGCAAATTGCTGACCTTGATAGTTACCATAAGCGAGTGTGTCTTCGCCAAGGAATTTTTTGAGGTTCGGACCGTGCTGATCGAGCAGCTCGCCAAGGTCAGTCAAACCGCCTTGCTGAGCGTAACGGTAAAAAGTACCTGAATCATATGTGAATACGATATCCGGAACATCACTTCCGCTCGCCATTAGAACGTTAAGTTTCTGAACTTCCTCCGAACGTGGAATCGGTACGAATTGAACATCAATGTTATTTGGCTTGCCGAAGTTGTCCTGCACGTAATTCGTTAAATAGTTATTTGTAATCGTCGAACCAGAAGGAGAATTGCCCCGATCGAATACTTCCACCTTAAGTGTTACTGGCTTACCGGAGGTCGCTTCGCCCCCTGTTGCTTTGTTTCCAGTTTCATTGTTGCTGCCGCATGCGCTAATCAGCATAGTACCTGCAAGCGTAAGCGCTAGCAAAACGCTGGCTTTCTTTTTCCCCTTCACAACTTTCATCATTTGATTCAACCCCTCTTTCTTTTCCGTTAATTTGCTTCCTGCACTCGATTATGAACCGAAGAATGAAGCACATTTGAACGCGCTTTCAATCGTGGCTTGCAAACCGTGATTAGGAATTGGCCTCAGTATGACACGGCTTGCAGTGCGCTGACAATAAACCAGTTTCGGAGCGGCAAACCGTTACACCGAACCCTTGCCCAGTAAGGCTTTTGACCAATAGAATAGATCATTTTCCCGACATAAACCGTTTTCCATTAACGCCGAAAAAGCCCGTCATAAAGCCATTTCCGACGATAAACAATATTCCGGCTAAACAAATAGAGCAGCAGTCCGAACAAACTTCCTTGTTCGGACTGCTGCTTCTACAAGCCACTCATTAATTCGCATATACATGCGCTTGAAAGAACTGCAACACTATTGCTTCACTCACCTTAGTTCAAAACAGAAGGGCGCATTTTGAGCTTTCGGAATTCGCCCGGGGTCACACCGGTTATCCGTTTGAATACCCGTCCGAAGGTGATTGAGTTGGCGTAGCCAACTTGGAGAGCAATACCTTGAACGGTCTCATCGGTATTCGCCAGCAAACGCTCAGCCTGCTGTATTCGAAGCTGTACAAGAAAATCGACAAACTTCATATCGTACTCCAGCTTGAACAGATAGCTGGCATACTTGCCCGATATTTGAAAGCGGTCGCTCAAATGATTGAGAGACAGGTCTGGATCGGCGAAGTTTTCCTGAATGTAGGCTCTCATATCGGTTATCATCGTTTTGTAGCTTTTCGTCTCACTCATCGCCACATAAGCATCGAATAGATCAGCCAAATATTCTAGCAGCAGTTCCTTCATTTCTGCCAGAGTCGAGGCTGCCTTTAGCTTGGCAAGCAGCGCAGATGTTCGATCGCCTTCTAGAAATTCATTCAGTGATTCCGACAGATCCTTCAGTTCACGGCTCAGCATTTGCATAAATATCTCCATGAGCGAATGAATATCTTCATCTTTGAGCGTATCCGTGGTTAGTCGCTCGAACAATTGCTCGAACGTATTGCGCCAGCTGTCATTCGTCAGCCTAAATTCCTGCACACAATCGGTACACATTTGGATGTAATTAAACGTACCGTATTGTCTGCCCTGCGGAATATCACCGCTGAACGTAATCGCTTCGCGTCCGATACAGAGCTGATATTCCATACCGGTTAGGGCATCGCGGTAAGATTGTCCGATTCGGCTCCATTCGTTTACGATCGAACCAATCCCAATCGATAGTCTAAAACGCAAATGCTCCCCTACCCATTGCCGCGCAACGACCGCAGAAGCGCGAAGCTGATCCAGCATTCGGGAATCGTCATCCGCAACCGCGAACACAAAGGCGATGAGATCCGGCGCCAGCCATTCTCCCCAGCCTTGCAAGCCTTCGTTGTGGGCCAGCTCTTGCATGACATTACCGAGTGCAAACTTCAGAACATTTTGCTCGTTAAGCGTGTTTTCGGACTGAAAATCATTGTAACGGTTCAGCCTCACGACCATAACGGCATACCGTCCGGCGCTTGGCAGCAAATCCAGCTTGCGCATCCGCTCATTAGTTTGCCCATTTTGCTCCCCGCTAATAAGCTCATTAAAAAGCTGCCTGCGCTGAAGCATCATGCTTTCACGCTGCTTCTTTTCGTGATCCAACGACTGAACAATTAAATTTTCAAGCGCGCGGTCAATCATCGTCAGATCATCTGTCAGAACCGCTCCCCCGTCGCCGCTCCGCAGCTGCAACGCTTGTATTCGATTCATCATTAGACGTATAGGCTTATAATTGCGGCGCGTAACCCAAATAATATAAAAAATTGCCGCTGCAAAAGTAAGAACCGCCATAATTACCCATGCATACGAAACGACCGATACCCAACCGAGCAATTGGCCCGCCTGAATACCGCTCTCGAACGTCCAGCCTAAAGAGGCTGACTCAATTGTCGTCAGTACACTGCCACCGTCGGACACATCTGAGCCATTGATGACAGGAAAAATTATGTTATCGGCCGTATCGGTAATTCGCATGAATGAAACCTGACGGCTTGTCATGCTGCCAATCAATTGCTCAACCGCGTACAAATTCACATTAATGACAAGCAGACCTTCTTTTCCAAATGGGAAAGGAGCCCGCTTATACATCGTAATTACCCTAATCGGCTCCAGTCGGTCGTATTCCCGATATTCACGGCTGACCGACCACCCTTGATAATCACGTTTTGCTTTCGCTTGCTGAATAAAATCACGGTCGCCGAACTCCTCAAGCTCGGTTTGTCCGCTCTCCGTCAGCACCATATCGTCAGATTCCCTGTACAGGTAGATGGATTCGAGCAAGTCGCTTCCCTCCAAAAGCGAACGCAAGCTGTGAACGACGCCGTATCTCACGCCCGTTTCGAGCGAGCCGTTTAAAAATCCCGCGTAGTTGGAATTTTTGACGGCTTCATTCATCGCATTGTACTCCACCCCGCGGATGGCGCGTTCGACGCTATCCACCACATAGCCGGTGGTGATGTTGTCTGCTTTTTCTGTCTCGGACCGCGATATTTCATTAACCGCGATGAACGATAGAAAAATGATCATTGACACGGTAAGCACCAAAATTGGAAAATAAGATACAAGCAACCGGAAGTACCAGTTGTTAAGCTTAAGCATATTCAGCCCCCTACAAAGAGTAAAATTATTGTAAGCGTTACCATTTATCATAATAATCACAGGTTAAGCGGTTTACTTTGTGATTCTATTGTAGCACAGCCCATCTTGAATCGAAATACTTTTCAACAGCCAAAATAGTCGTTCAGTTGTGGCCTCATTGAAAAATAGCATCGTGCTGAATCATGCTCTCCAACCGAAAATAAGAGCAGCGGCTGACGAATCGTCGCCCACTGCTCTCATAGGGGTAAATTATATTGTGCCATGCTTTCAAAGCTGTCTGTTTGTCCAGTAAAAAAAATGAGTATCTTATAACATCCGTTATTGTACCCTACAGTAGCCATTAAATCCAACGCATCTTAAGCGTCGTTTATAATGATTTCCGACATAACGTGTGGTTAATGATAGCATCAATAACCTTATCCCATTCGCAGTGATGAATTTCATGTCCTGAGCCCTCAAGGGCAAGCAATAAGCTGCTCGGGATCGTATTCGCAAGTGAAATTCCATGTTCATAAGGAATAATCGGGTCCTCTGTGCCATGTATTATGAGCGCGGGGACATCGATTTCAGCCGTTCTAGCCAAATAGGAAAAATCGCCTGTCACCACGCCATGATTGTTGATATTCGCCATATTGCTGCTTCTTTCTACCTCTTGTTTAGCCAACTGATATACGCGATCCTCATCGAGCGGATGCTTTGAACCCACTAGAACTTTCCACTTACTAACTGCAAAAGCAATAACAGCTTCATCATTAGACCAGTCGATCTCTTCAGAATTAGCGAAAAATTGCGCCACCTTCTCTTCCATTGGAGGAAGACCCTCGGCAAAATTGGATGTTGCAATAAGCGAGACGGTAAGCACTCTTTCGCGATGACGCAGAGCGAGAATTTGCGTTAGCATGCCTCCCATCGACATCCCGACGATATGCGCTTGCTTAATGCTGTAAGCATCAAGTATACCAACTGCATCATCAGCCATATCTTCAAACGTATACCCCGGCTTGCCAAGCTCGTATACGGTAGAACGCCCAACATCGCGGTTATCAAAACGAATAACAAAACGTCCAGCAGCTGCAAGGCGCTGACAAAATTCATCTTCCCACCACACCATTGATGCTTGGGCTCCCATAATGAGCAAAATAGCGGGATCAGCGGGATCTCCAAAGCTTTCCGTACATATTTTAACACCGTTAAGGTTTAGCAGTTGTTCACTCATTTTATAATTCCTCCATTACTAAAAATATAAAAAAACACAGGCCAGCTGCCTGTGCTTTCAGTAATCGAGAATAGGAGCAGCGGCTGACGCATCGTCAACCACTACTCGCATATCACTAAATAAGGTTACCATGAGGTAAACTATTCTTCGATTACTACGCACAGAACATAGCCGTAACACGTCTATTCCATTCCTTGTGCAGAGCCAAAAATCGAAAAATTAGTTTAACACACGTAACCCTCCCGTTCCTATAGATTGGGATTATTTTACCATGCGCATTTTTTATCTGTCAAATGATAAGCATGGCTGGACTTCTTGGATTGTATCGTTAAGTAATATTGTGCAAAGCGTGAACGGCCTCTTGTTTGTCTCTTAAAAATAATACCTGCTTGCCGTTATTGCATTCATAAATAAAATCCTTCAAGCTCTTGCTGTCATAGGTATCAAAATCTCCAACGATGGCCAGCTTCACCTTGTAGTTCACATATTTCTGTAAAATCTCGCCCGCTAGCCTCGTTTTGAGCTCGAAGAAATCTTCCGTTAGGTTTGCTTTTTGAAGCATGATTTTATGACATTCATAATTGTAATTAACAGAAGCCATTAAATCCAAAGCATCTTGAACATCGCGGATAATCACATCCGAGCTTTCTATAACCGCAACTTTAGAGCTGCCTAGTTGGTCGATGGTTATGTTCATTTTTCATTCGCCTCCCATATGTAGTGTAACACCATATTCTTTCCGAAAAAAGATAAACTTCCACGCTTGACTTGGTGTTAACACTAGGTTGTAGCATGGTACTGATCAAATCAATGAACAGGTCAGGAGAGATTGACATGACAGTAAATCATAATAAAGTCGCACTTATAACAGGTGCTAATTCAGGTGTAGGGTTTGAATTGACGAAGCGAATGCTGTCCGAAGGCTGGGAAGCCATTGCCCTGATTCGTTCCGGCTTCCCAAATGAGGAGCCACTGATTCTAGAAGCTTTGAAAACTAAACAGTTGAGAATATATAGAGCAGATTTGTCTGATTTTGCAAGCCTTAAACAAACACTGGATCAAATTAAGAAAAACGAAGAGCATATCGAGGTACTTTTCAATAACGCTGGAGTCTCTTTAGGTGAGATGAAATATACGAAGCAACAACGCGAAATGCATTTTGAAGTGAATACGTTGGTGCCTTATATCATCTTCATGGAGCTCAAGGAGCTTTTACTGAAGGGAACGATGAAAACCATCGTCAACACGTCCTCCAATTCTTTATTATTTCTCAAGAAGTTTGATTCCAATACTTTGGATAAACCTACCCAATTTAAAAAGATTGTCGGCCCCTACGGTGCCAGCAAGCTAGCCCTTTCACTGTGGACGAAAGAAATCGCCCCTTCCTTATTAGCAGAGGGCATCCAGATTCGCAGTGTCTGTCCCGGAGGCAATAAAACAACGATGACCAAAAATTCAGGGATGCCAGCATATTTGATCTTGATACGGAATCTATTTTTCTCCCATCCAAGCGTTGGCGCTTCCCGTTTGTATGACGCGGCATTCGGGGATTTTACGCAAAAGACGGGCATCTTCCTTCATAAAGGCAAAGATACAGCGCTCAAGTTCACTACTCAAAGCCACAACGTCCTTCATAAAGTTAATATGATTTATAAAAAAGAATTTGGAGCACGGTAAGCTGCTAGGGTATGTGAAGGAGTGTTATAATCAATCAAAGTACCCGATTACGGGTACTTCCAAGTTTTTGTTCGTCTAATTGAAAGCGGGTGACGACGTGTTAGAGAGCTTCTCCATCAAGCAGGTGTCGCAAAAAATCGGGTTAACCGAGGATGCCATCCGTTATTATGAAAAAATTGGACTTCTCCCGCCGATCAAAAGAAAAGATAACGGTCATCGCCTATTTGACTTAGAGGATATTGAGGTGATGGAGTTAATTACTTGTCTGAAAAAGACGGGAATGCCTTTAGAGGAAATGAAAGCCTATATTCAGCTTCCTTTTAAGGAAAATATAAGCGCTGTGCCCGAATTGAAGGCTACGTTTCAAGAATACAGACAAAAAATTACCGCTCAAATTTCTGACCTTCAGCGCATTTTACAATTCATCGATTTTAAGCTGGATAATGATCAGTCTTTATTAAAAAGCGAGAAAACGGAAACGCCCAGACAATTTCTTTAATGTTCCATTTACAAAAGGGAGGATATTTATGCTCAATTCATTGCCATCCATAGATCGAAGAGTCCACAAATCGAAAGCAGCTCTAAAGCATGCCCTGCTCGAAAACATGCTGCATAAATCGTTCGAGGATATTTCCATTACAGATATCGTGAAATCTGCCGATTTGAATCGTGGCACTTTTTATAAACATTATGCGTTAAAAGAAGAGCTGCTTGAAGATATTTTGGCCGATGTGATGACTGATCTTATCCAATCCTACCGTTCTCCGTATCTGCATTATCAAAATTTCAACATCCAGAGCTTGAATGCTTCAGCTATTAAAATTTTTGATCACGTGCTTGCCAATGCTACTGTTTATACCTTATTGGTGACAACGAGTATATTGGCGAATTTCCGTAACACCGTTTACGAAACGCTCAAAAGGCTGTATTTGGATGATGTTACCGAAATGTCTCCAAACCCGAAAATCGATAAAGAGCTGCTTGCCTGTTATCAGGCAAATGCAGTCCTCGGCCTAATTACCGAATGGGTGCAGAGCAACTTTAAATATAGCTCTTCGTATATGGCGGAACAGTTATTAGAATTTACGCGATTAAACCGCGCTCATGAAGTTTACCGTTCGAATCTCAGCCAAGCATAAGGCCTGCCTTGCACATACATCTCCGCCGCCTTATTGAACTGGAATTCGTCCTTTTTCTTGCGACCGTCTTGTGTAATAAGGGGATTGAGGAATCCGCACTCCTATGGCTGACCCTTGCATTCCCCCGACAAATGGTTTAATAAAATGATGGTTTCGACCAATTCGTATTGGGCTCACTGACACCGATACTAGTCTTTGCATAATCAGCAGGGGTTTCGATGACATCGACAATTAGTTGCGCCACAGCTTCTCTCGTAACTTGGGCACCTACAAAAGGTTCTCCTTTCTGAGTTAGGTGATAGGCTTCATTGCCTGTCTGATTATAAAGCCAAGTTAAACGAAGAATCGTGTAGTCTAAGCTGGAATTCTCAATGATGTCTGCAGCATGACGTTGGCGACTAATACCCGCAGTGCCCACCATGCGTTCGTTCCATTTGCCAAATGCTCCTGGTACCTCGCCATAAATCCCTAAAATAGACGCCGCAATTAAAATGTTTACATTGCAAGCCTCCATTGCTTCTACAACTGCTTTAACGCCTACAAGGGAATTTACATCGTTAAGATATACAGCATCCCCCCCTTCAAGGGCCTTCTTAACAAGATTGATGTCGGTATAATCTCCGTCCATTATTTGTTCTCTGCTAGCATCTGAAATTTTGATTCGTTTTGATCCATGACGGGCGAACAATACTAACGAATGATTCGTTTCTTTTAAGATCTTCTCGATAACAAGATGAGAAATTTGACCCGCAGCTCCAAGAATTAGAATTTTCATTATCCGTTTCATTCCTTCCAGTATTTATTCATAATTCAGCGTTCTGGACTAGAATACCGGTAATGTGATAAGCCATGGCCACTAACATAAGAGCGGTCATCGTCACATCAATGACCAGCCTGAATAACATTTTTGGACTCAATCCGTTTCCCTCTTTCACAAATCATCAATCGCTCTACTTCCAATCGCTATTTGTTTACTCTTCGTGAATAATCAGATCCAGCAGGATAACGTTCTCCCAAAATCTTGATTTTCGAGAGCACTTCGTTCAAATAAATGAGTTCTGCAGTGGTCAGCTTCACGTCCAATGCCCCTATATTTTCCTCTAGTCGTTCCAACCTGCGCATCCCAGGTATTGGTACAATCCATGGCTTTTGGTCAAGCACCCAAGTGATTGCGATTTGAGCCATCGTTGCATTCTTTTCTGCGGCAATCTTTTTAATCAGTTCCACTACTACCTGATTTGCTTCGATTTTCTCCGGTTGGAAGCGAGGTTGCTTGCTTCGGAAATCGTCACTGCCAAACGATGTATTTTTATCAATCGTTCCAGTAAGAAAGCCCTTCCCCAGCGGGGCAAATGGAACAAAACCGATTCCCATTTCTTCCAAGAAGGGCAAGAGTTCTTCTTCAGGGCTTCTCCACATCATGGAGTATTCACTTTGAATTGCGGCAAGCGGCTGAATTGCATGTGCGCGTCGAATAGTTACTACACCTGCTTTAGAAAGGCCCCAATGCCTGATCTTCCCTGCTTTAATTAAGTCTTGGATGACAAATCCAGTCCTGGGCGCCTTAACAGAAAATAGCCTATTCTTCTCGCACCGCGACCCAGAAATCGTAAAAGCGCTCGGAAGTATGAAGCTTGATATTTAATCGATATAAATCACGAGGCTGCTGCCGCTCTATTGCTGCGACCTTCGGCAATTCTCATAAACTGTGCCGTACATGCTTTTCGAGATACTTACTCCAATCCCGTAGCATCCGTTTGATTATCGTAATCTGTCCGTCTGTCTATCTATCATACAAAAAAAGTACAACCTTCTCATTTTTCATGAGTGGTTGTACCTTTCCTAATCCAAATGGACCTTTTCAGTGGCCACGCTATCGCCAGAAGCTCTTTTAGCAAGATGACTTATTAGTTGCTGATCCAGCCGCCGTCGACAGGCAGCTCAACACCTGTTACGAATTTGGATTCGTCCGATGCCAAATACAAGTAAGCATAGGCAATATCCAGCGATTCGCCGGCATGTGGAGGCAAAGGAGCCAGGCTTTTGTAATGCTCGCCCATTTCAACCTGAGATTTAATGCCCGCTTTCTCGACCATACCAGTAAACACCGCTCCGGGATGAACGGAATTGACACGAATATTATCTTTGGCAAACCACTGCGCCGCATGCTTGGTAAGCGAGCGTACAGAACCTTTCGATGCACTGTATGCCGCGCCCTGCGCATCAGCAATGCCGCCGATAATCGCTGCAATGGACGACGTATTCACAATCGAGCCTCGTCCATTTTTTTGCATATGAGGGATAACTGCCTTCATGCCGAGCCATACGCCTGAGCTGTTAATCGACATCACTTTATCCCAATCCGCCAGCTCGGCTTCCAAAATGCCCTTGGCGATATGAATGCCTGCATTGTTAACGAGAATATCGATTTTTCCGTATTTGGCAATCGTTGCTTCCACAACCGCGTTCCACGATTCTGGACTGGATACATCCAGCTTCAGTGCAATTGCATCTCCGCCATTTTCCACGATCTCGCTCACTTTAGCCTGCAACGCTTCCTCGACTACATCCGTTGCGACTACCTTTGCGCCCTCTTTGGCAAATAATTGCGCTCCAGCAAGCCCCATGCCGCTTGCCGCTCCTGTAATAATGGCTACTTTCCCTGTCAATCTACCCATTCTAATCATCCTTTCTATTTGACAACTTTAGTATAAGGAGGATTTAGAGCGTTCTCAATCGGCAAATGAAAGCGCTTTTGTATGTTTAGCAACGGTTTATTACCGTTTTGTATGGTAATCTTTTTTAACGAACAAATGAGGGCAAAAGTGTTGATTTTCAAAAAATGGATACCTGATTTTCGGCGACGCGAATGGTATCAATCATTTTATAATCATAATATCACTTTGAAGGAGGATATTATGGCAACTCAATACGAAGGCCCCAAAAATAAAAAGCGCCCGGATTTCCGGACGCCATTCCTTTATGATCTACCCTATTATATTACTGGTAATGCTAAACGGCCCTTAGTCTCGTGGGTTTCAGTAAGATGCCTGCTTGACTGGGTCCCGTTCACTGTTTAGCTCAAGCGTCCGCGCTGTTGAAGTATGAATTTCGCGGATAAGCTCTGGATTTTTCAAAAGCGGCACACCATAAGAAGGAATCATTTCTTTTATTTTCGGTTCCCACGCCTTTATATGCTGCGGGAAGCATTTTTCCATCAGCTCGAGCATGACGGAAACGGCGGTAGAGGCACCCGGCGAAGCGCCAAGCAAGGCAGCGATCGAGCCATCAGCAGCATTAATGACTTCCGTACCAAATTGAAGCGTTCCTTTGCCAGCAGCCGTATCTTTAATCACCTGCACACGCTGGCCTGCTATCACCAACTCCCAATCCTCGCTTTTGGCGTTCGGGACAAATTGGCGTAAAGCTTCCATGCGCTGTTCTTTCGATTGCATAACTTCCTTAATCAGATATTGGGTCAATGACATATTTTTCACACCTGCCGCCATCATGGTGACCAAATTATCCGTTTTTACGGAAGCTAGCAAATCCATCATTGATCCGTTTTTCAAAAACTTTGGCGAGAAGCCGGCAAACGGTCCAAAAAACAACGATTCCTTCTTGTCGATAAATCTGGTGTCAAGATGCGGAACCGACATTGGTGGAGCACCAACTGGAGCTTGGCCGTATACTTTTGCATGATGCTGCGCTACAATTTCCGGCTTCTGACACACCATAAAAATGCCGCTTACCGGGAAGCCGCCAATGCCTTTTCCTTCAGGAATGCCGGATTTTTGCAGCAAATGCAGGCTTCCGCCTCCGCCTCCGATAAAGACGAATTTTGCAGTACGGCGTTCGATGGCACCGTTATCTACATTCCGTACTTTTAATTCCCATGATCCATCGCTCGCACGTTTAATATCATCAACATTATGCTTGTATTTGATTTCGACGTTTTTACTCTTTAAGTGGGCAAACAACATGCGCGTTAAAGCGCCAAAGTTGACATCCGTACCGGATTCAATTCTTGTTGCCGCTATAGGCCCATTCAAGGTCCGATCCTTCATAATCAGCGGAATCCATTCTAGCAGTTTTCCTGGGTCTTCGGAAAATTCCATTCCTTGAAATAGAGGGTTGTTAGACAACGCTTCAAAACGTTTTTTCAAAAAGGTTACATCTTTTTCCCCTTGTACTAAGCTCATATGAGGCAATGGCGTAATAAAGTCCCGCGGATTACGGATTAGCTTGCTTTCTACAAGATAGGACCAGAACTGCTTGGAAACCTGATACTCTTCATTCACTTTTATAGCTTTGCTAATATCTACGAGACCGTCCGGTTTTTCGACGGTGTAGTTAAGCTCGCACAGTGAAGAATGCCCCGTTCCTGCATTATTCCATTCGTTAGAGCTTTCTTCTCCTGCGCTTGCGAGCCGCTCAATTACTGTAATTTCCCAGTCCGGTACTAATTCCTTCAGCAGTGACCCCAAAGTCGCACTCATGATACCGGCACCAATTAAGATAACGTCTGTTTTGGTTTGTCTGTTGCTCATTTCTACCGTCCTTACACGCTATTATTTGAAGAAAAGATGTAGGCTCTCCTGCCTGCTTAAGCTGACATACGACCTAGCCAAACACCTTTTCTGGTTCACTTATAACCTGGTCAAAGTGCATCACGATCATTAATGTATTAAGATATTTACTATTATAAAGCCTTTACATATCATTCACAAGAATAGGGAACATGTTACAATATTATCGCCCCAACGTCGTACCCTCAGTTTTGGATATCCGATCATCCCCAATAAGCTTTACTCTCAAACAACTTGAAAAAAAAGCAATTTCAACAGCAAAAATCAGCCTGAGAGTAGAAAACAGATGTTCTCAGGGGTGAAAGGAATTTCCAACTTCATTTGAGACACCCTTTTTGAAGAACTGTAAATTCAAAAAAGGAGCGATTATACCATTTGAACATTAGTACTATCATATCACAAAAACCACTAACTGTTAGTACTGATTTTGAACATAGCTGTAACGTTTCAAAATGAACCATTGCTAGCATTTATGGTACGGTTCCCCATAATAATTATGAGCCTGCAATTTCAGCCTTCTATAAACTGCAATGTCCGTCTGTAATGATAATCTGCGAGCCCTTTAGCAAATAGCTGATCCGGAAATCCTCGATGAAGCAGCTTCAAGCCACCCGAGGTTAAAGCGATATGATGATGAAACCGATAAAATAACATTCGGTTATGGTCGAGATTATCGTTTTTTAAATAGCGGTAAAACTCCCCAAAACGCAGCTCTAAAAAACTGTGTTCGTGCTCAATATCAAAGAATTCAGCTCCTTCGATATCGATTAAATAAGGTTCTAACTGGTCAGTGACCAATATATGATCTGGACCTAGCTCCCCATGTATAAATCCATAACGACTTCTAGGCTTAATTCGGGATTCAAGCTCATGCAATTTTTCAAGCAGCCTGCATTCATTTTTTTTGATGCTTTCAATGTGATTGGAAGCATAGGATAACTGCACTTTCGCATTTTCCAATTGTAATAAATGACAGCTCCCCGAATGATTTCCGACTTGATTTGGCTTTCCGTAGCTATGTCTTTCGTTGGCGTGCATCCCAGTAAGCATATGTCCGACCCTCTCAAATAATCGGTCTTGAACGGTTGTATCGGAGTGGTGAAAATATACTTCCGCCTTATGTCCATTTACGTATTCCACGAGGGCGTAATCAAAATTGTAACGGCTTCTTTCCTTATTCAAATCATAAAGAGCAGGGGTCTGAATGCCATGTTCCCTTAAATATCGATTGTTCATTTCAAATAAATCACTGCCATAAGATCGGTCAGTTATCGCTTCGTTAGCTATTTCCTCTTGAAAAAAATTCATGGTAAGATCCCATACATATAAAATGCAGGAAAAACGATTGGTGCAGTCTATTTTGTAAACTACTTTTTGTGCACCACCATGCATTTTGGATACATTTGCAACTACATAATCGATGCCAAAAACCTTCCCCATATACTCCTGCAAATCATCAAGCTTGAGATGGCAAAATAAAGCCACGGAACAACACTCCATTCTTCTTTTTTGCCGGTACCCCAAATTTATTACAAATTTCACCAAAAGTATAGACTGTTTCTTTACGCTCTGTTATGATGTTGAATAAGTTCTCGAAAAAAATAGTCATACATAAAAGCCTATTAAAAATAAGTAACCGCCAACAACGGCCCCATAAGAGGAGCCACCTTGGCGGTTACTTTTTTAGTCTAAAATACGAAGACTAGCGGTTCATCCATCCGCCATCTACACAGAGGACGTGGCCGTTCATGTAGTTCGATGCGGCGGAGGCGAGGAAAATCGCCGGCCCCATCATGTCTTCGGATTCGCCCCAGCGAGCGGCAGGAATACGGTCGAGAATTTGCTTGCTGCGAACTGGGTCCTCGCGAAGCGCCTCGGTGTTGTCCGTGCTCATGTAGCCCGGAGCAATCGCGTTCACCTGTACATTTTTCGAAGCCCACTCGTTGCCAAGCGCCTTGGTCAGACCAGCAACCGCATGCTTGCTTGCTGTGTAGCCCGGTACATTAATGCCGCCCTGGAAGGAAAGCATCGACGCGATGTTAATGATTTTGCCTGAGCCCTGTTCGATCATATGGCGGCCAGCCAGCTGGCTTAGCACATAGACCGAGTTTAGATTAACGTCGAGCACAGCCTGCCAATCCTCAAAGCTGTGATCAGCGGCAGGCGTGCGGCGGATAATACCCGCGTTATTAACCAAAATATCCAAGCGGCCAAGTCCCGCCAACGTTTGGTCAATAATGCCCGGCAGCAGGCTGCGATCAGATACGTCGGCTTGGATCGATACCGTTTTGCGGCCAAGCGCCTGAATTTCCTTCTCTACATCTGCAGGAGGCGTGCTGTTCGTAACCAGCGCAATATCTGCTCCCGCTCTCGCCAAGCCTACAGCAATCGCCGCGCCCAGACCACGTCCGGCACCTGTCACAATCGCTGTTTTTCCTGTCAAATCGAAAAAGCTCATCTTCACACCATCCTTATCTATCCTTCAAAATCAGGCCTTTTCAATACGCACGCCCTGCTGCTCGTATTTGGCAGCGACAGCCGGATCAATGTGCGAATCGGTAATAATCGTATGGACATCCTTCAAAGCGGCGAACGTAAGAAGCGCGCCCTTGTCGAATTTGCTGTGGTCGGCTACGCAATAAATATCGCGGGAGCATTCCATATATACCTGCTTTAGCTTGGCAAGCTCCTCGGTGAAAATCGTCAGTCCGTACTCCAGGTGGATACCTGTCGTCGATAAAAACAGCTTGTGAACATTCAGCCGCTTGACCCACTCCTGCCAGTCTGTACCAATGAGCAGATTTTGAAAACGATAGCCGCCGGGAATAACGAGGCGGATCTGCTCCTTCGCCGTCAGCTCGCGAATAATGAGCAGATCGTTCGTAAGCACGGTCAGCGGCATGTTTTTCAGCCGCCTCGCGATTTCCAGCGTTGTGCTGCCCGCATCCAGCGCGATAATATCATTTTCAGCAATATGGGTTAACGCCTGCTCGGCGATTGCCGCCTTCTCTTGTTGATGCTTGCTGTTCGGATATTGCAAAGGGAACAAGCTCTCATCATCTGGAGGGAGCACCGCTCCGCCATGCATGCGCTTCAGCAGTCCCTTCTCCTCCAGCTTTTCCAAATCCTCGCGTACCGTCTTTTCCGTCACCTTGAAACGCTCGCTCAGCTCGGATACTTTGACGCTGCCCTTCTCCTCCAGCTGAATAATAATTTGTCGATGACGTTCAGCGGCAAGCATGTTACTTAAGCTCTTCCATTTTCACAGCATCCATATCCGTGAACGTGTAGTTTTCTCCTGCCATCGACCAGCAGAACGTATAGTTGCTTGTGCCTACGCCCGAATGGATCGACCATGGCGGCGAAATAATCGCCTGCTCATTGGCAACGACCAGATGTCTCGTCTCCGAAGGCTCACCCATCATATGGAATACGCGTGCATCCTGATTCACATCGAAGTAGAGATAAGCTTCCATGCGGCGGTCATGTACGTGTGAAGGCATCGTGTTCCAAACGCTTCCTGTTTTGAGGCTCGTTACGCCCAGCATTAATTGACAGCTTTGAATGCCATCGCCATGGATATACTTGTACAATACGCGCTCGTTGGACGTTTCCAGGGAACCGAGGTGAGTTGGATTCGCTTCTTCCATCGTCATTTTGCGAGTCGGATATTCTGCATGTGCCAGCGCCGAACAGAAATACAGCTTCGTTGGATTGGCTTTGTCCTTGCTTGCCAGTTGAACATCGCGCTTGCCTTTACCTACATATAAAACATCAAGACGGCTAAGCTCGTATGTCTCGCCATCAACGGTAATAACGGCATCGCCGCCAATGTTCAAGAAGCCAATCTCGCGACGCTCCAGAAAATATTCGGTTTTCAGCGTATCTCCCGCTTCCAGTGCCAGCTTCTCGTTCACAGGGAACGCGCCGCCAACAACCATACGGTCATAGTGCGTGTAAACCGAAGTAAGGCGATCCTGCTCAAACAGGCTTTCGATCAAAAACTCCTGACGAAGGCGCTCCGTCGTATATTGCTTTACATCAGTTGGGTTAGTTGTGTGGCGAATTTCCATATTAATTGTTCCTCCTCAAGGATAATAAAATAAAATGGTCAGGCGCACCTGAATAGGTTTGAAAATGTTCGTTTTAATAATAACACACTTTTTCAAACTTAAACAATACAAATTACAGCATTCTTCGTTTACATTCACTTTCAGGGCCGCAACCACGCTATTCAAAAATGCCTTTTTTTATGTTAGGGTATATATCATCAAAGATCGCCATTTAGGAGCGGAGCGAGCAGCATGTATTCTTTATTTCGCAATGAAAAAATACAAATGGTCGGCATCGCGCTCGCAACAGCTATCGGAGCCGAATTCAGAATCACTCCGTTCAGCGGGGATTTTTACCGCATTGGACTCGGCGTCAGCATCTTTTTATTTTTCCTGCTGCAATTTCGCCATCTCTCGTTTGTAAAAACGGGCTTTCTGGCCGGCATTGCCGCTGTCATTTTCCAATCCGTGGAGTGGCTGATCTACACTCATTCCACTTCGATTTTAGCGAGCCTGCAAAATAATGCTCCCGCCGCCCTCTACTATACCTTCTTTGCCTGGTGTCTCGGCAAGCTGCTGGGACGCTCCAAGGAAATTCAGCCGCTGGCGCTGGGCGCACTCGTTACACTCGTGGATTTCTCCTCCAATTTACTGGAGCTTGTGTTTCGAAATATTTTTCTGGGCACAGCACCCTATCACTTCAATGAACTGGCCCTGCTTCTCATTACGGCGGTTATTCGCAGCTACTTTGTCATCGGGCTGTACAACAGCATCGCCATCCAGCAGTTCAAAATGCTTCATGCCGAGCAAGAGAAACGTATGGAGCAAATGCTGAATGTCGGTTCCAGCTTGTATGGGGAAGCGTTCTACCTGCGGAAATCGATGGATAATATTGAAGGCATTACGGCCAGCAGCTTTGATCTGTACGACAAGCTGCGGCAGGAGCAGCCTCAGCTTGCCAAGCAAGCCCTCGTCGTCACCCAGCAAATCCATGAGGTTAAAAAAGATACACAGCGTATTCTCGCCGGGCTGCTGAAGCTGTTCAATAATGAGACGCTTACCCAGATGAGCCTCGTCGAGGTCGTGCATTATGTATGGAAAGGCAATGCGGAATACAGCGAAATGCTGGGGAAGAAGGTTGCTTTTCAGCAGCGGGTAGCGCTTGATCTAATTACGCCACATTACATTGCGCTGCTCACTATTCTGAACAATTTGGCGGCAAATGCCGTTGAAGCCATTGAAGCCAGCGGCTCCATTGACATTGAAATCAGCCAGCATGGCGGCAAGCTAATCATGATCGTTGCCGATTCCGGCAAAGGCATACCGCCAGAGGAACTCGCGCTCGTGTTCGAGCCGGGCTTCACCACTAAATTTGATCAAACTGGAATCGCGGCTACAGGCATCGGATTGTCGCATGTGCGTGATATTATTTCTTCATTTGAGGGCTCGATTCGCGCAGAGCAGCTGAATGATGGGCCGGGCACCGCTTTTATCGTAGAGCTGTCGCTTGCTGCGCTAAACAAACCGGATACAACGCCAAACTTGAAGGAGGCACTCCATGTCCATTAGCTTCGTAATCGTAGATGATGATGCAGTCAGTAGGCGTATGCTGCACAATATTATTGAACAATCTGGTTTAGGCGAAGTATTGGGTACAGCTGGAGGAGGAGTCGAGGCTGTGATGCTGATCGATGAGCTAAAGCCCGATGTTGTGCTGATCGACATGCTCATGCCCGATCAGGACGGCATTACGACGATCGACCAGCTCCGGGCCATCCGCTACGGCGGCAAGTTTATTATGATCTCGCAAATCGATAACAAAGATATGGTTGGAAAAGCTTATCGCAGCGGCATTGAATTTTTCATCCATAAGCCCATCAATCGCGTTGAAGTACAAGCTGTCCTACATAAGATGAATGAAAGCTGGAAATATGAGCGTTATGTAACGGAAATGAAGCAGTCGCTAGCCAAGCTCGATATGATAGAGCGCCCGCCAGCCGCACAGGAGCGCAGCATCCGCGAAGCCGCACGCCACATTTTAATGGATATGGGCATTATTAGTGAAGCGGGCAGCCGCGATATGATCGCCGCTGTCGAATATTTGGCCGCGCAGCAGCAGCCCGCTGCTTTCCCGCCTTTAAAGGGATTGTATGAGGCAGTCGCGCGCGCCAGCAAGCAAAGCCAAAGCGACATTGACAAGGAAAGCAAAGCAATTGAGCAGCGGATGCGCCGCGCCGTCATGACCGCGCTAACCAATATCGCCTCAATCGGGCTGACGGATTACAGCAATCCCAAGTTTGAGCATTATGCCCCGCTTTATTTTGATTTCAAGGATGTCCGGCTCAAGATGAAAATGATGGACGAGGAAGCCACGCCCGATAAAGGCAAGGTCAACATTAAGAAGTTTCTTCAAGTGTTTTTTATGGAAGCGATGGAAAAAATCAAATAGGCGAACGCGGTCAGGCTAACCCTTTTCTCTCCAAAAAGAAAATGGAAAGCCGATAGGAAACGATTAGCAGCAAGCAGCTTGCCGCTAGAAAGGCTGCATTCACTGCCGCAGAAAAGCTTAGAATATCCGTGATTGCGGAAGACAAAGTAACAATAAAAACCAAAGGAATAGATACGGTAATAATGCTGACTACCTGACTTGCCCTAAAACCAAGCCAATAATAAATGGGATAATAAAGGGAAGCATAACAAGCAATAATCAATAAAATAATTGGAACATAAGAGGACGCATACGCCATTTCCCTTCCTACTATTAATGAATTGAGGATGTATACGAGAACACTGACGAAGATCCCTATAAGGGCAAATAATAGCACAGCTGCATATTTCGCCTGCACGATCGATTTGCTGCTGACAGGCAGGCTAGCAATGACGATCATGCTTTTATTTTTGCTATCTAGGTTAGCGGAAATGGTCATGAGCATAATAGCTGAAAGTGCCGCCACAAAAATAAAAGAAGTGTTGTTAAACAGCAAGAAACCGAATAAATACACATACAACAGCACAAGTAAAAAGTAATAGCGCAAAATAAATAGATCCTTACGTAATAGCAGCAGCATGACTTTTTCCTCCCCTAGCAGTGAAATACATAATATCCTCCAGCGTAGGCCGGCTAAGCTGCGCGCTGGTTCCCACTATGGCAGCTATTTCATGTCCCCTGTCTGTCAGCCCTTCAAATCCAACTAGCGATTCGCGAACACCGATAAACACTGCGTTGACACTTGGAGCCTCAAGCAAGCTTAATGGCCCTTTCACCAGCACATACCGCTCCTGAATTTGCTCCTTGGACTCATTAAAGACCAGTCTGCCGTGATGCAGAAAAGCAATATAATCAGCAATACGGTCCAGATCGGTCGTAATATGGGTCGAAAATACGATTGATTTCCGTTCATCGAGCATGATTTCAGCCAGTAAATCCAGCAGCTCGCGCCGGAAAACAGGATCAAGTCCCGCTGTCGGCTCATCCATAATGAGCAGGTCCGCATGATGAGATAGCGCGAAGGCTAGACCCAGCTTCATTTTCATCCCCTTGGAAAGACTGCGTATTTTCATTTTGGGCGACAGCTCAAAGCGATCGAGCAACCGGGAAAAAGCATTATCGTCCCATTTTTTATAAAACGGGGCAATAATATTTTTCATCGACTGGATCGATAAATGCTCGTAATAATGGCACTCATCGGATACAAAGCCGATTTGCTGCTTAATCTCGGCCTCCTGCAAGCTTTGGGACTGTCCGAAAATAGTGATTTCCCCTGTTCCCGGCCGGGTAATGCCCATAATCATTTTAATTAATGTTGTTTTGCCTGCTCCATTCGGGCCAATCAGCCCGGTTATGTACCCCTGCTTGAACGTACAGGACAGGGGCTCGATACTGAACAATTTATACTGCTTGGATACGTTGTTCAGCTTAATAATGTCATTCATGTGTCCATGTCTCCTTCCTCATAAAGCAGCTGGATATGCTGCTGAATTTCAACCAGACTCAGGCGTAATGCCTTCCCCTCCTTAATGACTGCCAGCATCTGCTGCTCCAGCCGCTTCATCCGCTGCTCCCTAACAAAATCAGCGTTAATGCCTGTTACGAATGAGCCTTTGCCAACAACAGAGTCAATAAGCCCTTCCTTCTCCAATTCCTCATAAGCCCGCTTCGTTGTAATGACGCTGATCTGCAAATCCTTAGCAAGCTGCCTAATGGAAGGCAGGGGTTCTCCTGAACTAAGCGTCCCATTCAAAATGAGGCTGCGAATTTGCTGGGTGATTTGTACATAGATCGGATCATTCGAAGCGTTGGATAAAATAATGTTCATTTGCATCACCATGCTTAGCTGTTTAATGTATATATAGTATATATACACTATATGCTTCATATATGTCAATAACGCTTGGCTATACTAAGCTTCAAGCGAAATTGGCGCCTATTTTTCTTTTTAACAAATAACTTCCACCGACGGCGTAACCTTATCTGACAGGAATGATGACGAAATTGTAAATGTAAAACGCTTACAAATTTCTCCGACATTATTTTGTGTCGGATTTTATTATTTTATATAGTCGGATTATTAAAATAGGTGGCAGAAGGTTAATAAGTCTAACATTAATGGAAATGGGGTTTTCATTTATGAAGAAAATCGGATCACTTTTAATTACCGGCCTGCTTGCTCTTACCCTTAGCGCTTGCGGCAGCAGCAACGGAAATGCACCAGCCGCCTCCGAAGGCACGGGTACATCGAATGAGGTTGTAACGTATACCATTGGAACAGATGCTACGTTCCCGCCATTTGAATACGAGCAGGACGGCAAATATGTCGGCATCGACATCGATTTGATCAACGCTATTGGCGAGCTGGAAGGCTTTAAGGTTGATTTGAAGCCGATGAACTTCAAGGGCATTATCCCAGCCATTTCTGCTAATCAGCTTGACGCTGCCATTGCCGGAATCAGCATTACTGAGGAGCGCAAGCAGGTTGTGAACCTGTCCGATACGTATTTTGAAGCAGGTTTATCGCTAGTCGTCCATTCGGATAATGACTCGATTACGAAGCCAGAGGATTTGAAGGGCAAAGTCATTGCGATTAAAAAAGGGACAGCTGGCTCTAAAAAAGCCGAGGAATTAGCAAAAGAATACGGCATAACCCTTAATTATTTTGACAGTAGCCCAGCGATGTTCCAAGAGGTTGTCAACAAAAATGCCGATGCTACCATTGAAGATTACCCGGTTATCTCCTACAAGCTGGCGGTTGATTCAAACGCTAATCTGAAAATCGTTGGCGAAAGGCTTACAGGCGACCAGTACGGAATCGCAGTTAGCAAAGACAACGAGGAACTGCTGCAAAAAATCAATGATGGCATCAAGAAGCTGAAGGAAAGCGGCAAATACGATGAAATCATTAACAAATATATAGGAACGTCTGCAAAATAACGACGAAGACATCCTGTGAAATGAAGGAGCTGTGGATTTCATGATGTCCTCGTGGCAAGTTATTGTGGATGCGATGCCTTTGCTGTTGCAAGGGTTATGGATAACGGTCAAAATTGTTGTAATCTCGCTGCTGATTGCATTCGCAATCGGATTAATTACGGGATTAATGAATACATCATCGAATAAAATTTTAAAGTTTATTGCAACGCTTTATATCGATATTATTCGCGGTACGCCGCTGCTCGTTCAAGTCTTTTTCATCTATTTCGCCTTGCCAGCCTTTCTCGATATCCGCATACCTGCGGAGACGGCTGGGATCATTGCGATCAGCGCCAATGCCGGCGCCTATATTGCGGAAATTTTCCGCGCCGGCATTTCGTCGATCGATAAAGGACAGCGGGAAGCTGCTCGCTCGCTTGGTCTGAGCCAGGTGCAGACGATGCGCCTCGTCATTTTGCCGCAGGCGTTCCGCCGGATGATTCCCGCTTTCGTCAATCAGTGCACGATCAGCATCAAGGATACGTCGCTGTTGTCGGTTATCGGCATTAAGGAGCTGACCCAGAGCGGTGAAATTATCATTTCTACCAACTACCGCGCTTTTGAAATTTGGGGAACGGTCGGCGTCTTGTATTTCATCATTATTTACGGTATTTCACGCCTGTCCCGTGTGCTTGAAAGGAGGCTGAGCCTGAAATGATCATTGTAGAAGGTTTGCAGAAAAAGTTTGGTGACAACGAGGTGCTGCGGGATATTTCCACCACTATTACCGAAAAGGAAGTCGTCTGCATCATCGGCCCTTCCGGTTCAGGCAAAAGCACCTTCCTTCGCTGCCTTAATTTGCTGGAAGAAGTAACAGCCGGTGTTGTGAAAATCGGCGAGGTGACTGTCACGGCGCCAAAGACCAATATCGATAAGCTGCGGCAAAATGTCGGCATGGTGTTCCAGCAGTTTAATCTGTTTCCGCATTTGACGGTGCTGGAGAACATCATGCTTGCGCCTAAGCATATTAAGAAAGCGAGCAAGGCGGAGAACGAGAAGCAGGCATTAGCGCTGCTGGATAAAGTCGGTCTTGCTGCGAAAAAAGATGAATATCCCGCTCGATTGTCTGGCGGACAGCAGCAGCGTGTGGCAATCGCTCGCGCGCTGGCGATGAATCCGCGGGTCATGCTGTTCGACGAGCCAACATCCGCGCTGGACCCGGAAATGGTCGGCGAGGTGCTTCAGGTCATGAAGGATTTGGCTCATGAAGGCATTACGATGGTCGTCGTAACGCATGAGATGGGCTTCGCCCGCGAAGTAGCCGACCGTGTTATTTTCATGGATGGCGGTTATATTGTCGAGCAAGGTTCGCCCGCTGCGATTTTCGATGCGCCGCAGCATGAGCGTACGCAAGCTTTTCTAAGTAAAGTGCTCTAGGCTGGGATACTTGTTGTAAAAAAGATTGCTGTAGATCAATTGCTGCAAATCAAAAAGAAGCTTTCGCCCCATTATTGACGGGTAGCGAAAGCTTCTTTCTTTTATCCCAATCGGCGGCTCTTCTCCTCGGGTCGAATCGTTTATACGAGCGTAGCGAGCACTTCCGGCGTGAAAGCTTGAAGCTCATTCATTCGGCCTTCGCGTATTTTCGTGGCCCATGCCGGATCGCCCAAAAGCGCGCGTCCAACGGCTACAAGATCAAATTCATCGTTGTCCAGCCGCTCCAGTAAAGCATCAATATCCGTATGCCCCGCCCCTTTGCCTTCTGTGTAAAGCGACACATAATCCGTATCCAGCCCCACAGAGCCAACTGTAATCGTCGTTTTGCCCGTCAGCTTCTTCACCCATCCTGCAAAATTAAGCTCAGAGCCTTCGAACTCAGGCTCCCAGAAGCGGCGCGTCGAGCAGTGAAAAATGTCCACCCCCGCTTTCACCAAAACACTCAGCAATTGCTCCAGCTGCTCCGGCGTATCGACAAGCTTCGCGTTGTAATCGTTCATTTTCCATTGCGATATGCGGATGGCAATCGGATAGTCAGGGCCTACGGCAGCGCGGATAGCCTGGATAACCTCTACGGCAAATTGAGCACGTTTCATCATGCTGCCGCCATAGCGATCCGTCCGCACATTCGTTTGCTCCCACAAAAATTGATCAATGAGATAACCGTGAGCACCGTGCAGCTCGATACCGTCAAAGCCAATTTTTTTCGCATTTACTGCTGCATCCACATAAATCTGAATAACGTTTGCGATTTCTTCTTCTGTCATCGGCTCGCCCACTTTATTACCATCCAGATCAAGTCCTGATGGACCGATCGACAGCGCATCCGGATTGGGCTGGGAGCCAGCAGGACGTGCAATGCCCATATGCCAAATTTGCGGAAAAATTTTGCCGCCAGCTTCATGCACTTGTCTGACCACTTCCGCCCAACCGTTTAAAGCGGCTTCTCCATAAATATGCGGCAAAGTTGGCTCACTCGTCGCAGCTGGGTGGTTAATGACGGTTCCTTCGGTCACTATAAGTCCAACACCATTTTCGGCGCGGCGACGATAGTAGGCAGCGACATCGGGCCCTGGCACACCATTTGGTGAAAAACCACGTGACATAGGCGCCATTACAATACGGGTCGGTATAGTCAAATTATGAATCGTATAAGGTTGAAATAAGGCTTCGGTTAAATGCGTTTCCTGCTGTTTATTGCTCAAAAATAACGCCTCCTCTATTTTCGCTGATCGTTTTCTTTCGATGAGCGGCCGCCACTTGTACACTTAATTGCCCTTCGTTGCACGCAATCAAATGGGGTACGAGTGAAATATTAACAAGGTTTTTAGCCTCTTTCAACAGACAAGTTGCTCATTTTGTTGCTTAAGCGAAGCAAGAAGAAAATTGTCGCCTTTCAAAAAATTACTGGTTGGTTAAACAACACATGTTTATAATAGGAGGAGACTTAGATGTACGAAAGAGGAGGCTTTGAGAATGTCAGGCGTTTTTGCTCCAAACCCAAATGATCCGCGTGTCATTCGAACACGCCAATTAATTTTAGATGCTTTCATGTGGCAATTAAATCATATGGACTTTCACACGATGACCATTATGGACATTACAAAAAAAGCGACGATTAATCGGGCGACGTTTTATGCCCATTTTCCAGATAAATATGCCTTGCTTGAAGCTTTATTAGCGGATGCCTTTATGGAATATGTTCTGAAGCGGGTTGATGCCCGGGCGCGTTTGACGGAGGAAACGGTTCAGGAGCTTATTTTTTCATTATGCGATTACCATGAATCCAGCAATAAATGCCTCAAGAAATACGATTCAGTCGCACCTATTATTGAAAAAAATATTAAAAAGCAATTGGATGATTTTATTCTTCAACTGCTGACACAAGGAAATCCCCACAAGGATCAAAAAACGCTGGAGCATGCTGCTACCTTGTTAAGCTGGTCGATTTATGGCATCACCTATCAATGGAACCAGGAAGGCAGACAGGAGTCCCCATCCGCCTTAGCCAGCAAAATCGTTCCATTAATCATCGGTGGGATTACCCAATTAAATGCAGCAGAAGCGCCATAACCGCCCACCAACGGGCGCTAACTAACAGCTGACAGCTTCACGACAACTATTTCTGGGCGATTGAACAAGCGCTGGGGAACGATACTGTTGCCAAGCCCTCTGCTGACCAGCATATTCGTTTCCCCGTTCGCATATTGGCCTGCATCGTACACGGGCAGAAAGCCCTGCCCCGGAGCGACGAGTCCGCCAATGAATGGCAGCCTGACTTGCCCGCCATGGGCATGTCCCGAGAATGTCAGATCCATTCCAGCACGAACATAGACGTCAAACAATTCGGGACGATGGGACAATAATATCGTGTACGGCCCGTTTTCCGTTTGCTTTCCCACTTCCGCTTTCGTAATGGCATTCGTATCAGCCATCCCGGATATCTTAGAAAAGTCTTCGATGGCTGCTTGAATATTCTGCTCAGCCGCCTCCGCATCATGTCCGCCAATCGTAGAAAATTTCGGATCATCGATGCCGAGCAGCCGGATCTCTCCAGCTCCAATTCCATTATTACTTCCAACAGGAATGCTTTCCGCTTCATTCCGCAGGACATGAACGCCAAGCTCCAGCAGCTTTTTCTCCAGCTCCGGGTAACGTGCGTAAGCATATTCATGATTGCCCGTCACATAATAAACAGGCGCCAGCTTAACGATTTCTGCCATTAGCTCAAGGCTTTCCGCCTCGCCTCCACGCCTGCTATCAATTAAATCGCCTGTAACGACGATGATGTTCGGCTGCTGATTTTCCACCTTGCGAACGAGCCGCTGCTGATTGTCGCCAAATCTTTTGCCATGCACATCGGACAGCTGCACAATCGTAAAGTCTTTCAGCCCCTGCGGCAGCTTGGCCGACGAAAGCTGAAATGACGACACCGTCAAAGCATTATTTTGAAAATAAAGAAAAACGACGATAGCAGCTACAGCGGCTATGAATATCCCTACTCTTTTTAACGGCTTGCGCATAAGCTCCTCCTCTTCTTTCTCTTCCTCTATCATTTCCTACTCTTTCCTCTTATCTATTATACCTGTTTCTATTTCTGAACCAAGCGTAAATGGCTGAAGCCGTCCTCTGGCGGCAAAGCTACTGTTTCGCGATGAAATATAAGCCCATTATAAGTGTGAACCTTATAAATTCTTATATTTAAAAATAAGCGGGACGCCCGCATGCGCCCCGCTCTTGCTCTATTGCCTTATACGTTAACCTTTTTCACGGCTTCGCTCATTTCATGTGTCTGCTGCCGAAGCAAACTCGACGTTTGCGCGACCTTCTGGAACATGACCGACTGCTCGCTGGTCAAGCGATAAATTTCATCGGAGCGTTCCGAAACGCCAGATGCAATATGCGAAATCGCATGGACGGACGCCGCAGCTTCCTCAGAACCTGCTGTCATCTCCTCTGCCGATGCGGATACTTCTTGAATGCGATGCGTCACGATGCGGAAAGCGTCCACCACATGCGTAAAAGCCAGCTCTGCTTCCGTCGTAATCGCCACGCCTTGGCCAATCTCTTTCGCGGTAACACCCATCTGCGTGCCGATTTGCTGGGACTCCTGCTGAATGCCAAGCAGCAAATCCGATATCATCTGTACCGATAAGCTTGAAGCCTCCGCCAGCTTCCGCACTTCATCGGCTACAACGGCGAAGCCTTTGCCATGTTCGCCTGCATGGGCCGCTTCAATCGAAGCATTCAGCGCCAGCAGCTTCGTCTGGGTGGCAAAATCCCGAACCGCTTGCAGCGCCCCGCCAATTTCCTGCGAGTAGCCGCTCAGCACTTCCACCATCGCCACCACATCGCCGGCTACGGAAGAAATATTCTCCATCTGATTTTTCATCTCTGTCATGCTTTGCTTGCCGGATTGTGCTGTAGCCAGCGCACTTGTTGCCGCATCCGAAACCGCGGTAGAAGACTCGGATACGCTGGTGATTCCTTTAGCGATTTCCTCCATCGCATTCGCGCTGTCGCTTGCGCCTTGCTTCTGCGTATGTGCGCCCTGCCGGATATGCTGCACGGAATGGTCAACCGTCTTGCTCATGACCAGCATCTCCTCCGCATTGCGGCTGAATTGCTCCGTCGAATCTACTAAAATATCCGTCGTTGCCGCGACACCTGCCACCATATCGCTAATAATTTTATTCAAGTTGCCGGACATATGAATCATCGCTTTAAACGTACTGCCGATTTCATCCTCACTTCTGAGATGATACGCCGTCAAAATCTGATTGGCCTGCGCCAGCTCGCCATGCGCCATTTTATCCACACTGGCCTTCAATACTTTCAGCGGTCTGAGTCCCTTCACGACGAAGCGCAATACGATCGCTATGCCTGCAACCGTAATGAACAGCAGCAGCGCATAAAAGGGAATGCTCGACTTAATAATATCCGATTCAATATCGCCAATAACCGAAACAGCCGTATCAATGCCGATGACGCCAATGAATGCGCCGCTGCTGTCCAATATGGGAGCATACGATGAAATATATTTGCCGTATTCCTCATTATCAATAATCTGCGAGCTGGCCGTTTTCCCTTGCAGCAGCTCCTGAACCGCATCGCCCGGCATATCGGTCACTTCATTGATCGGCGATGCCTTATCTACATCCTTCATGCCGTCTACCATAATAAGCGGCGTGCCCTTGTCATCTATTTTCACGAAATACACATACATGGCGCCAATGCGCACCCGAAAATCATCGAGCTCATCACGTATGGTCAAAAATAAATCATTTTCCTTCGGTTCTTTGGCAAACTCAGCATAAGTAGCTGTATCCAGCTGGTTGACGTAGCTCTGGGCAATCTGGATGTTATAACTGGAAATGGCCTCCTGAGCAGCTGACTTCATGTTCGCCAGCTGCAGCAATACACTGCCGCCAGAGATAATAATAATGACTAGCGTAACTACCGCAACAATGCGTGCCACTAAACGTTTCCTGAAAAATCCGATCATCCGATCCTCTTCCTCTCGCATCAAACCCAGCCTTTTTTACTAGTCCGCTACCCAAAACTAACATGCTTCAAGCACTATGTATGGTGAAAATATTAAACGAATATGTCGAAATTCGCAAGAAATTATTGGGCCATCGCTTGCAATCACTTACGAAATAAGAGCGGATTTCAATGTGTATTTTTTCGAAATAGCTGTATAAGCTACATTTTTTTATCTATAGCAGCCAGTTCTCTCATAAAAGGCGTTATAGCAAAAACATTTTCAATATCATCCTCATCAAGTTTCGCCCAATAATAAATGGTATTTATATGAATATTAATATCCCTTATTAGATGATATTTTATGAGCTCAGCCATATTTTCCTCGACCTTGTTTCCCAAAATCGCATCGTTGTATGATTCAACAATAATGATCATTAAAGCAAATTTTTCTTCGAGGTTTAAATCCATATTTTCATAAGCATGCAGGAATTCACCGATTCTAGTGGAATCAGCAACTTCATATTCCCAGTCTTGTGTGAATTCACCTGGAGCTGGCAACTTCATTTTCTCTACAAGACCCTCCACAGCGCTTCGGGTAACATATCTGGGATGACTATTGTTCATAATTAAATGCCACCTCTATTATTCATATTAAAAATAATGATCGGAGCAAGCGTCGTGCGCTTCGTTTCAGGGGTTTGCTCCGATCACAAAGACACAAGGATAGACTTGATGGACACAGCAGCCGCTATTTCAACAAAATCACGGGTTAAGGCACAGTCTGCGGACTCAGGAGCCGTTAATATGCTGCCAAAAGCCATTTTGACGGGATGAGGAGGGCAATAACGGATTTCCTGTCCGCTTACGGCCAAAAATCGGATCAAAAGCCAGAATAGCGGAACCTCAGTCCTTCAAAAAAGGGGGGGGGGTATCCCTAGCTGTGTGGTCCTAGCAACAATCGCATGCGGCGGTTCCTTAAGCTTTGAATCGTTAGATGAGATTGGCCTCGAATAAGAGTTAAGCAAGGAGCAGCATGCCGACTCTAGTTTGCAAATACAGCCTAGAAAAAAGGCGGAGCCCATAAGCCCCGCCGTCTACCTCTACCTCATATATTCTATAACGGCAGCTTGCAGCAGTTGTATAAGATCCGCATTCATATATTCGTATTCATCGGGAATGTAGAGGCAAATGACCCGCTTCTCGCTCAAAGCATGGGGAAACTTCTCCTGCATACGGCGCAAATGCTTTTTCTCCATGACAAAAATAACATCAGCCCAGCCGATGTGGCCTTCGGTCACTCGCACTCTAGCCTGCGGCTCCGTTCCGGCAGAACGCACCTCATGTCCATCAACACCATTCAGCACCGTTTCAGCTGTCAAGCTGCGCCATTTGTTCCGGCTGCATATAAATAATAGCTTGCTCATCCTACAGCTCGATGTTCGTGTAATGCTCCACGACCGGAAACGGATCATAATAATGATGCAGCAGCCGCTTCCATTCCAGATATTCCGTGGAACCGCGGAAGCCCTCTGTATGATCCTCCAGCGTCTCCCATTTCACGAGTAACAGGTATTTATTTTGCGCCTCCAGGCAGCGCTGCAGCTCATGATGCACGTAGCCTTTCATGCTGGAAATCATTTGCGAAGCTTCCTTGAAGCTGGCCTCGAACGAATCTGCGAGCCCCGCCCTAACCTGTAAAATAGCAACTTCCAAAATCATAAATGCATGGCCCTCCCGTTGTCTTTTTCTTCCTGCTATTATCATGCTGCCGAAACAAATTGAACGACACCGATAGACATCAACATTAATAACAATACAACAACAAAACCGATAGCGAATTTCAGTCCGCCAGGCAAGCCTTGCCGTTTTCCGTGCTCTTGCTCCAGCTTCTCCAGCCGCAGCTTAATTTCATCCAGCTCTCTTTCCTTGTTCTCCTCCATCATGCGCCACCTCTTCCTCTCATTGGTAACCTTATTCTACCACAAAAGGAATCACTAATTTCCCCACTGCTTATCAAGCAGCTGCTTTAATCGGCCGGGAAAATCCGTAATAATGCCATCAACCTGCATGTCTAACAATGCCAGAAAATCTTGCTCTTCATTCACGGTATAAGGATAGACAGCGATATTTGCCTTTGCCGCTTCCGCCGTATCCTCGGCGTCAATACCGCTATAATGCGGATGCAGCGAAAATACATCACTGCCCATAAGCCCGGCATAAGCCGCCGGCGCAATTAACGACGCAGCATAAAGCAGCCCGATTCGCAGCTCAGGCATGCGTGCCTTCAGCCGTGCCAGCAGCTTATGATCGAAGGAGGAAACAATCGTGCGCTCCATACGTCCGGGCTGCTGCAAAAAAGCGTCCAGCGCTTCATCAAGCGCGCCGTTATAGGAGTCTTTCGCTTCCACATTAATTTGAATATGCTCCGAAAGCAGCGCATAAACCTCCTCCAGCAGCGGTGCCCGTTGACCGCGAAACGCTTCGGCAAATTTGCTGCCCGCATCCGCCTTGCTAATCGCCTCATAATCCATGCTCCGGATCAGGCCAGCTTGCGTCGTCGTCCGATCCAGCGACGCATCATGGCAAACGACCAGCTTATCATCGGCTGAAAGATGAATGTCCAATTCAACCATATCACAGCCCTGATCGGCGGCTAATTGGAAGGAAGCGAGCGTATTTTCCGGGGCTTCGCCGGCTGCTCCCCGATGCCCGATAATAAGCGGGCGCTTCGCTTTTTCTCTCTTCTCTCCGGCTTCTCCTGTTTGCTGCTTATTCATTCTTCCACTATCCTCTCTCCAACGTATTTGTGCAAATATAAGCATTTATAAGTTTCACCCTTATAATGGGCTTATATTTCAACGCGAAACGGTAGCTTTGCCGCCAGAGGACGGCGACAGCCGTTTACGCTTGCTATTATAGCAAATCATAGCCGCTCATCCATTCCATATTTAGCCATATTAACATAATCTTATTATCTTCATTACATTCTAATAACATTTTCCTCCTATGCTTATAAACGGAAACTCTCCCAATTTGAAAATTGAAAGGAAGATGTTAGATTGCAATTTTCACAAGGTACGATAGAGAAGCGACGCACACACCAAAAGCGAATCTCCTCGCAGTCCTCTATTCATACGGCACGCAAAAAACTGCAATGGCGCGAACAATCGCTTGGTTACCTTTTTCTTGCCCCGTCTATTGCGGCGTTTGTCGTCTTTCTATTTTATCCGCTCGTTCGCTCGGTCTACTTAAGCACACATTTAACGGACCCGCGCGGCCGAATAGCCGCCTATGTCGGTCTAGATAATTTTACGCAGCTGCTTAACTCCTCGTCCTTCTGGAATTCACTTGGCGTGACGGCTTTATTCGCTTTGCTTACTGTACCGGCTGGTCTCGTGCTTGGGCTCATTACGGCCTATTTAACGCATGGAAAGCTTCGCGGGATGAAAATATTTCAGTGGATCTTCTCCATGCCTGTCGTATTATCCGTCAGTACCGCCTCGGTTATCTGGATGATCCTATACCATCCGAGCGTCGGCATGCTCAATTATTTGCTCGGCCTAGCCGGATTGCCGGGCATTCAGTGGCTAACTGATCCTTCTTGGGCACTCGTATCCATATCGCTGATGACGATTTGGATGAACTCCGGCTTCAATTTTATTATTTTAATGAGCGGCATGCAGGGTATTTCCGAGGAAATTATGGACAGTGCGAAGATCGATGGCGCATCACCAATACGAACGCTCATTTCGATTATGATTCCGCTCGTATCGCCAACGCTATTTTTCTTAACTATCGTGTCCCTCATGCACGCGTTTCAAGCGTTTGGCCAAATTCAGCTGCTGACCAAGGGCGGTCCAGCAGAATCGACGCAGGTCCTTGTCTATTCAATCTACAAAGAAGCCTTCATTAACTATCAATTCGGGACGGGAAGCGCCTTGTCGCTTGTGTTGTTCGTCATTATTTTGCTGCTAACGGCTGTACAATTTTTGTTCGTCGAAAAGAAGGTGCATTATCAATGAGATCCATAAAGCTGCTGCATACCAGCGGACTTTATGCCGCTTTAATCGTCATGTCGCTGCTCGTCACCTTTCCGCTGCTGTATACCTTTTTGCAGTCCTTTATGACAGGGGAAGAAGCTTCGGCCTATCCGCCGCACTTTTTTCCATCAGGCCTGTATCTCGGAAGCATTACGCAGGTGCTGGATATGGTTCCAATCGGCACCTTTATTGGGAACAGCTTTTTGACCGCTGTTATCATTACGGCTGGACAAGTTGTTACAGCAAGCCTCGCGGCTTATGCCTTTGTTTATATCCGCTTCAGCGGTAAAGCACTGCTGTTTATGCTGTTTCTGTCCACGATGATGATTCCGAGCGAGGTCACGATCATTCCTAATTATTTGACGATTCGCTCCTGGGACTGGCTCGATTCCTATCAAGGACTGACCATACCTTTTCTGGCGTCGGCATTCGGTGTATTTCTGCTGCGCCAATTTTTTCTCCAGCTGCCGAGGGAATTGTTTGAAGCAGCGCGCATTGACGGCTGTGGACATATCCGCCATTTTGCCCGTATTGTGTTTCCACTATCGATGCCTGCGCTTGCGTCCTTGTCCGTCTACGTCTTTCTGAATGCCTGGAATATGTATTTGTGGCCGTTACTTACGACGAACAGCGACAGCATGCGAACGGTGCAAATCGGCATCAGCATGCTGCAATTTGAAGAGCTGACAACCTGGAATTTGGTGCTGACCGGCGTTTCGCTCGTCCTGCTCCCTTCCCTCCTGCTGCTCGCCATCGGCCTGCGCCCGCTAGTCAGAGGCATTACCGCAGGCGCGGTAAAAGGGTAAGGCTGAGGGATAAAGATGATATCTTCGCAGTCCTTCAGCAAAAATCGGTGTATGGATTCTGCTTCTATCCCGAAGCATTCCTAATAAATTCAAATTAGCGTGACGAAAGGGAGAATTATAATCATGAAATGGAACAAAATGCAGCTGCTTCTGCCGTTTACCGCGGCGACTCTATTGGTGGGCGCTTGTTCAAACGCCGGAACAACGACGAACGCAGCTACGGAAGCTAATCAGGCAGGTACGGCTTCGACTGCTCCAGCAGCCTCGGCAAATGGAGATGCCGCAGCGGAACCCGTTAAAGTTCTCTGGTGGCATTCGATGGGCGGCGAGCTTGGAAAAGCGGTCGATCAGCTGGTTAGTGATTTTAATGCATCCCACAGCGATATTCAGGTTGAAGCGGTTTATCAAGGCACTTACGATGAAAGCTTAAATAAAATGAAAGCGTCCATGGATTCCAAATCGGGCCCCTCCGTCATTCAGGTGTACGAAATTGGCTCCCGCTTTATGATAGATTCCGGCGCCATTACACCAGCGCAGCAGTTTATTGATGCCGAAAGCTACGATACGTCGAATTTGGAGCCGAATATTGCGGGTTATTATAATTTCGACGGCAAGCAATATTCGATGCCTTTCAATACATCGAATCCGATTCTCTACTACAATAAAGATATGTTTAAAGCAGCTGGACTCGACCCGGAAAAGCCGCCAGCAACGTACGAGGAGCTGAGCCAAACGGCTGAGGCGTTAACGAAAGCAGGCAATACCGGCGCTTCCTTCGCTATTTACGGGTGGTTTATGGAGCAGTTCCTCGCGGGTCAAAATGCCGACTATGTCAACAATGGCAACGGCCGTGATACAGCAGCTACCGAATCGCTCGTCAACAGCGCCCAAATGGTGAAAACGCTCAGCTGGTGGAAAGAAATGGTAGATAACAAAACAGCGTCAAATCTAGGTCGTAAAACGGATGATACGAAAAAAGCATTTATCGCCGGACAAGTCGGCATGACGATGGATTCCACCGCCAGCCTTCGCGGCATCGTGGATGGAGCAGCAGGCAAATTCGAGGTCGGAACAGCATTCATGCCGAAGCCTGCGGGTACGACAGATGGCGGCGTCATTATTGGCGGGGCCAGCCTATGGATTATGAATAATAAAACCGATGCCGAGCAGCAAGCCGCTTGGAGCTTTATTAAATATTTGGCAGAGCCGCAAACACAAGCAAAATGGCATATTAACACGGGCTATTTCCCGATTACAAAGCTTGCTTATGACGAGCAAATCGTGAAGGACAACCTTGCCAAATACCCGCAGTTCCAGACAGCGGTTGACCAGCTTCATGCCACGAAGCTAAGCTCCGCTACGAAAGGCGCGGTAATCGGGGTGTTCCCAGAAGCTCGCCAAATCGTAGAGTCGGCTATTGAAGAAGCCTTCACAGGCGGCAAGGCACCACAAGCGGCACTCGATCATGCTGCTGCGCAAATTACAGAGAAAATCGCTACCTACAATAAAACAACAGCTAAATAATAGCTATTGCTGACACGGTTAATGAAATGGGCTGCATCTATTTTGTTTGGCAGCAGGAGGAGCTAGGGCGTTGCGAGGATTCGCTTTCCTTCGAGCTTGCTCCCCATGCATGCCGATTGGTCAAGCTCACTCAGCTGGCATATTATCCAGACATACAATTATCATAGAGACAGCACAAAGAAGCTCTCCTTCCACCATTCAGGTGGAACGGGGGCTTCTTTGCGCTGCAATGTTTTAACTGATGTCTGGCGAAGTCGCCTTTTACACAAATTCATAATCCGATTGTTGTATTTTTATTTGTTTTAATGTATATTTATACATAACAAGTTTTGAACGGAGGAATAGGAATGCATAACAAATTAAATGGTTCAACGGCTGACTTGCTGGAAGCCGCTCATCAATCGATTTTATTTACAGCCAAACGGCCGGAGCTCGTTATGGATCGCGGAGAAGGCATGTATTTATGGGATACAGACGGCAAAGCATATTTGGACTTTAGCGGCGGCTGGGCAGTTACGAGCCTCGGGCATTCGCCTAAGGTTCTGCAAGCTGCCATTGCGAAGCAAGCAGGTCAGCTCGTTCACGCAAGCCCCGGCTTCTATAACAAGCCGATGATTGAATTTTCCAAGCTAATGACGGATATTTCTGGCTTTGATAAAATCTTTTTCGCCAGCAGTGGCTCGGAAGCAAACGAAAGTGCGATTAAGCTAGCCAGAAAGCATGGTGCGAAAAACTTGAGTGGCGCATATGAAATTATTACATTAACCAACAGCTTCCACGGCAGAACGCTGGCGATGATGTCCGCAACAGGCAAAGCCCAATGGGAAAGCCTCTACGCCCCTAAGGTTCCCGGCTTCAAGCATGTGCCGATTAATGATTTCGATGCCTGCTTTGCGGCGATCAGCGACCGGACCTGCGCAATTATGCTGGAGCTCGTACAAGGAGAAGGCGGCGTCTATTCAGTCGATGCGCCATATTTGCAGGCACTGCGTAAAGCATGCGATGTGTACGGCATCCTGCTTATTTTTGACGAAATTCAGACCGGCCTTGGCAGAACAGGCAAAATGTTTGCGAGCGAGCATTACGGCGTCAAGCCTGACGTTATGACCTTAGCCAAAGGAATCGGCGGCGGCTTCCCGCTATCCGCGATGCTGACGACGAACGAATATGACCTGTTTGAGCCTGGTGATCAAGGCGGAACCTACACGGGCAATCCGCTGGCTATGGCAGCGGGCATGGCTGTCGTGCAAGAAATCTTAAGGCTTGATCTGCCAACCAATGCCATGCTGATGGGCCAAACCATTAAGGAGCAGCTAGCAAGCCTCGCTGAGAAATATGCCATCAGCGCTATTCGCGGCAAAGGGCTTTTGCTCGGCTTCAGCGTTCCGGAAGGAACAGCGGCAGCGCTGGCCGCAGACTGCATGGAGCAAGGGCTCATCATCAATGCGCCTAACGCCTCCACCATTCGACTCATGCCGTCGCTGACCGTCACTGAAACGGAGATCGACGAAATGCTCTTGATGCTGGAGCGTTCCCTCATCAAGCTTGAGCTTTATGCAGCACAAAAAGAAACGGCAGCCGTCAGAGCATAAGATTTGCCGCGAAACAAAAATAATTACCCAGTCACGATTATAGAATTCATTTTATATAAAAATAAAAGGCACCCCCTAAAATGATGCTGGAAGCCGCAATTTGTAAGCGAGCTGTTCCAATCATCTATTTTATAGGGTGCCTGTTTGATACAAGGCTATTGTCCAGCAAATTTCCTTGCTGGGCAGTTTAGCTTCAAGCGTTGATTAAAATTTAAAATAGTTTTTCGCATTGTTATAGCTGATGTTGCGGACAATGTCGCCCAACAGCTCACGGTCATCCGGCACTTCGCCGTTCTCCACCCACTCGCCAAGCAAATTGCACAAAATCCGGCGGAAATACTCATGCCGCGTATAAGACAGGAAGCTGCGGGAATCCGTCAGCATGCCGACAAAACGGCTCAGCAGACCGAAGTTCGCGAGCGCCTTCATTTGCACGACCATGCCGTCCCGCGTATCATTGAACCACCAAGCGGAGCCCAGCTGGATTTTGCCCGGGATGCCGTCGCCTTGAAAGCTGCCAATAATCGATCCAAGCACTTCATTGTCCATCGCATTAAGCGAATACAGAATCGTGCGTGGCAGCGCCTCATCCTTCGCAAGCTCATCGAGCAGCTTAACGAGCGGATAAGCAAGCGGACTGTCGCCGATGGAATCATAGCCCGTGTCCGGTCCAAGGCGATTAAACATCGCCGTATTATTGTTGCGCGCTGCATTAATATGCAATTGCATCGCCCAGTCATGCTTCGCATACAGCTTGCCGAGGAAGACCAGTGTATACGTTTTGTATTTTTTCTCATCCTCAAGGCTTACACGGTTTCCGGCAAGTACGCTTTCAAAAATCGCCGCCGCCTCATCCTTCGTCGTCTCTCCGTAAGGCACATAATCAAGTGCATGATCCGAAACGCGGCAGCCCACCTCGTGGAAAAAGGAAACTCTTGCTTCCAGCGCGGCTAACAACGCCTCATAGCTATCCAGCTTTTGGCCCGCAGCCTGCTCCAGCTTCGCGACCCATTCCAGGAAACCAGCGCGGTTAATTTCCAGCGCCTTATCTGGACGGAAAGAAGGCAGCACCGCTACCGGAAAGTCCGGCAGCTCCTTAATTTTCAAATGATATTCCAGCGAATCCGCAGGATCATCCGTCGTGCAGACGACCTCTACTTTGGAGTTCACGATAAGATCGCGGGCTTTGAAGCCCTCGCCCGCCAGCTTCGCATTTACTTTTTCCCAAATAACCGGAGCATTGCGCTCATTAATAATTTCTTCAACGCCGAAGAAGCGCTGCAGCTCCAGATGGGACCAATGGTAAAGCGGATTGCCAATCGCCTGCGGAACCGTCCGAGCAAAAGCCAAGAAGCGGTCATAATCGCTGACGCCCTCGCCACCCGTGACATATTTCTCTTCAATGCCGTTCGAGCGCATCGCCCGCCACTTGTAATGGTCGCCATACAGCCAAGCTTCCGACAAATTCGAGAAGCTGATATTATCGTAAATTTGCTGCGGGCTCAAATGGCAATGATAATCGATAATCGGCATGTCCTTTGCATAATTATGGTACAAATCCCGCGCCGTTTCATTTGCCAGCAAAAAATTGTCGTCCAGAAACTTAGCCAAGTTAGTCCCTCCTGAATTTAACTAGTTCGTCCACCTTCACAGCCAGTCCCGTCTGAATCGATTTATTGGCTGCAATTCCTGTCAAAATCGAACGGGCACCGTCTACATGATTCGCCGCGCGATTGAACTTATCCTCTACTGGCGTGCCAAAAATATCGTTGAGCAGTACTGGATCGCCGCCGCCATGGCCGCCAACTCCTTCTTCTACTTCCACATTGTAAGGAGCGCCAAACATTGGATACACGATGATGCGCTTGCCTTTCAGCGCGCCCTCTTGCGATTTTTCGCCGCCGGAATTAACATAGGATTGCTCGACAATTTCCATTTCGATCCGGCCCTTCGTGCCGTTGAACGCAATGCGGTAGCCTTCCCATGGCAGATAAGCATTGAGTGAATAAGTCAAGATCGCATTGTTTTTGTAGCGTACCATTACGCCCATCGTATCTTCGATGTTAATGCCGTCGCCAAAAACGCTTTGGTCGCGGCGATAGCCGTCCTCATGCTCAGCATCCAAATACATCGCCTTGAGGTTTTCATTGCTGTCCATATGCAGCGCAAACGGATCTTCTGTCGCGTTCGGATGGCCCGTCGCACGGTCGTAGAACTTCGTTTCGCCGCGCTCTTCGGCATTTTCCTTTCCGTAGAACAGCAGGTCGCCGAAAGCAAATACCGTATCTGGCTGCGAGCCGATCCAGAAGTTCACCAGATCGAAGTGATGCGTCGATTTATGGACAAGCAGGCCGCCGCTGTTATTTTTATTGCGGTGCCAACGACGGAAGTAGTCCGCGCCATGCTGCGTATTGAGCAGCCATTCAAAATGCACGGAATTAACTTTGCCGATCGTGCCTTTCTCAATCAGCTCTCTCGCCTTCGTATGATGCGGCGCATAGCGATAGTTGAACGTTACACGAACATTTTTGCCGGTACGCTCAACAGCGTCAATAATTTCCTGGCATTTCTTCTCATCTACCGTCATCGGCTTCTCGGTAATAACGTCGCAGCCCAGCTCCATAGCACGAATGATATACGTATGATGCGTGCGATCTACGCTAGTCACGATCACGGAATCCGGCTTTTCCTTCGCGATCATTTCATCGAACTGCTCCGCCTTGTAGGTGTTTACAGCATGGTAATCATATTTATCGGTTAAACGCTTATTGGCATGGTCAAGTCTCGTTTGGTTCGTATCACAAAATGCAAGCAGCTCCGACGTATCTCTGAAATCGGTTGCAATTGCAGCGTAGAAAAACTCAGCTCTTCCTCCCGTTCCTACCAATACGTACTTTTTCTTTTGTGTCATTGCGGCTCACCCTTTGTCTGATTTTTTTGATCGTTTGATACGCTTTCATTTTATCGCATATAAGTGTTATAATTCTCCTCATATAGTGCTTAATTCGCAAAATATGCCGCATATTTTGTGTTTTATGCGAAAGGGGCTTTGAAGGCTATGATCGAAAAAACGCCAGCTTCCTTTGATTATGGAAGCTTAGCAGATTTGTACATTGAATATATGAAGCGCTCCGAGCCCTTCACGATGCCAAATGATCATTTTCATGACTATTATGAAATTTATTATTTGCTCAGCGGCAAGCGGATTTACTTCGTCCATGACCGCTCTTATCCGGTGGAGCAGGGCGATCTGATCTTCATTTCCCGCCATGTCGTTCATAAAACGCTGTACGCTGGCGAAGCCTCGCATGAACGGGTCATTATCCACTTCGATCAGCATTTCCCAGAGTCCTTCACGCCCGAGCTTCGCGGGCTGATTTTATCGCCGTTCGAGCAGCATATTCATGTGCTGCGGCTGCCTCGTCAGGAGCAGCTAGTTATGGAGCAGCTCATTCGCAGACTGTTGGAGGAAATTCAACAACGCCCTCCTGGCTTTGAGCTTTATCCGCCAATCGCGGTTACCGAGCTGCTGCTGCATGCGGCCCGTTATTTGCAAAAGCACGAATTCGTCCCGCTCTCCCATGCCACACCAATGCATGCGAAAATTACCGAAATCGTTCGTTACATTAACCACCACTTCAGCGAAGAGATTAGGCTGAGCGCCATTGCCGAGCAATTTTATATCAGCTCCTATTATTTAAGCCGCATCTTTAAGGAAATTACCGGATTTTCCTTCTCCACCTACTTGACGATTACCCGCATCAAAGAAGCCCAGCGCCTGCTGCGCGAAACCGATCAGTCGATCACTGAGATTGCCGCCGCCACCGGCTTCGACAACTTCTCCCACTTCGGCAAAACGTTCAAAAAAATAACGCGCCTTTCGCCGCGGGATTATCGCAAGCATTTGTAATAGCAATTATCCTAATAAAAAAGCAGCAACACTACACTTCTCATACGCCCAGTGGTGCTGCTTTTTGCTTTATTTGTCCAGTCTAGCACGATTTTGCTTTATTTTGAGTCGTATTAAAACCGTGTCTTGTACTTTGTCCACTCTTCTTTAATTTCAGAAATCTTCTCTAGACTGCCATATTGGCAGAGCTGTTCAACAGCTGTTATAAAAGTATTACTCCAAATCGCATTTTGATTATTATAAAGTTCTCTTAATGCATCTGTGTAGCCAGTACTTTGTAGATAAGCTAATTCAATTTGTTCTTTACTGAATTCCCCAGCCTTTAGGGCACTTTTAAAATCATGTTCTGATGTTATTTCTCCTACAATCTTAACAGCTTCTTCAATTTCTTCTATCGGCAAGATGGATAATAAATTTGCAAAATTGCAGAATGCTAAACTGTAATCTTCAAGGGGATTTGTCATTTTCATTCTAACGATCTTCCATATTCCATGTTTAGCAGTCCAATCGGAGACCATTTTACGAATGTTCTCATCATCCTTATCTTTATTAAATGCCCAAGTGTTGAACGTAATTTGGGCCACATCATCTGGATAGGCCATTAATTTCGAAAGATCCATATGAGCAGAAATATAGTTTTCCGCCCATTCCCCCTTTTTACTACCAATATTATTTAATTGTGAGGCAATCAACAGATCATCATTATGAGCAGATAAAACAGAGACAACTTCATCATTATCATTATCATTATCTTCCCTTATTAATACTTTAAATATTTCAACTATAAAAATTTTCATCTGCTTAGTAAATTTCGTAAAATCTTGATGCCAATCAAGTACAAATTTCAATACTTTCATGTTCTTCTCGACCTGCTCTGGAGCTATATCCAGCCACAATTGATGATAAAACTCTTCACGATTCAAATCAGTGACAAGCTCTCCATATACCTTTCCCCCCTCTTCATCGCTGTCCAAAATCGCAGTATAAAATTTCTGAAGCTGCTCGTTGGACACTTTTAAAGAAGGCACAGCATATTGAAAATAAGTATCGAAATGTACAGAAGAGCAAATTAGTTTATTTTTGTTCGACAATAATTTATTTACACTTGAACCCCCGAGAACGGGAAATAACTTGGTCAATAAGGAAATATGAGTTGGAAATTGTACGTTTAGCTTTTCCAGTTGTTCTTTGGGAACTGCTTCGTCTCTTTGCCCTCCGAGGAATAGACTTGAGTGTTTATAAATAAACGCAAATAATTCAGGATTATCAATCTTAATCGCTAATAAGGCTAGAAGATCCTTCGGGTTCGTTTCTTTTTTTAACATGGGCATATGAACCATCGCGATATTCGCAACCCTCTCCATATTCCTTGGCGTGAATTGAAAGTGATTAGCAAGTTCATCCAAATAATCGATGTAATCATTTTCAACTTCAATTTTAAAATCGTTTATAATCTTCATCATTGATGTTTTAAAAGCTTTAATCATCAGGTAGGAATCAACTCTTGGCAAGTAAAGCGGCACATGAATAAACTTTGAAATGTATTCAAGCCCTACCTTTTCCTCATAGTCTTTAGAATAGAGCTGGGATAACGATTTCGCTACATGCTTCTCATCCATAGCAAGAACATAGGTGATATTAGGAAAATCGGCAATAAGCCGCACTAATTTAAAGATCATTTGAATTTCCTTATTGTCCAGACGGTCTATATCGTCTATGAAGACGACCATAGGTATACGAGCTGTTTTCAGTAAATCAATAATATGCTCCCTCATACCTTGAGCATCTTCAAAATCCTTGGAAAATTCAGGATTGCTCATATAATCTTTAAAATTCACAATAAACCCCGGCGGTCTTATGCTGATAGTTGTCAAGAATTTCGAATACTTCTTTAACCCATAAATAAGCTTCTGCTGGGAATTAGATTGATGATTTTCCAGATGCGATATTAACAGCTTTAAAAACTCAGGAATGATATTGTTTTGATCCTTCCCCATATACCAAGGATGGAAACGAATAATCTTCTCTTTACTAATATGCTGCTTTTCAATCAAATCAAAAATAGAGGATTTTCCTGACCCCCACGGCCCATATAGCCCAATAGTCAAAGCATGATCCGTAGGAATAGCCATACGATCTATGAGGATCGCTGCCAAATCTTTCGCAAACTTCTCACGACCCAAGCTGTCAGTTCCATCAATGCCTAATGATGGACTAGAATGAAATTGGTACTTCCGTGCTTTGTCTGCAGCATCAGTCTCGGGCTCACCTTTTTTAGCAAGCAGCTTTTTGATCGTCAAAATGATTGCATATAAAGAAATGGCTATTACATTCACATCATATAGATCAGACCAAACTCCCCCGGAAAATAGTCTGTTCTGATCATTAAATCCATAATCCAAGATGATTGAGATTAACACTGCCGGCAGCAGTTTCCGACGTATAGTTTTGAATAAAAATAGGCTGACATGCTGCTTAAATTCAAAATAAACAATGGCTAACCAAATGGCTGCGTACATAATGACAACAAGCTGGATAACGTGATTTGTTGGGGTGGTATTTAATATGGGTTTAAACGCTAAGCGGATGCATAAGAGGACCGCATATGATATCGATGTGCTAAACAAAATAAAGAAACCAAGTTTAGAAAGGTTAGTTTTTCCTTTTCCAAAATAATCTTTTAATCTTTTGACCACACTAACTCCTTCACTCATTTCCTCATTTACCCCTCTCACATAACTTCCTTAATCATACAAATGATATTTTTCTAAAGCAATGATCCCTATATAAAATAAAAATATTCCGTTTCTAGCATGTGTTAAGGGATACTTTTTGACATCATTATTTCATAAGGTTAACGAAAAAAAATACGTCGTAATCTTATACACACAAAGTCACTTAATTAGACTAATAAATTTGAAATCTCTATGATAAATTTACTGTGATGTCTCAATTTTGTATACTAGGTTGGGAGAAGTGATGAGATGATTAAAATTGGTAAAATTAGCTACTGGCATGTACATGCTTGGGATTATACGAAGGAAGCGCAGGCGCATCCAGGTACAGAAATTACAGCGGTTTGGGATGAGCTTCCAGAGCGCGGCCAAGAGGCTGCTGATAAGCTCGGCGTTCCCTTCTACAGCAATTTGGATGAGATGCTCGCAAGCGACATTGATGCGGTTATCGTAGACGCTCCGTCCAACATCCACCGCGACGTTATCATTGCGGCAGCCCGCGCTGGCAAGCATATTTTTACGGAGAAGGTTATCGCTCCTACTCTTAAAGAAGTTAATGAAGTTATCGAAGCGGTGTCTGCTAATAATGTGAAGCTTACCGTTTCCCTTCCAAGGCTGAATGCAGGCTACACGCTGGCGATTCAGGACATTTTAGCGCAAGGTCTACTTGGCAAAGTAACGCTTGTTCGGGTTAGATTGTCGCATGATGGCGCTACGAAAAACTGGCTGCCTGAGCATTTTTACAATTTGGAGCAATGTGGCGGCGGCGCTTTGATTGATCTGGGCTGCCATCCGATGTATTTGACTCGCCTGTTCCTCGGTGAGCAGCCTGTTGAAGCATCTGCCCAATACGGCTATGTAACGGGAAAAGAAGTAGAAGATAATGCAGTCGTGCTGCTTAAAACAGCATCCGGCGCAGTCGGCATCGTTGAAGCGGGCTTCGTCAACGCATTTTCGCCTTTCACCATCGAAATTCACGGTACGCAAGGCACGCTGATGTATGGCACACCGGATGACCGCCTGCTGCTGCGGACGAACTTGAATGGCGAGGATGCTGCGAAGGAATGGCAGGAGCAGGCGCTGCCAGACTCGCGCCCAGGCGCTTTCAACCAATTTGCCGATCATATTGTAAGTAATACAGAAGCTGAGGAAAATGTACGGCTTGCGGTTGAATTAACGAAGCTGGTTGAAGCGGCGAACCGCTCCGTGCGCGAAGGAAAATCGATTCGTATCGATGAGCTGGCGCAATAATAGACTACCGGATTATTTTTCAGCAATAACGGCTTGAAGGGAGGTTTGGCGCGATTGCAACCTTTTCCATACGAAGTGATGCGTGAGCGTCAGGATGCGCTCGAGAGGCTTGATCTTCGCATCCGCTGGGGTTATTACGATATTCATGTGCTTCGTTTTCACCTGACCCAGTTTCTTCCCGGCAAAATCGTCAACTTTCACAAGCATGCCGAGTTCGAGTTTCATTTTATTCCGCAAGGCAAGGGGACCGTTATTCTAGTCGATATGCCGTATGCGCTGAACGAAGGCATGTTTTATTTGACGGGACCTGATGTGCTTCATTATCAGGAGGCAAGTCCGGATGACATTATGGATGAGCTATGCCTGCATGTCGATATTATCGATCGCAGATTGCAGCCTGGCCCTCCGACTGTTACGGAAGCGGATGACTGGGAAGTTGCCGAGGCGGATGATTGCATCAGCAAGCTACGCACGCTGCCCCTGTTTCCGGCAGAAGATGTGCATCAGGCTATGCCTTTGTTTCTGGAAGCTTATGAAGCCTGCTCGCGGCATTATACGGGCAGCTATACGACGATCAGACAAAATGTCATTCAAATATTGCTGCGGGCGGTGCGCGCTTATGATACGGTGAAGGAGCCGGAACAGGCCCACTTACCCACTCGCGATATGAAGGCTTACCGCTACCGTCTCGCTATGGAATATATGCAGGCCAACTACTCCGGCGAGGTCACGCTTGAGGATGTAGCCGACAAGCTGAATTTAAGCTCGCGGCATATTCAGCGGGTGTTCAAGGAGGCTGGGGACGGTCAGTCATTCAGTGCCACACTCGAAAACATGCGCCTCAAGGCGGTATGCCATGCGCTTGCCGAAAGCACGCAGTCGATTGAAAAAATCGCCCAGCAAGCTGGATTTGCCAATGCCAACTATTTGCATGCGGTGTTTCGCAAACGTTTTGATATGACCCCTTCCGAATACCGCGCGCAGCAGCTGTCCATCATGTAGTAAAGGATGATAATCGCAATGTCCAAGACGCTAAAAATCGGAATTATCGGCAGCGGCGGCATCGCAGGCGCCCATGCCAAAGCCTACAAGCAAATGCTTGGCGTAGAAGTTGCGGCTGTAGCCGATATTATTCCGGGCCGAGCCGGGCAATTCATCGAGCATTGGGAGCTGCCCCATGCGAAAGCTTATGACGACTACCGGCAGCTGCTCGACACGGAGCTCGATGGCGTCAGCATTTGTACGCCGAATGTCGCCCATTTTCAAACGACGGTTGATGCACTGAATGCAGGCAAGCATGTCATGCTAGAAAAACCTATGTCGGTCACGCTTGAAGAAGCGGTGACGATGGCAGAGACAGCGCTCAAAACAGGCTATATGCTCAACATTGGCTTCCAGCCGCGCTATGACCCGAATATGGCGATCATTCGTGATCTCATCTCGTCCGGCGAGCTGGGCAAAGTATATTATGTGGAAACGGGCGGCGGACGCCGCCGCGGCATGCCGGGCGGAACCTTTATCCGCAAGGACATTGCCGGAGCTGGTGCAATGGCTGACATTGGATGCTACTCGCTCGACATGGCGATGAATGCGCTCGGCTATCCGAAGCCGCTGACGGTATCGGCGTTTACGTCTAACCATTTTGGCACGAACCCGCTGTACCATAAGGAAGCGGACAAGTTTGATGTCGAGGATTTCGGCGTCGCGATGATTCGTTTCGAAGGCGACATTGTGCTCAATTTCAAAATCTCTTGGGCGATGCATATGGACTCGCTTGGCGCCGCCCTTTTTCTCGGTACCAATGCCGGGCTCAAGGTTACGCCTTCCGGCTCCGGCCCTTGGAGCGGCGTATTCGATGGCAGTGTAGGCTCCATCACGATGTTCCATGATGTACAGGGACATCATACGGAAAGCCCGATTCCGGTTATTCAGCACCAAACGGATCTATTCCACGCCAAGGTGTGGGATTTTGCCGAAGCTGTTCGCGACGGCAGACCGGCCCCTATTCCTGGCAGCCAAATCGTTCGCAATCAAGCCGTTATTGATGGCATTATCCGTTCTGCTCAGACGAAAAAGGAAGTCGATATCTTTTTGCCTTCCCCGTTTGCGTAAAAGCCTGTTGAAAGGCAGCTTCACTGCGTGAAAGATTTGGTTTTCGATCGCTGTTGCTATTAGATTTCTTTGAATTAGACCGCTCCAGCGGTGGAAATCCAAATTAACAAGTTATTTAAAGCATGCGCAGAAGCGCTGCAACCCAAAATTCAAGGAGGTTTTTTATTATGTCTAAAACTCATCGTATTGCTATTATCGGCTGCGGCGGTATCGCAAATGGCAAGCATTTGCCAAGCCTTACCACAATTAAAAACGTGCAAATCGTCGCTTTCTGCGACATCGAGGAGCATCGCGCTCAGGAGGCTGCCGCGAAGTATGGTGCGGAAGGCGCTCGCGTATACACCGACTACACTGAGCTGTTAAAGGACGAAACCATTGAAATCGTTCACGTCTGTACGCCAAATGATTCCCATGCGGTCATCGCGATCGCTGCGCTGGAAGCTGGCAAGCATGTCATGTGCGAGAAGCCAATGGCGAAAACAGCAGCTGATGCGAAGCTCATGATGGAAACTGCGCGCCGTACTGGCAAAAAATTGACGATCGGCTACAATAACCGTTTTCGTCCAGACAGCCAGCAACTGAAGAAAATTTGTGCAAATGGCGAGCTGGGCGAAGTGTATTACGCGAAAGCACATGCGATTCGTCGCCGCGCCGTACCAACATGGGGCGTATTCCTTGATGAAGAAAAACAAGGTGGCGGTCCGTTGATCGATATCGGTACACACGCACTGGATTTGACGCTGTGGATGATGGACAATTACAAGCCGAAGGTTGTACTCGGCACGGCTTACCACAAGCTGTCGCAGCGTGAAAATGCAGCCAACGCTTGGGGCCCTTGGGACCCTGCCAAGTTTACCGTTGAAGATTCCGCTTTCGGTATGATCGTCATGGAAAATGGCGCGACTATCTCCCTTGAGTCCAGCTGGGCGCTGAACACACTGGATATTGACGAAGCGAAATGCTCGCTCTCCGGTACAGAAGGCGGAGCTGATATGAAAGGCGGCCTGCGGATCAATGGCGAAAATCATAGCCGTCTTTACACGACGGACATTGAGCTGAAATCCGGCGGCGTAGCTTTCTTCGACGGCGCAGATTCCGGCCGCGACTCCGATCTGGAAATGAGAATGTGGCTGAAAGCGATTGAGGACGACACCGATCCGGTCGTTACACCAGAGCAAGCGTATGTCGTGTCGCAAATTTTGGAAGCCATTTATGAGTCGGCTCGCACGGGCAAAGCAGTTTATCTGTAAAAGCTGTTTCATAAAGCCAAACCTAAAACATATAAGCCTGCCCCCATCCGGACACGGAAGGAGCAGGCTTTTTTTCACTAAACAATTACAATTATGGCCATCATTCATGTTATCATAGAACGATAGTTATTTCCGAAGGAGGAGCGAGCACATGCTTTTTATCGGCATTTTACTCATCTGCTTTGGTTTATTACTGGCCGTACGGCCTGCTCTAGCATGGTCACTCACCGAAAGCTGGAAATCCAATGACGGTACCGAGCCTTCAAGCCTGTATCCTTTATCCACACGATTTGGCGGCATTCTATGCACGCTTGCTGGTCTTGGTGCTATCCTTGCTTATTTAGCTTAGGAGATCATGATTGATCATTTAACGCAAATTTAGCCGTTCCGCACAAGCTTAGCAGCTCGGAAGGCTACGCAGATAGGAGAATTCAGTTGCAGGGCTATCTAGAAAAAAGAGATCTGGAACGTACGGCTGTCCGCATTTTCATCCGTCTCTACAACCAAAATTATGCCAACAAGCTCCGGCTGCTCTATCAGCGCGAACGCCCGGATGCCGTGCTTCAGCATCGAAACCATCAAATCATTGGCGTAGAAATTACTCACCTGTTCTATGATTCTGAAGAGGCGAAAAGGCTGCTAGGCCGCTCCCAATCGCGCAATCTTAATCAAGAGGTTGTCGAAATGCTGATCGCCGAGCTGAACAAGCGCATCCAGACGAAGGAAATGAAAATAAACAACTACGCAACCGCGTATCCAATTGCCTTAATCATTCGAAATGCTTCCCCAGCCTTCGGCATGTCCGACATTTTGCGTGCTAAGGAGCTGATTTATAAGCCGCAAGGCCGCTTTACCCATGTATGGTTTTTATCTCGCGATGGATCAGACGAGTGGTTGATGAAGGATTTGCAGCAGCTGTAGGCCTGAGCTTTAGAGCCGCCCTGCCCTTACACTCACATCCATATCCGCACCAATTTTACTATAAGCGTAAATCCCCCAATCCCCGCTCATGCCATCAGCCTCTAATTGTTCAAAGGTATGCGTAATTTGTTCTCCTTTGCGGATAGGCTTAGACATCACAAGCTCCTCTTCATTACGTTTGATTCTCAAATAAATCGTAGAGTCTCCCTTGTTTTCTACCGAAATGCTCAAAACCTTCCCGTCCGCCGGCCATGTTGTAAGCGAGCCCGTGTAGGCACTTTTACCACGCTGGTTAGTTAAACTAATCAGTTCTTTTTTGTAAGACGCATCTTCTGCCCTGTCCAGGCTCTCCGTGACTTGAATGCTTGATGCTGTCGAGATTGCATTTGAAGTTGCAGTTGGTACTGATTCAGCAGGCGCAGAAACTTGCACTGCCTCATTGCGATTGCCAAAGCCTAAAAAAGCGATCAGGATTAAAAGTACAGCAGCATTGAAAATCACTATTCTTTTATTTTTCATAACAGCATGATCCTCCGAAAGTATTTTTCAAAAACTTCGCCTCTCTTATGACCTTCACACCTCAATCTGCTCATACAGCTGCCTCCTTTCCATTTTTTCGAGCGAGATATCGGCATGAAGGCTTAGGCAGCATTTAAGGTCGCAATCCCTTTATTTTCTCATTCGCGAATTTCCATGTCTATCCTTTATTCATGCTGCCGCCGCTGAATGCGGCTTGCACAGCGATGAAATAAAAAAACGATGGAGCAAACGGCAGCACGCCGTTATTCCCATCGCTTATATGATTATTATATTTACAAGTCCAAATTGCCTTACAAGCTAGCTTTCCCTCGAAAATACTTCTTCACAACCTCATAAGCCAGCTTCGGCCTGCGATAGCGGTCTACAATGCCTTTACTGTTCTGCGTACCGGCGCGTGCGAGCAGCCAGCCCGTTCCTTCGGTTACCCGGCAATCGCAAAATTGCCAGATGAACATGCCGGACATGTACTCTCGCGACGTGTACGCCTGCAAATTCGCTTCAATAATATCTGCCTGCCGCTCCTCCGTACCGCGTACCCGATTGGGGTCGCGCAAGCCATAATGGCCGTCGCCGCCGAACTCGCTCATAATCATTGGCTTGCCCGCACCGCCTGCGGCATCGGCCCAGCCTCGCGCCGCATCGCACAGCTCGCCTGGATCTTCATCGCCGTACCAGCCTGGGTATAAATTACAGGACACAATGTCCGCAAGATCAAAGCATATTTCCTTCTCGCGGTGATGAGAGGCAAACGTTAGCGGCCTGCTGTTATCAAGTGCCCGAATTTGCTCCAGCTGCCGTTTGTAGTGAACGCGCCCTTCCTCCAAGTCACTGGCGCATTCATTCAGAATGGCCCAAATGACAATCGATGGATGATTAAAATGCTGCTCCACCATCTCGCGATTAACCTGCTCACACTGCCAAATAAAATTCGGATTGCGCATTTGCTCAATCGACAAGCCGCGGGCATGATTTTCTTCCCATATCAGCACGCCCTGCTCATCGCATAAATCTAGAAACCGCTCATCATTGGGATAATGGCTCGTACGCACCGCGTTGGAGCCCATATCAAGCATCAACTGTAAATCATGTGCCATGAGCGGCAGCGGGAAAGATGAACCCGTCAACGGATGATCCTCATGCCGATTAAATCCTTGAAGAACGATATCCTCGCCGTTCAGCTGAATGCGTCCACGCTCCGTCGTAACCGTACGGAAGCCTACGCGCTCCACCAAATCATCAATAGGAGCCGCTTGACCTTCGATTTGCAGCAAAACCTGCAGCAAATATAAAGCCGGATTTTCATGCGACCAAGACTGCACCTGATCAATGCTGAAAACGCCGCCTACACTCGCCGTCTCTCCCGGCTGCAAGCTTACGCTGCCAAGCTCCAGCGTCTGCCTTGCAATCGTCGCCGTCAGCTTAGCATCAAGCTGCACCTGCGTATGCTTCTTCGATAACGACGGATAGCGAACGTAAGCGCGAATTTCTACCTGCCAGCTGCCAGCACTCTGCTGGCCTGCTTCCGTTTCGGATTCTATTTCTGTTTCTGTTTCTGTTTCTGGAGATAACATTTTCAAGGGGGTGAATGATATACGCTCAACAAACAGCTCCTGAATTTCCTCCAGCATGACAGGACGAATAATTCCGCCGTATGTATAATAGTCGTTAGGAACGTGAAGCGACGATGCTTCGCTAAAAGAATTGTCCACGAGCACGGCAAGCTCATGTGTACCAGCTTCAACATCGCGAATGACGGCATCAAATGCCGTATACGCATTATAATGACGGGCAACCGGCTTCCCATCGAAAAATACATTTGCTGTATGGCTCACGCCTTTAAAAACAAGGCGAAGCGACGTCCGTTTCTCCACGGTCACCTTGGTGCGGTAAACGCCTCTGCCGCTGTATGTCAGCAGCTCCGGATGCGTCTCCCAGCAGCCGGGTACTGCCAGCTTATATCGATATTCCAAGGCTTCCAGCTGAATCTCACCATCCGGAACCGTGACAAAATCCCACATACCGCCGAGTTCTCTTACTTTTCGAATGACATTCGTTTGAAATAATCTGGACATGCTATGCCTCCTTAATCTCGCTTCAATGCCCCTAGCGTAAACGCTTTAATTCTATCATTATTCCCGTTTTTTGCAAGGACTGAAATCCCCCTTAAGCGTGGAAAAAGCCCTCTTTCCCCATTATAGGAAAGAAGGCTCGCCAACTCATTCATATATGCTCCAGCTTTCTCTTGGAACGCTGTTTTAAGCTTCGCTTAGCGCTTTTGCGGCATAGCGGTTTTCAGGAATCGGCAGCTCCAAATTGCCACGCAGCGTATCATGCTCATACTCCGTCCGGTAGACGCCCCGCTCCTGCAAAATCGGTACGACTAGATCGACAAAGTCATCCAGCCCCTTAGGCACAGAGGAATGGATAATGAAGCCGTCGGCGCCCTCTTCCTCATGCCAACGCTGAATTAAATCAGCGATTTTCTCCGGCGTACCGATAAAGTCGGTGCGCGGGGTTGCTGCGCCTAGCGCAACTTGACGCAGCGTCAAGCCCTGCTCCCGGGCTTTGCTCTTGATTTTGTCCGTACCGCTGCGGAAGCTGTTGCTGCCGAGATCGCCAATGTCCGGGAACGGCTCATCCAGCGGAAACTGCGAGAAGTCGAAATGCTCGAAGAAACGGCCCAAAAATTGCAGCGCCTTATCAATCGACACGAGGCTAGCGAGTTCCTCGTATTTGCGGTCTGCTTCTTCCTGCGTGTGTCCGATAATCGGAGAAATGCCAGGGAAAATGCCAATTTCATCCGCTGATCGGCCGTACGCTGCCGCTCTATTTTTCACATCGAGATAAAAAGCTTTCGCTTCCTCCAAAGACTCATGCCCCGTAAATACCGCATCGGCGCTTTTCGCTGCCAAATTGCGTCCATCCTCCGAGGAGCCCGCTTGAAAAACAACTGGATGGCCCTGCTTCGAGCGGGCAATATTAAGCGGCCCCTGCACGGAGAAAAACTCGCCTTTATGATCCAGACGATGCAGCTTCTCCGGATCAAAAAACACACCCGACTCCTTATCCCGCACAAAAGCATCATCTTCCCACGAATCCCAGAGGCCGCGCGCCACCTCCAAATATTCCTCGGCGATGCGGTAGCGCTGCGGATGCGTCGGATGATCCGCCTTGCTGTAGTTTTTCGCCGAGCCTTCAAGCGGTGAAGTTACGACATTCCAGCCGCCGCGTCCACCGCTAATATGATCGAGCGAAGCAAACTGCCGGGCTACGGTGAACGGCTCGCTGTAGGACGTCGACAGCGTACCGACCAAGCCGATCTTCGACGTGACCGCCGCGAGCGCGGAAAGGATCGTCAGCGGCTCAAATCGATTCAAAAAATGAGGCAGCGAATGCTCGGTAATGTAGAGCCCATCGGCAATAAATACAAGGTCGAACTTGCCTGCTTCCGCCTTCTGCGCCTGCTGCTTGTAAAATTCAAAATTAACGCTGGCATCCGTAATGGCATCCTTATGTCTCCAAGCCCCAACGTGACCGCCAACCCCATGAACAATCGCACCCAATTTGATTTTTTTCCGCTTAGCCATAACCGATTCCTCCTCCGGATTTTATGAAGACAATAATGCCGTTTCCTGAAGCTGCAGCTTGTAGCATTTCACCAAAACATTGCCATTGTACATTTCCTTGTCCGTTGCCCGTTCAAAGCCAAGCCGCTCATAAAGCTTAATGGCCGATGCCATTAAATCAGAGGTGTGCAGATGCAGCGTGGAAGCTCCGAGAGCCAGCGAGCGGCGAATGCTTTCCTTGATCAGCTCTGTAGCAACGCCAAGCCCGCGAGCCTCCGGCGCTACCGCAAGCAAGCGGATAATCGGCGACTCAATTTTCAGCTCTGGACGCCCATAGGCGGTAGCCGAAGAAGTGAACAGCAGCACGCTGCCAACGATTTCCCCATTCACCTCCGCAATAATGCGCGCCTTAGGTCCTTCCTTATCAACCGATTCAATAATAGACGCCTTATAATCGGACCAGCGATCTGGCGACATAACAGCCTCGTACTGCGAATAAGCAGCTACAACGATACGCAAAATCGCCTCGCGGTCTTCCGCTACCGCATCCCGAACTTCAACTTTGATTTTCGCCACACTATACACACCTTTCGCATGATTTTTATCGGAATTATAGTATAAAAAAGAGCTTTGACCGCTTCATCTATAGGGTGACGACTATGAGCCCCCTCTGTCATTCCGTTCGTTTATTGTTCATTTGCTTCGCCAAACGTTTCCAAATAACGGCTCGCGAGATTGGCAAAATAAACAGCGGTCAGCGGCAGCGCCTGCTCATCAACATCGAAAGCCGGATGATGCCATTCCTGCGGGCCCGCTGTTCCCATGAAAAAAAACAATCCCGGCACTTGCTTCTGATAATAAGCAAAGTCCTCGCCCGCAGAAGACGGAAGCGGCTCTATGACATTAAGCAACGCATCGTGAGCTGCTGCGACTGCTGCTTCTACTAAAGCAGCGTCATTTTGAACCGCTGGCGGCCCTTTAATCCAGCGTACCGCCGCAGTTGCGCCAAACGCTACCGCTACATTTTCCGCCACCTGCTTGAAGCGCTCCAGCACGCGTTGCCTCACCTGCTCGTCAAAGGTGCGAATCGTCCCGTCGAAGACGGCCTTTTCCGCTATGACATTCCAGGCGGTGCCGCTTTGAATGCGCGTCACGCTTATGACCGCGCTGAGCAGCGGGCTGACATTGCGGCTGACGATCGATTGCAGCGCCGTCACAATATGCGCCGCCGTCACAATCGGATCTATGCTTGCTTCCGGCACAGCGGCATGGCTGCCTTTGCCTGTCACCTCAACAACAAAGCCATCGGCTGCTGCCATCATAGGTCCCGGCTTAATGCCGATCGTCCCGACGGGCAGATCCGGCTTATTATGAATTCCATAAATCGCTTGAACACCTTCAAGCGCGCCGCTTGCAATGACCGCTTGCGCGCCCGTCGCCTTTTCCTCAGAAGGCTGAAAAATAAAGCGTACCGTCCCCGCAAGCGTCTCCTCGCGCTGCTTCAGCAGCAAAGCTGCACCGATGAGAGAAGCGGTATGATAATCATGCCCGCAGGCATGCATTTTTCCTGCAACCTGCGAAGCATAAGACAGCCCCGTCTCCTCTTGAATCGGCAGTGCATCAATATCGGCCCGCAAAGCTAGTACAGGCCCGCTGCGTTTGCCGCCTACTTCGGCGACTACACCCGTTTTTAGTCCATAATCGACGATGCGAATGCCCGCTTCCGTAAGCCATTCTTGAATCGCCTTCGTCGTGGCGAACTCTTCATTTGATAATTCGGGATGCTGGTGCAGCTGGCGCCGTATTTCGATCAGCTTTGCGCCCAGCTGCTGCGTCCTCTCCGCCGCCTGTGTATCCGCCATGCCAAGTCCTCCCCGCCTCGTGCTTTTGCTCCAGCATATTCATGCTGCCTGCCCTACTATTCACCTTTCACAATAACCACTCTAAACGGTCTAGCTTTCTACAGCAAGCTCAGCGAAAGCTTCCGATAGCAGCTCATAGGAGCGAATTCGAGCTTCAAAATCCTTAACCGCCGTCGTTATAATAAACTCATTGACGTGATGCTTCTCCTGCCATTCCAGCAGCCGCTTGCGAACGGTCTCCTTCGAGCCCTTCGTAATTTCGGCTTCCTTCACTTCAACCGTATAATGCTGGCCCGATTGTCTGCCGAATTCCTCCGCTTGCTGGGCCGTTCCAACCGTCAGCGTCTTGCCATTTTCCAAATGAATTTTGACGTTTTTATGGTCAGAGGCCAGCAGTGCGGCTTCCTCATCGGTATTTGCTGCAATGAGCGACAGCGCCAAAATCGCCTGTGGCTGCTTGCCTTTATCCGAGCGGAACTCCGCATGGTAGGCGGTTAGCGCCTCTTCCGCAACAGCTGCATCGCTATTGATAAATTGCGCAAACACATACGGATAACCGGCTTCCGCTGCCAGCTTCGCACTAGCTACACTCGCGCCAAGCACAAAAATCTCGGCTGGCTGCTCCGGCACAGGAGAAGCCTGCAGTCCGGCCAGCGCATGATCCGCGGGCAATGTATTTTGCACAAAATGCTCTAATTCCACCAGCTTATCCTGCAGCGACTGCTCCTGTGAAATGCCTTTCTGCAAAGCCTGCGTAGAACGCGGCAGCCCGCCCGGCGCACGGCCGATGCCCAAATCTACGCGCCCTGGAGCAAGTGTCGCCAGCAAATTAAAGTTTTCCGCTACTTTATAAGGACTATAATGCTGAAGCATAATACCGCCTGAGCCGATGCGAATACTTTCTGTTTGAGCAAGCAAAAACGAAATCAGCACCTCAGGCGAAGAGCCTGCAACTTGCGCCGAGTCATGATGCTCGGATACCCAGAAGCGGTTGTAGCCGAGCTGCTCTGCCTTTTTCACCAGTTGAAGTGTATTTTGGAAAGCCTCTGCCGGGGTGCTCCCTGGAAAAACAGGGCTTTGGTCTAAAATGCTAAGCTTAATCGCCATTTTCATTCTCTCCCATCGTCGATTGCCTCGTAACGCTCGTTTATATGCTATAGCTAGGTTCCGGCGCGATTCGCTTCAGAAACTGCTTCGTTCTCTCTTCCTTCGGCTTGCCGAACAGCTCGCTCGGCTTGCCTTCTTCGACGATAACACCGCCGTCCATAAAGACGACATGGTTGGCCACATCGCGGGCGAAGCCCATTTCATGCGTGACGACGATCATCGTAATGCCTTCTCCTGCGATTTTGCGAATGACGTCAAGCACCTCGCCCACAAGCTCCGGATCAAGTGCCGACGTCGGCTCATCGAACAAAATCACTTCCGGGTTCAATGCAAGCGCCCGGGCGATGCCCACCCGCTGCTGCTGCCCACCGGACAGCTCGCTTGGGTAAGCATCAAGCTTCGCCGCCAGGCCTACCTTCTCCAGCATTTGCGTGCTGCGCCGCCTCGCTTCATCTTTGGGCAGCTTTTGTACAATGAGCAGCCCTTCCATGACGTTTTCCAGCGCCGTCTTATGCTTGAATAAATTGTAATGCTGGAACACCATCGCAGAGCGCTGGCGCAGATTATGAATATCTTTTTTTCCTGCCGTCTTGAAGTCCAGCTTAAAATCGCCAATGCGGATTTGCCCATTATCGGGCTTCTCCAAATAATTGATGCAGCGCAGCAAGGTTGTTTTTCCCGAACCGCTTGGGCCCAAAATGACAACGACCTCGCCTTTTTCCACCGTCAAATCGATGGATTGAAGCACCTGATTTTTCCCAAACGACTTGGAAATTTGCTTCAGTTCAATCATGCTACGCCACCTCGATTGTATTTATTAATTCTCCGCTCCAGCCAAGCTGTCGCCTGCTCGATTAATATGGTCATGCCCCAGAACAGCACCGCAGCTGCAATGTAGGCTTCAAGAAATTTCCAGTTTGTGGCAGCGACAATTTGCGCTTGGGCGTTGATTTCAACGACAGATACGGTAAAAGCGAGCGTCGAACCGTGCAGCATGCCAATCAAATTGTTGGATAAATTCGGCAAGCAGACGGCAAGCGCCTGCGGCAGTACAATACGACGCAGCGCCTGCGGCGTCGTCATGCCAATGGAATAGGCGGCCTCCATCTGTCCGCGGTTCACCGAAAGTATGCCTGCGCGTACAACCTCCGACATATAGGCGCCTGCTGTAATCGAGAAAGAAATATAAGCAAACCCGATTAACGGAATGACCGTTGAATTAAAGCCGAGTCCCAGTGCGCTCGCCAGCCCATCGATTATAATCGGAAGGCCGAAATAGATCAGCAGCAAATGCATGAGCATCGGAGTGCCACGAATGAACAACACATATGCGCTAGCCAGCGGGTATAGAACGGGAATCCGATAAATACGAATGAGAGCTATCGCTGTGCCAATAATGAAACCGACGAACACCGAGACGATCGTAATATAAAGCGTATTCGGCAGCGCCTTGAACAAGCTGAGAAAGGCCGTCCATATAAATCCAGGGTCTAGTGACATCAGGCTCAGCCTCCTTTCTCCAGGCGCGTGATAAGCGTTCGCTTCCACAGCCTTCTTTTTCCATAACGTACCGCCGGTTCGGCCACTTGTTTCTCATGACGCAGCAGCCTGCGCTCCAAATAATGGAAGGTCCGCTCCAAAATGGTGCTGATAACAAAATAAATGAGCGACAAGGCAATGTAGGTTTCAATAAAATGCTGGGTCGCCGAGGCGAGTGTTTGCGACTTGCCCGTCATTTCCATGGCGCCCAGCGTAAACGCCAGCGACGTATCCTTCAAGTTGCCAATGACGAGGTTTGCCAAAATGGGGATCGATATCGCCAGCGCCTGCGGCAGCACAATACGGGTAAACGCCTGATAGCCACTCATACCAATGGCATAGGCCGCCTCTACCTGCCCACGATCCACCCCATTGACCGCTGCCCGAATAGCTTCGGAAATAAAAGCGCCACTATGGAGGGCATAAGCCAAAATAACGAAAACGAGCACATTGGCCCGCGATACATCAATATGAACCAGCTTGAGCAATTCCGGGAGGCCGTAATAAATGAGAAAGAGCTGAATCAATATCGGCGTTCCACGGAAAAAGGATACATACACCTGCGAAGCCCGCTGCAATACGGGAATTTTGTAAAGCCGGGGCAGCGCGATTATAAAACCAACCACGAGCCCCAGCAAAATGGATGCAGCCACAATAAACAAGGTAATATGCAGGTAAGACAGCAATTTGGGTAAGAAATCCAGCAAGTAATGAATATCAAATTTTCTGCCCATAGGTTTCCCTCCGTCTTACACCCTTGACCAGCAAGTTAGTAGCACCATTTATTTTTTTACAACTTCATCAAGCGGTTTTGTGTAATCTTCGCCAAGCCACTCTACGCTAAGCTTCGAAAGCGTTCCGTCATCTTTAACCTCTTTAATCGACGCATCCAGTTTGTCAGCCAGCTCCTGGCTGTCTTTCCGAAGCACGAACAGCACATCGGATTGAATGAGCGGATCGCCTACTGTCTTCATCGCAGGATTGCCATCTGTGTCAGGATAGAAGGGAAGCGAGAAATCGGTAGCAAGCGTTGCATCTATGCGGCCGCTTTTGAGCAAAGCAATACGGTCGTTGGCTGCGCCGCTGGAGTAAACAATTTCATATGGATTGTTATGGTCCTTGTTGTATTGCTCTAGGAAAAAGGCCTGGTTGCTCGTTGGCGATGTAAATATTTTTTTGCCTGTCAAATCGTCGATCGATTTAATCGTCGTATTGTCTCTATAAACCGCTATTTTCGAAAGGAAAATGCTGTACGGCTCTTTATTAAAAAGGAATTTAGCTTCACGCTCCGGGTTTTTCTCCATTTGGTGAGCGACAAAATCGATTTTTTTCGTCTCCAGGCTTAGCAGCAAGCTTGAAAATTCTTGCGTTTGGAACTCAAACTCATATTCCGGCAGGCGCTTATCCAGCTCTCTAACCAGCTCAACGTCGAAGCCTGTCAGCTTGCCATCCTCATCGATAAAGCATACATTCGGGAACTGGGTGCCCGTGCCGACAATAATTTTCTTCACTTCCTGAGCCGGGCTCGCACTTGCTCCTGCACCGCTGTTCGCTGTTTCATTCGCGCCATTATTTGCAGCACCGCACCCTGTCAGCGTAAAGGCCAGGACAAGCAGCGTAGCTAAAAAAGTTCTTTTTTTCATAAAAATCGTTCCCCCATGTCATGTTCATTTTTATAATACCTATAATTCCTACCTACTAAGTAAGAATTGTTCTGTCACTAATTTATCATCCGCCCAGCAAACCGTCAATGCCCCGAATAATAGGGTTTTTCTATTCTCTTATCTAAACATTCGATAGGTCGGCATTATAGCAGCTGTTCAAGTTATCGCATTCGCTCGTTTTACGTTTTATGTTCCGCTGACGAAGGGCAGCGCTTTGACAAGCTTCACCAAGCTTTCGAAAAAAGGGCTGCTCTCCCCGTTAAGCATAATCAGGTTCGTATCGAGCGACAGGCCCTCCACTTCCGGAATCGTAATCGGGAAAAGCTGGCCAGCCTGAACCTCGTCATAGGCAGACAGACTTGGCAGGAAGCAGATCCCCAGCTTTTGCAGCACGAGCCGCTTCGCGGTTTCCAAATTATCCGTGTGGCAGGACATTTCCGGCGGTTCATTGAGCGATTCAAAAACCCGCTGAAGCCTTACCCAGTCCAGCGCCCCACATTCAAAAAACACAAGCGGCTGGTTGCCTATCGCCCTCAGCGTAATCTGCTTCTCTTTCAGAAAAGGATGGCCCTCATACACATGCAGCCGAATGGCATCATCCAGCAGCTTAACTGAGCGCAAGCCGGGATGGGTCGTTTGACGGACAAAGCCGATATCAACCTCTTTGTTCAGCACCTTTTCCACGATATCATCCGTCGGGGCGGTCACCGTCTTGAAGCGAATGCCGGGATGCTTCTCCTTCAGCGCTGGCAGCAGCCTCGGCACCAAATAGTTCGCCGTTGACACGGTACAGCCAAGCCTCAACTGGGCAGGCATCTCCTGCTTCTGATGCAGCTGCTTGCGCCCCTTTTCCAGCGTCTGCAAAATTTGCTGGGCGTAGGGGAGGAACCGCTTGCCTTCCTCGGTCAACTGAATTTGCTTGCCCATACGGTCGAACAGCTTGCAATCAAGCTCCCGCTCCAATGACTGAATTCTCGCGGTAACAGACGGCTGGGAGAGAAACAGGCTTTCCGCTGCTTTATTGAAGCTGCCGTAATAAATGACATAGACGAATGCTTCTATATTTTCAATATTCACCGGGAGAGCCTCCTCGAAAAAAATACAACTTAACCAACTTGTTAACTTGGAATTATGTTGTGATAATGGTAATCCACATCTACCTAGGTGTCAATGGGCGAAGGAGAAAAAAAACAGCGGCATCTATGGACAAGGAAATAAAGTCCTAGACAGCCGCTGGTTTGTTGAACTAATGTTCTACGTTAGAGTTCAATGTTGGGTAGATCTTTTCCTCTACTATAAGCGTTCATTAATTTTAATCAACATTTCCTTTAAGATTTGCTTCTCCTCCTCGGTAAGGACTTGAACGATTTCTTCCTCCACCTTTTGGAATAAGTCTTGAAAGTCTTCAATCAGTTCAATCGCTTTTGGCAATACGTATATATTTTTTTGCCGTTCATTATTGGTCGGGATTTTACGCTCGATGAACCCTTTTTGCTCTAGACCTTGAAGCATGCTTGTAATGCTGGCCCCACGTAGATGAAACCGATCTGCAAGGTCCTTTTGAATACGGTTACATCGGAAGCATCATCACAACCGACTGGTTCGCAGCCTTCGACAACGTGACTAGGACAATTACTTAGCCACTGAGCGTCCGATTCGAGCCTTTCATCACCTATTCGTCGGAACTGAAATTATTGCATATAAGAATTGACATATCTATATAATTAGATATAATGATGCTATGGAAACCATGATGATCTTTAAAGCTTTGTCTAATGACACCCGCGTGAAAATTTTGGAATGGTTAAAAAAGCCGGATGAAAATTTTGGACCGCAATTGTATTTACCATCGGATGCTGACTTTAAAGGAGGGATTTGTGTAGGAAGCATTCAGGAAAAAACGGGATTGGCACAATCGGTGATTTCCAGCTATTTAATGATCATGAAGAAAGCTGAACTTTTAGAATCAAGGCGATTTGGACAGTGGACCTATTATCGGAGAAATGAAGAAACCATTCGTAAATTTGCCGACTATATCAAGAATAAAATGTAGGTAGCCACAATTATAGGGTTACCTGCTCATTTTTTGATTCTATATATCTATAATTATAGATATATAGAAATAAGGAAAAATATTGTGTTATAAGGAGAAAAGAATCATGAACAGAATCAGTCCACTATTTTTTATTGCACTAGGTATATTTGGCATTATAAATACCGAACTTGGTGTAGTCGGAATTTTGCCAATGGTCATGGAGAAGTATAACGTTACCGCAGGACTAGCTGGAATGCTTGTTAGTTCGTTTGCACTTATTATTGCCCTTTTTGGTCCATGGATGACGCTGTTGCTGTCAAGATTAAATCGTAAAACTACATTGATTGGCATTCTGATTATTTTTGCCGCTTCCAATTTGATGTCAGTTTTTGCTCCGAATTTTTATATGCTTATGGCTCTCCGAATGATTCCAGCTTTCTTTCATCCGGTTTATTTCTCCATTGCTTTTGTACTAGCCACTGAATTATCAGTAAAGGAGGAAGCCGCGAAGGCGAGTGCAAAGGTATTTCTTGGGGTAAGCATGGGCATGGTGCTCGGAATCCCGCTTACTTCCTACATTGCCAATCAATTTTCACTTGGTACCTCATTTTTATTTTCTACCCTTGTGAATGTCATTGCGTGTGTTGGAATAGGAGTAATGGTTCCAGCCATGTCGGGAAAGGAGAAAACCTCTTTTGGAAGACAGCTTGCGATATTACGAAAACCCGCTTTATGGTTAAATAGCGGTGCTGCTTGCTTCATATTTGCTGCTATGTTTTCTGTATATAGTTATTTTGCGGAATATTTAGGACAGAGGTCTGACATGAGTGGGAAACTTATTAGCGTGATGCTTGTGATTTTCGGAATTAGCGGTGTGGCAGGAAATTGGTATGCTGGAAAGCTATTAAGCCATCGTATGTTGAAAACAGTGCTGCTTTATCCTATCGCTTTAGGAATATGCTATTTACTTCTTTATTATGTGGAAACACCCCTTATTCTCATAAGTGGGATTATCATTGTGTGGGGAGCTGTTCATACGAGTGGACTTATTGTAAGTCAAATTTGGCTGACATCGGAAGCTTCAGAAGCCCCAGAATTTGCTAACAGTTTATATGTGTCTTTTTCAAACTTAGGCGTCACGATGGGTGCGGCTATAGGTGGTTGGTTTATATCACGATTGGGAGTAGGAGAAGTCGTTTGGAGCGGTTTACTTTTTGTAGTATTGTCCCTTTTGTGTATCGTCGTAAAAATAATGTATTTTGGCTTAAATGCTAAGCCAAATGTGAAATCTATGGTTACGGAAGAAGATTGACGGAACTCGTTTCTTTAGTCACACCTAAAGAGGATGGCAAGTAGTGCGGGAAGTGTACAACTTATGTGGAAATTCACCTAATACACCCAAAATGAATTTTATTAACACCAATACCGTGCAGTTTAGCTCAACTGGCAGAGAGCCTTATTGGGAACGATGAAGTCTTTAAACTCTTATATGGATCAAACTAGTTCACTTGGGAATGAGCTTCCCAACCAAAGGAGCCAATAGACAATTACCTGTTCGCTCCTTTGGTGAGTTCCGCTTTACCACTATTTGTGATACGGTTCTCCGCACTGTCTGTAACGACAAGTTTTAGAGCCATCCTTCACGGGATGGCTCTTTATTTGGAATATTGAACTTAACTATTTGTTGAATAACTAAATGACCCTACATTTCAAATTAACGGATAGGCTTATATTCCCCATCGAAATTAAAACAATAACCGTTGTCTATACGGATATATCCGAAAATACAATGGTCTCTATCCCTATATAAAACACCAGAGCAGTTTTTATTGTCTTGGTTACCTTCTGCAACCAAAATTCTGTCGTCCTCACAAGCTATAACAATTCCTATATGATCGTGAGAGTGATCGCTTAAAAGCTTCTCAAAAATAACGATATCCCCACGTTCTGGATTAAATCCATCTTGTTTATCACGATAGAAAAACCCCGTTTCAGGCAATTGTGCCCAATCCAACCATGCGCCAACCCCAGCTAATCGATACATGCGATTCGGATATCGAATTGGCAGTCTTATTCCCACCGCCATACAGCAGTAGTAAACGAATGCAGCGCACCAATTCCCTTCTAGCACTTTATAGATATCAGTGTCCGGCCAATACTTGCAAATTTCCCGGTAGCGTTCATCTTCCGGAATGCCAATAATATTTTGCCCTGCAAAAATTTCTGAAAAATCTGCCAGCCTAAGACGTCTGTCTTCCGCATTAATCTCCATCGTTTCCGTGTCGACGTTAGATTCCGTCCCTGCATACTCATTAGGAATCCCCAATTCAATAAATACATTTTGCAGTCTATGTATAACCGCCTTGGATGAATAGTTACCAGTATTCTGAAAGTACATCTGCAATAAAATAGCATCTTTAATCATTTCCTCGTATGGGTCCTGCGTTCGATGTATAGCTTCTTGATAAAAGATCGATCGAAGAATGACCTGCTGCTCTTCGTCAGAAAAGAGTTGCGTGCTCCGCAGTATAGGTCTTACCGCATCTGCACTGTTTGGACCAGGGAAGTCTTTAATTCCGGTTTTATACAAATAATAACCGTGAAGCAACCCGGCTACCCCGGCAATATCCGGATCTTGTCCTCTTCTCATAGCAAGCATCGAAGCGAAATTTGATACCCCGTAAAGATGTACTCCGGTTTTCTTTTTATAGAGAGTCTCCCCTGTATGTAAGAGCATTTCTTGAACAAGACCACGAACACTTTCAATCCGCTTAACCTTCTTCTCTCCAATCATAATTTCGCCCCCTGCCCTTCAACTATGCTGACTCAAGAAAGATAATTGGCCATTCATCATTAATTATAGCTAATTTCCCAACAAAAAAACGGCTCAGAATGTAACGAAACATTCCCTTGCCGTTTTTAACGTTTGAATAGGCTATTTAATAACGCCTTTTTTCAAAATAATATTCGCATACAGCGCCTGCTCGCCAGTTGCAACAATCGCATAAGCCTTCTTCGCCCGCTCATAAAAAGCAAAGCGTTCCACTTCCTCCGGTTTCTCGCGAACGGGCGTATGCTGCTCAATGATGAGCTGATACTGCCCCCAGATTGGCGTCTGTACCGTATCGCCAGGAACAACCTGCATGAGCGCCGCCGGACGCTCCACATATTGGTCCAGCGGAAACAGCGGCAATATCGCTTCCAGCAGCTCAGGAATGCCGTGGCCGTCTGCCCGGACAACGCGCTGCGCGTGACTCATGACGGGGAAATTGCCGTCGGCCAGCACGATTTCGTCGCTGTGGCCCATTTCCATTAATATTTTAAGAAGCTCAGGTGAAATCAATTTGGATATGCCATGCAACACCTTAAACACTCCCTTAGTAGGATTAAAATTAAGACTTCACCTGCAAAGCCGCTAACCGCAGATAAGCTTCGTAAGCCTGCCCCCATACTTCCCTGTCCGTTGGCGCGGGCCCCTCATAGGTGACCACCTCAAACGATGCCGCCGACAGCTGCCGTGCCTCCTGCAAATCCGCACATTCCCCTTGGGCGATGAGCTGAACGAGCATATTGCCGATTGCGCTCGCTTCGACCGGGCCTGCCCATACCGAGCGCCCAATCGCATTTGCTGTAAAGCGGCATAGGAGCCGGTTCTGTATACCGCCGCCAACCATATGCAGGCCGGAATATACCTCCCCGGTTAGCTGCTCCATCTGCTCTAGCGCATAACGATATTTCAGCGCCAAGCTTTCGAGAATGCATCTCGCGATTTCGCCCCGAGACTGCGGTACAGGCTGACCTGTCTCCTCGCAATATTGCTGTACATTCCGAATCATGCCGGACGGGCTGTAAAAACGCAGATCATCCGGATGAATCAGGCTGCGGAAAGGCTCTGCCTGCTCCGCTTCAGCCGCAAGCTGCGCGAATGACAGCTCTTGTCCTTGCGATTCCCATTCGCGATGGCATTCCTGCAAAATCCACAGGCCCATAATATTTTTGAGCAGCTGATAGGTCCCGCCGACTCCGCCTTCATTGGAAAAATCGAGCGCCATCGCTTCTGGCGTAAGCAGCGGACGCGCAAGCTCGGTGCCAAGCAGCGACCATGTACCGCACACCAAATAGGCAAACGCCCCTTCTCCTGCCGGCACAGCAGCAACCGCCGATTCTGTATCATGCGTGCCTACGGCAATCGCTTCGATCGGCGGCACATCCAGTTCCCCGCATACTTCCGATGTAAGCGGCCCAATGCGTGAGCCCGGATGAATAGGTTCCAGAAACAGCTTCGCTGGAATGCCTAGCTGCTGCATGAGCGGCTCATTCCACTGCTGCCGCTCTGGATGAAACAGCTGCGTCGTAGTCGCCATCGTAAATTCGCACACCTTCTTGCCCGTCAAAAAATAAACGAGCAAATCCGGTGTCAGCAGCAGCGTCTCGGCGGCCGCCAGCTTGGGCGAGCCTGCCTTGCTCATCGCATACAGCTGATAAATCGTATTAAAGGGCATGAACTGGAGCCCGCCCTGCTGGTATTGCTCCTCGCGGCTCAGCAGCTGCTCCACCTCTTCGATCAAACCTTCCGTCTGCGGGTCGCGGTAATGATACGGATTGCCCAGCAGCTCGCCATGCGAATCCAGCAGGCCAAAGTCCACTCCCCATGTATCCACGCCAAAGGTGGAGGGATGATAGCCCTGTTGGAACGCTTTGCGAATGGCAACCTTCATCTCCTGCAGCAGTCGCAAAATATCCCAGTGCAGATGCTGTCCTACTTGTACCGCATAGTTTGGAAAACGATGAAGCTCGGTCACCTCGAGCTTGCGTCCGCCCTCTGCATTCGCAGCTAGCTTGCCGATTAACGCCCTGCCGCTGCTCGCGCCGAGATCAAAGGCAAGCACAGTCGCCGCCGTTTTCGCTGCATTTGCCATCCCTGCATTCCTCCTTTGCTTGCGGATTCACCACAAAGCTACTGCATTTTTTGCAGCAGCTGGATGCGGTATGCCTCGCTCTCCAGCGATGCGATTTCTTCAAATTCTTCTTTCGTCAGCACTTTTGGCTCCTTGATGGCTTTGGCGATCAGGAAGATTTTTGCGCTTTCCTCTACAACTTCCGTCCGGTAGTAGGCTTCACGCAGGTTGCGCCCTGTCGTTACGAGTCCATGATTGCCTAGCAAAATCGAGCTCGCAGCATTCACTTTCTCAACAAGCGCATCAGCGAGCTTATCTGTAGTAGGCAGTACATACGGAATATACACCGTCTTGCCTACAAGCGCTGCCTGATCGGGGAACATAATCGGCAGCTCCTGCTCCACAAGTGTAAAGGCGATGCAATAAGGCGGGTGCGTATGCACGATGGCCCCGATATTCGGGTTCGCACGATAAGCATATAGATGCATCAGCACCTCGGACGATGGACGGAAGCCCGTATCCGTTACGGCTCCAGTCTCAATATCGACCTCTACCCACTGCTCCGGCTCAATTTCATCAAGTGCAAAACCGCTTGGGGAAAGATACATTTTGCCCTCATGCTTCGCACTAATGTTGCCGCCTGGACCAACCACCAAACGGTTCGCGACCGTCTTTTTTGCGTATTTACATAGTTCCTCTCTAATTTCCAAGCTGCTCATTTCTCTCTTCCTCCTCCATCCTATTGAACCCATGAAGCTGCCGCCCCAAATAATCGGAACGGCAGCTTGTTTAATTCTTATTATTTATATAACGGCCCGAAGTTGTCGCATGCGCGGTAATCTGCGCTTTCCGCATTGCTCGTACCGAATAGGCCCCAAGCGCGTGGACGGAATAGCTTTTCCTCTGCCACATTGTGCATATTAACTGGAATACGCAGCATCGAAGCAAGCGTTATTAAATCTGCGCCAATATGCCCGTAGCTGATAGAGCCATGATTCGCGCCCCATTGGTCCATAACTTCATAAACGCTGCGGAATGCACCGCTGCCTGTCAAAATCGGAGCAAACCACGTTGTTGGCCAGGTCGGATCTGTCCGTTTGTCGAGCACATCATGAACGCCTTCTGGCAGATCAACCGAATAACCTTCGGCAATTTGCAGAACGGGGCCAATGCCCTTCACCAAATTGATCCGGGACATCGTCATCGGCATGCCGCCGCGTGTCAAATAGTCGGAGGAATAGCCGCCGCCGCGGAAATACTCGACCGATGCCGGACGCCACGAGGTTGCTTTTAGGCAGGCATCTGCCTCCTGCTCAGAAATTTCCCAATGCGGCTTCAAAGCCGGCTTGCCATCCAGCTGCTGCTCGCCTGTTCCGTCAAGCGTCGCTGAACCGGAGTTGATCAGGTGCAAAATGCCGCCCGCTGCATGGCCTTCCAGCTTATGTCCCGTTACGCGTTCAACCGAATCAGGACTCCAATACGTCCGAACATCGGCAAAAATTTGCGCCGTATTCGTCAGCAAATTACCGAACAGCATCGCTACGCCGTTCAAGCTGTCATTTTCCGTTGCTACCGTGTAAGGTGCACGAATGCCGTTCCAGTCGAACGAGGAGTTAAGCAGCGTTTCCATGAAATCGCCGTTTGGAAAATGATCCGTCCATTGGCGCTGCCCCTGGAAGCCGGATACGATCGCATTGTGACCCATCGCCTCTTCCCCGAAGCCAAGCTCTGCAAGACGCGGGTTGCCGACCATCAGATCACGGGCAATCATCGTCATTTTCACAACGGTTTCCCAATCCTTGTCCTTCTGCTCTCTGGAGGTCTGGATTTGCGCCGGATTGTTGTCTGCGCCTTCTGGGCAGTTTTCCTTCACCCATGCAAGCGCGCGGGCAAATTCTTCACCATCGTAAATTTGCTCTTCGAAGCGGCGAACGAACTCCGACATGTCCACATACTCGGTACGCATGCCCAAATATTCCTGGAAAAAAGCATCGTTCACGATCGAGCCCGCGATTCCCATCGATACGGAGCCCATCGACAAATACGATTTGCCACGCATGTAAGCTACAACAAGACCCGCTTTCGCGAAGCCCAGCAGCTTGCCCTTCACGTCTTCAGGAATGCTCGTATCACCGGAGTCCTGTACTTCTTCGCCATAAATGCCGAATGCCGGAAGGCCCTTCTGTGCATAGCCGGACAGTACAGCAGCCAAATATACGGCACCTGGACGTTCTGTGCCGTTAAAGCCCCATACCGCTTTCGGAATGGACGGGTCCATATCCATCGTCTCGGTGCCATAACACCAGCATGGCGTTACCGTGATAGACACGCCTACGCGCTCGCGGGAAAATTTCTCCGCGCAAGCTGCCGCTTCCGCTACACCACCGATACAGCTGTCCGCAATGACGCATTCAACCGGCTCGCCGTTCGGATAACGCAAATGCTCGCCAATGAGCGCTGCTACCGATTTTGCCATATTCATCGTCTGTTCTTCGAGCGATTCGCGAACGCCCTTACGGCGTCCATCGATCGTAGGACGAATACCTATTTTAGGGAAACCGCTTTCAAAACGATGCTTTTCTTGTGTCACTACTATCCCTCCAATATAAAATAAATTGCATAACCAGCTGATTGCGTTAGTATAGAGTTACCGATAACTCTAATTTATCAAGCTTGAGGGTTGCTGTCAATGGCTCTCTTTTGTAAGATGGTAGAATACAAAACGATTGGGATGTAATAGATAAGGAGCAAGCCGCATGGTTACGATTTACGATATCGCTCAGCGATCCGGGGTTTCGGCGATGACCGTATCGCGAGTTATCAATAACACAGGCAGAATAAGCGACAAGACGCGGGCAAAGGTAAAGAAAGTGATGGAGGAAATGCACTATGTGCCGAACCAGATGGCGAGAAGCCTGGTGCTCCAGCATACCCGCTTGCTGTTTTTGCTTATTGCCGATATTACGAATCCGTTTTATACGACACTGTCACGGGGAGCAGAGGATGCCGCTACGAAAAATGGCTACAAGCTGCTGTTCGGCAACAGCGATGAAAATTTGGAGAAGGAATCGGATTACATCCATACGATTTTGACAACGCGGGTTGACGGCGTGATGATGGCACCGACTGGCGACCCTTCCCTGCCCAATCTGGAGTCGCTGCTCCAGCATCAGACTCCGTTCGTGCTTATTGACCGCGAAGTACCAGGTGTTGAATGCGACATCGTCCTTGGGGACAGCAAGGAAGGAGCCCGCCAGCTCGTTGATCATCTTGTGGAGCAGGGGCATACGCGGATTATGATGGTCAACGGCTCGCTATCCAGTTCAAGCGCCCGCCTTCGCTTGCAAGGCTACAGAGAAGCACTTCAGCTCAATGGACTGAAATATGAGCCTGAATATTTATTCGAGACCAGCTTTGGCCCGCAAAATGATCTTTCTGCCATGAATGCCTGGATCGACAGCATAAACCCGCTTCCGACCGCTATCATTGCGGGAAACAACGTCATTGCCATTGAGCTGATCCGCCTGCTCCAGCAGCGCGGCCTGCGTATTCCAGACGATATTTCCATCGTATGCTTTGACGATTTTGGCCCCTATGCGGACATTAATCCGTTTATGACCGTTGTCGCCCAGCAAGCCTACCAGTTCGGTTATCTCGGCATGCAAATGCTCATCGACCGCATTCAGAGTGGCAGCGCCTCCGGGCCGTGGCGGAAAGTCGTGCTGCCTGCGGAGCTTATCGTAAGAAGCTCCGTCAAGCAGCTTTAACATGGTCATTGGAGGGCAATGAGAGCATATAGAAAAAAAGGCCAACCAGAAATCTCTGGTTGACCTAATCAATTGAACTATATTTCTTAACCACTGCTACACTAGCTAGTTCAATGAAAGATGATTTAGATCCTAGTCTGTGTATGCAAACGTAAGCGATCCAGAGCCTGATCGATTTTAGCTGTAAGGAGAAAATAAAGTTCTAGACTGAGAAAATAAAGTATTAGACTGACGATGCTTCATTAAGCTAACGGGTAGGAGGTTTAAGATCAATCTCGGTGAACCATACCATAAATGACGGCGAAATTTTTTTGAATAATAAATTTAAATCCAATCGTAAGGATGATCTGCATATGAAAATTTTATTAGTCGAAGATGATAAAACGATCGCATCGGGTCTGGAATATTCGCTGCAGCAAGATGGTTTTCCGACCGTTCTCTGCCATGATGTCGCCTCAGCCCAAAAGGTGCTCGCCGAAGACATCGATCAGTTCGCTTTATGCTTGTTCGATTTACAGCTTCCGGACGGAAGCGGCTATGAATTGTGTAAGATGGTGAAAGAGCGACGAGACATTCCGGTTATCTTCTTAACGGTGATCGACGATGAGGTCAATGTCGTGATGGGGCTTGACATGGGAGCCGACGATTATATTACAAAGCCTTTTCGAGTTCGTGAACTGCTCTCCCGGATCAAGTCCGTCTTGCGGAGATACCAGAAGCCGTCCTACACCAGAGCGATCATAGACATCGACAATGTCCGAATCAATACGCTGGAAGGCAAAGTGTATAAAAACGGCGCTGAAATTTGGTTGACCGCATTAGAGTATCGCTTATTGCTGATCTTTGGTAGCCACATTGGACAGGTTCTCACAAGGAATCAGCTTCTAGAGCAAATCTGGGACGTGGCCGGCGACTTCGTGAACGACAATACGTTAACGGTTTATATCAAAAGGCTGAGAGAAAAGCTGGAGGATGATCCAGGGAACCCGATTTTGATCAAAACGATACGCGGTTTAGGCTATAAGGTCGGTGAATAGATGCTGCGTAATCGAGAAATTCAGATTTTATTGCTCATCATGGGCTCGATTAGCTTAACGGCGATCGTTGTCGCTGCTTTCATTTCGTCTGTCGCGGCGGCGTTCGTTACCATTCTATCCATTCTGCTTATTGGTAGCAGTTTATTATTCACGAGATGGAGATATCACGAGCTAGAGAAGCTGTCCGTCTATTTGCGGGAAATTAGCAACGGCAATGATTCCCTTGACGTTCGCGATAATCAAGAAGGCGAGTTAAGTATTTTAAAGAATGATATTTATAAAGTGACGCTCATGCTATCGGAGCACCGATCGTTATTGCACCGGGACAAAATTCAACTGACGGATGCCATATCCGATATATCGCATCAGCTCAAAACGCCGCTCACCTCCATGACGGTGATGGCCGATTTGTTAAGCGCCCCTGACCTGCCTCCTGCCAAAAGAACGGAGTTCACCCATCATATTCGCATTCAGCTTGAACGCATCGATTGGCTTGTTTCATCCTTATTAAAGCTATCGAAAATTGACGCGAAGACCATCCAATTCAAAAAAGATCGTATACTCATGAAAAACCTTATCCAAAAGGCATTAGAACCGGTTATGATTCCGATGGATATTAAGGGACAAACGGTTTCCATCACGGGCGATGACGACGTCTCTTTTGTCGGCGATTTCAATTGGACTGCCGAAGCGGTCATCAATATTTTGAAAAACGGCCTGGAGCACACGCATGAAGGCGGAGCAATCGCCATCAGATTTTCCGAAAACGCGTTATTTACGGAAATCGTCATTGCTGACAACGGAAAAGGCATTCCGAAAGAAGATCTGCCTTATATTTTCAAACGTTTTTACAAAGGAAAGAACGCCGGCGAAGGGAGCATCGGCATAGGACTTGCGATGGCTCACAGCATCATTGCCAGCCAGAACGGAGTGATCGATGTGACGAGCGACAGCGAGAAGGGTACGCAGTTTCGGATTAAATTTTATAAGCAAGTGATTTAGCGGCACTCCGTAAGTGACTGAATTGTCACCTCCATCGTCACTTGAAAGTCATTTTAGACAGATAAAATGATATTCATCAGATGAACGATGGAGGTAAGACAATGCATTTGAAGCAACAGCGTAAGATTATTTTTGCAATCACGATATTCTATACCCTTTTGATTCTTTATTTTTTGTTTTTCGCTTTCGGCAGAGTAGGTAAGGTAGATCAAATCACCGAGTACACCTTTATTTTTTTGCCGGATAGCTTTTTTAGGCTGCCAGGTCTATCCGATCTTCTACATCCTACGCTGATGGATTTTGTGGATTTCGCGAACATCGCAGCCTTCATCCCTTTTGGTATATTGATTCCGTTGTTATATCGAACCAACTTTGTTCGCTTCATGACTTTGTTCATCCTGTCCATTCTCGTGCTGGAGACTATTCAGGCACTAACTTTCCTCGGCAGCTTTGACATTAACGACGTCATACAGAACTCATTGGGTGCAGCCGTCGGATTCGGGGCGTACAAACTTGGCTTTCGTACAAAAAACAACTGGAGAAATACTGCTACTATGGGTATTTCCAGTGTTGTCTTGATGCTCGGGGTGTGGGGGGTCTTCGGGATGCTTGACCAAGTGTTCACCAAAGAACTTGGCCCCTTTGTGGCGATAAACGAATTGAAGGATAGTACCGGGAATCCATTAACGGGAACCAAACGGTCCAGTCTTAAGATGGGCGGTCAAGACGTGGAACCCAAATATAATGTGTATAGCATTGAAGGTAAAAAGAAGGAAACGTACACGTATACGTTAGGCAATAAAGAGGAGTTGTATTTCTCCTTAAATTATGGAATTCCCGATCAAAAGGATTTCCAAGGCAGCATCAAGCTTACCGTCGATGGACATGAGTTCCTGTCCGCATCTGCAGAAGATCAACGCCATGAGCCGGATATGACCGAAATTTTCCTCCCACAGGCAAATGAGCTTACGATAACCATTGAGGGAAATGAAACCCTATGGGATGTTGGATTTAGAGAGATGATATATTTCTGGAACTGAGCATCAAGGGAAGGAGGTATGGCAATGGAAATTTTAAAAATTGAGCATCTGTCTAAAATATACGGCACAGGCGAATCGGCGGTGAAGGCGCTTGACGAAGTTTCTTTTTCGGTCCAAAAAGGCGAATTCGTCGCGATTGTCGGCCCGTCCGGATCGGGGAAATCGACGCTCCTTCATATGCTGGGCGGCGTGGATCGACCGACTGGCGGTAAAGTTTATGTTCAGGATACGGACATGTATGACTTGAACGAAACGCAGCTGGCCATCTTTCGACGCAGGCAAATCGGCCTGATCTACCAGTTTTTCAATCTGATTCCCGTCCTGATGGTGGAAGAGAATATTACGCTGCCGCTCTTGCTGGATAACCAAAAGGTAGATCAAAAGCAATTAGCTGGCCTTGTGCATACGTTGAATTTGCAGCATCGATTAAACCACCTGCCGAATCAGTTATCCGGCGGACAGCAGCAACGTGTCTCGATCGGCAGAGCGCTCATCGGCAATCCTGCGATCATGCTGGCAGACGAACCGACCGGGAATCTGGACAGCAAGAATAGCAGCGAGATCGTCGACTTATTAAAAATGTTGAATAAAACCTATCATCAGACGCTGATCGTTATTACGCATGACGAACGAATCGCCTTGCAAGCCGACAGGATCATTTCGATTGAAGACGGGAGGATTGCCAAAGACGAGGTGATCCGACGATGAACATTGTCAATACACTAACCATCCGGCATCTGAAGCAAAACAAAAGACGAACGCTCGTAACCATCATCGGCGTCATCATTTCGGTTGCCATGGTGACCGCTGTCGCTACGCTTGTTTTTTCCTTTTCGGATTTAATGATCAGGCAAGCCATTGCGGATACAGGGGAGTGGCATGTCCAATATCAAGATGTAACCAAAGAACAGCTCGCGGTGATACAGGGCGATGACGCAGCCAAAACTGTTGCGATCACAAGAGATCTTGGCTATGCCCCATTAGAAGGGGGACAGAATCCCAATAAGCCGTACTTGTTCATCAAGGAATATGATACACAAGGTTTCGCTCAATTTCCAATTGAATTAAGCAAGGGGCGTCTTCCGCAAACGGACAAAGAAGTCGTTATGTCCGAAGCCGTTGCAACGAACGCCAAAGTGAAGTGTGAAATCGGCGATCGTCTAACCCTTCGTGTAGGCGAACGATTCGAGCAAGGGGGTGATCATCCCCTGGATCAGACCGAACCGCTGCGTAGGGAAGACGGCACATTGACCGAAACGTTGCAGCATATAAAGACAAGGGATTATACGGTGGTGGGCTTCATCAAGCGTCCCGTATGGGAAACAGCTTGGGCCCCGGGCTATACGATCATTAGCTATATCGATGAAAACATCATCGGTGCAAACGATCGAGTCAATGCGGCGGTGGTCTTGCAGAAAGTCAATCCGTCCTTGTTCGCTCATGCGGAAAATTTGGCTAAGAGGAACCATATCGAGACGGTCCAATATAATAACGATTTGCTTCATTATTACGGCTTGTCCAATAGCAAAGCCTCGTACAGCATGATGTACTCCTTATCGGTGATCCTGATGGCGGTCATTATGATCGGCTCGGTTTCGCTCATCTATAATGCTTTTGCGATATCCGTCTCGGAACGTTCCCGCCATTTAGGGATGCTCGCGAGCGTGGGGGCTACGAAAAGGCAGAAGAGAAATTCAGTGCTTTTTGAAGGAGTCGTCATTGGCTTGATCGGCATTCCCATTGGCATCCTATGCGGTCTTGCCGGGATTGGGATCACCTTTTGGTTCATGAACGCCATGATTCAAGGGGCATTATGGACCAATGAACAGCTGATGCTCGTCGTCACGCCGTTATCGCTCTTGATTGTCTGTGTTGTCTCGATGTTGACGATTTTCATTTCGACGTATCTCCCGGCGATCAGAGCATCCAAGGTATCCGCCATGGACGCGATTCGCCAAACAACCGACTTAAAGCTTACGGTCAAAGCTGTAAAAACGTCAAAGTTCATTCGCAAGCTCTTCGGCATCGAAGCGGAAATCGGGCTAAAAAATTTAAAAAGGAACAAACGGAGATATCATGCCATCGTATTTTCGCTCGTCATCAGCATCGTTTTGTTTTTAACGGTATCGTTTTTTACCACCGCCATGAAACAATCCCTGGATCTGTCGCAGGAAGGCGTCAATTTCGATATTGAAGTATCGTACAGCAATGGAAAAAGAATAGACGACCGGTTGATACAATCGATTGTATCCCTGGATGGCGTAAAGGAATACAACGTGATTCACGAGTTGTATAAGAACGCTTGGGTCGATGAAGCGTTCATCGCCGATGAATTGCAAGAGAAGATTAAGAAGGATAAGAGTTTACTGCAAGACGGAAAATATCCTTACGATATTAAGATCCATGCATTGAACGATTCGAGTCTGCAAGCCTATGCCAAAGCGGTCGGCGCAGATTACGAACAGCTTACGGATCCGGATCATCCCGCCGCGATCGTGATGGATACGATCCATTACAAAGATATGGGTACGGGAAAATATGTCCAGACGAAGGCCATGTATACGAACGTTGGCCAAAGCATCGAATTAACGAATATCTATAAAGAAAATGGGGGAAAAACGAAAATAAATAAAGTGACCGTTGCTGCATTGACGGATCAAGCTCCTATGGGGATGAACACGACAGGATTAGGCGGGTTAAATATCATCGTTTCGGAACGCGTCATGAATCGACTGGCAGACGACGAGGACATGGCTAACGTTCAGACATACCTCCATTTGAAAAGTACGGAACCGATGAAAACGCAGCAGGAAATCGAAGAGATGCATGAGACCAATCTGAATGCCAACAATTCATATCAATCCAGAAAAAGCGAAGAACAACAGATTCTATTGATGTCCGTCTTTTCTTATGGTTTTATCGTATTGATTTCAGCGATTTCCATTGCGAACATTTTTAATACGATCTCAACGGGTATATCCCTTCGAAAACGAGAATTTGCGATGCTGAAATCCGTTGGCATGACCCCAAAAGGCTTTGCGAAAATGATGAACTATGAAAGTATTTTTTATGGGGTCAAGTCGCTGCTTTTCGGGCTCCCCGTCAGTTTCGTCGTGATGTATCTGATCTATAGGGCATTTGCGAACAAATTTAGCCACGGGTTCACCCTCCCTTGGATGAGCATTCTTTCGGTCATTGTCGCCGTATTTGTCATTGTCGGTTCCGCCATGTTATATTCTGGCGTGAAAGTAAAAAAGGAAAACATTATTGATGCATTAAAAAAAGAGAATATATGATAGCCCATTGGCCCTGACTTGGTTAAAGTCAGGGCTTGCTTCGTTTAGGGGGCTCAACGAGCCGCACCCCATCTATTGCACACGTTAAAGAAAAAGAGATTCAGGCTAAAGGGATCTTCGGGTAGTTTTCGCCGATAGCCCCGTTAAGCTGAACCGTATCACAAATAGAGGCAATTTCTCTGAAGAAAAACTTGCAGAAGTCTGTATTTACAGATTGCGGACCCTTAAGAGTAGGTTAGGTCAGTCTTTATGGAGTATATTGTGTAAACAAGCTTATGCGCGCTTTTTTATTGTTATACAACATATGGATTTGGTTTGAATGACAGACTCATTCTTTAAAATAGGGCGTAATCCCTCTTGAGTACAGGTTCTCCACTAACTTGAAAAATTCTTCTGATGATAAATCCTTTTGACGCTGGATCCAAAGACGAAATAAAGAAAGGGAAGTTGTCAGGTAAAACTCAATTAAGTATGGCGATAAGGAATGGTTTTGCGGAACGTTTAATTCTAATTGATCCAAAGTGATTTCTTTTTTTAAGCGTTTTAAAAAACGGGCACTTCCATAATCACCCAAAAGGGCATTAAGAACCAGGAGATGTTCTCTTTTGTCCAGACAATAGAGCGTATCTTGAACCGTATGCATCGATAGCTCTTTATTCGCCAATTCTTTTTTCATGTCATTCAATAAGTCATTTTCAACAGAGTCTAACAATTCGTAAATGTCAGTAAAGTATTGATAAAAGGTGCTGCGGTTATATCCTGACTTATTCGCAATTTCCTGAACCGAAATTTTCTCAATCGGTTTTTGGCTATATAACTCACAAAAAACTTCTACAAACTTTTGTCTTGTTTTCTCCGTTATTTGGGGTTGCTTTTTCATATTTCCCTCCTACTAGCGAATAAGAATATCATCCGACAAATAATAAAAAACTGATGGTTGATCAAGGAATAATGAAGATTTATAATCACATCATACAACATGTTGTCTGATAATCAAAAGGAAATGTTAATAAGTAGGGGTGGTTTTAATGTCAGCAAATCAAAATAGAATTTTAATTTTTGGTGCAGGTGTCATCGGGAGCATGTACGCAATTAAGCTTATTGAAGCAGGGTTTGATGTTAGCCTGTTTGCACATTCTAATAGATTTAAAACATTAAGAGAAAATGGCCTGCAATATAAAGAAAAAGGTATAGTTAAATCGATACAAGTGAATGTCATTGATACGCTCGAAAATGACGATGTATACGATTTTATTTTCGTTACCGTTCGTTATGATCGGTCCGAATCAGCGTTGTTAGCGCTAAAAGATAATCAAAGCAAAAATATAGTTACGATGACTAGTAATTCAATTGGATTTTCTTCGTGGCTGGATATTGTAGGGGATAGACTCTTACCAGCTTTTCCCGGCTTCGGCGGACAGATTAAAGATGGAGTATTGCATGCTCGATTTCTACCAAAGATTATAGTGGCAACTGCATTTGGAGAAATTAATGGTGTAGTGACAGAACGCATAGAAAACCTCGCAAAATTATTTAAAACAGCAAAGCTTCCCTACGTTATTAAAAAGGATATGCAAGCGTATCTAATCACACATTCCGTATCAGACATTGCCATGTTGAGCGTTTTGCATTCTGAGAATAAGATAATTGACAAAAAAACAGCCAGAACCAGAAAGACGGCACGCAAAATAACAGTCACTTTAAAAGCGTATCTAAGGGCAATACAAAAAGCAGGCGTTTCAATTGATCCACCAATGCTTAAAATGGTGCTTAAATTTCCAAACTTATTTTTGGATCTATTCTTTATGACATGGCTACGAACTAAAATGGTTAGGGATATGATGTTGCCGGATTATGCGAATAATGCTAACAATGAGATTGTGCAGCTGAGTAATGATTTAATGAAATTTTTAAGTCAAAATGATATCAAATCGGAAATACATGTTCAGTAATTTTTTTGTTAAAATATTATGGTAATTTTAAATTTATTTTCATTAAATCCTAACGGGAAACGATAATTGAACAACAACAGCGGCAGTCTAAGACTTTATTTATCAAGTCTTGTTCTGTCGCTGCTTTATTTATTGGACCCAGTCTAAAACTTATTTTTAAGAAGCTGATGATTTTTTAATTCATAAACGTTGTTAACTCAACGACTCTAGTCTAAGATTTTATTTTCACAGAACATTAGCTTCGAACAAAGATCAACTTGGTGGACACAGCAGCCGCTATTTCAACAGAATCACGGGTTATGGCACAGGCTGCGGACTCAGGAGCCGCTAATACGCTGCCGAAAGCCATTTTGACGGGAATAAGAGGGCAATAACGGATTTCCTGTCCGCTTACGACCTCAAATCGTACCAAAAGCCAAAATAACGGAACCTCAGTCCTACAAAAAAAGTTATGAGCGTCCGAGCTGCATGGCCTCAGCCACAGTGGTCTCTGCAACAATCGCATGCTGTGGTTCCCCTGCCTTGAATCATCAGATGAGATTGGCCCCGTATAGGTGCTAAGCAAGGAGCAGCAGGCCGACTCCCGTATGCATATATCCTCTAGTTTTGAGGTCTATTTAGCGTTTTTTCTTTTTTAACGATTGTCTGCTCATATCTTTCAATTTTATCATCCATGCGTTCAAGCACCTTCTTCATATCTTCCATTCTTGCTCTGAGCAGCTTACGCTGATCAATTAGGAGCTCTTTTCTAGCCTCCTTCGTCTCATCACCCTGTTGAAACAACCCAACATATTCAATCAAAACTTCAACTGGAAGACCTGCGCCTCGCATACACTTGATAAATTCAACCCACCGGCAATCTTCCTCCGTGTAGTCTCTGAGCCCGCTTTTATTGCGGTTCACTCGTGGAATTAGCCCAATTCGTTCATAATAGCGAAGAGTATCCTGTGACAACTCAAATTTTTCACTTACTTCTTGTATAAACATGCCGATTCCACCTCCTCATTTAAAATAAAGAACGCCCATGGAAATGGTCAGGCGTTCTTGTCAAATCTCAATATTAAACAGCACCCACTACTGGATGAGGAACATACGGCTCTTCCAGCGACGCGATTTCTTCTGGTGTTAACAGAATGGAAAGAGCAGCTGCCGCATCCTCGAGATGAGATATTTTCGAAGCGCCTACAATGGGACCTGTTACTTGTTCTTTCTGTGCCACCCAGGCAAGTGCGATTTGAGCACGGGGCACGCCACGTTTTTCAGCGATTGCCGCAACACGCTCTACAATCAATCGATCCGTATCTGCTGTCGCATCGTATTTAGATTTCTGAACTTGATCGGTTTCGGAGCGATGTGTCGTTTCCGACCAATCACGCGTCAATCTTCCTGATGCAAGCGGACTGTAAGGAATGACACCGATTTTTTCCACCTTGCAAAGCGGCAGCATCTCCCTCTCCTCTTCACGATAGATGAGGTTTAAATGATTTTGCATCGACACAAACTTGGTCCATCCATTTTTCTCAGCTGTATATAGAGCCTTCTGGAACTGCCATGCATACATAGCGGAAGCACCAATGTATCTTGCCTTCCCAGCCTTCACGACATCATGCAAGGCTTCCATCGTTTCTTCAATAGGAGTATTATAATCCCAGCGATGAATTTGATAAAGGTCTACATAATCGGTTCCCAATCGCTTAAGGCTCTTGTCTATTTCACTCATAATGGCCTTACGGGAAAGACCAGCACCATTTGGTCCTTGATGCATACGGAAATGCACCTTTGTTGCGAGCACAATTTCATCACGATTCGCATAATCCTTTAGAGCCCGTCCAACAATTTCCTCACTTGTTCCGTCTGCATACACATTCGCTGTATCAAAAAAATTAATACCAAGCTCCAGCGCTTTTTTTATAATAGGACGACTGTGCTCTTCATCAAGCACCCATGGATGAACCCACCGTTCTGCTACACCAAAGCTCATACAGCCAAGACAAAGCCGAGATACATCCAAGCCCGTATTTCCAAGTTTCACATATTCCATTTGTTCGTTCCTCACTTTCAATTAAGTACTGTTTCCTTCGTATGTAGTTTATCCTCTGGAGTTAACTCCAAGTCAAGCGATTATATTACATATTCGGTATTAAGCTATCCTGCCGGTAGCTTAATATTTCAGTACAGATAAAAATATAAGAACCCTGAGATTAATCTCAAGGTTCTTCGAGAAGGGTATGCAAAGGATAGAATAGGGAATAGCAAAACATTAATAAATAGTCGGCACCATTCCCCCATCCATACGGATTGGAGAACCTTTAAATGCGGATGCATAAGGACTGCATATAAATGCGGTCAGCCTGCCTATTTCAATAGGCTTGATAAATCGCTGTATTTCAGATTGAGGCAGGTTTGTAGTCATAAATGTCTTCTCTTTTTCTGAAAAAGTCATATCCTCATCAGGGTACATGCCCTCGATGATTTGATGCACTTTTTCAGAGAGTGTTGGCCCTGGCATGATCGTATTGACTGTAACTTCTGTTCCTACTGTTAATTTAGATAAGCTTTTTGACAATGATAACAGCATTGATTTTGTCATACCATATTGAGGCATTAGCCCTGAAGGCATAATGGCTTCTTCACTCGCAATAAAGATAATGCGGCCATAATCCTTTTTCAACATTTTAGGCAAATAAAATTTTGATAAGCCATTTGCAGCAAGAACATTCGTACGGAAGTATTTTTCCCATACTTCATCGTGGGCGTCCTCATATTTCATGATTTCATATATACCCATATTATTAATCAGAATATCAATGTTGGGGTATTTTTCAAACAAAGCTTCTCTTTGTCCCATATCCACAATATCGGCTGTAGCATTTTGAGGAGAGGTAGCCGGGAAGGCTGACTTTATTTCATTTACAGTTCGCTCTACCTCTTCATTGTTTCGTCCATTAATAAGTACATGAACACCTTCTTTGGCAAGTTCAACAGCAATGGCTTTACCTATACCTTTCGTTGATCCTGTAATTAAAGCTGTTTTATTATTTAATCCCATATCCATAACATAATTCTCCTTTTCATTTACGTATAAATGATGGCAAGCTGATTAGCAGTCATTTTTAAAACAGTCCCTCACTCCGGATAGTGATTATATTACCTTGTCTGAATTGTTCAGTAACTAGCCCATTGCGCCAAAGTTCTTGTTGAACACGCCAAATAATAAAACCCAGCAAATACTAGCTCTCAGTCTAGTCAGCTGGGTTGTGAATACTATTAATGAATAGTCGTCCTGTCTAGCCGTTCTTGTGATACCGAGTTTGCACCTAAATGCTCTGTACGCCAATTTGAAGGTGTATCACCTTCCCAAAGGCGGAAAGCGCGGTAGAACGAGTTCTGGTCTTCATATCCAATTAAGAAAGCCACTTCCTTAATATCGAGCGAGGGGTCTGCCAAGTACGCTCTTGCCTGCTCATGTCTAGCTTGTGTCAACAAATGCTTGAAGCTCGTGTTTTCATCAGTAAGTCGGCGCTGCAAGGTGCGATCGCTCATACGCAGCTCCTTCGCAACCGTCCTAATGTCGGGGCACCCTCCAGTGAGGCTGCGTTTCATGATCCATTTGACCCTCTCGGCCATTGAACGGCTGCGCTGCTGTTCATTGAGCGATCGGTCCAAAGCTGGAGTCAGAATCTCCAGCAGCTCTTCATTGTATGAGACAAAGGGGCGATCCAGATCCCTTCGATGCAGCGTCAATCGGTTACATTTTGCACCAACGAGGATCGGGCAGCCGAAATAAGCTTCAAGAGCCTGTACATCGCCCATTGGGTGGGAAAATTCGACGAACTGCGCCGTCAAAGGTTGGCCTGTGCCCCGGCGCCCAAGCTCCAGAAGAAACGCCAGCGTGATACCAACCAGCATCGACGGGCCGGGTTGCTCGGTATACAGCCATTCCAGTGCGATTGTACAGTGCTCGCCTTCCTCCGTGATACGTAAGCTTTCGGGGGGACACAGCTTTTTGTAGCGAACCATGCGGTTTAGAGCGTCACGGTAGTCACGAGCGTGGTAAGTGGCCAAGACGGTCGGTGGGTACTTCGCTGCTTCAAAGACGGTCGCAAGCTTGATGATTCCTATGGCAGTGTCACCAATGAGGTCGGAATAAGCCTGCCAGATCGCGAAATATTGGGCGGTGGTGACTACTGGTTCAGTAATAATGGTGAGCGGAAGTCGTGCTTGGCGAGCTACGTCGTGGGCGGCAATCCCTAATTGACGTAATCCTTCCCAAAATCCTGGCGGGATTTTAATGCGGTCAGAAGTATGAGTCTTCATCTATATGGCCCTCCTCTAGCTGCTTACCTATTCATTAAATTTGGTTGTGATTGGGTGTCCTGCCTTGTTGATGGGACAACTATTATAGTAGCTATCTTTGTACACATAACAATACTCTTATGTCCGTTAAGATGTCTACTTTAACGTAATAAACTGAGCAGCTTCATAAAAATAGTCATAACAAAAACTAAGTTTTGTTGATCGTCCGTTCAGCCTCCTCTGCCCGTATAACACAGAAATAGACAAAAAACCTTCAGCACTTCGCGGGTAGTCGCGAAACTGAAGGCTTTTCACTCCAAAATGGATAAGCTATTTGTGTATAAAATACTTGTCTAGCAAAGTGAGGCTTTCCTTTGCCGCCAGAGAACAGCGCATGCCGACTGCGCTTGGTATGAATGAGGGAACAGGGCAAAATTAATTTATTTCTGCGATTATAGGCTTAGCCAGCGGCAGCGTAATTTGCACCTCCGTGCCTTCGCCATGTCGACTATTAATATGTAGAGTGCCATGATGGGCCTCAATAATTCTGGAGCTGATCATCAGCCCAAGGCCCGTGCCTTTTTCTTTTGTCGTAATAAAGGGCTGCCCAATTTTTCCAATAATGGAGTCGGTCATCCCTATCCCCTCATCGCGAATCGTCAAGCAAACGCTATCAGGAAAGTTTGAGCGAATAGCAATCGTAACGCGGCCGCCATCAGGCATCGCTTCGATCGCATTTTTGATTACATTAATGAATACTTGCTTGAGTTGATTGGCATCTGCATGAATGATCATCAAGCAGTCTTCCACCTGCGTCTCAATATCCACATTCGTCATAATCGCCTGCGTTTCCAGCACCGAAATAACACCGCGCAAAATATGTACCAAATTCTCATCGTTGAATCTGGTAAAATGCGGCTTCGCCAAAGTCATAAATTCATTGACGATTAAATTAATTCGATCCAGCTCATTGGACATAATATCGAGATACGAGATATAACCTTCGTTTTTGGTTTTCAGCAATTGAGTAAAGCCCTTGAGCGCCGTTAGCGGATTGCGAATTTCATGGGCAACGCCCGCAGCAAGCTGGCCAATAACCGACAGCTTCTCGGAACGCACCAGCATATCCTCCGATCGCTTGCGGTCGGTCAAATCCCGGATTACCGTTAAAACAACCCGTTTGCCCATATAGTTATTAATGCGGATGCTCGACATTTCAACATCTATCGTTTGCCCGTCCCTGCATATAATTTGCAGCTCCTCAAACTGGCTCGGCTCTTCATCGAACATAATCAGATCCAGCTTTCTAAGCGAATCCTCATGATCGTCAGGATGAATATATTCAAATACCGAATGCCCAATTACTTCGTTTTTGTCATTGGCCTGAACGAGCTTGATAGCCGAATTGTTGGCGTAAATAATTTTTCCGTGATCACTTAGTACGATCGGCTCTGGCAGCAGCTTCATGACACGCTGGTACATCTCGGCGCTTTCCCGCAAGGAACGCTCAAGCGCTACCGATGAGGTCACATCCTTGGCCGAGCCCAGCATCGCCGTTCTGCCTTTGTACATAATAAGTGAGAGATTGACTTCCAAATAAACGAAGCCGCCATCCTTCTTCTTCCCGCGTACGGTAACCGTATAGCGGGGCTCACGCTTTTTGATCAAAATTTCCGCTACCTGCCTCTTAATGGTGAACAGCTCAATCGCATCAATGTAATCGGCAGTTCGCAGCTTGACAAATTCCTCCCTCGTGTAGCCGAGCATGGCGGACATATACGAGTTGATATAGACAATTTTGCGGTCCTGCCTGACAAAAACGCCGGCTAGCACATTTTGCGTCAGGTGGCTGTAAAGCTGCTCCGTCTCCCGAAGCGCCTTCTCGGTCTGCTTGCGTTTCGTAATATCCCGCTCAATGGCAACGATTCCGGTCGTCTTGCCGCTGCTGTCTCGAACAGCCGACAAAGTAATACTAACATGCAGATGCTTGCCGTTCTTGCACAGCTTTGGATATTCCACTGCGGCTACCTTCTTGCCCTCAATCACCTGGTCATATAGCCTGGCATACTCCTTATACAGATGAGCCGGACCGACGGGAAGCTTCCTGCCTACCAGCTCCTCCTTGGTCCAGCCATACATCTGTTCAAAAGCTGGATTGACATCCAGCACGATACGCTGTAAATCGACAATAACAATACCATCTGTTGTCTCTTCCCAAATGGAGTTCATATAGGTATGATACAAGTCCGCACTTACATAGTCGCTCATCCGAACCCTCCACTTTCAGCCCTATTCCGTCCTCATGAGTTGTAAATTCAACATTGGTTGTTAACTTCCCTGCTAGTGTATCTAGATTTATTGGAAAATAAATATATTCCTCCCTGTAAGACGGTTACTCTTTTATAAAAAAATAGAAAACCACGACAGGTTTCACGACACGTATTATGCAGCTTGACGGGAAGCCTGACGAGCTGCGCTGCGTGTGTAAAGCAGCGAACTGACGACCGTGCACAGTACAATAACCGACATGCCCCATAAAATATGATTGAATGCCTCTGATTTCGCCAGCTGCGCCTGCCATACGATAGCGGTGCCAATCAATGCGGCAGTCAATGCGCCACTGAAAAACTGTGCAAGCTGGAATAATCCCATGCCTGCTCCAATTTCCTTTTGCGGCAGCAACCTTGACATCTCATTGGACACGCTGCTCGTTAAGGCGGAGAAACTTACACTAAGCAGCATATAGATGACGAGAATCGCCCAATAGGAATGAACGGCGCTAAAAGCAAGCGCGAGCGAGGCAGCCAACAGGCCGATCGGCGCCAGACGGATAAAGAAACGATTGCCAAGCCGGTCAATTGTACTGCCGATGTATCTTGAGGCAACCATCGTCGCCAACGAGCCTGGGAATACGATCAAGCCGGACTGGGCAGGCGTTAAATGATACACGCCAGCGAGCACCTGTGGAACGAGAAATAACGCGGCGAAGTTGTTCATGTATGAGGTAACGCCCAGCATGCCGAGCAGCATGTAAGGCTTATTGCGGAACAAATCCGGCTGGACGAAAGGATCCTTCGCCTTGTGGATTCGCCACCAGAACAAAGCCACCGCGACAACACCAATGATTAAGGCGACCAGGCTTCTGCTCGTCAAGGCAAGCAGGAGACCCGTCGTTCCGATTCCAATGAGCAGCGCGCCAGCTACGTCGAACGAGCCGCTTTTGCGGCTTTCAGCCGGAATCATTTTATAGAACATGGGAATGAGCAAAATCATAATCGCAGTAACCGCAAATAAATAATGCCAGCCCAAATATTCGACGATCACACCGCCGATAACCGGACCAAGTCCAAGCCCTAACGAGGTCGCGGACATAATAAGCGCCATCGCCCGACCGCGGCGGTCAGCGGGAATAAACCGTGTAACGAGCACGATGCCAAGCGCGGCAATCGCCCCTGCTCCCGTTGCCTGAATAAGACGCGCAGCCATGAGCAATAGAAAGCTGTTGCTGAAAAATCCGATAATCGACGCCACGCTAAGGGAAGAAAGCGCAATGAGAAACAATAGCTTCATCGGTATAAAATCAGAAAGCCTGCTGTACGTAATCGAGGCAATCGCGAACACAATGGAATAACCGGTTACGATCCATGAGGTCGCAATCGCTGAGAGGGAAAATTGCTTCTCCACATCCGGCAGCGCCAGATTAAACATCATTGTATTCATAACTACCAACGTTAAAGCAAAGCTAAGTAGTAAAATGACCAGACCCTCTTTTTTCAGGCCCGCTTCTCCGTTATTCATGCTGCTTCAAAACTCCTCGTCCACTGCTTTATTTTTTATATATAGTAACATTTACGTAGTTGGTTATGCTATGTATTTTTTTGAATGCAGGAAGATGGAAAAAGAGAAGCAACGACCGCTGCAGAGGAATAGCCCACTGCTTCGGTCGTTGCTTTGGTTTAAGCCACTTTCTTGCTGTCCGTCGCGCTGCCCTGCTGCTTAACCTGCGCTTTACGCTTTGGCGTGCATCAGCTCGACGAGCGTACGCACCATAACTCCTGTGCCGCCTTTCGGCTCCAGCGCCTTCGCCGACTCGCGGAACGATACGCCCGCAATATCAAGATGAACCCAAGGCAGCTCCTCAGCGAATGTGCCGATGAACAAACCGCCGGTGATGGTGCCAGCTTCACGGCCGCCGCTGTTTTTCAAATCTGCCGCTTCACTCCGAATTTGCTTCTTATATTCTGGATAGGCCGGAAGCTGCCATACGCGCTCGCCTGCGCGCTCAGATGCTTCGCGCACCTGCTGCATGAGCCCATCATGGTTCGTCACCGCTCCTGTTGCTTGCGAGCCGAGCGCCACCGATACCGCGCCTGTCAGCGTCGCGACATCAACCAGCTTCGTTGCTCCGCGGCGAATGGCCGTCGTAAGCCCGTCGCCAAGCACCAGCCTGCCTTCGGCATCGGTGTTCACCACTTCTACCGTCAGACCGTTCATCATCGTAATGACATCGCCTGGCTTAAGTGCGCGATCCGATGGCATATTTTCCGCCGATGGAATAACCGCAATAATATTCACCGCTGGCTTAAGCTCGCCAATCGCCTGCATCGCGCCAAGCACTGCCGCTGCGCCGCCCATATCGGCGATCATCTCCTCCATGCCAGGCGCACGCTTGAGCGAAATGCCGCCTGTATCAAAGGTAATGCCTTTTCCGATCAGCCCCCAAGTCGCTTGTTCGCCTGGCGCCCCCTTATAGTGCAGTACAATCATACGCGGCGGGTTGATGCTGCCTTGGCCGACGCCAAGCAAGCCACCCATGCCCTGCTCGGCCGCCGTCCACTCGTCAATAATTTCAATGTCAAAATCATACTGCCGGGCAAGCTCCTCGGCATACGTAGCAAGACCTTCAGGCACGAGCTTATTGCCCGCTATATTCGTCAAATCACGGGCGCTGATTACGCCATCGGCACAGGCAACGCCGCGCGTTATCCCTGCGATCCATTGCTCGCTGAAATCAGAAGCAGCATCTTGCGCCGATGTCCCCGCGATTGAGAAATACACTTTACCGATTGCATAACGCGTCTTCACTTCGCGTTTCTCTGGCAGGCGGTCATGCACCGCCAGCTTAAGCCCTTCAGTCAGCGCCTGAGCCGCTTGCTGCTGGGAGAGACCTTCCGCTTCCACCGCTGATAGCGGCAGCACAACATGCACCGATTGCGCTTTTATGCGTTTCAATGCTTTGGCCGCTGTTGCAGCTGCAAGGCGCAAGCCGTCTGCGCCGGATTGCTCCTCATAGCCGACCGCAATGACATGCTCAGCAGAAGGATACAAGCCCAGCGTCTGAATGACGTGAGCCTGCTCTGCCTCTCCTTTGAACAGTCCTTTAATAAACAGGCTGCGAATGGCCTGATCAATTTGCGGCAGCAGCCATTCGGCTGAAGCATCGCCAAGCTCACGCGTGCTAATGAAACGAACGACTGCATCTATTGGTTCAGCACCTGGCGTTCCGTATGTAAAGAATGTACTCATGGTCAATCATTCCTCTCCTTTTGGCGCCTCCCGCCATAAAGATGACAAAAAAATCGGGGGGCATACCCCCGATTTTAATCATTTATTCCGCTAATGGCAAATAAATAATGAATGATGTGCCGCTGCCTACGACGCTATCGACGCGAATAGAGCCGCCATGATTGCGGATAATCCGGTAACTGACAGATAAGCCGAGGCCTGTCCCTTCTTCCTTGGTCGTAAAAAAAGGATCAAATAATCGAGCTAGCGTCGCCTTATCCATTCCCTTCCCGTTATCCTTCATCGTAATCTCCACATAAGAGCCATCGGCTCTCGTTGACAACTCAATAATGCCGATATCATCGCTTTCCCGCTCCGCTACCGCATCAAGCGAGTTTTTTACAATATTGAGAATGACCTGTTTGATCTGCTTCATATCGATGGAGGCGATCAATGCATATTCATCCCCTTCGAGCTGCAGCTCGATCTGGCAATTGCGCATAAGCGCCTCGCTCTCCGTAAGCAGCGCAACTTCTTTAATCAGCAAATTAATGGAAAACGCTTTCTTTAATGGGGCTGATGGCTTGGACGAATTCAGAAACTCGTAAATAATATCATTAGCACGATCAATTTCGGCTAAAATAATCCGGGCATATTCCTCCTTGCCCATTTGCAGCAAATACGGACGCAGCAGTTGGATAAAACCGCGTATAGACGTCAGCGGATTGCGAATTTCATGAGCGATGGCAGCCGCAATTCGGCCAAGCATGGCTAGCTTGTCATTTTGTAAAGCCGTTTGTTCAATCTGCTTGTACTCAGACACATCTTTGACACTGAATAGAAAATCACCTTCAAGCTGATCGCCGTAGGTGACCGTTACGAGTAAATGATGGCCATCCTTATCCTGAAACTCATAATTCCGCGTGCGCCGAAGCAGCATTTCCTTGTACAGCCGTAAAATCATTTTCCGTGTATACCGACTTAGCTGCGGATGCCGTAAAATTTCAGGCAAGTTGCAGCCCACCAGCGTTTTGCGGGGAATGTCTAGATGCTTCGCCATTTGCAAATTAATGAATGACAAAATGCCTTCACTGTCAAACAATGCGATGCCGCTGTCCATATGCTGCAGCACATTTTCATACTTATTTTTGACCATTTCAAATGAACGATTGGAACGGAGCAGCATTTCCCTCATTTCCGTAAACTTCTGATCATTGGTTTGATTCGCCAGTAAGTGAAAACGATACGCAACCATAAATTCAATCAAAAAAATGAACGAACGATTGTACATTTTGACTGCTTCTTCCGAGTCCACATTCGATACTAATGTCTGCATGCAATCCTCATGGATCGCAATGACATCATCAAGTTGGATTCCCGTTAACTCTTTGCCTAGCTCTGCTGCTTGATAAAGAGAACCTTCCTTATCACTACGTATGTATTCGGCAAGCGCCGGGAAATAACGCTTTCGCATCATCTGCATCCTCTACTCCCCCCCGGCAGCATCAATGGACAACGCTAATTCAAGCTATACTCATCATAGATTTTGGATGTCCTTCATGTCAATGAGAATATTTGTCGAAAAATGGTATTTTTACAACGAATTGGACGAATCCTAAGCTGTCTGCTGCCAGCTGTTTGTATTTTCCACGTTTGTTCGATAGCTAAAGTAGACCTGACCGCCCCAAAAGGTCGTTTTGATGCGCGAATTGCGCTGCTCTGAATCGGTATGCCCCGTTTTATTTTTTTCGTTCCCCTTATTTTCACCACTGGTCTTCTTGCAGCTATCCTTGTCTTTATTTTTGTCCGTATCCTTGTTTTTACCGTCTTTATGGCTGTTGTTTTTGCCATCATTGTTATTTTCATTGTTGTTTTCATCTTTATTTTTATTTTTGTTTCCCTGGTTATTTTCTTGCTTATCGTTATTTTCATGTTTGTTTTTGTCTTTGTTCTTATCTTTCTCTTTGTTCTTATCTTTGTCCTTGTCTTTGTTGATATCCACCTTATCTTTTTCTTTATCCTTGCCGTGCTGCCCGCTCTTGCCATTATCCTCCTGCTTGGCTGGTGTCTCATTGCCAGCTGCCTCAGCAGTCGGTTTAGGAGGCTTTGGAGTTGCTGTCTCCGCAGGCTTCGAAGAAGCCGCAGCGTCCGTCACTGAGCTTACAAGAATCGGCGCAGGAGTTGGAGAAGCTGCTGGCTCAGCAGAGGCGCTATCCACAACCGGCACGGAGGATAGCACCGCCTCTTGCTTTGTTTCCGCCTCAAGCAAGCTTCTCAGGCTTTCTTTGGTCGATTTATCGGCATGCTTCATAATCGTTTTTACACCGCCAAGCGGCTCGGTTATCATGCTGATGGAATGCTGCTGGAAGTTCTCCAGCTCAAGGTCATAACCTTCATCCTTGGCCATCAAATAAACCGCCATCTTGCCCGAGGACAGGCCGTACGCCTCCGCCGCATCCCGCAGCTCTACCGGGGCGGACAGCGTCATAATTTCTACAGCCGCCTGCATATGCCCATCCGCCACCATTTCCGTCAAAGCCTTATTAAGCTTGCTGGAAAATAAAACATCCAACTGCGGATCATCACCGCCAATGACTACACTCGTAACTACGATATCCTGCACCTTATCATCAAAATAGTGCATACCCGCAATTTTTTGCATAATAGCTGTTGTGACCAGCGCAAGCGATTTATTTTTGTAGGACACTCCGGCGATGAGCTGCTTCCCTGCCTCATTGAACGCATGCAGCTCCTGCACCTGCTCACGGCTGTCGATGCCGATTTCAATGCTTGGATTAATGTCCATGCTGAAATAAGCCACTACTGGATGCTCGCCGCTCTGAACATACAGCAGCACAGGCAAAATAAGCAGTACGATAGCCGCAGCCACTCCGGTTCTCCACAGCAGCGCTTTTGGCCTCTTGCGCCTTGCCCTCTCCTCCTGCTGGATCACAATTTCATCGCCAACCTGAACGTTGCGAGGAAGCGCGGTATTGATGAATCTGCCATCCGCCGTCAGCACAATTGCCCTATTCTTTTGTATCTGCATTACGACGCCACGGTTCATCATTCTGCCTCCTTGCTCGCTTCTCGCTGCCAATCGTCCAGATCCAGGTAATCTTTCAAAAACGGGTACGTTCCCCTTAAAATACAAGCAATGGCAATCATATATTTACGATTGCGCTCAATCGTCTTGCGTGACAAGCCACTCGCCTCCGTCAATGCTTTGACCGGCAGCTTGCCTGTCAGCTTTAATTGGCCAAACATCGCGGTATCCTCCGCTAATATCGCTGCTGTTCGCATCAGCATTTTGCGTGAATCTGCATGCTTGGGTGAAGCTTCAACCAGTTCGGCGAACGATACGCCGTATTTCAGCAGCTCCTGATTAAATTCGCCCATCTCCAGTCGGCGCTCATCCGCCGTGCTGTTCAATTCATAAGCAGCCAGCGCCTGCTTCATTTCAACAGGATTGTAAAGCTGCTCCTCATCGTCTAAACGCTCGAACGAGCTATATGGAACCGAGGATAGATGGCGCTGCTCACGGCGCACATAGTCAATTAGACGGCGTCTGATGACCGTCTCGGCAAAACCAAGAAAAGATCTGCCAGATTCCGGCGAAAATTGGCTAATGGCCTCGTTAAAGGCGATTAATGCCACGCTATATTCATCATCCCTGCTCGCATTGACATAACGTTTGCAGAAGCGGCTTGTCACTTTTGCAATGTATGGCTTATAGCTTGCAATGAACCGCTCCCGCAGCAGCGCGTCTCCTTGCTGAATTTGCAGGACCGTCTGCTCCGGCGTCAGGGATAGCTTTGATTTCGTATTTTTTAATAATGATTCCTTCGCGTTCGCTTCTACGGTGTCGGTGGGTACGGTTTTCCGCAAGAAACGCTTGAATAACACAAGTAGCAACCGTTCCACCTCTCATTCATAGGTTTCGGTCAATCTGTTTCGCTTAAGGGGGTAGGCCCCGAAATTTATGAGAAAAATGAAAAAGCCCCCAAGCGGAGGCCACATTTCATAAAATGATTCATTTTAGACTGATGTTCGCCGCTCTTTAAGCTTATTGCGCCGGCTGCTTAATATAGCCAGACGCTTCTTTAATTCACCTTGCCATGCGATGTCGTCAATTTGTTTCGCAAAGCTGAGCAAATCAAGCGATATGTCAATTTGGCTCAGTACGACATCCATCGGATCTTCACTTTCATGATTCACGCAGTTTTCCAGCAGTTCCTTGCCCTCTTGCTCCACATACTCCTGAAAATCAACCTCAGCGGCGCCGTCTCCATGTGCGTATTCAGCCAATATTTCATACTCATTTTCTACCAAGTGGTGAATTTCCACACGGTTGCATACCGGGCAGAACAGAATAGGCACGTTATGGATATGTGTCCGAAAATGCTTTAATGTCCCTTTGGTACCAATCATACTAGCTCCACAACAAAAACTCATCGACGACGACCTCCTTAGCTGTTGCCAGTTCGCAGCAAGCACGTTTCGTTTGACATAAACTTATTCGCTTTACATACGTACAATTCCTGCTTTTTGCGAAATAGAAAAGCCCGCGCCAATATTTGGCACGGACTCTTCGTCTTAGCTTCTGCTAAAGAAAAGCAATTTTGGATTAAACAGACAGCGTTTGCTGACCTGGTTTCCAGTTCATTGGGCAAAGTCCGCCGGATTGCAAAGCTTGCAATACACGAAGCGTTTCATCTACGCTGCGGCCAACATCGTTATGGTTAACGACTTGGTATTTTACTTCGCCTTCTGGATCGATGATGAACAGGCCGCGAAGCGCGATACCTTCTTCTTCAATCAGAACGCCATAATCTTTAGCGATTTTTTTCGTGATATCAGCAGCAAGAGGGAACTCAAGCTTGCCAAGACCATTATCGTTAACGGATGTATTAATCCATGCTTTGTGGCTGTGCTGGCTGTCTACGCTCACACCAAGAATTTCAGTGTTGAGCTTCTTGAACTCAGCAGCAGCAAGGCTCAAAGCTGTAATTTCAGTCGGGCAAACAAAAGTGAAGTCAAGTGGATAGAAGAACAATACCAACCATTTGCCTTTGTAGTCTGCAAGGGATGCTTTGCCGAAACCTGAACCATCACCGATTGCTGTTTCTGCTGTGAAATCTGGAGCCGGGTAACCTACCAAACGTTCTGCCATAATTTGAAATCCTCCTTGAGTTTTAATGATGAGCATGTATCGATGCATTAACATCGGTGAATATCGCTATCTATTGATAAATATTATCACTAGATTATATTGAAGTCAAGATTGTATTTAATATTTTTTTGTAATTATTATAATTAAGATTTTTTCAGCGCTGCAATGATCAAATCGCCCATTGCCGTTGTGCCGATAGCTTTGCTCTTATCGACCGCGATATCGCCTGTACGGTGTCCTGCATCCAGCACCTCTTTAACAGCATCCTCGATCGCTTGCGCTGCATCGTGGTAGCCGAAAGTCAGACGGAACATCAACGCTACCGAAAGAATCGTTGCGATTGGGTTCGAGATGCCTTGCCCAGCAATGTCAGGAGCGGAACCGTGTACCGGCTCGTAAAGGCCAAAGCTGCCTTCGCCCAGCGAAGCGGAGGAAAGCATGCCGATGGAACCAGTCAGCATAGCTGCTTCATCGCTCAAAATATCGCCAAACATGTTTTCCGTTACGATAACGTCAAAGCTCGATGGACGACGCAGCAATTGCATCGCGCAGTTGTCTACAAGCACATGCTCCAGCTCAACCTCTGGGTATTCAGGAGCAATCCGGTTAACGACTTCACGCCACAGGCGGGAAGTTTCCAGCACGTTTGCTTTATCAACGGAAGCCAGACGTTTGCTGCGAGTCATCGCAATGTCGAACGCTTGGCGAACGATACGCTCAATCTCTTGTACATTATATACGCAAGTATCAACCGCTTCTTCGCCGCCAGCACCTTCACGACGGAATTTCTCGCCGAAGTAGATGCCGCCAGTCAGCTCGCGCACAACGATCAGGTCAGTGCCTTCCAGCACTTCAGGCTTAAGCGTGGAAGCTTCCTTCAAGCAGTCAAATACAGTTGCCGGACGAATGTTGGAGAACAGGCCCAGCGCTTTGCGAATGCCGAGAAGGCCAGTTTCTGGACGAAGCTCCTTGGAGTTGTTGTCCCATTTCGGGCCGCCAACAGCACCGAGCAATACAGCGTCAGCATTTTTACAAAGATCAAGCGTCTCTTGCGGCAATGGCGTTCCTTTCTCATCAATCGCAATACCGCCGAACAGACCGTGCTCGGTTTCGAACTGATAGCCGAAAAGCTCTTCTACTTTTTTCAATACTTTAAGCGCTTCGCCTACGACCTCTGGACCAATACCGTCGCCGGCAACTACTGCAATTTTTTTAACTTCTGACATTGTTGTGTAACACTCCTTATTTTTGAGCTCGGATGAGCTATTCTCATTCTGTTATCATTTGTACCATATTTCAGTGCCGAAAACAAAGATATAAAATCTATGGTCTTTATAGGCAATGCTTATAAAGGCTATTGGACACGCATATGCCGCATGGCAGAACGCAAGGTGAAACGGCGGTCGCCGTCCTTTGGCGGCGCGGCGCGTTTCAGTCCGAGAAATAGAAGAACAAGTATGGCAAAACATATACTTTCTTATATTTCAAGGTGAAACGGCTGTCGCCATCCTTTGGCGGTGCGGCGCGTTTCAGTCCGAGAAATAGAAGAACAAGTATGGCAAAACATATACTTTCTTATATTTCAAGGTGAAACGGCTGTCGCCGTCCTTTGGTGGCGCGGCGCGTTTCAGTCCGAGAAATAGAAGAACAAGTATGGCAAAGCATATACTTTCTTATATTTAAATAAAGGAGGAGCTTTCGCTCCCCCTAAGCTAACTAAATCAAGCTCATTTTATCGCGACGGCCTGGCGATTTGCGTTTCTCAATGAGTCGGTTGAGCGCATCGATGTAGGCGCGTGCGCTCGCTTCCAAAATATCTGTGCTAAGGCCGCGGCCTTGCGCAGATACTTCATTTTGGTTCAGCACAACATGCACCTCACCAAGCGCATCCTTGCCTTGGGATACCGATTTGATCGAATAATCCTCAAGCTCTACAGCTTCAGCAGTCACTTTATCGATCGCATTGTAAATCGCATCGACCGAGCCATTGCCTTCCGCTGTTCCTTCGCTAACGCTTCCATCCGCTTGACGGATAATAACCGAAGCGCTAGGCGTCGATTGGTTGCCGTAGCTCACTTGAATCGTCTCAAGCGTGAATACTTCCGGCGTATCAACGAGCTTTTCTTCCAGAAAGGCACGAATATCTTCGTCGGTGACATTCTTTTTGCGATCAGCTAAGTTTTTGAACTTGGCGAAGGCCACGTTAACCGCTTCTTCATCCAGCTCATAGCCCATATCAATCAGCTTCTCGCGGAATGCGTGACGGCCGGAGTGCTTGCCCAGTACGAGCGAAGACTCTCTTAGACCGATTGTATCCGGCGAAATGATTTCATACGTCGTTTTTTCCTTAAGCATGCCGTCCTGATGAATGCCGGACTCATGCGCGAAGGCGTTGGCGCCAACAATCGCTTTATTGCCTGGTACAACCATGCCCGTCAGCTTGCTGACCAGACGGCTCGTCTTGGCAATTTCTTTCAGGTTTAGCGTCGTTGTCGCGCCAAAATAATCAGCACGCGTTGCAAGCGCAAGGGCAATTTCCTCGATCGCGGTATTTCCGGCACGTTCGCCGATACCGTTAATCGTGCCCTCTACTTGATCGGCGCCATTAAGTATAGCAGACAGCGCATTGGCTGTTGCCATGCCCAGATCATCATGGCAATGCGCGCTGAGTTGGATCGTTTCGATGTTCGGAACGTTTTGCTTCAGCGTTTTGAAGATGTTGCCGAATTCCTGCGGATTCAAATAACCGACGGTATCCGGAATATTAACGACTGTCGCTCCCGCGCGAATCGCCATATCCGTTACTTCGCAAAGGAAATCAAGCTCTGTGCGCCCAGCATCTTCAGGCGAGAATTCGACTTTATCAAAATATTTCTTCGCATAACGAATAGCGCGCTCTGCTGTTTCCAGCACTTGCTCCTTCTCCATCCGCAGCTTGTGCTTGCGGTGAATTGGGCTTGTCGCCAGGAATAGATGGATGCACGGGTCCTGCGCGCCTTTAAGCGCTTCACGCACCGCGTCAATATCCTGCTCGCGCGAGCGCGACAGGCCGATAATCGTTGCATTTTTGATAGCTGTCGCTACCGCATTAACCGCTGCCAAATCACCGGGCGATGCCGCAGGAAAACCAGCTTCAATCCGGTCAACGCCCAGCTTTTCCAGTTGGAGCGCGATTTCCACCTTTTCCTTCGTGTTCAGGTTAACGCCTGGAGACTGCTCCCCATCACGCAATGTTGTGTCAAAAATATAAATTTTACGCATTTTCCTTGCACCTCCGGGAACAGAATGATCCCGGTACGCACGGACAGCTTTAGACTGCGCCTGCGCGCAGCTCCTCTGCCGGTGAACCGGAATTATTTCTTCATCGCTTCATGCTATGGGGGCGCATCTTCGCAAGGTTAAACACCTATTTGAAGATACGCCCTAGTTAAAATATATTACTTCTTGATCCAGTGCATAAGCTCACGAAGCTGTTTGCCTGTTTGCTCGATTGGATGAGCTGCCTCGTTGCGGCGAGTAGCGTTCATCATCGCTTGTCCTGATTTGTTTTCCAGGATGAAATCGCGTGCGAAACGGCCGGATTGGATATCTTCCAATACGCGCTTCATTTCTTTTTTCGTTTCAGCTGTTACAATGCGAGGACCTGTTACATAGTCGCCGTATTCAGCTGTGTTGGAGATGGAATCACGCATCGAGGAAATTCCGCCTTCATACATCATGTCAACGATCAGCTTCAACTCGTGCAAGCACTCGAAGTAAGCCATTTCTGGAGCGTAGCCAGCTTCAACAAGCGTTTCAAAACCAGCTTGTACAAGCGCGGAAGCGCCGCCGCAAAGAACAGCTTGCTCACCGAACAAGTCTGTTTCGGTTTCTTCTTTGAACGTTGTTTCGATAACGCCTGCACGAGTACAGCCGATACCTTTAGCATAAGCAAGACCGATTGCTTTTGCATTGCCGGAAGCATCTTGCTCGATCGCGATCAAGCCCGGTACGCCAAAGCCTTCTTCATACGTACGGCGAACCATGTGGCCTGGCGATTTAGGAGCAACCAGGAATACGTCTGTATCTTTGCTTGGCTTGATTTGGCCGAAGTGAATGTTGAAGCCGTGGGAGAACATCAGAGCCGCGCCTTTTTTCAGGTTCGGTGCGATTTCCTCGTTGTATACTTGTGCTTGAGTTTCGTCAGGCAGCAGAATTTGAACAACGTCTGCTACTTTAGTTGCTTCAGCAACGGTCAATACTTCGAAACCGTCTTTTTTCGCTGCGTCAGCGGATTTACCTAGGCGAAGACCGATGATAACTTTAAGTCCGCTGTCGCGAAGGTTTTGCGCTTGTGCGTGACCTTGGCTTCCGTAACCGATTACTGCGATCGTTTTACCTTGAAGTACGCTTTGATCAGCGTCTTTTTCATAATACAATGTAACTGCCATGTGAATAATTGCCTCCTTTATTTTGACCCTTTTGAACGGGTGTTTAAGTAGAGAATGACGCGATTAACCGCGGTTCTCCGCTTAAACTCCCGCTCAAAGCGGGGTGAATCTATATTTTTGATAAAAGGTTGCGTCCGAACGTTAGCGGCTGTTGCCGCGGTTCAGCGCCGTTACACCGGTACGGGACAGCTCGCGAATGCCGTAAGGCCCCAGCAATTCCACCATTGCATCAATTTTCTCGGTATCGCCAACAACCTGTACCATAACGGAATGAGTGCCAATGTCCACAACTGCTGCGCGGAATGTTTCGACTACGCCGAAAATTTCCGGACGCGCCGCAGGCTCGGCGCTTACCTTAATAAGCGCCAGCTCGCGGGCAACAATTGGGTTAGAGCTAAGGTGAATGACTTTAATAACATCAATAAGCTTATAAAGCTGCTTCGTAATTTGCTCAAGCGTCTGCTCATCGCCTGTTGTGACGATGACCATGCGGGACAGGCCAACCTCTTCGCTCGTACCCACTGTGATGCTCTCAATATTGAAGCCGCGGCGGCCGAACAAACCGGACACACGCTGCAAAACGCCAGGCTGGTCGTTAACGATTACTGCGATTGTATGTTTCTTCATTCCGCATCCCCCATGATCATTTCGTCGATCGTGCTACCCTGTGCGACCATCGGGTATACATTTTCTTCTTTGCGAACGACAAACTCCACAACTGCAGGACCAGGGTGACGCAGTGCCTCTTCCCATACTGCTTTTGCTTCTTCCTTGTTCGTCGCGCGGAAGCCCTTCACACCGTATGCTTCCGACAGCTTCACAAAGTCAGGGCTGCCCGAAAGGTCAATATGGCTGTAGCGATTATCGTAAATCAGCTCCTGCCACTGGCGCACCATTCCCAGTACCTGATTGTTCAAAATAACAACCTTGACCGGAATGTTGTTGATTGCACAAATCGCCAGCTCCTGCGCACACATCTGCATGCCGCCATCGCCGTTGATTGAAATAACAAGTCGGTCAGGGTTCGCCATCTGAGCGCCGATTGCCGAAGGGAAACCAAAGCCCATCGTTCCAAGGCCGCCAGAGGTTACCCACGAGCGCGGTTTGTTGAACTTGTAAAACTGTGCTGCCCACATTTGATGCTGGCCAACGTCCGTTGTTACAATGGCATCGCCGTTCGTCGTCTCGTGCAGCATTTCCACGACCCATTGCGGCTTAAGCTCATCTTCCGAATCCTTGTATCTGAACGGATATTGCGCTTTCGAAGCCAGCAGCTCTGCACGCCATGCATCCGCTTTGTCTGCACGCTTAGCCTGCAAATTCGCAATTTGCAGCACCGTCTTCACGTCGCCTACAATCGGAATGTCAGTTGGAACGTTTTTGCCGATTTCGGCAGGGTCGATATCAATATGAATGATCTTCGCATATGGTGCGAAGCCAGACAGCTTGCCCGTTACCCGATCATCAAAACGAGCGCCGATATTGATCAGCAAATCCGCTTTCTGAATCGATTTGTTCGCTGTAAAGGTGCCATGCATACCCGGCATGCCCAGGAACAAATCTTCTCCGCTTGGGAATGCCCCAAGACCGAGCAGCGTTGTCGTAATCGGAATATCGGTTTTCTTCACGAATTCATGCAGTTCTTCATGCGCGCCGGAGTAAATAACGCCGCCGCCTGCAAGGATAAGCGGACGCTCCGCTTCCGTGATGGCTTTAATCATTTTGTCCACCTGCAGCTTGTTCGGCGATACAGTTGGATTATAACCGCGAATGCTGACTTCCGTTACCGGCTTGAACAGCGTCTTATTAGCGGAAATGTCTTTCGGTATATCAATAAGAACAGGTCCTTTGCGTCCTGTATTAGCAATATGGAAAGCTTCATGAATAATACGGGCCAGATCATCTACATCCCGTACCAGATAGCTGTGCTTCGTAATCGGCATCGTAATACCTGTAATATCAGCTTCCTGGAACGCATCGGTTCCAATCAGACTCGACATAACATTGCCCGTAATAACGACCATAGGCACCGAATCCATATAAGCAGTAGCAATACCCGTTACCAGATTCGTCGCGCCAGGACCAGAGGTTGCAATACATACCCCTACTTTGCCGCTTGCGCGGGCGTAACCGTCGGCCGCGTGAATCGCGCCCTGCTCATGGCGGGTAAGCAGATGGTTGAAATCAGAGAAACCGTGCATCGCATCGTAAATGTACAACACTGCGCCACCCGGATACCCGAATACGCAATCGACGCCTTCCAGCACCAAGCTGCGAAGTAAAATTTCAGAACCCGTAATTACTTCTGGCTGCCTCAGCTTCTCCATTAATTCTTCTTTTGACTTCAGTGTTGCATTTTGCGTGACCATCGGTCATCCTCCTCTCGAAAACAACAAAAAAACCTTTCGTTCCTCCTGCTTCTAGAAGAAGCATCGAGGGACGAAAGGTTTAACTTCCGTGGTACCACCCAAATTCGTTACACATCTTGCGATGTATAACCTCCACAGGTAAGAACGTGTGCGCACTGACCGTCCATACCTTTAGCACTGTAACGCGTGCCCTGCGATTTTCCCTAATAACCACTTGACGTGCTTTTCAGGAAAACAGCTCCGAGGTGAGCTCGTAGAAAAGGGGTTTTGGCGATGGTTGCAGCTGATCCATCCGCTCTCTGAACAAAAGAGCCCTTAACACTTCGTCCTCATCATTGCTGATGACATATGTTTGAATAAGACTTTCTTTATTATAAGCTGACATCATTCGTTAGTCAAGAAGAAACCGTAATAGCTTTTTAGCAAAAATAGGGCGCGCGACAAAGCCTCGCTTCATATATTAGCATAGCCAGCATTAGGCAAACTCATGCAGTCAGGAATGATCTTAATGATACGAGAGCGCAACGCCCGTACCGATGATGAAGAAATCATCAGGCTCATCAAGGCAGAGCTTATGCCATTATCATGGACGACTCATCAACATGACGCTAAAGTCATTCGCGAGCTGCCTCTTCGCCTTCGCCGCGGCGTAACCTATGTGGCGGCAGCAGGAAAAACAGCCAAACCCTATGGCTTTATCCATTTTGAAACGGCCCGCGACATTCTGATGTTTTCCATGCTTGCTGTACACCCCGAGCATCGCAACCGTCATTGCGGAAGAAAACTGATGGCGGCAGCCGAAGCCTATGGCTTGGCAGCTTCCTGTACGATGGCTCGCCTGTTCGTTGATCAAATCAACGGCAAGGCCCACCATTTTTATGCGAAGCTCGGATATCAGACCATTCGATATTATCCCGAGCTTCGCTGCTACGAAATGATTAAAGGCTTGCTTAACACCGAAAACAGCAGCCCTATGCCGCTAAATACTTAGTAGTAGCCACCATAGTTGTAGCCTTGGTTCGGACAGCATTTTCCTCCACCATAGCCGCCTCCGTAACCGCCGCCATATCCTCCACCGTAGCCTCCATAGCCGCCTCCGAAGCCAGCTCCGAAGAATGGAAGTGTACCGATTGCCAGCAAATCAAACAGAACTAGGGGCAGCAGCGCCTTTGTTTTGACCGGCTTGCCTCTGCCTTTGCCAATTGGCGCAAGCGTCAGCTTGTTGCCCTGGATGCGAACGAGCTTGCCCGTGACGACAGAGCCGTCCTTGCGCACTGCATAGATGGATTTGCCCGCGAGCTTGCGCACCTGCTCTTTGGTAATGTTACCCATGCAAAATCCCTCCTTTCCCGTTGTTCTTTAGTTTATTCAGGAAAGAGGTAGCCGCCTGTTTGTTTGTCCTCTGCCGCCGGAATTGGACGCTTGAATATACGATTCTCTAGCTGGAGCCGGGAAGCTTTATAAATCATAATGAGGCTGCCCCCTAAGGGACAGCCTCATCTATAACGCTTCAGTTACTAAGCGTTGATTTTTTGTTTAGCCACGCCAGCAAGGGAGTTGAACGAAGCGATATCGTTAACAGCCAGGTCAGCAAGGATTTTGCGGTTTACTTCAACGCCAGCAAGTTTCAAACCGTACATGAATTTGCTGTACGACAGACCGTTGATACGAGCTGCTGCATTGATACGAACGATCCACAGTCTGCGGATGTCACGTTTTTTGTTGCGACGATCGCGGTAAGCATACATCAAGGACTTGCCTACTTGCTCCTTCGCTGTTTTAAACAGGCGATGCTTCGAACCGAAATAACCTTTTGCCAGTTTCAAAATTCTTTTGCGACGACGAGTGCGGACAAATCCGCCTTTAACTCTTGCCATGAGTATTGACCTCCTGAAAGTTTCTAATTAGTATTTATTGCAAAACGTGCTTATTTAAGATTGTTAAGACCTTGTTGCAGGCGTTTAACGTCGCCAGCAGCCATCAGTGGTTGACCAGCAAGAACGCGCTTCTGGCGTCCGGATTTGTGGGAAAGCAAGTGGTTTTTGTAAGCTTTATACCGCTTTACTTTACCAGTACCCGTAATTTTGAAACGGTCTTTCAGACTGCTGTGTGTTTTCATTTTCGGCATGTCAATTATCCTCCCTTAAATTAAGTGTTGCTTTTTGGTGCCAAAATCATAATCATGCTCCGGCCTTCCAGCTTAGGAGCGCGTTCTACGCTGCATATTTCGGCAACCTCTTGAGCGAGACGATCCAAAATCTTTTGACCAAGCGACGCGTGCGCAATTTCACGACCGCGGAACCGGACAGAAGCTTTAACTTTATCGCCTTCACCCAAAAACTTTACAACATTGCGGTATTTCGTTTGATAATCGTGCTCATCAATGTTTGCACGGAACCAAACTTCCTTAAGATCAACGATCTTTTGGTTTTTCCGGGCTTCTTTTTCTTTCTTTTGCTGCTCATAGCGGAATTTTCCGTAATCCATAATCCGGCATACCGGCGGTTTAGCCGTCGGTGCTACGTTCACCAGATCCAGGTTTAAATCTATGGCCATTTGCAAGGCATCGCGAATTGGTTTAATACCGATTTGCTCACCTTCCGCACCAACTAAACGTACTTCTCTGGCCCGGATTTCATCATTGATTTGATGTTCTCTGCTAATAACGTGCCACCTCCAAAAGAGTATACTTGCAAAATAAAAGGGATACAGGCTCAATTGAACCCGCATCCCATAACCGTTGTTTGCTGCTATTCCCTTCATCTCACAAGGAGACGCAAAAGATAAGCTTAGTCGATTATCGCAAACCGGTCAGCGCGAGCCGAAAGGTGAGAAGCGGGTGCTTCTGCTTGTGCGTTACAGTATTTCATAAATTGTTTCCTAAACACTACCGACTTACTATATCACAACCAAAAGTTCAGTGTCAACACTTTTAAAATCATAATGTGAATAACGGTGCGAAGCGGACGGAATCGTTGCGTAGAAGCGTCAGCGTCCTCCTTTGCTCGCAAATTTTCACCGACTCAGTCGGTTCATTCAGGAAATCTGCGAGCAACAGAGGCCGGAACAATGATCCGTCAGCTTATTCACTAATCCGGTTTTAAAGCTGCTTGCTCTGCACTTCCTCCAAGCGGATGACGCGGGTATGCTGCGTATGGCTCCACTTCTTGTTGTTTTGCGTAAAGAAGGCATGAACCGTAATTGGCCACCACGACAGTGTGAAAAGCAAGAACGTCGGGATGCGCAGATACAGCTTCCAGTTTACTTTAGCCAAATACATAGACAATGGAATTTGAATGAAAATGTAAAGCATATACGGGATGGACACCCAAATCGGAAGCATATTGTATACGGATGTTACCCGCTCTCCTCCCGAAAGGAAGATGTCGCCCCAAACGATAGCGGCAATACAGAAGCCCGCAAGATAATTGTAAGCATTAAAAACATACAGCGCCGCATCGATCTTCGTCCAGCTGCGATCCTTGATGCCCTGCCACAGCAGCGGCAGCATATGCTTGCGCGTTACGTCAAAGTGGCCTTGCATCCAGCGCAGGCGCTGGCGGGCGGAAGCTTGGAATGTAATCGGCTTTTCGTCGAATACTTTAGCTTCAAAGTTGAATTTCGGGTAAATGCCCCGTTTAATGCAGCGAACCGTAAACTCCAAATCCTCGACAAGGCTCGTAGCTCCCCAGCCCATTTCCTGCAGCAGCTTGGAATCAAACACCATGCCCGTACCGCCGAGGAAGTTCGCAAGCCCGAGATTCGTACGCGGCAGCTGCCATAGACGGTTACAGAACCAATAGTTGATTGCATTAGCCGAGCTGACCCAAGAGTCATTCGGGTTTTTCGTATCCAGATAACCTTGTACAACCTGGAAGCCATTGCACAGATCATTGTTCATATATTGCAGGAAGTCCGTTGCTACGAGATTGTCAGCATCGAAAATCGCAACGCCATCATAGCTGCGCGGCATTTGCCACAGCTCTTTAAGCATCCATTCCACCGCGAAGCCTTTACCGCGTTGATTCGGATTTTCTCTGACGCAGGCGTATACGCCGTCATAGCTTTTTACCACGTCGACTGTTCCGTCCGTGCAGTTGTCGCAGATGACGAAAATATCGTACAGCTCGCGTGGGTATTTCATTTTTTGCAAATTCTCGATCAAGGCTCCAACTACTTGCTCTTCGTTATGAGCGGCGATCAGCAAAGCGAAAGACTTTTGCGGCTTATGCGACAAATCCTCTTTTCTGCGATGCCATCCAAAAAACGTCAGAAACAATTGATACAGGCCAAGCACTGCAAATAAAATTTGCACAACAAACATAATCGAATTGAACATTTAGGTACTGCCCCCTTGAGACCCCTTTTTTTGATTTGCCGATTGAGTGGCGCAGTCAATAAACATGCGTTCATCGTTCAGGCGGTTATTTTATATCTCTCTTGTTTACGGGCGCTTTTCTGAAAGCGTCCCTGACCTTACTTGATTCTCCACACATTGCTTCCTTTTGTCAAAAGCTCAATTGAGCGTTTTCCAGCCGGAAAAGCGCTACCATGGTTAACCAATGACTGCATTACCTCCTTTTGCGGCGCGTCACCCTTATTTTCATCCATTTGCTGATTTTTTAGCACTTCTGTCCTTACTTACGATAAAAAACGCGAAAATGTTTCCGTTAAATTTATCTCATAATGTGACTGACTGGTGAACGCCCGGCTGCGGACTGCCGCTCGCATTCCGCGAGAAGCCCATCAAAAATCGTATCCCAAGACTTGCGAAGACTGAACAATCTTGCGCTGATGCCCAAATTTCTTCTACGTTCCTCATCCTTGTGCAGAAGCGCAAGTGCAGCGGCAAAGCTTGCCGGACTCCCCGCCTCGCAGAGCATGCCGTTCAGCCCGTGGGAGACGGAATCAAGCACGCCGCCCTTGTTCGCACAAAGGACAGGTGTGCCGCATGCCATAGCCTCAAGCACAACATTGCCAAACGTTTCCGTCGCTGACGGAAACAGGAAAAGGTCAGCTGCGGCGTACCATCTTTGCAGCTCTTCTGACGTTTGGAAGCCGAGAAAGGTTGCAGCTACGCCGCTTCTTGCGCATTGCTGCTGCAGCGCCTCTGACGAAGGACCGTCACCAGCCAGCACCAGCTTTACTTGTGCATTCGTTTGCTTTTGGAATAAGGAGAAAGACTCAATTGCCGTTTCGACATCTTTCTCCGGAGCAAGCCTTCCTGCATAAAAAACGACAAAACATTCGTTATTTATGCCTTGCTGCGCCAGCAATTGCTCCCGGTTAACCCGGGGATGAAACAAGCTCGTGTCTATGCCCCGGCTCCACACTGAAAGCCGCTCCGCATCCCATCCTTTCCTAGTCAAATCCTGCAGCGTAGATGTGGAAGGCACAAATATCTTTTTACAGTCGTGATGAAACCATTCCATATACCTACTTAACATCTTTACCATCCATTGCAAATTATAAAACGGCAAATATTGATCAAAATTGGTGTGATACGATGCGATCAGCGGAATTTGATGCCTGCGGGCGTAATGAATGCCACATAAACCAAGGTTAAATGGGGTAGCTACATGTATGAGGGTGGGATTAAATTCATGCAGGGCATGGCGAAGATGCAGCGGATTCGGCAGCGCCAGGCGGCACTCCGGGTAGAGAACAAACGGCAGGCTGGCAAAACGCTCCACAGAGCTTGCCTGCATAGCAGCTTTGGAGTCAAATATCGAGCGCTCCGGCGCCAGCACCAGGCACTCCACCCCCCTGCGCTGCAAATAAGCTATCCAGCGGCCAAGCGAACGGGCAACGCCATTTCGTTCCGGCTCATAGGTATCGGTAAAAAGCGCGAGTCTCATTCATACGCCTCCTTCGCCTTTACTCTTGATTGGTATCGGCTATTATTGTAAGGAAGGTATGTTATCGGGTAATCAACACAGTATGAACGGAACATTAATCTGGATTTTTTACAAATTGTATGCGTACAGGGGCTCAAAACATGGTACTATCTTTAGAGTGGAAAACCGCCACACTTATACAGGAGGATTTGAATGAAACAATTGTTAGGATGGCTGAGAGTGCGCGAGCAGCAGCTCATTGTCTGGGCGAACAGCCGGCGTGGTCATAAGCGCCTGCACCGCTGGCTCGGAAAATGGCTCAGCGTCATTACACATATGGGAGGCGCGACGTTTACCCTGTCCAGTTCTCTGCTATTTGCTTTGATCGCTCCATCACCATGGAACGCAACAGGCTGGCAATGCTTCATAACCGTCGTCATTAGCCATTTCCCCGTATTTGTGGTCAAACGCTGGTTTAAAAGGCTGCGCCCGTATCAAGCGCTTGAAGGCTTGACCACGAGCCACAAACCGCTTGTCGATTCGTCATTTCCATCCGGACATACGACGGCGATATTCGCCTGGCTCATCCCTATTGTGCTTACAAGCGGCGTCCTGCTGGTCATTACGGTTCCGATTGCTGCGATTATAGGCGTTTCGGTAGGCTGGTCGAGGATGTACCTAGGGCTGCATTATCCTTCCGACGTTATTGTCGGCGCATTTATAGGCACGGTCACGGCATTTGCCGTACAATACAGCTGGGTTACTGCCATGTAACCTAGCTGTATTTGGCTTTTGCCCGTTTTTTTACTGCGGGGATTGTTGATTCATTGTTTTAGACGCTAGTCTTCTGTTTCTGCATCCTCTTCGGTTTGTTCCGCTTCACGCTGGGCATTCGCCAGCTTGTTTTCGCGGAATTTCGCCAGTGCCGCTGAGCCAATTACAGCTTCCAGACGGTAGATCGGCTGGCCCTTGTCCATAAATTTCATCTCATATTCGGTAAATACAAGCTCCTCGCGCGGCCCATCCTTATGCAAATGCAGTGAAATGTTCCGAAGCTGAAGCTCCATCTCCGTAAAGCTGTTCAGTGAAAACTCAAACAGCGACATCGAATCGGTCTTAAAATGAATTTCTCCTCGCTCGTTCAGCAACTGACCATATTTCGCCAGAAAACGCGGATGCGTCAGCCTGCGGCGGGCATGCTTTGCTTTCGGCCAAGGATCGCTGAAATTCAGATGAATGCGCTCAAGCTCGCCAGGCTCAAACATGGTCTCGATTTGCTCGATATTCGCACGCAGCAGCGCCAAATTAGGCGGATGGCTAACTCCCTGCTCGGCCCAAATCGCATGCGCCTTCTCGCCTGCGCGGCGAATCAGCTCGTCATACATATCTACGCCAATAAAATTAATATGCGGATTGCGCGCGCTCATATGACTAATAAAACGGCCCTTGCCCATGCCAAGCTCCACATAAATCGGGTTATCATTGCCGAAAAAATCGCGCCATTTCCCTTTAAGCGGGGCGGCATCCAGCACAACAAGCTCAGGCTGCGCCTCCAGGCTTTCACGAATTCCTTTTCTTCCTCTTAATCGCATTGTATTTGAATCCTCCATTTAATTGCGGGCCCGCCCGAATGGCAGGCAACTCCCGCATATAAGCTAGTCCTTATTGTGCCTAAGATCGCCCTTCTTGTAAAGCCGATAGCCAAAAAAAGAACCGCAGGGTGGCCGCCCCCGCGGTTCTTCTACTAAATAGAGCAACTCAGATCAGCAAGCGATAATCAATCGGAGCACTGGACTTATCAATTTCATACGTTTCTTCCAGCGCTTCATTCAGCTTCTTGCGTGCAGATACTTCAACATGATGATTATTGTGGAATCTGACACCGCTCAGCGCCATCAGCTCTTTAACTGTTAATTCTACCGTTACTTTCTCATCGCCATGTGGAATTCTAGTTTGCTCGCTCATTAGACATCACCTCATCGTTTAATATAACTCATTATTTCCAGACAAACGACATTGTATGACAATCGCTACGAATTAGCTATGTTAGGTTTTTTTGTTGTCCTTTCACACTTTTAATATAACAGATCATGTAAGGTATAGCAAGCCTATTTTTCGTTTTCCCAAAAATAATTTCCAGTTTTCCGCATCGTGGAAACGTTTACATTTGGCCCATAATCGGGCGTGGCTTTCCGCCTGCTTTTTCGTTAAAATAGAGGGAGCGAATAAATGGCGGTGAAAAAGATTCTGCGCTGCGTGAAAAGGTCCGCTTCCGATCGCTGTTGCCCCTGAATTTCTCTGAATAAGCCGATGAAACGGTTGAAATTTAGGGGCAAAGGCGAGCCTACGTTTCTCCAGCCGGACCTTTTCACTTCGCTTGACTTTTTCACCACCCTTTTTAGAAGAGAAGGAGAACGGAATGAATTCATTAAAAGCAACCGCATTAGAAGCAACTAATGAACCCCTGCTATGGGGCGATAAAAGATTTCATACATGGAACTACGAGATGCGCGAGCAATTCGGAGGCAAAGTATTCAAGGTCATGCTCGATGCCGGATTCACATGCCCGAACCGCGACGGATCCATTGCCAAAGGCGGCTGCACCTTCTGCAGCGCGCGCGGATCTGGCGATTTTGCCGGGAGCCGGCGTGATGATCTCGTTACCCAGTTCAACAATATCCGTGATCGCCAGCATCAAAAATGGCCGGATGCCCAGTATATTGGCTACTTCCAGGCATATACGAACACTTACGCGCCCGTAGAGGAGCTTCGCGAATATTACGAGGTGATTTTACAGCAGCCCGGCGTTGTGGGCCTGTCGATTGCAACCCGTCCCGACTGTCTGCCGGACGATGTCGTCGATTATTTGGCAGAGCTCAATGAACGCACCTACCTCTGGGTCGAAATGGGGCTGCAGACGGTTCATGAATCGACCTCGGAGCTGATTAACCGGGCGCATGATACCGCCTGCTATGTTGACGCGGTACAGCGATTGCGTGCGCGCGGCATCCGCGTGTGCGCCCACATTATTTACGGGCTGCCGCAGGAAACGCATGAAATGATGCTGGACACCGGACGCGCCGTTGCCGCCATGGATGTGCAGGGCATCAAAATCCATCTGCTGCATCTGATGCGCAAGACGCCAATGGTCCGCCAATATGAAGCTGGACTGCTGCGCTTTCTTGAGAAGGATGAATACGTCAAGCTAATTGGCGACACGCTGGAGTTTTTGCCACCAGAGATGATCGTCCACCGTCTGACTGGCGATGCGCCCCGCGACCTGCTCATCGGCCCGATGTGGAGCCTCAAGAAATGGGAAGTGCTCAATGCTATAGACGACGAGCTGCGTCAGCGCGGCACTTGGCAAGGAAAGCTGTGGGTGAACAGCTAGCATGGGATTTTTATCGGTTCTCAGCATGGCGCATCGCTGGATGGCCGAACGGGCACAGCCCGGAGATGCCGTCATCGATGCAACGTCAGGCGGCGGCGTTGATACGCTTGCACTCGCCCGTCTCGTTGGTGAACGGGGCAGCGTATTCGCCTTCGACATCCAGCAGGCGGCGCTTGACCGGACGCGGGAGCGGCTGGACGCTTTACGGGCCAGCGGCAAGGAGAAGCTTGCGGAGACGCAGCTTTTCCTCCAGAGCCACGAGCATATGACGGATTGCCTCCCGGCCGCGCTGCATGGCAAAATAGCCGGTGTGATGTTTAATCTCGGCTTTTTGCCTGGAGGCGATGAGTCGCTTATTACGCAGCCATCGACTACAATTGCCGCGCTGGAAGCAGCGCTTGCCCTGCTCCGTCCGGGCGGCATCATTACATGCGTCGTCTATCCCGGTCATCCGGGAGGCGCGGAGGAAGCGGCAGCCGTGCAGCAATGGGTCGAAGCGCTGCCAGACGTGGCCGTCTCCACTATGCTATACCGTCAGCTCCACAAGAAGGCAGCACCGTATTTGCTTGGCGTAGAGAAAAAAGGCAAATGAGAAGCAAAAACCACTTAACTTAGGGAGAGATACTGTCATGACTAAACCATATCCATTGCAATTTCAGCCAGAGATGAAGGAACGTATTTGGGGAGGCCGTGCGCTTGAGCAGTTTGGACTCACGCTGCCGGAAGGCTCGATTGGCGAAGGCTGGATGATCGGCGACCATCCGAACGGCACGACGAAGGTTATAAATGGCGAGCTTGCTGGCAAGGGCCTCGACGAAATTCGCGAAGCTTATGGCCGCGAGTGGTTCGGCACGAAAGGCTTTTCCGAGAAAAATGGCCGTTTCCCGCTGCTCATCAAGCTGCTGGATTGCAATGATGACCTGTCGATTCAGGTTCACCCGACTGACACATACGAAGGATTGCCTGAAGGCGAGCTTGGCAAAACCGAAATGTGGTACATCCTTGATGCCAAGCCAGGCGCTACGATTATTTACGGCTTGAAGGACGGCGTAGACCGTGCAGCTATGGAAGCCGCAATCGCTGAAGGACGCATTATGGATACGCTGCAGGAGGTTCCCGTTCAAGCAGGCGATGCCTTTTACATTCCGGCAGGAACCGTTCATGCGCTGTGCGCTGGCGTAGTCGTTGCCGAAATTCAGCAAAATTCCGATACGACCTACCGCCTGTATGACTATGACCGTCTTGGCCTTGATGGCGAGCTGCGCGACCTGCATATCGAGGACTCGCTGAACGTCATTGCTTATGACGGCGCAGGCGCAAGCCGCATGACTACCGAAGGCGTTGCTGATGGCCAGTGGCTGACCATTGCCTCATCTCCTTATTTTATTGTGGAAAAAGGAATCATTCGCTCCACTGCAGCTTATGAAACGCCGGCGACAAGCTTCGTCATCTTGATCGTTGCCGAAGGCAGCGGCAAGCTGAAATGGGCAGACGGCGAGCTCGCTCTCGCAGCTGGCCAAGCTTATTTGCTTCCAGCAAGCCTTGGAGGCTATGAGCTGGACGGCAGCCTAACCGTGATCCGCAGCGTTGTGCCTGCGTAAAGCTTTTTTCTCGGCAGGAACATAAACGAATGGAAAACAGGGATGCGATTTTCTCGCATCCCTGTTTTATTTGTATAGGGCATATCGGAGCATGCGTTTACACTCCGTGATATTGTATAATTTATACGGAGATGAATGTGAATATACGTACCGAAAGGCAGCTTCATGCTCTTCATTTCAGGGGTATACTCCCCCACAAAGATCGACTTGGTGGACACAGCAGCCGCTATTTTAACAGGATCACGGGTTAAGGCACGTGCTGCGGACTCAGGAGCCGCTAATGCACTGCAAATGACCATTTTGCCGGGATGATGAGGACGATAACGAATTTCCTGTAGCTAGAATAAAAAGTGGACACAGCATTAAGGAACGCCTAATAATAGACGTAACGAAAAA
>NZ_LAQO01000018.1 GCF_000971975.1 Paenibacillus algorifonticola | reverse complement strand
TGGAAGCGCAGCAATGCGTGCAGCTGACGAATACTAATCGGTCGAGGGCTTATCCTAACAACACGCTAAGGTTTCAGACTTTGTCTTTCGCATCCAGTTTTCAAGGTAGCAATACCTTGTATGAAATGATTCATATTCCCTGATAGCTCAGTTGGTAGAGCACTCGACTGTTAATCGAGTTGTCACAGGTTCGAGTCCTGTTCGGGGAGCCATTATAGAGAGGTGTCCGAGTGGTCGAAGGAGCACGATTGGAAATCGTGTAGGCTCTAACCGGGTCTCGAGGGTTCGAATCCCTTCCTCTCTGCCATACTTACTTAAAGTATGCTGGTAAAATTTCAAGATGGCCCGTTGGTCAAGTGGTTAAGACACCTCCCTTTCACGGAGGTAACAGGGGTTCGAGTCCCCTACGGGTCACCAAAAAAAACTTTTAAAAAGCACTTGCAAAACGCTTTGAAAAGTGGTAAGATATAAAGGTCGCTTAAACAACATGGAGGCTTAGCTCAGCTGGGAGAGCATCTGCCTTACAAGCAGAGGGTCGGGGGTTCGATCCCCTCAGCCTCCACCATATTGCTTTTACGATGACGCGGGGTGGAGCAGCCCGGTAGCTCGTCGGGCTCATAACCCGAAGGCCGCAGGTTCAAATCCTGCCCCCGCAACCAAACTTTACCTTCGGAATGTTCCGAGAATATGATGTGGAGCTGTGGTGTAGAGGCCTAACATGCCTGCCTGTCACGCAGGAGACCGCGAGTTCGAATCTCGTCAGCTCCGCCATTTAAAACATCTGGCTCGGTAGCTCAGTCGGTAGAGCAGAGGACTGAAAATCCTCGTGTCGGCGGTTCGATTCCGTCCCGAGCCACCATTAAGATGATTGGTAAACACAAGATTGTAACATGCCGTTGTAGCTCAATTGGTAGAGCAACTGACTTGTAATCAGTAGGTTGGGGGTTCAAGTCCTCTCGACGGCACCATTCATGGAGGATTAGCGAAGTGGCTAAACGCGGCAGACTGTAAATCTGTTCCTTCGGGTTCGGTGGTTCGAATCCATCATCCTCCACCAGTTTACCTTAGGGGCATAGTTTAAGGGTAGAACAACGGTCTCCAAAACCGTTGGTGTGGGTTCAATTCCTGCTGCCCCTGCCAATCAAAACTGAACAATATAATATGGCGGTCGTGGCGAAGTGGTTAACGCATCGGTTTGTGGATCCGACATTCGGGGGTTCAATTCCCCTCGTCCGCCCCATTATTGTTCAAACTAAAAAAACTTAATTGTTGGGGATTAGCCAAGCGGTAAGGCAACGGACTTTGACTCCGTCATTCTCAGGTTCGATCCCTGAATCCCCAGCCATTCTTTTGCGGACGTGGCTCAGTGGTAGAGCATCGCCTTGCCAAGGCGAGGGTCGCGAGTTCGAATCTCGTCGTCCGCTCCATCTTTATGGCGCCATAGCCAAGTGGTAAGGCAGAGCTCTGCAAAAGCTCTACCCCCAGTTCGAGTCTGGGTGGCGCCTCCACAACTTCATAGTGTGTGCCCTTAGCTCAGCTGGATAGAGCGTTTGACTACGAATCAAAAGGCCAGGAGTTCGAATCTCTTAGGGCACGCCATTATTCTTTAAAACGCCGGCGTGGCGGAATGGCAGACGCGCGCGACTCAAAATCGTGAGGGAAACCGTGGAGGTTCGAGTCCTCTCGCCGGCATATAAGAAAATTGTTTAAACGCTGATTACGCATAAATGTAATCAGCGTTTTTCGTTTTGGAATTAGTTTGACGATTTATTATTTTAATGGTAATCTGTAGACACAAAAAACCAAAAAACACGTTTGGTAATATTTTTCACAGAAGGTGACCAAAACAATTGGACCTGTGAAGCAGTTTACTATTTTTTTGTATAGTTTTTTGGTTTTTTGTGTATTTTAAAACCTATAAAAGCAAAGGAGCTGTTTGAAGATGAAAGATACAATTATCAAAGCTATGTCACTGGCAATGGGGATTGCTGTTACGGGCAAGGAGCAGGTGGAAAAAACGATTGATGAATTGGTGCAGAAAGGGCAGGTTAGTAAAGAAGATTCGAAAACCTTAACCAATACACTTGTTCAAAAAGGGGAAGAGCTGCGTGAGCAGATTGAAGCCATGGCGCAGGAACGAGTAAGAGCTATTTTAAGTAAAGGGAAAATAGCTACCCGCGAGGATATCGAGCGTATTGAAAAACGGCTGGATGCACTTGAGCAGAAAGAGCAAAGCGGGGATTGACAGGGGGTTACTACGATTGCAGCATGGAAAACGGATTAGGCAGTTACAGCGCTATCGGACAATTGTTACTGCGATAGCACGAAACGGGCTGGGATATGTATCAGATGGTATCGGAGCCAGGGATAGATTGAGGTTTATACGCAAACCGGAGCAGGAAGAGATTCATACTAAAAGTGTTGGTGAACGTATTCGGACATTGCTGGAGGAATTAGGTCCAACCTTTGTTAAGCTGGGACAAATTGCAAGCACGCGGCCAGATTTAATTCCGGCAAATATTTTGGTTGAATTGGAACGTTTGCAGGACCATGTGCCTGCATTCCCATATGAGGAAGTAGCCCAAATTATTGAAGCGGAGCTTGGAGATACGATTAAAAATTTGTTTCTGGACTTTTCCATTACACCGATTGCGGCGGCCTCCATTGGCCAAGTTCATCGCGCTACGCTGCGGGATGGATCAGAGGTTGTCGTTAAAGTTCAACGTCCGGGCATTCAAAAGCTGGTTGAAACGGATTTAAATATATTAGCGGATGTGGCTAAATTGGGCGAAGGGGCTTTTGAATTTGCCCAGCACTATCGTCTAATTGAGATTGTCGAGGAATTGAGCAAAGCGCTCCGTCAGGAAATGGACTATACAATGGAGGCGCATAGTGCAGAGAAATTTATTGCCTATAGTAAGAAGCTGCCTTACATTTTTGTACCATCGGTACATTGGGAATATTGTACGAAGCGTGTAATGACGACAGACTATGTAAACGGAGTGAAGCTTTCGGATCGGCAGCAGCTCAAACGAATGGGATTAAACAATAAACGGCTTGCGGAGCGGTTGGCAACGGCGATTTTTCATCAGATTCTAGTTGACGGCTTCTTCCATGGGGATCCGCATCCTGGCAATGTCATGGCGCTTCCCGACGGTCGACTGGCGCTAATTGATTTTGGAATGGTAGGGCGGTTATCTCCCGGTACGAAAAAGCATTTTGCTTCGCTTGTAATCGCCCTGCGCAATCAAAGCTCCAAAGGCGTCATTCGAGCCATTTCGTATATGGGAGTCATTCCAGATGAGGTGGATCAGAGCAAATTATATGCCGATGTGGATGAAATGAGGGAAAAGTATTATCAGGTGCCGCTCAATCAGATTAGCCTAGGAACAGCTATTGGAGATTTGTTTATGGTTGCCAACCGGCATCATATTCGGATTCCATCGGAATTAACGCTGCTCGGCAAATCCTTGCTTACGATGGAAGGGGTGGCAGTTGCGCTCGATCCGGAAATTAAAATTTTTGATATTGCTGAGCCATTCGGAAAAAAACTATTTGTAGAGCAATTGGACCCAAGGGAAATATGGAGAGGGCTGCTGGAAGAAGCACCAGATTATTTCAAAATGATTAGCGACATTCCGGTCACTTTGAAGCAGCTTTCTCTCGTCGTACGGAAGGGAAAGCTGCGGATGGAAGTGGAATCACCTCAGCTCGACACGCTCATGAAAAAAATGGATCGTATCAGTAATCAGCTGTCTTTCAGTATTGTCTTGCTTGCGCTTAGTTTAGTGATGGTTGGTTTAATTGTCGGTGCAGCCTTAAACCACTCCCAAACGCTGTTTTGGGGACTGCCTATTATAGAAATTGGCTTTGGTGTTACCTTGGCTATGTTTATTTGGCTGATCTATGCGATTATCCGTTCTGGGCGCTTCTGACAACAGGATGGTCCAAAGAACAGCAGGCTGTTGCCTTGGAACGATTGTTGACGGAACTACGAGGGGATATTAACATTAAATCGCAAAAAAACCAAAAAACGAAGCCGCAAACCAGCCAAAGGTAGACAGACATGATGCAAACAGCTGCTGGCTGAAAATAGGGGTGGATTTATGGGGCTTACGAAACGCCGATTACAATTTCTAGACCAGCTCATGGAATTGTATCAACGCACTTCATTACCCATACATTATGAGACGTTAGCAAAAGCTTTAGGCGTAAGCAAGTGGACAGCCTATGACATGCTGAAGGAAATTGAGAAGATGGGTTTTGTATCGCGCAGCTATGAGGTTAATGATAAAGAAACAGGAAGGTCACAGGTTGTGTTTGCGCCAACAGTCAAAGCGGCGGAGCTTTTTCGTCAAGAGCGTTCTGACTTAGTCAATCCCGGAGACTGGGAGGCAACTGCAAGTGCGATTAAGCAATTACTCAGCGGCAAGAACCATATGAACATCAATGAGCTGCTTAGAAAGATATTGGATGGAATTCCTAGCAAAGCGACCCATATTGAATTTTGCGGCTACATCATTGGGCTGCTGCTAGCATATTTAAAGAAGCTTGGAGGCAAGACAGAGAGTGTCATTCATCTGCTTGTCAATAAAACGCCGAATGACCATTCCGGGCTGCTCGTATTTGTTGGAACGGTTCTGGGGACGGTCATTCAAACCGTTCAAGAGGAGCTGGGCAAAGAGATTACGGAGCTGGTATCGGAGTTCGTGACTATGATTCAGAATTTATCTAACAAAGAACAAAAGTTGTTGTCCGAATTCGTCAAGGAGGCACTGGCTTAATGCAAGCGGCTTCTATATTTTAGGGTGGATACGTTATGAAGAAATCGCGACGCAAGCGTGGCCCGTATCTTTTGCAGAGTAATCGTCATCCCAATTGCCGACCCCCGAGCAGAAGAGTATAAGCTGACAAAACGCTTGCGGTATTCAGTTGTATTGCAGCCGACATGTCCTTTGAACACTTTGTTAAAATAATGCTGATCGTTGAAGCCCAGCATCTATGAAAGCTGCTTGTTTGTAATTGCCTTGCCGTTATCCCCTTAGCTCAGAAACGCCGCTTTTGCGGAGCAATATGGCGTCATGGAGTGCCATACTGCCCGCATTAGGCGGCGTTTGCTGGGTTATTTTGCATAGAAGATGCTTTGGCTATAGGGTGTATATGAAGCAGCTAATAACCAAGCAGTCGTTAGCTTAGACCGCCCATAACGGGATGGGGAACGTAAGGCTCCTCCAAAGCGGCGATTTCTCGGCTGTTAATTTAATCTCCAAGGCGGCTTCTGCATCCGTCAAATGATGGGGCTTCGTTGCACCGACGATTGGAGCGGTAATCGAATCTTTTTGCAGCACCCAGGCAAGCGCGACCTGCGCTCTAGGAATTTCGCGTTTCTCGGCGATTTCGGCTACTTTAAGGGCGATTTTTCGATCGGCCTCCGCAGTTTGGACATACAAGGTTTTGCCGAATTCATCTGTCTTTGAGCGTTCGCTCTCTTGATCCCAATCACGGGTCAGGCGGCCGCGGGCAAGCGGGCTCCAAGGAATGACACCGATGCCGTCCGCTTTGCAAAGGGGAAGCATTTCCCGTTCCTCTTCGCGGTAAAGCAGGTTTACATAGTTTTGCATCGAGACGAAGCGGGTCCAGCCGTTCTGTTCCGCAGCTTGCTGCATTTTCATAAACTGCCAGACATACATGGAGGACGCGCCGATATAACGGGCTTTTCCGGCCTTTACAACATCGTGGAGCGCTTCCATCGTTTCTTCAATCGGCGTACCATTGTCAAAGCGATGGATTTGATACAAATCGATGTAGTCGGTGCCGAGCCGCTGCAGGCTGTGATCGACCTCCGCCATAATCGCTTTGCGGGAGAGGCCTGCGCCATTAGCGCCGGAGCGCATCCGACCGTGTACCTTGGTTGCGATTACGACGTCGTCGCGGTTAGCGAAATCTTTTAACGCCCGTCCGACGATTTCCTCGCTTGTCCCATCCGAATAAACGTTTGCCGTATCAAAAAAATTAAAGCCCAGCTCAAGTGCTTGCTTAATATACGTTCTGCTCTCTTCCTCACCTAACGACCAAGGATGCGTTCCACGATCAGGAGCCCCATAGGTCATACAGCCAAGCGCAAGCCGGGATATTTCCAGGCCTGTTCGTCCAAGTTTCGTATACTCCATATTCAAGTAACCCCTTTCGGATTAGGAAATCGTTTAATTTGAAAAAAAACCATTTTCCAAAAGAGGCGTCGCTAGGCAGCTCCAGTGGAAAACGGTCTTATGTTGGTTGGTTTAGAATTGATTCCAATACGTAACGTCATTAACATCCAGACGGGTAGTCGGATGACCGGCTTCTGAAGCTTTGCCAAGGGCAATCAGCATGACATTCGTATAGTTTTCAGGCACATTCATCAGCTCGCGGAATTTCGCTACGTCGTAACCAGCCATTGGTACAGTATCGAAGCCTTTGGCACGCGCAGCCAGCATCAGCTGCATCGACACAAGTCCGCCGTCAACGAGTACAGAGGAGAGCAGGCGTTCAGCAGGAGCACTCGCGTAGAAGCCCGTCATATTCGTTCTGAGCTTATCTGCTGCTTCGCGGGTCATATAGCCGGCTTCAATCGATTTTTCATAGATGCGCTCGGCTTGTTTATAAAACTCCAAATCGGCCATAACGGCAATGACAGCAGAAGAAGTCACAACCTGCTCTTGGTTAAAAGCAACGGGAAGCAGCTTTTGCTTCGTTTCCTGATCGGTAATGACGAGAAAACGCCAAGGCTGCAGATTGCTTCCGGACGGCGCAAGAACCGCATCAGCGATAATATCGTGAATTTCTTCCTGCGTCATTTTAAAAGTTGGATCATATTTGCGAACCGAACGGCGCTCGCGGATAACCGTGCTGAATGAACTTTCGGAACTAGACAAGTGAGACACTCCTCTTTGCAGATCAAATGCGTTCACCATTCGGCATGAAGCTGCCAAAAGAGAACGATGAACTGTACTGTTTTTATGTACAGTATAATTGTCGGCAGAGCCGATTGTCAATTGTTATTCCAAACCATGCTCTTCACGGATTTTGTACAGGCCATGAACGAGCGGATCTGCTGGATCGCGATTCATTAAATGCAGCGTGAGCAAGTAGTGGAAAGGCATCGCACATACATTGTTGCCGTCCTTAATCGCAGGGAATCCCGCTTCGAGAACCGGGCCAATTTGCTCATGCATGTCCAAATCCACATAAACCTGCTCAGGACTAAATTCTTCCCGAACCGACTTCGCGCAATGAGGTACGATATACTCATCAAACAGCTTCTTGGTGTCATCTTCGGACCCGGGAGGTGTCTGAAGCGGCTTGCTGATACCGCTGTCAATCATATCGATATAGAAGGAAGCGAGCCATTGGCTTGCCCTCTCAGCATCCTTATGCTTTTCAAGCAGTTCATTAATAAAAAAGCCGCAAGCATACTCCTTATCGGCATCCGCCTCTTTCAAGCGGTAGGCAAACAAAGGTCCATAATTGGGATTGTTAATAATCTGTCCCTCAACCTGATAAGTTTCGAACTCGGCTTGAAGCATTTGGAGCGTGCGAGCATATACCGCCAAAATAATTTGTTTCGCTTCTTGCTCTTGTGGGTTCTCGCTTTGCTGTTCCTCTTCGCTTACTTCGTTTTCCGTGGTCATAATTGACCTCCTTCCCAGTTCCTATTTTACCATCTCTGCGAGTTTTGTTTCCACTTATTGTTGTGCCAAACCATCAGGCGTTTGTTTCCAGTTGCGGTAAGCGCGGGGGGAAGTGCCATAAACCTTGCTAAATTGCACAGCAAAATGATTGTAGTTTTGGTAGCCCACGTCAAAAGCGATTTCAGAAGCGCTCCGTTTCGTATGCTCCAGCAGCAGGGCAGCTTGGCGAACGCGCATCCGGTTATGCATATCGATGATGGAATACCCAGTTGAAGCCTTGAATAGATGGGACAATCTGGACGGAGAAAGCCCAATCGTATGGGCGAGCTCCCCAATAGAAAGCGGCTGAGTCATGTGAACGGCGAGCAAATGCATCGCTTCTTCAATGCGGGCATCCGCCTTGCTGTTAATCTGCTGGGCAAGCAGCAGCAAAATTTCGCGCAGCGAGTTTTCACATAACGATTCACTATACAGGCTGCTTGCCAACGAGTCGGTCAATATACGCCGAAAAGCCCGATAAATCCGTTTGCCCGCTGAGGGCTGGCGAATCGGATACGAAATCAGATCGGAGGCGGGGAGCAGCCCGGTTTCAGCCATCACATCGGGAAAATGAACCCACACAAACTGCCACGTTTGTCCCGCTGCTGTGCCATACTCATGCATGCAGCCTGGCCGAATGAGCGTAAGCTCTCCTGGCAAGCAGCGCTTGCGCGAATCGTCGGTCAGAGCAAAGCCTTCTCCCTGCAGTGTATAAAACATCAGCCAGTCGCTTCTGCCGTTTGGCCGTACCGTATGGTAATGATCGTTTTCCGTAAAATGGCCTGCAAAAATAACGGACTGCTCAGCAGCGGCCTTGCCCTGGCGTCTGTCCCAATCGTTTCGTTTCATGGCGTCTCCATCCTTCCCAAAACAGCCTTGCAGAATACATTTAGTTTACCTTTTTGTTGCTGTCTTGGCTATTGCTCTGAAAACCAGCTGTTTGAGCGTGAATGAAGCAGTGAAAGCATAAATTCGTATACGCCGTTATTTTTAAAATAGCAGAATCGATGTAGTTTTCAGTATGATTGTTCATTCCTTCATAAAGGGCTCTCGCACTATACTTGATTTATCAAGCAGCATAAATTAAACATTAAAAATCAGGCACTCCAAAGTGCCGCTATGTGAAAAAGGAGCGAGGCCTTATGACATCTGGTGCCCTGACATTAACGGCTGAACAGCTGGAGCAATACCGACGTGACGGGTATTTAATCGTCAAAAATTTATTCAGCGAGCAGGAGCTTGCCGAAATCGATTCAACCTTTGAAGGGATTAGCAAGCAGACCGTTCCCGGGTATTTTGAGCCTGATCTGAGCGAGGAGACGACCGATCCGCTGAAGCGTTATCCTCGGGTGATGCATCCCCATCGCTTCAATGAGACGGCAAAAAAATATATGCTGCACCAGCCCGTGCTCGATGTGCTGAGAGATTTATACGAAGAGGAGCCGATTGCCGCGCAAAGCATGTTCTACTATAAACCGCCAGGCTCGCGGGGGCAGGCGCTGCATCAGGATAATTTTTATTTGAAGGTCGAGCCGGGCAATTGCATTGCAGCATGGACAGCCATTGATGCGGCCGATGAGGAAAATGGCGGGATGCTGGTCGTACCGAAAACGCATGATTACGAGCTGTCCTGTCCGGAGGAGGCGGATGTGACGGAGTCGTTTACGAAGCATTACGTCAAGCCGCCAAAGGATAATAAGCCGGTTCCGGCGCGGATGGAGCGGGGAGATACGTTATTTTTTAACGGCAATCTCATTCATGGCTCTTACCGCAACAAAACGAAGGATCGGTTCCGGCGCGCCTTTATATGCCATTATGCCAATGAATCTGCGACGCATATTAGCCATTTTTACCGCCCGCTGTTTCGTGCGGATGGCAGCATGATAGATCGTGAGAACAATCCAGACGGGGGGCCGTGCGGCATTGAATACGAAGCCAATTACCCGCATTGACCGAAAGCTCAGCGTTCATATGTCCTGGTGGGGCATGGAGCAGGTGCCGGATTTCGCTTTGGATAAGGCAGCAGATAAAATAAAGCGGATCGCGGGCGCCGGGTTTGAAGGTATTAATGGCTTTATTCCAAAGCCGGAGCATGAAGCGCAGTGGAAGGAGCTGCTGGCGCAGCATCAGCTGGAGCTGAGTGTCAACGCGTATCCTGCAAGCGTAGCGGATATGGAAGCTTTTTTGGAAAATGCGGTGCGCTTTGGCGGCATCCCCTTCATCAACGCACAGGTTATGACGCCATTCGTAACGGGAATAGATGTCGAAAGCTTGCTTGGCGCGATTAAGGAGCTGTCCCGTCAAGCGGGCATACCGGTCTATGTCGAGACGCACCGAGGAACGATTACGCAGGATTTAATTCGGACTGCCCGCTATGTACGAAATCTGGGGCAGCTAGATCTGACGATCGATTTTTCTCATTATGTGCTGGCTGGCGAAATGCGGAGCATTCATCCTGAAGCCGAGGAGCTGCTCCAGCAGCTGCTCGTTCATACGAGCAGCATTCATGCTCGTGTCTCGAATGGGGAGCAAATTCAGATTGGCTGGGAGCATGAAGAGGCGAAGGCGATGCTGCCGCATTTTGAACGCTGGTGGCGCAAGGGGATGGAGCAGTGGCTCCTGCGTTCGCAGCCAGGGGACAGCTTTCCGTTCGTCTGCGAGCTGGGGCCGCCGCCTTATGCGATGACCCGCCACACAGGTGAAGGTACAACGGCTGAGCTAAGCGACCGCTGGCGTGAATCGCTGCTGTATGCCGAGCGGGCGCGCAGGCTGTGGGATTGTTTAGCTTGAACCGATGGTGCAGCGTGTTGAGGCAGCATTGGAGTGAAAAAGCGTCGGTACAAGTAGAGATACTTGCTGTACTGACGCTTTTTATATGCTGTTATTTTACCTTGTTTAGCAAGGTGAATCATCTTCATCATGTTAATGATGTAGAAGTTGAAGAATAAGTTCGCTTGTGAAGTGCACCCATAGAATAGACAGCAGTAAACCCATTGCCTACTTTTCGGGAAATTTCCTGATTGGATAGTTTGGTTTCCAAAAGCAGTTTTTTCGCTTCGGCGATGCGCAGCTGCGTAATATACTCAAGGGGCAGGTAGAGTTTTTTGTTTCGTTTAACATTCCGCTTTCAATAAAATGGGTCACTCTGAATTGTGTTTGAGGACTGTAGATCCGCTATTTCAGCGATTTTGTCGATTTGAGCGCGCATGCGGACAGGAAATCCGTTATTGCCTGAATAATCAAGTCAATCCAGGTATTTTGCGTCTATTAACGGCTCCTGAGTCCGCAAGCACCTTAATAAACCATTGATTATAGCAAATAACGGATTCTCAGTCCGCCAAAGTTAGGATGATACCGCTTCCTGATTATTTTGTGATTAAAATCGAAGTTTATAGGTACGGGCGCGCAGTTGACCGCTCGCTATGTCCATTATTTGAAGCTCAACTAGTTCATGCAATATATGTCTGGCCTGTCGGTCACTTACCCTTAGATGGCTGGTTAGTTCCAAAGGGGATATTGGACGCAAAAGGCGGCGAGCAAACCGAACCGTTTCGGCTTCAAGCCAGGATAATGTGGAAGGTACGTCGGATGCAATAAATTTTCCGATAAAAGCTAGAATGAGCTGCTGACACTGTTTTGGCTCATCGACGATAGAAGGATAGGCGATGGGGGAAACGTCCACCCATCCAGTGACAACAAGCAATGGCGTCGACATAAATCCTTAAAGCGCCTTACATCAAGATCTCTAGCATGAGGACCATACCCTTGAATTTCTATTCCGCCTTTTGCACCGCCAGGCATATAAGCAAGATCCAGATAACGGTAGCTATTACTGAAATCACGTACCTCCCACTCAGGAAGCAAGTGATTAAAATGTCCGACAGCGGGAAACCACACGGACCTAAGGAACGCTTTCGTTCCATGACCGAGTCCTTTTTGAAGGAGTTCAAGCCTTCGAGGATTCTTTTCTTTATCAAGATTGTCCTGCATCCATTCATGATATTGCTGCTCAAAGCGCGACATTGTGCTTTTCCTCCTTTGTTAATTAATTAGATTTGTCTATATGTAACCCAGCATTAAAAAACAAAAGCCGCTTCCATACAGATCACCCCAATTACTCAATCAGGATGTTCAATGTGTGGAAGCGGCGTGTTCTTCACGACCTTTATGCTGTAATTATAGCTTGATTATTTAAAATCAACAATAAATCATTTTTTCTCTATTACGGTTTCGTCAAGCTCCGGCAAAGCAACCTGCGACTCGCCATTTTCCTGAAGATTTTCATAATAAACGCCCCAATCTCTCATGAAGAAAAGCACTGGTCGAAGTGTCTCCCCAAGCGCAGTGAGCGAATAGTCCACTCTAGGTGGAACTACCGGGTACACCTGCCGCAGCACGATCCCATCGCGCTCCAGCTCGCGCAGCTGCAAGGTCAGCATCCTTTGCGTAATATGCGGGAGCAGCTTGCGCAGCTCATTGTAGCGTTTTGAACCAGAGGTCAGATGGTACAAAATAACGCCCTTCCACTTGCCGCCGACCATATCGGCTGTTTTGGTTACGGGGCAGCCGAAATTAACGATGCTGGCTCCGTCCTTTATATTTTGTCCTGTCATAGTCAGTCCTCCTTTCATGCCTAATGTCATATCTATACAAGTTACTATTCGTAACTTGGAAACAAAAATGTGCGTACTTGTTTACTTTGCATATATCTCCTATTATGACACTTAAGCAATAGTCGGACAAGCAATTAGCGTGCACGCAGGGGCTTTTTCGAAGCATAAGCTTACACCGAATGCTCGTTCAACGGGCAAATCGTCCCAATAGAGAGGTTGGATATACATGAACGTTACGGAACAGGAAGCAAGAAAAAATGACATCTTGAGCGCCTATCATTTTCGCCATGCGACTCCGCAATTTGATGCATCCAGAGTAATTCCGGCGGCAGATTTTGAATTTATTCTTGAAACAGGCAGAATGTCGCCCAGCTCGGTCGGATTTGAGCCATGGAAATTTGTTATCGTCCAAAATAAGGCCTTAAGGGAAAAGCTTGTGACTGGAGCATGGGGCGGTCTCAAGCAAATTCCGTCAGCAAGCCATGTTGTGCTGGTGCTGGCCCGGACAGATGCGCGTTATGATTCGGCTTACGCTGAATATATGTGCAAAGAAGTAAAGGGCATGTCCGATGAGGTTTTTCAGAAAATACCGACCATTTATAGACAGTTTCAGGAAAAGGATCAGCATTTGCTCGACAATGAGCGCACCTTGTTTGATTGGGCCTCGAAGCAGACTTATATTGCCCTCGGCAATATGATGACGGCTGCTGCGCAAATCGGAATTGATTCCTGCCCGATTGAGGGCTTCAACCGCGATATCATCCATAGCATACTGAAGGAGGAAGGCTTGCTGGAGGGTGGCGTATGGGATATTTCAGTTATGGTCACTTTTGGGTACCGGGCGGAAGCTCCTAAACGTGCCAAAACCCGGCAGCCTATGGAACAGGTTACGAAGTGGATTGACTAAGCAAGGTGAGGCAAAGGGGGCATTACGGGGTACGGCGATGGCCTGTTCCATCCTGACCAAGAAATTTCCCGGGCCGAGCTTGCCGCTATGCTTTCCCGTCTGACGATTCATAAACCTGCGGAAGCCGCTGAATTCTCTGACATATCCCAAAACTGGGCTAAAGACCATATTGAAGCGCTCTTTGCAGAAGGAGTCATTAATGGCAGAGGGAACGGAACGTTCAAACCGAATGATTATGCGTCTCGCGCCGAATCGGTTACTATGCTGCTTCGTCTTTTGGATAAGCTTGTTTAACGGTAAAATGAGTTTTTAATTCATCAATACCAATCCCCCCTATTTAAAAAAGAACGGGCAGTGGTGGTCATTTATCCACCGTTGCCCGTTTTTTCTTGGCTGCTGAGCTATCAAATGGCCGCCTCATCTATTGGACATTCCAAAATGCTGTTTCAACAGCCTTTCGTAGCTCGCCCTATCGATTTGCTCTTTTGTTAAAACACCATCCTTCCACACCGTGAAAGAAGTGTCGGTTAACGTAATGCTTCCGTCATCTGTTCGTTTTGTAATCAAAGGATGTTTATTAAAGCGAGATTCTGAATGCTCGAACACAATTTTGCGAATGGCATTACATTCCGTTAAGTCAGCCAGCGGCTTTTGAGAATCGAAGGTATAGCCGGTTTTCCAATCGGTGTCCTTATGCTTCAGCTTCATTTCAAGAAGGTAGTCTCCATATTCGCCGTCCTCTTTTTTAATGCGAAATTGTCCATTGCTCGACGTTATCGTTTCGCCCGATAAAGGAACAGGCTTTAATGGCAAATTCCCTCCAAAACCTGTATCGATGACATAGGTTTGCTCCCCGTGAGTAAGCAGAATCGTTAAATGAGTTCTTCCCATTGTGAAATAAGCTTGACTATCATGATTGTAGACAACCCCGCGCGTTAGAACGGCGTCAAACCCATTTTCGATTAAAAAAAGATAGAGAAGCGCATTTATTTCGTAGCAAAGCCCGCCTTCTTGAGCCATTAGAATTTTTTGAACTAAATGTTGTTTAGAAATAACAGCGGTGCTCTTTCTAATAATAGCTAGATTTTCAAAAGGCACGGTTTTTGCTGTCCTCTCAAGTACATCTGCCAAACGATCGAAAGTGACAGCTTCACTTTCTGGGAAACCTATTCTTTTACGAAATAAAGCGTTAAGTTCATTCATCGTCCACGCCTCCAACAGTTTTCTCAAACCGCAGCGCGGCTTGGAAGTGAGGGATTATGTTCACGAACATTTATCCGTTACATGAAAGGATAAACCAAAATCGCGACCCGAACAATGTGGAATGCTGCAAACTGTATGGATACAGTTTGAACGCGTAAAGCCGAGTGCTTACTATGATTGAATCTGGATTCGCATTATGTCAGGAATGTCCTTATACTTATAGGTTAATAGATGGGTTAGAGCAGAGGAGGGAAAGCGAATGGATATTCGTAAACTACAATACTTTATTGCTGTAGCGGAGGAGCTTCATTTCAGCCGTGCCGCACAAAAATTGAATATGACGCAGCCGCCTCTAAGCCAGCAAATGAAAGAGCTGGAGGAGGAGATTGGCGTAAAGCTGCTGGAACGCAACAAGAGACAAGTCCGACTTACGCCAGCGGGAGCTGTCTTTTTAGAGGAAGCCAAAATGATTTTAGCCCAATTAGAGCAGTCTATTAAAACGACCCAGCTGACCAGCCAAGGAATTATCGGACAGCTAGTTATTGGCTTTGTGGATTCAGCGGCGGGAGATAAATTGGTTCATATTTTGAAAGCGTTCAGGAACCAATTTCCGAAAATACAGCTTACTTTATGCGAAATGACGTCCGCTGAGCAATGGCTGGCGCTGCGTGACGGAACGATTCATGTCGGGTTTCTGCGTTTTATCGAACCGGCTCAGCATATTAGCTATCGTACCCTAGCAAGCGAATCGCTTGTTGCCGTACTGCCTGAAGAGCATCCATTAGCGAAGCTTCCGGAAATTTCTATACGAGCCTTGGAATTAGAGCCGTTTATTTTGTTTCCGCGTCATCTTGGAGCTTCTTTTCATGATTTGATTATTGGCTTTTGTGCAAAATATGGCGTTTATCCGAATGTTGTACAGGAAGCCACTCAGATGTATACGATCGTAAATTTAGTGGCTGCGAATTTGGGCATTTCCATCGTTCCGTCTTCTGTTTCTGTCTTTCAGCGCAGCGGTGTCGTATACCGCTCCTTTAAGGAAAGTGTCCCGCCGGTTCCGCTGTATACCGCTTGGAGAACCGACGTGAACAAGGCTGCCTTATCAGCCTTTCATCGGATAATGGAAGAAGTGGCCCCAATACAGCATGAATCGATATAAGTGGAACAAAAGGTTAGAAAACTGTGGCAAGGAACTCGTTTACGACCTGATAAAAACCATCCGGATCATCAGAATGGACACCGTGGCCACATGGTTCAAAAACTTCAAGTTTTGTATTTGGTCTTCGTAATACCATGAGTTCGGCTTGGCCTGCGTTTAATACGAAGCTTTTTTTACCATGAATAAGCAAAATAGGGCAACGGGAGGATAGCCAGTCTTCCCACCACACTCCATTTAAGTTTTGTGCAGAAATGACCATCCCTTTTAAATCAGAACGAAATCCCCAGCCTGCTTCATCTTCAAACACACTTTCCGAAAAATAATCAATGGCTTTAAGGCCAGCAAGCTCAAGTGATTTTCTTAATTCTTTCAATGATGAAGAACGCTTGGGGAGAGTCTCAGCAAAGGACAAGTCGGCGTGAATTTCTGCACCGATGTCCTCCACAATAACAGCATGGACAAGCTCAGGGTAACGAGCAGCAAACTGATAAGCATTAACTCCACCTAAAGAATGACCCAATATCGTGACAGGCTGTCCGCCTAGCTCTATACGAATGAGGTTGAGAATATCCTCGAGGTAGCTTTCTCTTGAATAATCCTTATCGCGAGGATGCTCGCTCCAACCATGACCACGTTGGTCTAAACCAATAACACGCCAATTTTTAAATCGGGTTGCTAGCTCTGCATACGTTCTTGCATCATTCATATGTCCATGTAAGGTGAGCAATATATGCTCGCTCCCCCCACCAAAATCCAGATAAGAGAGCTTGATATTTCCCGATTGAAAATATTTTCTTGCAGCCGAATCCTTCTCCTGAAAATTTTGCATACCATTTCCTCCTCGTATCCTTTTGGGTAACACTCCACTTGATTTCATATCAACGATAACAGATAATAGTGACAAGTATTGTCATGATTAAATAATCGGAGTGTTAGGATGTCTAAATCCAAAAGACTTATGGAATTAATGATGGCCGTCAATCACAAACGCAAGTTTACAGTGAAGGAGCTTTCTCAAGAGTTTGGCGTCTCACAAAGAACGATATTAAGGGATTTACAAGAATTGAGCGAATTAGGGGTACCCTTATATTCTGAGGTGGGGCCTCATGGCGGCTACCGGGTGCTGAAGGAAAGGATTTTGCCACCTATTGCCTTCTCGGAGGAAGAAGCCGTCGCTATATTTTTCTCCATTCATGCCCTTCGTCACTATTCATCGCTTCCATTTGAAGCAGATGCTTCTTCAGCATTGAGAAAATTTTATCATTATATGGCGCACGACACCCGAGACCGAATTGATCAAATGAAGAGCCGCGTAGATTTTGTAACTCCTACTAGGCAAGCCCACTCTCCGTATTTGTCGATCCTGCTCGATGCAGCTATTCAGCAAAAGGTGTTACTCATTGATTACGAAGCTTTGGAAAAACGATCAAGCCGCGAGATACAGCCGATTGGTATCTATACTAGGAACGGTCTATGGTATTGTCCCGCCTATTGCTTCCAGAGCGATGAATTTCGTGTGTTTCGCTGTGATCGAATGTTTGCGGTGACTCATTCAACAGTAGAACCGCTCGATCTTAGGCATGTTCACCTTGAAAATAGACAAACGAAGGGCGTACCGGAGCAGGAGGTTGTGGCACTTTATGCTGAACTAACGAAAGAAGGGGCTCAGATGTGCGAGGCGGAGCCGTGGCCGGTACCCAAGCTTCATATTCGGAAGGATGGAACCGGCTGGCTTGAAGGCAATATCTCGAAGAGTGACATGTTGTTTTTTGCAAAGTTTTTCATTGGCTTGGGACATGAAGTGACGATAGAAAGTCCCCCAGAGCTTTTGGATTGTATTAAAAGGAACTTATCTGAGCTGTTGGCCAAATATGATTAAAGTGAGCTTTCAATTGTTAACCGGTTTTTGCCGGATCGCGCTCAATTAGCCCCTCTAGTATCGTGTCGATTTGCTTGAGCAATCCAGGGGCAAGTCGAATGCCGACGGCCTTGACGTTTTCTTTTATTTGCCCTGGATTCGATGCTCCAATAATCGCGGCGGAAACTTGCGGATTTTGCAGCACCCAAGCGATGGCAAGCTGCGGCAATGTCAGTCCGGCTTCTTGTGCAGTAGTGGAGAGCTTGGAAACCGCCTGTAATACTTCGGCGCGCAGCCATTGACCCGCTAATTTATCGAAAAAGGGAGCACCCGCCGTTGTCGCTGCACGCGACCCTTGCGGCAAGGGCTGTCCCGGTGAATATTTCCCGGTAAGAATGCCTTGGGCAAGAGGGGACCAGACGACCTGTCCAATGCCTTCCCGCTCGCAGGCTTGAACGACTTCCGCTTCAATGACACGCCACAACATCGAATATTGGGGTTGACTAGCCACCAATGGAACGCGCAGCTCCCTTGCAAGTGCAGCGCCTTTGCTAATCTGGTCGGCAGTCCACTCGCTAATTCCCACATATATAACTTTGCCTTGGCGCACCAAGTCCGAAAAAGCGAGAAATGTTTCTTCGAGCGATACTTCCGGATCAAAGCGATGGGCGTAATAGACATCGATTTAATCCGTTTGCAAGCGTTTAAGAGAAGCGTGGCAAGCCTCCATCATATGTTTACGGGACAGGCCTCTGTCGTTAGGGCCCGTTCCTGTCGGATGGTATACCTTGGTGCAAAGCTCGATGCTTTCTCGACGAATGCCTTTCAGAGCTTGCCCGAGCACCGCTTCCGCCCTCGTCTCCGAATAAACATCCGCTGTGTCAAACGTAGTAATCCCCGCATCCCATGCAGCGTGAACACAGGCTCTAGCCGTCTCATTATCTACTTGCGCTCCATGAGTAATCCAGTTTCCTAAAGCCATTTCACTTACGACTAGGCCGCTGGCGCCTAATTTTCGATAGTTCATTTTTTATGCCTCCTTTACATCATGTTGCAATCGTAGCAAACGTGAATAAATAGGTGAAATATGACTTTCCCTTCGTTTTGATTCGAAAAAAATATAACAGGAACTTCGCGTTCATGCAGGAGCAGCTTACGGGAAGGATACAGCAAATATCCATCAACTAATGGATTGACGATGCAGGAATGCGATTATTATAATTGAGCTATGATAAACCCAATAATAGCTACAAAATTATATATACCTGCGCTGCGGTCGAATGTCGTGCTTCGCCCCCGTCTAATAGAGCGGTTGAATGAAGGCTTGCACCGCAAGCTGACGGTCATCGCTGCCTCCGCCGGCTTTGGCAAAACAACGCTGGCTAGCGGATGGATCAGGAGCTGCGGCCGAACGGCATGCTGGCTGTCGCTGGATGAAGGTGACGATGATCCGGTCGCTTTTATGATTTATTTGCACGCCGCTTTGATGGCGGCCGCGCCGAATTTTAGCGACGGCATGCGAAAGCTGCTCCAAGCCCCTCAGCCTCCTCCAATTGAAGCATTGGTAAGAGTGCTGCTCAATGAAATCGCCTCGATTACTCACCCATTCATCATCGTATTTGATGATTTTCACGAAATAGAAAATAAATCGATTCACCAGGCTGTTACTCTTCTTATTGAACATTTGCCGCCACAAATGCATCTTGTCATCGTTGCTCGTGAGCTTCAGCATCTGCCTTTGGCCCGGCTTCGCGTTCGGGACCAATTAACCGAGGTGCGAGCCGCAGATTTGCGTTTTACGATATCGGAGGCAACTGAGTTTTTTGAACAGGTTATGGGTCTGAGCCTGACGACAGAACATGTCGCAATGCTGGAGGATCGAACAGAGGGCTGGATTGCAGGGATGCAGCTCGCTGGGCTGTCCATGCAGGGGCATGCTGATGCGGGCAGCTTTATTCGCTCATTTACAGGCAGCCACTCATTTGTGCTGGATTATTTGGTCGAAGAAGTGCTGCAGAAGCAGCCCGCTGGCATTCAGGCTTTTTTGCTGAGCACTTCCATGCTTGACCGTTTTTGCGGTCCGCTTTGCGATGCCGTTCTTCGCTTAGGAAACGGGGAGAAGGAGACAAATCCTGGAGCAAATTCCGAAGCCAATCCCGAAGCCAATGGGCAAACAACTTTAGAATATTTGGAACGCGCTAACTTGTTTATTGTCCCGCTGGACAATGAGCGGCGCTGGTACCGCTACCATCATCTTTTTGGGAATTTCCTGCGGCAGCGGCTTGCTCAAAAGCAGCAAGTGAACCTTTCCGTGGAAGCGGCAGGAGAGGGTGTAAACGAATTGCATCAGCGTGCGAGCAAGTGGTATGAGCAGCATGGCTTTGTGCTGGAAGCCTTTCACCATGCAGCAGCTGCACAGGACATTGAAGGTGCCGCCAAACTGCTGGAGGGAGAGGGCATGTCCCTTATTTTTCGAGGGATGGTCATTCCCGCACTGAAATGGCTAAATTCGCTGCCGGAGAGGGAGCTTGGGGCACGTCCTTCACTATTAGTGCTGCATGCCTCGGCGATGCTGATGACAGGACAAATCAGCGGTGTTGAACAGAAGCTGCTAGCTGCTGAACAGCTTTTACAAGCGGACGCCTTCCAGGATGTGAACACCCGGGATTTGATCGGTCATACAGCGTCGATCCGCGCCACGCTAGCGGTGAGCAAGCACCAGCCAGACATGATTTTGGCTCAGTCGCGGCGTGCGCTGGATTATTTGCATCCAGATAATCACCCTGTTCGCACGGCTACGACCTGGACGCTCGGATATGCGCATCAGCTTCAGGGAGACTATGGCGCTGCAGGCAGGGCTTATGCCGAAGCGTTGGCGAACAGCGAGCGGATCGGGCATGTCATCATTTCGTTTATGGCGGCGATAGGCCTTGCAAGCATACAAGAAGCGGAAAACCTGCTTGATACAGCGGCCGGGACTTATCGTCACGCGCTTAAGCTGGCAGGGGAGCCGCCGCTGCCTGCGGCTGGCGTTGCTTATTTGGGCTTAGCCCGTATTTATTACCAAAGGAATGATCTGAATGCCGCTGAGCAGTATGCTAAAATAGCCCTTCCACTCTCGCAGCAGCTGGAACATACAGACCGTGCTGTCGAGGTCGAGGTGTTTCTTGCACGCTTGCTGCTGGCGAAAGGAGACGTCAGCGGTGCGGCTGCACGGCTGGCAAAGGCGGATCATACGGCACGCCAGCATCAGCATGTTTTGCAAATGCCGTCAATCGCGGCCGTCCAAGTGCAGGTGCTGCTTCGTCAGGGCAATTCCGCAGCGGCAGCTCGGCTAGCGGCAAAAAATGAGCTTGCGATCAGCGGGGCGAAGTGTGAATTGGCCCAAGGAAATTCAGCTGCTGCGCTTGCGATTTTGGAACTGCGGCGGGAGTATGTGGAAGCGAAGGGGCAGCCGTATGATCGGCTGGAGGTAAGTGTGGCACAAGCCGTTGCCTGGCACGAGCATGGCGATAGGGCCAAAGCCGCGGCCATGTTAACCGAAGCACTGGTGTTTGCTGAGCCCGGCGGCTACGTTCGAGTTTTTGCCGATGAAGGGCTGCCGATACGCAAGCTGCTGCGGGAAATCGTTGCACGAGGAGCAGGATCGAGCTATCGGGATCAGGTGCTGGCTGCATGTGAAGCCGAGGAGCAAATAGGCAAGCAAAGTCAGGAAGGCAATTTAGGTCAAGAAGGCAAAGACCGAACGAAACCGCGGCCGATCCAAGCCTCCGAGCCGCTTATTGAACCATTAACCGGAAGAGAGCTGGAGGTGCTGCAGTTGATTGAGCAAGGGCTCTCGAACCGTCAGATTAGCGAACGGCTATTTCTCGCCCTTAGCTCAGTCAAAGGCCATAACCGAAACATATTCGACAAGTTGCAGGTCAAGCGGCGCACCGAGGCGGTAGCCCGCGCCCGCGAGCTAGGACTATTTTAATAAAAAATAATATCGTTTAGTTTGATGCCGCTAAAGCAGCTAGCTATTTTTCAATATGCGCTCGGCAAGCGATGGGAACCAGCGCTGAATAGTTTTTAGCCATTTTACCTTGCCAATCGGCACCTCCAAACGATTTTTTTGAAAAAAGTCCATAAATTGCGAGGCCAGCTCATTTGGCGATATTTTATTGTTCCCTCTGCCTTTCGTCATAGCGGTATCCACGATAGGCGGGATAATTTCGAATACTTTTACATTCGTATTTTCCAGCTGATAGCGGAGGGATTTAGAAAATAGATGAAGCCCCGCCTTCGTCGCGCAATAAACGGGAGCGGACTTTTTTGGAACGAGGCCTAAACCGGATGAAACGTTAACGATTGCGGCTTCATGCTGGCGGGCAAGCAGCGGCAGCAGCTTGGAGGCAAGAACAATAGGCGCGGTCAAGTTGATCGTGATTTCCTCCTTTATTTGCTTAGAAACAGGCTGCGCCTCCATAAAGGAATAGTTATATTGTATTCCGGCATTGTTAATAAGAACGTCCAGCTCGGGATGGTTATCGTACAGCTGCGCCACAAGCGCATTCAGCTGTTCTTCGACCTCAATATGACATGCATAGGTTGTGATGCTCGCATATTTTGATTTCATTTCTAGTAATTTGCGCTCATCCCGTCCGGCGACGATGACGTGATTATTATGATGGATGAATTGCTCGGCTAAAGCGAGACCAATGCCTGAGGCACCGCCGGTAATTAAAATGGTGTGACCTGATCGTTTCAAAAAAATCTCCCCTTTCTTTCCTCAACTGTAGAGAAAGGAGGAGGTTTTTTCATTAACCTAGGTTAATTTTCGGCGGATTCGGCTTAAGGCGACAGGGGTAATTCCCAGATAGGAGGCGACATGATACTGCGGAATATGTTTGGCTTCAGGCGCATATTTTTCAAGAAAAATGCGGTATCTTGCTTCAGCGGACAGAAAAAGCAGCTCTCGCTCTCGCCTTTCTTTTTTTACATATAACTGCTCGATTAAAGCTCGCCCCAGCCGTTCCCAGCAAATATGACGGTCATACAACGATTGAAAATCCTTATACGGAATAATCATTAATTCGCTGTCCATCAACGCCTGTATGGAAAAATAAGCGGGGACGCTCTCCAGCAAAGAGCTGTAAGCCGCGATAAAATCATTTTTGGCGCAAAAGCTTTTATTGAACTCCACTCCGTCAGGCGTTGTATAGTATAAACGGAACAATCCGCTGACGCATAAGCCAATGCAATCTGCCCGTTCACCTTCTCGAATAAAATGGCTGTTTTTTGCAAAGGTTTTGTGCACGGTTAACCGCTTGAAGGCTTGCCATTCCTCTTCAGGAATAGGCGAAATTTGTTGCAGCCAGGTAAATATAGATTCCCACCTATGTGTCATAAAGAAATGACTCCTTACTGAATGGAATGATTGTATACAGCGATCATAATGAATTGCGCGTCCTTCCGGACATGCTGGGCGGCAGCAAGCTATAAATCTATAAATCCATAAAGCTATAAAGAGATAAATGGTTTTATACTTTCTTTTAATGAGGTGGGCGGTCGACCCATTAGCTGCTCCAAATCATTGGAGGTGGATGAAGGATCGATTTTGCTGAGGAAGCCGTATATCCAGTTTTGGATGGTGGCATCTTGCTGCAAGGAAATAGGCCTCCCAGCAAGGTCGGACAGTGCAGCAGTCAAATCGCTGAACGTCCATGGATCCGATGCCGTAAGCTCGTATGTTTTATTCAGGTGGCCGGGTTCAGCAAGAACGGCTGCAGCGGCTAGAGCAATATCTTGCCGGGGAATGGAATTAAATAGCCAATCTCCGGGGGGCACACGCAATTCTCCTTTTTCTATAGCTGCATTTAAATCAAGAGTACTAATAAAATCGACATATAAAGCATTCCGTAAAAAAGTATAGGGAATGCCCGTGGCTCGAATCGCATGCTCGGTAGCTACATGCAGATGGGTGAGCGGGATCGAGCCTTTTTCGGGAAAAGCAAAGCTGGTATAGAGCAAATGCTCGACCTTTGATTTTTTGGCTGCTTCAATCACATGGGCATGCTGGCGCATACGAATCGTATCATCATGATGGGAGCTCGAAATAAATAGCAGCTTGGAGGCGCCTGTGAAGGCGGATTCAAGAGAATCGGGGTGGTCGTAATCGCAATAACGTACCGTAATCCCCAGCTCCTCTAATGGCCTAGCCGTTTCGCGTGTTCGAACGCAAGCAATGAGCCTGTTCGCTGGAACTTTGTGAAGCAGTTGATTTAGGATGAGAGTCCCCAGCTTGCCGCTTGCTCCTGTTATGACGATTGACAAAAATACCACCCTCTCACATGGAAAGTTAAGTCCTTAACTAAATGGGCAAAAAGAGCTTTAGCCCCTTTTCAATTTCGTTAATAAAGCTAAAAGCTGATGTAATTCATGCTCCTCCAGCGCTTGCATTTTTTCGGCAATTCCTTGTCGGTTCTCGGGCAGGTATTGTAACAGCAGGCTCTGCCCTTCATTGGTTATAGATATGACGGATTTTCGGCCATCCTTGGGATGGGGCTCCCTGCGAATGTACCCATCACTCTCCAATGGAATAAGCAGCAGGCTAATATTCGATTTGGTGACGCCAATTTTTGCTGCAAGCATGGAGGGAAGAATGATGCCTCCTTCTTTCATGATTTCAACTAAAAGGCGCATTCTGGCCCCATTAAGTCCTTTGGATTGCCAATATTTTTCCGACACCTCGACTAGCTTTGCCGTTGTTTCCACTAATGAAAAAAACACCAAAGTATGAAGCGGCAAATCGAGTACATATTGTTGCAAGTTTTTCATAGGATCACCTTTTATAAATATAGTTAAGTGCTTAACTATATTTAAATTACTATAGCGAATTGTAAATGTCAAATAAAAAGGGAAAAAGGCTTTATTTGCACCGCAAGACTTGGCAGCGAGAGCGCAAGTGGCGACAATGTTGAAGCGTTTTTTGTATTTAAGGCTAGTTTCAGGCCAGTTGGTTGCATAACCGTATTGAGGTAAAATGGCAGTAACGATAGTTTAGAGAAGAGGTAAACGATGCCTAATGAAACGAGCAAAGCGAAAACACTCGGCCATTATTTGAAATCGCGGCGCGACCGGATTCAGCCTGAGCAGGTAGGCTTTAGCGATTCACATAATCGGCGCAGAACGCAGGGGCTTCGGCGGGAGGAAGTGGCGATGCTGGCTGGTGTCAGCACCACTTATTATACGTGGCTGGAGCAAGGCCGGGACGTTACAGCGTCCAAGGAGATCATAGAAAACATAGGGAGAGCGCTGCTGCTACCTCGGATGAAGAAAAATATTTGATGGAGCTGTGGAATCCCCATGTACCGGATGCCGTTTCCTCGCTGCATACGACGCTTAATCCGCAGTGGCAGGATATTATTGGACAGCTGTCGTATCCGTCCTTTATTAGCAATGAGAAAACGCAGGTGCTGGCATGGAATGAGGCAGCGAGTGAAATCATTGCGGATTTTGCGTCATGGCCAGCCTCGGAGCGAATCATGCTTCGTTTGATGTTCACAGATGAAAGCTTACGACGTCCATGGCCAATTGGGAGGAGTTCGCACGCTACTCCGTGGCGGTGTTTCGAACCTATTATGACAAGCATCAGGGCGACCCGTGGTTTAAGCAGCTAATAGAGCGGCTGGGCGAGGAAAGCAAAGAGTTCGATGGCATGTGGAAGGAGCACCATATTCAGCTTAAAAAAGCAAACCGTGTTTCGATCCAGACGCCGGGCGCTAAAGCCGCGATAACCTATGATATCCTGTCGGTTAAGACTATCGCTGATCAGCCGGGGCTATTCATGTGTATTTACGCGCCGATTATGCCAGCTCCCCTTACGTCACCCTAGTAATAATCTTACTAGCATAATCCTACTGTGGCTGCCTCAAATCAGACCGATTAAAATGAGAGCATGTCAAGCCATTCATGTTGTTCATTAGGACGAAGAAAAGAGGTTATCGACCGATTATGCAAACAAGAAAACTAGGAAACGAAGGGCTTGAAGTATCCGCCCTAGGCCTTGGCACGATGATGATGCCGGATAATGAGGAATCCGTAAATACGATTTTGGGAGCGCTTGACCTTGGGGTGACTCTTTTTGACACAGCGGATATTTACGGACAGTTCGAGCAGCAGCGCTTCGGCGGAAATGAGAAGCTGGTAGGCCGGGCGCTCAAAGGGCGGCGTGATGAGGCGATTATCGCCACCACTATCCACGCTTTCAGGGTGACAATTTCGCCAAAAATTTGGAGGTAGTCGCACTGATTGAGAAGCTGGCTGCGGAAAAAGGCTGTGCGCCTTCCCAGCTTGCGCTGGCATGGCTTCTAGCGCAGGGGGAGCATATCGTGCCGATACCGGGCACGAAGCGGCTGGATCGCGTGAAGGAGAACCAAGGCGCCCTTCACGTTTCCTTGTCGGCGGCCGAGCTAGCGGAAATCGAGCGCATTTCGCCAAAAGGCATCGCCGCTGGCGGCCGTTTTCCCGGTCATTCGTAAGACTGGTTCAGCCGCATGACGTTAGCAAGCCCTCGATTCCGTTCGAGGGCTTTTTTTCTTTTGCCGATAAGGGATTCGTGTCGCCCAGCGCTATTTTCAAAACCATACTTAAGTAGCTACTCGTCATGCTTCGCTGCACCTATACTTATGGCAAAAGAATGCGCGGGAGGATGTCTATATGAAACCGTTGAACGCTACGAAAACGATGAAAGCTGTATTTTGCACAAAGTATGGAGCACCGGAGGTTTTACAGCTCAAAGAAGTGAATAAACCGGCTCCGCAGGACAATGAAATTTTAATCAAGGTGTACGCGACCTCTGTTACATCAGGGGATTGCAGAGTTCGCGGCTTTAAAAGTCCGTTTTTATATCGGCTCCCCATGCGGCTCTTCCTCGGAATAACTAGACCAAGACAGCCGATTTTAGGCGTGGAGCTAACAGGAGAGGTTGAAGCAGTCGGCAAAGACGTCAAAAAATTCAACATAGGCGATGCCGTTTATGCGTTCACGGGTATGCGTTTTGGCGCCTACGCCGAATATGTCTGTCTCTCGGAAAATGGCATGGTGACGCTTAAGCCGGCCAATATTTCTTATGAGGAAGCTGCTGCTGTTCTGTTTGGCGGAACGACGGCGCTGCATTTTTTTCGAAAGGGGCAATTGCAGAGCGGTCAAAAGATGCTGATTTACGGAGCTTCCGGCGCGGTAGGAACCTCGGCAGTCCAGCTTGCCAAGCATTTTGGAGCAGACGTTACGGGCGTATGCAGCACCTCTAATGTAGAATGGGTGCGGGCACTCGGCGCAGATCACGTCATTGATTATGCGTTGCAGGATTTTGCGGAAACAGGCAAACGTTACGATATCATCCTTGATGCGGTGGGCAAAACCTCGAAGGCGCATGCCAGAAAAGCGCTGACGCCGAACGGCAAATTTATATCGGTTGAAGGCCAGGGAGTGGCGAAGGTGCTTGTGGAGGATTTGCTGTTTCTGAAGGATCTCATTGAGGACGGCGAGCTCAAAGGCGTGATCGACAAGAGCTACCCGCTGGAGAAAATCGCCGAGGCGCATCGCTACGTGGATCAAGGGCATAAAAAAGGCAATGTGGTCATTACCGTACAGTAGGCGGAGAAAGCGAACTAAGCGCGGCAAGGCAGTTGTTTTACATCCCTATTCCTTGTACATTGGTTAAAAAGGAAGGGGAAGGCTATGGAAACCGAGCAAGATGTGCTATATGCGTTTAAATCCATTCAACAGCTGGCTTGTGGTCCGAGTCAGCCCGAGCACTTATTTCAAACCCATTTTCATTGGATGCTGATTGGCATGGCAGGGGCTGGAGCTGTGAGCATGGAGCGCGGTCGAATGGAGCTGACCCCGGGCACGGCTATTTTAGGCAGTCCGGGGGACTGCATTTTGCAAACCGAAACTGAAAATGGAGAATGCCGTGTCTTTTTTATAGAGTTTATGCCCCTTTCTATTAGGATGCCGGCGCAGGATGGCAGCTTAGTGGAGGCAGGGGCTGTTTATTTGCATATGTGCAAACATGCCTCCAATGCAAGCGAGCTTATCGCACTGGCAGAGCAGCTGTTTTCGATTACAATCACGCATCCTGAAGTGCCACAGCGCAGCTTAACGGCACATATGCTCATTCAGCAGATGATGCTTTGGTGGGTAAAAGATCATCAAGCAGGCCTTGATCAGCGCTGGACAACCGAGCAGTCGGTTTTGGCTGCTTTGCGTTATATGGAGTCGCACTACACCGAAGCGCTGACGAGAGAGCAATTAGCTGAAAAAGCTGGAATTGCCAGCACCTACTTCTCCGTATTATGCAAAAAAGTGTTGGGACTCAGCCCTTCTGATTTTTTGGAACGGCTTCGCGTGCATCGTGTATCCGAGCTGCTGCTGCAAGAGCACGGGCATAAAAGCAAGCTTGATGAATTGGCGCATCGTTCCGGCTTTCGTGATGCCTGGTATATGAGCAAGCGGTTTCGCAAGGTACAAGGGATGAGCCCCACGATGTATAAGCAAGCTTTTGTACCAGAGCGTATCGCTTCCCTTGAGAATCCGTATACCTACCATTTCATTGCCCTCGGGGTTGTGCCCTGCATCGCCCGCTTCAGCAGCAGCAGCCATGTGGTTATCCCGTCTGACATTCGCTCTGAGGTGACGGAGCTTCCTATGCTGGCCTCCATCGAAAGTCAGAAAAAATGGCTGGAGATAAGCAAGCCGCAGCTCATTGTGACGAGCAGCATGGAAAGCGTGCAGGAGAGATTCCGCTGGCTGGCGCCAGTTGTTCATATCCCTTGGTTAACGTTGAGCTGGCGGGAGCATTTGAAACGGATTGCACGCCTAGTTGCAAAGGAAGCCGAAGCGATTCGTTATATCGAAGCATTGGATCAGCAGGCAAAGCGGCTTCGCCAGAAGCTGCAGGACATCGTTGCTCCAGGTACGACGGTCAGCCTGTTCAAAATCGAAAATAACCGCTGCTATTTATATGGTATAAGGGATGCCGGATGCATTTTTTATGAATTTCTTGGCCTGCTGCCGCATCCTGTTATTCAGCAGCATTTGGCTCAAGATCCTAACTTTCACAGCATGGAAATTTCGATGCGGCAAATGGCCGATTTTGCTGGCGATATCAATTTTATTATTTTGGTCCCCAATGTGAGCAAGCAAAATGATTTGCTGCGAATGAATGAGCATTGGCGGCAGTTTGAGCTGAAAAATGAGAGATCGGTTATCTATTTGGATTACCGCGAGTGGCTGCACTATGATCCCGTTCATATCGCCGATCAACTAACAAAAGTGTTGCCATTATTTCAATGAGCAGCGTATTTCGTTAACAATATGACCAACTCCTTTTAATAATCGGATATAGCGGCTCTCCTTATTCCTCCCTATAATTAAGAATGATTATCGATATCATGAGCATAGAGGGGAACATGAGAGATGCGCACAAAAATGATTTTCATCGCCAGCATGCTGGTTATTATGTTGGTAGTAACGGCATGTGGACAGAGCGGGGCGGCTAATCAGAGTAATCCTGCAGAAGCTGCGGAGCCTGCTGCTCCAGTAGAAGAAGCGCAAACCCGAAAGGTGACAACCGTAAATGGCGAGGTGGAAATACCTGTTAACCCGCAACGGATAGTTGCAACCTATTATCTTGGCGAATTGGCAGCACTCGGCATTAAGCCCGTTGGTACAGTGGATCGACAGCTTGGGAAAGCAAATCCCAATCTGGCTTCATATTCGGAAGGAGTGGCGAGTATAGGCGATTTTCCGCCGAATTTAGAGGCCATTGCCGCTTTAGAGCCAGATTTAATTATCGCAACGGATTTTGACAATATTGAATATGCGGATTATTCCAAAATCGCCCCTACCATCGTTATCCCGTGGACTACCGCCGATGTCGCAACGAAATTGCGCTCCATTGCCGCATTTTTGGACAAGGATGCCGAGGCGGAAGCCTTTATTCAGGAAATGGACGCCAATGCGGCTAAAGCAAGAGAGGCGATAAAGGATGATATATCTAAAGAGGAAACGGTAGCCATTATCCGCTTTTTTGGCAAATCCATTCGGGTATATGGCGGACGCGATATTGGTCATGCTCTGTATCACAGCTTGGAATTGACGCCAACGCCGATTATTAAACAAGCGATGGAACAAAATCCAAACTTCACCAGCACGGAGGATGTATCGCTGGAGCAAATTTCGGAATATGCGGCAGATCGTATTTTTGTCGTAGTGTCCGATGAAGAAGCCGACAGCCAGTATAATGAATTGCAGAAATTGGCTATCTGGGCTAATCTTCCGGCAGTGAAAAATAACAAAGTATACAAAATTCAAGCTGACAAATGGTTTGCTTATGACCCTATTTCGATAAACGTCACCGTTGAGGATGCTGTCCGCATTTTGACTGGGGAGGACGATAAAGGATGACAACGGGACTGGAGTTATATGATGTAACGATTATCGGCGGCGGGCCGGCGGGCTTGTATGCAGCCTTTTATAGCGGGATGCGGGATATGAAGACAAAGCTGATCGAGGCGAAGGAGGAGCTTGGCGGAAGGCTGTTGATTTACCCGGAAAAAATGATTTGGGATGTCGGCGGGCTGAAGCCTACCCGTTGCGAGCAATTGATTGCGCAGCTCATTGAGCAAGCGCAAACCTTTGATCCGACAATTGTGCTCGGCCAGCAAATTACGGGTCTCAAACGGCTGGAAGACGGGACGATGATCGTTACTTCGGACACTGGGGAACAGCATCATACGCGTACGCTTATTTTAGCGCTAGGTTACGGCGTAGCCAAAGTTGCGAAGCTGGAATTGGAAGGAGCCAATCGCTTCGAGGTGACGAATTTGCATTATACGGTGACGGATTTGCAAAGCTTTCAAGGCAAACGCGTGCTGCTCTCCGGTGGCGGCGATACAGCGGTGGATTGGGCGATGGAGCTTGAGGCTATTGCCGCCAGCGTTACAGTGGTACACCGCCGCGAGCGTCTTGGCGGACATGAGAAGAATGCGAGATACGTAGAGGAGTCCTCCATTCACGTATTCAAGCCATTTGCAATTGCACAGCTGCATGGCAATGGTGATGCGATTGAAGCGGTCACCATTGCACGTACAGATGCAGATTGCGAGCTGACGGCAGATACGCAGCGTTTAGACGTTGATGCCGTCATCGTCAATCATGGCCAGCTAAGCGATTTTGGACCAATTGTAGACTGGGGTCTAGATATGGGGCAATGGAGTATTGCGGTCGATGAGAAAATGGGGACGAATTTGCCGGGCATTTTTGCAGCGGGAGATACAGCAAGCTTTCCAAATAAGCTGTATTTAATTGCCGGAGCTTTTAATGATGCAGCGATTGCAGTGAATGGGGCCAAGCTTTATTTGGAGCCGAAGGCGCCTTCTATGGCCTATGTTTCTTCACATAACGCGAAGTTTAATGAGCGGAATAAAGCGCTCCTGAATAAAGAGCGCGATTAGGAAATATGGAACGAACAAAAAAATCGTATTCTCACAGTTGGATGAGCACATCCCTTTTGTGAGAATACGATTTTTTTTGTAGAGACAACGCCCCGCTAGTAACTCAACGCGCGATCTTTTTTTCCATTCAACGCGACAAAAGCTGCAAAAAGCAGCAGGACGGCTCCTGTGAACATAAACCCTTGAAAAGTGTTGAAGGGCAGCCAGCCTAGCAAGGAAGATCCGACCACGACTCCTAAGGAGAAGAAGGCGTAGAAGTAGCCGTAAGCTTTGCCGCGCAGCTCTGCTGGCGTGGCTCTAATAAGCATCGTGTTTATCGATGGAAATAGGAAGGCGAAGCCTACTCCGTACAGGCCAAGCACGCTATAAAGCGTTAGTGTCGTCGTCGCTTGGCTAATGAGCAGCTGGCTTAATCCCATTAGGCCAATACCTAGCGCCAATGTGATGGACGGTGCAATGCGGTCAAAAATACGGTTGGTCGGAAGCACAAAGATAAGTACCGCAATGATGCCAAATGTACTCATTAAGGTGCCGCTTAATCTCGAATCATAGCCTAATGACTGCACATGCAAAGGCAGCAAGTAAGCGATGACGCCTTGGGAGAACATGAGGAAAAAAGCGCCGCCATAAGCTTTGATCACTCCTGCATTCCAAATCGAGCCCGCTAACGGAACGGCAGCCTCGCCCTTCTCTTTTTTCGGAATTTTATATTTGCTAAGAAAAATGGCCGACAAAATCGCAAGAGCAAAGCCCAGCACAGCTACGCATGTGAAAACGAAGGGCACGGACGTTTTGCTAGCCATGATGCCGCTGAAAGCCGGGCCGATAATAGCGGCTAGTCCGACAAAGGTACCGGTAAAGGCGACCTTTTTGCCTTGCTGCTCATTGATCGTCGTATTGGCTGAGAAGGTAAAGGCAGCGGGAACGATTAATCCGGCGACAAAGCCGTGAAGGATTCGAACGATGATCAATAATAAGGGTTCTTCTACGAAATGATAAAGCAGCAGAGCGGTGCTGGATAACAGCAGCCCGGCCATTAAGATTTTGAAGGGCCCGATCCGATCCGTCATAATCCCCGATAATATATTGCCGAACGTATTGGATAACGAATACAGCCCAATGACAAAACCGACGATAAAGGAGCTTGCACCGACGGAGGCCGCAAACGTGCTCATGACCGGAAGCTGGGAAAATAAATCGAAAAAGGAAAAAAACACAATGCTGTATACGAGCACGGAGTAGTTAAACGTCCGTAAGCTATAGCCCGCCTGCACCTTCTTCAGCTTCCAGTCCAGCACAAAGTTGCCGAATGGCACAAAAGCGGCGATTACGGCTGCGGCAGACCAAAGCAGACTCCACTTCACCCGAATGGCGGCATAAAGGATAGCTGCTGCATATAAACAGAAAATTCCCCCGTGAATGCTTCCTACTATCGTTACGGCTCTATCGAACCCCCAAATATATTTCAAGGGCATGGCGATGCCTAGCAATACTAATAAAGAAATACCATCTAATAAACCTGTCATACGTAAAAAATAGATTGGATGTGCCCGCACTTGTTATGCTCCTCATTTATATTTTGAACGGAATACTCTATTCTACCACTTTATGAGGGTAGTGAAATAGGATAGACACTAAAGATTCAAAATTGGAAAAGAGGAGTGAAGGATGGAAATGAAGCAGATCAATACTGCCTCCGCTCCAAATCATCGACGTAGTCCTTGGCTTCCTTTAGGCCAACATCGCTTACTTCCCGGTATTCCTTGATCGCCTGAATCCTTTTTCCTGCGGCAATCAGCATAAGCAATCGTTCATCTATATTTGCAGAGGAGCTGACATGGGGCATACCCGGTGATGAGGGAGGCGTAGTCAGGTTTGGCCGCGGTAAGCCTGCCATTCCCTCCCGGCTGATTGTCCATTGAAGCTCCGATTTGATTTCATTAAGCTGCCTCTGCAGGCTGAATACTTTCAGCAGAAGCAGGAGTGACAGGATTAAGGCGCTGACAGCGATTATTTCCACAGTCTCCACTTGAAATCCCTCCTTCTTGTATGATTATTCATTATAGCACAACATTTGGAATGCTCCTTTTTTTATAAGGGAGCGCTGTGCCCGGCACCTTCCACTTGCATCGAAATCCACTTATTGGGTAAAACTAACCTCGACTATTCTCGAATATTTGCAGATAAAGGAGCTAGCCGATCATGATGGATGACACGCAGCTGTCCAAAGAGCTTCACCATAATGTGGAGGAAATCAGAAAGCAGATCGGGCATAGCCCGGATGTCGTGATCCGGTCGTTCTGTATGGGCGATCTGGCCTTTCAGGCTGCGCTTATATACATTGATGGTTTGGTCGACAAGCTGATGATTCATGAACAAGTGCTCAAGCCGCTTATGCATCTGGCGAAAAACGCTGCCGAATATGACAGAAGGACGGCGGCAGCCGAGGCGATTATTTCGGCAGGCGAGGTGAAGGAGCAAAATCAGCTTGCTGTTTGTGTCATGGAGGTGCTGTCCGGCAACACCGTATTGTTGATTGATGGCACACATACGGCGATCGTCATTGACACTCATGGCTGGGAGCGCCGCTCGATTGAGGAGCCGGTTTCGGAAGCGGTCGTGCGCGGGCCGCGGGACGGCTTCACCGAAACGTTGCGCAGCAATACAGCGATGCTCCGCCGCCGCATTAAGGATCCGAGCTTCACGATGGAAATGTACAAAATCGGCAGGCGCTCGCAGACTGATGTTGCTGTGCTGTACATTAAAGGCCTCACGAACGAAGCGCTTGTGGAGGAAACCAGAAGCAGGCTGAAGCAAATTGATATTGATGAAGTGCTGGAGTCTGGTTATATCGAGCAGCTGGTTGAAGATAATAGGATGTCCCCGTTTCCTCAGGTGCAAAATACGGAACGGCCGGACCGGGTGGCAGGCGCCTTAATGGAAGGAAGGGTCGCCATTTTAATCGATGGAACCCCAATTGTCCTTATTGTGCCAGTAACGTTTGCGATGATGATGAGCTCGCCAGAGGATTATTATGAGCGCTGGCTGCCTTCCTCGCTTATCCGGCTGCTGCGCTATGGGGCAGCTTTTATCGCCTTGTTCCTGCCTTCGCTGTATATTGCTCTTATTTCCTATAATCATGGACTCATTCCAACGAAGCTGGCTATATCGATTGCGGCAGGCAGAGAGGGCGTACCGTTTCCCTCTATCGTAGAAGCGCTCATTATGGAAATTACGCTTGAAATTTTGCGCGAGGCGGGGCTGCGGCTGCCGAAGCCGATTGGACAAGCGGTTGGCATCGTCGGAGGACTTGTCATCGGGCAAGCCGCTGTACAGGCCGCAATTGTAAGCCCGATTATGGTCATCGTCGTGGCGCTGACGGCGATATCCTCGTTTGCTTTTCCGCAGTATGGCGCGGGTCTGGCGATTCGCATTTTGCGCTTTGGCATGATGATGGCGGCTGCGGTGCTGGGCCTTTATGGGGTCATTTTGTTTTATATTTTAATTACCGTTCATATGACCAGGCTTAAAAGCTTCGGTGTACCTTACCTCTCGCCGTTTGTGCCAGCGCATCCTTCACAATGGAAGGACCTTTTCCTCCGCTTTCCGCTCCATATGTTGAAACGGCGTCCCGCAATGGTCAGCCCTCAGGACGACAAGCGGCAGAAATAGAGACAAGGGGAATGCAGGATGAAGACAAATGATAGGAGCAAGGACTCCATTACCGCTACGCAAGCGGCCATGATGACTGCAAAAGCAATGATCGGCACAGGCATTCTGGTGCTGCCGCAAAGCATAGCCAAAAGTGTGGAAACGCCAGACGGATGGCTGTCCGTTCTGCTTAGCGGCATACTGGCTATGCTGTGCGGCTTTGTTGTCGTAAAGCTTAGCCAGCGCTTTCCCGGCCGGACCTATTATCAATACAGCCAGGAAATTGTGGGCAAATGGATCGGAGCCTGCATTGGAGCAGGGATGTGCTTGTATTATATTTTTTCTGCCGGCTACTTGCTGCGTGTCATGGGGGAGGTTGTGCGCATGTATTTGCTGGATAAAACGCCGATCGTCATTATCATGCTCACGTTTATGGGGGTTGCCATCTATATGACGACGGCGGGGATCAACGCGATCGCGCAGCTAATAGAGCTTTTTTTGCCGATTATTATCTTGATTATGGTTGTTTTTATCATTTTCAGCTTTAGGGACTTTGAGCTGGACAATTTGCGTCCGGTATTGGGGGAGGGATTTGCGCCGGTGCTGAAAGGAATCAAGCCATCCATTTTGTCCTTCAGCGGGTTTGAAGTGATGCTGTTTGTGACCGCCTTCATGTCTGAACCGCATAAGGCGATCAGGGCAATCTTCGCAGGAATCGGTTTGACGGCAGTGCTTTATACGCTGGTCGTTGCCGTTGCTATTGGCTCCTTAACGGTGGAGGAAGTGCAGACCGTAACGTGGCCAACGATGTCAGTAGCGATGAACATTGAGCTTCCCGGCGGTTTTTTCGAGCGCTTCGAGTCTTTGTTTACCGTTTTGTGGGTCATATCGATGTTTACAGCCTTCGTACTGTACCATTATGGGGGAAGCCTGGGGTTTGGACAGCTGACGGGCAAAAAGTTTCAGCTATTCGCCTACTTATCTTTGCCCCTTATTTTTATGATTGCCATTTGGCCAAGCAATTTGAACAAGCTGTTTAAGCTTGGCGACTATATCGGTTATGCCTCGTTTTTCATGTTCGGCATCATTCCCGTTATGTTTTTGATTTTGGCGGCGGTGAGGAGGGCCCAGCATGCAAATAAGCGCGCGCAATAGGTCTGCCCTGCTGCTCATAATCGTATTTCCTTTGCTGCTGGCGGGCTGCTGGGATCGTAATGAAATCGAGGAAACGGGCATTGCGCTTGGAATCGGCATCGATTTCCCGGATGAGCAAGAGAAAGGGGCAAGGCCGATCATCGCCATGACCCATCAATTTGCACTGCCCAACCAGTTTTCGGAGAGCACCAGCAGCAAGGTGCAGAAGGATTACGTCAACATGTCTAGTAAAGGGCCGATCGTCTTCGATAATATTAGAGAGCTGTCTACCCGATCAGCAAGGCCGCCTAATTACGAGCATTTGCAAGTCATAGTAATTAGCGAGAAAGCGGCGCGAGCGATTGATTTGAAAAATGTCATTAACTTTTTTCTGCGTAATACCGAAACAAGGCGTTCGATCCGGGTCGTGCTTTCCCATGGAAAGGCGAGCGATATTTTTCAACAGCAGAAGAGTACGAAAACCCCGGCGCTGGAGCTGCGCGAGCTAACGGACAATTATCGCAAGACACTGCGCATCCCTCCGCCGCTAACGCTTGGCAATATGTCGGAGCATCTGACCGGGCAGTCCAGCTTTGTCATGCAAAGCGCAGCCAGCTCGCCAGAAGGAGCGAAGCTCTCGGGCGGAGCTGTCATTAAGGGTACTACAGCCCGGATGATCGGCTTTCTCAGCGAAACCGAGACGGTGGGAGTGAATTGGCTGCTTGGAGGCAATCATTCCAATGGCATTGTGGAGGGTGTTGAGCCAAACAGCGGCGCCATGCTTGGTTATGAGGTACGGAAGATAACGTCCAGCATTCAGCCTATCGTCCAAGGTGACAACATTTCTTTTCGTGTGAAGATTAAGACAACAGGCAAGCTGCGTGAGGATTGGGCATTTCCTGGCGACGCATTTGATGCTGATTTCATCAATCGTGCGGAGCAGGCTACTGCGGCCAAGATTAAGCAAATAGCGGAAAAAGCGCTCGCCAAGACGCAGCGCCAGTATAAAGTGGACGTGGCCCATTTCGGCAAGCGCCTCAGCATTAAGCAGCCTGCGGTATGGAAACGGGTAAAGGATGGCTGGGAGGAGCGCTTTAGCCGAATGCCCGTTTCCATTGAGGTGGAAGTGGATATTCAGGAGTTTGGTACGAGAGGAACGAAGCGGAACTAGGCCGCGATGAAGACTAGGAGAATATAGTGGACAGCGTGAAATTTACATCGAAATGAATAAGCTAAAAAATATAATTCCCCCTCTGATTTTATGGTAGAATTATTCAGAATAATACAATATAGCTTAATATAATGGTGCCTAAAGCGTCAGAATCTATCATTATTTTGAGTGATAAGCTATAACGATATGATCGAGGGGGATTTTTGTGAAAAGATGGCTTGCTGCAATGATGGTTGTCATTTTATTTGTATATCCGATGCTGCTGCCACCAAAGGCATATGCAGCCGGCACGATGTTCACATCCGTTGCTTCGCAACTAAACACGACGATGGCACTGGATGCAAACGGTCAAATCTGGGCGTGGGGCAGCAACATTTCTGGTCAATTTGGAGACGGGACAAACGTTTCCTCGCATACTCCCAAAAAGATTACGGTCATGGATAATGGCGCAACTGTGACGTTCAAGGAAGTGAAGCCGAGCTTCGACTCCGCACTTGCCTTGGACACGAGCGGACAACTGTGGTCGACAGGAGATAATGGAAAGGGTCAATTGGGGCTTGGCACTGGAACTGCGAGTACGATGGTATGGACCAAGGTTGAAGTGATGGACGGCGGTACGGCTGTCACCTTTAAGAAAATCGCCGCCCTGCGTTACACTTCGCTTGCATTGGACAGCAATGGCAAGCTGTGGATATGGGGCTTCAGAACGTGGACGCCTGATCCTTATGTCCCGTCTAAAATGGGATTCACTGACGGCAACGGAGATCCTGTCGTTTTTGAAACGCTGGAGGGGAATGAAGAAAACGGTATCGCAATCGATTCGACGCAGCATATTTGGGAAATTTTCAATTCCCAGTACATGCCCTCGCGATTATCGGTGTTTGATGGCGCGGCGGAAGCCGAATTTCAATCAATCGCAGTCGGAGCAGGCTACGGTACGGGTACGTTTCTGATAATAGCCATTGATAACATCGGCAACGTATGGACCTGGGGAGGAAACGATCAAGGGCAGCTTGGGGATGGACAAGTTTCCGGCGACAGATGGTTCCCAGAGAAAAATCCGGTGCTAGACAGCGGAAATCCGGTGAAGTTCGCACAAGTTTCAGGAGGCAACAAGCATGTTCTGGCGCTCGATGAAAACGGTGATATGTGGACATGGGGAATGAATGCTGCAGGGCAGCTTGGAGACGGCACGACAATTAATTCCGCTCCTCATAAAGTAGCCGTGTCGGATAATGGGACGTCTTTTCAATTCGTCTCTCTAACTGCCGGCTTTGAAGTGTCATATGGGCTTGACCAAGACGGCCGCTTATGGTCGTGGGGAAAACAATATATGCTTGGTGATGGGGGAAATGGCAGCGGAGCGCAAGCAACGCCTGAAAAAATATTTTTGCAGCCTACTGTAACGCTGCAAACGTCGGTAGCATCGTCTACCTATCTCCAGCCTATTACTTTGACCGCTTCCGTTATTGGTGATTTCGACACTCCGACAGGGAACGTAGAGTTCAGGGATGGAGGCTTGCTGCTTGGCACCTCTTCGCTTGCTGCGAACGGAACGGCAACATTAACTGTTTCGTCGCTGCAACCGGGCACTCACGCCTTCACTGCACATTATGCAGGTGATGACTTTTATTTAGCGAGAACAACGAGCAACCTGGCTTTTCAGGTGACGATGCCGGATGCACCGGTTATTTCTATAACGCCATCAACGACAGCACAGACGAATGATCCAATAACGCTGAACGTCACCGCGTCAACCTATGGCATTGGCAATTCGCTGTTCAGCTTGAAATGGCTGCCGGGCGATCATGGTGCGACCGCATTTGCGGGTGCTGGAACCGACATATTGGCTGCCGGAAGCTTTGATGTGGCCAGCAATGGCAGCTATACGGTACATGCCAAGGATTGGGCGGGCAATGAAACGGTGAAAAAAATAGAAGTAGTGAACATTGTTCCACTACCAAACGACAGCCTCATCAGCCCCTTGGCTGCCAGCTTCGATAAATACACTGGAGAAGTGGCAAATATGGACGTGGCAACGGGGCTGACGCTTAACGGGAATACGCTCAGCAGCATTGCTAACGGCGCAGCAGCGCTCGCTCCAGGAACGGATTATACCGTAACAGGCAGCACAGTAACGATTCTGAAAGCGTATTTGATGACGCAGCCAGTCGGTACAACGAGCCTGACGTTTACATTCAGTGGAGGAGCAGATCAGACGCTGACGATAGCGATAGGCGATTCTACGCCAAGCCCGACACCAACGCCAACACCGAGTGCAACACCAAGCCCTACTCCAACGGCAACACCGATTCCGTCACAAAATCCAGCCTCGACTTCTTCTAATGAACGGCCAAACTATCAAATTGTAACGGATTCGTCAGGCAAAGTTGTGATCATCGTTGCTCCTTCTGTACTGGCAACCGAGAAAAAGCCGGATGGGACGAATTATCAAAAGCTGATTGTCCCGGAAAGTATTTTGAATCAGGCTGCTGGTCAGTTAAAGGACACGGCGAACCCGATTATTTTAATCAGAATCGACAATAAGGAAAGCGCCGTTCAGGTGCAGCTTCCGGCTTCATCGATTGCAGCTATTGCGAAGTCTTTCCCGAATGCTGTAATCGAGGTCGAATTAAAAGGCTCCAGCATGCAGCTTAAGTCTAGCGTACTTGATTTGGAGAATCTGGCGAAGCGGCTTGGCGTTTCCGTATCCGATTTGAAAATCAATTCGACGATGGAGCAAGTCAGCGATACTGTGCGCAATGAGCTTATGCGGGTTGGGAATGACAAAGGGTTCAGTCTGCTAGGCAGCGTCATTGATTTCCAAGTAACGGCTGAAGCGAACGGGCAGACCGTGGACATTGGCGATTTTGGCGGGATGTATATGGTTCAAGCCATTGTGTTTGAACAGGCAGTCGCGGGAGATTTGGTGTTTGCCGTGCATTATGACCCTGTCACTAGACAGGTTTCGTATATTCCAACCCAATTGGGCGCAAGAAACAATGGCAGCAAGGAGGCCGTCATGAGGACACCTCATCAAAGCATCTATGCGGTAATCAGAACGGACGGGCCTTCTTTTGCTGACATGCAAGGGCACTGGGCGAAAGCAGAGGTCGAGCAGCTTGCTGCGAGGTTCATTGTAAATGGTATTTCCGCTGAGCGTTTTGCACCAAATGACAGCATTACACGGGCTGAATTTGCTTCCTTGCTCGTGCGCTCAATGGGTATATCTTTAGAGCATGACTCCGCGTATAAAGGTTTTACTGATATAGCCTCGACTGCATGGTATGCTTCTGAAGTAGAAGCAGCAGTGAGAGCGGGGCTCGTTCAGGGACTAACCTCGGAGCGCTTTGGACCCAATGAGCGGATCAGCCGGGAACAGATGGCGGTTATGATTGCCAGAGCATTGACGATTGTCTCCAAAGACGGAACTGAGCCAGTAGATAGCGGGGCGCAGGTTGCATTTGCTGATAAGGATCTGATCTCCCCGTGGGCCGAGACCGCAGTTGCCGAGACCGCTAAAGCAGGGATTATTACCGGAATGGATGGCCAAGCATTCGCGCCTAAAGACTCTGCAACTAGAGCGCAGGCGGCAGTGATGCTGAATAGATTTTTGCAAGCAGCGGGATTTATAAGCTAGTGCGATTTTAAAACGTTTCATAATACTAGGCAAAAGGCACCTGTAACTTGCAAGTGTTTTTTTGCTGTTTTTGGCCATAATGCCCATTAGGGAAGGAATCAAAGCGAACAGGACGCATCGTTGATTATTAAAGGGAGGAACAAGAGAAATGGACGAGTTTCATTTTATCCAAAAAAGCCGATGGTCGTTAGCCGCTTGGAGCAGCGCTAATGGAACTGCGCGTTCATCGTTTTCTTCCCTCGACAGCAGTTGAGGGGCCCGGTATCCGTGCCTGCCTTCAAAGTTGGAAGTTGAACAAGTGGCGGCACAAATTTTAAATGGACCTGAAGTAGAGGGGATGACCTTTACCGGTTATTTAGTGGAGGATTTGCGGAGTGCTGGCAGGGCGGATTGGCTGTGCAGCCAAGGTAAGAGAAAAACGCTGATCGTTACCTTAGGCTGGCGCTTGGCGAGCCGAGTGCTGACACTTCAACCGACCTCTCATTGAGAAAAGTAATTCCCGCGACCGTCGACGATGCGTGGGGATTTCAGAAGCTGAACACAATGTTCCGGGTACTGGAATGGTGTGTAGTCTTCGGAGGTCGTTAGTTCGTAAACAATCGCGTCTTTGAGGTCGATGCGAAAGGATTTTATTTCAACGATCCATTGAGCTTGGAATATCAGCTTGAGTTTTTCCTGCAAAGCTTTCTCGGGCAATAATGCTTTTAAAACGAAAGCCCTGCGCCAGATGGAAGAAATTCCACTGGAGCAGGGCTTTTTCGCGTGAATCCAAATAACAATGACAGTGGCATCCACATCCAGTATGAAAGGCTGCCCGTTAGCTCTTCTTAGCTGTTCATCTTCAAAATTTCTTCAACGATTATCGCTGGATCGGTGAACATGACGAGATGGCCAGACTCAGGAGCCTCGACAAATCTGCCGCCCGGCAAGGAAGACGCGGTATCGCGATGGGCGGCTATAATAGCCGTCCTTATTTTTTGTTCCGATCGTATCGGTTTCGTTCCCGAAATGACGCAAACCTCCAAATCTCCAAGCGCTAAAGGCTTGGTGCGAAGTCCGGCCAGATCGTCCAGAAACGGCGTTAGTTCAGCAGCCATCGTCTTGGCAGCCGCAATCGTGAAATCCTCCTTGCCATCGCCAGTGGCGACATATGCACTTGATCCAAATGAATGTGAGGGTATAGGGATAATGTTCATGAATACCTCCATTTAGTGAGCCGATTAGGTTTGCGCAATATGGCCGTCGAATTTAGCTGAGCAGCTTCATCTCCTTCGCTTGAGCGACTGCTTTTGTACGCCGATTGACCTTGAGCTTGGCAAAAATATTTTTCACATGCACCTTTACCGTGCTTAGGGCGATAATGAGATGCTCGGCAATCTCTTTATTGGATAAGCCTGCGGCAAGCAGGGCAAGCACCTCTAGCTCGCGCTCCGTAAGTGGCTCTGCAATCATGCTGGGCATCGGAAGTATGTCTGTTTCCTTGCTGGTCTGGGGCTCGGCTTGCTCCGGCAAGCTTTGCAGGACACACATTAATAAACCGTACGACGCCATAGCGAGCAGTACCGGGATGCGGTCAGCTGTGAACACGCCGCTTGCCAGCTTATTTTCAAGATAAAGCACGCCGAGCATCGTGCCGTGAACAGCAACGGGGATACATATAACCGACTGGGGCCGATGCCTTGCCATATAAGGATTATGGATAAGCCAGCTTTCTTCTGTTCCGGCATAATGAACCTTCTCCTGTGTACGCAGCACATAGCGGATAATGCCTTCGGGCAGCAGGGAGCTGTCATTCAGCTCGAAAGGGGACGGGACAGTCTGCTCCTCCGAGGCGGCATAAACCTGGACATAAAGGACATCATGGCTGTCCGTAAGCAGGGCTCCCTTGCTTGCACCGGCATGCTTCAAAATCGTTCTCATGATTTCCGCAAGCACGGCGTCCATATCGAGCGGGTTCGCAATCGCTTGTGTGGTTTGCAATATAGCGGCGAGATCGAGGCTCTCTGTTGATAGCGACTCACTGCTGCGGAAGCTGATTGGAGCAGCCGACTGTTCTTTATTGCTCCCGTCCGCCTCTACAGGCAGGGTGTATAAGGACATTCGTGCAGAGGCCGTATCTGCTTGTTCCTGCTCTTGCCGCTGCAAGCTCAGCAGCTGCTCCTCTAATTGCTCTGATTTTACGTACACTTCCCACTGTACATACCCATCTAGTGCTGTCTGTAAATAAAATATAGCCGTCTTGTTCATGGCTCGGGCCATGTAGTAGTTCGCTGCGAGCTCGGCTGCAAGGCTTATCGCCTGAATATCGCCCATCTCTCTAGCTTGGCGCAGCGCCTTGTCATAAAGCTCCTCCGCCACGCTTCGCTTATTGCAGGAGCGAGCATATTCAGCATGAAGAATATCGGATCTGGCCTGATAAAAGTCCGGGCTCCATACGGCCCATTTTCGGAAACGCCCAAGATTGCGCAGCAAGCTTTTTCTCATAGCCGGATGTTTGCGCAGCTCGGGATAGGCCGCTATGATGGCTAGCGATTCATAAAACAGGCATTCTGGCAAATGGGGCAAATGGGTGGCGTAGGCTTCATGCGTTTTCGCTTGGCTAGCCCATTGGATCGCCTCCTCATAGCGCCCGAGAAGGCAGCACAGCTGCGTTTTATAGGCGCTGAATTGAAATAGAGTTGTGGCTGCGGTTTCCTCTTGTCGAATTTGCTTTAAAAATTGCTCCTCATCGAAGCCAGATCCGCTAAAGGAGTCCGGCGCAGCCGTCCTGCCTTGCAGGGCGAGAAAAAACTGCTGATAAAGGTAAAAATTTTGCCGCACGAATTCGTCCTTCGTTGTATCCAGCACGACCATATAGTCGGCTATTCTCCGGTTTAACTCGCTTAGCGGCGCTCTTGCGTACAGGGCGTTTATATGGGCTCCGATCGCATAGCTGGCAAACACATAATCGCCGGAGTCCATGCCAAGACGCATCGCTTGGGATACATAGACATCGCCTTCCCCAGCCTTGCCGGCAAATTGGCACAATACTCCGCCGTAGATCGTATAGGTTTTGCTTTTAACCGAAGAGATATTGTACTGCTCGGAAAGCTCCACGCCTACCTTGCCAATGGCATAGCCCTTGTTGAATTTGCCCATTGCATTGCCCAAAACCATGCCGTAAGCCGAATAGGCAGCGGCGGAAACCGGTGTGTTCCCATGTTTAAGCGACAGCTGGATTGCCCGGCACATGAGCAGAAAATATACTTTTTTATTCGTAAAGAAGGTGGAGGGCGCCATCGCAAAAATTAAATTCATCGCTGCGATGCGGTCCGCATCGGTCATTTCCTTCAACTGAGCAAGCTTGTCATAGCGATTACGCAGCAGCATTTCAATTCGCAAGCCTTCAATCATAAGCATTAGGCTTCCAGGGTTAGGATCAATTATAATGTGATGCTCTCTCAAGCTTTGCAGGCCGAGAGCAGTGCCTTCCAAATATTTGCCCTGATTGACATATTGCATAATTCGGATCATAAACACGCTGCTTCGTTCAGCTGGGCTGCGCGCATAGCTAAGCAGCAGCTCAATGTCTCTGCCGGATATCTCGTAATTGCCGCACATATATTCACATTCCGCTTTTTGGGCATAGAGGTCAAAACAAAGCTCAAAGGACGTCTCCCAATCGTCTGTATTCAGCAGCAAGACTCCCTTGTGGAAATAGCCTAAGGCGACATCATAGGCGGAGGAGGCTTTGGCCCTTGTTCCTGCCTCCAGATTAAGCTTCACGAGCTGAAGCCGTTCTGCTGGATCTGCGACCAGCTTTGCGCCCCTATTCAAATGATTGACCGCATCAAACGCATGCTCTCCGGCTCCTGCTTCCGATTCAGCTTCGTGCTGCCCGTTCAAAAAGCGGCCGATTTGGACATGCCGGGTCTGCTTCGCGGAATCGTCCAATTGGCTGTAAATCAGCTTCTGTATGCTGTCGTGGGCAAAACGATATTGATGCTTTTGGATGGGAATGATGATTCCTTCAGCCTCAATAGCGGACCATTCTGTGGACACCGCCTCGATCTCCTGATGGGCGACCCGGGCAATGACATGCGGCGAAAAGGTACTGCCTACACAGGAAGCGAGCTGGAGCAGCTTCTGCGCTGTGGATGACAGTCGGCTCAATCTATACGTCATCAAATCATGAATGGCAAAGCTTGGTTCCCGCTCGATCATCTGCTCCCAATCCCATTGCCAGCTGCGTTTGTCGTGGTTGTACCTTAAACTGCCGTCATCCTGCATGCGAAGCAAAATTTGCTTGAAGTGAAACGGATTGCCGCCAGATTTATGATAAAGCAGCTCCGTCAAAGATGATGTTGTCTCAGCCGGGCTGTTCAGTGCCTCCATGACAAACCGCTGAATCGGCTCGATATCGAGCGGCTCCAGATGAAGATGGCGGACGACCGCTTGCTCGGCGACGCTCCCATCCGGCTCATACCCAGGCAGCTTGCTGCGGTCGGTTTCCAGATGGCGATACGCGCATACAAAAAGCAGGTACTGGCATTCTGGATCGCAGACTAGAGCATGGATAAGCTGCAGCGACGATAAGTTTGCCCATTGCAAATCATCAATAAACAGCACGATGGGCTGCTCTTTTGAAGCTAAAGCCTGCACAAATTTGCGGAAAACGTAAATGAACCGTTTATGCGATTCATGGGTAGGCAGCTCCTCCGTCATAGGCACATCGCCCAGCAGCAGGGCGGCCTCAGGGATAATGGCGGTTATGACGCCTGCGCCTGCGCCGAGAGCCTCACGCAGCCTAAGCTTCCATTGCTCCGACTTGTTCTTGTGCTCACCAAGCAAATGGCGAATAAGTCCACGAAACGCCTGAATAATCGGATGATAAGGGCTTTCATTCGCAAGCTGCTCAAACTTCCCCGTAATGTAGAAAAAATCCCGTGCTTGCAGCTGCTTGCGAAACACTTCATCGATAAGGCTGGTTTTGCCAATACCGGCTTCACCCGAAATATAGACTAATTCCGTAGAGCCGAAGCAGGCGGAATAGAAGGCCTGAGTGAGCATCGAAAGCTCATACTCCCTGCCATGAAAGCCAGGCTCCAGTATAAAAGCAGGCTGGGAGTGGCCAACTTTGTCCAAATCCGCCAGCAGGAGGGCAGCATTGGGATAGCGTTTGTCCGGATTTTTTTCAAGCAGCTTCATAATGATCGCTTCCAGTCCATCAGGCCAAGCCTTATGCTGATCCATTATCGGCGGAGGGCTCTGCACCAGATGCATGTACACCCATTCAAGCGGATTGTCCGCGACGAAGGGCAGGCGCTTCGCCAGCATTTCGTAAAAAATGACGCCCAGAGAATAAAGATCGCTTCGCTCGTCGACCGCCCGCAGCATGCGTCCGGTATTTTCTGGTGAGCAGTAGGGCAGAGACGGTTCGGAGATCAGATGTCCGGCCGGACGAATATAGTGGCCATCGGTACGCTGTACGGCAAATCCGTAATCATTCACGGCAGCATTATTTTTATCTGGAAAAATAGTGATTCGCTCAGGCCGCAAATCGAGATGAATCATGTGCTGTTGATGGAGCTGCCCCATGCTTGCCACAAGGGCTTTCGCCAAAGGCAGAAAAATCTCAGGCGGCATCCCCTCCGATTCGCCCATATATTGTCTAAGGGACATGGCGGAGGCAGATAGGCTAGGCTCCAATTGGCCGGTTTTATTTTCGAAAGGCTTCATTCCTGTCATTACCTAACACCTCTGGCGTCAAATTGCTCGTTCATTCCTTCTATTATATTAAATCGTGCACCTTTTACGTGCGATTTCAGTGAAAATACTCCTTAAGAGGTATAGGGTTATATCGTTTTTTACATTAATTTGGTACTTACACAGCATATGTAGAAAGGCTAGGGTGAACATACGATGACAGATGCCCTCATTGCTTTTGCCAGCACCATGCTTTTGGGAATCATCATTTTAGTGAAAATATGGTGGGATGGTGATGGCACCAGTTGGAGGTTTACGAAGTGGTTTAGCGGTATTTGTTTGGCGGTGGCTTTAGTGGTTGGGGGAATTACTTTTTTTAAAATATAGGAAAGGATATCCTAACGCTATCCTTTCTCTATATTTCTCGGAATGAAACGCGCCGCGCCGCCAAAGGATGGCGACAGCCGTTTCACCTTGATAGCTAGACTGAATTTATTTATTGGGGGATTATGATGAAAGTATGGAAATGGAATAAACGATGGATGGCTGTATTTCTTGCAGTTGTACTTTTACTGGAGCTGCCATCCGTCCGTATAGCGGAAGCAGCGGGAACTGCTGTATTGGATCAGGAGAGTTTAGTTGTCTATGGGAATATAGGGGCGAATGCTGAAAACCCGCGCTATCAAACCTTTACCCCAGCGGTAACGGGATACCTTGATGCCATTCATTTAAATCTTTCTGGTTCCTTTGGTTCTCCTGGGGCTCTTATAATTAGCATCTATAAGGATGGCAACCTGTCAACCCCGCTTGGATCTGCACAATTAGCAGCAATGGGGTCAGACTGGAACGCAGTTGATTTTTCCGGGACATCGATTTATTTAACAAAGGAAACGATGTATCGAATGATTGTTACTACGGAATATGCAGGCGGCTCGGGTATTTCATGGCGTGGCAGCTCTACTGATACTTATACAAGGGGTTATTCTACTGCTAGCGACCGTGATTTTTCTTTTAAAACATACATGGTCCCGGACTATTCGCTATCGCCAGCCTTAAGCAGCGTTTCTAGCGGTCAGTCGAGCCTTGCTGCCGATGGCACAAGCCAGACAACCGTGAGCGTGCAGCTGAAAGATGCGCAAGGAACGGCAATGACAGTGGGAGGGGAAACGGTTGCGATTACGGCGACGAAGGGGGCGATAAGCGCCGTTACGGATAATGGGAACGGAACGTATACGGCGACGCTGACTGCGCCTACGACGGTGGGCAGTGCGACAGTGAGCGCGAGCGTTGGCGGCCAGGCAATAGCATCAACAGCGAGTGTGCAGTTTGTGGCAGGTGCGCCGTCTGCGGCGCAAAGCACGGTTGAATCGAGTGCTGCATCCTTGACTGCCGATGGCGTGAGCCAAACAACGGTCAGCGTGAAGCTGAAGGACATGTATGGAAATGCCTTAACGAACGGTGGCGCGGCAGTAACGATCGTGGCGACGAAGGGAACGGTAAGCGCTGTAACGGATAACGGAAACGGGACCTATACGGCAAGTTTAACTGCTCCTTCTACAGTAGGAAGCGCGGTTGTCAGTGCAACCGTTGGCGGTCAGTCGATAGCGTCAACAGCGAGCGTGCAGTTTGTAGTCGGTGCCGCTTCAGCGGCGGCGAGCACCGTGGAGGCGGTGGCTGCGTCCTTGACCGCTGATGGCACGAGCCAGACGACAATAACCGTGAAGCTGAAGGACGCTCAAGGGAATGCTTTGACGAGCGGTGGCGCGGCGGTAGCGCTTGCTGCTACTAATGGGAATATTAGCGCCGTAACGGATAATGGCAATGGAACGTACACGGCGGTACTGACAGCCTCGATAACAGCAGGCAGCGCGGCCGTCAGCGCAACCGTTGGCGGTCAGGCAATAGCTTCGACAGCAAGCGTACAGTTTGTGCCGGGGGCGGCTTCTGCGGCTGCAAGTACAGTCGGAGCGTCACCCGTGTCCGTGACCGCCGATGGCGCGAGTCAGACGACGGTTAGCGTACAGTTGAAGGACATGTATGGAAATGCCTTGACGAGCGGTGGATCGGCGGTAACGATTGCGGCGACGAAGGGGACGGCAGGCGCCGTAACGGATAACGGAAACGGGATCTATACGGCAAGTTTAACGGCTCCTTCTACAGTAGGAAGCGCGACCGTCAGCGCAGCCGTTGGCGGTCAGATGATCGCGTCAACAGCGAGCGTGCAGTTTGTACCGGGAGCCGTATCGACGGCGACGAGCACCGTGGAGGCGGCGGATGCATCCTTGATCGCCGATGGCGCGAGCCAGTCAACGATAAGCGTAAAGCTGAAGGATGCGCAGGGCAACGCCTTGACGAGCGGAGGAGCAGTAGTAACGATTGCTGCGACGAAAGGGAATGTCAGCGTCGTAACGGATAACGGTGACGGCACGTATACAGCGACACTTATTGCGCCGATAGCAGTAGGAAGCGCGACCGTCAGCGCAGCCGTTGGCGGTCAGATGATCGCGTCAACAGCGAGCGTGCAGTTTGTACCGGGAGCCGTATCGACGGCGACGAGCACCGTGGAGGCGGCGGATGCATCCTTGACCGCCGATGGCGCGAGCCAGACAACGATAAGCGTAAAGCTGAAGGATGCGCAGGGAAATGCCTTGACGAGCGGAGGAGCAGCGGTAACGATTGCTGCGACGAAGGGGAGTGTCAGCGCCGTAACGGATAATGGTGACGGCACGTATACGGCGCTGCTGACTGCGTCTACTACCGTGAGCACCGCTATGGTGAGCGCCAAAGTTGGCGCTCAGGCGATAGCGGCTGCGGCAAGCGTATCGTTTGTACCGGGAGCTCCATCTGTAAGAATGAGTAGAGTTCAGGCGTCAAACGACTCCTTAATTGCTGACGGTGCAAGCCAGACAACGATACGTGTAAGTCTGAGCGACGCACAGGAGAATATTTTGACAACTGGCGGCGCGGCGGTGACGATTGCTTCAACGCTAGGAACTGTTAGTGCGGTAACCGATAACGGTGACGGCACGTATACAGCAGCGCTGACTGCCTCTACTACGTTAGGCGCTGCGATTGTGAGCGCAACCGTTGGCGGTCAGGCGATACAGATGACCGAAGAAATCACCTTTGTCGTTGGCGAAGCAAGTCCGTCCAGCTCAACCGTAACCGCGAGCGCAACGTTTGTCCGGGCAGATGGGAGCAGCAGTGCCTTGATTTCTGTGAAGCTGATGGATGACTATAACCATCCGCTTGAGGGACAAAACGTGCGGCTTCAAGCGAGTGGCGGGCACTCCATAATTGCTCAGCCTGCTGCAGTGACCGATGCAGATGGAATCGCCGTATTCGCGGTGAGTAATACGACCGCGGAGGAAGTCACTTATTTTGCCAAGGAGGAGGCAAGCGGAGTTGCGCTGGTTCAAACCGTGGAGGTATCGTTCGTCTATAATCAGCCTCCAACTATTGCACTGCAAGCTGATCCATCCACAGCAACGTTTGGAACGGTAACCGTTCATGCGACGGCAGCGGCTATAGGGGAATTCAACAGCATAGCTTCGATAAAATGGGCGGAAGGAAGCCGTACTACCTCTTTTTTTGAGACAGATGGCATGGATATAACGGATCAATTTGCTGTGCAGGCAAACGGAGTGTATTCCGTCTATGCGCTGGACGCCGCAGGCAATGACGCCGTTGCTACGATTGATATTCAAAATATTGTTCCTTTAAGCAGCAATGCGGATTTGACGAAATGGGAGCTAACGGGAGCTGGCGGAGTGGTGAGCTTCGATTTTAACCCCGCTATTACAGATCATACTGTCAATGTAGGTCAGGCGACTGCTGGTCTGAAAATGACACTGACCGCGTTGGATGCATATTCCAAAGTTTACGTAAACGGCACGCAGGTGACGAGCGGCACGTCAACTGATGATTATTCATTGGCAACAGGAAGCAATCCGTTTGAGGTTCAGGTTGAGGCGCAGGATGGCACGATTAAAAAATATAGGCTGAACATTATTCGCGCAGCTGCTTCTACTGTTCCCAATACGGGCGGCACTTCGAGCACGCCTTCAGCTTCTGTGGATACAGCGGTTGTTATCCAAATTAATGAACAAAATATAGCTGGAGCAGCATCACTTAAGCTTGGCGCTGATGGAGCAAAAACGATTCATGCCAGCCTAGATGCCGCTACTCTGAGCAAAGTGACAGGTTCACTAGGCGCGGTGGCAAAGCGGAATATCGCCATCTCCATTGCTGCTGAGGCAGACGTCGTCGAAGTGCAGCTTTCGGCTGAAGCAGCGAAGGTTCTTGCCGAAGCAGATGCGGTAGTGACGCTTAAGACGGCATATGGCGAATACCGTCTGCCTATGGCAGATCTGGCGAATGGGCAGTCCGAATGGAATGCTGCGACGAAAGCGCGCATTACGATTGGACTTGAGAAGGGGCCACTAGCAGCAACTATGCAAAAAGCAGCAGAAAAAGGCGGTTTTCAGCTGATTGGCAGCCCCATTTATTTTAAAGTGGAGACGATTGATGCTGGTGGCATAAACGAAATCGCCAGCTTCAGCCATTTTGCGGAAAGGGTTATTCATATGCCTGCAAATGCATCTCTTGCAGTGTCAACGGCTGTCGCATGGGATGAGACGTTAGGGCTGCGCCCCGTTCCGACGATGCTTATAGAGCAGGTTGGGCGAAAGTCGGCCGTCATCCACAGCTTGACGAGCAGCACTTATGTACTCGTATCCAAAGCTTCTGAATTAACGGATATTAAGGGGCATTGGGCAGCTGCAGAAATAGCTAATATGAATAGCAGAATGATTGTAAACGGTCTGGAAGGGAAGCAATTTAAGCCGGACGCCGCCATTACTCGTGCTGAAATAGCAGCTTTGCTGGCAAGGGCGCTAGGATTGCCGAACGTTGGCAGTCGCACGGACTTCCATGACGTTGTCGATTCGAGCTGGTACAGCAGTGCTGTGGCTGCGGTAAAAGACTATGGCATTATGGACGGATATAAAGACGGAACATTTCGGCCAAATGAGGAAGTATCCAGACAGGAAGCTATCGTGATGGTCGTTCGAGCGCTGAAGCTTGCGGGCACAGGAGCCGATTTGGAGGCAGGTGCTGCAGAAGTCGATTTATCCCTATACGTTGATCATACGCAAATTGGCAGCTGGGCGCAGGAGGCGATGCGGACAGCGATATTGAAGGGCTTGGTGAAGGGCTACGGAAATGAATTGCAGCCGCAAAAATTACTGACCCGTGCTGAGACGACCGTGCTGATTTACCGGATGCTGCTGCAAGCAGGGCTCATTCAGTAGAGGCAATGGAGTCGTGAGTAGGTATTAGGGGCATCTCATGCATGCGTGGTCAAGGGTTCGTCATCGAACAGCGGTTTGCATCCGCTCGTTTAAAAATAACCGGAGAAGGGAGTGATTTCGACTAGACGATATACGAGGAGGAGCGCCGCAACATTAAATCCTATACATGGGATAGGTTTGATGCACGCTCCCTATGCTTGCCTCGTGGAAAGACCGCTTTCCCAAAGACCTCTCCAATTATTGCTACATCAATTCTGTTCGCGGCATAAAAGTAAATGCTGCGGCAGCCCCGTTTAGTCTATGAATTCGGCAGGCTTGTCATTAAATTTATAGCCGACGCCGCGGATCGTGCGGATATAATGCGGCTTTGCCGGATTCTTCTCCAATTTTTTTCGCAAATTATAAATATGTACCATGACCGTATGGGTATCTCCCATATGGACATCATCCCAGAGCAGCGAAAATAGCTGCTCGTTTTTGTATACCCGGTTTGGATTTTTAGCGAGATGAAACAGCAGCTTGAACTCCTTGGCCGATAGGGAAACGGGTTTGTTGTCCACAAGCACAAGGTGGGTGGCGGGATCAATGAGCAATTGATCAAATTTTAACGTTTTATCGGTTTCCTCTTCGTGTTTATGCAGCAAATTGCTTCTTCGAATATGCGCCTTCACTCTGGCGATCAGCTCAATCGGACTAAACGGCTTCGAAATGAAGTCATCCCCTCCAAGGCCAAGCCCCAGCACTTTATCAATATCCTCGTCCTTGCAGCTGACGAACAAAATCGGCACATTGCTCGTTTTTCGAATTTCGCTGCAAATTTGAAAACCGTCCATGCCCGGCAGCAGTACATCCAGCAGCACCAGATCAGGAGCATGCTCCTGCGCCGCTTTAAGTGCATCGACGCCATTGTAGGCCGACAGCGTATGAAACCCTTCCCTTTTCAGAGACATGGTCAGCAATTCATTGATTTCTTGGTCATCATCCACAATCAAAATCGTATTTTTAGAAGACATATGATATCCATTCTCCTTATGAATAGCTTGCTGGCAGCGAGCGAGTAGACTTCTCTTCTCTAGCAGCGGCATACCCTGCCGAAAGTCTCAAAAACATCCTGCCTCAAGTATCGCATGTTCGCCAAAATAAGTCGATTGGATAAATCAGATTTTAAATGAAATTGAGGTTATCTTGACTTTGAATTGATGGTTTAACATTTTAGGCTATTTTATAATGTAGGGGCAGTAGGACTTGATAGGTATAAAGGTTTAGTAAGGTTTAGTTCTGAAGGGAGATAGCCTAGTGAATGTTATTGGGGGAATACGCCGGAAGGGGCTGTTATGGAAAATCGCACTGCTCGGAATCGCGCTAACGATAAGCGGATGCGCTTCGGCCTCGGGACCCGATCAGGCTCGTGAGCGGGCGCTTAGCAGCTCGACCGGCGAGGTGGTCATTGGAGCGGTATGGCCATTTGAGCAGCAGAACGATCAATTCCATGAAGGGCTTCAATTGGCGCTTGAGCAAATCAATCAGAAGGGCGTTCTGGGCGGGAAGAAAATCAAGCTGATGGAAATGGATGATGAAGCCTCTACGACAAAAGGTATGGCGATTGCGCAGCAATTTGCGGATAATCCTGCTGTCAGTGCGGTCATCGGCCATCGTGGTTCTTCCGTAACGGTACCGGCGTCACGCATTTATGCGCATGCAGGCATCGTGCTGCTGACGCCGGCATCGACATCACCGAAGCTGACTGATGTGAACAGCTCTTATATTTTCCGCAATATTCCTAATGATAATCAGCTTGGACAGGCGCTTGCCATGTACGCAGGAGGAACGAAGCACCGGAATATAGCGATTTATTATACGGATGACGAGTATGGAAGAGGGCTGGCGAATGCTTTTGAAGATCAGGCATCCCAGTCGGAACTTCGAGTCGTTGACCGTCTATCAGGCTATAAGGATACGGCTGATATTTTGCGTATTGTCGATAAGTGGAAGACGCTTGATAGCGATCTCATCATGGTAGCCACGAGGGCAAGCGAAGGAATCGCCTTCGTAAAAGCCATTCGCGCAGCTGGCATGGCTATTCCCGTTATTGGCGGGGATGCGCTGGATTCTGCGGAATTTGCCAAAGCGGGCGAAGCGGTAGAAGGAACGATTGTTGCTTCGGTTTACCATGAGCTTGGAGCATCTGAAATCAATCAAAGCTTCCGGCAGCAGTACATCGACAAATATGGGAAAGAGCCGGGCAAATGGGCTGCACAGGCTTACGATTCGCTCAAGCTGCTCGCTGACGGTATCGAGAAAGCGGGCTCCCGCAGCCCGCAAGCGATAGCTGCCGCTTTATCCGAGCTGAAGAGCTGGGAAGGGGTCACGGGCCAGCATTCCTTCGATGCCCAGGGCGACGTTCAGGGAATGAGCATCGTTATGAAAAAGCTGGAATCAGGAACCTTCAAGCGTCTGGATGAGGTGCTCATTCCGAATTCGTTGTAAGGCAATGTTAGGCTTCAACATAGGGAGGTAGCGATGAATAATCATGTTTTTCGTAAGGTAGCGGTTGAGCGGCTGTCTTCCCCGGAGCAGCTCGACAATTTGGTTCGGGTCACCTCGCCTCGTGGCTGGCTTATGCTGACGGGTGTAGGCTTGCTCATTGTCGCCGCCTTGTATTGGGGGATTTTCGGTACGATGACCGTCAAAGCGGATGGGCCGGGTGTACTCATTCGCCCAGGCGGACTAAAAACGGTTCATGCCTCTGCCGCAGGAGCGATGTCCGATATTCGCGTCGTTGAAAATGACACGGTGAAGCAGGGTGAGGTCATCGGCCGGATGGAGCAGCCGGAGCTGCTGGAGCAGATTAAGCAGACTAAGCTCGCCATAACGAACCTTGAAGGGGCAGCGCCTAAAGATAGGGCGGGCCGCGTAGCGGAGCTTAAAAACCTGAAGCAGCAGTTGGATCAGCAGTTGCTCGGCTATGAATACAGCACAAGGGTGATAAGTCCGTACACGGGCAAAGTGAAAGAGGTTTTGGTGAAGACGGGCAATTACATTGGTGATGGCTCCGATATTATCCGGCTGGAAACGTACGGCGTGCAGACGGATGAATTGATTGCCGTGCTGTATGTGCCGGTCAGTCAGGGCAGGCAGCTGCTTCCGGGCATGGAGGTACGTGTTTCGCCAGGCTCCATTAACCGCGAAGAGTTTGGCTCGCTGGTTGGGCAGGTCGTTTCGGTATCCGAGTTTCCAGTAACGGTGCAGGGAATGATGTCTACGCTGGGCAATGAAGGTCTTGTACAGCAAATGGCGTCGCAGGGCGTATCGCTTGAAATTCGCGTCAATCTCTCCCCTAACTCCGAGATGGCAAGCGGCTACAGCTGGACGACGGAGCAAGGCCCGCCCGTTCGGCTAAACAGCGGCATGATGGTCGATGGTTCCATCACCGTCAGCTCACAGCGCCCGATTGCGACCGTTATTCCATATTTTAAATAAAAAAAGCGTGGTGAAAAAGGCGAAGTGCAATGAAAAGGTTGGGCTGGAGAAACGCGAGGTGTTCGCTTTTAGATCGGAAGCCCAATCTTTTCATGCAGCGCAGCCTCTTTTTCACCAAGCTGAGCGGAGGAGAGCGGATTCGTGGCCTCAAAAAGAGTAAAGACGCCAACCGTATTGCAAATGGAGGCCGTAGAGTGCGGAGCGGCTTCACTGGCTATCGTGCTCGCTTATTACAAGAGCTTCATTCCGCTTGAGGAGCTGCGGATTGCCTGCGGTGTCTCCCGGGATGGAAGCAAGGCCAGCAATGTGCTCAAGGCAGCTCGCCAATACGGCATGGAAGCGAAAGGTTATCGCAAAAATCCGGAAGATTTAAAAGCGATGGAATGGCCGCTGATCATCCACTGGAATTTCAATCATTTCCTCGTGCTGGAGGGCATCCATAAAGATCGTGTGTTTTTGAATGATCCGGTCACAGGTCCCCGTGAAATCACATTCGAGGAGTTTGACCAGTCCTTTACTGGCGTTGCCATTGCGATTAAGCCATCCCCCACGTATGTCCGTCAAGGGAAAGCGCCGAGTGTGCTCAGCTCGCTGTCCAGCCGAATCAAAGGGTCGGAAAAAGCGCTCATCTTCGCCATTTTGGCTGGATTATTTCTCGTTCTGCCGGGATTGGTTATTCCGGTGTTCAGTAAAGTATTTATCGACCAGGTGCTGCTGGGCAATTTGAAAAATTGGCTGTTCCCGCTGCTTATCGGAATGGGGCTGACCGCTTTGCTTCGGGCGTTTCTGACGTGGCTGCAGCGCTATTACTTGCTCAGGCTGGAAATGAAGCTTGCTCTAAGCTCATCCAGCCGTTTTTTCTGGCATGTGCTGCGGCTGCCGATTGAGTTTTTCTCCCAGCGGTTTAGTGGAGATATTGCGGCAAGGGTCGCCATTAACGACCGTGTCGCCCAGCTGCTTTCCGGACAGCTTGCTGTAGCGGCGCTCAACTGCGTCATGATCGTGTTTTATTTGCTGCTGATGCTGCAGTACAGCGTAGCATTGACGGGCATCGCGGTCGGGGCTTCGCTGCTTAATCTTGTATTCATGCGGTTTATTACGCGCAAGCGCAACGATCAAAATTTGCGTCTGCTGCAGGAGGCCGGCAAGATGCAAGGCGTGTCCATGAATGGACTTCAAGTGATTGAGACGCTGAAATCGAACAGCTCTGAGGCGGATTTTTTCGTCAAATGGTCGGGCTACCAGGCGAAGCTGCTCAATTCCACCCAGCAATTCGGGGTATCAAACCAGTTTCTAATGGCCGTTCCTGCTTTGCTGACGAGTCTGAGCGCTGTTGCGATTTTGTTTCTCGGCGGCTTTCAGGTCATGGACGGGGCGCTGACCATCGGCTCGCTGGTCGCCTTCCAAAGTCTTGCCGCAAGCTTCAGCCAGCCTGTCAACGAAATGGTTGCACTGGCCGGCTCTATTCAGGAAGCGGGAGGAAGCATGAAGCGGCTGGATGATGTGCTGCAATATCCGATTGATAGACAAATGCAGCAAAATCCGGAGCAGGCTTCTGAATCGGCCGATACGGCGAAGCTATCGGGGCAAATTGAAATTAGCAATTTGACGTATGGCTACAGCAAGCTGGAAGGCCCGCTGATTGAGCGGTTTAATTTATCGATTCAGCCGGGCATGAAGGTCGCTCTCGTCGGAGGCTCCGGCAGTGGAAAATCGACGATTGCGAAGCTGATTGCCGGCATTTACGAGCCATGGGACGGTGATATCCGCTTCGACGGCTTGAAGCGCGATGAAATTTCCCGCAATCGGATGGGCAATTCACTTGCCGTTGTCGATCAGGACATTGTGCTGCTGGAAGGAACGATCAAAGAAAATATTACATTTTGGGATTCTACGATACCAGAAACCGATGTTGTCAGGGCCGCGAAGGATGCGGTAATCCATGATCATATTGCGGAGCGCAGCGGCGGCTATGAGCATATGATTTCGGAAAATGGCGGCAATTTCAGCGGGGGGCAGCGCCAACGTCTGGAAATTGCGAGGGCGCTGGCTGGCAATCCATCAATTCTTATTTTGGATGAGGCGACAAGCGCACTAGATCCGGCAACGGAGAAAAAGGTAGACGATAGTCTGAGACGTAGAGGCTTGACCTGTATTACGGTGGCCCATCGACTCAGCACCATTCGGGATGCGGATGAAATTGTTGTGCTGGAGCGCGGGAAAATCATTGAACGGGGCACACATACTTCTCTCATGGAACGAAATGGCTATTATACCCGTCTCATTCAAAATCAATAGACAATCGTGTAGAAGGAGGTGGAAAAGTGACTGAAGCCGTACAATTCAACCTGCATTCATTTTTTGAAAGTTACGGTACTTGCCATGAGGTGGAAGGCAATAGACCGATTCTAATGACCGATCAAAATGATGTATGGTATGTCGATTCCGGTTATGTGGATATTTTCGCTGTCACCCTTGAGCTTGAAAAGGGAGGGACGAGAAACAAACGGCGCTATTTATTCAGTCTGGAGGAAGGGGCTCTCTTATTCGGTTTTGAGGATTATGCAGGGGTAGAGAAAGCGGGCTTGCTGCTGACAGCATCTGTGGGCACGAAGGTATTCCAAATGAACCGGGATGTGTTTATGAGCCGCAGGGCGGAATACAGGCTGAGCGACGAGAAGCTTGCCCCTTTGATTGATCAATGGGTAGGCTGCTGGTCTGCGGCGCTGAGTGTACGTAATGCCCCTCCTGAGTTTGAGCTGCTGGAGCAAAGCGAGCATCTTGAGCTGGCACCAGATCAAACCTGGCGATCTTTGCAAACGGTATGGGTTAAAATACGTGGCGGTGTCGTCTACTGGGTGTCTGAGCATCCGATTACGGCGGAGGAGCCCTATTACATACCTGTGACCTCCTCCAGCTGGCTGGAAACGAAGCAGGCTGCCGAGCTCGAATTGCGGAGCACGCTCTATTGGCTGCAAAATGATCAGCAGCTGCAAGGTATTTATGCGTTTCATCAATTAATCGCAAGCCGTTTGGCTGTTCTATTGACCAAGGAACGGCTGCAGGAGCATGAACGCTTGCTTAGGCGAACCGAACACGACGATTCGCTAATGGATCATGCGCTCAAGCGATTGCTTGCCGTTACAGGGCCGGAGGATCAGCGAGCTGTTACTTTCCATTCAACCGATCCGCTATTTATGGCCTGCCGCGTCGTCGGCGAATATGCCAGCATCGTCATTAAACCTGTAGGCAGAAAGCTTAAGAAGCAGTCGCAGCGTTCGCCTATTCAGGAAATGGCCGAAGCTTCTGGCGTCCGCTCCCGCAAGGTCGTGCTCAAAGGGGAATGGTGGAAGGAGGATAATGGGCCGCTGGTCGCTTTCATGGAACTATCCCGCGAGCCCGTTGCCCTGATTCCGGCTTCTGCGGGCTCCTACACGTGGGAAAATCCGCTTAGTGGCGAAAAAGGCCTCGTTCATGCCGAAATGGCGGCAGGCATCGAGCCGATGGCTTATATGTTTTATCGGACCTTTCCAGCTCGAGCACTCGGTGTAAAAGATATTTTGCAGTTTGGCACGCATCATTCGATCCGGCGGGATCTCATCATGGTTCTGCTCATGGGTGCGTTAGCGGGCTTGCTCGGCATTATGCTGCCGGTTGCTACCGGCATTTTGGTAGATACGATTATTCCTGAATCGTATCGTGGGCCGCTCGTCCAGATGGCGCTGATTCTCGTCTCCGCCGTCCTGTCGATTGCCTTGTTCCGCCTAGCGGGATCGCTCGCCTCCATGCGAATGGAGGGCCGGGTAGAAAGCTCCGTTCAGGCGGCAATTTGGGATCGGCTGCTGAATTTGCCGGTGTCCTTTTTCCGCAACTATACGGCTGGCGATTTGGCTTCGAGAGCGAGCAGTATTAATACGATCAGGCAGCTTTTATCAGGGGCGGTTCTAGGCTCGCTGCTGACGGGTGTATTTTCCATTTTTCAATATGCCTTGTTGTTCCGCTACAGCCCTAGTCTTGCTTTAGTGGCCGGAGGTCTTGTACTCATTTCCATGTCGTTTACGGTCGGCATTGGCTTGCTGCAAATTCGTTACCAGCGCAGGCTGCTGGATATTCAAGGACGCATTTCCGGTACGGTGCTCCAGCTGCTGAACGGCATTAGCAAATTCCGCATGGCAGCGGCGGAAAACCGCGCTTTCTTTTTATGGGCAAGGGCGTTTGCGGAGCAAAAGAAACTGTCCTTCAAGGTCAGAATGCTGGATAACTACTCCAGCGTGTTTCAATCCTTTTTTCCCTTGGTCACTTCCATGGTGCTGTTTTATTTGGTCGTTTCCAGCAATTCCGCGTTGTCGGCGGGACAATTTATCGCTTTCTTCTCCGCCTTCTCCAGCTTTCTAATGGCGATGCTGGCGATGGCTTCCGCGCTGCTGTCGGTCGTGCATATCGTGCCGCTGTATGAGCGGGCTAAACCGATTTTAAAGACGCTGCCCGAAATGCATGATCAGCTCGAAGATCCGGGCGAAGTAAGCGGGGCGATTGAAATTCGGCATATCCAGTTTCGTTACGCTGAGGATCAGCCGCTCGTGCTGAATGATCTGTCGATGAATATTAAAGCGGGGCAGTATGTCGCTTTCGTCGGCGCATCTGGCTGCGGCAAGTCCACGCTTATGCGGCTATTGCTTGGTTTTGAGCAGCCTCAGAGCGGCTCGGTTTATTTTGATGGGCAGGATTTGCGCTCGCTTGATGTGGGGCTGCTGAGGAGCCAGTTTGGCGTCGTTTTGCAAAACAGCAAGCTGATGTCTGGCGATATTTTCACCAATATTATTGGCACCTCCGATTTGACGCTTCAGGACGCCTGGGAAGCAGCGGAGATGGCGGGCTTTGATGAGGATATCCGCAGCATGCCGATGGCGATGCATACGGTTATATCCGAAGGCGGCGGCACGCTTTCCGGTGGGCAGCGCCAGCGCTTAATGATTGCGAGAGCGATTGCCAAACGGCCGAAAATTCTCTTTTTTGACGAAGCTACGAGCGCGCTGGATAACCGGACGCAAAGCATCGTCAGCCAAAGCTTGACCAAATTGCAGGTGACGAGAATCGTCATTGCCCATCGTTTAAGTACGATTACGCAGGCTGATCACATTTATGTGTTTGATAAAGGGCGGATTATTCAGTCCGGCACATATGAGGAGCTGCTGCAGCAGCGCGGCCTGTTCGCCGAGCTTGCCAGCCGCCAATTGGCGTAACAATTGAACTAAAATTGAATGAAAGTTGAAGGCAGATTGAAGCTGGGCTTTTATTCTAATAGATGTAATAACAAATGGATAGTATGGGAGGAATTTAATCATGAGTTGGACGCATGAGCAGTTTAATGAAACGGTACACGCCGTCATTGCGAAAGCGAATTCGGATGCGGCATTTCGCGCGCTTGCAGTAAGCGATATTTATGCAGCCATCAAAGCGGCAACCGGGCATGAGGTGCCGCAACAATTTAAAATCAATATCGTAGACGCAACAGGCTATCACAGCACAATCGTATTGCCAGAAGTGCGCGATGCAGCAGACGAGCTGACAGAAACGGAACTTGAATCCGTTGCTGGCGGCAGCAAAGCAGCAGTCTCAGAGGGGATAACTCCGATCATCGATCCATCCTTTCATAATGAAACAATGCCGGTTGGACCAATCACTTCATTTCCTGTGAATGGCGGCATCATCACGAAATAATGGGCGCAACATTTGAACTAAAATTGAATTAGAGTTGAGAGCAGATTGAAGCGGGGCTGTTATTCTAATACCTGTAAGAAACAAAACTACATTATTGGAGGAATTAGAACATGAGTTGGAATGAACAGCAAGTTAAGGATACGGTAAATGCAGTAATCACGAAAGCGAATTCGGATGCAGAGTTTCGCGCGCTTGCAGTAAGCGATATTTATGCAGCCATTAAAGCAGCAACAGGACATGAGGTTCCGCAAGAATTTAAAATCAATATCGTCGATGCAACAGGCTACCACAGCACAATCGTATTGCCAGAAGTACGCGGTGCGGCTGACGAGCTGACAGAAACAGAACTCGAATCCGTTGCTGGCGGCAGCAAATCGGGAGCTAATGATTTCTTTAATGGCGTAGGCTCGATTGCCGAAAACGCAGCGAATACAGCCATTCGTGTTGGCGAAAATATCGGTAATGCAACAGCTGACCAAATCAGAAATACTTAATTTTATTCTACTTAAATAAGCGTTGCATTGGAGTGATATCCGCCGTTCAGGCGTGATGTCGCTCCAAATTTATAGAGAAGCGATGAGAGGGACAGCGTTTGGCGAGTGATTGCCAGTGGAAGCTGCTTTGTCGCAATGCCTAACAAGAGGGTGCTTGTGTGTCAGTTGTATCCGTTTCTTCATTTAAATGGATCAAATCTTTCTGGATGATTATGCTGTGCATGGTGTCAGGTATAGCTACTGGCCTGTATGCGCCGGGCATCGCTCATTCTGTAGCGGATTTCGGCGATCTTTATTTATCCTTTCTGAAAATGTGTGTCATTCCGATTATGATGACCGCGATTATTTCCAGCATTGGCAGCTTATTCATCAAAAGCGGCGCAATGAAAACGATCGGACGCATGTGCTTGGTCTATGCCGCTGCCCTCGTCATTTCCGGCGTATTCGGGCTGGTATTTGGGGAAATTGGACATCCGGGGTCAGGCTTGCCCGATCAATCGAAGCAGGTGCTGGGTGCGATTGTCAATGACTCCAGTACAAATGGAGTGCCAGTGGAAGAGGAGAAATCGCAAGGCATTTTGCTGTTTTTGCTCGACATGATACCGTCCAATATTTTTACAGCACTGATGGAAAACAATACGCTGCAAATTTTATTTTTCTCCGTAATCGTCGGAGTGGCCGTCGGCATGATGCGAACGAGACAAGGGGAAGATGTGCTGCAGCTGGCGGACGTTTTGTTCCGTGCTTTTCAAAAGGCGATTTCCTGGTCCATGTACGCGCTGCCGTTTGCTTTATTTTGCATGATGGCTGGACAATTTGCCACTTTGAACTTGGACATTTTGCCTGCGATGCTGAAGCTGATTATGATGTTTTATCTCGTTAGTTTCGTTTTAATTATCGTTTCCGTCGTCGTATTATCGTTGCAATTGCGCCAGCCTTTAAGGGTGGTCATCGGCGCTTTAAAGGAGTCGCTAATTTTAGCGTTTGGTACGCGAAACAGCATTGCTACCGTTCCATCCTGTATGCATGCTTTAAGCAAAGAGCTGCAGCTGCAGTCGCATGCGATTCAACTGGTTGTACCGATTGGCATGATTATGTGCCGTTACAGCATGGTGCTTGTCTATACGCTAGGCATTGCGTTTACCGCTCAATTGTATGAATACGATTTTACGATTATGCAGTGGTTGCTGGTGCTGGTCGGGGCTGTATTGACTTCTATCGCAGGGGCTGGTTCTCCGGGCGTCGTATCGATTGGCATGATTGCCATTATAGCAGGGATGCTGAAGCTTCCGGCCGAAGTGACGATCATTTTATTGCTGGCGATCAACCCGATTATCGATCCCATTATTACGGCAGCCAATGTTTCGATTAATTGCGCAACGGCTTCACTTCTGTCAGCCAGAAAGGAACCTCATGTACAAGATTAAGAGATTAACGCCTGCTGACAGATTGAAATACAAGCCGCTCATGTTTCAGTGGCTTTATTTGCAATTGGAGCAGAGTATCAGGAGCGGCCAGGGGCAAAGCCGCTTTATGTTGATTGGGGCGGAAGTGGCAGATACTCCGGTTGGTTTGGCTGTGCTGGAGCTGCGTGAGGGGGCAGGAGCGCGGCATGCGATGCTGCAATGCCTGTTCGTCGCAAAACCATGGCGCAGGAAGGGAATCGCCTCCTCCATGCTGAGCGAAGTGCGAAGCCTATGCCTTGAGAAGCAAATCCATAGCCTTGAAGTTTATTATTATTCCGGAAAGTCCTCCACAGAAGCGATAGAAGCGTGGCTGCAAAAAGAAGGCTGGACACAGCCATTATGTGAAGCGGTTGTTTTCCATATCAATAGCGATATCTCCCGCGCAAGCTGGCTGCGGGAACGGCCTTTGCCAAGCGGCCTAGAGCTGTTTTTATGGGCGGATAAGAAGGAACAGGAGCTTAAACAATCTATTGAAGCGGCAGCAGCTGTTTTTCCAGATTTCCTGTCGCCGTTCAAAACCTTTGCGCCTTTGGAGCCTAGCAACAGCCTTGGACTATTGTCGGAGCAGGGGATTCAGGGCTGGACGATGACGTACCGGCTGACCGAGGATACGATATTGTACGATGCGGTATACATTTCACCGGAATATCAGCAGATAGGCTTAGCTTTCTATATGCTGGCCAGGTCGATCCGCCTTCAATTGGAAGCGGGCATTCCCTACGGCATTTTTACGGTGAACCGAGGAACCCCGGTCATGATGAAGCTCGCGCAGCAATGGCTTGCACCTTATTCATGGAAGACGAGCGAGAAACGGATTTGTTATTTGTCATTGAAGTAGGGATTTGGGGGAATGAACATGAAGGACAGTGAACGTGCCCATCGTATAGCAGTAACGGGTATAGGAGTTTTGTGCGCGCTCGGCAATGAGCCGCAGATCGTCTTTGAGCGAATGTTCGCGTCAGAGACAGGGATTGGGACAGTTACCCGCTTTAAGACGGATGCGTTGTTAAGCTCGCTTGCAGGACAATTGGACGAAGCGTGGCGGGACGCAGCACTCGCAAATACCGCAGAACAGTCAATGGATTGGTGTGCGCGGTATGCGATTGCGGCTGCCAAGCAGGCGCTGCATAGCAGCGGCCTTGCTATAGTACAAGGAGATGCCGCTGCGCAGGCAGATGTAGTGAATGCAGTGAATGCAGTGAATGCAGTGAATGCAGTGAATGCAGTGAATGTCGCTGCTACTGCTGCTGTGCTCCAGATCCCGGCCTCAAGGATTGGGCTGTCGCTTGGAACGTGCAACGGCGGCATATTATCGCTGGAGCAGCAATGGGATTTGTCGGCACTGGATGAGGAGAATACAGCTAATTATCCGTTTTATCAGCAGGGGGATGATACTGCGCGGCTGCTAGGCGTGCAGGGACCGGTGGCGACGTTAAATACGGCATGTGCCGCTAGTGGTAATGCAATCGGCTATGCCAGCGACATGATTCGCTGGGGATATGCCGATGTCATGCTCGCAGGCGGTTCTGATCCGCTGTCGCATAGTGTATATGCCGGATTTAATGTACTCCGGGCGCTTAATCCGCTGCTATCCTCGCCGTTCGGCAGCCGCTTTGGCCTTAATCTGGGCGAAGGCGCGGCATTTGTCGTGCTGGAACGGCTCGATGCCGCCGTTCAGCGCGGGGCGACCATCTATGCGGAGCTATGTGCATATGGGCTGAGCAATGATGCCCATCATATGACGGCGCCGCATCCGGAAGGCGCAGGGATGCAGCGGGCGGTGGATATGGCCCTGAGCCTTGCGCAGGTTGCCAAACAGGATATTGAATACGTGAACGCGCACGGCACCGGAACGCAGGCGAATGACCGCGCTGAAATTAGCGGTTTGAAACGCAGCTTTGGCGAGCAGCTGACCATTCCGGTCAGCTCAAGCAAAGCGTATTTTGGGCACAGCCTGGGAACCGCTGCTGCGCTGGAGCTTGTGACCTCGCTTTATGCGATCAAGCAGGGTTATGTGCCGGCGACGCTGCATTTTGACACTCCGCGCGAAGGCTGCGAAGAGGCGGATATTATTCAGCACAGCATGCGCCCGATGCGTCCGAAATATATCGTCAGCAATAATGCCGCCTTTGGCGGACACAACGTTTCATTAGTGCTGCGGACGGACTTGAGCGAAGCAGCGACGCCGCATAGGGAAAGTCTGGCAGAGCACGCCAAGCGGCGCGTTGTCATTACTGGGCTTGGTGCTGTTGGCGGCGGTCAAATTCATAAGGGCGGCATCGTGAATTGGCTTGCAGAGCAGGCCTCCTCGAAAGCCTCCGGCGTTTCCTCCTTTTCCTTGAAGGAATATGACAAAAGCAAATATGAGCGCAGAATGAATCAGCTGTCGCAAAATACGATTGGAGCAGCACTTGCTGCACTGGAGGATGCACAAATAACCGAGGTGGAGAAGGAAGAGCTCGGCTTTATTTTTGGCACAGCCCGAGGCAGTACGGACAGCATTTCTCAATACTTGGAGTCGGTGTTTGTGAAAGGGCCGGAATATGCGAGCAGCATTTATTTTCCCCATACCGTTATTAATTCAATTGCCGGGCAGACAGCGGAAAAGCTGAAGCTTCTGGGCTTCAACAGCTCATTCAGCACAGGAGGCAATGAGGGTCTAACCGCTGCGCTGTATGCAGCAGGCAAAATCCGCGAGCGTACATTATCCTCCTGCCTCATTGGAGCGGGAGATGAATGCTCGGCGCTGTCGAGAGACATTGACCGTGCCAAAGGGCTGCAGGCAAGCCGCTTTCGCATGGTGGAGGGCAGCGTTTGTATGGTGCTTTGTGATCGGGAGCAAGCCGTGCAAAGGCAGTCCAGCATTTATGCGGAATTAAGCGGCTTTGGCACCGCATTTGGAACAGCAGCAAATAGTCCCCAGCAGGAAGCGACGCTTTGCCGAGCGGTAGCGGATGCATTAAATGAAGCGGGAATTGGCATGGCGCAGCTTGACTTGATTTTGCTGAATACGGTCGGCAGGCCTGGTGAAACAGAGGGCGAGCGCCGAGCTCTATCCTCTATGGCCGCAGTCGATCAGATGCCGCCAATCCTTAGCTTCAATGAATACGCCGGCTTCGGCGAATCCTACAGCTCAATGCTGCATCTTGCTGCGGCTGCGGAGCTTGTGAGCGGTGTAGCCGCAAGTGAAATGGCAAGCGGCGCATATGCCCAGCTGGGTGTGCCGCAGCAAACGGCTCAGCTTCAGCATGTTTTGGCGGTAAGCTCGACGGTCAACGGCAGCTATTCGGCGGCAGTTGTAAGCGCATGGAACGATTGACAGGCGCTTGCACGCGGCAGCCATTTTCAAAACAAAAACAGGTTGATACCCTAGGAGGCGCATACGTATGGGCGTAGAGCAGATTTTAGATATGGATACCATTAAGCAGACAATCAAACAAAAGCTGCTAATTGACAGGCTAAAGCTTGAGGATATAACAGCGGAGGAAATTACGGACGATCTGATTTTATTCGGTGAAGGGCTGGGCCTGGATTCGGTAGAAGCGTTCGAGGTGATGGTGGGCATGGAGGAATTGTACGGGGTGATGGTGGAGCAAATTCCGGCAGATGAATTAAAAATTCATTTGAAAAATGTCCAGTCCATTGCCGAGCTGATTATGGCAAGCCAGCAGAAGGGAACCGAGGGGCTATGACCTTTCGTGATCACGTCATTTTGATTACTGGCGTAACACGAGGCATTGGCCGGGCCATCGCCCTGCGATTCATTGCAGAAGGAGCTGTCGTTGCCGGCATTTATGTGCGGGATGACGAGGCGGCGGAGCAGCTGCGGGGCACCGCTGAGGAAGCTGGCGGACGGATTATTTTATACAAAGGCTCTGTCAGCGATCATGGTTTTGTAGCTAATGTGATGAAAGACCTATTCGAAACGTATGGCCGTCTGGATGTGTTGGTCAACAATGCAGGACGTACGAATGATCAAATGGCGCTATTTATGGAAGAGCAGCAGTGGAATGAGGTGCTGGACACGAATTTTATCGGTACCTGCTGCTGCTCGCAGGAGGCGGTCAGTTATATGCTGCGTCAAGGGAGGGGAGCCATTATTAATATGGTGTCCGTCAGCGGCATTTACGGCCGCGAAGCCCAGACGAACTACGCGGCTTCCAAAGGCGCGATTATGGGCCTAACGAAGCTGTATGCCCGGCTTTATGCCTCGCAAAGCATTCAAGTTAGCGCCATTGCGCCAGGCATGATTGAAACCGAAATGGCCCAAAGCGTGCCAGCAGAGAAAATGGCCGATTTTTTAAAGCACACGGCAGCCGGGAGGCTCGGTTCAGCTGAGGAGGTAGCCGATGCGGTTATGTATTTGGCGGGGCCTCTGGCTAGTTATCACGCAGGTCAAACGTTGAAAATAGATGGCGGCTTTTTGCGTTAAGCTTGATTGGAATAGGAGGGGAAACAATGATGAAAACCGCATTTTTGCATCATGCCGAAACGGCTTCGGGCACAGCGACAGCGTTGTATTTGCTGCAGCGGGGCATTCGGGTTACGGCGAGCTTCATGGTGCCTGAGCAGGCGGAGCAGTTCAGGGCAGATTTGCCGCCGCAATGGCAGGAACAAATTCAAACGATCGTTGCGCCAGACGTGCAAATGAAAGCAGTCGAGTCGCTGATAACGGGCAGTGCCGAGCAGATGCAAGGGCTTGACCTGTATATTCATGGTCAGGATTGGGTGGACGAGCTGGAGGCGTTGAAGCATGATCCTGCCGAGTTCGCCCTGAAGAGCTATAGCCTTCTAAGTGAGCTGTTTTTGTACAGCCGGGCGGCAGGGAGCGTGATGGCGCGCAAGCAGCGGGGTCAGATCATCGTGCCGATGCTGGCAGATTCGCTGCATTACGACGGCTTTCCTTCATCCCCGGTATATAACCAGGGAGCGCTCGCTTTTGTCAAAAGCTTCGCCAAGGAGCTGTCACCGTTCCGCGTCAGTGTAAATGCGCTGACATTTGGGTATTTTCGAATGGAGAAAAAAGCGGCCTCTGGACGAAATAACCGCAAGCCGTTTGATATTTATGCATTAAAACCGCCGGTGCCGGAATTGGAGGAGCTCGCCCACGGGCTCGGCCTGCTTCTTGATTACGGTCATGGCATGAGCGGTCAAAATACGACATGGGGTTACGGTATTCAGTCTGTTCTCTAGCAGGGCGTGAGGACGCGGCTTAAGGTAACCTTTGAAAGAGGCGGGGCAATGGGGTACCAGCAGGCTGAGAACGATCAGAAAAAGGAAAATGGGCAGGCAGATGAGCTGTTGGAAGAGGAGCTGGAAGAGGTTGTTGGCGGCTTGGCGACCGTCTCTATTCCGCGCTGCAAGCTTTGCCATGTTCGTATCGCTGTGTATGACATGACCGTATGCGCAGTATGCTTTCGCAAAACTCAAGTTTCGCATGGAGGGGAGGATGGCCAGCAATGATCGGCAAATACGATCGCTTGGCCTTCTGCTTGTTTTTGGTGTTGGTAATAGGCATTATTACGGCATCATGTGCAAGCATGTCACAACAGGCCTATCAATTGGCGTCAGAAAAGCAAGCTCATGCAGCAAGCCCAGCCGCTTCCGGCACACTTCCCGTAAGTTCTGCCGCTCCGGCTGCTAAAGCGGAAGTGGAGGAGAATGGTGCAAGTAAAACGGAGCTCCCAGTTTATACAGAGGAGCAATTAAAGGCTTACCCGGAGGATATCCGGGACATTTTGAGCAGAGGCAAGCTGCGGGTAGCGCTTTATCAGGAGGACCGCTATCCGTTTTTTTATGTGGATGATCAGGGGGTGCTGCGCGGAAGCGATGTTGAGCTTGCAAACGATATCGCTCTTAAGCTTGGCGTACAAGCCGAATTTATCCGTACAGCGGCATCCTTTAATGAAGTCATTAATCAAGTATCTACCGGAGAGGTGGATATCGGGGTTTCCAAGCTGAGCATCACATTGGAACGGGCGAAGCGGGTGTTATTTTCCGATGCCTATTTGAATTTGAAACAAGCGCTGCTGATTAACCGTTTACAGCTTGCAGCGATTACTGAAAAAGGCGATGGTGCTGATCCCCTTACCCTCATTCAAGGACGAGGAGAACGGATTGGCATTGTGGCGGGCACCTCTTATGCGGGCTTTGCGCGTGAGCTTTTTCCGAATCAAAATCAGGTGGGCTATCCAAACTCGGCTCAGCTGTTTGATGGTGTGCGGCAAGGGGATGTGCTAGCTGCCGTTTATGATGCTTTTGAAATTTCCCGTTATTTGAAAAAATATCCGTCGTATTCGCTCCAGCTGCAATTCGTGCAATTGGACGATCACGATGATGATATCGCCATTGCCGTCGCTCCGCAGCGCTATCATCTCCACCAGTGGATGAATACTTATCTCCATATGGAGCAGAAGGAAATTCAAAAACGGCTTGAAAACTTTGATAATTAAGCGTAAACGACTGTCGCCGTCCTCTGACGGCAAAGCTATCGTTTCGCGTTGAAATATAAGCCCATTATAAGTATGAAACTTATAAATTCTTATATTTTAAAAAAATGATATGTTATGATGCATAGGCGGATGCTATTGCTCCGGCAATTTTATTTTGTAAAAAAGGGGTAATCATCGGTGAAGCTTCCATGAAGAAACGTGTGCCTTTCCTCTATTATTTCGTTCCGATAGCGCTAGCTTCATTTATATTCATTATACTGATGACTTTTAATTCTGCTCTGGATAAGGATAAGCCCGAAGCCAGCAGGGGGAAGCTGTCGATCACCGCACGGGATCAGATTGCTGGCAATGGCAGCTCGCTGGACGGCGAATGGGAATTTTACTGGAATCAGCTGCTGGAGCCTGATGATTTTACAGCGGGGAGCGCTGGCAAGTCCGGCTACATAAAAGTGCCCAGCTCATGGAGCAAGCATGGAGCTGACGGACAAAAGTACACAAGCAAGGGCTACGCCACCTATCATCTTGTCGTACAATTGCCGCAGACGGACACCGAGCTGGGCCTTGTTGCTAAAGGAATAACGTCTGCCCACCGCATTTGGATCAATGGGAAGCTCGTTTCCGAAAGTGGAATCGTAGGCCGAAGCGAGACGGAGGCGATACCTTATATGGTGCCGTCACTGCTTCGATTGGAAGTAGGGCAAACGCAGGCAGACATTGTCATTCAAGTGTCTAACTACACCCAGCGAAAAGCAGGTTTATTTGCTTCTCTAACTTTGGGGGAATACGACAGCCTGGATCAGTATATGAAAAAGAAGCTCGTGTTCGAGAGTATGTTAATTGGCTGCATGCTCATTATGGGGCTCTACCACATCGTTTTATTTATCCTCTTGCGTAAAAATTGGGAATCTTTATTTTTTGGCCTTATTTGTGTTTTGCTGGCTATGAAAAACAGCTCCCAATCCCAATACACGTTATCCGTCTTATTTCAAAGCCTAAACGATAATGTTTTAGTTAAAATTGAATATTTGGGCTTTCTCGGGAGCGCCCCGCTATTTGTGCTGTTTTTCTATTACAGCTTTCCGGGCCAAGTGACAAAACGGATGCGCAATATGTTGTGGATTCCGGGCGGGCTGCTTACCTTGTTTATTATTGTGACGCCGGTTCAAGTGTTTACGAAGCTGGCGATTGTCATGCAGGTATATGCGATTGTGATTGGATTTGTACTCATTCAGTATGTATTTAAAGCTGCCATTAGCAGGCTGTCAGGTGCAAATTTGATGCTGACGGGCACCGTCGTCTTCTTCATAACGGTCGTCAACGATATTTTGATGAGCAATGACACGATTAGAACCGGCATCTATTTTCCATATGGGCTGCTGTTTTTAATTATTTGTTTATCCATTATTGTGTCGATCAAATTTTCCAATGCCATTAAAACGAATGAGCGCTTATCCGCCCGCCTGCTCGATCTGGATAAGGTGAAGGATGAGTTTTTGGCGAACACCTCTCATGAGCTCCGCACGCCGCTGAACGGTATTATTGGGCTGGCGCAGTCGCTGCTGTACAGCATGCATGACCGGATGGAAGACAGCCAGCGTGTGCATTTGAACATGATTGTATCGAGCGGGCAGCGCATGTCCTATTTAATTAATGATATATTGGATTATGCTCTATTAAATAATAATGATATGCGCCTCCATATTGCGAAAATCGATTTGCATCAGCTTGCGCAGGTTGTGCTGACCGTCGTCAAGCCGCTGGTGACCGGCAGAAATTTAGTGCTGATCAATCAAATCGGTACGGATTTTCCGCCGATCTTTGCCGATGAAAACCGAATGCAGCAAATTTTGTTTAATTTGATAGGCAATGCGATCAAGTATACGCCTTCCGGGCATGTGACGGTAAGTGCGCAGCATTTCCGCGACCATGTGGAAATTCACGTAGAGGATACTGGCATCGGCATAGCGGAAGACAAGTTTGAAATGATTTTCAACCCGTTTGAGAAGCTTGAATCGATTGACGATACGGGAACAGGACTTGGCCTTAAAATCACGAAGCAGCTCGTCGAATTGCATGGCGGGGAAATTACGGTATGGTCGAAGGTGGGGCAGGGCTCCTTGTTCAGCTTTACGATTCGTCATCAATCGGTGAATGGTTCGGCTGGATCGCTGCCGGAGCAGACGAAGGTGGGCAGACAGGCGCTCATGGCTGATAAGAAGCCACAAGCTGCTGAATCGATGGCAGCAGCCTCCTACGCTCCAATAGGGGATAGAAGCGGTGCAGAGCTGTCTGTGCAGCGCCCCTATCGCGTGCTCATTGTGGACGATGAACCGGTGAATTTGCAAGTGGTCATTCAACAGCTGGCACCGCTGCCATGCGTATTCGAGACAGCCACTAGCGGCGCTGAGGTGTTAGCGCGCATGGATGAGCTGCATGAGGTGGATTTGGTTATTGCCGATTTGATGATGGCAGGCATGTCCGGTTATGAGCTATGCGGTCTGATTAGAGAAAAGTACAATTTAATTGAGCTGCCCATATTGATTATGACAGCAAGCAGCAGGGATCATACGATTAAGGCCTGCTTCAGTGCTGGAGCAAATGATTATATTTCGAAGCCGATTGGACGCAATGAGCTCGTGAGCCGAGTCCGTACGCTGCTGCTGTTAAAAAGGTCCGTTCAGGAAGTGAGCCTGAATGCGCAGCAGCTTGCAGAGTTAAACGAGCAGCTTTCCGAGCTGAACACCAATCTGGAATATCGCATTCATGAGCGAACGGTGGAATTGGAGCGGAAAAATAAAGATTTAAGCCGACTGGAGCTTTCCCGCAGGCGGCTGCTCAGCGATATTTCCCATGAGCTTCGCACGCCGATGACGGCGATTCAAGGCTATGTGGAAGCGATAGTTTCTGGACTAGTGGAGCAGGAAGCGGATAAAAAAAGATATTTGCAGATGGTTTTGGTCAAAGCGCTTGGCTTAAACCGTTTAATACACGATTTATTCGAGCTGTCGCGGCTGGAGTCGGGCAAATCCGAAATGATCTTCCTAATGATGACGCTCCAGGAGCTGATTGCCAAAATCGAGGATAAATTTATGCTTGATGTCGTACGCGCCGGGCTGCATTATGATTTTCAGCTGGCATTTGATTCAGCTAAACTGTCCGAATACCATGTGGTTGTTGATATGGACCGAATTACGCAAGTGCTGACCAACCTGGTGTTCAATGCCATTCAGCATACAGGGGCGGAAGGCCAAATACGCATTCATTGTGCGATTGAAGAATGGGAAGGCGATGACGGTTCCATCGGCCAGCTCACCATACGTGTTCAGGATAATGGAGCAGGCATTCAGGAGGAGTCGCTCCCGTTTGTATTTGACCGCTTCTTTCGGGAGAAGCACGATCGGCAGGCGGTTCAGGGGAGCGGAATCGGCCTTGCGATTGCCAAAGAAATCGTCCAATATCATGAGGGGAAAATTCATGTGGAGAGTGCGCTGGGAGTAGGAAGCACCTTCTATTTCACGCTTCCGCTGTATGTTTTTGAGTAGAGGGTGGAACAAGCCTTTTATTAATTCTGTGAAAATGTTAATCCTACAGCCCTAATTAGCTGTGTTATAATTTTGCCCAGAGAAAGATTGCTGGGAGATTGCTCCAGCTAGGGCGTATTTTAGATGAGGCGCTGCGACGGTTTGCTGACATCGCTTCAAGTGAAATACGACCACAATATTCTGGGAGGTACGTATGATTAGAGAGAGCAGGCCGGTTAAACGGCTAATATTCGCTATGGTTTTGGGAATGCTTCTGCTATGCATCGGGCCCTTGGCAAGCGTTTCGGCAGCTGATGAAGCGAAGATTAAACTCGACAGCAAGCAAGTATTGCTGAATGATTCTACGTTTATACTTGATGGAAGATTGTATGTGCCAGTAGCCCGCATCGCTGAACTGTTCAGTGCAAATTCGAGCTGGGATAGTGACAATGAGGAAGTAACGATAATTACGGCTTTAAATGATAAAATCGTACTCGGAGACGGAGTGCCCGTTGTCTATTTCAACGATGAGCGCTACGTGATGGATGCGGCACCTGTTTTGACTGAAGGCAGACTGTATGCATCCCTGCGCCAGCTAGCGGAAATGCTGCATGCCGATTTGCAAGTGAATGCGGGGTCAGGCGATATTGAGCTCGCTACAGTGAAGCCTGCTGTAGTAACGGACAAATACGGACTAGACGAGATTAGCAAGGAAACGAGCAGCAGCAAGTCGGAGCTGCTTAAGCGCAACGGGCTGGATAGCAAGGCGAAGCTTAAAGCGGGTACGAAGCTTAAAGTGATTATTCCTTCGATTTTCGATCACGCTGCTGACCCATTCACAGAAGCGGACTTGACGCTGCTTGCCAAGATTACAATGGTTGAATCAGGGTATGAGTCGTATCAAGGGCAGCTTGCCTTGGCGAACGTCATATTGAACAGAGTGAAGGATTCCCGTTTTCCGAACACGATTCGTGAAGTGATTTATTCCGGGAGACAATTCCCGCCAGCCCACAATGGCCTCCTTGACAAAAGCAAGCCAAATGCAGGCTCCCTGCGCGCAGCTAAGGAAGCGCTGAACGGCAAAAACAATGTGCAAAATGCAGTCTACTTCTTTAACCCCAATGTGTCCCAAGGCGCGTTCTGGGACAGTCTGGAAGTCATTACGACGATCGGCAATCATAGCTTCGCAAAATAGGAAAGACACATATAGAGAAGTCCGTTATGGCGTATTGAGCCGTAACGGACTTTTTTGCTGTAAGAACCTAGAAATCAGGCTTTGGATTCGTACGTTCATAGGCAGCTTCTTGCTCGGCGGTTGCTTTAGGAATATTCATGCCTTTTTCCCAAATGACGAGACGGTCGCTGTCGTCCTTGCCTTGGTAGTAAATGATTGTTTTTTCTTGAGTGGGGTCGGGGCTGTCCAGTGTAGACCAATATTCTGGCAATTTCTCAGGTTTCTTGTCCTGTTCAGAGAAAAAACGCCTGCGCTCATAGATTCTGTGTACTTCTCTATTTGTATCGACTAGCGAGCCGACGTTGCTTAAATAGCCATTCACATGGGCCGTAATTCGGAAATGAATGGAGCCATCCTTCATTTGATAGACATCGCTGATGGTGACATCACTGCTGGCTATAGGAAATTTCCTCGTGCCGAAAAAATAGAAGGCTGCCAGCAAAATGCTGACGGCGATACAAACGCTGATACCAGCTACGATCCATTGTCTTCGTTTGATTTTTTTTAGAAAATTGATCTGTTTCTGTGGGGCTGCCTGAAAGCCCTCTGTCTCAGTCATCATGCTGTCCAGTACCTGCCTACAATCGCTGCAAGAAGCTAGATGCTCTTGGATTGCTTCATTGGTACCTTCGCTTGTCAGCCCTTCGATATAGTTGGGCAGCAAATCCTGCACAATATGGCAATTTAGTTGTTGTCCCATTATACGCTTCCTTTCATCATTTTTTGCTTGCCGCGGTAAAAGGTTACTCTGGCCCAAGCTTCGCTTTTCCCCAAAATCTCTCCGATCTCGGCAAAGGTTAATTCGCCGGAAAGCCGCAAGTACATAACCTCTTTCGTCGTTTCATCCAATTGATGCAGCATACGAAACAAGGAAAGCTTATCTTCCTTATGTAAAATATCTGCTTCGACCTGCTGCCCCATAGAAATAGGAATATCACATGCATCCAAGGAAACGGATGGCATCTTTTTGTTTTTATTAAGCTCCCTATACCGCGCGCGCTTAGCGATTTGGCATAACCAGACAGACATTTTACAATTACCGCGAAAGTTATGGATGCCCTTCATCGCTTGATAGAACGTCTCCTGCGTTAGCTCCTCCGACAAATCGGCATTTTGCGTTAAGCTGTACAAATATTTATAAACCGTTTGCGCATACGTATTACTAAAATAGTCTGGATTTTTATTGGAAACAGCTTTAAAATAGATTTATAAAATGAAACTAGGTTTCACTTAATGAAACAGGAGGCGAGATACATGGCTTATCATTTTTATGGCATTGACCATATTCAGCTTGCAGCCCCGGAAGGCTGCGAAACAGAGGCAATAAGCTTTTTTAACGGCTTATTGGGGTGGACGGAAATTCCAAAGCCGGAAGCGTTAAAAAAACGTGGCGGGGTCTGGTTTCAATGCGGCACCCATCAAGTACACATTGGGGTACAGCAGGATTTTGTCCCAGCAACGAAAGCCCATCCTGCCTTCCACGTACAGAGCCTAGAGGAATTGCGTGACCATTTGCTTCAGCATCACATTCAAGTGATCGACGACGAAGCCAGAACAGATGAAGGCGTCAAGCGCTTCTACTTAAACGACCCTTTTGGAAACCGTCTTGAGTTTCTGGAATGGGCTTCATCATAAGCAAAAGCCCCCATCCGGCGATAGAGCCGGACAGGGGCTAAACACAAGCAGCAGCATTATAATACTGCGAGCATTACGCTTTAATAGAAGCGATATGCAGTTGCTTATTACGTTCTTTGAAGCGCACATTATGGGAGGAAACGTAGGCGTATTGATCCGCTTCCGGCTCCATATACAGCTTGGCGCTGTTCAAGGCAAGTACAGCATCGGTAAACGTTCCGGCAATCAGCCTTACCTTGCTGTCATAATGCACGCAGTCGCCAGCAGCGAAAATGCCTGGTACATTCGTCGCCAGACGGTTGCTGACGTTGATCGCCCATTCGCCCAGCTCAATGCCCCATTCTGCAATCGGGCCATAGTCGCTCGTATAGCCATGGTTGACGACTACTGCGTCAACGTCGAGCACCTCGGTTTCGCCCGTCTCGGCATGAGTGATCGTAACGCTGTGAATCGTCTCTCCTTGCCCGTTCAGCTGGCTGACGAAATAAGGCGTACGTACATCGGCGGTTGCCATCATATCCGCGACATGCTTCTCCATCGCTTTAAATTGGTCGCGGCGATGAATAACGATAACCTCTGCCCCGATGCTCGTAAGCTCATTCGCCCAATCGACTGCGGAATTGCCGCCGCCGGAAATCAGCACTCTTTTTCCACGGAACGATACAAGCTCTTGAATGGTGTAATGAAGATTCGTTACCTCGTAGCGGTCAGCGCCTTGTATATCCAGCTTCTGAATTTGCGTGATGCCGCGGCCTACGGTCACAATGACCGTACGCGATAGATGCTGCTCGCCAGTTGTCGAGGTAAGCAGGAAGTTTCCATCCTCTTGCTTAACGACGCCAACGATTTTTTGGTTGAACACGAGAGTGGGGTCAAATGTGCGTGCCTGCTGCTCCAGCCAAGCAATCAGCTTGTCACAGCGCATCTGTGGAATGCCGCCGACGTCCCAAATCATTTTCTCCGGGTATGTGTGCAGAAAGCCGCCAAGCTCATTTTGAGCTTCAATCAGTTTTGTTTTCAAATCGCGCATTCCGCTATAGAAAGCAGTGTACATGCCCGCAGGGCCTCCACCAATAATCGTTACATCAAATAATTCCAAGGATTCAGACATTTGAGCTAGCCTCCAGTTATAATGAAAATCATTATCAATCACTATTTTCTATAGTAATGGAGAATAAGGAAGGCGTCAACAACAGGCAAGCTGGCAAAAGAAAAATTTTCCACTCAGCACTGCGGTCAGAATCCGTTCAGAGCTAAATGCTATGATGCATGTAGGATGCTGATATCAATAAAGCGGAGGGGAATTTATGGCACTGCAATATTCCTTAATGTTTGAGGAGCGGTCGTTGACACAGTCGATGGCGACAAAGGTTTTGAGGCAATTGGGCTTTGTAGCCGAGCAGCTGGTTCCGCTTGCGGGTGGATTTCGAATCGATGAGTTTAATGAAAGAATCGGATTTTCGATGACCGTAATCAATACGCTCAATATGTCATTTGGATGGGATTCCGACTATTTGGAGGACGAATTCGTATACCAGCAGCATGTGAGCTTTAAGCTGTACAATTCGTACGATACAGAGCCGGAGGCTTGCGAACTGATGCTCCAAATGGTGTTCAGCCTTCTCGATACGGTGGGCTCGGATGCCCTCTTGACGTTTAGCGATTCGGAAATCTTTTACCGAAAAAATAACGCCTTTTATGTAAATAATGATTTCGGCTTCTGGGAGCATGACAGCGTGAAAGCTTTGATCGGCACGATGGAGTACCAGCCTTTTAGAGCTTTTGCTCATATATAAGCGGCGCAGATAAGTTTTGCATCATAATAAGTAGAAAAAAGACGATCCATCCCCTTTAAAAAGGAGAGGGAATCGTCTTTTTCTTCATTAAAGACTTGGCACCTACAACGTCTTCGCAATATCCACCAGCGACTGCGACATATCGTTAATTTCATCCATGGAGGCATTGACCTGCTCGGTCAGCGCAGCCTGCGTCTGCGTTAAGCTAGCCATGTTATGAATGTGCTGGAGAATTTCCTCGATATAATCCTTCATCGTGTTCAAGCTGTTTTCGATGTTGACGGTTGCATCGGCGCTGTGGACGGCAAGCTTGCGAACTTCGTTGGCAACGACGGAAAAGCCTTGGCCCAACTCCCCAGCACGCGCTGCCTCGATCGCAGCATTGAGGCCCAAGAGATTCGTCTGATTGGCGATTTCTTTAATGAAATTAGAAATGTTTTTCGTCTCATCGGCACTATTTTTGGCATGATTGGCGGCTTCGGTCGATTGCTCTTGGGCAACGGCAAGCTCCTGCGCCTGGGTTGTGACATTGTTAATGCCTTTGACCATATCTAAAATCGATTGCGAAAGCTGCTGGGTTTTCTCATTCATCAGCTTGACGACATCGTCTTTTTTTTTCTCATATGTAACATCCCGAATCGTGCCGGCAACGCGAAGCGGAACGCCCTTCGAATCCCGGATCGTTTCTCCACCTGCATGGAACCAGCGATACTCGCCATTTTTTAACTTTAGGCGATAGTCCAGATCATACGGCGTTTTACCACTGTAATCGTTCATATGATCGGCAAAGCCTTTAATGGTCCGGTCAGCATCGTCTGGATGCAGCCGACTGCTCCAGCTGCTGAAGACGTTAGGGAAGTCGCTCTCGTCTTGAAAGCCGAGCGTTTTGCGGAATTGGGGCGACCACCAAAATTCATTATTTGGATTGACGACATCGCCAGCTACGACCGTCATATCCCATGGAGCTTCGACTAGAGCGCGGTTAATCAGATCGTAACGCGTAACGAGAGCCGCTGTTTCCTGATCCTTCATTTTCTTGTCATGGATATCGAATAAAGCGCCAGCAACGCGGAGCGGAACGCCCTTCGAGTCCCTAATCGTCGTCCCGGTTGCACGGAACCAGCGATATTGACCATTTTTCAGTAGCAAGCGGTATTCCAAATCGTAAGGGACTGTACCGGTTCGATCGTTCAAATGGTTGGCAAAGTCAGCGAGCACCCAGTCATGATCATCTTTGTGCAGCTTAGACGACCAGCTGTCTAGTATATTCGGGAAATCAGCTTCATTCTGATAACCTAGCATTTTGCGAAAAGCATTGCTCCAGATGAACGTGTTATTTGGGTTCACAGGGTCCCCAGCAATAACTTGCATCTCCCATAAGCCGACTTGAATCGCTTGAGTAACGAGATTTAAACGAATCTCTGCATCTGCGGCTTGTTGGGTCACCATTTGGAGGACAGCATTAAAATGCTCGATGATTTCTTTCGTCTCCTTGGAACTTACAGCAGGCAGCTCGAAAGGTGAAAAATCATGCTGAGAAAATAGCTCGGAGCGTTTTCTGGCTTCTTCTAGCAGTGCTGTCATAGGCTTTGTCTGTATATCCTTGAGAAACATAAGGTTGTCCCCCTTTTAATTGTGAAACTTTCAATCAAAGTCCCAGGTTAACTCAAAGATAACATTTAAAACGCCTTTTTTCTACAGTGTTCGACACATTTTCGACAGTTTAACTAGCTGCTTTTTTCCTAAATGATAGAAACGAATGACAACTAGGCTGCAAGTGGCGCCACCAAGGAGAAAAGGGCTCTTTTCACCTCATAGATTATGATTCAAAGAAAAGCCTTTCAATGGTAATATAGGAGTAATTAGTAGATAAATTTGGGAGGATTGCGGCCTATGAGGTTTGGGCAATCGATTAAAACGAAGCTGATCATCGGCTTTATGGGCGTTATGCTCCCAATTGTCGTATACATGCTTATTAATAATATGTATGCGAAAACAATTGTACGGGAGAAGGTTTCAGAAACGTATCGCAATACGCTGGATATTTTCGGCGGCCAGATGGATCACAATCTGGAGGAAATCAATGAATATTTGTATCAGATGTCGGTGCTTGATTCCGATGTTGGCCTGCTCACCTCGTTCCCGATGGACAGTGACTGGTATATGCTCACGAAGGTGCAGATCGATTCCAAGCTGAACCGGGACGTTGGCGTGTACAGCCTGCTGGACAGCATTTTCGTCTATCATGAGCGTGACATTATATTTGGCACGGACAATGCGGTGTACGAGGATGCGCGGCAAATTATCAAGCAAAATATGGTGCAGATGACGAAGGACGAACAAGCGCAGCACAATGATCCCGAAACGTGGGAGGTCAAATACGACGAACGTATTCCCGGGCATTATTTTCTCATTAACTTTATTGAGGTCAGAGATGGGCTTTACGTCGGCGGCATCATTCGGGTGATGGATTTGGAGCGGCTGCTGGCGATTCAATGGAGCGATGGTGATATCGGGAACAACGGCATATATTTGCGTGATGGCAATCAGTCCGCCCAGGCATTGACCGAGCAAGCGCCGAGGCTTCTGAACGGGCAGCCTGCTGCGGGTGCGGAAGCGCTCAATTCTGTCGTTGATCCGGATACGAAACAATCGTATTTGGTGCTGAACCGCAACAGCAGTTTGGCAAATATTGCGTATAGGGTGCTTGTGCCGGAGCAGACGCTGTTGAAAAGCCTGATTTTTTTCCAAAATGCAGCTTTGCTCGCGCCGTTCGGTTTCCTGCTGCTGCTGGGCATTTATTTGCTGTTTATGCGCAATATGCTGTTCAAGCCGCTTCGCGAGCTCATGCTCGGGATGAAAAAAATCGCCATCGGCCAGCTCGATGTCCGCCTTGCGGCGAAGCAGTCTGGGCAGTCACTGGAGTTTGCTTTTCTAGGCAACACCTTCAACAAAATGGCCGAGCAAATCAAGACGCTCAAAATCGACGTTTACGAGGAGCAGCTGCGCGTCAAGCAGGGAGAGCTGCGGCAGCTGCAAGCGCAAATCAACCCGCATTTTTATATGAACAGCCTAAACATTGTTTATAATTTAGCGGCGTTAGGCGATACGGAATCGGTGAAAAAAATGTCCCTGCATCTCGCCGATTATTTCCGCTTTATTATGCGGGCGAACCGCGACATGATTTTGCTCAGCGAGGAGCTGGATCATATCGACAACTATATTACGATTCAAAAAATGCGCTTTCCGGACAAGCTGCAATTTACATATGATGTACCGGAATTTGTGAAAAACTATAAGGTCGCGGCGCTGACAGTGCAGCCTTTTGTAGAAAATGCCATTATTCACGGGTTCAAAAACCGCCGCAAGCCGTTCATTATTCATATTGGGGCGGAGACGCAAAAGGATGGCGGATTTTATTTGACGATTACCGATAATGGAACGGGCTTCTCGGAACCGGTGCTGGAACAGCTGCAGCGCAAAATTCCGCTTACCGAAGGAGAGACGAGCAGGCTCGGCATTATGAATGTCATCCATCGGCTGCAATTAATTTATGGCGAACGGGCAGCTATTACGTTCAAAAATATAGAAGAAGGCGGCGCTGCCGTTACCATTCGATTCCCGGTAGGGGAAGAGGAGCTAATTGCGAATGTATAATTTGCTAGTAGTAGATGATGAGGATATTGCCGTTCGCGGCATTGTGCAGGGCATTAATTGGTCGGATGTGCCGATAGGCCAGCTGTTTACTGCCTGTGATGCGGAGGAAGCGAAGGAAGTGCTGCTGCAGGAGAAGGTGCATATTGTGCTGTCGGATATTGATATGCCTGATTTGAACGGCATTCAGCTATTGGAGTGGGTCAATGAGCATTCTCCCTCCTCCGTTACCGTGTTTTTGACAGGCCATGCTGATTTTAAATACGCACAGCAGGCGGTGCAGCTGGACTGCTTCGATTATTTGCTGAAGCCGGTCGATCATGAGGTGCTGAAGACCTGCATTAATCAGGCGATTGAGAAGGTCGTGGAGCTGGAAGAGCTTGAAGAAATCCGCAGCACCTACAGCCATTATTATGAGCAGTGGAACAAGCAGCGGCCTGCGCTTATTGAGCGTTTTTGGCAGGATATGCTGCATTACCGGGTTTCGGCTGCCCCCGTGCATTTGGATTCTTCGATGGAAACGTACGGGATACCGCTGCGTGCGGACAGTGAAATACGGGTAGTGCTGATCAGCATTGAGCATTGGCGGGAGGAATGGTCGGCGCGCGATGAGGAAATTATGACCTACGGGGTGAAAAATGCCGCGGCCGAGCTCGTTCTTGGCGGCAAGCCGGGGCATATTGTGCAGGACGGAAACGGCATCTTGTACGCTCTTTTCTATAGTAATGAGGAGGACGAGCAGGCGATTGCCATTCGCTGCAATAATTTCATCCAGCAGGCACGGGGCTTGCTGCATTGCCAGCTGTCTTGCTATATCGGCGCCGCGACGGTGGCGCAGCAGCTTCGCGACAGCGTGCAGCGGCTGCTTGATCTGGAGCGCAGCAATGTGAATGCGGCCTGCGCCGTTATACACGAAAGCAGCCATAGCGGCCAGGCGGCGAGCGCATCGATTGCTTCACAGCCGCTGCCCTTCACCGATTGGGCGATGCTGCTGGCACCGGGCAAGCGGGCGGAGCTGCTGCTGCGCATTGATGAGCATTTTGATCATTTACAGCACAACAACGGCGATTATACGCAGCTTGCCTCGTTTTATTTCGGCTTTATGAATATGGTATTCCAGTGGCTGAGCAAGCAGGGGGTCGCCATCACCGACGTATTCGCGAAGCGCGAATGGGAAGCGGGCGAGCAAGTAATGAAGTCGCTGCCGCGCATGCGCAGCTGGACGCATCAAGTATGCATGCAGCTAACGGATTATGCTGGAGCGGCGGGCAAGGATGTGTCGCAGGTTGTAGCCAAGGTGCAGCGTTATATGGAGGAGCACTTGGATGAGCAGTTCAGCCGCGAGCATGCCGCAGAGGCCGTCTATTTGAATCCAGCGTATTTGTCGCGGTTGTTCCGACGGGAAACGGGGCATTCGCTGACGGATTATCTCGTCAGAATGCGGATCGCCCGCGCCCGAGAAGAGCTGGAGAAGACGAATACGAAAATCAGCGATATCGCCGTCATGATCGGCTATTCGAACTTTTCCCATTTTTCCAAGCTGTTCAAAAAAGAGACGGGTCTCACCCCACAGGAATACCGCAAAAAGGTCCAGCATATTTAAATAAGTCATTATAGCGTTAATACAGTCACGGAGCCGATAGATGAGAGGCTCCGTTTTTCATTACAATTTAAACATAGAGAGGGATGGAGAAAGGATGAAAATATGACGCTCGCTACCAACATGAGAAGATATTGGATCTTCTACGTCATGATGGCTCCCGGAGTATTGTTTTTGATTTTCAACAATTATATTCCGATGCTAGGAACCGTCATCGCATTCAAAAACGTCAATTACGCCGATGGGATTATTAATAGTCCTTGGGTCTGGTTCGACAATTTCAAGTATTTGTTTAAAACATCAGACGCCTGGATTATCACGAGAAACACGCTGCTTTACAATATTTCCTTCATTATTCTGAATATGATTGTGCCGGTCGCATTTGCGATCATGCTTAATGAGATGAAAAACAAGCTAATGGCCAAGTTTCATCAAGCAGTTATTTTTCTAGCTTATTTTTTATCGATGGTCGTAGTCAGCTATTTGGTGTATGGGTTTTTGCATGATACGCATGGCTTCGTGAATACCTCCATTATGAAATGGCTTGGGCTAGAGCCGCTGCAGTGGTATTTCGAGACGAAAATATGGCCGTTCCTGCTGCCGATTATTAATACGTGGAAAAATGTCGGCTATTACACCGTGCTTTATTTGGCGGCTATTATCGGCATTGACGATGAATATTACGAAGCGGCAACGATAGATGGCGCCAGCAAATGGCAGCAAATCAAAAGTGTAACGATTCCGCTGCTTATGCCGACCATCATCGTACTGACGCTGCTGCAAATCGGCCGGGTATTTTATGCGGATTTCGGTTTGTTCTTCCAAGTGCCGCGCGAGTCGGGTCCTTTGTTCCCGGTAACGAACGTTATTGATACGTACGTTTACCGCACCTTTATTGCAATGGGCGATATTGGCTTATCGTCAGCAGCGGGGCTGTATCAATCATTGGTCGGCTTCATACTCGTATTCCTGTCGAACTGGTTCGTTCGCCGCGTCGACAAGGACAGCGCATTGTTTTAGAGCATGGATAAAAATGGGAGGAAACAAACACTATGCAAACTGAAATGAGCAAATCGGGCTCGAACCCGTTCAACGCGATTTCGCCTACAGCGAACACGATTATCAACATTGGGTTTATGCTGTATACGATCGCTTGTCTGCTGCCTATTCTTTTGATCGTCATGGTATCGCTATCGAATGAGCAGGATGTGCTGACGAAAGGCTACAGCTTCATCCCGAATCAAATCGATTTTACCGCTTATAAGTTTCTCTTTACCGATTGGCAGCAAATTTTGCGCTCTTACGGCGTTACGATCTTCGTAACGATCGCCGGTACCATTCTCAGCCTCATTATTATGGCGCTGTATGCGTATCCGATTTCGCGGACGGACTTTCCGCACCGCAAATTTTTCACCTTCTTTATTTTCTTCACGATGCTGTTCAACGGCGGGCTAGTGCCTTGGTATCTCGTTTACGTGAACATGCTGAACCTGAGGGACAACATTTGGGCACTTGTGCTGCCGCTGCTCGTCTCTGCGTTTTTCGTGCTCGTCATTCGCACGTTTTTCCAGTCGACGATTCCAGTAGCGATTCTCGAAGCCGCCAAAATCGACGGAGCGAGCGAGATGCTGATTTTCTTCCGGATCGTCACGCCGCTTTCGCTGCCCGTGCTGGCAACCGTTGCGCTCTTCAGCACCGTCAATTACTGGAACGATTGGTTCCTCAGCCTCGTCTTCATAACCGATGACAAGACGCTAAGTATCCAATATCTCATGTACAAAATGCTGCTCAACATACAGTTTCTGGCGAGCAACAGCAACGCGGCATCGGCCATTGCCGCAGCGGGGGGCCAAGTCTCCTTCCCGAATGAAACGGTACGTATGGCCATGGCGATTATGGGTATTGGACCCATCGTATTCGCTTACCCGTTCTTCCAGAAGTATTTTGTAAAGGGTTTGACCGTCGGCGCTGTCAAAGGCTGACGGCAGGCTCTGCCTGCTAAGGGCTGTAACCGGATAAATGCCGGTGCAAGCATAGATTTATCATTTTTTTGGGGAGGTCAATGGGGATATGATTAGAACAAATAAGGGAGTGCTTGGCGTTACCACCACGATGCTCACTTTTGCTTTAGTGCTGAATGCTTGTTCCGGCGGCGGAGGCGCGGCGAGTGGAAATGCTTCACCAAGCAATGCAGGGGGAGCAGCGGAAAGCCCGGCAGCAGAAACGGCTACACCAGCAGACAATGCAGCATCGGCTTTGGAGCCATATACGATTAAACTCGTGTATACAGGAGCACCACAGGCAGATGAAACGAAAGTAGAAGCGAAGCTCAACGAATATTTGAAGGATAAAATTAATGCTTCCATTGATTTAATGCCAATCGATTGGGGTCCGTGGGATGATAAAATCAATCTAATGATCGCTTCGCGTCAAAAGGTTGATATTATTTTCACAGCGCAATGGAATAAGCATGCCGTTAACGTTGCTAAAGGCGCATTCCTCGATTTGGGCGATCTGCTCAATGAAAATGGCCAAGATATTTTGAAAACGCTTGATCCTGTATTTTTGGAAGGCGCGAAAATCAACGGCAAAAACTACGGCGTTCCAACGAATAAAGAGCTTGCGGCGCAAGGCGGCATCATCTACCGCAAAGACATTGCCGATGAGCTTGGCATCGATATGACCGCAGTAAAAACGATTGCTGATCTTGACAACGTATACAAAGTCGTAAAAGAGAAACATCCGGAATTGACTCCGCTGTATTTGAAAGACGGCGAGACGTTCAACTCCCATTATTTCGGAAATTATGACGCGCTGGGCGATACGTCGATCCCGGGCATTATTTTGAAAGATGAAGACGGCACGACGGTTAAAGCTAACTATGACGTAGCTCGTTATGTTGATACGCTCAAGCTGACTCGTGACTTTTACAAAAAAGGCTACATTAACAGCGACGCAGCAACGAATCAAACGATGAACTACGATGCCATGAAAGCGGGCAATGTGTTCTCGATGACCTCGTCGCTGAAGCCGGGCAAAGATAAAGAGCTTGAAAACCAGACGGGCATGACTGGCAAGCTTGCGCAGCTGGAGCTGAACACGAAGACGATTGCAACTTCGGAAACAGCGGGCTCCATGCTCGGCATTTCTTCCACTTCGGAAGATCCTGCCCGCGCAATGATGTTCATCAATCTGCTTCACTCGGACAAATATGTCAACAATCTGCTTAACTTCGGTATCGAGAATGACCACTATGCGAAGGTTAGCGATGAAGTGATTAAGTCCACCGATAATACGAAAAACTACAACCCAGGCGCAGCTTGGATGTTCGGCAGCCAGTTCCTGAACTATGTGTGGGAAACAGAGGACCCGAACAAGTGGGAAAAATTCAAAGAGTTTAACCAAAATGCCAAAGTTTCCCCTGGCCTTGGCTTCGTCTTCGACGGCGAGTCTCTGAAAGCGGAAATCGGTGCAGTTGTCAACGTCGACAAACAGTATTTGACTGCACTCGAAACAGGCTCGGTCGATGTCGATAAAGTGCTGCCGGAATATACAGCGAAGCTGAAATCCGCAGGCATCGAGAAAATCATTGCTGAGAAGCAAAGCCAGTTTGACAAGTTTTTAGCTAGCAAATAAAGGTGAAACGGCCGAAAGCCGTCCTCTGGCGGCGCGGCGCGTTTCAGTCCGAGAAATATAGAGAAAGGATAGCGTTACGATATACTTTCCTATATTTAAAAAAATACCGGTAGATAACGTAATTCAAGCAAGTCAGCAGCCCCCTCGACCTGAGGGGGCTGCTGGTTTGTTTTTGGTTGAAAAACCGCACTAAGACTGCGGTACGGCATGCCTCCCCGACCAAGGTCTAGTTCAAAAACAGCCGCAGGTCCATTTTAGAAACATACAAAACAACCTACAATAAGTACATAAGCAACACCGCAACAAACGAAACAAACGAAACATACGAGCACACGAAACAAACGATTGGGTTTGGCAGCATTTCACATCTCACTATACGGAAGGCGGTGACAAACAAATGGCAAATCAAAAACTACTTGGTGTTATACTGGCGTTAGTAGGAGGCTTCATCGTTCTCAAGTTTCTCGGCGTACATCTTGGCGGATTAATCGGCTTCCTGTTCCCTTTCATTCTGATCGGCCTAGGTGTACTTGGCTGGAGCAACAATAAGAAATGGATCGGCGGCATTCTCATAACGATCGGCGCACTCGGCGTTTTCGCAAAATTTTCAGGCTTGATCCTGCTGGTCTTGGCCGTTGGACTCGTCGTGTACGGCGTTTCGCTTCTGAAAAAAAGCAGCTATCGCGGTTACTAATCAAATATAGATGGATATTAAGGAGGGAAGCCAATGAGCATTATGCGTAGAGTTCGCGACATCACGGTCGCCACACTAAATGAACGATTGGAAAAAGCAGAGGATCCCGTTAAATTGATTGACCAGTTTCTCTGGTCGACAAGGGAAGATATTTTGCAGGCGGAACGCTTGTATGAGCAATATACAGGGCATACCAACCACTTGAAGATTCAATGGCTGCAAGCTGAGCAGCAGAAGGAAAAGCGTGAGCAGCAAGCGATGACCGCCTTGAAGGCAGGCGAGGAGCAGCTCGCAAGACTGGCGCTTCACGAGAAGGCAAGCAGCGAGGAGCGCGCAGCGCAATACCGCGATTTGTACGAGCAAAGCAGGTTGAATACGCTCGGCCTTGAAGAACAGCTTCGTGAAATGCGCAGTGAATACCAATCGGTTTATGATAGACGCGAATATTATGCAGCAAGAATGGAATCGCTCCGATTGCAGCAGCGAATGAATGCACGGTTTAGCGGAATTGGCGAGCAAGGCGCGCAGCCTGGCAGCATGTTCAGAAGGCTCGAAGACAGCATCAGCAACATGGAGCTGGAAGCGAAGAGCCTGCATGATTTGCGCCGGATGGGCAGAGAGTTCGCTACTGAAGCAGGCCACTCGATTCAATCTGCGATTGAGCAAGAGTTGGAGCAGCTCAAAAGGAAGCTGCAGAAGGAGGGCTGATTGATTTGAAGAAACTTTACCGTTCGTCACGAGACAGCAAACTATTCGGCTTATGCGGCGGGATTGCTGAAGCCTACAATATAGATGTAACACTGCTCAGAATTTTACTCATCGTAGTGACCATTTTCTCGAGCGGAATCGTAATTTTCATTTACTTACTGGCTGGTTTGGTCGTTCCTAAAGAACCTCCTTATTACAATGGCGGCTTCGGAAATGGATTCGGCAACGGCTATGGAAATGGTTACGGTAATGGCGGTCCAGGACCACAAGGCAACGGCCACGGTTATGGCGGCGGCGGTGCTGGTGGAAACCAAAACTTCGGTTCGCAATTCCAAGGCTCGTTCACTAAAGGACCACAGCAGCAATGGAACGGCCAAAATGGGCCGACAGCACCAAACCCATCCTCGTCGCAATTCGACAGCATGTTTGAGGATCTGGAGAAAAAGGCGCTTCGTAAGGAAATCGATGAATTACGCGCAAAATTAGCCAAACACGAGAAGGGAGAGTTATAATTATGGGAATCTTTAAAAGAATGAAAGATATGACGAAAGCATCGGTAAATGAGGTATTGGACAAAATGGAGGATCCGGTTGTGATGCTCAATCAGTACCTGCGTGACATGGAATCGGAAATTCATTCGGCGGAGGTTACAGTAGCGAAGCAAATTGCTAACGAGCGCCGTATGAAGCAGCGTTTGGAGGAAGCCGTTCGCAGCACAGCTGACCGCGAGTCGAAAGCAGAAGCGGCTATCCGTAATGACCAGGAGCAGCTTGCCCGCAAATTGCTGGAAGAGAAATTATTCTTCGATCAAAAAGTAATCGAGTACACCGATCTGTATGCTCAATCCAAATCGCAAGCAGAGGAGCTGACCCAGCAGCTGCATGCACTGAAAGACGAGTTCTATCAGCTCCGCAACAAACGCAATGAGCTGGCCTCCCGTGCTCAAGTCGCGAAAGCGCAAAAGCATATTGCTCAATTGACGACTACGAATACGATTGATAAAGGTACAGCTTCCAGAGGCTTCAACCGTATGGAAGAGAAGATTTTGCAAATGGAAGCGGAAGCGGATGTATTGCGCACACCGTATTCCTACAGCGGTACGGCTGCACCATTTAATGCAGTAGAAGCCGAAAAACAGCTTAAAGTGGATGAGCAGCTGGATGCGCTCAAAAACAAGCTTAAGCTGGATAAAGCACCACAGGAATAATAGAACCCGCAGGATGAGAAGAGAGCGGATCGGGCAACCGGTCTGCTCCTTCTTGCTTGTCGTTTAAGGAGTGAGCAGGTTGGCCGAAGAGAAGCCCTTGCAAGGAAATCAGCCTATTTCGCAGCAGCAACAGGATCAAAGGCCTCGGCCGCCAGATCATCATCAGCAGAAGCGGGGCGGCCAGCGTAATGGACGGGACGCAGCCAATCGACGCAAAAACTTAACGGAGTCCTTCCTCTGGCTGCTGATTATACTTAGCCTCGCGGTTATTATGCTGCAAGGCATCGGTTATGTGAATTTATATACGCTGCAGGCGAAATGGGCGGTTATTGGGCTCGCTGTTACGGGTGTGGCAATGGCCATTGTAGCTTTAAACAATTATTTGCAAAATTCGAAGCTGCGCGAGGTCATTAAGCGGCTTACCGAGCAGCAGCTCAGGCGAAACTATCCGGTGACCATTGATTCGGCTGAACACGATGAGCATTCGGAAAGCCTAAAGCGTGAAGATCAGGACGATGCATGGACGGAGAAGGTTAAATTTTCTGCGGTCATTGAAGAACGTCAGCGGCTTGCGCGCGAGCTTCATGATGCGGTCAGCCAGCAGCTGTTCGCGATTTCGATGACGGCGACTGCGGTCAGCCGGACGATTGAGCGGGATTGGGAACGGGCACGCCGGCAAGTACAGCTGATTGAAGAGATGGCTTCTGTGGCGCAGTCGGAGATGAGGGCGCTGCTGCTTCATTTGCGGCCCGTACACCTCGATGGGAAAAATCTTGCTCAAGCACTGACGCTGCTCGTTGGAGAGCTCAAGGAAAAAGTGCCGATGACCATTGATTTGTCGTTGGATGATTCCATCACGATGAAGCCGGCTGCGGAGGATCATTTGTTCCGCATTGCGCAGGAAGCGTTGTCCAATACACTTAGACATGCCAAAGCGGATACAATGGACATAAAGCTTTATCGGGAAGAAGGAGCGGTCTGCATGCTGCTTCAGGATAGCGGTGTAGGCTTTGATCTGGAGCAGAAGAAGAAGACCTCCTACGGGTTGCTGACGATGGAGGAGCGTGTTAATGAGCTTCGCGGCAGGCTGTATATGTCATCACGTCCGGGGGAAGGCACGCTGATTCATATTACGGTGCCGCTGGACATAAATGGGTAAACTCTGAAAAGAATGAAAGTGGGGAGCCGTGTGGAGTCGATGGAACAATTAGCTGTGCCCGTAAAAGTGCTGCTGGTAGATGATCACGAGATGGTGAGAATCGGCCTTGCTGCCGTATTGGATACGGAAGAAGGCATTGAAGTAGTCGGTGAAGCAAGCAACGGGTATGACGGTATTCGTATGGCACAATCGTATAAGCCGGATGTTGTGCTGATGGATTTGGTGATGGATGGCATGGACGGCGTGGAGACAACAGCGAAGCTGCTGGAATTGTACCCGGACTGCAAGGTCATCGTTCTAACGAGCTATCTCGATGACAGCAAGCTGTATCCTGTCATTGAAGCGGGCGCGTTCAGTTATTTATTGAAAACTTCCCGTGCGAACGAAATTGCGGATGCGATTCGTGCGGCTGCACGCGGGCAATCGGTGCTGGAATCGCAAGTAGCTGCCAAGATGATGAGCCGCATGCGCCAGCCTAAGCAGCCCGTCGTAGCTCCGCTGCATGATGATTTGACCGACCGCGAGATGGATGTGCTGAAGCGGGTTGCACAGGGGATGTCGAATCAGGAAATCGCGGATGAGCTGTTCATTGGGGTGAAAACCGTGAAGTTTCATATTACGAACATTTTCAATAAGCTTAACGTAGATGACCGGACACAGGCCGCCATATACGCACATAAGCAAGGAATTGCCGAATAGGAGGCGATTCCTTGCTTATTTTTTTGAAAGTTATTAAGTTAGCCTTCATCGTTCAACAGCAGGCCGTTTGGGGGAAGCGGATAATGCATTTTCATCGAGCTGTAGTAAGTGGCGTATGGCTGCGTACGCTCGGAGCTGTTTTTTAGGAGATCGGTTGTCCGGATTTCATCGCCGCCGAGCGACAAGGCCTGCAGCAGCGTCGTCATTAGCCCGTAAGGGCCTAGAAGCTGGCGATACAGATGCTGGCCTGCCAGCGGATATTCGCGGTAGATGGAAGCGGCGATGGCAGGACGCAGCATCCAGCGGCTCGTAACGTCGTCGCGTATGAAGCCAACTAGCTCGGCCGCATGATGGTTCATGGCCTGCTGCGCACGATCCCACAGCGATGGCTTAATGAAGCGGGCTGCCTGCACAAAAGCTTGCTGCAAGCGATTCATGACGCCTGTCAGCTTAGTCAGCTGCTCGATTAGGCAACGCTCGTTGAAATCATTGCGGATTTTCAGGGCAATGACCTGCACCTCTTTGTGGGCTTGTCTATATTGATCGAGCCAAACGGCCGCATGGCCGGCAGCTTCGCGATAAGGATCATTCCAGTCAAAATCGTCCTCGGGAGGTCGTTGAAACTCCATATCCCTGTATGGATAACTGGCGTAAGGCGTTATGCGCTGTATAGGCTCGAAGGTTGCTCTCCGGTTCGTACGTTCGATAGGACGGATGGACATTTCAATAACCTCCTTAAATCGGTTTCCTGTAGCTAGCATAAGGGATGACAGCTGCAAATACTGCTGAAAATCGCTGTCGAAAGCTGGCTTATTAAATGAGGAGGAACAAAAAGGCAATCAGGGCAAGGTCAATAGCGAACGCGCCTCCATACGGCCTGTAGTACCCCGGATTGTAATTATAATAGTAGGGGTCATAAGGATAAGCTTGGGTTTGAGCGACTTTTTCTTTGGTTTTTTTGCTTGCTTTACCCTTGTGCTTGCCTTTAGCTTGCCCGGCTTTAGGCGTTTCCGTTTCGGCTAGCGTCTGCGCGCCTGGCTCTTCATTCAGCGTAAGCTTGCCGCCTCGGCAGTGGCTTAATACACCAACATGCCTTGCGCCATCATGGGTCACTATGCAGACGGGCATTCCGCAAAAACGTGAGATGACGCCTTCTTCAAGTGGATAAATTTGTTCCATGTACGAGTTCCCTCCTGTTGGCTTCATGCTTTTGCAAGCAGTATATTCACCTACAGGCGGAAGTGTATGGATGTTTACCTAGTTGAGAGAAGAAAGCAGCCTATCTACTATAAATTCCCCTTTTTCTGCCTAAATCAAACAGCAATCGCGTTTTTATTTTAGGGGCAAGCGAAATCGTAAGGCTAGAGGCTTACAGGAAAGCAGGCAAAAATAAATATATCGTTCCTGTTCATTTATGGGATTTCATGTAAAATGGAAGCGTTATCCACTATTTGGTAGGCGATGTAGACCAAGGAGGCTGATGTGACCGATGGCAAAGCTGAACAGGTACACGGAACCGGATAAAATAAAACGGCGCAGCCGGATCGGCGTGCTGGCAGCAGCATTGGTGCTGATGTTTGGCGCGGTATGGGCGCTCGTTAATCAGGACAAGCTGACGACAGCAGGGCAAGCGGAGGGCAGCCTGCTTCAGCATGACGTGAAGCAAATGTGGAGCTGGAGCGATGGGCTGCTGGAGTCCGGGGCGCCCGGGGCAGGCTGGACGCTGCGCTGGTACGCGAGCGGAGAGGCAGCTAAACTGCGGGAGCAGCTATTTCCACGCTACGAAGGCGATGCGGAAGGCGAGCTGAGCACCCTGCTGCCGGAATTAGGCGGCAAGCTGTCGATGAGCGTGACCGCGACTGCCGGGCAAGGGAAACAGCAGATGCTGCTGCTTTTTTCGCCAGAACAGAGCAAACAAGCGGATCAGCATAAGCTGCTTTCCGTCATTAAGCATATCGAATCTGCAATGAGAAGGACAAATATTTCTTATGATGGGGGAATAACCATCAGAGGCTTGACAGAATATAATAATGTGGCGGAGAGGCTTGCGCAGCTTGCAGCCGCTGAACAGGTGGACCGGTATGATGATGCCGGGACGGTGAGCGAAAGCTTTTTCACTGGAGGGCTGAAGATGTCTGTACGAACCGGGGATAAGGAGGCGAATATGCAGGTCGCGGTGCATAAAGGAACGGATACGGGGAAGCTGGAGGTCGTGATCGGAATCCCGCTCATTTCGGGCGATTACAGCGCCTTGCCATAGATGAAATATTGTGATGGAATCAGGAGAAATAACGATCGTTATTAGTTTTTTTTATGGTGGATTGCGTAGCAGTTTCAGGATTAATATGTTAAACTACATACCATGCAAAGACGTATAAAAATTCATAGGAAAGAATGAGGAATATGGAGCAAAATACGAATCCCGAAACGCTATCGCCGCAAGGCGCCGTATATTATTTGTTTGGAGCAACAGGCGATTTAGCTAAGCGCAAATTGTTCCCTGCCCTGTTCAGCTTATATAAAGAAGGAAAATTGTCAGAAAAATTTGCGGTCGTGGGCCTTGCCCGCAGACCTCGCACGAACGAGCAATTCCGTTCGGATGTTTATGATTCCATCGTGGAATTTTGCCGGTACAAGGCGGATGATGCGGAGCTTTGGAATCGTTTTGCCGAGCATTTCGAATATATGTCGCTTGATATTAACACGGTGGACGGCTTCCGCGAGCTGAGCAAGCTTTCGGAGCAGCTGGAAGCGAAATTTGATATTCCAGGCAATCGCTTATTCTACTTGGCACTTGCGCCAGCGCTGTTCGGACCTGTGTCCTTCAACCTGCGCGACGGTGGGCTGCTGGAGTGCAAAGGCTGGAGCCGCGTCGTCATTGAGAAGCCTTTCGGCTACGATCTTCCATCCGCACAGAAGCTGAATGATCAACTGAGCCAAGTGTTCAAGGAAGAGGAAATTTTCCGTATTGACCACTATCTGGGCAAGGAAATGGTGCAAAATATTCAGGTTATTCGTTTTGCTAATGCATTTTTCGAGCCATTGTGGAATAATAATCATATCGCCAATGTGCAAATTACGCTGTCGGAAACGGTTGGCGTAGAAGATCGCGGCGGCTATTATGACAAATCCGGTGCTTTAAGAGACATGGGCCAAAACCATATGCTGCAAATGCTCACCATGATTGCCATGGAGCCGCCTAGCCGTCTGCATGGCGAAGATATTCGCGATGAGAAGGTTAAAGTGCTGCGCTCGCTGCGCAACTACAAATCCAGCGATGAAGTTCGCGAGAACGTCGTTCGCGCCCAATACAGCGAAGGCTCAGCGCGCGGCAAGGAACTGGCAGGTTATCGTCAGGAGGATTCCGTTAATCCGGAATCGACGACGGAAACGTATTTCGCTGCTAAAGTAGCGGTAGACAACTTCCGTTGGGCTGGTGTTCCGTTCTACATCCGTACAGGCAAACGCCTGCCGGTGAAGACGACTGAGGTTGTCATTGAGTTCAAGTCGATGCCGCAAAACGTCTTGTTCGCGCAGCGTCATGATCTTGCGCCGAATTTGCTCGTCATTCGGGTTAATCCGATGGAAGGCATCTACATTAAAGTCAATGCCAAGACGCCTGGCGCCGACAATTCGGTACAGCCTGTGGCTATGGAATTTTGCCAAAGCTGCCAAATCGGCCTCAACACGCCGGAAGCTTATGAGCGTCTGATCCATGATGCAGTACGCGGCGATTCCACATACTTCACCCGTTGGGATGAAGTAGCGCAGGCATGGGAGTTTGTTGACAAAATCGCTCAAGCATGGGGCGAGGACAAGAAGGATCTTCAATCTTATCCTGCTGGCTCATGGGGTCCGGAAGCGGCAGATAAGCTGCTTGCAGAGGATGGCTTCCACTGGTGGCCGGTCAATGGGCAGGACGAAGACAAAGTGATCTGGATTACGAACAGCGGCAAGTAAGCAGCTGCGAGGAAATTAGTACCCGCTTTTGTTGACAAAATCTCCACGGTTTTGGGAGTTTTGTCAACAAATTAGCGGTACTTTATTTCGTCGCAGTCTCTAAGCAGCAGGCTGGACGTCAATTTCGCATAATTTCAAATGAAGATATTCCACAGCGCACCGCCTTTAGGCCGTGCGCTGTATGAATGAAGGGAAGGCAAGCAATGAGCAAAACGCTAAGCAATGAATTGCAGCTGGAAGTCGATAAGCGCCGCACCTTTGCGATTATCTCTCACCCGGATGCGGGAAAAACGACGCTAACCGAGAAGCTCCTCCTGTTCGGAGGAGCTATTCGTCTGGCAGGCTCCGTTAAGGCGCGGAAAGCAAGCCGCCACGCGACCTCCGACTGGATGGAAATTGAGAAGCAGCGGGGGATTTCCGTTACTTCCAGCGTCATGCAGTTCGATTACGACGGCCATCGGGTGAACATTTTGGATACGCCTGGCCACCAGGATTTCAGTGAGGATACGTACCGGACGCTGACAGCAGCGGATAGTGCAGTCATGCTGATTGACGTTGCCAAAGGTGTCGAGGCACAGACGATCAAGCTGTTCCAAGTTTGCCGTAAACGCGGCATTCCGATTTTTACATTCATCAACAAGCTGGACCGTGAAGGCCAAAGTCCGTTTGAGCTGATGGAGGAGCTGGAGCGTGTGCTTGGCATCCGCTCGGTTCCAATGAATTGGCCGATTGGCATGGGCCGCGAGCTTTGCGGGGTTTATGACCGAATGAAAAATCAGGTCGAGCTGTTCCAAGGCAATGATCACAGCACAATCGAAGTACGGAAAACGGATGATTACAACGATCCGATTATTCGCGAGATGGCTGGCGACTATTTGCATGATCAGCTCGTACAGGATCTTGAGCTGCTTGATGTAGCTGGCGATCAGTTCGATATCGAGAAAGTACGCGCTGGCGAGCTGACACCAATTTTCTTCGGCAGTGCGGTTAACAATTTCGGCGTGCAAACGTTTTTGGATAACTTTCTTGAGCTGGCGCCAAAACCGACTGAGCGCATGAGTAAATCGGGCCCAGTTGAACCGACAAATGAGAAGTTTACGGGCTATGTCTTTAAAATTCAAGCGAATATGAACCCGGCTCACCGCGACCGTATTGCCTTTTTGCGTATTTGCTCTGGGCGCTTTGAGCGCGGGATGAGCGTTCGCCATGTCCGTGCGGGCAAAGATATTAAGCTGGCGCAGCCGCAGCAGTTTTTGGCGCAGGATCGCGATATTGTAGAGACGGCTTATCCGGGCGATATTATCGGCTTGTTCGATCCGGGCATTTTCCGTATTGGCGATTCGCTGTCGCAAAATTCGGAAGTTGTATTTGACGAGCTGCCGACGTTCTCGCCAGAGATTTTTGCTAAAGTAACGGTTAAAAATGCGTTGAAGCATAAGCAATATCAAAAGGGCGTTGACCAGTTGACGGAGGAAGGCACGATTCAAGTGTTCCGTTCGGTTGGCGGCTTTGATGAAACGATTTTGGGCGTCGTTGGGCATTTGCAATTCGAGGTGTTCGAATATCGGATGCGCGCGGAGTATGGCGTAGAAATTCAATTGCACCGCATGACGTTCCAGTTCGCACGCTGGATTGTGGACGATAAGATCGATCCGGCGAAATTCCGGATTAACTCCACGCTCGTTCAAGACAAGAAGGGCAATTATGTCGTCTTGTTCGAGAATGAATATGCGATGAGAACGGCGATGGACAAAAATCCTACGTCGAAATTTCTTGAAACGGCGCCTTAATCGCGCTGGAAACGTCAGAGCAGGCTAGCTGCTCTGGCGTTTTTTGAAAGATAAGCATTTATAAGTTTCACACCTATAAATGCTTATCTTTCACCCGCGAAACGGTAGCTTTGCAGCCAGAGGATGGCGACAGCCGTTTACGCTTGAAATATAAGTATATAAGTTTCTCCCTTATTAATGGCTTATATTTCTCGGACTGAAACGCGCTGCACCGCCAAAGGACGGCGACAGCCGTTTCACCTTGTGGAAAAGCATTGTCAAACCTAGTCGAATTGGAATACAATAGGAGAGTATATAAGAAGGAAGCTTGTATTTGTTTTCCTTGCATGGTGACGATTGCATCGAAGTGGGGGGTTGAAGGAAAATGAGCAATGTAAAAACGTTATTGTTGATTACAGGAATTTTTGAAATTATTATAGGAGTCCCGGTTATGGGCGGCCTGATTGTAATGGGTCTTTCTTATATTCCGTTGGTTGTAATGCTGGCTCTGCATATTGTGACCTTGGTGCTGGCTTCGCAGCATAATGCCGATAAACATGGCAGCATTTTGGGTATTGTTACTTCTGTTATTGCGATTATTCCTATTGTGGGCATGATCATGCATTTAATTACAGGAATTTTGCTGCTTGTGAGCGCGTCGAAGGCAGACCGAAATCAATCGTTTCCGCCGCCGCCGCCGTCAAGCTTCTAAAGAAGCTTTTATAAACATCGGTGGTTAATAACAAAAAGCAGTGCAGACCTTTGAGTCCGCACTGCTTTTTGTTGTCTATACTATTATTTGGCTGAATGCAGGGAAATGGATGGTCTTATTTTTTGTATTGACGAGTTGCCACATTCATGAAATAATGTACGCGTGTACATTGTGTGAATTTGCTTGAGAATCAGGAGGATGCTTGCTTTGGTCAGCAGAAAAGAAGTTGCGTCACTTGCGGGCGTATCCGAAGCGACAGTATCCAGAGTACTTAATAAGGTAGGGCCTATTCGGGAGGAAACTCGGCTTCGGGTGGAGGAAGCGGCACAGCAGCTTGGTTATGTGCCAAGTGCGCTGGCGCAGCAGTTCGCTAGAAGCCGAAGCGGCAATTTGGGCGTTATCTTGCCATTTGTTCCTAAAGTTCATTTGTTTTCCACGTATTATTTTGCGGAAATATTAAGCGGCATTGGCGAGGCGGCTAAGCAATATGGATATGATGTGCTGTTAATTTTCCGGGAGCCGAGCGGCTCGCGCGATTACGCCAGACTGTTTCTGGCACAGAAAATCGATGCCTGTATTGTACTAGGCGCACAAAATGTGCCAGAGGAGAAGACGGCGCTTGCCGAGCTTCAGAAGAAGGGCTATCCGTTCTGTCTCGTTAACCAGCGATTTGCGGAGGAAGGATATTTATCCGTCGATGCGGATCATCATGCGGGAAGCTATGAGGCAGTCAAGCATTTGATTGACGGCGGGAGCCGGAGAATTGCTTTTCTCAATGGTCCGGATGTGTTTTCAAGCAGTATGGACCGGATGTCGGGTTACAAGCAGGCGCTTGCAAATGCGGGACTGGCTTACGATCCAGCATTGACGCTGCTCGGCAACTACAGCCGAAAGAGTGGGGTTGAAGCAGCCGAAGCCGTCGCAGCGCTCATCCGCAGCGGGCAAGTGGATGCGGTATTTGCCGCTAATGACCGGATGGCTATTGGTCTGATGGATGGCTTGCGTGTGCATGGAATCAAGGCTGGGGTTGATGTAAAGCTCGTCGGCTATGATGATTCCGAAGGCTCGGTTATTGTGAGCCCGAAGCTGACGACGGTAGCGGTGCCTTTTTACGAAATGGGAAGAAGGGCAGCGCGGCGGCTGCTCGCTCCGGAGAAGGATGGGCTTGCGCAGGCGGATGAAGGGCTGCTGCCCGTGCATTTGATTAAGCGGGAAACATCTTCATAAATCGGGAGGCGAAGATTGAATATGGGGAATGTACGTGTGGGAATGGTCGGCTATAAGTTTATGGGAAAAGCACACAGCAATGCTTATCGGGCTTTGCCGATGTTTTTTCCAAAGACGCCAGCGCTGCCTGTCATGAAGGCGATCTGTGGGCGCAACGCCGAGGCACTGGAGCAAGCTAGAAGCCAGTTCGGCTGGGAAAGCGCCGAGACGGATTGGCGCAAGCTGATTGAACGCAGCGACATCGATGTGATCGACATTAATGCGCCAAGCGATGCGCATAAGGAGATTGCGCTGGCGGCTGCCGCTGCTGGCAAGCATCTGTTCTGCGAAAAGCCGCTGGCACTCAATGTAGCGGATGCGAAGGAAATGCTGGATGCGGCAGAAGCGGCCGGAATCAAGCATATGGTCGGCTTTAACTATCGGTTTGCTCCAGCGGTGCAGCTGGCGAAGAAGCTCGTCAGCGATGGCAGATTGGGCGAAATCTATCATTTCCGCGCCGTATTTCTTCAGGATTGGATCATTGATCCGTCGTTCCCGCTTGTCTGGCGGCTGCAGAAGGAAGTTGCTGGCTCCGGTTCGCATGGCGACCTTGGCGCCCATCTGATTGATCTGGCGCGCTTCCTGGTCGGCGAGTTCGATGAGGTGATCGGCATGAGCGAAACGTTCATCAAAGAGCGCCCGCTGCCATCGGAAATGACCGGGCTTAGCGCCAAAGGCGATGCTTCCGGTGCTCGCGGCAAAGTAACGGTTGATGATGCGACGCTGTTTATGACTCGTTTTGAAAATGGTGCGCTTGGCAGCTTCGAAGCGACGCGCTTCGCAGCGGGACATCGTTCTACGAATGCTTTCGAAATTAACGGCAGCAAGGGCAGTGTCAAATTCGATTTCGAGCGTCTGAATGAGCTGGAGGTTTATTTTACCGACGATGCTGACGATGTTCAAGGCTTCCGCCGCGTGCTGGCGACCGATCCGGCTCATGCTTATATGGATGCATGGTGGCCGGCGGGACATACGATTGGCTATGAGCATACGTTTACGCATGAAATGCAGGAGCTGATGCTGGCGATTCACGAGGACCGTCAACCCGTGCCGAATTTCCACGATGGCCTTCGGTGCCAAGAGGTGCTTGAGGCGGTTGAGCAGTCCATTACAGAGCGCCGCTGGGTCAAGCTGGCGGAGTATAAATAGAGGAGATGCTATAAGACGATGAGCAAACCGAAGGCATTAATCGTATGGGGCGGCTGGGACGGACATCAGCCGAAAGAGGTAGCGGGTATTTTTGAAGCGGTGCTAGCTGGTGAAGGGTTCGAGGTTGAGGTTTCGGACACGCTGGAGGCTTTCGAGGATGGAGAGAAGCTGAAGGCGCTGGATCTGATTGTTCCGGTTTGGACGATGGGGAAAATTACGGGCGATCAGCTTAAAAATGTATCCGCAGCAGTGCAGAGCGGCGTTGGACTTGCAGGCTGTCACGGCGGCATGTGCGATTCCTTCCGTGAAAGCGTGGAATGGCAGTTTATGACTGGCGGCCAGTGGGTGTCGCATCCCGGCAATGACGGCGTGGAATATGTGGTCAATGTGACCAACACTTCCAGCCTGCTGACCGATGGCATCGACGACTTTACGGTAAGCAGCGAGCAGTATTATATGCATGTGGATCCGGCGGTTGAAGTGCTGGCGACGACGAGATTCCCCGTTGCAGAAGGCCCGCATGCACTCAATAAAGCGGTTGATATGCCGGTGGCTTGGACAAAACGCTGGGGCGTAGGTCGCGTCTATTATAATTCACTTGGGCATCAGGCTAACATTGTGGATATTCCGGTTGTAAAGGAAATGATGCGACGCGGGTTTAACTGGTGTGCGGAAGGCAAAGCAGCTGCGGCAGGCAGAGACGGAGGCAAACATGAGTAAAGTCAAGGTTGGGATCATTGGGACAGGCAATATTAGCCGTATTTATTTGGAAAATGGTTCAAAATTCAGCTCCATGGAAATTGTTGCATGCGCCGATCTGGATGTGGAACGCGCCAAGGAGAAAGGCGCGGAGTATGGCATTCGCGGCTGCTCGGTCGACGAGCTGCTTGCTGACCCGGATGTGCAGCTGGTCATCAATTTGACGATTCCAGCAGCGCATGCTCCGGTGTGCTTGCAGGCGCTGGAAGCTGGCAAGCATGTGTATGTGGAGAAGCCGCTCGCGGTTACGCGCGAGGAAGGCAAGCAGGTGCTGGAGCTGGCAGCGGCGAAAGGGCTGCTCGTAGGCAGCGCGCCTGATACGTTCCTAGGCGGCGGTCTCCAGACCTGCATTAAAATTATTGAAGATGGCTGGATTGGCACGCCAATTGGCGCTACTGCTTTTATGATGTCGGGCGGACATGAGAGCTGGCATCCGGCACCAGAGTTTTATTATCTGCAAGGCGGCGGCCCAATGTTCGATATGGGACCTTATTATTTGACGGCGCTGATTGCGATGCTGGGGCCGATTTCCCGTGTAACGGGCTCGACCCGCATTACCTTCCCAGAGAGAACGATTACGAGTGAACCGAAGCATGGGCAAAAAATCCAGGTCGAAGTGCCAACGCATGTTGCAGGCATTATGGAGTTTGCTGCTGGGCCGATTGCGACCTTGCTGACAAGCTTCGATGTGAAGGGAGGCTCCTCGCTGCCGTTCATTGAAGTATACGGCAGTCAAGGCACCTTGCTGGTCACTAACCCGAATAATTTCGGCGGGGAAATTAAGCTGCGCAGGGGCAGAAATTCGGAATGGTCAAGCATTCCGCTCGCTTATGGCCATTCTGAAAATGGCAGAGGCATTGGGGCAGCGGACATGGCGCAAGCGATTCTTACTGGCCGCAAGCATCGGGCGAACGGAGAGCTTGCTTATCATGTGCTGGAAGCGATGCATGGCTTCCATGATGCGGCTGAGCAAGGCAAGCATTATGTGATGCAAAGCAGCTGCGAGAAGCCAGCGTTGTTTCCGCTCGGTTTGGCGGAATTTACGCTGGACAAGTAGGCAGGTAGTAGGCGTAGGCTTGGCAGCAGGCTCGTTAATCCGCGTAAGTCGCGGGTTGGCGGGCCTTGTTTTTTTAAGCTGCAAGCAGCTGGATTAGTAGGGGAAGGTGCTACTCGGGGTTATCGCACTATTTTTCGAGAAAAGCTCTGGCTTGCCTTGCATCGTTTGCTTCCAGTTTCAGGCTGATTTGAGGTATGATAGAGTTATTGGCTTTAGAAATTGGCGCATTAGATGGAGGAGGAGAGCGAAACATGTATAACCCTTATGAGCTTAGAAAATCAAGCCTGCTCGCCGAGCTTTCGGCTGCTGGAATGGAGGCTGCGCTCGTTACGTCGCCGGGCAGTGTTTTTTATTTGACGGGCTTTCATTGCGACCCGCATGAGCGTTTTATGGGACTGCTCATTAACCCGAAGGAGTCGACGTATACGCTGTTTGTCCCGGCTTTGGATCAGGAGAGCGCAAGCGGGGCGGCGATGGTATCGAAGCTGGTTGCGATTTCGGATACCGACAATCCCTACGAGCTGCTTGGCAAAGAAGCTGACAAAAGCGCCGCAGCCATTGGCATAGAAAAGCGGCATTTGAATGTGGCAACCTATGAGCAGCTGGCTGGGGTGTTTCCTAAGGCAGCATTTCGGGATGTGGAGCCGCTGCTTATGGTTTTGCGCCTTCGCAAGTCGCCTGAGGAAATTCAGCGGGTACATGCCGCAGTGGTCATTGCGGAGAAGGTGCTGCAGGAAGCGGCAAGCAAGGCGAAGGTCGGCGTATCGGAGCTTGAGCTGAATGCGGAGATTGAATATCGACTGCGTGTCCTCGGCGGCGATAAGCCGGCATTTGAGACGAGTGTGCTGGGCGGAGCGCGCTCTGGGCTGCCGCATGGCAAGTCCGGCGAATACCGGCTGCAGGAAAATGATTTTCTGCTCATTGATATGGGTGTGTACAAGGATGGTTATTGCTCAGATATTACGCGCACGTTTCTGATTGGACAAGGAACGACTGAACAGGAGCGCATCTACAATACGGTGCTTGCTGCGAATCGTCAGGCGATTGCGGCCGCAGAAGCGGGGAAGCCGCTTGCTGTAGTGGATCGGGCTGCCCGTGAAACGATTGAGGCGCAAGGCTATGGTGAGTTTTTCAACCACCGTGTCGGTCACGGCTTCGGCATTGATATTCACGAGCTGCCCTCCGTTCATGGCCACAATGAGGCGTTAATTGAAACGGGGCTGCTGTTCACCGTAGAGCCGGGCATTTATGTGCCAGAGCTTGGCGGCGTACGCATCGAAGACGATATTTATATCGGAGAGGATGGCAAGCCGCAGGTGCTGACGAGCTTTCCCAAGGAGCTGCAGCGCCTATAGCCTGCGGCTGAGCGGTATAAGGCAGAAATTGAGCGGCAAAAGAGCGGCAATAGTGCAGGAATATGAACGGGTTTACGCAGGTGTAAGGTCCTCTTGTCCTCATGGGACAAGGGGATTTTTTTATTTTTCACCTGCTAATTGAGTATTGGAACCCCTTTGTTCCTGCCTGCAAAAATGGTATGTTAAGATCAAATAAAGCGAGTCCAACAGCTTAGTAGCTTTTACATAATCACTTTATATTTTTGGCAAAACTATAGAGGGGTGTGTTCGATGAAGTCAGAGATGCTGCAATCGATTGTAATGGTAAAAGGGATGCTTGTGCTGCCGGAAATGGTAGCGGAGGGCGCTGTTATTATAAAAGCAGGCATCATTGCGGAAGTGTTGATTGGCCCAGAGCAGATCCAAAGCTGGCTGGCGCATGGAGGTCTAAATGATGGACGGGCAGTTAGTGACGGCGGCGTAAAGGTGGAGGGTTATCGCTCCCTTGGGCTTGAAATCATTGAGGCGGATGGCTGTTATGTATTGCCTGGGCTCATTGATGTTCATTGCGATGCAATCGAAAAAGAAGTACAGCCTCGTCCAAATACGCTGTTTCCGCTGGATATGTCATTGCTGGAGTTCGAACGCAAGCTTCCGCTCCATGGCATAACGACGATGTATCATTCTTTATCGCTGGGTGTTGGACTGAGTCTGAGGGGCGAGCATTTGCTGACGCAAATGGTGGAGCTCATTCGCAGCTACCGCGAGCAGCGCTCTGTCGTGCGCAATCGCATTCATTTAAGATATGAAATATCGTATTTGCCGGGCTTGCCCATTGTGAAGCGATATGTGGATGAAGGGGCCATTGATTATTTGTCCTTCATGGATCATTCGCCAGGCCAAGGGCAGTACAGGGAACCAGGTTCCTTCGAGCGTTATGTGATGAAAAATCAATCGGTCAGCATCGATGAGGTACGCACCATCGTGGCAGAGCTGATGGAAAATAGGCGCCAAATTGACTGGACCGGCTTAGAGGAGCTTGGCAAGCTGGCCGTGCAGCGCGGCATTTCAGTTGCTTCGCATGACGATGATTCGAGGCAGCGGGTAGATCAGTTGAAGGGGTGCGGGGCCAGTGTCTCGGAATTTCCGATTACGCTGGAAACGGCTTTATATGCGGTTCAGCAGGGCTTGCATGTATGTGTAGGTGCCCCTAATATTGTGCGTGGCGGCTCGCATGATAAAAACTTATCGGCGGCTGAGGCAATTGCTGCGGGAGCGGCAGACATCATTTGCTCGGATTATCATCCTTCAGCTTTGCTGAACGCGATTTTCAGGCTAGTTGATGAAGGAATAACCGCTTTGCCAGCCGCAGTTCGAACGGCTACGCTTGCTCCAGCCGAAGCGCTGGGTATAGCAAGTGAAGTCGGTTCGCTGGAACGGGGCAAAGCGGCAGACCTTGTCATTGTCGATCGTTATGAAGGCCATCCATGGGTCAAACGGACAATCGTTGGCGGCAAAACGGTATATACCGCGTTGACCCGTTAAAGCATTTTAACTCGTGGCAGGTTGGGCGAACCGTGACAGCTGCGTATGCAGCGCAGTTACCAGCCGGGCTTGCTCTTGCTCGTCGATTTGCTTCCAAATCATTTCGAACAATACGCCAAGGCCGGGAAGCGCACGCTCGTCATTGCCGATCGAGCTTTCAATCACTTCGGTTAATTCATTAAGCGGCTTATCTTGAACCCGCCTTATAATGGCTTGACGCAAATCCAGATTATCCAACCGGATTCCCTCCAAGTCGTCGTTATTACGCGCAACCGCAGTGGTCCTTCGCATGGTAAGCGAGGCCGCTAAAAACCTGCTAATTGGCGTGCCTGATTAATATGTCCGCGGCGGTGTTTTTTCATTCTGCATGAGCTCGTATGTTATAATGGCAGATAGCTGATTTTTGTTACATAGGGGAAGGGAGAGGTACTGCTTGCCAAAAAAACAATACGCCGTTATCGGCATTGGCCGTTTCGGTCTTAGCGTTGCTTCATCGCTCACGGACATGGGCTTTGAGGTGCTGGCGATTGATACGAGTGAGGATCGTGTACAGGATGCGGTTAACCATGTGACACATGCCGTTGTTGCCGATTCAACCGATGAGGAAGCGCTGCGGGCGCTAGGCATTCGCAATTTTGACGTTGTGGTCGTGGCGATTGGCCAGGATATTCAGTCGAGTATTTTGACGACGCTGATCTTGAAGGATATGGGCGTCGGCCTCATTATCGTCAAGGCGCAAAATGAGCTGCACGGCAAGGTGCTCAGCCGAATTGGCGCCGACAAGGTTGTATATCCCGAGCGGGATATGGGGCTGCGCGTCGCGCATCATCTGATCTCGCCTAATATTTTGGACTACATCGAGATTTCCGAGGATTACAGCATCATTGAGATAAAAGCGCCTGAGGCGATGATCGGCAAAAGCTTGAAGCAGCTCGACATTCGCGCGAAGTTCAAATGCAACGTCATGGCGATCAAGACGGGGTCTAATATGAATATTGCGCCTTACGCGGATGATCTCATTCGCGATATCGACATTTTAGTTATTGTAGGAAAAAATTCAGACTTATCCAATTTGGAAATTGCTTATTCGGAAGGTTGAGTAATAGAGATGAACAATCATAGCCTTTTAACCTCGATTCAAAATGACCGCGTCAAGCAGTGGGCCTCCCTGCTGGACAAAAAATACCGCGATCGCCTCGGCAAGTTTATTATTGAAGGCGTTCATTTAGTGCAGGGAGCTTTCGCCGCAGGAGCGGCAGTTGAAGCGGTCCTGTACGATGCGGAGCGCGGATTGCCGGAGGAGCTGCGCGAGCTGGCGGAGCAGACTAGCCGCGGAAGCAGATATGTGGGCAGTGCTGCCGAGAACGCGGAAGTGAGCGCGAGCGTCGAATGGATTCAAGCGGCGCGGTCGGTTATGGCAAAATGCTCGGGGACGGATACGCCGCCGCCGGTTTTTGCTGTCGTGAGCAAGCTGGAAGCGGCGGACGATGCAATATTTTCAGCAGGTGGACTTGTCGTCGTGCTGGATGGAGTAAGAGACCCCGGCAATGTGGGGACGATTATTCGCAGTGCGGATGCGGTTGGCGCGAATGGCGTTGTGCTCGGCAGAGGCTGTGCTGATCTGTACAATCCGAAGACGGTGCGCTCCACGATGGGCTCTTTGTTCCATTTGCCGATTATAGAGGCGGACTTGACGGAACTGCTGCCTGCAGCGCAGGATCGCGGCTTTGCACTGGTAGGGACAAGCCTTGAAGCCTCGCATACTTGTTATTCGTATGATTGGACAGCGCCGACTTGGCTGCTGCTCGGCAATGAGTCGGAAGGGCTCTCGGCAAGCTCGCTTGCGGCAGCGGATGAGACGGTTATTATTCCGATGCACGGGCGGGCAGAATCACTGAATGTGGCGATGGCGGCGACAGTGCTGCTGTATGAGGCGATGCGGCAGCGGCGGTATAATTAAGTTCCTGAGATCCGCTCCTTAGCATGATAGGTTTATTCTACAAGCCCTCATTTTTATTGTCCAACTAAGTGTAGCCGATCCACTTCAGCATCATGAACGAGAGGATGGCAGCGGTTATCCAAGTGAGGAGATTGATCGTTTAAGCAAAATTGTAGGTTTAACAGATTTTTAAATGGCTATCCTCTCAGAAAGACCTTATTTTGCTCCAATTTTTTGAAGTTATCGAAGAAGTTCATCAACAAATTATTTTAAATCGCTTTGACTCGGGAATTGGCCTCATATTGCTGGATATGCTTCTGGATATGCTTCTCCCAAATCGGTTGTGAGGTTGTTTTATCGGGCAATAGGAGGGGAACTATTTTACTGAACAACTATAACTATCCGACTCGACCATTTATATCAGCTCTTTTCCTTTTGCATCAATTGGTTTTAATTAAACAAATTAGGTTAAATTTCCTAATATAAAAATTGTGGAAAATCACGATTTAATAATTTGTAATCCAATAAATGATTGATGTGAGGAGAAGTTTTTTGTGAAAAAAATGGGTAGTTTGTTTGTGATCGGTTTTATGTGTGCAGCATTGTTTATGACAATTTCTGTTAATGCAGCGACAAGTACAACAAGTTATTATGTTTCACCAACTGGCAGTGATAGCAATGCAGGAACTAAAAGTAAACCATTTAAAAGTTTGATGAAAGCACAATCAGCGGCTGCCTCTGGGGATACCGTATATATTCGAGGAGGAGTTTATAACGATTTTGATATTGCAAAAATCGATAGCATTTATAATTATGTAAATGATATTACGAAGAGTGGGATTACTTACAAGGCTTATGCTGGAGAAAGGCCAGTATTTGAATTCAAAAATGTGCCAACTAATTTGCGTGTGGCTGCTTTTTTTGTTGAAGATCAAGTAACGGGAGTCACTTTCAAAGGATTTGATGTGACAGGGATTGAAGTAGGTGATCAAGCGCAATCTGAAGCTTTTAGAATCAGGGGTCAAGCCGATATTGTGAATGTGGCTGCTCATGATATTGAGGCAATTGGTTTTTACTTTACTGGACGTGGAACAGGAACTGTTCTTAATTCTGATGCTTACATAACATTGGACCAACTGAGGTATCCGCTAAAAATACAGATGGTTTGGGTGCTCATGGAGGGGCTGTTTCGTTCATTAAATCCCGTGCATGGAATAACAGTGACGATGGATTCGACAGTATCAGCTCAAATGGACCAGTGATTTATGATCATTGTTGGGCGTTTAATAACAGGGGCAATCAGGATGGGATAGGCGACCAAAATGGGTTTAAAGTCGGCGGATATGCTTATAGAACAACCGGAATTCCAGATCCATTGCCCGTTCATACCGTTAGATATTCTTTAGCTGTTAATAATGGAGCGAATGGATTTTATGCTAATCATATGCCAGGGCAGTCCGCTAACTGGACTAATAACACGGCTTATAATAATGGTTTGCTAATTTCTATATGCTTGAGCGTGTTAGTCCAACGGATATAAACAACATTCCTGGCTACAGAGAAGTGCTGCATAATAACATTGCTTATATGGGAACAACTATAAAAAATGATAATAACTTGCCGGAAAATGTAACCAATAATTCTTGGACCATAGATGATGGTCTTACGATCACTTCCGATGACTTTGTAAGCCTGGATACGACCCAATTATCTGCTGCTAGAAAACCAGACGGCAGCTTACCGGATGTTACATTTATGCTTCCTGTAACTTCCAGTGCTCTTTATAAATACGATTTAGGCTATCTTGCTGACAAATAGCAATCTGATATGAAATGAAGGGTCTGCATACTGCGGGCCCTTTTTTCATGGGCAAAAACACGAAAAAGCATCCAAAGACAGCGACCTCAACTAATGACAATGCCCTGCAATTACAGCAAAAATGGCACATAACTGGCCAATTAGATCAAGTAGGGACTATCGACGGTAATTACGGTTAGCCCGTATGATGAGGCTGCAGATTCAATTACCTATGCAAAGAAAGGAAGGCAGCAGCATGTTAAAAAGAAATACAGAGTCAGTGCAAGTCCCCGCGCCGCGGACATCCATGTCATCTACATTGGTCGGCAGACTTATGCGGAACCGGTGGCTCTATATGATGGTTTTCCCCGGATTATTGTACTTTCTTATATTTAAGTACTGGCCGATGTACGGAATCTTCATCGCCTTTCAAGATTTTCAGCCTTTTCTCGGCTTTTGGAACAGTCCATTCGTAGGGTTGAAGCATTTCGAGCGATTGTTCAGCGATTCCAACTTTATTATTCTGTTTCGGAATACGATCATTCTTGCGACTTACAACATTCTTTTTTTCTTTCCGCTGCCGATTATCATTGCGCTTATGCTCAACGAGCTGAGACTGGAATTTACAAAGCGTATCGTGCAGACGCTCATTTACATTCCGCATTTTATGTCTTGGGTCGTCGTCGTAGGAATCTCCTACATGTTTCTGACGACGGAAGGCGGCATTATGAACGAGCTGCTAGTCCGCTTTGGAGGCGAAAAGATTAATTTTCTCGTTAGCAATGAATGGTTCCGTACGATTATTACGGCTGAGGTTATGTGGAAGGAAACAGGCTGGGGCACGATTATTTTCCTTGCGGCATTGTCTGGCGTGGACCCTCAGCTCTACGAAGCGGCCCGCATGGACGGAGCGAACAGGCTTCGCCAGCTTTGGCATATTACGCTGCCAGCCATTCGCAGCACCATCGTTATTTTGCTCATTTTGCGTCTCGGCAACTTTCTCGACACGGGCTTTGAGCAGATTTTCCTCATGCTTAATGCAATGAACCGTGAGGTTGGAGAGGTGTTCGACACGTACGTATACTCCGTCGGAATCAGCCAAGGGCAATATAGCTTCAGCACGGCGGTAGGCGTATTTAAGTCGATCGTTGGTCTGATTCTTGTCGTTGTAGCAAACCGACTTGCCAAAAAATTCGGAGAAGAAGGCATCTATTAGAGAAAGGGAGTGTTGAACCGCCATGCCAATCAAACAAAGCTGGGGGAGCCGGATTTTCGACAGCGTGAACGTCGTATTACTGCTTGTTTTCGCTTTGATTACTGTAATTCCGTTCATTTACGTCATTGCTGGCTCATTCGCCACCCAGAAGGAATTGCTAACACAAGGATTCATTTTATTTCCGACAGAATTTTCTTTGGATGCATACAAGTACATTTTCTCTACGCAAACCCTTGTCAGAAGCTTGCTGGTAACCGTTTACATTACGGTTGTGGGCACACTGATTAACCTTTTTTTCACATGCTTGATGGCATATCCGTTGGCGCGCAAGGATATGGACTTTCAAAAGCCGATCTTAATGTTGGTTGTGTTCACCATGCTGTTCAGCGGAGGCATGATTCCGACTTTCCTCGTTGTGAAGGAGCTCGGCATGATCGATTCCTATTGGGCCTTGCTTATTCCCGGAGCGATCAGTGCCTTTAACTTAATCATTATCCGCAATTTTTTTCAACAGCTGCCGGATGGGCTGGAGGAATCGGCTAAAATTGACGGCTGCAACGATCTTGGCATTTTTCTCAAAATCGTGCTGCCGCTATCGATGCCTGCCATCGCGACCTTCTCGTTATTTTATGCGGTAGGCCATTGGAATACGTTCTTTAGTGCGGTTCTCTACATCAACGACAACACCAAATGGCCGATCCAGGTGCTCTTGCGGCAAATCGTCATCCTGGCCTCGGGCGGCATTGGGGACTCCAGTTCAATGGAATTGGACTATGTCGCTCCGCCGGATCAAGCTGTGAAGATGGCGGTAATCGTGGTCTCAACTCTTCCGATTCTGCTCGTATACCCGTTCTTGCAAAAGCATTTTGCAAAAGGGGTATTGCTGGGCTCGGTTAAGGGATGAAGATATAATAGTATTTAGATAAAGGGAGGATGTAAGTATGAACAAAAAATATCAAAAAAGAAGATTAGCGAAAGCAGGGGCATTGCTGGTCGCAATCGCGCTGACCGTTGCGGCCTGCGGAGGAAACGATGAAGGAAATCCGCAAAGCAGCGGCAATTCAGGAGATGCACAAGGACCGCTTCAGCTGACAATGATGCTCCCAACCTACAGCCCGGAGCAAATGCCGGCCAACAGTTCTGTTCTGAAAATGCTGGAGGAGCAAACAGGCGCAAAGCTAAGCGTCTCCTGGGTTCCATCCTCCTCTTATACGGATAAGCTCAGCGCTACTATCGCATCCGGCGAATTGCCAAAAACGTTCGTGGCACTGGAGCCGAAAGCATCCTACATCGTTAACGCCGCCCGTTCTGGTATGTTCTGGGAAGTCGGGCCGTATCTGAAGAACTATACAAACCTAAGCAAAATGTCGGAGCTCGTCTTAGGCAACGTTTCGATTGACGGGAAAGTTTACGGCTTGTATCGCGAGCGTGATCTCGCTCGCTTCGGGCTGATGATCCGCCAAGATTGGCTTAGCGATCTGGGGGTTGAAGCGCCTAAAAACGTAGATGAGCTTTACAATGTTCTGAAAGCCTTTACAACCGGAGATCCAGACAAAAATGGTAAGCAGGATACGATTGGTCTCGCCGTTGGCATGCAAGGAAACAACATCGCAGGCTTCAAAGACATTCTCGTTTATATGGGCGGCCCTAACGAGTGGGAGCTTCAGGATGGCAAGCTCGTTCCGGCTCATATGACGCAAGCCTATTTGGATACAATGAAGTTTTACAAAAAGCTGTACGACGAAAAAATCATTAATCAGGACTTCGCAACCGTTCAGGACGGCCGTTCGGTCATGTATAAAGGTCAGGCAGGGCTATGGATCGATAATATGCTAGACGGTAAAAACATTGAGGACAACATCAAGAAGGTCGATTCAAACGCCAAAATCAACTTAATTAACCGCATCGAGGGACCGTTGGGCGATCGTACGCGCGCTGGTTCTGGTTATCTCGGCATGTATATGATTCCGAAAACAAGCGTCAAAACGGAAGCAGAGCTTGAGCAAATATTGGCATATTTTGATAAAGTGTCTGAGAAGGAAAACCAGAACCTGATGAAATACGGTATTGAAGGCCAGCAATACACGATAGAAAGCGGTGTGTATACTCCAAGTTCAGATGCGAAGCTCAGAGCAGATATTACGGACGGTGGTCAATTTATGATCCTACAGGATGAGGTTGTCAATTACGGAACCGAGTTGGAGTTGCTCAGCTCGAAATTGTTTCAGGACAATGCGACGTTCGCCGTGCCAAACCCGGCCGCGCCGTTCATTTCAAACACGGATATTGAGAAAGGCAAGGAGTTGTCCAAAATCATTGCTGACGCAACCGTGAAATTCATTATGGGTGCGGTCAACGAGGAAGATTGGAACGGTGCGATCAATCAATGGCTTCAAAGCGGCGGCAGCAAAGTGATTGAAGAAATGAACGCCGAATACGCCAAGCAGGCAGGGAAATAACATAAATAGCAAAGCTCAGATTCGCATTCGATGAAGCATTAATCAGATCTGGCACGTTCAAGATAGAATCTTACTTGCCGGAAGTCAGGATCCGTATCATGGCTTAATATGGAGTTTTCTTGTACACTTTAAGGAATATCAGGAAACGACCAATTGGAGGCATTATGAGATTCCGGTCCCCGTCTTATTTATTGAAGCTGATGCTATTGTCTATATTGATCGGCACGCTTCCGGTCATTACGCTAGGCACGTTCGCCTATTTTAACGCCTCCAGAACGGTGCAGGAAAAAGTGGACGAGAGCAACAAGCTGCTGTTAAAACAAATGCAGGTGCGTACGGAGCAAACACTCAGGACGATCGATAATTCTGCTACACAGCTGCTCCAGTCGCAAAATGTTACAAGCGCTTTCAATCGAAGTTTATCAAATCATGATTTCCAATTGGTGCAAGAGCTATATAAAGGAATCTCGCAGATACAAACGTATGAGCTCGGCATCAAGGAAGTGTTTCTATTTAGCCTGAACAACGATTGGATCGTTTCGAGCAGCGGCGTAAACGAGTACAGCTTTCCTGAGTTTAGGCCAGTACTCGAATCATTTTCACGAAACGCGAAGGGCTCGTTCTGGAGCAGCGGATCAGTAGAATTCCCTAATTCGTTCCAGTCCGTTTACTTTGTGAAAAAGTATCCATTCAACTCTCCCAACCCGACAGGTATTATTTGTGTGGTGTTGTCCTCCGATGTGATGAAGAATATGGACGAGTTTTTGAACAGTAAGTTTGGCAGCGCGTTTATCGTGGATCAGAATGCCAACATTATTGTTCACCGTGACCACGATAAACTGGGAAGCCGAATCGTGGATGAACCCTATCTGAAATCATTTGTCGATACGAATGAGACTATCGGTCAATACGCGACTAATCGGTACGGAGAGGCTGTTACTGTCACTTTTCGTAAATCCGCCTATAACGGATGGAGCTATGTATCCGTCATTTCCAATGAGCAGGTATACGAACAAAATAAAATAATCGGCTGGATTACCATGCTCGTATGCTTGATTATTCTGCTCGTAACGCTCATCGTTGCTTGGTTTGGATCCAAAAAAATGTACAGTCCCATTCAATCCCTTTATTCCGCGTTAACGGTTGTTCCTTCAATGAATGAAAAGGTGAAGTCGAGCGGCGAGCTTCAGGTAATCGGCGAACGCGTTGACTATTTGATTCGTAATCAGTCTCTCATTATGAATGAGTTGAAGGGGCAGCAAACTCAGCTTAAAGAATTTTTTATGCAAAAATTGTTTGGCGGCACGATTCAGCCTAATGATTTTTTTGAGAAGCTGAGCTTGTATGGTTTGGAGCAGCCGTGGCCATCTATGTGCGTCGTTGCGGTTCAAATCGATACGCTTAAGGATACGAGGTACGCGGAAGGAAATCGGGATTTGCTGATGTTCGCTATTAACAACATCGTTGGTGAGTTGATCCTTTCCGAGCAAAGATTGGAGCCGATCGTCAAATCGGACTACCAAGTGACCCTTATCGGTTCCACGGAGACGGGGGAGCGCTTTAAAGAGCAGATTTTCAACTTGTCAGACGAAATTCAGAAGGCCATATACCAGTACTTGGAAATTAAAATAAGTATCGGTATTAGCCGTCCGTTCATGTCGTTTGCAGAGACGCAGCAAGCACTTCATGAGGCAACGACCGCCCTTAAGGCCAGAGTAGGATTAGGGCAGGAATCGATCCTGTTTATTGAAGACGTGCAGCCGCAGAAGAGTAATTTGAACAGATACCCGATTGTGGGCGAGCAAGCCTTGTTAGATGCAATTCGGGTTGGAAATGAGGAGCAGGCAGAGAGCGCTTTGAAGCAATTAATTGGCGAGTTGTTTCGGCCTCAAGCGCAACATCGTGATTATCAATTGTCATTGCTGCGCCTTCTGATTGCCCTTCTCAAGTTTGGACAGGAATTATCTATTCCGATGGAGCGGATTCCGGAGGATGAAGCGTCGTTAATTCAGTCGCTGTTCAAGCTTCGAAACGTACAGGAGATGGAGCACTGGTTCTGGTCCATATTCGTGCTGCCATATATCCAGGAGTTAGGAACTCGCCGGGACTCTCAATTCAAGCATATTTCCGAAGCAGTAATTGATATCATTGTAAGAGAATTTGATTCGGCGCTTACGCTAGAGGAATGCGCTTCACGCATCAACTATCACCCGCATTACGTGAGCCGTGTGTTCCGTCAGGAGACGGGCATTAATTTCGGGGAATATCTATCGCAGTATCGGATTGATATAGCGAAGAAATGGCTGAAGGAGTCCGACCTAAAGATCATAGAAATAGCTGAACGGCTGCAGTATAATAATTCTGCCAATTTTATACGTTCCTTTCGCAAGCTCGTGGGTAAGACGCCGGGGCAGTACAGAGAAGAAGGATAAAATCGGTTATCAAATGAATTACTTATTCCTATTCTTGTAGTATCGCAGATATAGAAGAAGAGAAAGTTAATATAGAAGCGAGTTTGCCGCAAAAACCGACGCTTGGCTGGCAACTGCAATTGTACCGGATTTACACTTAAGGTGATGACTGAAATTAAACCAGTCATCACCTTTTTTGTATCAGGTATCATAATGGAGTTAACAATAATAGCGCTTTATTTTTATTGGAATGAAATGTTACCGATACGTATTTTTAATTGCAATTCGATAGGAGTTGGGCGTTATCCCCTTATGTTTTTTGAAAAGCTGAGAAAAATATGGCGCACTGAACCCCCCGATGATACGTCCAATTTCACCGATTGAAATCTGTATTCTCAAGCAGTACGCACGCTTCACGGATTCGACGGCCAGCCACATAATCGGATAAAGTTATACCCGTTTGCTGCTTGAACAAATGCGAAATGTGATACGGAGATAAATGCAGCTCCCGGGACAACGACTCTAAAGAAAAGGGCTGTCGGAAATGGACTTCGACCCAGTCTAGCATTTTCTCGACATGGCCTGATTTTTTTTCCAAGGAGGAGTGCACATCGTCTAATTCAAAGACATGCATTTGAAGATGCTTAAGTAGTGTTTTTAACAATCCATAAAAATGCCCCTGTAGAAAATTAAAAATGCCCCTTTGATTAATTGCGATTTATAACGTATATTTTCGTGTAATTGGATACAAAGCTGTTCCAGCTTTTGTCCGATGCTCTTCGGTAGCGTCCACGCAGCGAGGCATGTACAATAGTTAGACGAGGGGTTTGACATGGAAGGGCTAGGGGATGGAGCATATGAGCTGGATGCGAAGGGTAATGTTGAAAATAAAAAATATGAGGTTTCAATACAAATTATTAATGGGCTACTTGCTGGCCTGTGTTATTCCTTTATTGTTTGTAAGCGTTATCATATTTCGTCAATCGGCGGAGGCGCTGGAGGATTCCTCTCAAGAATTTGCTTCTCTGTACACGTCGCAGCTCAAGACGACATTGAACGAATTTCTTGAGGAATATGACAAGGTAACCAAGTCGGTATTGGTTGACAACGAATTGATCTACAGAATTGGAGATAAACGAAGCTTGCCAATGGATGAATTAATCGTTCAGAAAGTTGAGGTGCAGCGGCTATTAATGCGCGTGGCATTGCTCAAACCAGAAATCAGCACCGTGATGCTAATCAGCCGGGATACCAATGTGTATCAATATACGACTACAACAAGCAGAGTGGTGGAGGATATATTGTTGTCCCGTGAATGGTATAAGCAGCTCAGCAGCTCAAAGGATACTTTTTTTATTACAGGGCTGCATGATCGTTCCTATTACGAGGATAAGGGGGCAGGAGCCGTAGTAACGGTCGGACGGGTATTGTTCAGTTCGGACGGAGCCTATGCAGGCCTTCTTCTCATAGATTTGGATCCGTTTACCTTGCTGAGGCTTGATCATGAATTTGTTTTGGCTCGGGACAAATATGGTATGAGTGTCATCATAAGCAATAACCAAAATGAAATCGTCTATCATTCCGATGCGGCCAGCGGCCGCTTATCTTGGCAGCAAGTACTTGAATCCGGTACAGAGCTTCTACAGGATAACGGCAGCGATGACAGCATTATTTTAACGGGAAGCACCACACAGGGGAATTTGCTTATTAGAACCGAGATCCCCCGCTCGAAGCTGCTGCACAACATCAATCAAATCAAAGGAGTGACGGTGTCGGTCATTCTGATGAGCTGTCTCGTCATAACCCTTATATCGCTTAGTTTGAGCTATAAGATTACGAAGCCTATTAAAGCCCTCCGCAGAAGCATGAAGCAGGCAGAGGTAGGCCAATACTTGCCCATAGAGAAAGAGCAGGCTAACGATGAGATCGGCAGCTTGGTGCACAGCTACAACAAAATGATTATAACGATTCGAACCTTAATTAATGATGTGTATATTGCGGAGATCAAGCAGCGACAGGCCAAATTCATGGCGCTCCAGAATCAGATCAATCCCCACATCCTTTACAATACGTTGGAATCTATTCGCATGAAGGCGCTCGTTAAAGGGGATGAGGAAACCTCAAATATGATTAAAATTTTGGCGCGCATGTTTCGGCTGGCTTTAAGTAAAGAAGGCAAGCATCATTCCGTGAAGCATGAATTGGAATATACCTCTAACTATTTAGAGCTGCAAAATATCCGATTCGATAATCGGTTCAGACTGGATATCAGCATGCCCAAAGAGATGCTGAATTGCAGCATCATTCCCCTGATCTTTCAGCCTATTGTTGAAAACAGCATCAATCATGGATTTGAGGACTACAGCCGGATAATAAATATCGAGATTGAAGGCATTTGGACGGATAAAGGAGAAATGCTCATTCGGTTAAAAGATGATGCAATCGGCATTTCATTGGAGAAGCAAGAAGAACTGCGTGCCTTGTTGGAGCATGCTGAATCGGACAAATATAAACTAGGTGGAGCTGATGAAGCGGAGGGTAATGGGATAGGCCTCAAAAATATAGCCGAGCGTATCAAACTCCATTATGGTGCTGATTATTATTTAACGATACGCCAGAGACTTGATCGTGGAACGATCGTCGAAATATTAATTCCTACACGGTAGGATGGTGTTCGGCACCAGAAGAAGGAGAGGGGTTTTGGCATGAAGCTGATCTTGGTTGATGACGAGAAGGGCATTGTGGATGGCATCAAAATCATCATAAACCGATATATCCCGGAATGTGAAATTGTCGGAGTAGCCTATAATGGTTTAGAGGGTGGAAACTTAATTCAGGAATTGCAGCCGGACATTGTGATTACGGATATTCGGATGCCGCAAGTTAGCGGCCTCGACATGATTAAATGGCTGAAAGACAAGGGCAGCCAGACTAAATTTATTCTCTTAAGTGGATATGCTGACTTTGAATATGCACGGAGAGGTATGCAATTAGGCGTACAATCCTATATCAATAAACCGGTTGAGGAAGAGGAGCTTCAAAGCTGCGTTCAGCAAGCCATGAAAGCGATACGTGCTGATCGGGCTAAGCGGCAGGAAGTAGATGACTTGAAGCAGGAGGTCCGTCATCTTATTCAAGAGAACGCTTTGCGGGATATCCTTGATGTCGGCAGCGATAATACGGAGCTTATGGAAGAGTTGCTTGAAATGGCACAAATCCCGACAAAGGGAAACGGGTTCGCGGGGTTTGTGCTTGAATTTGATAGTAAACTCGATGCTCTAAAGGAAGTCAGTCTTCAGCAGGTGTTCTGTCAGGTAGATCTGGCTCTTGAGCAGTATGACGGAGTGTATCGGTTTCGTTATACAGGTGCGCAGGTTGCAGTGGTAGTTACTCAAGGGGGGCCTATCCGTTATGCGGAGCTGCTTCGTTCGGTGCAACGTCTCAAAGAGGAAGTAAACCTAAAGCTGGAGCTTTCTGTGACCATCGGTGTTGGAACGATTCAGGAAAGGGCCGCTGGCATCAGCCAGTCTTTTGAAGAAGCCCGATATGCGCTAAGCTATAAAGTCGTCAAGGGGGCGAACACGGTAATATCATTTACTGATATTATAAATCTGTCAGGACGGATTCAAGCTGTTCCAGAAGAGAGAATCGCCAAGCTGGAAGCGGCCCTTGAGAACATGGATGAAAAGGAATGTGCAGGCATCATACACGATATTTTTCAATTGATGGAAGCCGAACCAAGCATGACCCCCGCGGATTTACAGATGCAATGCGTGAACATCCTGTTAGCGAGTATTCGGAAAATGTCCTTTCAGCAGCTGCAGCAAAATGATTTTTTGGGCCGTCATATTTTGTCACTGGACGGTATATCCCGGTTTCGGACCTTAGAATGCTTGGAGGAATGGATGATTCAAGTCATTAGAAGAATTATTGAGTTCAAGCTGGAGCATAACATACCTAAGAAGAAGGATATCATTGCAGAGATCAAGGAATATGTATCCGCCCATTACAATGAACCGATTACACTGGCGGATTTGTCTGCGCGTTTTTTTATCAGCCCTTATTATTTAAGCCAGTTTTTCAAACAAAAGACGGGAGAAACCTACGTAAGTTTTTTGAGCCGAATTCGCATTGGCAAAGCGAAAGAGCTTCTTGAAAGGACCGATTTAAAGGTGTACGAAATCTGCCAAAGGGTAGGTTATTCGGATACGCAGCATTTTGCACGGTTGTTTGAGAAACTAACAGGCTGCAAACCAAGTGAATATCGCAAGCGGCTGCCAAGCAGCTAGCCTTTTTTAGCCACTCCCTGTAGGAGTGGTTTTCTATTTCCCTTAAAAATGCCCTTGTTTATCCTTAAAAATGCCCAATTGAGAGACACAACCTCTAGTTGTATATTATTCATGTAAGCGAATTCAACAACGAGATATTGGAGGTGATCAGTTGAAAGAAGTTGCATTTTATCGAATGAAGGTGTATTGGCCGTTGTATGTGATGGCGATTCCGGGAATCGTTTTTCTCATTATATTTAAATATATTCCACTGGCTGGTGCTGTAATCGCCTTCAAAGACTATTCAGTGTTCAAAGGGCTGATTGATAGTCCTTGGGTAGGCTTCAAGCACTTTGAGACTTTGCTGGAGCATCCTGACTTTGCCCGAGTGTTCGGAAACACGCTGATACTAGGTTTTCTCAAGCTCGCACTGGTTTTCCCAGTGCCGGTTCTTCTGGCGCTGATGATCAACGAGATTCGAAAATCGGCGCTCAAGAAAGGAATACAGACCGCTTTGTATATTCCGCACTTTTTGTCTTGGGTAATCGTTGCTGGTATTGTTTTTGATTTTTTTTCATTAAGCGGATTGTTTAACATCGTTATTGGCTGGTTCGGCTTTGAACCTCTGCTGGCGATGCAGGAGAGCGAATACTTCCGGCCCATTTACGTGCTTTCATCCATCTGGAGGGATGCTGGCTGGGGAACCGTTGTGTATATAGCGGCGATCAGTGCGATTGACCCTCAACTGTACGAATCGGCGATGATGGATGGGGCGTCCAAATTCCGGCAAATTCGTCATATTACATTCCCGCTGCTGCTGCCTACCGTACTGGTACTGTTCCTCCTTGAAATCGGCAACTTTTTGGATCTTGGCTTTGATCAGGTCTATAATCTAATCACCCCGATGACCTACAACGTAGGAGATATCCTGGATACGTACGTGTTCCGGACCGGCATTCAGCAAGCGCAGTACAGCTTCGCCACGGCGGTTGGATTATTCCAGTCGATTATTGGACTGATACTGGTGTATATATTCAATCGAATGTCGAAGAAAGTATCGGATGGGGGGCTCTGGTAGACATGTTCGAATCGAGAAGCGAAAAAATATTTGTATCAGGCATTACGATCGTTCTCATCCTCCTGTCCGTCATAGCTCTCATCCCGCTGTTGTCTGTCATATCTACCTCGCTTAGCTCCAAAAACGCTGTGGATATGAATTTGGTCACCTTATGGCCGAAGCAGTTTACCTTCGACTCGTGGAGTTATATTATCGATCGTCCTGATTTATGGAAATCGTTCTTCCTGACTCTGGTCACGACGGTGATTGGAACGGTTTTGGCGCTGCTAATGACCGCGCTGCTTGCTTACCCGCTTTCGAAGTCGGAGTTCCGCTGGGGGTCTGTAATCATGATCAGCGTCGTAATCGCCATGATCTTCAAAGCCCCTATCGTACCTTATTTCCTGACGATTCGCGGCATAGGACTTTATGATAATCCATTGGTATTGATCATACCGCATATTCTGAACCCCTTTAATTTGATTATCATGAGAACGTTCTTTAAACAATTTTCGAAGGAGCTGGAGGAAGCGGCCTTGCTTGAAGGCTGTGGATATTTCCGAATGCTGTTTCAATTGGTGCTTCCACTGTCCAAGGCAGTCCTTGCGACACTGGCTTTGTTCTACGGCGTGGTGTTGTGGAATCAGTTCCAGCATCCTCTCCTTTTTCTGCAAAATACAGACTGGTTTCCGCTGCAAATTAAGATTCGGCAGTTTATTACAGACGATAACGTCATTATGGCGGGCGCTGCATCAACGGTTGATCTTAACTATAACGAGCGAACCTTAAGAGCGGCTACTGTTATATTCGCGATCCTTCCGATCATTATGGTGTATCCTTTCTTACAGAAGTATTTTGTTAAAGGGGCTATGATCGGTTCGGTAAAAGGCTAGTCATCCTTTTTAGGTTTTTAGGCAAACAGCCTTAAACATATTACTGAAAGATATGGGGGAAAACACATGAACATTAAAAAAATGGGGTTAACCTTAGCGGCGGGAATTTTGGCCGTTACGGTTATAAATGGCTGCAGCGGCAACGCGAACACTTCGAATCATGCTGCCCAGAGTCAAACGAGCAGTACAGATGGGATAGTCGATATTGAAGTATGGGGCACCAACATCGGTTACAAGCCGATCACCAAAGGCAGCCAGCTGTATGAATTTTATAAGGAAAAGCTTGGCGTAGGCGTCATCCATCCTTATGTGGAATGGAACGGCGGAACGAATTATCTGAATCAGCTGAACTTGAAGATCGCGGCCAACGAAATGCCAGATTTGTTTACTCCCCAACAGGGCATGGAAGACAGCTTGGCCAAAAATGGCGCAATTGCCGACCTGACGGAGCTGTTGCCGCAATATGCCCCGAATCTTTGGGAAACGATACCAACTGAAATGTGGGATGTTGTCAAGGCCAACGATCCAACCGGTCAAGGGAAAATCTATTACATCCCTGGCTCGGTCGACTACGGAAGATATGCGGGGATGATTCGTCAAGATTGGCTCGACAAGCTGAACCTGCAAATGCCAACAACGCAAGACGAGTACGTCAAAGTACTTGAGGCGTTCCGGGATCAGGATCCTAACGGCAACGGTCAGAAAGATGAGCTTCCTACTGGCGGCCGTCAAGATGCTCGATGGATGGACCACTTGTTCGCCATGTACGGTGTCGCCATGTTCGAAGGGTACCCGGAGTGGGATTTGTACGATGGTGAGCTGACCTATTCAGCGGTAACACCGAATATGAAAGCCGCTTTAGCGTTCATCGCCAAGCTGTATCAGGACGGATTATTGGATAAGGAGACGCTTCTGAACGACAAGGCAAAGTGGGATGGGAAAATTACGTCCAATAAGGCCGGCAACTACTTCCACTGGGTAGAGCAGCTCAATCTCAATTTGGAAAACCTACAAAAAAATACGGGTGTGAAAGCAGAATTTTCGGTGCTCCCCGTACCTAAAGTTGAGGGTTATGAGGGCTTTTACACCGGGAAGAGATTTGCTCCCCCGCAATGGGTCGTGAAGAACAACAAGGATGAAGAGAAACTGATGGCAACCTTAAAGCTGCTGAACAATATGTATGACAAAAATAATTTTAAAGCGCTGTACCTTGGTGTAGAAGGCATGCACTATACAATGAAGGACGGCAAAGCTGTCAAGCTTCCGGACGATAAGAGTACGCAGGAAAATCTAGTTATTAATCCATATTCAAGCTCAGCGACCCTTGATTTTACAATTGATCTCTTCGAAAGCACCGCATCGGAAGAGAGTGAGTGGATCGTCGATCAGGTGACTAATAATATGCAGGAAGCCCAAAAGTATGCGAAGGTCATTGCCGGCGATGGTATGTCTGCCAGCGTATACGAGGGTTATCCGGATATTAACAATCGGACGCTGTTCGTGGAATACGCTGCCAAAATTATACTTGGACAATATCCAATCAGCAAATTCGATGAATTCGTAGACAAGTGGTACAAATCAGGTGGAGAAGAAGTGACGAAGCGCGCCAGAGACTGGTATGCCAAAGTAAAGAATTAATCCACTAAAGATAAAGGATTTGAATCAGGAGGCTATGATGAGCAATCTTTTGAAGGAAGTGCTTGAGGGTCGAGAACATAATTATATCCTTCCCTTTCTCTGGCAGCATGGCGAGGAGGAGCAAGCGATTCGCGAAGAGATGGCGCGTATTCATGAGGCTGGAATCGGTGCCGTTTGTGTAGAGGCGCGGCCTCATCCTGATTTCCTTGGGCCGAAGTGGTGGTCGGACATGGACATCATTATGGATGAAGCTCGAAAGCGCGGCATGAAGGTATGGATGCTGGATGACGACCATTTTCCAACCGGACATGCGGCGGGCAAAGTGAAGGAGGCTCCAGAGGAGCTTCATCGCAAGTTCCTGGGTGAACGTTTTATCGATACGATCGGTCCTGCCAAAGGCACATCTCTGTTGCTGGATACATTACTGATGAGCGGACTTAGGCCTACTTTTTCGCAGAGCCAATACGCGACCGGCAAAAACAAGCTCACTTCAGTTGTCGCTGTTCGTCGAGAATCAACCCATGAAACGTTAACCAGTGACTGCATCGACCTAACTGAGCTTGTGCATGACGGAATCCTATATTGGGATATTCCTGAAGGATATTGGCGGGTAATCATTGTTTCAGAAAACAAAGATGGCGGCAGCAAGGCACAGGAGGATTATTTAAACCCGCTCGTTCGGGATTCGGTTCGCATTCTGCTCGATACGGTTTATGAGGCTTTTTATAATCGGTACCACGCGGATTTTGGAAAGACATTTGCTGGCTTTTTTTCGGACGAACCCGGGTTCTACAACGATAAGGCGACCTTTGATTTCAATTCGAAGCTGGGGAAACAAGGAGTGTCACTGCCTTGGAGCGAGGAAATGCCAGCCCTGCTTGAACAAGTGTTGGGTGAGGATTACCGTAAGCACCTGCATCTCCTCTGGCATGAGGCGGGGGAAAAGTCGAGCATTGTTCGGTATGCTTATATGAATATTGTCAGCAAGCTTTACGGGGAAAGCTTCTGTAGTCAGATCGGAGAGTGGTGCAGAGCCCACGGGGTAGAATACATTGGACATGTGCTTGAAGATAATAACGTCCATGCAAGGCTTGGCTCCGGCGCAGGTCACTTCTTCCGCTCGCTTTGGGGTCAAGATATGTCGGGTCTCGATGTGGTGCTGTGGCAGATCGTTCCGGGCTTCGATGAAATGTCTTTTCGCTGGCCAGCAGGGGAGACAGACAGTGAATTTTTCCACTATGGCCTCGCAAAGCTAGGTGTGTCGCTGGGGCATATCGATCCGAAAAAAAAGGGCCGGACGATGTGCGAATTGTATGGAGCCTATGGATGGGCAGAAGGGCTAAAGCTGATGAAATGGCTCACCGACCATATGCTCGTTCGTGGCGTCAATTACTTTGTTCCACATGCATTCAGCCAAAAAACGTTTCCGGATCCCGATTGCCCGCCGCATCTGTATGCAAATGGGAAAAATCCGCAATACCGATATTATAAGCATCTGAATCAATATATGAATCGGATAAGTCACTTGATTTCAGGCGGAAGACATGTGGCAACCACAGCAGTCGTTTATCATGCTGAAGCCGAATGGTCAGGGGAGGCGATGTATTTTCATAAGCCCGTCAAGCAATTGATGCAAAATCAGATCGACTGTGATGTTGTTCCCGTTGATGTTCTTATGGAGGCGGCGAGTGTAAAGGATAGCAAGCTGCTGATTAATCAAGAAGATTATCATTGCCTCATCGTGCCTTATGCAGAGGCGCTGCCAGCGGCAATGCTCCGGGGTTTGGTCCAGTTCGCCGATCAAGGTCTTGCCGTCCGCTTTGTTGATGGCTGGCCTGTACGTTCGAGCGAAGGCAGTGACGTGTCTGCCGAGCTAACTAGTCTTGCCCATCATCGGAACGTAAAGCTTGTATCATTAGACCAACTAGCACAACAATTAATGGCTGATGGATATTACGATATTAAAGCTGCAAGTTACGAGCCATATCTCCGGAATTATCATTATGTTCATGAAAATTTGGCTGTATTCATGTTTTTTAACGAGCATCCGCATCAAAGCATTTTTACGGAAATTGCGTTGCCTGTCCAAGGCGAAATATATGCCTATGATGCCTTTCTGAATCGGTTGACCAAATGCAAGGCAAACAGGGAGACAGGAGCGGTGCAGCTTGAGCTTCATCCCTATGAATCGATTGTTCTTCTCCATGGAGCTGATCTTGGAGACTTCACCTTGCTTCCAGAGCAGCGATCCGTAACTGGAATGGATATAGCTGGCGAATGGACGATTTCCACCGCTGCTGCAGAGCATTATCCTTCTTTCAATCAATGGGGGAGTCTGACGATTTTAACGAACATGAGCAAGCCAGATTATTTACCGCGATTTTCCGGCACCTTTCGTTATGAAACGGAGTTTGAATGTACGGAACATAGGGATCAAGCTTTATTAAATCTTGGGGAAGTCTATGAAACGGCAGAAGTGTGGTTAAACGGAGAGCAAGCTGGCGTGCGTATATGTCCACCATACCAGTTCGAAATCGGTGGTCTGCTGAAAAAAGGAAAAAATAAGCTTGTCATTGAAGTTACGAATACGCTGGTAAAGGACCAGCGCGACTACTTGTCGGCTTTCTCGCAGCAGGAACCGAGCGGGCTAATTGGGCCTGTACGGGTGGATGTGTCAGAAGATTAACTTATTGTATGAAGGAATCAATATTCTTGTAGCAGGAGTCGCCTAGCATAACAGGCGGCTTCTGCTCTTTTTTTTACTGAGAGCATGTTAAAAGGAGATGATTTGCTTATCCGCAGCCCTACGAAGCTGACGAATTTTGTCGGTTGCCAATATCATTACGCGCAACACCTTGTTATACAAAGGGGTTTTGACCATATGAGGATAATAAAAACCAGCAAGGGAACTCTTCTATGTTAGGGGGTTCCTTTGCTATTTAATGAGGATGGTCATCTTAGGGGCAGCTTTTTTGTTTTTTGAATTAATGTTAATAAGAATTCAGCATCACTTCATAAGAACGTGCAGGTATGGCCCTTTAATTTGTCGAATGATAGGTGCGATAATAGGTGGAGGTAAATGTGGCAAGAAGGGGGCATGTCCGTGGGAGGAATGTTTAAGCTGATTGTGAATTATATTCAGCAGGCGACGATGAAGAAGAGGATCATGTTTATTTTTGCAAGCGGCACCCTGGTTCCTTTTATTTGTGTCGCGCTGCTGTCTTATCATACGATGTCTTCGATTCTGTCGGGCAATTTGGAGAGCAGTGTGCGCAGTAATCTGAAGCAGGCAGAACTCTCTTTGGAAAAAACCATCAGCAACTTGAATCACGTCTCCCAGCAGCTTGCGTTGCAGGGCAGTATCGGCAAAAAAGTAGATTCGCTCCTCTCCTCCGATAATCAATTTGAAAGAGCTGTGCTGACGGAAGAGATTAATACGGAGCTTAATCTGATCTCTTTTACCAACCCGACCATTGGCCTCATGATGTATTATTCCCAAGCTAAAGGCACCTACATGTTCAACAGTACTATCGTAAAAGAGGATTATGAAATAAATGGCTTGCCACTGCTTGCTGAGTACTTTAGAATCTCTTATTTTGGGCCTCATATCAGCAATGAGCGCTATAATGACGAATATGTGATCTCAGCGCTCCGCAAGGTGGATTTGCCCGGAGATCCTGATGATATGTATGTGTACGTCGAGTCAGGCTTTAAGATGACCCCGTCTATCTTTGAGAATAAACTGGAGGGTGCCTCCTATTATCTGATTTTGGATAACGACAAGAGGATTGCGTACAGCGATGTGCCTGCTGACTTTGCTATGAACCAGTACTTTAATGACAGCAGGGGCAATAACGGGTCCGGTCTGCTGAACGGGTATTATTGGTTTGAAAGCACCAGCAACCAGGGGTGGAGCGTAGTATCGCTCATTCCCAAAGACGAATATAACAAGGAGAAAAATCGCTGGGTCATCCAAATGATCTATTTGTTCTTATTGTTTCTTGCCGTCAGCTTGCTGATTGCCTGGTTCCTGTGGAAGATGGTATACATTCCGCTGCAGCAGTTCAATCATCAGATCAAATCCATCACACAGCGGAGCACAGCTCTTGCCGAAGTACCGCGTATCAAGATTCCAGAGTTTGATTTTCTGCTCAAGCAGCTGCAAAATATGAAAAACCAGATTTCTGAGCTGATCCAGGAGGTGGAGGTCAAAGAGAAAGGGAGAGCCGACCTTGAGGTGGAGAAGCTGCTGTACCAGATCAACCCGCATTTTCTGATGAATACGCTGGATACGGTCCACTGGCTGGCCGTGATGAACGGACAGAAGGACATCGACAGGCTGGTGGTCTCGCTCAATAAGCTGCTGTATTACAATCTGGGCAAAAGAGGACAAGTCTCCACTATCCGTGAAGAGATCGACTCCATCAGGCAATACTTAACGCTCCAGCAGATCCGGTATGATTTCGCCTTTGATGTGCGGATCCATGTGGATGACGATGTGCTCGATATTGCGATTCCACGGTTTATTTTACAGCCGATTCTGGAGAATTCCCTTTACCACGGTCTTCATGATGAGGGATATATTCAAGTGGAGGTGGGGAAGGACGAAGGACAAATTATAATAACTGTCTATGATAATGGCGCAGGCATTTCGGAAGAGGAGATCGCGAAGCTGCTCCATCAGAAGCAGGTTGAACAGCAGAAGGCCGGGATGGGGATTGGAATGAGCTATGTCAAACGAATGATTGAGAACCAATATGGCGGTCTGGCCAGTCTTGAGATCCAAAGTGAATTGGGCAAAGGAACGACCGTCTTTCTGAAATTACCGAGCATGGAGGTTCTGCCGAATGATTAAAGTCTTAATTGTGGATGACGACAACCTGGTGCGCAAAGGATTGAGATCCATGCTTCCCTGGAAGGAATACAGTATGGAAGTGGTGGGAGAAGCGAAGAATGGTGAAAAGGCTCTGGAATTTCTCGCTGCGCAGAAGGTCGATTTATTGCTCACTGATCTGGCAATGCCTGTCATGTCAGGTATGGAGCTGATGCGGGCCGTCCGGAAGCAATATCCCCACATCTCTATAGTTGTGCTGACGCTCCATCAGGACTTTGAATATATTCAGGATTGCCTAAGACTGGGGGCTATTGATTATATCGCAAAGGTTGAACTGGAAACGGACAGCTATGATGAGGTAATGGGCAGAATCAGAGGACGAATACTGGAAGAGAAGACGAAGAATGCTGCTCCGGTCATAACCGATGAGGTGCAGCTAACAAATAACCGCTTCTATGATGCCGTTCCCGGTCAAAAACTGGATGACGCAAGCCAGGATAAATCATTTTTGCCCACGCCAGATAATGAAAATTTGCTCGCTGATCTGAAGAAGCAGGGGCTCGCCTTGGTCTGGGTTCACAAAGCATCCGAGTTTGACGAATTTCTGGAGAATTTGAAAAGGGCAGCTTTGCCGCCTGCAAGACTGACCGCGTTCCTGCATGCATTATTGCTGGGATGGAACCGGATCTACGCCTCGGTAACCAAGCAGCAAATCGAGCTGCCGGAAACCTTCGGTGCATGGTTTGAAGTGGAGGAATGTCTGCGTAAAGCGAGAGCATCCCTGGCTGCTGCCATTGGCAAGCCCCAATATTCGGAGGAGGTCAAGGAATGCATTGCGAAAGCGGTGCAAGCCATGCATGAGGAATTAGCGGATCCGGTCATTGCTTCCGAGATGGCCAAAAGAGTGAATATGAGCCGCAGCTATTTCAGCCAGTGCTTTAAGGACATGGTCGGTATGACCTTCAATGAGTATTTACGTTCTATCCGGATGGACAAGGCCAAGGAATACCTGCAGTATACGCAAAAAAACATGCAATGGATTTCCGAGCATACCGGATATACGGATCAGAAATACTTCAGCCGGGTGTTTTATGAAAAAACAGGCATGCTCCCCAGTGAGTACCGGCAATCCGCCCAATCCGGGGCACAAATGTCCGATGTTTAGGGGGACAAATGTCCACTAACGCGGCTCTAACTTCCTCCATATCTCTACCCAAACTGAAAGCCGCTTTCTGCCACGAAGGCGGTTTCTATCCTGTATACTCAGGTAACAAGGCAATCTTACTGAAGGAAGGGAAGGTAAGATGAACAGAAGACATAGGATGATTGCTTTGATCGTCATCATACTGTTTATAAGCGCGTGCAGCAGCTCCAAGAGCTCCAATCCAGACACCGATCAAAATGCCAGGCTGCTTCCCGATTCATCCGGAAAATATGAGAGCCCCGTTACCATTAGAATTGGTACGACCGTCGAGTCTACTAAGTCACTGCTGGAGGGCGAAACCCTTGTCGATAATCAATATACCCGAAATATCAAAAATAATTTGAATATTATCGTCGACTATTCTTTCAAAGCGTCGCCGGCGAATTATAACCAGAAAGTAAGCCTGGCTATTGCCAGCGGTGATTTGCCGGATGCGATGGTTGTAGGTCCTGTTGAGTTAAAAGAAATGATTGAGGCCGATCAGCTCATGGATCTGACCGAAGTGTATCATACGTATGCTTCTCCGGTAATCAAGAGGATTGTGGACAGCACAGATGGAGAAGCGCTTAACAGCGTAACGTTTAACGGAAAAATTCTCGCACTCCCCAATGTACAGCTGCGTGCGGATGGAGTCCATCTCTTATGGATCCGCAAGGATTGGCTGGACAAGCTGCATATGGAGCCGCCCCAAACGATGGAAGAGCTGGAAGCGGCTGCACAAGCCTTTGTGGAACAGGATCCGGACGGCAACAACGAGCGGGATACGATAGGATTGGCTGGACCAAGCTTGACGGGCAGGCTGTATGCGAATTTTCTTCATTCAACCAACAATTTATATGGCTTTGACGGAATCTTTGCCGCCTATGATGCCTATCCGGGCTATTGGCTGGAGGATAGCGGCAAGGTGGTATATGGCTCAGTCCAGCCGGGAACCAAGGAAGCTTTGGGGAAATTAAGAGAAATGTATTTGGCAGGACTCATTGATCCTGAAATGGGGGTGCGAGAAGATCCGGGTGAATCCATTGTGAGCGGAAAGACGGGGATGTTCTTTGCGCCGTGGTGGGCACCTTACGGACCTATAGACGATGCAGTCAGGAGCAATCCCGAGGCCAATTGGCAGGCCTATGCGCTCCCGCTGAACCGGAATGGCGAATATCGTCCTCACATGAGTACATCCACAAGTCAATTTGTCGTGGTCCGTAAAGGATATGAGCATCCGGAAGCCGCAATGTTAATTCTTAACAATCTGGTTCTTGGGGAAAGCCAGGGAACCTTCACAACCGAAAGGGGCCCCACAGAATATCCTTTACGATTAACTTATGCGCCGACCGATGAGACCGAATATGAAGTGAAGGCGCTCCGGCAGGTGTTGGCGGGAACCAGCACCGCTGAGGATTTCTTGGATAAGCCCGAATACAAAATGCTGCTATCGGATATCCGGAATATTGGCCCAGTCAAATTGGGACCTTATGACAAATACGATATCAAGTATTGGGCTCCTGATAAAAACAGGGCGATGTGGATACGCGGCTACTCCTTGATGGTGGGCGGTTCGCCGCTGGTAGACAACGAGATTAATGGAATATTCAGTGCCACCTATGCCCAAACCAAAACCATGGAAAGCAGGTGGCCAAAGCTTCAGCGGCTTGAAGAGGAGACCTTTCTGAAGATTATTCTCGGCGCAGCTCCGCTGGATGCCTTTGACCAGTTTACTGAGGAGTGGATCAAGCAAGGCGGGGAACAGATTACTCGGGAAGTAAATGAATTGAACCGATAAGCTCAGCATGAATGTTCCCAGCGTGGCGCTGGAGCAGCTTCCGGCGCCATAAATTGTTTTGAATAGTAGGAATAAAATAATGCTGGACCCGAGACTGCTTGGTATTGGGGCCCGGACGCGGCTTCGCACACGTTTTTAATGTTAATATTTTACTTAATAGTATATAAATTGAATTAAACAGTGGAGGAGAACTATGGACATCAATACGGCAAGTAAAACCATGGTGGATGCAAAATCCCCCAAACGGTTTCAAAGCAAAGACAAGTACTATTTATTTCTGATGGCATTGCCATTTCTGGTTCTGGCTTTTTTATTCTCGTACCTGCCGCTTTACGGATGGATCTATGCCTTCTATGACTACCGGCCCGGCATTCCGCTCTCTGCTTCCGAATTCATGGGCTTTGACTGGTTCACATCAATGATATCCAATGAAATTCAGCGTCAGGAAGTTCTGAGAGTGCTGCGCAACACCTTCGCCATCAGCTCTTTAAATATTGCGACTTCCGTTTTGCCGGTCATCTTCGCAGTCTTTCTAGTTGAACTCAGAAGCACTAGATTCAAGAAAATTGTACAAACGCTTACAACATTGCCGAACTTCATCAGCTGGGTACTCGTTTATTCCTTTGCCTTCATGCTGTTCTCGGTAGATAACGGGTTTCTGAATAACCTGCTGCTGGACTTGGGGTGGATTTCTAGGCCGCTGAATATTCTCGCCTCCGATGATCATACCTGGATGGCGATGACCTTGTGGAGTGTATGGAAAGGATTAGGCTGGGGCGCGATTATGTATATTGCCGCTATTACAGGCATTGATCAGGAGATCTATGAGGCAGCAAGAGTCGATGGTGCCGGACGCTTCCGGTTGATGTGGCATGTAACTGTACCGGGCATTATGCCTACATTCTTCGTGCTGCTGCTGCTCTCGATCGGTAACTTCATTAATAACGGGATGGAGCAGTTCTATGTGTTCCAGAATGCGATGAATACGAATCATATCGAGGTTCTGGACCTGTATGTATACAACATCGGCATGACGAACTCGAACTTCGGTTTCGCAACAGCTGTAAGCATGCTGAAATCACTGGTTAGTCTGTTCCTGCTGTTCGTAGCGAATAGCATGTCCAAAATCATCCGCGGTGACAGCATCTTTTAATCTGACAGACAGAAAAGGAGAGAAGCGACATCATGCCTGCCAAAGAGAAATTTACGTTGTTCCATTTCATTAACTATGCCGTGTTTGCGATCATCACGCTCATTTGTGTATTTCCATTTTATTATCTGTTCATTAATACGATCAGCAATAATGACCTCAGCAGCAGAGGACTGATTATGTTCTATCCGAAAGACCTCCATTTTACCAACTACATGGATGTCTTTAAAATTCCCGGTCTAGGACAGGCAGCGCTTATGTCGGTCGGGCGTACGGTGATTGGCACCATTTTGACGGTTGCCGCCTCCGCCTTTCTGGGATACTTGTTCACCAAGCAAATGTGGGGACGCAAATTCTGGTACCGCTATCTGGTCATTACGATGTATTTTAACGCCGGTTTGATTCCGTGGTATTTAACGATGCTGAATCTGGGGCTGACCAATAATTTTGCCGCTTATGTATTGCCGTTCATCGTCCAGCCGTTCTTTATCATTCTCGTCAAAACCTTTGTGGAGTCTACGCCGCTCGCCCTGCAGGAGTCTGCACAAATAGATGGGGCCGGTTATTTCAAGGTTTTCACAAGTATTATATTGCCACTGATTACGCCGATTCTGGCAACCATTGCAATCTTCTCGTCGGTCACCCAGTGGAACAGCTTCACGGATACCCTATTTCTGGTCACGGATCAGAAGATGTTCACGCTTCAGTTCATTCTGTACCGCTACATGAATGAAGCGACTTCAATTGCCCAACTAATGAAGCAATCTACAGGCGCGATGGATCTGGATCTGGCCAATATGGCAACGCCGACCTCCATCCGCACAACCGTGTCCATGGTCGTTGTGCTGCCGATCCTGCTCGTGTATCCGTTCTTCCAGCGATTCTTTGTCAAAGGCATTATGATTGGCGCAGTCAAAGGCTAAACGGCCGATGTTAATTGCTTGAAGGAGGTGAAGTTCTTCTACTGAACGTCTGTTTTATGCAAGAAGGACAGCCAAAGAGTATGAACAGGGGAGGATTTTGGAAATATGAAAAAAAGATGGTATGGCTCTGCGCTGCTCATCCTAATGTGCGCTATGCTCGTATTTACTTCAGCCTGCAGCAATAATAATGGAGGGAATTCGGCGGACGGCGGTACAAAGGCTCCAGCCGCTTCCGGTAACAACGAAAACCCAGATAGAGAAGAGATCACCATTGATGTGTTCTCGATGCTGGCTAACTATGCCGGGGAGCAGCCTGGATGGTTTGCCAAGCTTGTGAAAGACAAGTTCAATATTAAGCTCAACATCATCGCCTCCAATCTAGCTGGCGGACAGCAAAAAATCGCGACCATGATGGCCTCCGGCGATCTAGGCGATCTAGTTGTGTTCGGCACCAACGGCAGAGACTATCAGGATGCCATCAAAGCGGGTCTCTTGCTGGACTTTACCAAGGACGATCTGCTGAACAAATATGGTCAGGGCTTGCTGGCCAATGCCCCGGAAGCCATTGAAGCGAACAAGAAGCAATTTGGCGGCGGCACGGCGGTATACGGAGTAGGATTTGACGTGGGAACCGGTGAAGGTCCTTCCGAAGGCGCGACGATGAATTACGGACCGAATCTCCGCTGGGACTTGTACCAGCAGCTTGGAAGCCCGGAAATCAAGACGTTGAATGATTATCTGCCACTGCTTAAAAAAATGCAGGAGCTCGAACCAAAGAGTGAAAACGGCCGTCCGACTTACGGTATTTCGCTCTGGTCCGACTGGGACGGCAGCTATATGACACTGGCCAAAGTCATTGCCCAGTTTCACGGATATAATGAAGGCGACGGCCTGAATCCGGCAGGGATGATTCTGACGCATCAGAATAAAGATGAATGGCAGGGCGTCCTTGATGAAGACGGATATTATCTTCAAGGTTTGAAGTTCTACTACGATGCGAATCAAATGGGGCTGCTTGATCCGGATTCCTTAACGCAGAAATTCTCGGATGTCTCCAACAAGATCAAAGACGGGCAAGTATTATTTTCACACTTCCCTTGGGTTGATAACGTTTACAATACCCCTGAACGTACAGCTGAGGGCAAGGGCTTTGCACTGGTGCCTTTTGCCGATGAGAAAGTCACCTCTTACGGGCAGAGCCCGTACGGCGGCAACCGGGTATGGGCAATCGGGGCGGATGCCAAGGACCCTGAGCGCATTATGGAATTCCTGAGCTGGCTGTACTCTCCGGAAGGCGTAATGGAAGCGAACTATGGCCCGAAAGGCTTGGCCTGGGATATCGACGGCAGCGGCAAGCCTTTCGTAACCGAATACGGCTGGAAGGCGCTGCCGGCGAATGCCGAGCCGGTACCAGCGGAATATGGTGGCGGCACATTCAAAGACGGTACGAATCAAATTAATAATACGACCCTGAAGCTGACGAACATCAACCCGGATACAGGGGAAACGTATGACTACAACCTGTGGCCTTCAACGCTGAATCATAATCCGGACCCGGTTACCAAAAGCTGGCGCGAAGCTACGGGTGTAATGACAGCGAAAGACTATTTTGTAAAGAACAACATGATTGAAGTCTCGAAGCCGTTCTTTACGACGGAAACCCCGGTTACCGTCCCTGCCCAGCTGCAGCAGAAGATTGACGGAATTGGAAAGATTATTAAGGAGTATTCATGGAAAATGGTCTTTGCCAAGAACGATGCTGAATTCAACAAGCTTCAGGAAGAGATGATTACGAAATCCAAAGGTCTTGGTTATGACGAAGCGGTAGCCTATGAAGTCGGAAATGCAGAGAAGATGGTTTTTCCTTTTAGATAAGGAATATATGAAGGATTAACTGCCGATTAAGTCCGGTGCGGGAATTTGCTCCAACCCAATGCATATCTTTAATTTCATACCATTAAAACAAAAAGCCGGTTTTCAGGATGTTCCTGAATAACCGGCTTTACATTTTTCTAGCAACCCATGTTTAGGAGAGATTTAAAGATATTCGCACTTGAAGTTTGAGAACTCAGCCTTAGCTTCTTCCCCATAAGCATATAAGCCGATGAGGACGCCTGTAAAGCCTCCTGCAACCTCAGAGGATAGGTATCTGGTTTGTGCCGTGCCTAAGAGAGTATCCTTGCCGTTTGCTTGAATAAGGAAGCTATAGCACTCATGGCTTGCCCGAATAATCAGAGTAGCATGGTTGTCGCTTTCCAAATCTATTTCATATTCAATGGATTTAATATCTCCGATATTCAAACGCTCAATAACTATATACCCGGTTTCAGCTTTACGTATAGCCAAATCATAATGATGATTCTCATCCATATAAAGAGTTATACCGGCTTCGCCGTGGGTGAGGCTGACATCGCATGAAATGACGGCGTTGAAGTCTCTTTGTCGTATGCCGATAAAAGTCGGGGATGCTGGAATATCCAGCGTCACTGCGGTCCCTTTAAGCGTTGCTTTATCGGATTCTAACAGGTAATTCGCTGCAATAGGATGACGAAGATAGCACCAATCCAAATTCCAATCCGTGTTCTCGAAGGTATAAAGCTTTTTCTCCTGCTGGATGACAGGACCCCAGTTCCGATCAGTGTCAAAACTCGTTAGAGTGGTGCCGTTGTGCCCTGCTGTAAACCAGCCATCCTCATCGAAGGCAACCGGTGTAAGGAAAACTTCGCGTCCGAGATGATGGTAGGTAAGCCATTGACCGATTTGACGGAAGCCCAGATGGAGCATCCACCAATTTCCTTCGTTATCCTGAACCAGATCGCCATGGCCAACCCCCTGCAGCTCATAACCGCCCTTATTGCGGTTGGTCAGTACGGGATTATTCGGGTAAGCTTCGAACGGTCCGGAAGTAGATTCTCCCCGCGCATAGATGACCATATGGCCATATTCCGTTCCGCCTTCAGCCGCCATCAGGTAATACCGGCCATTGATTTTATATAGATGCGGGCTTTCCAAATAGCGCCCGCCTGTTCCCTGCCAAATCGAGCGGCTCGGCGACAATTTGCTGCCCGTTTCAATGTCAATTTCACACTGAACAATGCCGCCTATCCCGTTATCATCTTTCCCGTTGCTCATAAAGAAGGCTTTTCCATCTTCAAAATACAAATCGGGATCGATTCCCCCCTGTTCCACATAGATCGGCTCCGACCATTCATCGTAAATATCGTCGGTCCATACATAGAAATTTTGACGAGTGGTGTCGTTGGTCGTGGTCATGTAGAATCTTCCGTTGTTGTAACGTATCGTTGGAGCAAAAACTCCGCCGGAGCTGCCCACCTTGCCGAGCTGAACCTGACTCTCTCTGGTTAGACAATGACCGATTTGCGTCCAGTTAATCAGATCCTTGCTCTCAAAAATCGGTACGCCAGGGAAGTACTGAAAGGAACTGCAAACCAGATAATAGGTGTCTTCTACTTTGCATACACTAGGGTCTGGATAAAATCCTTTGATAACCGGATTATTGTATTTCATATATCCTCCTCATTTGTTAATTCACATGTATATGAATTTAATGTGATCAGCAGCTAATGAAATTAAACACTATTGTTGAAATTCTTGCAATAGATTGGGCTTGAAGGTTCCTGTTAAATCTATTAAATTTATATATATATGATTTCAATAAATGTGGTCAGGAGATTATGATGATAATCAAAGCGAACGGGGAAGCGAAGTTCATACCGTTATATGAAGCGTTGGCCAGTGAGGTCAGATGGAAAATTATGAGTCTCATTGCCGACAGCGAAATGAACGTGAAAGATATTGCGAATCACTTAGAGCTCAGTCCCTCTATCGTCACGATGCACATCCGAAAACTCGAACAAGCCGGGCTCATCGGAAGTCGCAGGGTGCGGTTGGGCGGAGGGACGCACAAAATGTGTTTTCTCAAACAGAAAGCCGTCGAGATTGAGCTGCCGTTCGCCAGCCAGACAGCGAAGGTCAGAGAACAAAGTATTTCGGTCGGTCATTACACGGCTTTTGAAGTCCATCCTACTTGCGGGCTTGGTACGCTCGAGAAAGAGATCGGGGTATGGGATGACCCTCGATATTTTCTTGATCCCGAGCGGGTTCACGCCGCCATTCTGTGGTTTGGGTGGGGCTATGTTGAATACAAAATGCCTAACTATCTGCTTGCAAATCAAACCGCAGAGGCCATTGAAATATCGATGGAGATTGCTTCGGAAGCGCCTGGCTTAAGAGATTATTGGCCTTCGGATATTGAGTACACGTTCAACGGCATCTCCCTAGGCACATGGACTAGTCCGGCTGACTTTGGAAGAGCTGCGAGGGGGAGACTTACACCTGAATGGTGGCATCGAAATGTGAATCAATACGGGCTATTGAAGACGATTCGAATTGACAGAGCGGGTACATTTATGGATGAAGAACGTATGTCGGATGTGACCCTCGCGGATATTAAGCTGCAGGAACCGTTCTGGACGCTTCGTTTCGCCGTTGATGAGCATGCTGTTAATGCAGGAGGGTTGACCCTCTATGGTTCGGGATTCGGCAATCACGATCAGGATATTGTAATCCGCGTTCACCTGAACGAAGAATATTAATTCGATAATCTGATGGATGAAAAATTAGAAATAAAAAAAGAGATCCGGCTTATGACAGCAGATCTCTTTTTGTTGTTTTTGTTGTTGAACTCTTAGACGAATCGATAGAGGCGTACACCGTGCGGCTGTATCGTGGCCTGCAGCGAGCCTGCTGTTAACTCAGCTGGCTCTCCGCTCCACAGTTCTGTGCCTCCGGTAATGCCGGTCAGGCCGATTTGCTCAATGGCCAGATTCAGAGGCAACGGGTTCTCGCCAACGTTGAATACGGCAGCATAGCGGGCGCCATCGGTGTATTCGGCTGTCCAGACGATGAGATCTCCCTGGCAGAGGGCTTCCTTGGCTCCATGGCTCTCCCGGTGCATGCGCAGAACCTCGCGGTTGGTAAGCAGCGAAAGCGTCCAGTCATCGTTGTCCCGCAGTTCACCACCGAAGATAAGTGGCGAGCGGAAGATGCTCCAGAGCGACATCATCGTCAACTGCTCATCGCGTGTGAACCTGGTCCAACGGTCCGCCCCGCCGCCATCCACCGAGCGGATGCCGATGTGCCCGAGGGGCAGCATGTCGCAGTCCGGCCAACAGCCGGCTTTGGGGACGCCTTGCCATTTCCGGCAGCGGTCGAACATATCCAGCAGCAGCGGCCATAGATCCCAGAAATCGTCCGTAACCCGCCACATGTTGGCATGCTCGGTGAAGAACTCCGCGTATTCCACCGGAGCAGGACCAGGAGAAAGGCTCAGCACCATGGGCCGGCCGCAGCGCTCAATCGCCTTGGAGATCAGGGCTATCTCCGGCTGATGAGTGTCGTACAGCCTGGAAGCGGCGATGTCGTCTACCTTCACCAGGTCGACACCCCACTCTGCGTACAATTGAAAGAGAGAATCGTAATAGGCCTGAGCCCCTTCCTTCGACGCATCTACGCCGTACATATCCGTATTCCATGGACAGATGGAGTTCGTATGCGCAATATCGCGTGCTGTCGCAGCTGTGCCTGAGATAGGGGTAGCGGCGTGAGCGGCCTGCCGCGGAATGCCGCGCATAATATGAATGCCGAATTGCAGTCCAAGACTATGGACATAATCGGCTAATGGTTTGAAGCCCTGGCCGCCCGCTGCGGAAGGAAACCGGTTCTCGGCAGGCATCAGCCGGGAATATTCATCCATCACCAGCGGAACGAATGGACGGTATTGTGAAGAATTCGCAAAGGGCTCGTACCATTGAATATCGACGGTAATGTAGCTCCAGCCGAAGTCTTTGAGATATTCTGCCATGTATTCCGCATTGCCGCGGATTTCGTCTTCTGTTACGGCCGCGCCGTAGCAATCCCAGCTGTTCCAGCCAAGCGGCGGAGTTGGTGCTGTAAGCGTATGATTCATCGTAAAGCTCCTTTACTGATTAATTATTGCTCTTTCTAAGTTCATCATAATAAAGGAGACTAGCGATATCTATAGTAATCTTACGAGTGGAATAGTACTATATTGCGGTTAATCAAAAAACAGCCTGCGGTAGGTTAGGCTTTCGCCCCCGCTCCGGAATTCTCCCGGTGTAAGCCCGGTCAGGCTGCGGAACGCCTTAATGAAATAACTCCCGCTGGAGTAGCCAATCCGCTCGGCTATGGCTTCAATGCTCAGGCTGGTTCCCCGCAGCAGCTCCATGGCCTTCTCCGTGCGCACGCGGGTCAAATAAGCGCCGGGTGTCAGGCCCGTACTAGCCGAAAACCGGCGGATCAGGTGATATTTGGACAGGGAGACATGCTCGGAAAGCTGATCGATACTGATCATCCGTGAATAGTTGTGCTCTATAAATTCGGCTGCGAGCCTTATATTCTTTGACCAGTTGTCCCTGTCTCGCAGAGTGGTTACCTGCATTCTGGCCAGTTCTGTCACGAACTGATAGACGCAAGACGAAGCAATCAGCGGATCTGAGATTCTTCCTGCTCCCGCATCAGCCACAATCATCCGCGACAGCCGGACTGGCGCACAGTCTGCGGGCAAATGGGGGACTTCCCCCGCAACACGCAAAAATTTGCGCCAATGGGGCAAAATCAGGTTGGGCCGGAACAGCAGAAACAGGAATTGCCAGGGCTCTTTTGAATCCGGATGGTAGTAATAACGGTGGGGTCCGGGAATTTCAGCTAGAAAAGCCTGTCCGGCAGTGACCCGGTGAGTCCGGTTTTCCGACTCAAACACGCCTTCACCGGAGATGGTGTATTGGAACAACAGAAGAGGCCCATCATTCCGCTCCAGGCCGTCCCAGCGGTAAGAGGGATCGGTGATAGCATCATATCCGGCCGCATATAATACGCACAACTGCAGCTCCTTATCTTCAGCGAACCGAAAGCCGTAGGTGCCTCTGGGGATGTCCATAAATGTCCTCCTTGTCGTGAAAATACTGCTTGTCTGCCAGCGGTCAATCGATTATTACCACATGATACCCTGCCCCTGTTACTACCACCTCAAACCCACCCTGTAAACTCCAAAATCGACGCCTTTGCCGATTGTGCTTCGGATTTAGCCCCTTTACGCCATTCTTTTGGAGATGCTCCCATAAGCTTAGAGAAGCCGCGATTAAAGCTGGAAATGGAATGAAAGCCGACCTGCTCGGAGATCGAGAGGATGGAATAATCTGAGCTCTTCAACTGCTTGCAGGCCTCTTCGATCCGGGTGCTGTTCAGAAAATCAAGAGGAGCGCTGCCCATGATTTCATGGAATTTTCTGCGGAAATGGGTGGTGCTTAAGTGGCATAGATCGGCCAGAAAATCGATGGTAATAGGGGTCATATAGTTTGTCGTTATATATTCTAGTGCTGGAGAGATGACAAAATCGCTCTTCAGACTATGCTCCGCTTCTTGTTCAGCCAGCATTTCATTCGTGGAATGAATTCTAATGAGCTCTATGTAGAGGGATAGCAATAAGCCGTAGGCACTTTCCTGATAGTACGGCTTCTGCTGCTTCAATTCCTCTACAACCGATGTAGCAAGGGAATAAACCTTGGGATACTGCTCCTTATTTAAAATACAGTTCTTTCCCTGCATTCTCCACAGATTCGGCTCGAAGCTGCTGTAAGCGCTTTTAAAGGAATGCTGAAACAGATCCTCCGGCGAAAAAAAGAGATAGGACCACAGACTGGCTGTATTAGGCGAACTATAAGTGGTGTGAGGGAGATACCTTGGAAGGAAGGTGACATCGCCTGCCTTAAAAGGGATCGTTTCTCCTTTGATTTCCATAATGCCGCTATCCGAATGGCAGATACCGATCTCCAAGTGGTTGTGGAAATGAAGATGCTCGCTTTTGATATCCGAAATCCGCCAGCGTTCCCCGCTTAACAGCAAGACAGGGAAGCTGATAGGCAAGCTGTAGTGGCGGTATTCAATGACGGGCTTCTTTTTTCTGGGCATGTTCCACACTCCCGTTCCCATTACATTAATTTGAGTTGATTATAGGCGAAAGGGCTTCCGAATTCAATGAGTGAACAAGAATAAATGATTGAAATTGCACATTTTTTCTGCGAATACGCTTAGATATAGACCATTTTACTGCTTACAATAGAGAATATAAAGCGTTTACAATAAGCCCGATGGCTCTCAGGCGCCTTTGGGAGACATGTTCGAAGGAGAGGGGTAATTAGGATGCTTCAAATTACTTATGACAGGGAAGAGATATTAAGCGTTATCGACAAAGTTGCCAAAAAAACATTGGCCATGGATTTAACATGGGACTGGCCTTGCGGAGTGGCTTATTACGGCATATCCAGAGCCTATCAGACAACAGGAAATAAAGAGTATTTGGATAAGCTTATTAGCTGGGCGGATGAATATATTGAGCTGGGCGTGCCGAGCTGGACGGTCAACACCTGTGCGATGGGCCATATGCTGATTACATTGTATGAAGAGACCGGCAACCAGAAATATTGGGATATTGTGATGAGCAAGGTGGATTATCTCCAAAATAGTGCGCTGAGGTTCGGAGATCATGTGCTGCAGCATACGGTGTCCGTATCCAATGATTTTCCAGAGCAGGCTTGGGCGGACACGCTGTTTATGGCGGCATTTTTCCTGCTGCGGGTAGGAAGCAAGCTGCAAGACCAGGCCATGATTCAGGATGCCCTGAATCAATATTACTGGCATATTAAATACCTGCAAGACCCTAGCACCGGGCTCTGGTACCATGGCTACAATAATGTGAAGCAGGATCACATGTCCGGGTTTTACTGGGCGAGAGCGAATGCCTGGGGTGCTTATACGATGTCGCAGGTTAAGCCGCTGTTGAAGGAATGGTATTTGTATCCGCAGTGTATGGACGTAGAGTGCTCGCTCCGGGACCAGTTGGCCGCACTGAAGCTTGAGCAGACGGAGAACGGCTTGTGGCGGACATTGCTCGATGACGTGGAATCCTATGAGGAGGTATCTGCGTCCTGCGGAATTGCGGCGGCGATGATCAATAACGGCAATCCGCTGCACACCAAATATGTGCAGAAGGCTCTCAAAGGCATCATGGAAAATATAAGCGAAGATGGACGGGTGCTGGGTGTATCTGGCGGAACGGCAGTCATGAAGGACCGAGAAGGATACCGCAATATTCCAAAAGATTGGATTCAGGGCTGGGGACAAGGCCTGGCACTCGCTTTTCTATCCGATATGCTTAAATAGGAGGGAATCCATTTGTCGAAAAAAACGACGGGGGCCTTTACCCTGCCGGGTGAATCCGGCTATGAGGCACTGACCCTGGAATTGGCTGAACGCTGGGGCGCCGATGTCATTCGTGACAGTGACGGCACGAAGTTGTCCGATGAGATTATCAATGCAGGGTACGGTATCTATTCTACGATTTGTATCGTTAGAGACCATAATGAATGGGCGTCGCAAAATCTGGATAAGCTGCAGCAGTGTTTTTTAATTACGAATCCGAAGGTAGCGGTGCAGGATTATTTATCCGTTTATCTGATGGAGGACTTCTTCGCTGAGCAGTTCAGAGTCAATGATTCCAAAGAAGCGTTTAAGTATTGGCAGATTGTTGACCGGACGACCGGGGAAGAGGTTCCTAGAGAACAGTGGAATTATGACCGCGAATCGGGGAATGTGGTCCTTACCGGAATTGTGCCTTGGCATAAATACACGGTCAGCTTCATGGCCTACCGGATCTGGGAAGAGATCTCCATGTACAATCACACCACGAATAACTGGGACAAAGAGCATCTGATGCAGATTGATCCCATGTATCTGGAAACGCAAGAGTATATGCTGGACTGGATGGAAAACTGGTGCGCCCAGCATAAGGAAACAACGGTCGTCCGGTTCACCTCCTTATTTTATAATTTTGCCTGGATCTGGGGCAGCAGTGAGCGCAATCGCCATCTGTTCTCGGATTGGGGTTCATATGATTTCACGGTGAGTGCAAAAGCGCTTGATCTGTTCGCCAAAAAGTACGGCTATTCGCTGACGGCTGAGGATTTTGTAAATGGCGGCAAATACCGCGTCAGTCATATTCCGGCGGAGCAGCGCAAGCTCGACTGGATGGCTTTTATTAATGATTTTGTCATCGTCTTCAGCAAACAGCTGATTGATATTGTGCATAAGCACGGCAAGCTAGCGTACGTCTTCTATGATGACAGCTGGGTGGGCATGGAGCCTTATAATGACCGCTTTCAGGAGTTTGGCTTCGACGGGATGATCAAATGCGTATTCTCGGGTTATGAAGCACGGATGTGTTCCGGGATAAAAGTGGACACGCATGAAATCCGGCTGCATCCTTATTTGTTCCCGGTCGGATTAGGCGGACTGCCTACCTTTATGGAGGGCGGTGATCCTACGCTGGATGCCAAAAAGTACTGGATCAATATCCGTCGCGCCCTGCTAAGGGAGCCAATTGATCGGATAGGATTGGGTGGATACTTGCATCTGGTAGAGCCTTACCCGGATTTCTGCGATTATATCGAGAAGATTGCCAATGAATTCAGGGAAATCAAAGAGCTGCATCAGCAAGGCAAGCCGTATCAGATCAAGACGAAGGTTGCCATTTTGCACAGCTGGGGCAAGCTGAGATCGTGGACGCTGTCCGGCCATTTCCATGAGACCTATATGCATGATCTGATTCATATCAATGAGGCGTTATCCGGATTGCCGGTTGAGGTGGCGTTTATCGATTTTGAGGATATCCGTCAGGGAAAACTGCAGGACTATCATGTGGTGATCAATGCTGGTTCGGCCGGTTCAGCATGGAGCGGAGGAACGCACTGGAACGACAGCAAATGCGTGGACATTCTGACCAAATGGGTGTATGAGGGTGGTACGTTTATCGGAGTTAACCAGCCTTCGGCGGTTGAAGGGTATGACAGCTTTTTCAGAATGGCCCATATTCTCGGTCTGGATGAGGATACTGGTGCCAGAGTTGTTCATGGCAGGTGGACTTATGAGGCTCGTGACGAGCACGGATTGGTGCCTGAAGGGGCAAGCATAACAGCTAAGAAGAGCATTTATCTTACCGACGGGTCAGCTGCGGTAGCGCATGAAACGGACGGAAAAATCACCCTGTCTACGCATGCTTTTGGCAAAGGCAAGGGAATCTACCTTCCTTCGTTCGAATTCAGCTTAGAGAATACCCGCTTGCTGCTGAACCTGATCCGCTATGCCGGCAATGAGCTGCACGAAACGAAGTACATGACAGATAACTTATATACGGAGTGTGCGTATTATCCGGAAAGTAAAATACTCGTTGCGATTAACAACAGCGATCAGCTTCAAAGCACGACAATTAATACGGAATATGGGCAACAAACGTTGAAATTAGCTCCGTATGACACGATGATCATGACGATTGGCGGTTCATAAAAATACAATATGAATGAATCCGCGAGGATATCAATGGTTATCAAAGATTATCCAAGATTATCAAATGCAGAAAGCCGCTCTCTAATGGAGCGGCTTTCTGCTTCCCAAACACGACTCGTGCTTAGCACGACTGTATGACGGGCAAGAGGGGAATCAATTAATCAATCTCTAGCCATGCTTCAAAAAAATTACGCAGTTCTTGTCCCTCTTCCTTGGTTGAAACAAGATATTTACAAATAATATGACCTGGCTTGTACCCCAAACGTTGTGAAGTGCTCCAAAATTCCTCTGCATTCATTTGTTGGTCTCGGTTCATCCAGAGCAATCCATACAGATAGTTTCTTTCTTCATCGTCACCTTCGCGTATAATATTTTTTACCTCCGAATCTACAAACATGCCGCAGACCATTGAATCATTCAAAGGACCAGAAAGTATATCGGCCGATAGACCAGGGTCATCCAAATACAACTGCACCATTTCTTTATCCTGAAAATTAAAAGAGCGGACTGGTGATAGCTTGGCTTTTATTACGCGCAGTGGTTGAGCTTGCATATGCTGATATTTTTCCAGATTTTTCTCTCTTGCTTCGATTCGTTCGGTCACTTGCTGTAAATAGGCGATTTTCTGTTCCAATTCAGTCTTTGTTTCTCTCAATAATAAGTTTAAATCATCGGCACTCTTGGTGTTGATGATTTTGATTGTAGATAGGGGGAGCTCAAGACTTCTGAAAAAAATAATATCACAAATATCGAGCATCGTTTGGTATGAAAAATTCCGGTAGTTGTTATCGTCGTTGCGTTCAAAGCGGATCAGGCCCTCATTATCCCAAAACCTCAATGTTGATGTAGGCACACCGAGAGCTTCTGAGACATCGCTGATCTTTATAAATGGTTCCATATATTATTTCCTTTACTTAAGATATTGACTTTAAAGTTACTTTAAAGTTTATAATTTTTGATTGTAGCATATTAGAAAGGCGAATAGAACTAAACTTTCATGTGCGCATTTACTTAGAGAACTTGTAAAGCATCGATAAAGAGGAAACACAGGGGGAGAGCAACGATGGTTACGTTACTGCTAATTGTTATTTATCTTGCATTTATAGGTCTTGGATTGCCAGACGCCTTGCTAGGCAGTGCTTGGTCAGTTATGAAACTCGATATTGGCGCCAGAACAGAAATGGCAGGTTATATATCGTTAGTGATCTCATTTTGTACGGTTATATCCAGTTTATTTGCGAGCAGATTGTTGCATAGGTTCGGCACAGGTAAGGTAACTTTATTCAGCATCCTATCAACAACGATCGCCTTATTTGGATTTTCTGTATCAAATGAGTTTTTATTCTTTATATTTCTTGCAATTCCTTTGGGCTTAGGCGCCGGTTCTGTAGATGCAGCATTAAGCAACTATGTAGCGCTGCATTTCAAAGCCAAGCATATGAGTTGGCTGCATTGCTTCTGGGGAGTTGGAGCAATGTCGGGACCTATTGTTATGTCATTTTCGCTTGATAATGGAGGTGACTGGCGTGCAGGATACGTTACGATAGCGATATTACTTACTGTTATATTGGCAATATTATTGGCATCGCTGTCTTTGTGGAAAGTTTTGGAGAACGGAAAGATAGGAAATGACGACGAAAAGAAAGCAGTCAGCAACCGAGAGGCTTTGCAAATCCCTGGTGTTAAAATGTCCATGGTTTCGATGCTTTGTTACAATGGTTCGGAAACAGCCGCAGGTCTATGGATGGCATCCTTTTTTATAGCTAGTAAAGGGATTTCTCCTGGGAAAGCAGCGGCTCTGTCCTCCTTATTTTATATTGGCATCATAATAGGACGTATTTTTTCAGGATTTCTCTCGACCTATGTATCAAGTAAAAGCCTTATAAGATACGGTGGGTTAGTTGGCTGTGCGGGACTGCTGATTCTTATTTTACCAGTTCCATATGGGATTGCTGCAGGAGCCTTGTTTGTTGTAGGGCTAGGTGGCGCACCCATCTATCCTAGTATTGTTCATGCAACACCGGAACGATTTGGGGAAAAAGCTTCTTCGAGTGTAATTGGACTTGAAATGGCAAGCGCTTATACGGGTTCAACTCTGATTCCATTATTAATGGGGATTATTGCAAGCCAATTCGGCATGTTCATGGTACCCATTATTTTGCTGATCCTGTTTAGTATCATGTTTGCATCTTCAGAAATGGTTAATAGAGTTCACAAGCATAAGCTTGTATAACGAAGTACTAATTCAGCCAATATCATCAACCTACATACATTTCTTTAAAATTCGTTGCTGATCTGGCCTCCAGTTAATCCCCATTATTGTTCCTTCTCTTATCTGCGCATGATATCATCATTATTATTCGTAGTTTTGGAATCGAGCAAGCAGGGGGGCAAGGAATCAATGTGGGGTATAAAGCAATTCGTGCAGCAGCGCAAGTTGTTGTTAAAAATGATCTTCTCTTATTTAATCGTCAGTTTTATATTAATCGGTATTTTTTCATTTCTTGTCGTCGACAAAGTGACGGGGAATTTGACCGATGATATTTTCGACTCGGTGGAGACGATGAACAATCAATCCTTTAATACGGCGAATGTGCTGCTTTCATCGACCTATACTTATTTTTCGTCCGTATATATTGGGAATGAGCATATTATTAACGGGTTGTATGGGGAACAGTTCTCGGTTCTGGATACGTACCGAATTAATCAATATTTAATTGACCTAAAGGCAGCCAACCCGTTAATTGAATCGATATATATTTATAATTTTGAAAATGATACCGTTTTCTCGTCGGAGACGATGCTGCAAAAAGTAGACGATTTTTATGATAAAGATATGACGCAAATTATTAAAAATACGAATACGTCCAAGCTGGGCATTTTTATACCGCGTCATTTGGCCGCCTTAAAATCGGATCAAAAAATAGACAAAAACCTGATCTCGCTCGTTTATTCCAAATATGCGACCAAAGAAATCGTGGATAGTACGTTTGTTGTAAACCTGGACCAGCAGACGCTGCAAAATCTAGTCACGAAAGGCATTGGCAACGAGTCTCTTCTATCGATGATCATTAACGAGGAAGGGACTGTCATCTCTCATTCTGATCCCAGCCTGATCAACCAAAATTGGGGGAGCGAGGCGCATATTAAGAAAGTGATTCAATCGAAATTCGGCAAAGGCGAATTGAGGGAAGAAATTGATGGCAAAAGCTATTTAATTTCATATATGAAAGCGGATTCTTTGGGCTGGAGCTTCATTGGCATGGCGGAGATAAACAGCCTGCTCACGAAGGTAGATAAATTAAAGCAATTTATTGTGTGGCTGACCGTTATTTTTATCGCGATTGCGGCGCTGATGGTGCTGTTCTCCATTCGCTTAATTTACACCCCGATTCATCGGCTGATTAAACGAGTGGGCTCGTCTCTTGGAGAGCTGCGCGATGGCGCACAGCTTAATGAATATGAGTTCTTAACAAAATCCTTTCAGCATTTGGAAAGCAAAGTGAGCGATTTGCAGCATAATATTTCGGGATATAAGCCTGCCAGAAGGAAAGAGCTGCTGACGTTCGTTGTGAAAGGCGGATACGTTCCGCATGTGCATAATAAGCAGCTTTCAGAGCTAGGCATTCGATTTAAAGGTGACCTGTTTCAAGTTTGCATGCTTCGCTTGGACGGTTACGAGCAGCATTTTGGACGGATGGATTTAATGGATGTGTCCTTAATAAAATATGCTGCGGCTAATATTGCCGAGGAAATTATTGCAGGCCAGCTTCAAGCGTCCGTGTTTGACGATCAGGACGATGGCATTGTCATGCTGCTGCATTGGGCATCCGAAAGCGAGATTACGCAGCAGGCTATTTTGAAAATCATTCAGGATGTACAGGCTAGCATTTCCTCGTATTTGAAAATCAGCGTGACGGCTGCGGTCGGCAGCGTCGTTCATACAATAGAAGAAATTCCGCATTCCTGGAATTTGACCTATCATGCGTCCCGCTATCGTCTGATTTATGGTCATCATGCTTTCATAACATCTGAGGATATTCGCACTAATGAGCAGAAGGAGCATGAATACCCGATCGCTTTCGAGAAAGCGATAACGGACAGCCTGAAGATGGGGGAGCGGGAGAAGCTCCAGCAGGCGATTGGCGATTTTTTTCATGAATTAAAGGGTTATCCTTATGATGAAATTATGTTTTTCCTATCCCAGCTGTGCGGCAGCATGATCAGAATTTTCAAAGGCATGCTGAACGAAGAGGATTTAATGTACAACGGCATCTCTGCCCTGCCGGAGAAAATTAGAAAGCAAGAAACGATTGAACAAATGGAAGTGGAGTTTCAAGCGGTATGCGAGCAAATCATGGAGCGGAGAGATCAAAATTCATCGCAAAAAAACGTCAAGGTCGTTTTGATCATTACGGACCTCATCCAACAGGAATTCGATAATCCTAATTTGTCGGTGGAAGGGTTGGCTGAGCAAGTAGGCTTATCTACAAATTATGCCCGCAAAATATTTAAAGATCAGACGGGCAAATCCATTACCCAATATGTGACCGATTATCGTTTTGAGAAGGCAAAGCAGCTCTTGCTGGAAACGGACCATTTGGCAGGAACAATATGTGAAATGATCGGCTTGACCAGTAAAAATCATTTTTATGCCGCGTTTAAAAAGTATACCGGAAAGTCGCCGATTCATTTTCGCAAGGAATACCAATTGATCGACAAATTGAAGGATATACAAACCCAAGAAGGCTGATGCAGCCATTTATTTTGCAATGAATAGGGGGATGAATCGTGAAGGCAAGTCATTTATCAAATCGTAGCTTAGTTCTTATACTTGTGATGATTTGTCTTCTTCTTGCAGCGGGCTGCCAAGGAAGCTCTGCCAAAAACTTAAAAAATGCGGCGGTAAAGCAAGGAGAGAAAGCGAGTGATCCTGTCACCTTAAAGGTGATGTTCTTCGGGAGCAAGCCAGCCGATATGGACAAAATTTTGGCGGAATTCGAGCGTTTAACGAAAGATACCCTTCATATCAAGCTGGACATTTCCTGGGATATAGCCGATACCTACAATCAGAAGATGAGATTGAAAATGGCTGCAGGCGAGCAGATTGATATGCTGTTTGATGCTTCCTGGATGAGTTTGGAGCAGAACATCGGACAAGGCTATTACCAGCCCTTGGACGATTATTTTCTAAATGACAAGTATCCGGGCTTGAAGCAGGCTTTTCCGCAGGCGATTTTGGATGCCAATCGCATCAATGGTAGCCTGTATACGATTCCTTTGACGAGCAATTATACGGATTTTGGCACAATTTTCATTCGGAAGGATTTACGCGAGAAATATGGGCTGCCTCCTATTCAAAATATGGAGCAGTTCCAAGTCTTTTTGGAAAAGGTCGAGCAAAACAATCCGGAAATCATTCCATTCGGAATTGGCAATCGCGGATTTTTTGATATGTTTTATAATTTTAAAGACAAGCAGACTCGTTTTCGAGCGGTGCCTCATGTTATTTATGGGACTGGCGTCGAATTTAATTTAGTCTTGTCTGACGATGGCAAGCAGGTTTTAGGCGCAACAACAATAGGAGACCCAGAGGCCGACTACGCTAAGCTGCCGGCGCCGTTTAATCAATCCAATTACTTCTACAGCCACAATGATAAGAGGGTGGAATTTAGCCGTTTCATTCCGGCGGATGTGCTGAGCAATGTAGAGGATCTGGTCGTTACGGGGAAAGCGGCTGCGGGAGAAGGGGCCATAAGCGGCATTTCAAAAATAAAGCAGCGGCTGAAGGGAGCCGTGCCGGAAGCGGATTTGGAGGTTTTTGTTTATAATGATGCGGCCCGCACGTTGCAGCCGAAGGCGATAGGAACCTCCTATAAAGCGTGGAACAATATCGTCATCCCTATCTTTTCTAGGCATAAGGAAGAGTCGATGAAGTTTATAAATTGGCTGTACGAGAGTGAGGCCAATCATGATTTATTCGAGCTAGGTATTGAAGGACTGCACTGGAACAAGAAGGGCGACCATATGTATGAGATGACGCCTTATGCGAAGGATTATTTGTTTCCCGCCTACGAATTGACGCTTAATCCGTTATTATCCCGTCTTAATGCCGATCATGACGAGCAGACGCTGCAATATTTGCAATATCAGGCAAGCGAGGATTCTTATTATCGGGTAGCCTTAAGCGGTTTTACTTTTAATCCCGAACCGGTGAAAATAGAAATCGCGAAGGTGCAGCCGCGCTTTGAGGCTTTCAATCTCATCACGCAGGCAGGGCTTGAGCCTAACTGGCGAGAAGAGGCAAGCAAGCTGAATGCGGAGCTTCGCATGCTGGGACTGGAAAAGATCCGGGCAGAGTTTATAAAACAGGTACAGGCTTATATCGATAGCGGAGGCCATTAGATAAGGGTTAGCCCACAAAGTCATTTCATGACGGCGTGGGCGGCCCTTTTTTGTTCGTTTTCGGTAGAAAAAGTGAGATTAGATAGTCCAGAAATGGTAATAAACATGGTTTTGCCTAGATTGAATTCTAGCCTCAAACAGCCCGAAACGAAATAATAAAGGAGCCAGTTGGAGCTTACATAGTCAACAATCAGATAAAGGAGGTTCAGCATGGAAAATTCCATAGCGCGTCAAGACCAAGCAATTAAGCGGATCACGCTCAACAAGAAGCCCTCTTTTTTTAAGGAGATTCGAAAAAATCATTTGCTGTATTTGTTAACACTGCCCGGTATTCTGCTGCTGTTTGTTTTTTCCTATTTGCCGATGTTTGGGATCGTCATTGCCTTTCAAAATTACAATCCGGTGAAGGGGATTTTGAAAAGCGAATTCGTTGGCTTTAAAAACTTTCAGTTTTTTCTGGAATCCAGCGATGTGTATCGTGTTGTCTTTAATACCTTGTTTCTAAATTTCCTATTTATTGGCTTCGGCACCCTTGCTTCATTAATCATCGCCATCATCTTCTCCGAGCTGAAAGGAAAATATTTTAAACGGATCGCACAAACGATTGTGACCCTGCCGAACTTTTTGTCCTGGACGGTGGTCGCGACCTTTGCTACCTCGTTCCTCTTGTACAAAGAGGGGCTTATCAACCAAATCCTGAGGGATTTTGGTTTAGAAGGTTTTGCCTTCTATAACACGGCTGCGTATTGGCCGCTTATTCTCGTCATCATCAAGCTGTGGCATGCTGCAGGCTTTGGCTCAATCGTGTATCTGGCTACGATATCGGGCATTAATCCGGAAATTTATGAAGCGGCTTCCATGGACGGCGCCACGCGCTGGGGCAAAATCCGCCATATTACGCTGCCGATGGTGAAACCAACGGTCATGCTGCTGCTGCTGCTTGCCATGGGGAACATTTTTTACGGGGATTTCGGCATGATTTATGCGATCGTAGGAAAAAATGCGCTGCTCTATCCGACAACTGACGTCATCGACACCTATGTGTATCGGGCGCTGGTGGATTTGGGCAATGTGAGCATGGCTGCCTCCGTCGGCCTGATTCAATCCATCGTAGGCTTCGTGCTGGTCGTAACGGTAAACCAATTGGCACGGAAATTTTCGCCTGATTCGGCGCTCTTTTAATAAATCTATCAGAAAAGGTGAGGCGTAGCATGATAAAAGAAAGCGCTGGAGACCGGCTGCTCCTATCGCTCATGTATGTCGGAATTACGGTATTTGCTCTCGTATGCCTGATCCCGTTTATGACCGTCATTAGCGGTTCATTATCCACGGAGGGCTCCATCATTAGAAACGGATTTACGCTGCTTCCTAAGGAATTTTCCCTTGAAGCTTATAAGCTTCTGCTTAAGGACAGCACGATTTATAAATCCTATGGCGTCACGATTTTTGTGACGGTCGTCGGAACGGTATTGGCGATGATTGTGACTTGTGCGCTTGCTTACCCGCTATCTGTCAAATCGCTCAAATATCGCAATTCGATTAACTTCTATGTTTTTTTTACGATGCTGTTTCATGGCGGTCTGGTTGCTACATACCTGCTGATTTCCAAATATTTAGGACTCAAGGATACGATCTGGGTGCTGATTATTCCCGCCCTTATTAACCCATGGAATATGTTCCTCATGCGTAATTTTTTTAATTCCATTGATGAATCGATAGGTGAATCGGCCAAGATTGACGGGGCCAATGATGTTTATATTATGTTCCGCATTATGATTCCGATCTCCTTGCCGGCCATTGCGACGATCAGCCTGTTCTATGCGCTCGCCTTTTGGAACAAATGGTTTGAGGCGATGCTCTACATTTCGAATGAAGATTTGTTTCCGCTGCAATATTTGATCAAACGGATTTTGGATAATGCGGCATTTGCTAACAATCTTGCTTCAGGCGTAACGGCTCCGGGCTATATTGTCCCGACACTGACCTCAAGGCTCGCAACAACAGTCGTGACCATCGGTCCGATCATATTCCTCTATCCGTTTTTGCAAAAATATTTTGTAAAAGGGCTGCTCGTTGGCTCAGTCAAAGGCTAATCTCATCGCAGGATGATTTTAGATAGATGTAGATAGATTCAGCAGCACAAAAAAAGGGAGGAAAAACAATGAAAGCAAAAATGTTTATCGCGGCAGCGCTGGTTATGGTGCTATTTTTAATGGCGGCATGCAGTGGAAACAACGGCAGCACCGGAACTAATGGCAATACGAGCGGGAAGCCTTCTCCAAGCAGCAGTGAGACGGCGGGTACGAGTAATCCAGATGCAGCAGTACCTGATCCGGTGACCTTGAAGTTCATGCTATTCGGCGATAAACCTGCGGATATGGATAAGGTTCTCGCTAAGTTCGAGGAAGTGAGCAAGGATTCGATTAATACGAAGATCGAATTTGAATACAACACGCCTCAGGATCATCGGCAAAAAATGCAATTGAAGATGTCGACAGGCGAAGCCGTTGACGTCATGTTCGATGCGGGGTGGATGAATTTGTACAATCATGTCAGCCTCGGCTATTATGCAGAGCTTGATAAATATTTTAACAATGATGAATATCCAGGGCTGAAAGCGGCATTCCCAGCGGAGTTCGTTGAAGCCAACAAAATTAACGGCCATCTTTATACGATTCCGCTTACGTACTACTATACCGATCTTAACGTCATCAGTATCCGCAAAGATATTCGCGAGGAATTGGGACTAGGCCCGATTACAACGTTGGAGGAATTAGAAGTTTATCTTCAGCAGGTTCAAGAAAAGAAGCCTGATTATACGCCACTCGCCTTAGGAGGCCGCGGCTTTCATAAACTGTTCACGCCTTCCGAAAATGGGCGGACAGATATTCGCTTAGCAGCGGTTGGAAGCGATTCCTTTACCGGAGGCATCCCTTTCAGCGTCGCTTTGTCGGAGGATGGCAAGAAGGTTATCGGCGCGGCAACATTGGGTGATCCGGATTCCGAATTTGCGAGCTTCCCTGCGCCGTTCAATACGCATGATTCGATTTACGGACACTTCCAAAAGCGGGTGGACTGGAGCAAGTACATTAACAAGGATGCTCTAGCTCCAGCAACAGGTGTCGTCTCAGATAAGGGAGGCGCTGGAGAAGGCACGATTGGCGGAATTTCGAGAGATCGGCAAAAGCTGCAAGAGGCTTACGGTACAGGGCTGGATATCGAGCCGTTCGTGTATGAGAGCGAGGATGCTCGCAATATGAAGCCAGGAGCTATTCGTACAGATTTCCGCGCGAACAATAGCGTTGTGATTCCAGCAAGCTCCAAAAATATTGATCGCACGATGAAGTTTTTTGATTGGCTGTTCAGCAGCAAGGCCAACCATGATTTATTCGAGCTTGGCATTGAGGGCGAGCACTGGGTAGCTGATGGCGACAATGGCTACAAAACAACGGCAAATACGACGAAATATCAGTTCCAGCCGTATGAGCTTACCTGGAATCCGAGCTTGTCGAGGCTGAATTCGGATCAGGACCCGGCTACGATGAACTATTTGCAGTATGCGCTTGATAACAAAAACTACTTCCAAATTGCGCTTTCGGGCTTTATCTTCGATTCGAAGCCGGTAGCGACAGAGCTTGCCAAAATCAAGCCTAAATTTGATGAGGTCGAGCAAATTCTCAAGGTAGGATACGAGAAAAACTGGCTGGAAATGGCGCAAAGCTTAAACAAACAAATGCGCGATTCCGGACTAGAGACGGTACGTGCGGAAGTGCTCAAGCAAGTGCAGGCTTATTTGGATGCAGGCGGTAAATAAGAAAAGGGAAGCTGGGACATTAACTTAGGTTGATGTCCCAGCTTCTAACTATCACTTCTCCATAACATCTCATAACAGGCCCGTAACTGATTCATAACTGATTCATAACAGTTCGATAACAGATCATTATCGATCGTTTCGGAAACAACTTATATTGAAGAATGAAGGAGGAAGAAAATGAGCCTTTTCAATCGCAGGAGTTCAAAGCCGCTGTGGTTTTGCGTTCCATCCTTTTCAAGAGTGGCAGCCGTTTGTCTAGCCGCTGCTTTGCTGTTCCAGTTGGCCGTACCGCTGCAAGCCTCGGTCGTGCATGCCGAAAGCCAGCCAGTGATCCAGGAGGCTTCGGATGCCTATACCGATAAACTGATTTTTGGCCAAGCGGCGTCTGAAAACGCCCATCGTTTTTCAGGTGCTTTTACAAGCTCGATCGTCGGTCTTTTAGGTGAATCTGCACGGGTATCAAACCCAAGAGCGCCGTTGGAAGGGCAGGGCGGGGATTTGACTTTTACAATGGAGGTTGACCCTGCCGAGCAAAACTATTTAACAGTGAAGTTTTCCGGAGAGGACGTCTCGAATTATGTAAGCGCAATCAATATAAATGGAGAGCAAATCGGCTACTTAAGAAAAGGAGACTACGAAGCGATTAACATGGGCATGAGCAGATCTCTTCCTAATCGCTTCTATTACAATACGACGATGCTTCCTCTAGAGAGCACCTTCGGCCGAAGCCAGGTTGAGATTACAATTAAAACGTTAAACGCTAGTGGAAAAATGGAAGCGATTTCAAGGGGTTATTATAATGCGTATACCCATACGCAGGCCTACTTGAATGTCGAAGGAGAACAGCAAGGCGAGAAATTAACGCAGCATGCAGCATCCATTCTGCTTCCCGATAAAACGGAGGCCGAGAAGCAGGCGCTACTTAGCGGCTATACGCAGGGGCAAATCGATTTATTCAACAGTTATTCAGCGAGAATGGACAATAGCGCTGCCGGCAAGCTGTCGATTGTCCGTTATCAGGATGAATTAAGATTTTATGCGAATTCGCTGCATTATGACTGGTCTCCGGCTAATACGGCAGCACTCAAAAAAGCGGCGCTGGAGCGTATTTTCAAAACGATTGATAATCATGTAAAGGACTATTACGGAGATACGAGACTCGTATTGCGAGGCGGGCATCAAGGCGACTGGGGCGGCTATTATGGCGCGTTGGGCGAGGCGCTGTACATTGTCGAGAACTTCATTCACGATGACGATGTTTACGGTGACGCCGCTTATGAGGCTTTTTTGGATCAGCCATTCGTTACCGGTACGATTAAAGGACCATTTTCCCTTGCCGGCGTGGATGGGGAGGGCGGGCAATTGACGAGGCGTGAAGCATGGGAGCGGGTGCTGAAGGCCAACTTTGATTTTGCGCGTGCAAGGCTGTCCAATATTTATAATCAAATTCTCTATACGTACGAAGGGGCCTGGGAGGCTCATGAGGGACTGCGGATGGTAGGCTCTTCCTTCTATGAAGGGAAGGAGCGCAGCCATCAAATATTGCTGGAGGCGCTTGGAGCGAGACCCTTTTTGGGCGAAGAGGTGCTTGTAGGCCCGAGCGGCGAGGAGCTGGATTTGTACCATTCCTTGTTCTATCATGATGCAACGGCGCAGTTTACAGACGATTTTGTGCAAATTGTCGGGAAAGGACTGGCGCAAAGCAAGCTTGATGCGGAAGGCAAGGTGGTAAGGCGGCTGCCGCTTGGCGAGCACTTTACGGGCATATCTGAAGCGGGACTCACCAGGGAAAATAATTATGTCGCCAATTATGGCGAGGCAGCCAACTATTTGCCGGAATACGTCTTCAAAACAGCAGAGCACGCAGGCGACGAGCAATTGAATGATGAGATTTTGAAGCTGGCTTTAAAAAATCTCCATGCCCGTGGTTATACGAGGTATACAAGTCTGGATGACGACGGAAAACGTATTATGAGAATGGAGCAGGTGACGGACGAACGAAATCCAGGACTGCCCGGCGTGTACGGCTATGCGACGAGGCATTCGGAAGGAAAAGCGCTGTTATACGCCTCATTGGAGAAATATATGATACGGAACGAGCAGAACTATACGGGGCCTGAATGGGAGGCAACATGGCAATATGCAAAGGAGGCTGTCGGATATGTACAGCAGCAGCTGGCCGATCACCAGCTGTTCAATAATTTTGCTGCGATTAAAAATAAAGTGGACTATCAGGTTGCAGACACGTACCGCTATGTAACGGCTGATCGGGCACAATATGACCGTTTTGACAGCGCAATAGCTGGGGTTGTTCACCCTCAGACAGATTTTGATTATTATACGGAGCAGGAAATCGCTGAGCTTGGTGTAGATCCGGGCGATTATGAGCAGTTTGCTTGGGTGGATTTGGATAATTTATTCATCTCGTTGAAAGATGGAAACACGACGATATTCGGCGCATTGAATGAACGAAACCGCGGTTTTGCAGGCAATGGACGCCTTCATGTTATGAATGCGGACCATGATAATATCGTGCAGGTGGCAACGAATGGCAAGTTTCAATATGAGGATTATTATCTTCGATTGGATAATGTCGATGTCGACTTTATGTCAGACCAGATGACCAATGTAAGCGGTGCGCCACAGGCGCTCGCCGGCGAAATTGCGCCAGTAACTTATCAGCCAGGCGTAGGCACAGTTGTAAGGGACAATTTTGAAGTGGATCACGCCTATTCCGGCTATCCTGATTTATTGACAGCCAGATACGGCAGCTATTTTATGATTTTTAACACGACTCGCGACGATTTCGGCAATCAACAAACCTTTGAGGTCGAGATGCCTGCTGATTATCTAGGCAATACGGTACTCGATTTAGTGTCGGGCCAGTCTGTTCCTATTGTTAATGGAAAAGTTACAGTTGCCCATAAATCTGCCATGGTGCTGAAACTAACAGCTGCAGCTGAACTGGCTCCTAAGCCGCTGCATGTTGATTTTGCTAATGCGCTCGCCGGAAATGGTTATGCAGAAGTGAGCTGGAAAACAACATCCGGTGGACAATCCTATACGATTACACGTTCGGAATCAGAAAATGGCAGCTATGAGGTTATTGCATCGGGCGTGACCGGAAATGCCTATAAGGATACGACTGCCCAGAACGGCAGCACATACTATTACAAGGTAGCGGCCGTTAATGACAACGGAGCAGGCTGGGATTCCTATCGTGCTAAAGTCATATTAGCTGCACCCGTATCTATCGTTGCAGAAACGGTATGGCGCGATGACCAACTGGGCAGCAGCACAACAGGAATGGCAACGGTTAATGGCAATTCTATCGCTATAGCATCTGCGAACGGCTCGGGTCTGGGTGATGGCGATGATTATAAGCCTGACGGGAGAGCTATACATGACTCCTTGCATTTCGTCAATCAAGCAGCGGCTGGCAGCTTCGCGACAAGTGCGAGGATGGACAGCCATGCAGGCAGCGCAAGCGGAATCATGCTCCGGGAAGCTCTTGCTTCCAATACGCGCTATATATATTTTGGAGCAGATGCAAGCGGAAAGCTTGTCCTGCAAAACCGTACCCGAAATTCCCAGCATCAATGGTCAAATTTAAAAGCAAGTCCGTTAAATGCCGGCCTGCAAGGCTATCAGGCAGCTGATTATCCTTACATTAAGCTGGTTCGCGACTATGCTTCGCAGTCCGTTTCTGCTTTTGTATCCAAGGACGGGGAAGCTTGGGAATTTGTTCGCAAAATGTTTACGCCGTTCGCATACGCCATTTATTCAGGCGTTGTCTCGGCTGAGCAAGCGCAATTCAGCGAGGTGACGGTGGAGGAAATACAGAGTGATACGATCGCTCCTTATATCATTAAAGCCAAAGACCAGGTCACTGTCTATTGGAACAAACCGAAGCAGGCAGCCTTCTTCCAGCTGTACCGGACGAATGATGCGGCCGCGAGCGCCATCAATCCAGTATTTAAAGCAGGCACGCTGGAATTGGAATATGGCTCCCCTTGGACAGAGGTTGCTGCGGGTACGAGGCAGACGTCCTATAAGGAAGCTAGCTTAAAATATGGCAGTGTGCACTACAAGGTTTTAGCTATTTATGGTGACGGATCTCCTAGTCCATTCTCTGCTGCTGTTTCTGCTTATGCGGATGGTCTAGCGCTCGTCCTTGCCGAAGCGGAGGGGCTGCCAGCTAAAGATTATACACGGGCCAGCTTTTATTTGTTCCATAAAGAACTGGACCGCATCAAAGCTGATATGACCAAGCCCGACTTTGACGAAGAACAGCTTATTCATGAAATCTATGCAGCGAAAAAAGAGCTGATTTCGTTCAGGACGCTGCTGACGAAAATTCCTTTGCTGCCCTCCATGGTGAAAGCTTCCACGAAAGGCTACGGGAACGATAATATATCCGAGGCCCAGAACGGATGGTATGCCTTTGATGGCAGCTTGGATACCTTTAGCAATGCGAGGCTGGCGGAAAGCTGGATCGATGTGGATTTTGGGGAAGGCAATGAGAAGGTGGTAGACACGGTCCGTTATCATGGCAGAACGAATTATGTGACCCGGGTGAACGGCAGCATCGTTCAAGGATCGCAGGACGGTATAAATTGGACCGACCTTCTTGTCTTTACAGGTGCCTCGGAATATAAATTTTATTCGGGTATCAATAATGATTCAACGGCATTCCGTTATTTGCGAATCTATGACAATCACGCAGGGTATTCCAACTATGCGGAGATTGAATGGCTTGAGATTGGCAAGGATGCGACGCTGCTCGCTTATTTGCTGAATGAAGCGGCTCGTTTAAATGATGAGCTTTATACGTCTGAAAGCTTGGCTGCTCTGGCAGACGCTGCAATTGTCGCCCAAGCTGCAGCCGACAATCCCAATGCCACGCAGGAGGAACTGGATGAAGCCGCAGCTGTGCTGCTCACGGCCATGGAAGGGCTGCATTATTTGGAGGGCGTGCCCGTTCTTGCTCCAATAGGAGATAAGACCATTATTGCAGGCCAGTCTATCGCCTTTCAGGTTCATGAGACGAGAGGCATTGAAGGTTTTGAGCTGGGAGTTGAGAATTTGCCTGCCGGTGCCACCTTCAATACGGAAAATGGCAAGTTTGCGTGGGTTCCTGCCAAGGAGCAGGGCGGCATACATGAGGTAACGCTTACCGCTTCAGCAGGCGGAAAAACCTCTTCCATTACAACAAGGCTTATCGTAAAAGGGCAGCCGCTTATTGCAATGGATACGGAAGCAGCGCTGACCGCAACGCAAGCCTACACGTACAATGTCGTCGCATCCGATCCGACGGGCGAGGCAATTGTGCTGACTGCCACCCATTTACCCGCAGGCGCGGTGTTTGATCCCGTAACCGGCCTTTTCTCGTGGACGCCGGGTCAGGTGGATGCAGGAAATTATTCGGTTGTCTTCCAGGCAAGCAATGGTTTCTATAACGTCAGTCAAAAGCTGGATTTGAAGGTTGGGTATCATATTTTGCCGCCAGCCTTGTATACCAAAGGCAGCTATTACCGTTACATGAAGACGGTGAGCCTGAATGAGGAGGAGCTGAAGCAGCCGGACGCTGACAAAAAGCAGCTGGCGGCCCAGCTTGCCCAGGCCGAATTAACGCTTGTGGCCTTAACGACCATCGCTGCGGAGAAAATTAATATTGCCGCTTCTATGGTGGCTGCCTCTACCGTTTCTTGGGATAATTCGGCAGGAGCAGCCGAGAATGGCTGGAGAGCCTTCGACGGTAGCCTGACAACCTTTACCGATACCAAAAATAATCCGAGCTGGATTCGCATTGATTTGGGCCAAGGAAAGGAAGAAAGCATGGGCAGCATTCGCTTTTATCCGCGAAGTACACATATTACGCGGGTAAACGGCGCAATTTTCCAAGGCTCCAATGATGATGCGAATTGGATTAATCTTCATACAATCAGCGGTGTCAGCAAGGCTGAATGGCATTCGGTGCCGATCGCGGAGGAGCAGTCCTTTCGTTATCTGCGCTATTACTCAGCAGCTAATAACTCGAATGTAGCCGAGATTGAGTTTTATCAAAAGGTGAAGGATCATACGCTGCTTTCGCTATTGCTGGCGGAATCATTCGCTGTTGATACGGAGCTTTACACAGAAGAGAGCATAGCGGCGATGCAGGAGAAAAGAACACAAGCGGCAGCAGTCGCTGCGGATGCCTCCCAAGCTGAGATTGATGCTGCTTCTGACGCTTTGCTCACAGCTCTGGAGAGCTTAAAGCTGATAGGGCAGCAGGTGGTAGTGGATATTTCGGAGCTCGAAGCGGCGCTTAATCAAGCCTCTTCCGTTGTGGACAGCGTATATACACCCGAAAGCATAGCGCATTTGAATATAGTCGTCGCTGCCGCTGAGCCGCTGCTGGCATCAGCAGAAGCGACGCAGGAAGAGGTCGATACGGCAGCTGCCAATGTGCTGTCAGCGCTGGCGAGCCTGGTTGTCCGCGAGCAGGAAGCCATTATGGCGTTAAGAACAGGCGGCACCCATGTACTGGTCGATCGGAAGCTGCAATTAACCGCAGAAGCAGCCGATTTGGTATCTGCATTTACTCATGAAGGAATTTTGTATTCGAAGGATGACTTTGATCGTGCCAAGCAAAGGGTGGCGGCTGGGGTGAGCCCGTGGATAGAGGCATGGAATGCCGGGAAATCATCCTCATTCGCCTCTGCCTCCTACATGCCTAATCCGGTCCCGGCACCGGCAAGATGGGGAGGCCACCCTGAATTGAACGCAGGCAACAGCCAGCTGTTCAACGATTCAGAGGCGGCGCTTGTTCAAGCTGTTATATGGAAGGTGTCCAGCAATGCTGCGGAAGCGAATCAGGCAAAATTGAAAGCGCAGCAAATATTAGATGCTTGGTCCAGTACAGTAAACACGCCAGTAGGCGGCGATGAAAACCAACTGCTGGCGGGATTGACAGGCTACCGCTTTGCAGCGACAGCGGATCTTTTAAAGGATGACAGCGCCTGGGTAAACGCTGGGAAATTGGCGGCGGCCAAGCAGATGCTGGGCAATTATTTTTATCCCCCTTTGCACAATTTCTTACTTAATCATCAGGGTAAAAATAATGGTACCGCTTTTCCCTACTATTACCGTGGCAATCAGGACATTGCCGCTATGGTCTCGATTATGGCCATAGGTGTGCTGCTGGACGATACAGCCATGTATAATGAAGCGGTTGATGCCTTTAAAAATGGCAATCACAATGGCCGTGTTACCAATTATCTTAGAACGACAAGCGATCCTAATTTGGCGCAGTCTGAGGAAAGCGGAAGGGATCAGCCGCATACCCAGCTAGGGATCGGCCTGCTCGCAACGATGGCACAAATATCGTATTATCAGCATAAAAAGGACTCGTCTTATGAGGATTTGTACGAATATTCGAACCGCATCATTCTCAAAGGAGCGGAATATACGGCCAAATATTTGAAGGGCGGCACAGTACCCTTTACCCCTATTTATACGTATGATTGGAGAAACGAGCCAGTCGTATCCCCATCGGGCAGGGAGCAAATAAGGCCAATATATAATATGATAGGGAGCCATTACCATGGAGTCAAAGGCTTGGCGGATGCCGAAGCAGCTGATCCAGTCTACAACACGAAAGCATTGGTAGCCACTACCCAGCCGGAAGGGATTCAGACTGATCATCAACCATTTACGACATTGTTATATACACAAAGCCCTGTGTTATCAGGCGAGACCTATGTGCTCATGAATCCAAACAGCGGAAAGGTGCTGGACGTTGCTTCCGGGGGCACGGCGGATGGAACCAATGTGCAAATTTGGCAAAATAACAGCGGTGATCATCAGCGTTTCACCGTTACGGGCAACAGTGATGGCACATACAGGCTAATCAATGTGAAAAGCGGCAAAGCACTGGACGTAAGCGGCAAAGGAACAGCCAATGTGACGAATGTGCAAATATGGAGCTATAACGGCGGAGTTAATCAGAGCTGGAAAATAGTAGACAACGCAGACGGCTCGTTCAAACTCATGGATGCAAATAGCGGCAAAGCGCTCGATGTAACGGGGAATGGAACGGCCAACGGAACGAATGTGCAAATATGGACGGACAATGGAGGTCCCTCCCAGAAGTGGCGGTTTAACCGATTATAAGCTTTCTTCAGTTCCGCTTCTGGCAAGCGAGAATTTAGCTAATTAACGGCGATAGCGGTAGACAGCGGCATATAGCGCAAATAACAGCCCCTTCCGTCATTCGGTGACGAAGGGGCTGTTTCAGATTAATTGGGCAAAAACTTGATGTTTTTGGCAAATGCATTGATTTGAAAATGGCCCTCAGAAGCATCGCTAATCCATTTGTTATTGATGCGGAGATTAACAAAAGTAATATTTTCGACAGGCCTTTCTTCATCGAATCCGTATATCCGATTGGGATTGCTATTGTCTCCATTGTAAGCGACATTGCGGAACGTAATATTTTCGATACGGTTGCCAGGTACAGGATTATAATCAGCATTGTGAACGACCCGGATATCGATCAGCTGTCCTTGCTCGAACGGCTCGACGCGGATATTATCGTACAGCACATGGCGAACCGTATTTTTATCCCCCGCATTAATGGCTAGCGCCCCCCAATAATTTTCTTGGGGCTCGTGATGCTCAAGGATGTCCAGATTCTCAAAGGTAATATCCTCAATCGTATCTCCGTCATACTGGTGATCACCATGGGTTCCGATCATTAACGGGTGAGCGACATCCGCCCATAGCACCGAATTGCGGACACGCACGCGGCGCGTATCTCCTTTATAATCCCAGCGAGTTCCATAAATAGCGATGCAATCATCCGATGTCCGCAGAAAAACATCATCAATGTCTATATCGGAGCTAGCCATCATATCGATGCCATCTGACCAGCCTCTTGTGCTGAAGGATTTGAAGTTGCTAATGCTTATATGAGAGGACTTTCCAATATAAATGCTGTAATGGGGCGGATCGATCAATATAAGCCCCTCAACCTGAATATTTTGTGAGAATACAATACGTACGCCACGGAAAGCCGAGTAGCGATGGAAATCGGATAGGTATAAGATGCCTCTTCCTCTAATGGTTACATCCTCAACATGCTCGCAGACGAGCGAGCCGACAACGATGGCGCCCCCAGCAATATAAACCGTTTTGCCTGAAGGAATACGGAGTATCGTTTCTTCTAAATAATGCATGCCGGGAGCAAAATAAATCACATCGGGCGCGTGCCCCGTCTCAGCTGTCGGGGTTTCGGCTAATTTTAAAATATCCTCGGTTCGGTGAATAACAGGTTTTCCGGCGCTCTCCAGCACAAGCACACCGGGATCACCGGGCTTAGGTGCTGTAAGCTCAAGCTTACCGGCGAATAGATGCAGATTGCGGAAGCGTTCGTCATTAACCTCAATCGATAACTTTTCAGGTCGATCCAATGTGAAGCGAATGGTATTGCTGCTATATTCAGCCTGAATGCCAGTCGATAGAGGGCGTACTACGACGCTGACTATAGGCGTGAAGCAGCAGTCGATTTCTACCTCAACCGTGCCCTCCATATCAAAATAAGCCATGGAAGCCTTCCGAACGTTATGCATATCCACCTTGACTTCGTACACGAACAGCTCTTGCCACCCTCCTCCGATTGGCCGAACGCGAACGCGATAGTTATCTGAACCAATGGCACCCTCCGGTGCTGGATAAATGATCGTCTGACTCATGTGGACCCCCCAAATACAAAATAGTGATAACCTGTACTCAGGTTAATATAAGGAGGCGGCTGCAACAATTGCATAAGTTAATGATAGCAATGAATTTTAATCATTTTGGATTTATGATACTGTCTTCCAAAGGCAGAGTCAGCTTAAACTTGAAAATGTTGGTTATATGATCGAGTGTTAAGGTTCCTCCATGCAGTTCAATAATGTTTCTGGCAATCGAAAGGCCGAGCCCAGCACCAGATTGTATGCCGTCGCTGCGTCTGGAATAATCCACTTTATAAAAGCGGTCGAAGAGTTTAAGTTGTTGCTCCTGAGTGAGGGGCTGCCCTTTATTTTCTATTACAATCGTTATATGATTCTTATCCGTTTTCATAAAAATGCGGATGGTTCCCGGCTTTAGGGAGTATTTTAGAGCGTTCATCAATAGATTATCAATGGCTCTTGCAATTTTTTCGCTGTCTATGCGAACCAGAAGGGGAGTGTCACCAATCTCTTTTTCGATATGGATATCATTCTCTTGGGCAATAGGCTCAAATTCAAAAAGCAATTGATATAGCAGTTGATGCACATCAATCATCTTTAAACCCAGTTGAGTCTCGATAGAGCTAAGCCGGGTATATTCGAATAAGTCATCCAGCAGCTTTTTCAAATGAATCGCTTTGTTATAAGTGTTTTGAACAAAGCGCGAATATTCATCCTTATCTTGAAACGATTCGGATTTTAAAAGCTCGATATAGCCGATGATACTTGTCAGAGGCGTACGCAAGTCATGTGAAATACCTGTGATCATCTCCATCTTGGATTTTTCCAAATCACGTTCTTTCACAATCTGCTGCTCTAAACGTTCCGTCATTCGATTGATGTTATTGGCAACCCGGCCGATCTCATCCTGACGATCTACGTATACCCGATAACTCAAATCCCCTTCAGAAATAATTTGCAGTCCACGTTCCAAGTTGATTAAGTCTTTAACGAGGCGTCTTGTCAAAATCAAAAAAGTGAAAATAAATATAAGCATAAATAATGGGGTAATCAGATATGGAAAGAAATTGCGAAACCAAGTCGATTCCATGACTGTACTAATTTTTAAAAAAAGCATAATAATAAGATTATTTATACCAAGGGATATGATTATACTTAGTGCTATTCTGCTCAAAATGTGAACCTGAATCTTTTTTTTGCGTTTTGGCTTTTTGATATGTTCATTCAATTCTATAGCCTACTCCCCATACAGTTTTAATATATTGAGGATCTCTTGGGAACTCCTCCAATTTTTCTCTTAAATTACGAATATGGACCATCACCGTATTATCTGAATATCCATAGGGCTCTTTCCAGACACTTTCGTAAATTTTATCAGCGCCGAATACTTGCCCAGGGTGGCTTGCAAGCAGCACCAGAATAGCAAACTCCAGAGGGGTCAACGAAATATCATTTCCTTTGAGCTTTACGGAATGCTTGCTCTTATCAATGACAAGATCTTTAATAAGGATAAGCGAATGATATTCTTCTTTTCCAATTAGTGATTGTCGCCGCAGTTGGGCTTTAACTCGAGCAAGCAGCTCTAACGGATTAAAGGGTTTGATCATGTAATCATCAGCACCTGTCGTAAGGCCTGTGATTTTATCAATATCTTCTTCCTTAGCCGACAGCATAATAATCGGAATGTTCGATATTTCCCTTATTTTAAAGCAGGTTTTGATCCCGTCCATTTGAGGCATCATCACGTCCAAAATGACAAGCTGGATGGAGGATGTTTGTATGACATTTAAAGCTTCAAGACCATCTGTCGCTTCAACGACACGATATCCTTCATTTCGCAAATATACATGAATGACATCTCTAATTTCCGAGTCATCATCAACAACAAGCACGGTATGCATGGCATGATGCTCCTTCTTTGGTTCTTTATGATCAAAAATGGTTTCATTATTTAGTTATAGCGTTTCTTTCCTTCGACACGTATATACAAAAGCTGGAGGGAAATTGAATGGCACAAACTCGATTTTTTCAATAATAAATTTATCGGATAAATGCTTTTTCAATTGAAGGGAATACTGATAAGCAACAAAAGTCCCCCCGGGCTTAAGTGAGTTCATAATTTGATGAAGCAGCCTTTCTCGCATTACGTTGGAAAAATTGAAAAAGGGCAATCCACTAATAATACAATCCAACTGTTCGATTTCCTCTTGCTTTATTTTCTTAAGCAAGTAGCAAGCGTTTGAATGACCTACGAAATTAGGGTACTCTGCCCTTAGTTTATTTCTCATTTTCCTATCTCTTTCAAACAATAATACTTTAGTAGAGTCCTTTAGCTGTGTCTTCATGAAGCGTGTAACCGCGCCTGTGCCTGACCCTAGCTCAGCGACTGCCTGTACCTCATTCCAAGGTATGGACTGGACCAGCTTGGCTGCTAGAAATCGCGAACTAGGTAGAACACTTCCTACTCGATTTGGATTTTTAAGAAAGCCTTGCAAAAAAAGCAGACATTCGGTAATGCTCAACGGATTTACCTCCTTATCAATGATTTTAACAAAGAAAAAAGGGATCATTTATTTTAATTAAAGGGTGTCCCTCTTGCGGCATGTGTATACAAAAGCTGGAGGGAAATTAAATGGCACCCATTCGATTTTTTCAATGATGAATTTCTTGGAAAATTGTTTTTTCATTTGAAGGGAATATTGAAAGGCGATAAAGGTTCCGTCTGGTTTGAGTGCTTGGGTAGTCTGATTAAGCAGCGTTTCTCGCAGCTCGCTTGAAAAGTTAAAAAAGGGCAAACCGCTAATAATACAGTCCAGCTGCTCAATGCCTTCTTGCTTCATCCCTTCAACTAAGTAACAGGCGTTTGGATGACTGATAAAATCCGGATATTCCGACTGTAAATTGTTCCTCATCCTATCATCCATTTCAAACAGCAGCACTTTAGCAGATCCAGATAACCGTTTCTTGATAAAGCGTGTGATTGCACCTGTACCCGATCCAAGCTCAGCGACTGCCTTGACACCATGCAAGGGCATAGAGCTAACCATCTTTGTTGCCAGAAATCGAGAGCTGGGCATAACACTTCCGACTCTTTTCGGGCTTTGAATAAAGCGCTGCAGAAAAAGTAGACATTCCTTGATGTTCAATGGATGTTCCCCCAATATTTCATTTTCTTGATGACGTGCTGAAGCAAATTAGAAGCTGAATGTACGAAGCGAGTCTATCAGATGAGTGCCAAAGTATTTGCCGACTGTAAAAAATGTGATGGTCCAAAATAAAACGCTGAGATAGGAAAGCAGGGCAAACTTTCTGAATTTCACACCGCTTAGCCCGATGAATAGGGGGAGAATATACCGCACGACTGGAATGAATACGCCAATACACATGGCCCAATCTCCTCGTTGTTTTAAAATCTCTTCCGCCCTCTGAAAATGTCGCTTATGCTGAAATCTTTTTATTAATTTCTCCCCAAAAATTCGGCCTGCACAATAAGAGAGCGTAATGGCGGTTAATAGACCGCTTAGAATGCAGATATAGGTTGTCCACGGATCTAAAGCACCGGTGTTGCTCAAAACGCCGCCTGTGAGTATCGTTATTTCATTCGGGACAGGAATGCCAAACGGGCCTAAAGAGAAGGCTAAATAAAAAATCAGATAGCCATGCTGCTCGAACAGTTGCGAGATTGTGTTGCTAAACATGATTGGCCTCCTCGATTTATTTTGTTAGAGAAATAATAACGAAAACATCTAAGGAATTTACGGGTATATTTCTAAAGAAAATCTAAAGAATTGAAGAGGGAAATAAAGAGGATAAACCTTGAAGAACTTTGCTCGAGGCAGTCGGAGAGTCTCTTTTTTATGTTTAAATTTCTAAATTTGGTATACTGAAACTAGTTGGAATAATATTCATTTATTATCTGAAAGTATAGTAAGTATATAAATAATCTGGAGGTCAATATTTTATGGAGGTTCGAAGATGATTGAGATACTTGAGAAAGTTGCACTTAAGGAAATAGAAGAACAATCCTTCGAGCTAACGAAACAGTATTTATCCGTACATAAATTGGTTTATGAGAATGACAAACCTAAAATAGCAGATGTCATAATGAATGATGGAGAACAATCCGCTGAGTTTTATTTTTCTATTGTCGATGAAGACTATTATTTCGTGGTTTATTTAGATACTTCACCCGAAGTAAAAGTTAGATTTATGGGAATGAGTGCGGGGAACCGTGTATATTTATCAGTTTCATCTAATGTAACTAATTTAGAGAAATTACTGGAGGGAGTTCATTTAGTGCCTATAAAAACATGGCAAAAAGGAACTCCAATTTCAAAAATAAATGCAAATAGATTCTATGAAGATAGCGGATCCACTCTCCTAATCTGGAATGCTAAGATGAAAGATTTTGATGCAGGGTGCTATATTGATGGAGAATTGCTAATTGGTGCAGGACTTAATGAGACTATTCATTTTTTGCAAAAATTAAATACGACAAAAACTAAAGAGATATTGGAATACATAGAGCAATATGAAACAAATGATGATTACATGACTAGAGAAAAAGTAATTGATTTTTATAGTAAGTATTACAGGTTAACATAAAAGAAAGATGTGTATGTTGATAAGCATAAGGAGTGGGTAACATCACACTGTGTAACAAAGCGATACCAAGATATATAACCTATTAAGGAGCTCAATATGAAATTTTTTACCACACCCCCACAAGAAATAAGAACTAAATTTGAAGTGGATTTGTTATATAAAGCACAATCAATGAAACCAGCCAAACCACCGCATCCATGGGAGACTGAGGTTATTATTCCTGCAGCTGGCTGTATGGCTTGTGGATGGAATAGTGATGAGGATCTTGTTCTAATTAGCAGTTCAGGCTATAGCATTACTCAAGCTAGAACAGGGGTTTTAATACATAGAGATAGGGATTCTAATTTAACTTACGAAAGAATGAGTAATAACGATTTAACTTTTCAATTGCCATTAAATAATGAGTATACAAGTATTTTTGGTTTTGAATCAGGGGATGGGATTCATACAACAAACGATGGATGGATCGTTGATGTTATTTACCCTTGGTGGCCAAGAGCATCTGTAATAATAGACAATGCCTTTAAAGCAACTTATACATATTTAAATGACGCTACTAAGCTTGATATAAACCGATTAGATGGAAACATTAAATGTGGATTTTCACCATCGGGTAAAAAACTAGTCATTATGGGCTCAGGCGGAGCATTGATTTATTCAAGAGAGTGAGGCCTTATAGTAAATTCAAAGAAGGTTAAACAAAACATCTTAAATTGGGCAGATACTGTGATTGAGGATATGGAAGATTTTCCGTATGAATTAATTGACGTCTCATTGTCCAATAATAAGTCGCTTAAAGAAACCATTTCCATGCTAAAAAAAGCCTGTTGTGAGAAAACAATTAATGAACCACTATATAAAATAATAGGTGAATTGGTAACTAAACTTGAAGAGAAGCGGATAACAAACGAAAAATTTTTTGAATACATTAGTAGTATCCATTTTCAAGTAAGTGCTTTATTAATTGATGATAAGTTATCTAATATATTGGATCGATTGGATGACGGATATTACTTGGCGACACAAGGAATCTATGGAGATATAGAAACTATTCGAAAAGAAGCATTAGAGGAATTAATACATTTTAAAAACTATAAGTAGATTCAGCAGATAACCCTGCATGTACCAAAAGGAGAGCTATCTAAATCTGTGAAGGTTTGTGATTGTGACAACCGTATCTGCAAGTATCGAAAAACGATGAAATTGTTGAAGAACTCAAGAAAGGAATTTAATATGGCAATTAATCATGTCATTTTAGAATTGTATTGTGGATTTGATAAAGAAAAGAACGGAAAGGCTCCTCTGTATTACAAATATGGATCGTATCATCCTGGTTACCATTGCTTAGAAAACTCTTGTGAATCTTTATCTTATATAAAGGCTCCAAGTGAAATTGCCTACTCTGATAGTGAAGGCGAGTCAGAATTCGAAAAGAATGCTTGGATTGGTTTTGGTGGTGATATGAATCCGGAATCATTTGATGATGAAAATAACTATGAAAGCTTAAAAAATATATGGGAAGAAATATGTAAGAGAAAAATTCAAGAATCATATAACGAGTATATGAAAAGAACTGAAGGAATGCGTGGACGCTATGTGAATTTTACATATGACTTAGAAAGTGTTGGATGGGGTAAAGCTAGTCTTGAAATAAATGGGGTAGAGAATTTTTTACGCCGAGTTATCTAACGGAACCACTAGTAGATTTGATTCAATCACTAATGATTCTGCTTCCAGAATTTACACCAATAGATGAAGTAGTGGAATCATCAACTTTTGAATGGAATGAAGAACCTTCTATTGTTGAATGGACACTGGAAAAACTTAATACAACCCAAATGCGAATTACTATTAAACAATATAAGGACGGAATCAAAGAACTAAATGGGCAAGAACTGCATGAACAGGTTTTAAGTGAAATTTGTGAGATCAGAGAGTTTATTATTCATCTAGTTGCTAGTCTAGATATGATTATCTCAAAGTATGGTCTGGTTGGGTATAGAGAGAACTGGAGCCGTGGAGATTTTCCAATAGGTCGGTATTTGAAGCTAAAGCATTATTCTCTACATGGAACACCATTGCATGTTGATGTCCTTAATGAGAATGAATGGAATGAATATAGCAAGACAAACTTAGAATATGAATTGGAAATACTAAAAAATCTATTAAAGGATTAGCTTTCTATCAGGAGTGGAAAGAATCTAAATAGGATGTGGTTCCTTGGGTTATTAGTAAAGATCCAAGTGATTTTCAAAAGATGCTATCGTTTTTGTAAATAGAAGATGTGCTTGTTGTTTGTGATGCTGGTAATGTAGGATCTGAAAAAACGATCATTAATAATGGCGGAATTCCGGACACAGATTTCATTGAGGATGATGGAAATATAATTAAAAGATATTGGATAAAGAATAACTAAATTCATTTTTACTTAGACGGAACAAATTAGTGTATCATTTGACCATTCCCTAATAGACCGCATGATCAGCCTCTGGGCTGTACATGCGGTCTTCTTTTATTTCTGCAGCTAAGTCTACATGTAAATACTGAGGCTGTCGTAGCGTTCAAGCCTGAGATGCGGCACTGCCGACTTCACTATTCAACCAGTGTCTGGAAGGCCCACGGAGATTTATGATCTTGTGAAATCAGCTATTATTATTTTCAACAATTCTGATCAACAATACAGCAATATAGTCCTGATTCTATTTAAATGACTATGATACAATTCAATATAAAGCGCTATCATTTTTAATTATTGATCAATATTGCTGATTCTATTTATAGAAGGGAGATAGTTATTGGTGCTATCCATCCATACCCCGACGAATGTTGCTTTGGAGGAAAATGAAGTTTATGTGCGATCAGAAGCGGATAATTTTCAGGATGAATGGCCTATTCATACTCATAACGGTTATGAAATTCATTATTTTATACAGGGGGATGCGACCTTCTTAATCGGAGATCGAATCTATAAGCCTTCGCCCGGGGATATGTTTGTATTCAGGGGGGCGGTGCCGCACCGGATTAATCCTTCAAGAGAAATCGTATACAAGCGAAGCTTCGTCAATTTTACAGAATTATTGCTTTTGGACATGCTCAGTGTTAGCCAACTCGAAAATCTGATGTCTATATTTCGTCATCCTAATGGATTATTGGTGCACTGGTCCTTGCAGGAGCGTGAACAAATCAAAAGCATATTCAAAGGAATCAAGGAGGAGATGGAAGCCAGAAATACAGGATATAAAATGATGGTCAAGATGAGCCTGACTCAATTGCTGCTGCGCATCTACCGGAAAATGAAAATTGAGCAGTCCGTGAATGAGATTCCATCTTCTACTCAGAAGCAAACAAGCGTGAGTCGGGTTCTTAACTATTTGAACCAAAATTATACAGAAAATGTTTCTTTGGATGAGCTGTCCAAAATGCTTCATTTGAATAAATATTACATTTGCCACTCTTTTAAAGAGACGACGGGATACACAGTGAGCAATTACGTGATACGAAAACGGGTGGCTGAGGCCAAAAAGCTGCTGCTGTCTACGGATGAGCCGATTTTGTCCATATCAGAAACGCTGGGCTTCAACACACCAGAATATTTTAGTAGAGCTTTTAAACAATATGTTGGTGCATCGCCACAGCTATTCCGAAAAAATAAAGTGCTTAACTAAAGCGAAATTCATTAATCATTTCAAAGGAGATGTTTGTATGAAACGAAGAACGAACTTCAAGCTCAGCTTTAGCCTGGTTTTGATTATGTCACTCATTATGCTAACTGCTTGCGGCAATACCGATAATAGCACGGTCAATACCGGTAGCACCGGAGGGGCCAAGCAGGCTACTCTAGATTTCTTGTGGTTCTCTGATGGGAATGAAGGAGAAGTGATCAAGGGGATCATTAAAGAATACGAGCAGTCCAATACCAATGTCAAAATCAATCTGATTGAAGTCGGCTTCAAGGATCTTCAAACAAAATTGAAAACGATGATATCTGGCGGCAAGCCGCCTGCTCTGAGTCGGATCACGGATACGGGATCGTTCGCTAATCAGGCAGTGGATCTTACCCCTTACGTGGAAAGTGCCGATCAGTTCGAGGGTCAATTTATTGATTCGCTTAAGCCTTATTATGTGATTGATGATAAGCTGATCGCTGCCCCAATGGATGTAACAGCGAATGGGCTGATTTATAACAAAACCTTATTCGATAAAGCGGGCGTTAAAGTACCGACTTCTCCTGAGGAAGTGTGGACGTGGGATGAGTATATCGCTGCACTGAAAGAGGTTATGGCCAAAGGCGGAGCAAGATATGGCATGGTTTGGGATGTTACACCGCATAGATGGTCCACGCTTCTGTATCAGAACGGCGGAAGCATTGTGACTGAAGATGGCAGCGCAGCAGCGATTAATAGTGAAGCCGGAGTTCGCTGTATGGAGCTCTTTAAGCAGCTTCATAAGGATGGGATCATGCCGGAATCCGTATGGCTCGGCGGGGAGAATCCTAACAATTTGTTCCGTTCCGGGACGGTAGCTGCCCACTGGGCTGGCAACTGGATGATTAGCAATTACAAGGACATTACTGATTTTGAATGGGGAGTTACCTATATGCCGAAAGGAACACAACGTTCCTCGGTGCCAGGCGGGAAATTCCTTATGGCTTTCAAAGGCAGTGGCAATGAGCAGGAGGCAGCAGCCTTTATTAACTATTTGACGTCCAAAGAAGTGAATTCTAAATATAATCAAGAGTCACTGTTTATGAGTCCTCGCAAGGACAGCTCTGTGCTGGATTATGAGTTTGGCAAGGAAATGTATGAGGTCTTCTCGGATGAACTCAAAAATACTTCGCCGCTTGCAGCCAATGACTGGTCCAGACAGACGCTTATCTCCAAAATTTCGACGGACTTAAAAAATAATATTATTGACGTTCTGTCGGATAAAGCAACTGCTCAGGAAGCAATGGACAAGACAGCCAAGCTGATTAACGAGGCTATTGGAAGCCAGTAGGCGAGCCTAAGGCTACAAATCGTATTACTAAAGGGGTGGCGGACCGATTTCTGTCAGGCCGCCCTTTCATTTTATTCATATGGAAGGGGCAAGCAGATGAACGGAGGTCAAAGTTTAAACCGTAAAAAGCAGACAGGACAGACGAGGAAGCTCGCCATTGCTCCTTATCTGTTTATTCTTCCCAACCTCCTGATATTTGGTGTTTTTATCGTAATTCCCTCCTTATTGGGCTTGTTTTATTCTTTCCATGTTTATGATGGCTTGAATCCAATGAAGTTCAATGGACTCGGCAACTATATCAAAATTATTGGGGATAAGGAATTTTGGTCGACGATAGGACGAACGGGGATTTATGCGGCGATTGTTGTTCCGCTCATTTATGCAGTGGCATTAGGCATTGCGATGCTGCTTGCGCGTGAGATTAAAATGCGCGGCTTGTTCAGAGCCATATTTTATTGGCCGACGATGATTTCTTTTATCATAGTAGGTTTGACCTGGAAGTGGATTTTTGGAGATTCATTTGGCATTTTGAACCACATGCTTACTCTGATCGGAGTGGAGCCGGTCGGCTTTTTAACCTCGCCATTCTGGGCCAATGCGGCTGTTATTATCGCGACGGTATGGTCACGGGCCGGCTTTTTCATGGTCATTTTCATAGCGGGCTTGCAGGCGATACCTACGGATTATTATGAGGCTGCTCGATTGGACGGGGCAACGGGACTAAAGGTGTTCCGCCATATTACACTCCCGCTCTTGAAGCCAACTAGTTTGCTCGTATTCATGCTGTCTCTGATTGATGCGTTCAAAGCGTTCCCGCTTATATTTGCGCTTACAGGCGGCGGGCCGGGCAAAGAAACGACCTATATTGTTCAATACATTTATGAGATTGGCTTTACGAAGCAGGAGCTTGGCTTGGCTAGTGCGATGTCCGTGATGTTATTTGTCATTATCGGCGGGTTTTCTGCCCTGCAATTCCGTATTTCCAAAGGGGGTGCTGTCTAATGGAGCTTAGACCTCTAACCAAAATCGCCATCTACAGTCTGTTAAGTGTAGCAGCATTATTTTGGCTGCTGCCGGTATTATGGGTCGTCATTTCTGCTCTAAAAACGAATAGCGATTTGTACAGTTATCCTCCAAAACTATGGCCGCATCCTGTAACCTTCGAGCATTTCAAGGAGGCGTTCAGCAAAGGCGATTTTGGCTTGTATTTCAAAAATAGTACGATCGTGACGCTCACTTCAACGCTGCTCCTGCTGCTGATCAATTCCATGGCAGGCTTTGCATTGGCCAAGTACCGCTTTCGCGGGAGCTCTATCATTTTGATCGGTTTTATCTCCACCCTGATGATTCCAATCGAGGTCATTATGATTCCGATATTCAAGGTGCTGAGCGCACTTGGCATGTATAATAGCATGCTTGCGATTATTATCCCGCCTGCGGCTACCCCGACAGGGGTGTTCCTGATGCGGCAGTATTTGCTGACGGTACCGGATGAGCTGCTGGAAGCTGCACGGATGGATGGAGCAGGAGAGTGGAAAATTTACTGGAGCATTATTCTTCCCATGGCTAAGCCTATTCTTGCCGTGCTGGCGATCTTCTCCTTTATGTGGAGATGGGATGATTTCCTATGGCCGCTCATTGCAATTAGTGATCCAGCTAAATACACGATCCAGCTGGCACTGTCTAATTTTATAGGAGAATACAGCGTGGATTGGGGAAGCTTGCTTGCCATGTCCGTCATCACGATGATTCCAGTGCTTGTCGTTTTTATCGTTTTCCAGCGCTATTTTGTTAGCGGCATGATTACTTCAGGTATGAAAGGATGATTAGAATGTCTGACACCATAAGTGGCGGAATTGACGCCTTATCTTATAAGCCCATGAAATTAGGGCAAAATCAAATGATTAATCATTGGTTGATTAGCGGAATTTACACGAAGCCTGTTAAATTTGTTCCAACAACGATGGAGGGGGACATTAATGATTGGCTCATAGAGGGTTTTGCCATTCATGAAAATCCTTGCCGCAAGGAATTTGTAGACAATCGGAGAATGCAGCCCCCGGGTCGCTTCTTCGATCAATGGAGTAAGTTTCCAACGCCAGGAGACAGACTGCAGGGAATAGAGGGTGGGAGGTCTTGGGAGCTGTATTCGCCTTGGAATAATCCGAGGGTGGAGAAATCAGGATTTTGGTTCGTCCCGACCCATCTTCGCAGCTATGCGGCGACACGGCTTGTATCGCCTGCTAGCCATACTGCCTCGTTACGGGTGAGAACCTACGGCAGCTTGGCGCTGTGGATTAATGGGCAGCTGGTGGCAGACTTTGCCCCGCTCACCCGGAACAAGGAGCAGGAAATCGTCATTGAAGCAGAGCTTGTGGCCGGAATCAATGAAATTTATGCCTGCTGGGAGGATCTTGCCGAACGGGATACGATGTATGCTTTCGCAGTGGAATATCAAGGCGGCGAGGAATTGGCTATTTCCTTGCCTATCGCTCCCGGTCTGGTGCAGCTCGTGCAATCGGCAGAGCAAGCTCTTGAACAGGCTTATTTTCCTTCGGATATTTTTAAAGGGGAGGAGATCAAGCTGCGGCTCCCGCTCCCCTTTCCTGACATCGTTACAGAGGCAGATATACTGTATGGCAATTTTTTTGATGGGACGGAAAATAAAACGATACGCATTGCTGAAGGTGCAGCTGATCTGACCTTGGCACATACGAATGAAATCGGCCATCATTACGTTTATTTCACATTAACCATTTCCGTTTCAAACGTTGTACTGACGAAGAAATTTGGTTGTCAATCCTATGATACTGCCTATGACGAGGCTGCTCAGAAGGCTGCGGATATAGAAGCTCGAAAATCTCTCGCTCTGCGCTGTATGGCCGAGAAGGGGAGTCCTAATATACATAAGGCCATCGCCATGCTGAAAACAGGAGGCGATCTCCAGACAGCAGAGAAGATTTTGCTGGATGGGGTGGAAGGGATAGAACAGCGGAAAGATTGCAGTGACTTTTACCTGGTCGGGCTATTCCGCCTCTGGAGAGATGAGCGAAATAGCGGTTTGTTTACCGAATCGTTCTGGGATCGGGTAAAAGCAAGCATTCTGGGTTATCGCTATTGGATTGATGAGCCGGGCGATGATGTGATGTGGTTTTTCAGTGAAAACCATGCCCTATTGTTTCATACCAATGAGCTGCTGGCGGGCCAGCTGTTCGAGGAAGAAACGTTTGGCAACAGCGGGGAATCCGGTGCAGTACACCGCCAAAAAGCAGAGCAGAGGCTTTCGTTATGGTTCGAGCGCTTTTTTGACGAAGGATTGGCAGAATGGAATTCCAGCGCCTATATCCCAATTGATGCGGTCGGGCTGCTGCATATTTATGAATTTGCCCATAGTGACCAGCTCAGAGAGCAAGCAAAAAAGGCAATGGACCTATTATTCTATTATATTACCGTTCAAATGCATCAAGGAGTCATGACTACGACATTCGGCCGCAGCTATGAGAAGGAATTGTTGGGCCATTATGCAGCGGGAACGACCTCAATGTGCTGGATTGGATACGGAGTCGGCAATGTAAACAATTATTCAATAAGCAATGTTGCGTTGTGTTTATCGGATTACACGCCTCCAGCAGTGTACCAGGAGCATCTGCTGCTTGGGGAAAAACAGCAATTGGTGTTCACCAATCAGCAGGGCAAGGGAGGTTATGCCCAGCTCTATCACTATCGGACGGAGGAATACTCCCTATCTTCAATTATCCGGTTTCGTCCAGGCAAACAAGGCTATCAGGAGCATGTCAATCATTTATCTCTATCTCCTGAGGCTCAAATTTGGGTGAATCATCCGGCAGAGATTTATAAGCATGGGGATGGCCGGCCTTGTTTTTGGGCAGGCAATGGAATATTGCCCGACGTCGTTCAGCATGAGAGTATAGCGTTAATGATTTTTGATATTCCCACTAATCAAAGCTCAGATTGGACACATGCTTATTTTCCTTCCTATTCCTTCACGGAATGGGCAAGGGAGGAAAACTGGTATTTTGCTCGTCTGGATAAGGGATATGCCGCCATATATGCGGCCAATGGGGCAGCTATGGAGACAACTGGGGTGACGAAAGAGCGTGAGCTCATCTCGCCCGGCTTGCGCAACGCCTGGATTATAAGGGCCGGCAGCGAGCAGCAGTTCGGTTCTTTTAACACCTTTAAAAACCAAATTTTATCTGCAAGCCCGCAATTCGACACTCAAGCCTTATCTCTTACCCTAGCAGACCCGATATATGGTCAAATTCAATGGGGGATGAACAAGCCTTTTCTTGTAGAAGGAGAGGAAATGGTACACGGCGGTTATGGCGTGAGGGGACAATTGCAGCTGCTGGACATGGAGCACTGAGTCGTGTGCAACAAAGCAAAGGAGCGAAAACGAACATGCTGAACAGAACGATGCTTCTGGAGAAAATAAGCAAGGTATCCCATGCGATGGAGTCCATGGAAAACACAACAATAGACGAGCAGTTTCCGATTGGACTGATTGATATTCACTTATGGGAATGGCCGCAAGGTGTCGGTCTATATGGCTTGCTTCAGCTTTATGAGGCAACGAAGGATGCCGAGGTGCTGGAATTTCTGGAGTCATGGTACAATGCAAGGCTGATGGAAGGATTGCCGGAAAAAAATGTGAATACATGCGCTCCGCTCCTTACGCTTATTTCGCTATGTGAGATTACCGGGAACAGGGAATATGAGCGTGTCTGTGAGGAATGGAGCAGCTGGATTATGGAGGGGCTGCTGCGTACGGGAGATGGTGCGTTTCAGCATATGATAACCGGAGATGCCAATGATGGCCAAATTCTAATTGATACCCTTTTTATGACGGTACTATTTTTGGCCAAGGCAGGGGTGTACTTCAACAAACCTGAGTTTGTGGAAGAAGCCAAGCGACAGTTCCTTGTGCATATCAAATATTTGTATAATAAGAAAACCGGATTATTCTATCATGGCTGGGATTTTAACGAGAATCATAATTATGGTGCTGTCCATTGGGGCAGAGGCAATGCGTGGTACACGGCGGGAGTTATTGATTTCCTTAATATCGTGCCGCTAGAAGAAGGGCTGAAAGCATATTTGCTGGATACGGCGACCGCTCAAATCAGAGCACTGAGCAAGCTTCAGGAAGAGGATGGCATGTGGCACACCGTACTGGATGATCCGGACTCTTACAAAGAAGCCTCGGCTACGGCAGCGATTGGATACGGCATTCTCAAGGGAATTCGGCATGGATATGTGGATGAATCCTATCGTCAGACAGGCTTGAAGGCGCTTGAAGCTGTGCTTCAGCACATTGATGATAATGGGGGCGTACAGCAGGTGTCCTACGGAACTCCTGTCGGCCAGAATGCCCAGTTCTATAAGGATATTCCACTTAGCCCGATGGGCTATGGACAGGCACTGGCTTTGTTCATTCTGATAGAAGGCTTGAATGCAGCAGCCGCCGAATAATAGCAAGGCCTCTTGTGGGGAGGATATGGGAATGAAAGTTCCTGTATTCTCCCCTTTTGTGTGATTTTATAGTAATATTATTCCAAGTCATGGGGACGAAATTAGAAGTGGAAGCAGAAAGTAAAAAGACGAATGGTCAGGAACACTTTTAGTGGGGCATTACGCAGATGTCTATTATTTTGAGTGTGAGAAAGAACTAGAGAAGATATTGCTAAGAAAAGCAGATAGCTTGTACGAATGGAATATTCATGAATATTAGAACGTAAGATGAAACCATCCATGTGCTAGAGTGCATTTTTTGAGGGGGAGCAATGAAATCAAATCATAATAAGACATCTTCCTATATTGGAAAAGCAGGACTAGTTTTAGTGTTTATTTTTGTAGTGTTTATTTTCGCTCCTAGGTTAGGAAATATAATCGATGATACATTATTAAATATATCTATTTTGTTGCTAATAATCATTTTTTTATGGAGTATAGTTTCTTTTATTAGTTTAGTTAGAACAACCGTTAAGTTGAGAATATTAAAAGCGAACTACGAAGATAAAGAAATTAATGAGGAGTACTTCATCTACAACAAAAAGTTGCTTAGAACAGGGATACAAATGAATACAATATTTTTAGTAATGGTGGTAATTGGATTCTTTTTTTTAGTAAAGCTCTTTATACAAGTCATAAGCTCAATATGATAAAAGTTAATAAGCAGGGTGTTGCGGCATATTTTAAGCATTTTGAGGAAGTCGAAGGAATCATTTAACGCTGTAATTACTCTGTGGGCTGACGTTCTGTGGCCGGCAAAAGAAGAGAAGCAAGGGATCAGAATCAGCGGACGTGGCACCGACTAATCGCTTCGTGGCGAATCTCTACCATTGAATTAAGTCGATTAGATATCTTGAACACGAAAGCGTTAAATTAAAGAACAAGAAGTCTTATTTTGGAGGAACTCAATGGAGGTTTTGATTAAAGAGAATGGTACAGCTCATGAAGATTTAATCGTAAGTTTTAAAGAAATGGACTTATTAGTCATTGCTGATACCTATTATTTTGAGATAGAGGATACGATTCAACCTGAAAGGGATGGTACTTGTAAGATAGCTGCATCTTTAAAAAGTCTATTATCATACTAGATTGAAAACATAATTAACCTCGGTAGTAAAGAAGAACGCTACTTACCAATTGATTTCTCAGATCAATATACAGGATGTTTTAGAATCAGAAGAGTTAGTACTCAACAAATAGAAATTTCTTATGGTTATTCTTTAAGGGAGGGATGGAGCGTCTGTCCATCAGATCCCAAAGAATATGCTATATCAATCCATGATTATAAAGAAACCTCGAATAAATTATTAATAGGACAGGATAAATTAATAGAGCAAATAGTACGATCTCAAGAACGGTTGTGAGTAGTTAAGCGTATCCACGGCCGCCCATCGAGCTTAAGGTGGTATAGCGCCCAAAATACAGGAACGTTATCTGAAAGGTACGAAAGGCAGGTTGAAAAAAATGAGGAAAGAATATAATCCGACATCCATCGAATTGATACATGGGGACATTACAAAATCTGAAGTAGATTGTATTGTCAATGCTGCAAACACTAGTTTACTTGGCGGTGGAGGCGTAGATGGTGCCATTCACCGTGCCGGCGGAAGTGAAATACTTGAACAATGCAAACAAATAAGAGCCAGACAAGGTGGATGTGCTGTAGGAGAAGCAGTTATAACAACCGCAGGTAAGTTGAATTCAAAATATGTCATACATACTATAGGGCCGGTATGGAATGACGGAAAAAATAATGAGGAAGAAAAACTGCAGAGTTGCTACATAAATATTTTAGAACTTGCATGTAAGCATAATATAAGAAGCATAGCTTTTCCTAACATTAGTACAGGGATATATCGATTTCCCAAGATCGTTGCAGCTCAAATCGCGCTGAAGTCAGTCAAAAATTATATTGAACTGCATTCAGCTATAGATAGAATACAATTCGTTTGTTTTGATGAAGAAAACTATCAGATCTATCAGAAGATGCTTGAAGAATCGGGTATGTAAGTTCAAACAGCAATCTCAAGAAGGTAGAAACATCAGATAACATCGTATACAAATACCAGAACTCTAAGCATAATTACTGCAAATTTTTTAAGGGGAGTTGATCGAGAAGTGGATCATATTCGGTTTCCTATAGGTCCGTTTAAACCAGTAATCAATCCAACAAATGAAGAACGTGTTTTCTTCATCAATCATATACCAGAAATTACAAAGACATTAAGGACTATTTTGAATGAATTGGAGCCAGCCCAAATTAACATTCCCTACCGCAAAGACGGCTGGACAATAAAGCAAATCGTTCATCACCTTGCTGATAATGATATGAATGCTTACTTAAGATTTAAGAGGGCGCTAACTGAAGATGAACCGATGGGAAACTCTTATCGGGAAGATTTATGGGCACAATTAAGCGACTATAAAAATATACCTATTGAAGACTCTATATTACTAATTGAAATACTTCATAGACGATTTCTGGTCTTGCTTAACCATTTAAAAACGGAAGATTTCAGGCGAATCTTGAAGACTCAAGTTTTAGGAGAAATAACATTGGATATAGCACTTCAAAGATTTGTATGGCATAACCATCATCACATAGCTCAAATCCAATCTTCTGTTAAAGCGAATAACTGGCCAGTATGGGCCACAGAACCAGTTGAGATTAAGATCCCTGATCCCGCTTGGTTAGTGAAGGGGACACAAGAAGTTGATCGTTTAAGAGAAAATCTTTATCCTTTCGGAGTGAGGGATATAGAACATATTGGTAGTACCTCAATTCCCAATCTCCCAGCCAAACCAATTATTGATATGATGGCAAAAATCAAGACCTATAATGATTTAGAAGAGATTATTGAAAGTTTGAAAACTGATAATTGGAATTATGTTCCACTGGAACTGGACGGGCATGAGTGGAGAAGATTTTTTGTCAAAGTTAAAAATGATAGAAGAGATTGTCATCTTCATTTGATGTTAGAGGATGAAGAGCATTGGGAAAAACAAATTAAATTCAGAAATAAACTTCGGGAACAGTCTAATTTGGCTGAGCAGTACGCCGAACTAAAAAGAAAATTAGCGGAAGAAAACAGAGAAGACAGAGAAGCTTATACAGAGGCAAAAACTGATTTTATAAAAAGCATATTAGAATCGGAATAATATTTGTGAGTTTCTCAGGGTATGCCAATCCCTAAGAAAACATTACATTCCTACGTCGTCGCTTAGGGCTCTCTGATTCGTGAATACAGTACCGTTATCAGACATGGATTTTTTGGGGATTAAAAGAAAAAACTAAAGGAATGATATTAATGAATGCAGCCAGAGCAAAAGAAATTATTTCTTTGCTTTCCGATGGTATTGACCCAATCACAGGTGAAATCTATCACAATGACAGTCCTTATCAACAACCGGAAGTAATAAGAGCGTTATATACTGCATTAAAAGGAATTGAATTACTAGAGAAGCGCGAGAATAAAGAATTAATTGTACCTTCAAAATCAGGGAAGTCATGGAGCGAAGAGGAGGATGAAAAACTAGTAAGAGATTTTGATCAAGGAGAATCAATAAAGAAATTATCAATAATAAATGAGAGGACGGAAGGGGCAATAAAATCCAGATTAACAAGACTAGGAAGGCTTCAAATGAAACTATAAAAATGTAGGTATATGAAGAGGAAAGCCTCATTAGATAAAACATATTCATACTGTGGGCATACACCATTGGTCCGGGAGAAGTGAAGAAACGAGGAAGTAGAAAAATCGGCCCCCTCTGCAAGGCTAACCTTGCAGAGGGGGCTGATATATAGGAAGTTGTTGAGATTCTTAAGAAACAAATTGACTATCCATATGAAACACAAGGGATTACAAAGCTGTAAGTCACACATATGGAAATTACCTAATAGAGGAAGAGAGGGCTACAGGATGAAAGCCTTTATACAGACAAACAAGAACGGAGAGTTCTATAATGTGAATGCTTTTATTGCTAACGAAGGTTTCACGTCATTAGGGTGGGAGACCATTAAGTTTAATGATATAACAGAAATCAAAGAAAATAATCCCGAAGATTTAGTAGTTGGCGGAATTGGTAACGTGAGAAAGCGCCTTGAGATTTTAGGTGTAGAAAGGAATCAAGGAGAAATCGATTATCCGACTTCCTTATCTCATTATTTTGGCAGAAAAATATGGACGACAACTACTCAAGAGCTTTTTGAAAATAAACAGAACTGGAACGTTTTTATAAAGCCAAAAGACATTACAAAAAAGTTTGCTGGAACCGTTGTGAGAGAATATAAAGATTTTATAGGCTTAATTGAAGAAAATGAAGATACGAATATTTGGTGTTCAGAAGTTATTGATTTTACAACGGAATGGCGTTGTTTTATACGCTACGGACAAATACTAGATATTAGATATTATAAAGGTGCTTGGGATTCGAAATTGGATTTAAATATAATAAAAAGTGCGGTTAGGGATTTTATTGATGCGCCAGCTGCATATGGGATGGATTTTGGCATTGATCAAGAAGGAAATATGAAGCTGGTAGAAATAAACGATGGTCATTCTCTAGGGAGTTATGGAATCAGTCCTTTGAACTATGCGAAATTTCTCTCAGCTAGATGGTCAGAATTAACAGGGACTACGGATTATTTAAGAAGCTTATAGGTTAAGGGGCATCTTATCTGACTCTGGGCTACAAAGATGCACGACTTTACTGTCAATATGCAAGCAAAGAAGAATATTCAGACAACACGCGACCCGACCTAAGATAAGAGTTATCTAAGGCCGGGTCATGTCGTAGATGGAGGAAAGTTACTAGTAATTGCTGTGAAAACTATTTATTTTGGAGAAATCGGATTCTAGCAAGACTAATATCGCTTTAAAAATCAGTATGTAAATTTGGAGGGATGTGATGCTGTGAATATATATGGACATATAAAACATGCCACAGAAGAGTTAGAGCCCATATTTTCTGAAAAAAATATGATCGACAATGATGTGATTATCGCTGCGATCAGGAGCTCATGGATTTATATTCACAAATATATAAAAAACATAAATCCTATGTGGACAAACCACTTTAATGATAGACTCAATTGCATAAAAGCATTGGAAATAATGATTACGAAAGATATGTTAACTGACACGTTACGGGCTTATGAAAGGCTGAAAAATGAACGAATAGTTAAGAGCTATATGATGATTTATATTGGACTGATGCAATCATTATTAGTTTTTAATAAGCCATTTGAAGAATCCTGTGATATATGTCAAGGAGACCTGTACTACTATACTAACTTAACAGAGAATATTCTAATTAAAGAATGTAACACTTGTTCTACTTGGTATGATAGTAAAACAGGCGAGAGTCTTCAAGGAAACAGAGAAAGCATATTACGACCAACAACAAGATTCGAATTGATATATGCAGAATTATATAGAGAAACAAGGGATTAGAATGAGCCATAAACATCTGCGACAATAATTTTTCTTCTCGAGTACCAGGACGTTATATGAAAGGAACGTAAAAAATGAAATTTATATTTGAGAACTTTTCATGTGATGTTGATGTTTTTTATAAAGAGGATGATATTTTATTAAGGTTTTATGATAGTTCAAGAGAGCAAGAGGAAGAAGAGATTATCAACTTAGTTATAGTAGACCCTGGGTTTGGGTATCTTTGTTTAAAAGTTAAGGGTGAAGCAGCCTTGCTGAGCGGATATTTAGATGAAAGTGTTTTTCAAACTAATGAAATTGTAGAAGCTGCTATCACTTTTATAGAAAATCTATCCCCACATACAAGGAATAGTTATATTCCAAGCCATGTAGCACGATTTAAACGAACAAGTTTTATTGAATATAATGGCGAGTATTAAATTCAGATTTAACACTACCCAACCATACAAGAACATGAAATAAAATCGGCATAATTCATAAATAGAAGGAATGGTTAAATGAAAGGAATTATTGGATCCTTTTCTATTTTCATTATCTATTTGTGCTCAGGAATCTTCTTAGGAACTTGGCCGTTCAAATACGGATATGAATCATGGACAATTTATTTAATTTCTTATTCTATAATTTCTATAATGCTTTATTATTCGTCAAAAATCGTGAATAGGTATAGAGGCATAAAAGGAATAATAATATGTTTGCTTTGGGTTTCAATATCAACCATTTATGGAGTCATTAAAATGAAGGAAGACCATGATTTATTTTTTTCTGGAGACTGGAATAAGTTCTTTGGATGGGAGTTTGTCTTATGGGAAGCTGGAATTCCAATATATATTGGGACTTCTCAATTAGTTTTTATTGGAGGATATTTTTCTATCCGTACTGTAATTCTAGCAAATAATCTTCGAGACGATAGTAATAAGAGAATCAGGTAGGCTAGATCGATGAAGGAACTTACTTCAAATGGCAGCATATTCATGCATAGTTTCAATCCATAAATTCAGTTTTTCAGGGGGCAAAGTATGTTCAAATCAATCATAGATCAGGATTCCTACATTTCATTTTTAGAATATAGACACGCGGAAGAATTATTTGAGTTAATTGATAATAGTCGAGACAGCATTAGAGAATGGCTGGATTTTCCCAATCATACACACGAAATAAATGATACAAGGAAATTTATTGAACGAACATTAAGTTCATTTGCAGCTAATAATGGATACTGGGTTGGGATTTGGCATAAAGGAAGAATTGCAGGATCAATTGGCTATTTATATTTTGATTGGCATAGCAAGAAGACGGAAATCGGATATTGGTTATCTAAAGATTATGAAGGATTAGGTTTAGTTACTAAGGCGTGTTCATTATTTATGAAATATGCTTTTGAAGAACTTAAATTAAACAAAGTTGAAATATGCATGGCTACAAGCAATATTAGAAGTAGAGCTGTTCCAGAGCGCCTAGGGTTTAAGGAAGAGGGAACCGTTCGATGCTTCGAATTTCTAAACGGCAAATATTTAGATCGAGTAACTTACGGGATGATTGGGGAAGAGTGGAGAGAAAAGCCCAAAGTTTAAAAAATAGAGGAGAATTAAATGGATAAAAGCCAATTCGGTAATCTTATATTAAGCGTTGTGATTGCTCTAGTCTTTTATTTAAGCGGATTCTTCCTGAAGAAATATCCTCCAAAAGAAATCAATGTAACGTATGGTTATAGAACATCAAGATCATTAAAAAATATTGATTTATGGAAAGAAGCAAACAAATATAGTGCGGAAATTATGAAGCAGTATGGAATCATATTTTTGATAATTGGGTGTCTAATAAGTCTCTTGTTTAAAGGGATATCCATAACGATGATATTAATAGGATTAATGATTTTATTTTTCGTATTAATGTTTATAAGAGTAGAGAAAAGGCTTAAAGAAATGGAATTGAACAAGATAGACTAATTAGTTATAAGAACATTACATACAAGAAGGAATGATCACATGATGCAGATACAGAGAATCAAGGAAATCTCAGATCAAGAGCTATATCAATTCCTTTCTTACTGTATGAGTCCGAAACCGGAGCGAATTATTCATGAATGCAAAAACTATAAAACGCTAAAAAATCGAGAATTATATGGCATTTATTTTGAAAATGAACTGACAGGAATTATCGGTTTGATCCATCATACATTGGAAACAGAGCTAAAACATATAGCCGTACATCCAAATCATAGAAATAAAGGGCTTGGCAGCAAATTGATAGAAGAGATACAGAAACTTACGTCATCAGCTCCTATCATTGCTGAAACCGATAGAGAGGCAGTAAACTTTTATAAGAAGAATGGGTTTATTATTACGAGTTTAGGTGAGAAGTACCCTGGGGTAGAACGATTTAAATGTATATATAATTTTATGAAAGCCAAACATCCACAGCATAATTTGGGAGGTAACTCATGAAATCCGGGGAAATCTTAGGCATTGTCTACAATGGGATTCCGGTTGCTGCCTTTGCTCATATTTTCTAATATGTAGATCTCATTCATGCTTACGGCATGGTAACCCCTATACATAAACATTATTCCAGCCTTCTCCATAATCAATTGTTTTGTCTCTCCGCGAAATGAACGCATTTTGTTCATCGCTTACCCTCCTCGAAACCCGACCGGTCGATCCAATTACGCTATGATTTCACTTAAATTTCAATGTAATAAAAATGAGGGACAGGACGCACAGGAAGTTCACTAGGATGTTCTATTGAAAACGGTGCTGTAGTGATATATAATGTACTGCAACGATAAGTACATTGTTGGGAAGTGAGCTTGATTGGAAATTATTATCAGCAGCAACTCGAGTAAGCCTATCTATGAACAAATCACAACACAAATCAAAGCGATGGTAATGCAAGGAGAATTAAAAACAGGCGATCCGATTCCGTCTATGCGCTCGCTCGCCAAGACGATTCATGTAAGTGTAATTACAGTGCAAAAGGCATATGAAGATTTGCAACGAGATGGGTTTATTGAAACGACAGTTGGACGAGGCAGTTTTATATCTGCACAGAATCGGGATTTTATACAAGAAGAACAGCAGAAAAAAATAGAAGAGTATCTAATGCTGGCTGCGGAAACCGCACGAACAAGCGGGATAAAATTAGAACAGCTTACGGAGCTTTTAAGCATGTTCTACAAGGGGGACTAGTCGATGAATTATTGTTTGGAAGTTAAAAATCTGTCGACGGCCTATGCCGGATCTCATTTTCATTTGGATAATGTTTCTTTTTCTGTTCCTCAAGGAAGTATCATGGGATTTGTGGGGGAGAATGGAGCAGGCAAGACAACGACGTTTAGTTCAATTCTGAATACAATCAGGAGAGACAGCGGGAAGATCGAAATTTTTGGGGAGGAGATGACAGATGAACAACCGGACATCCGCAATCATATTGGGGTTGTGTTTGATGCCATTAATTTCCCTGGAGATCTCACTGCCGATAAGTTAGCTGCAGTGTTCAAAGATATTTATCAAAAATGGGATGATGATCTCTTTCAGAATCTAATTCGCAGACTTCAGGTGCCTGCTCACATCAAAGTAAAAGACTTGTCGCGTGGCATGACGATGAAGTTGGCCACGGCAGTGGCTATGTCGCATGGAGCAAAACTGTTGCTGTTGGACGAGGCGACTTCCGGACTTGACCCTGTTGTCAGAGAAGAGATGCTGGATTTATTTTTAGAGTTTGTGGAAGATGAAGAACATTCTATTCTCATGTCTTCCCACATCACCAGCGACTTGGAAAAAATTGCAGATTATATCACATTTATTCACAATGGAAGAATCATTTTAACAGAGAAAAAAGATACGCTTTTATACAAATACGGGATTGCTCGTTGCAAATCGGAGCAGTTTCAGATTGTTGACAAGTTGGAGTATCTCGCATACAGGAAAAGAGGACTGCAAATCGAAATGTTGATCTCTGACAAAGCTAAGTTTGCCAAAAAGCATCGTGAAATCATCATTGATGATATCACCATTGATGAAATTATGTTGTTATTAGTTAAGGGGGATCAATAAATGAGGGGACTACTCCGCAACAATTTTTATTCCATGGCAAGCAATATCCGACTTTCCTTAATAATGGCTGGATTTTTATCATTGGTTCCTTTGGTTCTTAAGGAGTCGGCCGCGATTCCCATGATTTTGTCCATACAAATATTCCTGTTTGTTGTCAATACCGGTGCCTCGCTGCGAGTGGATGAAACTTCTAAATGGAACAAGTTTGAACTGACGCTGCCAATCAGGCGTCGTACGATTATTGGGGCGAAGTATGTGTCATTTACCTTACTAATCCTCCTTGGTGTGATGATGAGTTTGCTCACGCTTGGTTTTGTGTACGTTGCAGGTTTTGAACTCGATCCGAAGATTGTGATTTATAGTTATGGATTCGGGTTGACGTTGTCGATCACATTAGTGTCTTTGATGTATCCGATCATGTTGAAGATTGGCACGGAAAAAAATGAACTTGTGGTATTTTTCTCGGGCTTTGCTGCGATAGGGATGATGCTGGTACTTGCCGCGTTACTGGCCCCCGTTACAGGAGGCATGCAGCTTCGTCACCCGCTGGTTGGTATGATTTCTTCGTGTATGGCAACAATCCTGTTTGTCATATCCTACTTTGTGTCAGTCCACATTCATCGGAAGAAAGAGTTCAAGTAATGTAAGAGTAGCGGTTTCATTGGTAAGTGTCAAAAAGCCTTCTAACGCCGCCACTACTTCACGCGGAATCGTAGTCGCTATAAGCAGGCATTCTTATTAAATGCAACCTACATCGGATGTTGGTAATTAGGGAGGAAAAATAATGAAGCCAATATCTATTATCGTAATTATTTTAACGGTAGGAGTATTCATTTTTTTAAAGATTTTTCAAGATTCAATTCCTAAAATTAATGAGCCAATAACTAATATTTTCGTATTTGTAGGCTTCGTAATTTTTGCTGTGATATATGGCATTTCACGAAATAGAAAAAAATAGGCTCTTCACCGTTAGCAATGCAACGAGCAAAAATCGGCCTTTGATTTTACAGGAAATCGTTGAAAATCTGACAAAGGAATGTGTTTTTAGGAGTATTGGAGGTCAGATAATTTTGCCGGGCGGCTCCCCGTTTAGAAAACGTATAGGGAGGGCAAATAGAAGGATATCATCTTATGCAAGTCAGGTTTAGATGATAGACGCTAATTTAAAGATGGCTGCAACTATATAATAACCCGAAGGTAGTTGATTCATATATTTGAAAAGATGTATGCAAAAAACGTAATGAATTCCTTGCACTATCTTTTTATCTTCATTAGGTCTGAACCATTAAATCCTATATTGAATCAAATACTTCATACCTATCAAGATTGGTTAGAGAAGGACATGAAAATGAACTATCGTTCAATCCAAAAACTTATAAACAATCTAAGGGCATCCAAGGAAGCTAATCCCTATAAAGAATCTATAGTTTCTATTCTTGAGAGGTTTAGACCTTTTGCAAGAGCTAAAAATATCGAACGTATTTATTTAAGCGTTGCACCTATTCAGTACATAATAAGCAACTTAATTGAATTAATTCGTTTGAATGAGATGGAGAAAATAAGTACGATGGCAAGTTCAATTCATAACTATCCGTCATTCATCCTTGGAGAGTACTATTGTAAATCTATTGATTTTTGGAATGAGCATATTGATTTCTATAATAGGATTTTTGAAAGTGATTTCATGATTGCGTGGAAGCATTTATTTATTGAAATTTATCCGAAAACAGGTAATGAAATTAAAGGAGGATACTTTTAAAGACTCTAGAACTCGTTTCATTAAAAAATCCCGGTGATTGGCATGTATATTAGAATCATTTTTATGATCTAAAATCGAAGAATGTAAAACTATATATTCTCAAAGGAGAGGTCACTCATGAAATCTGGGAAGATCTTAGGCATAGCCTATAATGTAATTCCGGTTGCGGACAGGCTTGACCGCCGACGTGTGGCCGAGCACCGCGTGCCGGGATGGCTTTGATGTGTGGGAGAATCAGGATTGCGAGCTGGTATTCTGACAGGCGTGAAAATATATAGAAACTTAATAGGAGGTGACACTCATATGTTCTATGTAAATACTGGATTGTCAACAGTAAATCAGACAACTTTTTTAAGGGCTTCTTGGCGATACTGAACAGGCGTCATATA
>NZ_LAQO01000017.1 GCF_000971975.1 Paenibacillus algorifonticola | reverse complement strand
TGAAAAAACTCCCCTTACAGTAACAGGTTTTATTATTTCACCTGTCTACCGTATGGGGAGCATATCAGCTTGAGCGGAAGTCTTTGTTTTGTGGATTGCGGTTACGCACCGTTAACCGAATGCCCTATAGCGTCGAACTACGTTTCCGAGTCCGCATGCTCCTCTGGCTCATACTCACCGTTTAATATTCGGTCGATGAACGCTCCCGGCTTTTTCCGCAGCTTCGCCCATGTCGCGTCTGGCAGCAGCATCAGCTCCTGATGCTCCACATCGTAGCTGGCGAATTTCTTGTGCGCAGGCACCCAGACCAGCATGCCCAGCGCCGAATAATTGTCCATATCTACAAGTAAATTAAGCAGCTTGAGCCCCTGACATTCCAGTTCAGCAACGTCCAATACCGAACCAAATTCAATATAGGATACCTGCTCACAATCCGGCATTTCAACCCGGCTGCTCGCCTCTCCCAGATCGCGTATAATGGCGGCGGGAAGGCCTGCCTTTTTCAAGCGGGCTGCTTGGTTATCGAAATCATGCAGCTCCTTCGGCTCGTATGAATAGATGAGTTCCATCACTTCTTTGTGCTTGTAGCGCTTCGCATCAGTGTAAGCCCGCTCTCCATAGCTGTCTTTAATCGCCGGATCAGCTCCAGCCTCCAGCAAATAGCGAACGATAGGCAAATGCCCTATGCCGGCAGCTGCTTGCAGCGGTGTTCCGCCATACGGCCGCACCATATCCGGCTCATTAAAATTAACGGGTGCGCCTGCCTCCACCAGCATCTTGACCAAATCCAGACGTCCGCCCGCCGCACCGCGCAAAGCTAGACCGCCATGCGCGGCCACATCTATGCCGAGTGCCAGCAGCGCTTCGACCGCCTTAACATTGTTCCAACTGACGGCATGTGACAAAGCGGAGCTGCCCACATGATTAACCGCATTAATGTCCGCCCCCTGCTCCAGCAAAAACTCAAATACTGGACGCTTGCCCTGTTTCGAAGCGGCAACTATCGCTGGATTAGTTGAATCATTCAAATTCATGCCTTCGGAGATCAGCGTTTTTATCGCTTCTATATCTCCGCTCTTACTAGCTTGCACCATACGCTCGTCCCATCCAGTTTCCACTAAAGCTCCCCGCTTTCCTAAAAGAAATCATTGCTCCTCCCTCTATTTTACCCTTAATCGTTCCTGCAAGTGTATATGGCACTGCTGTCCTTTGGCGGCAATGACCGTTTTACGCAGAAATAGAAAAATACCGCTCCTCCAAACTGTCGTCGAGAGGAACGATATTTTGCGCTGCCTATTGGATTTAGCATTTATTCCGCACCTGCCGTGCCGGATTTTTTCCGCTTGCCCGTCAGCTGGAACTGCTCGATTTCCTTGCATATTTCATGCTGCCAATTTATGTCCTTGCTCATTGAGGCAAGCAGCGACATATTCGCCAAATAAGCGGCTTCACTGACATAATTCACGTTGAGCTGCTGGCATTGCTCCAGCTCCGTGGCTTCGTCTGGCGAAAGCTTTCGTTTTTTGCTTTGCAGCCACAGCTCTGCCATTCGCTGATGAAACGGGGTTACCACTTGCGACCACCACCCTATACGAGCCAGCGTACCCTTTTCAGCCGCAAAATATGCTTTATACTCTTCTATTTACGCCGCAGCTGCGCAAGAAGATCCTTCACTGAAGCCTCTCTTTGCACATGCTTACATATCAAACACATCAGTATTTATAAGTTTCGTTCGAATTAATCACCGTGTTAGCTCATTAACGGACTGGCCTTGTACGGGAGTGATTTTCATAGCATTTTTTTGATCAAATATATCATTATAGCGTTATTTTATTTCAATTTTACGTCCTTTTATTTCAGTTATTTTGCGCCATCGTACTGCGCGGGGGCGTTCTTTCTGCTAAACTGGTAGTAGGTATAGCGCTTTCATCGCACATGCTTTCCGGAATTTCCAGCTATTGACGCAGCGGTCATTCGATCGTATTATCGTTGATAAACCGCAGCAGTGATGACGGCATCATTATTAGCATAAGATGGGGAGGAAGCGTACTTGCGCGTAGATTTTCATTATTGTTTGAAAAATAGATTTTATGCTTTAACCCGGCTTCAGCCGCTGACGCCACTCTTCGGGAAAGGAGATTAACATGACGAATGCCGTTTCTTCCGTGTGGGAAATCAGCTATTATGAGCTGACCATTCGCCTGCTGCTCGCAGTCGTGCTTGGCGGGCTCGTCGGCCTGGAGCGCGAATTCGGCGGCCACTCCGCAGGGTTCCGTACACATATTCTCGTATCTTTAGGCTCTTCTACCGTCGTTTTGTTATCGATGTACGGGTTCGCTGCATTCGCGAATGAGCCTCGTGTTAATCTCGATCCGGCAAGGCTTGCCGCACAGGTCATTAGCGGCATCGGCTTTCTGGGAGCCGGCACGATTCTTCGCAAGGGCAATGGCATTTCCGGTCTGACAACGGCAGCCTCTTTATGGGTTGTAGCAGCCATCGGTCTATCGGTTGGAGCTGGATTTTATGTTGCAGCAGCTATCTCTACTACATTGGCGGTGATATCTTTGTTTGTGTTTAACAAACTGGAAAAAACATTTTCACGGACAAAACGTATTCATGAAATTAGATTTAAGCTGGCGAAGCACTCTTCCGGCTTGCAGGATATTGTCGCCACTTTCCATGAGCACGGCATGAAAATTCATAAGCTGAGCATATTGGATGATGACGATGATTCATCTGAGCAAATGGGCGGTTCAAAGACGATGAATGTCATTATTCAGGTGAAATTCAAAGGAACAAGCCTTTTCAGCGATCTAACGCTGGTCATGGCCTCCATGGATGGCGTTCGGGGCATGGAAATTAGCGGTGAACCGCTTTAATTATAGTGCGCAAGCCAGTTATAAACCAAGCTTCAGCTTAATTCCGTTACAATGATTATCATTTATCCAAAAAGAAGCAATCCCGAGTATTTAGCCTCTCGGGATTGCTTCTTCTTTTTTATTGCGCCCTCATCGTTTTAATAACAGTGATTATTGACAGCATAAGCACAGGAATGAGTACAGCTACAGCCTTATTAGCACCATCCAACAGTAACCAAGTACTAATACCTAAGTTAGACGCAGATTCAAAGTAAGGAGCCGGGAGCCCGTGTAATTTTAATATTACACTTCGACCCTTATTTATGATGCGACATTGAATTTACAATCATTTAGCTCGGCAGCTCCCTTAGCTCACGAGATTCGCGGATATGGCCGATGCCCTCCTGGCACATGCCGTATGGCTGCCACGGGCAGTCCGAGCATAGGCGGTTAATATCGTCAGGCACGATGCGGCTTGCGACTGTCTCGCACACATCAGACCATTTTGCCACACTGCCTATCGTTAATCCGACTTCTTGCAAAATGGCGTAATCCTTCTGATAGACGCTCTTATTCTGGCAATGGGAAGGCTTATCCGTCGGGAACGCCTTGCAAATATCGTCAGGACCATCAATGATTTCAATAACGGTATCAGGCTGCTGCCGCAGCTGCTCATATACAGCTGTCATATTGACGCAGAAGCCCTCCGAGTAGCCCTTGCCCCGATAACCGAGCAGACAAAATAAATGATGGCCCCGCAAACGAATATTCATGACGTTCCCTCCCGCTTCCCTCTTTCATTGTTAACCTAATCATATCACGAAGGTTAACATACTGGCGAGTGAATGGGCCATACTAGGTAAAGCGGTATTCAAAAATTTGTCCGCTGGGGCGAAAGCCGATATTGCGATACGCTTTGTTTGCGGCTGAATTTTGCACATCTGCATACAGCATCGGCTCCAAACCCCCATCGATAATAAAGGCGCTCACCTCTGCCACCACTGCACTGGCAAATCCCCGATTTCTCGCATCCAGCGCCGTATAAACCGCATTAATTCTAGCATGTCTTGCTGTACGATGGGCTACCGCTGCCATGGATACAATTCTCTCTGCCTCAACCCATACATATAAATCGCCTGATTCCACCATTTCCGCAGCAGCCGGAATTTGGCTTGCTACCTCTACCTGCTGACCATAAGCCTCCTGCGTGAACGCTGCAATGAAGCCCGCCACCGTCTTAATATCTTCCGTTTTCGCTTTCCTTATGGCACCCGCTACGCCCGAAGGTCGCCGTACGACCGGGCACCGATAGGCCTCCAGCTTTATGTGCAGACGCTGGCTCTGCCCTGTTAACGGCGGGTACACTCTAACGAAAAGTCCAGCCAGCTCTGGACTGCCCGATATCCCCGTCACTTCAACACCTTCTCTATACAGCTGCCCCGCCAGATTTCGAACCATTCCCTCACGAACCGCATCCGATAGCTCTGGCGCCATCCACAGCCAGCCACTATTGCCGGGCGTTTTTGCAAAAATCAACGTGTCGTCCGCCGTCTTCCAGCAGAGCTTCGTTTCCGAATCACAAATTCGGTAAATGATATTATAGGCGACCTCGTCGGCTAGGAAAAACGCCTTCTGCAGCACCGAATCATCCCCTTCAAACCTTACCAGCATCAGCCTCTTCTCCTCTTATAAAATCGCTTCATTCCTTAGCGTTTGCCAGCTCGCCAATCAGTTTCGGCAGCCAATCGTCTATGTGCTTAAATGCAAATCCTGCCGCTTCCGCCTTGCTAGTATCCATGTACCACGAAGCAGGCACACCAAACGGCGACTGATGCTCCTCGGACGCTTTTTCAACAATATTTGCACATTTACCCACACACTCGACGATAAGCGACATTAACTGATTCAATCGAATTTCGCCGTGAGAGCAGGCGTTGACCGGTCCTATAAGTTCTGATTTGCCCAGCCAAATCAAGAAATTGGCTGCTTCATCCGAGTTAATAAACGATAGTTTTGCATCAAGAGCCGGGATGATAATCGGAAAGCCTTTTTGCACATTTTCAATATGAAAGTGCAGCCGGCGGGTATAATCATCCGGCCCGAGGACGATCGGAAAGCGGACGGCCGCTGCCGGAAACGGCGCTTCCTGCATAAAAACCGCCTCAACAAGCCGTTTTCCGTCTGCGTAACTGAGGGAGGAGGACGCACCCGGCTCGGGGAGCTGACAAGTATATGGATCAAAAGCAAGCTCCGTTAGCGCTTCCTCACCAAACGGGTATACGCTCATAGAGGAAATGACGATATATTTGCCTGTACGCCCACTAAATATACGGATAGCCTCGCGTGCTTCCTGCGGCGTGTAGCAGATGTTGTCGTAGACGACGTCGAAGCTTGCCCCGCCAAGCGCTGTAGATAATGCCGCCGCGTCGGTTCGGTCGACACGTATACGTTTTACCGCATCGCCAAAGGGGTCCGGCTTAATGCCGCGAGTAACTATCGTAACTTCCGCCTGCTGATCAATAAGACGCTGCACAAGCTTTTTTCCGAAAAACTGCGTTCCTCCCAGAATCAATACCTTCACCTATCAGCACCTCCAACACTTTGAATTTTTGTATAGTTCCTGTATTGTAACATTATCGCAAATGCTACAGTTAGAAATATAAGGAAATTTTAATTCATTCGCTCTATTCGGGAGGTTACTATGAAAACGCTGCTTGTAGTCGATGATGATCCCCATATCCGCACGCTGCTGAGGCACTTTATGACGAAGGAAGGCTATCGCGTCGTTGAGGCAAAAGAGGGAGAGGATGCCCTGCATAAGCTGAAAGAGCATCCAGTGGATCTTGCGATACTAGATGTAATGATGCCGCGGATGGATGGACTGGAGCTTTGCGGGTACATTCGGACGAATTACGATATCCCCATTATTTTGCTGACGGCGCGGGAGCAGCTGACGGACAAGGAGCAGGGCTATTTACGCGGCACTGACGATTATGTCACCAAGCCGTTTGAACCGGAGGAGCTGCTGTTCCGCATTAAAGCGCTGTTTCGTCGTTATTCTATTTCCTCCAGCGACAAAATCCAGCTCGGCCGCCTCATCATCGACCGTAAAAATTACGAGATTGCTGATGGCGATGCCATGCTCCTGCTGCCGCTTAAGGAGTTTGAGCTGCTGGCGCAGCTTGCCGAGTACCCGGGTCGGCTGTTTTCCCGCGAGGAGCTCATTCGGCTCGTGTGGGCGGCGGATTATGAAGGAGATGAGCGGACGGTGGATGTGCATATTAAACGGCTGCGGCAACGTTTTGCTGCATATGATCAAGATTTTCGTATTACGACCGTGCGGGGCATCGGTTATAAGATCGAGGCAGCAGCGCTATGAAGTCGCTCTACTCTAGAGTTTTTCTAGTGGCAATGGCGGCGATTATTGGCAGCAGCTTCCTCGGGTTTCTGGTATCCAATCTTTATTATCATAACAAGCTCAAGCCCTATAACGATGCCAAGCTGACTAACATTGCCCTGCAAATGCAGCAGTTCGCCGAAGCTCAGCCGGAGCTGGCCTCTGCTTACCTAGCCAATGCGGCCGAGCTCGGCTATGAGATATTGCTGGCGGATGATCAGGGAGAGGAGCTTTTTTTCGGGCGTGCTTTTCGTGAAAAAGAGCTGGCGGATGACGTGCTGCGCAGCGTGCTCGCCGGCGGGCAATACCACGGCATCGCGGAGTTTCCCAATCAGCCGTTTATTACTGGCTTTTTCGATAACACGCTCAGCAATACGGTGGGCGTTCCGCTGCACTTGGAAGGCAAGCGATATGCGCTGTTCATACGCCCGGATGTCATTTTGCAATTTGGCGAGCTGCGCAGCTTTTTTGCGATGATCGGGCTGCTGACCGTCGCCTTCAGCCTGCTCTGCTTCCTGCTCAGCACCCGCTATTTGGTGAAGCCCGTCACGAGGCTGACGGAAGCGACACAGCGGATCGCACAAGGACACTATGCCCTTTCGCTGAATACGAAGCGCCGGGATGAAATCGGGCAGCTCGCTGCCCATTTTATGACGATGAGCCAGGAGCTGGAGCGGGTAGAGCAGGCACGGCAGGAGTTCGTCGCCAACGTCTCGCATGAAATCCAGTCGCCGCTCACCTCCATTCAAGGCTTTGCGCAAGCATTGGCGGAGAATGAATTGCCAGCTGGCGAGCGCACCCATTACGCCGCTATCATTGGCGAGGAAAGCCGCCGCCTTGCAGCACTCACCAAGGAGCTGCTGCTGCTCTCCTCGCTGGACCAAGCAGCGGAGGCGCTTCAGTACAAGCCCTTCAATCTGCGCACTCAGCTGCGACAGGTTGCGCAAGTGATGGAATGGCAGCTGACGGAGAAGGAGATTGCACTCAAAATCGCTGTCCCAAGCTCTCTATTGCTGGATGGGGATGAAATGCTGCTCTATCAGGTATGGATGAATTTGCTGTCCAATGCTGCCAAATATATCCCATCAGGAAGGGCGATCGAGGTGGAAGCCAAGCTGGAGCGCGGGCGCTGTGTCATTCGGGTCACCGATACGGGGGATGGCATCGGCAAGGAGCAGCTGCCGTTTCTGTTTGATCGCTTCTACCGCGCAGATCGGGCCAGAGAGCGAGGTAACGGTGGAGGCCCTAGCCCAAACAACCGTCCAGGTGACTCCGTCGGCTCCGGGCTAGGGCTCGCCATTACCCAAAAAATCGTCCACCTGCATAACGGGACAATTGAGGCAGCAAGCGAGCCCGGTCAAGGCACGACCTTCACCGTGACGCTCCCACAGCCATAACTGATCGTGTTTCGTTATCCTCATTTGTAATTTGCCGTTCATACGCCGTTCATTTTCACTTTTTACACTTGTGGCATCACAAGTAGGAGGAATGAGAATGTATTTGGCCCTTAGAGAAATGCGTTTTGCCAAAACCCGTTATTTGCTCATTATGGCGATTATGCTGCTTGTTTCCTTTCTGGTCCTGTTCGTAACCGGACTTGCGGGTGGACTCGCTTATGCGAATGCCTCTGCGGTCGAAAATATGCCTGCTACCCATTTCCTTATGCAGCAGGATGCGAGCCAACGCTTCGCCCGCTCCATCGTTGGGGAGAAGGAGCTTAACAAAGCCCGTTCGGTCGTTGGCGACGCGAATGCCCAGCGGCTTGGCGTGCAGATGACGACGGTAACAGGCGGAACGGACGGAATGAAAACAGACATTACGTTATTCGGTGTGGACATGGGCAGCTGGCTCGCTCCAACGGTCGTCTCCGGCTCAGCCGTCTCCAACACGGGAGCCGGCGAGGTTGTCGTAGACCGCAAGCTGGCGGAGGAAGGCATAACCGTCGGCAGCCTGCTGCACGACCAAACGACAGGACTCACTTGGACCGTTAGCGGCTTTACGGAAAATCAGTCGTTCAGCCATACACCTGCCGTATTTATGAACCTAAGCGACTGGCAGCAGTTGAAGCAGCAAATGGCAGGCAGAGCAGCAGCTGATCCCGCATTCGCCGCTCCCTTCAATGCCATTGCCATTCAAGCAACGGATGCAGAAGCGGAGCTGCTTTCACAGCAGCTTGAAGGTACGGCGATTATTACGAAAAAGCAAGCGGTAGCCAGTATTCCCGGCTACAAAGAAGAGCAAGGCTCGCTAATGATGATGATCAGCTTCCTGTTCGTCATTTCCGCTTTCGTGCTCGCCGTCTTCTTCTACGTCATTACCATTCAGAAAACGAGCCAATTCGGCATACTCAAAGCGATTGGCACCAAAACGTTCTATTTAGCGCGCAGCGTTGTGGCTCAAGCGCTCGTACTCGCTGCCGCCAGCTTAGCCGTAAGCTGCATGCTGGTCGCAGTCATGCAGGCGGCACTGCCCGCTTCGATGCCATTTCAGCTGTCCCCAGTGACGATCGGCTATACTTGCCTGCTGTTTATCGCCATGTCGCTGCTGGGCTCACTTGTTTCAGTCATTCAAGTGGCGCGAACCGATGCGCTGGATGCAATAGGGAGGGCTGCAGGATGACAGCGACAAAGCTTATGCTGAATGAAATTACACGGGTTTATCATGATGGCGATACCGAGCTGACCGTACTGAATAAGCTTTCCCTTGAGGTAAAGGCGGGCGAGCTCGTCGCGGTTATGGGGCCTTCCGGCTCTGGAAAAAGCACCTTTCTTTCGATCGCAGGGGCGCTTCTGACGCCAACGAGCGGCGAGGTGCTCATCGACGGCGAATCGCTTGCCGGCAAAAACGGGCAGCAGCTCAGCAAGCTGCGGCTGCATAACATCGGTTTTATTTTTCAAAGCGCTAATCTGCTTCCGTATTTGAAGGTGGAGGAGCAGCTGATGCTCGTCGCCAAGCTGGCTGATATGGATAAGCGGGCGGCTCAGGCCCGTTCAGCCATGCTGCTGGAGCGTCTGGGCCTGCTGCATCGCCGTTCAGCCTATCCGAATCAACTCTCCGGCGGGGAAAAACAGCGCGTTGCCATTGCGCGGGCCTGGATGAATGACCCGGCTATTTTATTTGCCGATGAACCGACGGCGAGCCTGGATGCGAGCCGTGGACAGGATGTTGTGGCGATGCTCGCCCGCGAGGTGAAAGCGGAGGGCAAAGCCGCCGTTATGGTTACGCATGATGAGCGGGTGCTGCATTTATGCGACCGCATTTTACATTTGAAAAATGGGGTATTGGTCAGCGCATAACCTGCGACACAACGACCATATGACCATGTATCAGCCGGATTTAAGCCCGCAGCCCTAGCTGTCCCAAGCAAGAACAGCCCCTTCGATGGACCGCTGCTCGCATCCTTTTTGGTATAATTTTCTTATGTCTGTGTTTCGTACCGAAAGGATGATAAGATGATCGCCAAGGCTGGAGATATTTATGTTGTATATGAAGAGCGGCTTCAGCAATATGCCGCCTGCCAGGTTATTAAGGTAAAACAGGAAGCTTCGAGCCGTCACAAAGGTTTAGCCGCCGTGCTGGAGCTGGATTGGCACAGCGACCAGCTGCCGACCGAGGACGAGCTGGGGCATATAAAGCCGCTCGTATGCAATTATTATTTTTGGAACGACCGCTGGGATTACTGCTTTGTAGATGCCAATGTGCCCAAGCATTACCGCCTTGTCGGCAATATTCCTCCGCTTATTCAAGCGGAATGCAACAGCTATGCCAGCTGGCGGACGGGGGACAGCTTGTATCGCCAGCTTCAGTGGGAGGCGATTCCCGCCGAGCTTCGCGCCCGTTTCAAAGCAGCAGCTGGCTCCGACGAAAAGGTGGACATTGCCGGATACCCGGTAAAGCTGTCGACAAGCACCATCCGCCAAGGGGCGCTGGAGCAGCTTGAGGACTGGTCGGAGCTGCATAAACTGCCCTGCTTGACTGCGATTCACACCTCCCACGCGTATAAGCCGGAGCTTATCGCCTATTTGCGAAGCACACCGTTTGTGAATGAGCTGCATTTGGACGATCCTCGTGCCACAGCGCTGGATTTCACCGGAACGAGCTTAAGCCGCCTTATTTTGAAGGCTGAACAAGTGGAATCGCTAACGCTTCCTAAAGGGTTGAGCCAGCTTTCCTTGGTCGGCACCATTTCCGAGAAGCTGCGTATTTACGCGGAGCATGATGGCAAGGAGCTTCTGCTCATGGTGGACAAGCAAGCGACAAGCCATTACGGGCTGAGCCAATTAGGGGCGCTGAATGTTCGCGGGGTGGCGGACATCGATTTAGCCGAGCTCGCCTCGCAGTTTCCTTATTTGCAGGAGCTGCGGATTTGGGGGGCTCCGGGGTACGCTGCGAATATGGGCAAAATCGTCAAGCTGATTGGGCTGCACACATTCACAACCTATGATTTGTTCGGCTTCTCTGGCGAGGAGTTTCCGCTGCCAGATACGCTGCCGCAGCTCAGCATGCTATGGCTGACCAGCCTTCCGGCAGATGCCGCCAAGACGATCAAAGCCCGCTATAAAAAAGCGGCCGCAAACGGCCTTGATCTCTCCGTCACCAAGCCTCGCAAGCCAGAATGGATGGCCGAAAATTTAACCAATCCGTTCCGCGACTGGGACGGCCGTGAGCCTATTACAAGCACCAACGCCAAAAAAGCGATGAATCTCTATAAAAAAATGCTGGGCGAGCTTGGGTCGCTGGAAAAGCAAGCCGCTTCCGGCGTGAAGACTGCGGAAGTACACGCTGCTCTGGCGGCGCTCGTGACGGATTTTACAGCTACACTCAATAAAATGGACAGCCGCAGCGGCTTCATCGAGACGATTGAGCGCGAGGAAATTTACGAGGTGCTGCACGATCTTCTGAAAAATACGAAGCTGAACCTCGCCGAATCCGGCATCGAGGTGGATTTGGGCAAGCTGTTCGACATTTTTGACGCTGAGCGAGATTTTTAAATCATAGCTCCAGCGTACGCTGGACGCGAAAAACCGCTTGTCTCCGGGCTTCCGGGGAGCAGGCGGTTTTTTGCCTTTTTCCAAACCTGTCTTAGCCTATTTACGGCCTATTTTCGGTTACTGTCGAGCTAGTTACTCATCATCTCCCATATCGCCCGCATAGGCTGAAGCGGTCCGTCTGCCCACCCGCGATTTGGCAGACACGCGCTTCTCCGCCTGCTTTTTCGTACGCCTGTTCACCGATTCCTCTTTACGTGCCATATGAGCGAGCTCCTTCTCCATCTTCTTGAAGTTGGCAAAGCGGCGCTGCTCCAGCGTTCCATCCGCAATCGCCTGCTTGACCGCACAGCCCTCTTCCCTTTCGTGACGGCAATCGTGAAAACGGCAGCTCGCAGCAAGCTCCCCAATATCGGAAAAGGTCGTATCCATGCCCTCATCCGACTCCCATAATTGCAGCTCCCGCATACCCGGCGTGTCAACGATAATCGCGCCGCTCGGCGTCACAAACATTTCGCGATGCGTCGTCGTATGCCGCCCTCTGGCGTCGCTTTCGCGAATTTGCTGGACACGCTGCTTCTCTTCATCCGCCAGCCAGTTAAGCAGCGTCGATTTGCCAACACCGGAGGAGCCGGTTATCGCTATCGTCTGCCCGGGGAGCAAATAATCAGCCAGTGCCTCCCGCCCCTGATTTTCAAAAGCACTCACGGCATGGACGGGAACACCAGGGGCTACACCCTCCACCAGAGCAGCATAATGATCGGGGTCATCACAAAGATCGGCCTTGGTCAGCAGCACAACCGGCTTCGCCCCGCTCTCCCAAACGGCGAGCAGATACCGCTCTATTTTTCGCAAATTAAAGTCCTGATTCAAGGCGTTCGTAATAAAAACATAATCCAGGTTGGCGCTGATCACCTGCACATCGACCCGCTGCCCCGCCTCCTTGCGCACCATCGCCGAGCGGCGAGGCAGAAGCGCATGAATAACGGCCCTCGCTTCACCGGGAAGCGGCTGCACCAGCACCCAATCGCCAACCGCTGGAAAATCTCCGCGATTGACCGCTTCAAACTCAAACTTTCCGGTGACAACAGCTGCCTGCTCGCCTGCTTCCGTCACAATTCGGTACTGATGCGAAAACTGCGCTACCACACGCGCCGCCACCAGCGGTACACCTCCTGCTCCTGCACGTTGCAGCTCCGCTTCCCAATGCTCATTCCAGCCATAGGCTTGCAGCAGCGTTTTTTGTTCCTGTGTTTCTGGTTTTTGCTTCGTTTCTTGGTTTTCCGGTTTCAATGTCAAATCGTATTCCTCCGTTTGTTAGATAATTATTTATATAGGTACAACAAAAAAGACCACAGCACGATCCTGCGGTCTTTTTCTCGCACAGCGATGCTAGGGAGCAACATCCGTACGCACAAGCGCAAAGGGCTGTCTCCACCTTTCGGTGGTCAAAGCCCCTTTCGCAGCCAAGCGTAAACGGGGGTCGCCGTCCTCTGGCGGCAAAGCCACCGTTTCGAGGGCGAAATATAAGCCGATTATAAGTATGAAACTTATAAATGCTTATATTTGAAAAAAAGTCCGCAAGACACCAACTTGGTCTCCTGCGGACACAAAAAAGCTTCAAAAGCGGCCCTGCTGCGCCTTCCCCCAGCATAAGCCTTCTGCTTTATCCATCTTCTTATCTTAAGTCCGTAGAGACCGACGCCATAACAATTAATCCTCTGCTCATTGTGCTCATATAACATCAGCCTCCTTCTTCAAATTAGTTCCAGTATAGACTTGGAAGACCAGCCAGTCAAGCCGGGCAGCCGCCTTTTTATTGCTAGTATATTTAGAAACGTAGTAGAATAAAGCTTAAAACCGTGCCACAGGCACGAAGGAGAATGGGAATGGACGAGACGACAACTGGGAAACTAAAAGTATATATGGCCGGCTTTGAGGTGTTTCGCACCGATGCCGTGGAGCTGGGCAAGCAAATGAAGGCGTTATGCGAGGCATACGGCTTTGAAGGTATTTTTCCACTGGATAAAGATATTAAGCCTTCACCGACAAAATGGGAGACGGCGCAGGCGATTTTCGCTGGCAACGTCAAGCTTGTGCAGAAGGCCGATGTCATCATCGCCAACTTGAACCCTTTTCGCGGGCATGAGCCGGATTCCGGCACTGTATTTGAGTGCGGGCTTGGCTACGCGATGAATAAGAAGCTGTACGGCTTCGTCAGCGACAAGCGCACACAGGCGGAGAAGCTGATGCCCGGAATTAATCCGCAAACCGGACTGTATCAGGATGGCATGCAGGTAGAGAACTTCGAGCTGCCAACCAACCTCATGCTGTCCGTTCCGCTTACGATTGTTGAAGGCGGGCTTGAGGATGCCTTGAAGCAGGCACGTCAGGACCTTTTATAAATCAGACGACTCAGACACGCTGCTGCTTGGAGGCAGATAAAAAACAGCCGCTGGTCCCTTTTCTTAAAAAGGGCACAGCGGCTGTTTTGGCTTTATTTTATAAATATAGAAGTGCGTTTGGATGCCGTTCTATCTTACTTCCCATAATAGCTTTTCAAAGCGTCAATAATGCCGAGCGGGTTTTTGCGCAGGTCTTTGGCGCTGAAATAAATATCGCCCTTCACCTCGGGATGACGCGCATTGTATTTCAGCTGCTTGATGATTTCCTCTGAAGTTTGCCACCCTGTTTCTTTCGTTCCAAGCTTGTATGCGGCATGGCCGATGTAAAGATCGACACCCGTGTTCGCTACTTGGGCTGCCCACCAATCCACCACTTTATCATAACGCGCTGCGGAGAGCGACATGCTCCAATACACTTGAGGAGCGACGTAATCGATCCAGCCCTGCTTGACCCATTTGCGCACATCGGCCGACATGCTGTCGTATGCAGTCACTCCTGCATTCGTATCGGAGCCGTTCGCATCCTGCGATTTGTTGCGCCAAACACCAAAGGGGCTGATGCCAAAATCAACCGTCGGCCTGACGCTGTGAATGGACTCGTCCAGCTGCTGCACGAACTCATCAATATTGCTGCGTCTCCATTCCGCTTTGGTCGCCAGCTTCTTGCTGTTATAGGTCTTGAACGTTGCATCATCGCTCAGCGCAATGTTGGATGGATAAAAATAATCGTCCAAATGTACGCCATCGATATCGTAATTGTTTACCACTTCCATAATGACATCAATAACATGCTGCCGTGCTGCCGGAACGCCCGGATTAATAAGCAGCTGCGAGCCGGAATTCAGTACCCAGTCGGGATGCTCCACCGCTACATGATTGGAAGCGAGCTTGCTCGTATCTGTATCCGTATTCGCCCGGAATGGATTGAACCATGCATGGAACGTCATACCGCGACGATGCGTCTCATCAATCATAAATTGCAGTGGATCGTATGTCGGCGCTACTCCTTGCTTGCCAGTAAGCACTTTCGACCAAGGTACAAGCGTCGACGGGTAAAGCGCGTCGGCAGATGGACGCACCTGTACGAATACGGCATTCATCCCCATCGCTTGCACATCATCGAGCAATGCCTTGAATTCTTTCTCTTGTACAGCCTGTTTTCCATAGGAAGCCGTTGAAGGAAAGTCTAAATTGTAGATCGTCGATACCCAAACCCCTCTTAATTCCGTTCCTGCTGCGGGAGTCGGTAAGACTACCGGCGGCAGCGGCTCTGTTGTAGCAACAGGCGTCGAGGTCGGGATAGAAGTTGGTACCGGAGTCGCAGTTGGATTCGGCTTCGCGGTGGTCGATGGTGTTGGAGCAGGCGTTGCCGCCGGACTCGCTGGCGTGCTTGGAACGGGGCTAACCGTATCTTTGTACAGATTAACCACCTTGGCTTCATTATCCCATTTCACAGCAACGCCCAGCTGATTGCTGACAAAACGGAGCGGCACCATGACTCGCCCGCTCACGGTCTGAACCGTCGCATCGAGCGTAATGACGCTGCCATTCACGAACACACTATTTTGGCCCGAAATCATTGTAATAATGGTATCGTCCTGACTAATCGTTGCCTGCTTAGCCGCCTGCGACCATCTGACCTCTGCGCCAAGACTTTCACTAATAACGCGCAGCGGCACCATCGTTACGTTCAAATCCTCACGAAGGTAGGGAGGCACATCGCTGCTTACCACTTCGCCATCCAGCACAATTTGAATCGTCGGCGCAACAGCAGCCTGTACAGAAGCAGGCGCAACGCCCGCCGGGATCATCAACATAACGAATAATAAGAGCAGAAGCCCCCGTTTGAATCTCATTTCCGTAAACCTCCAGCTTTTTAGTCATTTTTTCCTCTGCATACACTGAAAATATAGACGCTCCTTATCAAGATGAAGTTGCGTTTTACTGTAAAAAAGCAAACTGGTGATATTGATCGCTTAATCTATAACGGCGATTTTGTAGCCGCCTTCTTTGCTTTTTTGGAAGGTGTAGGTCATCGCGCTGTTCTCTTCGAAACCTGCCTCAGACAATAAATCAACCCTGACAGTGACATTGATATTGCCCGACTCGAAGTAAGTGACATCATCAATCCCAGTAAAATAATATTGATAATAGCTCAAATAGAATTGAAACGGGTCCGCATGCGCCTGGTCAAGAAAGGTGTTGTTAAATGCCTTCTGATCCTGCTTCAGCAGCGCCTCCAAATTCGTTTGCAGCACTTCCGCCATCCCTTGCTCCTGCAGCTGGGATTGAGACGCCTCCCAGTCAATGTCCATCCCCGGCTCAAAATCGGCGCTCGCCTTTTCCGGCGAATCAGCCGCCTCGCTCGGGCTTGAAGCTGCGGAGGAGCCGGGCTCCTGCGCTGCACCAGCTTCCGGCACTGGCGTCGCTTCAGGTGCTGCCGTGATGGCTGATGCCGCTGTACTGGCCTGCGGCGCATTCCCGGCTGCGGAGCAGCCTGTGAGCAGCAGAAGACAAACAGCTGCTGCCTGCATTATTTTCAGAACCACAAGAAACCAACCCCTTCTCATATCTCATATTCCTTCTACTCCTATGATCTAAACGCCAAAATCAGGAAAATAGTTTCAACCTCAGCAGGTCGATTCGGTACTACAAAAAGTGAGTACTAGTTCAAAGGGAAACAGGAGAATATAATGAGGCGTATACTCTCAGGGAAAGGCAAGTGAACGCTATGCTGCGTGTAAATATGATACGAATGGGCTTCTTGATGGGCATTGCATTGCTGCTTGCGGCTATCTTCTATTTATTCGCTGCGAATTGGGACGGACTCAGCAGCTCTCACAAAATGCTGACCTCCGCCGGATTCGTTTTATTCTTCTATGTGCTGTCTTTCGGCTTCTCCCGGAGCAAGCTCCCGCTAGGCTTGACCGGTTTTTTGAGCGGCATATTCCTCGTCGCAGGCTGCATCGCCTTTGGAGCAGCAGCAGCGCTTGCTGACCAAATCTATAACCTGCAGCAGCCCCCTTACGTCATTTGTCTAATTTCATTGCTGCCAAGCCTGATGCTCGCGTGGATTACGCGATACAAGCCGCTATATGTGCTGACTTATATACTGGCGCATTTTACGCTGTATTTTTTATTCGATTATCGTTTGTTTACGCCGAATGTGGAGATGAATACACTGCTAGCTGACTCCACTTTTGCGGCGTTCAATCTAGCTTTGTTCCTGCTGGCGCAGACCAAGCGGCTTGCTTCTGAAATCGTTCGTCTGGCAAGCTTTGTGATGCTACACATTTCGCTGCTTAATCTCGCTGGCGCCTTTGACCATGCTGGCCTATCGCTCTTCATGAATGCTTTGGATATCGCCGTCATTGCGGCCTGCTTCTATTATTTCATGCGCATTCGTCTTGATAAAACGATGCTGACCCTTACCGCACTCGCTGCATCCGCTTATACGGTGGCAAAATTCATCCGTTTCTCGCTGGAAACCGAATCCGTCTTTCGTTTCGTTCTCGGCATCGTGTTCGTTATCGTGCTGCTTACGGCTAACGTGCTGTTTTTCCGCTATATGAACAAGCTTGGCAATAAAGCTTCTACTGCTGAAAGAAATACGGAAGATTATAAAGAGTCTGCTGTGGAAGCTGCAGCGCAGCCCGTGAATGGCGCAGCAAGCCGGACCACTGACCATCATCTGCTGGGCAGCATCGTGTCAACAATCATTACGATTGTCGGCATCATTATCGGCAGCATTTCAGTTATTGGTCTTGTCGTGCTGCTAACGGATGAAAATGGGCCGATTAAGACGCAATATGCCCTTTATGCCTTATCGCTGCTGTTCATCGTACCGATGCTTCTGCTGCCACGCGTAAATGCAGTCGTTCGCTATACGGTGTTTACGGTTGGCTTCGCCATGGGGCTCGTATCCATCGCCTGGATCGAAAAAACCCCGCTGAGCATCATTTTCTTGGCTATTGCCATCATCAGCTGGCTTCGCCTGCAAGGCCGCATGCAGCATTTAATCACCTATATGCTGATGAATATTGCCGCCGCTATTGTGCTTTATCAGCTATTCCAAAACATGCACGATGCTTATTCCAGCATCATCATTTCATTGACCGTGCTTAATGCAGCGGCATACGGCAGCTCATACGTCGGAACGAATGGCGAGCGGCGCATACATCTGAGGGAAGGCAGCCTGCTGTTCAGCTTTATTTTCCTCTTATGGGTGACATCACTGGACCCGGTATTTGCTTATTCGGTGGCGCTGTTTAATGTGCTGGCCTTCATCCTGCTAACAGCTGCGGTGTTCCTATTCATCAAGCGCGAACAAATGCTGGAAACAGCGGGCAGCTTCTTCTTCTGGCTCCTCTTTCTCGCGATCAAATATTACGATTATCTGTGGACGCTGCTGAACAAATCAGTCACGCTTGCGCTGCTCGGCATTATCGCACTCGGCCTTTCCTACTGGTTCGCACGCCGCCTGTTGAAGGGTGGAAACCACTATGAGGGAAGCGGTAAAATCGACTTTTTCGTTGGAAAAAGTGTCTGGCTCATCGCCGCAGTCGTACTGCTCCAGCTAGGCTTCATCGGTTACCAGACAGCTGCCAATGAGCGGTTACCTAGCCGTAATAACCATGCGTCAGCCCTTGCTGCTCCTGCCAACGATGCGGTTTCCGTCGTCACTATTTCCGCCGTACGGTCTAGTGGTAGCTACATGAGCTACTCATAGCCACATCGGCTAGCAATCCCAGCAAGCAGTTGAATCATACGCATATGCGCATCACAAATAGCATCAAGCCTGCTGCTTGACGCTATTTGTTTATTAGGAGCGCGCTCTTGTTAATCTCAAAAGAGCGGAGCACCTGGTCGCTTGTTCATTCTAACGGACAGGAAATCCGCTATTTGAGGAAACGAGGGGTTAAATCTAAATGAGCGGACTACACATCCGTTATTTCTCTAAAACGGCATATACAGAACAGGAAAACAACAGAATAAGGTCCCTGGTGTCCGCATAAGTCCAAAAGCCGTTAATTTATCCGAAATAACGGCTCTGGTGTCCACCTACTGTAGGAATTCGGCGAAATCATTCGCATACGCATAGGCATTCACATAAGTTCACGTTTTCACTTGCAGGAAGAGCCCTAGGCGATTTCGCGGCAGCTGAAACCGGAAGCCGACTGGTACGAGGAGCGCACTAGGGCTAGGGCTAGGGCTAGGACCACAACTACGATTACGGCTTCACTGTCCCTTCCCCCCGCTCTCTCCCAAGGACCGAAGCTGGAATTGGCGAGTCACACTCCTCGCGATTCGCAAGCGGGAAGCGGCTGATGACCAGCTCGCCCATCCCCCTCGTTATTTTCACCTCAGCCGTTTCCTGCGGTTGAAGGAAAACAAGCATCGCCTGAATCGCAACATGAGGATCGACGGTATCGCCGCAGGTGTAGCAGTCGAGGGCGGCGAAGCCCTTTTCGGGATACGTATGGATCGACATATGGCTCTCGGACAGCATGACGAGCACCGTCGCGCCCTGCGGCTCGAACTGCTGGGCCTGCACAGATAAAATCGTCGCGCCGCTCGCTTCTGCTGCTTGTACCATCTGCTGACTCAATAGATCAGCGGCGTTCAAATGCTCGAATGCAATGCCCCAAGCATCCATTGCAACATGGCGGCCATACGTTGAATATTCCATCATCAGCACTCCCTCAGCAGCCTATTTTCTTGTTGTTGATAAAGGGCAGGACGGCGGTCATAAAAAGGAGCGACCAGCCCCTGCTCCCGATTCGTGCGCAGCATGGAAAAATCCAGCTCGCCCATCACAAACATGTCCTGATTCAGCTCACCTGTCTCCAATATGCCATCCTCGGCAAAAGGAACATCGCAGGGCGTAAACAGCCCTGCTTGGCAATAACCGCGGTCAACCTGCGGACGATCCTCGCTCAGCTCCCCAACGATGCCGCTAAGCGCAACGAACAGCTGGTTCTCGATCGCCCGCGCCTGCGCACAGAGGCGCACCCGGTAATAACCGAAGGAGGTGTCCGTGTAGGACGGACATAACAGCAGCTCCGCGCCTTGATCGGCAGCAAGCCTTGCCAGCTCGGGAAACTCGATATCGTAGCAGGTCAGCATCGCAAGCTTGCCCCAGCTTGTTTCCACCACATTGAGGCTGTCCCCCGCCGCCAGCGGCCAGCGCGTCTGCTCCTCAGGCGTGAGATGCAGCTTGCTCTGCGTCTCTATTCGTCCGTCTGGGAAGAACAGGAATGCTTTGTTGAAAAACTTCCCGTATTCCTTGCAAATATGGGTGCCGCCCAATATCATCAGGCCCTGCTCGCGGCTATTTTTTTGCATCAAGGCCATATAATCGTCGGTGTAGCTGTCTAAGTAACGGCAGGCTGCTTCATGATCCATTTCCTCAGTAAAGCCCAGCAAATGTGCGGTCATATATTCGGGAAACACGATAAGATCCGCGCCCCGTCCCGCGGCCTCCTGAGTGGTAGCCGTGATTTTTCGCCAAAATTCCGCTTCGGTCGTGATGCCCGTCAAGCTATATTGCACAGCTGCAACCATAAATGGCCTCATAAGCGCCTCCTATGCTACGAATGAATTTGCAAGGAATAAATGTCCGTCCTGCGGTCGCGGAACGTCAGCACATCCTTGGACTTGCGGTGGCGCTGCAAAATTTCCATATCGACTTCGACCATGATGACCGTCTCTGTATTTTCGCTGCACTCTCCGGCAATGCCGTCGCGCGGGAACGAGAAATCTGCTGGCGTATAGACGCCGGACTGCGCATATTGAATATCGACATTGTCCACATGCGTCAAATTGCCGACCGTTCCCGAGGTGACCGTAAACACTTGATTTTCAATCGCCCGCGCCTGCGCGCAATATTTAACCCTTAGATAAGTCTGGCGATCCTCCGCACAAAAAGGGATAAAAATCAACTGCGCACCCGCTTCCGCCACGGCCCGCGACAGCTCTGGATATTCAATGTCGCTGCTCAGCTGAATGGAAATTTTGCCGCAGTCGGTATCGAACACCTCCAGTCTGTCGCCTCCGTTGATGCCCCACCATTTGCGCTCATTTGGCGAAATATGCAGCTTGTACTGCTGCTCGATCGTCCCATCGCGGCGGAATAAATGCCCCACATTGTAAATGCGGTTATTCCGCTCCACAAAATGCGAGCCGCCGATAATATTCACATTGTATTTAACGGCAAGCTCGGTGAACAGCTCCACGTATTCAGCTGTGAATGTCGTCAGCTTGCGCACCGCAAGGCTGGGCGACCGGTCATCGAGGAAAGAGAGCAGCTGCATCGTCACATTTTCCGGAAACACGACAAAATCTGATTTATAATCGGCCGCTACATCGACATAATGCTCGCATTGGGTCGCAAACTCCTCGAAGGAATCGATTTTTTTCATCATATATTGCACGACGCAAATGCGCACTGGAAACGAGAGCTTGTAATGGATTTTGCTGCTGCTCGGCTTGTAATCGATATTGTTCCATTCCAGCAAGGAGGCATAGCTCATGGAATCGTCATCATCGGGCAAATAGTTCGTCAAAATCCGCTTAAGCGTAAAGCCATTCATCATTTGGAACGTCAGCACCGAATCATAAATGTTCTGCTGCAGCACTTCCTCCGCATACTCCCGCGGCGTCAGCTTGTCGCTGTATTTGTGATAGCCGGGAATGCGCCCCCCGACAATAATGCTTTTTAAATTAAGCTGCTCGGCCAGCCGCTTGCGCGCTTCATACAGCCGTCTGCCGATTTTCATCCTTCGGTATTCGGGATGCACCATAACCTCCATCCCGTATAGGCTCTCGCCGCGCGGGTTATGGTTGCGGATAAAGCCTTTATCCGTAATTTCCGAATACGTATGCTGCTCCAAATAGTCGTCGAAGTTAACGATCAGACTGGAGCAGGAGCCAATAATTTCGCCATCCAGCTCCACGCAAATTTGCCCTTCTGGAAAAATGCGGAGATGGCTCTCGAGCTGGACTTTTTTCCACGGGGCCATATTAGGGAAGCAAATGAGCTGCAGTGCAATAATCTGGTCGATATCTGCCGTTTCTATATTGCGGATGATCATCTTCTTCTCAAATTGAGCAATCGGATCGGCTGTCATAGAACGCCTCATTTCATTATTTGTCCTTAGTATACGTTCGAAAGTTTATAGCTGTATTAGAGTACGGTAAATGCTTTGTAAACTTCGCTACATTAGCATTGCCGATTTTATCGAAAATATATGAGAAAAAGCCCGGCGCACAGGCTGCTTTCCCCAAAAGGGAAGGCTTCCTGCGCGCCGGGCTTTTTCCACGGCAACTCTGTATGTTGTAATTGAAGGTTATGCAGTCAATTCCAGCTTGATCGCCTTAGTCGATTTTTATAACGCGACCCTTGTCGTCGAGAATAAACTTCGCTTTTCTGACCGTATCCTCTTTGACCATGCGTACGGAACGAACTGATGGATCGGAGTCATCCAGCTCCGTCTTCCAGCCCGCTGTATTCACCAGAGCAAGCACCTGCTCAAAATCCATATCCTTGTAGCCAAAAAAGCCGCTTTGTCCCGCCCATTCCTTGAGCAGCACCGTTAGCTTATGATTCAGCTTTTCTTCTACTGTCGTATGAACGATTTTTTTTCTAGCCATTGTCCATGTCTCCTCTGTTTGATCACGAATAAGCTCTTGCGCTACGCCTTAATTTCGAGCAGCTCGTATTTAATGATGCCCATTGGTGCATTTACACTGATAATGCTGCCTACTTCCTTGCCCATCAGCTCTTTGCCGAGCGGGCTTTCGTAGGAAATTTTATTGCTTGCTACATCAGCTTCTTCTGTACCGACGATTTTGTATTCCAGCTTCTCCGCGAACTCAACATCATTCAAAATAACGGTGAAGCCAATGTTGACTCGACTCGTATCCAGCGCTTCCACGTCAATGACGCGTGCCTTCTTGAGCATTTTTTCCAAAATAATAATTCGGGTTTCCATGAAAGACTGGTCATTTTTAGCTGAATGGTACTCGCTGTTTTCCTTCAAATCGCCGTAGCTGATTGCCAGCTTGATCCGGGCTGCGAGCTCCTTGCGCTTCACATATTTGAGATCGTCAAGCTCCGCTTCCAACTGGGCAAGCCCCTCTTGCGTTAATATAATTTCTTCTCTATCTTTCGACATCTTAACAGCTCCTGTCCAGCATTCTATTGTTCATTCTAACCTAATTTGCGTCAAGTTGCGAAGACTGCCTTATGTCAAACGCCACTTCACAAGGTGAAACGGCTGTCGCCATCCTTTGGTGGCGCGGCGCGTTTCAGTCCGAGAAATTTAGAGAAAGGATAGCGTTATGTTATACTTTCCTATATTTCAAGCGTAAACGGCTGTCGCCGTCCTCTGGCGGCAAAGCTGCCGTTTCGAGGGTGAAATATAAGCCTAGAATAAGTGTGAAACTTATAAATGCTTATATTTTAGAAAAAGCATTCCCTGCCGCCTGTAAAAAAGCAGTCGGAAATGCCCGTATGCCTTGCTGCTGTCAGCCTGCTATGTGCTATCTCGCCGCGCTTTCCTGCGGCACTGGATCCTCTGATGCCTTGATCTGCTTGCTCCGAAGCTGTCCACAGGCAGCATCAATATCCGTGCCATGCTCCAGACGAACGCTGCAGCTGAGCCCATTTTTCTTAACCGTATCATAGAACGCCCGAATCGACTCCGGCTCGCTGCGCTGATACTGGCTATGCTCGTCGACCGGATTATAAGGAATGAGGTTCACATTCACGAGCGCCCCTCTGCCTGCAATAAGCTCTACCAGCTCAAGCGCATGCTCCACCTGATCATTCATATCCTTAAGCAAAATATATTCGAGCGTAATTCTCCGCTTCGTCTTCGCCAAATAATAATCGATCGCTTCCATCAGCTTCTCGATCGGCAATGCGCGGTTGATCTTCATAATATGCGTACGCAGCTCATTATTCGGAGCATGCAGCGAAATCGCCAGATTGACGCCGAGATCGTTGTCGGCGAAATCCATAATTTTTTTGGTCAAGCCACTCGTCGAAACGGTAATATGCCGCGGGCCAATCGCCAGCCCCTTATGATCCTTGATGACTTGCAGAAAATCGACCAGATTCGTATAGTTGTCGAACGGCTCGCCGATGCCCATAACGACGAGATGGCTGACGCGCTCGCCCTGCTGCTCCTGATCCAGATACAGCTGCGCCTTCATCACCTGCTCGACAATTTCACCGCTCGTCAGGTCACGGCTCTTCGCCAGAAGTCCGCTCGCACAGAAGCTGCAGCCAATGTTGCAGCCCACCTGTGTCGTCACACAGACGGATAAGCCAAACTTATGCCGCATCAGCACGGTCTCGATCAGATTGCCGTCGCTCAGCTTGAACAGGAACTTGCGCGTACCGTCCGCCGATTCCTGAAGCGTATGCTCAGCCAGCGTCTGGATGGCAAAATGCTCTTCAAGCACCTTCAAGCATTCCGGATTTACATCCGTCATTTCCTCGAATGACGTGACCCGTTTCCGGTACAAATACTCCCACACCTGCGTCGTGCGGAATTTCTTATGTCCAAACTCCAGCAGCCAGGCGGTTAGCTGCTCAAAGGTTAATCCATAAATGGATGGTTTCATCATGATTGTTCCTCTTTCCACTACATTGAACGACCGATCCGTTCTTCTTTTCATTATTGTCCCAAAAATACTACCCGAACACAAGGGGCGTGGAGAAAATGGCTGAGTGGCGGCCACATCTAAAGATTACTTTTTGGTATCATGGGTACTTTAAAGTACGTACTATTCTTTCCAGATGGAAGGGTGCATAATTACAGTTGTCAGCCAGCAACGAGTTAAATGCTGCAAATGAATTTGCGGCTCAAGTATACCTTTTATTTTTCAGGAGGAGAGTTTATTCATGACAGCACAACATTTGCAGGATACCGTCACGCTTCACAACGGCGTCAAAATGCCTTGGTTCGGACTTGGCGTATTTAAAGTAGAAGAAGGCGAGGAAGTCGTCAGTTCCGTTAAAGCAGCGATCAAAAATGGCTACCGCAGCATCGATACCGCTGCCGTGTATCAAAACGAGGAAGGCGTAGGCCAAGCAATCAAAGAAGCGCTTGAACAGTACGGGGTTGCCCGTGAAGAGCTGTTCGTTACCTCCAAAGTATGGAATGCCGATCTCGGTTACGAATCGACAATTGCCGCATACGAGACTAGCCTTGCAAAGCTGGGCCTGGAGTATCTGGACCTGTATTTAATCCACTGGCCTAAGGCTGGCAAATATAAAGAAGCTTGGCGCGCGCTGGAAACGTTGTATAAAGAAGGCCGCGTGAAAGCAATCGGCGTCAGCAACTTCCAGATTCATCATCTGCAGGATGTGCTGAAGGATGCAGAGATCAAACCCATGGTCAATCAGATTGAGCTGCACCCTCGCCTGACGCAGCAAGAGCTCAGAAGCTTCGCTAGCGGGCACGGTATTGTTATTGAAGCTTGGTCGCCTCTTATGCAGGGACAATTGCTGGATGAGCCTGTGTTAAAAGCAATTGCCGACAAGCATAGCAAATCGACGGCTCAAGTGATTTTGCGATGGGATTTGCAAAGTGGCATCATCACCATCCCTAAATCGATTAAAGAAAATCGGATTATTGAAAATGCCGCCATCTTCGACTTCGAGCTATCCGAAGAAGAAATGGCACAAATCGACGGCTTGAATCAAAATGTGCGCGTCGGTCCAGATCCGGACAACTTCAATTTCTAAATCTACATTAAAAATCGTACAGATTACCGCTCAAAGCGGTGCGGGCTGCCTTTAGGCCATTAAGGAGGGGAATATTCCCCTCCTTTTTTGCGGTCATATTTTCAAATGGAGCTTTAAATATATTTCAAATCGACAAATAGCGACGAACTGTCTAAAATGAGGGTAGATGCTCGTATAGCATGCAGATCAGATAAATCCGGAAGGGGCAGAGGGGCCTTGAGTCTGTCGGAAGTATTAGTTTCACTGGGTGCTTACTTGCTCCCGATGCTTTTATTTTTTTATATGGGTCTGGATGTTCTGTACCGCAACCCGAAGAAGATTGAGCATCAGCTCGTCAGTCTTATTATCGCTTGTTATTTTATTATGTTTATAGAGGAATACGTTCGGTTCTTGCTTCCCATTGAATATAGCCCGGCTCTCACAGCGTTGTGGTTTTCAAACGTTGGCATCGCCATACCTGGAATTGGCGTACATTTCATTTCCAAATTTTCCGGCATGGACAAGCGACTTCCGCGTTGGATTTATCCGTATATTTTCTACATCCCGCTGCTGATTATTCCCTTCAACATTTTTAGCAATCAAAAATACATTTCCTCCCAAGATTTCGTTCAAGTCGGCATTTGGAAATATCCTGTATATAATTTCCCTTATTTCGCCGCCATGACGGGCAGCATTCTGATTGCGATTGTCTATCTTGTGTTTCTATTGCTTGGACAAGCTCGGGTTAGAGCTTCTCAGGATCACGAACGGGAGCCCATTTATCGGCTTATGATTGCGGGCACCATTATTACGATGCTGTGGGTTGTTTTTTTTGGCTATTTCCAATTCGAAAATACACTGCCCCCTTATTCTTATTTATACGGCGGTCTTGTCTGGTGCTTTATGCTGCGGCTCGCTATGCAAAGATTTGAGTTTCTCAACTCCAATAAACAGCGATATGAGCAACTGTTCAATTTAAATCCAGCCGCTATTTTGCTCGTTGAGAGCTCCGGCACCATTAAAGAAGCCAATCCAAGTGCAAAGCAGCTATTTGACCATTTACAGCTGGAGCATGCTGGACTCGATGCGTTAGCTAGTGCCGAGCTGAAAAAAAGGCTCAGAAACCAGCTGGAAATTAAAGAGCTGGAGACGAAAATTCATAATGGAGAAAGAGAGCTTACGGTGCTGATTGATGGGGATTATGTGACGGTGGATAATGAACCGCATGTCATTCTTATTTTCCGCAATATTACGCTCATCAAGGAGCATCAGGAACAGATTGCCTTTCTCGCCTACCATGACGCGCTGACCGAATTGCCGAACCGCCGCTTCTTCTATGAAAGGCTGGCGGCGGCAATAGCGGAAGCCGAGCGGAAGGAGCAGCAGCTCGCTGTCGTGTTGATTGACCTGGATGAATTTAAAGAAACGAATGACCGCTTCGGGCATGATGCGGGCGATGCTCTGCTGCGGCATACAGCTGGGCTCATTAAAGAAAGCGTCGGCGGTCAAGGCATGGTAGCAAGGCTGGGCGGCGACGAATTCGTCCTATTCATCAGCCCGCTCCCTTCTACCGATTGCGTTTACGAGATTATTCCTGAGATTGAGGAACGCTTCGCGAGCCGTTCACTGCGCTACGGCAATGAGCAGTTGTTCGCCAAGCTCAGTATGGGGATCAGCCTTTATCCGCGAGACGGACTGGATGGGGATTCCTTGCTGAACCGTGCAGATAAAGCGATGTACAAGCTAAAGCGCGAACGCAAGCTGCGGAAGCACAATATCGATCAGCTCACGCAGTCGCATTCAATCCTGTAGCTGCTAAATCGAAGCTGCAAAAGGCTTCAAACGCTCCAGCTGACGCAGATGATGGCGGAAATGCATTTCTATGAGCAAAAACCATTCCTTGGCATTCATTTCACCAAAACCCGGATGCGGAATCGTACGATGCTCCGGCGCCCCCGCAAGCGTTGGCTCCAGCTCCTTCATGCGGCTCAGTACTTCACCCATTCCTTGTATCAGCTCTTCTTTACTGCTAGGCTGGATGGGCGTATACCCCGGAAACGGATCAACGTGAACGCGTATTGGCGGCAAGCTGCCTTCAGCAAAAATGGCATTTTTCCTTTCATTCATTTCGCTAGTTGAATCGCTTGGGCTAACGGAAGCTTGCGTCTCCTCGCTTAAGCATTGCTCGGCAGAACTAAGCTGCATGTATAGCGCACTGTTGATCAGATGGACATATACCTGTCCGATCGACCATTCATTTTCGGCTGGCTTTTGCTGCAGCTGCTCAAGCGTGAACAAGTCCAGCTCCCGTTCATATTGCTCCTTCAATGGTTCAAATTGCTTCAAAGATTGTAACGTATTCATCAATTTGCACAGCCCCTTTGGGTAAGATAGCCCCATTATAAGAAAAAGCTACTGACATCAGTATGTCAGTAGCTTTCCAAAATTTTGGCGGCTTCCGCCCGAACCTGCAGACGCAGCGATTCCGGCTCCAGCACAACGACGCCTGAACCCCAGCCTAGTATCCAGTGCAACAGCTCCTCCTGCACACGAACAAGAAAATTTACGTACAGGCCATCCTCGGTCTCCTCTAAAGATTCCATATAAAAGTTATTTTGTTCCTTCACTTTATCTGCGATAGTGGGGTTCACCCATATTCGCACGGGCAGCTTGCGGTCATTTTCGGGCACATAAGCTTGCAGATCAAAATCCTGCGGCCGTTTGAAGCGCTCATCCAGCAAAGCAAGCTGCTCCATGCGCGACAAGCGGAAATGGCGCAGTGATGCCCTTAGCTCGCAATAGGCCAGCAGCAGCCAATTGCCCTGCGTAAGCACGAGTCCATACGGCGCTACTATCCGGGTGCTATGCCGATTTCCGTCCTCGTCAGCATACGTTTTCTTATAGTGGAGACGTATTTTGCGCTGCTCCAATATAGCGGTGCGCAAAATATTGATTTTTTGTTTATCCACTCCACCCGCAAGCGGGTCATAGGGTGCCAGCAGCTTGATGGCTGCGCGAACGCGGTCCGCTTCCTCACGGACATGCTCCGGCAGTATAGCCTCGATCTTCCCGCGGGCAGCGCCCGCCTTCGACGTATATCCCTCATCAAACTGCTGCTCGACAAAAACAGTGCCGATCAACAAGGTCACCGCCTCCTCCACGGTAAAGCTCACAGGCGGCAGAAAATAGCCCTCCATGAGCGAATAGCCAACACCAGGCTCTCCTATAAGTGGAACACCGGATTCGCTGAGCGCCTGCATATCTCGGTAAATCGTGCGAACGCTCGTCTCGAATACCGCAGCCAAATCCTCGGCGCGCATCATGCCTTTACGCTGGAGCTCCAGTACAATCGCCAACAATCGCTCTGTTTTATTCATAAAGAGACGTTGCCTTGCTCACGATACGGCGTCAGAAGCTCGATATAGCGCGGGTACCATTGCTTCCAATCACTATCACGCGAATCATGCGACTGCCCATTCAGCAGCGCTTCAATAACATCGAGGCACACATGCCATCCGGCCAAATCCTTTGGGGTATGGTCATTCAACTCAGTCAATTGCTCCACAAGCAGCAGGCGGCAGCCCTCGGCTTCTTGATGCAGCTCAAAGCGTACAACATTGTCATCCCAAGCGAACGCCAGCACAGTACCCGGCTCCAGCTCGAAAATTTCCATCGGCATAAGCTCACCATTGCCCATATCGAAGGTCATGCTGCCGCCTTTGCGCAGCTCTGATACACGCAGCTCGGCAAACCACAGCGCCAGCTTGTCATTATCGGTAAGCATCGCCCATACCTGCTCCGCCGAATGGTTCCAAAACCGCTCAAATCGAGCATAATAGCCCTTCTCCAACTTTTCAATAACCGCTATTGCGTCGCTTGTCATCATCGTTGATCCTCCTATTTTCATGTTTGATGAAACGGTTGCCTGCGCTCTATAAGCTCTTTAGCTGCTCCTTATACTCCGTCGGGCTGCACCCAGCATATTCCTTGAACACTTTGGAAAAATAGTGCTGGTCGCTGAACGATAGCACATCGGACAGCTCTTTAATTTTCATCTCCGGCTTCGTTTCCAGCAGCCGGCACGCCTCCTTGATTTTCAAATTCAAGTAGTAGTGGACGAATGTTTTCTCGGCATATTTCTTCATGATTCGGCTGATATAGGAGGGGCTGACATGAAATCGCTGCGCGAGATCGGCAATGGATACATGCGAATACATATTCATCTGCACATACTCGTCGATTTGCTGAAACAGCTCGGAGCCGCTTTTGCGATTTTGATTTTGCAGCAGCTCAAAGCATTGCTCGGCCCACAACAGCAACTGCGCGGTAAAATCGGCAAAGCTGTCCAGCTCCAGCAGTGCATTTGCCTGCTCCGTCAGCTTGAGCCTATTCCACGGGTCCTGCTCAGAGAGGGAGCCGCTGAAAGCCTCGGTCAGCAGCGCCAGAAAGCGCTCCAGCTCTGCCAGGCGGACGTTGCTGCTCTGCCATTTTTGCAGCTGCTCGGTCAACTTCAAGGCGAAGCGCTCCTTCTGGCGCTGGCGAATCATGTCCACGAAGCTGTTCGAGAGCCGCTCAGTTACACCTGAATCGGCGTTCAGTGGAAGCGCAGCGAAACCGTTATCCAGCAGCAGCGGCCCTGCAATCGATAGCTGCTCCTTCATAAGCCGCGACATTTGCTGATAAAACTCCGCCAAGCTTCCGTCCCTGACAGCCTGCAGCTGGCCGCATAACGAGGCGTATAAGCCTTCTGCGAGCAAGCCGGCGCGTGCCGCCTCCATGCATTCATAAGCTGACGGATATTTGTCTTTAACGGAAAGATTGATCATGATGAAAAACTGGTAAGGCTGCTGCGTCGGAAAGATCCAGCACGCATGCGGAGCAAATACCTCTGTCAGCCTTGCTTGCAGCACGCTCAGCTTCCAGCTTGGTTTATTGGGCGAGAAAGGCTGCTTATGGATAAGAAAGGGCGCTTTCGCCTGCTCGCGAAATTTCGGCCCCAGTCTAAGCTCCGCGTGAAAACCTGGATCAACAATGTCCTTGAAGCTCCCAGCTTCCCCCGATTGCTGCTCACCTAACTGAACAATAACCCGCTCCATGACCTCCTGCAGCTGAGGGCGCTCAACCGGCTTCAGTAAATAATCGAACACCTGCAAACTCAGCGCCTTACGCGTATATTCAAAATCGTTGTAGCCGCTAATCAGCACAACCTTAAGCTGCGGCTGCAGCAGCTTCGCCTGCTCGATGAGTGCCAGCCCATCCATTTTTGGCATTCGAATATCCGTCAGCAAAATGTCGATGTGCTGCTCCCGCATGCACGCCAGCGCTTCTTCACCATTCGCAGCTGTGGCGGCAATATAGATTGGCAGCCCTGTCGCTTGCAGCAGCACTTTAATATTTCGGAGGATCGGCTTGCTGTCTTCTGCGATCAAGACATTAAACATCGTCTATCCCTCCTCATCAATAAAAATCCTTCGTCAGTGATGCGATAATTTGAATCGTTGCGCCTTTTCCTGTATCTGCATTGTTGTAAACATTGAAAAACAGGCGATTTTTGTACATCAGCTTGAGCCGGTTGACCGTATTCACCATGCCCATGTTGCCAATGCCCGTGCTGTTCGTCTGCAGCTCAAGCGCCCCAGAATCGGAATCATGAATGTTCCCGAGTATTTCTTTGATTTTATCGTCGGCGAACCCTTCGCCATTATCGCTAATCTCAATTGCCCATAGTCCGTTATACAGCTTAAAGCGAATCGAAATTCGCCAAGGCGGATCGGTATTTTTAAAAGCATGCTCAATACAGTTTTCAACAAAGGGTTGGATAACGAGCCTCGGCAGCTGGATCAAACCTGTTATATCATCGGACTCAATGTCCCACTCCAGATCATCCTCATATTTCTGCTGAACGAGCGACAAGTAATTTCGCGTATAGGCCAGCTCGTCCGACAGCGATACATGCTGATAAGGGGAAGATACGACATAGCGCAGGCTGTCCGACAGCTGCTTGCACATATCCTGCACGACCTGATCCTTGCCCTCCTGTGCCGCTATACTGATCAAATAAAGCACATTATGGATAAAATGAGGCGCGATTTGCGCTTGCAGCGCTGAATTCCGCGCTTTAATTTCCTCATGCAGCGCCAGCTTCTCGCGCTCAATCGATTGCTGCAGCCGCTCCAGCAGCTCCTGAAACGCCTCATTGAGCAAAATCAGCTCATTATTATGCGAGCGGCTATCCACCTTCACATTCATATTGCTGTAGTTCACGCGCAAAATTTGACTGCGCAGCTTGCGAATCGGCAGCAATAAATTTTTAGCAGAAAAATAAATGTAAAAAAAGGAAAACAGCATTAACGAAGTAATGAGCAGGATGGAAATGTTCCTAATCGAACTAACAGGGCCGAGCACCGCTTGTTTCGGCGTTACAATGTAGGTTGTCCAGTCTGAGCTGCCCGATTGGTAATAGGTAATATAGTTTTGCTGCTCGTCCATATACATGCCGCTCGCCCCCGACCTTGGTTCCAACGCAGGCAGCGTTTTTTCCACTACGGCATTTTTCGAGCTGGAAATCAGCTGTCCGTCTTGTCCGAGAACAAAAACCTCGCTGTCCGCCAGTCCCTCGGCCGGCATTTCCAAATATGCCTGATCTAGCTGGATCGACAAATAGCCAAATATTTCGCCATTTTGATTCATAATCGGGCGTATGAACGAGACTCTCCCTGTCTGCTCCCGCTGAAGCAAGTAGCCTTTGCGACTCCAAATTTCCGAGGTTTCGCCGAGCTCAAGCAGCGGCTTCAAGGAGGGCGGGGTCATGTCGTAGCCAATATAAGAGGCAATCACAGAGCCTTCTAAATTGTAAATAATCATATCCTGAATGTTCAAGCTGGGCCCAATCGCCTGAAACATAATATCCTTCAGCTTGCGGCTGCGGGATAATCCTTCAAACGTTTGGGAAGCGGCGTCGTCCGTAAGCATTATAAAAATATCTTTATTGGACAAAATACGTTGAGAAAGCTGATTTTGGCTATCGATATAAATATCGAGCTGATCGCTGACCTTCTCTGCTGACATCAGCTTTTCATTTTCGGTTTTCTCTTTAAGAGGTTGAATAACAATCAAGTTGACATAGACCAGGAAGCTGCCAAGTACGATAAGCAGCAGCACAACGAACGTTAGAAAAAACTTGGTTTGAAGACTCGCTTGGAATTGGTTTTTACCGAACTTGCGATTCATGATAGCCAGCCGTATTCCTCCTCACACGCTTTAATGCTCCTACTGTACCATTTGCGGATATAAGCGGACAAGCGGTGATTGGTTCAGAATATTACACATGAAAGGTAAATGACAAACATGTACCTCACTGGCTTTAAAGTCTATAATCGAACCTGTAACCGCATTCAGAATGATTCACATACATTTCAATACGGGGGGATTTAAAAATGAATCACAAGATGAAAAAAGTTGCAACGGGCGTCATCGCAAGCTTACTGGCTTTGTCACTCGCGGCATGCGGATCAAACAGCAATAGCCCAGCAGGTACAGCAAGCAACGGAGGAAGCAGCAGCGGAAGTAAAGTAACGCTGGAGCTGGCGATTTCGAAGAGCTCGCAGGACTCCGCTTTTGTAGCGCAAGACCTTCTTGATGCTTTTGAAAAAGAGACAAATATTAAAGTTAATCTTCAACTGCTGCCAGCTGAGCAGACAGCAACTGTTCTGCAAACGAAGCTAGCTGTTGACGAAACACCAGATATTATTCAGTACAACCTTGCTAGCGCCGTAACCGACCTGAACTTGGAGCGCAATTTTGAAATTTTGGATAGCGAGCCATGGGTTAGCCGCCTGTTGAACAAAGATGTACTGTCGGCTAATGATCATGTTTACAGCTTCCATGTTAGCCAAGACACTGGCATGCAAGGCGTTGTGTACAACAAGGATATGTTCAAGGAACTGAACCTGTCGATTCCGACAACATTCGAAGAGTTCCTTGCGGTATGTGAAGCGATTAAGGCAAGCGGCGTTACACCTGTATTCATGCCTTTCAAGGATAATTGGGCAGCTAACATCTGGCCAGCAGCAGCATTCGCAGATTATGCAGCGAAAAATGATCCAACCTTGTTCGATGAACTGAACAGCAACAAGAAAAAATGGACAGACATCCCTGAGTTCGCAAATCTGCTGGATCAACAGTACCAAGTATTCAAAAAAGGCTATACCAACCCTGATATTTTAAGCGACAGCTACGATATGGCCGTTGGTAAATTCTTGGATAAAGAAGTAGCGATGATGTTCATGGGCGACTGGCTGATTGAGAACGTAGCGGAAAAAGACCCTAGCATCCATCTTGGACTGTTCGCGATTCCTTCTTCCAAAGATGCAAGCCTCGGCGCAAGCCCGCTCGGTGGACAGCTGTTCATTCCTAAAAAAGCGAAGCACATGGCTGAAGCTAAAAAATTCCTTGAGTTCATCGCTTCTAAAGAGCAAGCACAAAAAATTGTTGATTCACAGGGCTATGTTTCCAACTTCAACGATGTGACGACTCCTAAGCTGCCGGATTACAAGCAAGAAATCGTAGATAACTACATTACACCGAAGAAAACCGTTCTGACTACAGATGCGCATATGCTGGTTGACCGCAGCGAGCTGTACAGAAATCTGCAAGATCAGTTCGCTGGCGCCAAAACACCAGAAGAAGTGCTGTCTGCTTGGAACGACAAGTTTGCACAGTTGATGAAAGATAAAGGCGTTGCCGGATTCTAATTGATTGAACACTAGGCAGAATAAGGTCCTTCAGGGCTTTATTCTGCCCCAAGCTGTTATGGAGCGTGATTACAGATGAAGACAAAAAGCTTATATCCTTATTATCTAATATGGCCGGCCCTATTCGTTTATTGTGTATTTTTCGTATTGCCCGCCCTCATCGGCTTGTTTTACTCCTTTACGGACTGGCGGCTTGACCGCGAAACGCTTAAATTTATCGGTTGGGACAATTTCAAACAAATTTTTTCCGACAAGACGCTCGTTTTAGCCCTTAAAAACACCTTTATTTTCGCGATTGTTACGGTTATCGGAAAAAACGTGCTTGGTATCGCTTTAGCTATTGGCTTGAACATGCGACTGAAATCCAAAAATCTGCTTCGCGCGATTTTTTACTCGCCGTCGATTTTGAGCGTTCTAGTTATCAGTATTGTGTTCACGCCAATGCTGCGTACAGATGGCACCATCAATAAATTTCTGGAAGCAATCGGTCTGGGTGTCTTTGGCCAATCATGGCTAACCGATCCATCGATTGTTATTTGGACCGTTGCCCTCGTGTCGATCTGGCAGCATACCGGATTCCAGATGGCGATCTATCTGGCTGGACTCCAGTCTATTTCCAAAGAATATTATGAAGCAGCGACGATTGACGGCGCAGGCGCGTGGAGCACGTTCAGCAAAATTACGCTGCCGTTATTGCTGCCCGCTATCAATATCAATCTCATGCTGACGCTCATTGGCGGCTTGAAGGTATTTTCCGAAGTATTCGTCCTTACTGGCGGCGGGCCGGGCAACGCTTCCCAGGTTGTCGGAACGATTATTCTCCGTGCTTTCGGAGAAGGCAGCTGGGGCATGGGTACAGCAATCAATACGCTGCTGTTCGCGGCGGTTACCGTTATTTCCATTCCGCTGCTGATCTTCATGCGTCGTAAGGAGGTTGCTGAATAATGAGTTACACACGTAAACTTGCGCTCCGCAACTATATCGTCGAAATTTTTCTGCTGGTCGCTTCCCTGATCATTATTGTGCCTTTGCTGATGATGATTTTCGGTTCCTTTATGACCAGCTCCGAGGTACTGCGCTTTAAGCTTGCGCTTCCGGACAAATGGATGTTCTCCAACTATACGCAGGTTTTTAAAGAAGGCGGCCTTGGCCGTGCCTTCCTGAATGGCCTGCTGATTACTGGCGTATCTTCCATCGTCAACATTATTACCTCTTCAGCCGCCGCTTTCATTCTGGTGCGGAGAGAATCGAAGCTGTCGAGCTTCCTGTATATGTTTTTCTTTATGGGACTTATCGCTCCCATGTCGATTATTACGACGATTCGTGTCGTACAATGGCTGGGCTTCTACGGCAGCATTACGAGTGTTATATTCATTTACGCCGCTTTGAACGTCGCGTTCAGCGTGTTCCTGTATAGCGGTTTTATCAAATCGATACCGAGAGCTCTCGATGAAGTAGCTTTCCTGGAAGGCGCGAGCATGCTCGCTGTATTCTTCCGCATTATTACACCGCTCATTGTTCCGGTGAACGCCACTGTGGCGATTATGGTGTTTATGTCGGTATGGAATGATATTACGATTCCGCTTTATTTCCTCACCGACAGCTCCGACTGGACGATGCCGCTATCTGTTTACAATTTTTACGGAAAATACAGCAGGGACTGGAACCTGATCTTCGCCGATCTGGTTATGACATCTCTCCCCGTGCTTGTGCTTTACCTGTTCGCACAGAAATACATCGTCAGCGGCCTTACAGCTGGCGCGGTCAAAGGTTGACCGCCACACTCCCCCCAAGCCCTCGCGCCGGACTGCCATCTCCTGCGCGGGGGCTTTTTCTCATCATCTGTTGAATACTAAAAAGAGTCTCTGCCGCTGAGAACGGCAAAGACTCTTGAACTCCAGCCTATAATCGATCGACCAGTACCGTATTTGCTTTGTTTGATGGGCTGTCGTTTACAAGTGCAGTCGTGTCAACGGCTGCTTGGCAGGCCCCTCCATAACATCACCTTCGTAGGAGAAGCGCGAGCCGTGGCATGGACAGTCCCAAGTGCGTTCCCCGTCATTCCACTCGACCTCACAACCCATATGCGTACACGTGGTATCGACCAGGTGAAGCTGGTCCTCCTTGTCTCGATAACCACCCGCTCTTCGGCCATGGAGCGTAATAGCTCCCCCTTCATCCTTGAGCAGCTCTTCTGGCTTTCTATGGACCATTTCAAGCTTGCCTGCTATTAAATGCTTTGCTACATCGACATTGTCGGAGACCAGTTTTTGTACCGTGTGCCAGCTAAGCGATCGTGAAGGAGAATACAGCTCTATATAAGGGTTCTCCTTCTCCAGCAGCAAATCTCTAAGCAGGAGAGCAGCGGCCGTTCCCGATGTCATTCCCCATTTGCGATATCCCGTGGCGACATACACATTGGAAACTGAGCTTGTTAACGGTCCAATGAATGGTATTTTGTCTCCTGTGACAAGATCCTGCGCAGACCATCTATAGCTGATCTCCTTGAGCTTGAAATGTTCCGCGGCAAACTGCTGCAAGGCTTCATAATGATTAATGGTGCATATGCCTTGTCCCGTCTTATGGCTCTGGCCTCCGATAAGAACGAGTCTGTCCCCATTGTCGGTTTGCACACTGCGAATAGATCGTTTGGGTTCATCAGCGCTCAAATACATGCCGCTCGGATACGCTTCGTCTAATTTAACACCGAGAACGTAGGAGCGATCAGCATGCATTCTTGCAAAATAAAACCCGCCTCCGTCATGAAACGGGAAATGTGTACAGCTAACCACATACCGGCAGCTTACGTGATAGCCATCTCTTGTTATTATTTTGGCGGTTGATCCATTTTCAATATCGAAGGCTGTTGTATACTCGAACACCTCTCCGCCTATGTTCACGAACTCCTTTACGAGAGCAGACAAATAACGCAGGGGGTGAAACTGTGCTTGAAGAGGCATCGTTATGGCACCTAGCGCTGGAATGGGCAATGAAATGCTTTTCTGATAAGAGCTGGGAATGCCCAATGTATTATAGGCTTGGAGCTCTTTCTCCAATTTAGAAAGTCCGCTGTCCGTGTTCGTGTAAATACACGCATCCTGTTCCTCAAAGCCGCAATCCATATTAAGCTGTTTGACCGTTGATCGAATAAATTGCAGCGCATCCATATTCGCCTGGTAATAGAGTGAGGCTTTTTCTTTTCCTTCACGCTGGATTAATTCATCATAGATCAGGTCATGTTGGGCGGTGATTTTGGCGGTCGTATGGCCCGTTGTGCCATTCAGAAGCCTGCCAGCCTCAATTAATGCAACTTTAAAACCAGCTTTTGCTAGAACATATGCCGTAGTGATACCCGAGATCCCGCCGCCAATTACAGCAACATCTGTTTCGTGATTGTGCTTTAGTGCAGGGAATTCCTGAACCGTGTCGCAAGAAGCCTGCCAATACGCCTCTGGAAACGTTGGGAATGCTATTGAGTTCGTCAAAGCTTCTGCCTCCTTATAGGTTTGCTGGTTTTAATATGTTCGAAAAATGGGAATCTATACATATTCTCGAATACCCAGTACTTGATTTTTTCTTTGTAGAGGAGGATAAGCATTAGTCTGATTATGATTTAGTAGAAGTAGTCTTAAAATAAAAAGGAACCCAAGTTTCCATGGATTCCTTCTCTTCTTGCCTTATGCATGTCTCTTTTTTGATGTGGCTATAGTTCGTCTTTAGTTCGTCTTTCCTTCGTTTTCCGCTTCCCACTTGGCAATTTCTTCGCGCACTCGCGGTGCAACCTCCGTGCCAAGCAGCTTGATCGCGTTCATCACGTCCTCATGCGGCATCGTACCAAGCGGCGTATGGAGCAAAAACCTTGTAATGCCGACATGCTTGCGCAGGTTAATTATTTTGCGGGCAACCGTCTCCGGATCGCCTACATAAAGCGCGCCTTCAATGCTGCGGGCAGCGTCAAAGCTGGAACGGTCATAATGCCCCCAGCCCCGCTCTTTGCCAAGCACATTCATAACCGCTTGCGTCGATGGGAAAAACGTGTCCGCGGCAAGCTGCGTCGTCTCCGCAATAAAGCCATGCGAGTGCGAAGCGATGGGCAGCTTCGAGGCATCATGCCCCGCATGGGCGGCGGCTCTTTTATACAGCTGCACCAGAGGCGCAAAATTCATCGGACTGCCCCCGATAATAGCGAGAACAAGCGGCAGTCCGAGCAGGCCCGCGCGGACAACCGATTCCTGATTGCCGCCGCTGCCAATCCATACCGGCAAAGGGTTCTGAACGGGGCGTGGGTAAACGCCAAGATTGTTAATGGCCGGGCGGTGGCCGCCTTCCCAGGTTACCTTCTCAGATTCACGAATTTTCAGCAGCAGCGCCAGCTTCTCATCAAACAGCTCATTATAGTGGTCCAGATCATAGCCGAACAACGGAAACGATTCAATGAAGGAGCCGCGTCCTGCCATAATTTCCGCACGTCCGTTTGAAATGCCGTCCAGCGTAGCAAAATCCTGAAACACGCGCACAGGATCAGCGGAAGACAGCACCGTAACGGCGCTCGTCAATCGAATCTGCTTCGTTTGTGCGGCAGCTGCCGCCAAAATAACAACTGGAGAGGAGGCCGCATAATCTTGGCGATGATGCTCCCCTACTCCATAAACATCAAGCCCAACCTGATCCGCAAGCACGATTTCTTCAACGACCTCGCGAATACGCTGAGCATGGCTCATAACCTCTCCGGTCTCTACATCGGGTGAGGTTTCGACAAACGTACTAATGCCTATTTCCACCGTAAAATCCCTCCTGCTTCCACTCTATATTTTTTTAACAAACTCTGATTTCAGCTTCATGGCGCCAAAACCGTCAATTTTGCAATCAATATCATGATCGCCGTCGACGAGACGGATGTTTTTGACCTTGGTGCCAATTTTGACGACGAGCGAGCTGCCTTTGACCTTCAAATCTTTAATGACCGTGACCGAATCACCGTCGCTCAGTACATTGCCGTTCGAATCTTTTACAACCTTCTCCTCTTCATTCGCACCATCCTGCGCATTTTCATTCCATTCATGCGCGCATTCCGGGCAAACGAGCATCAGCCCATCCTCGTATGTATATGGTGACTGACACTGTGGACAATTTGGCAAGCTAGACATATGATAATGTCCTCCATTCCTGTTACTTTAATCGTTACGACTTCACTTGGAAGTTTCATTATAAACGGGAATATAGCAAGCGTAAACGGCTGAAGCCATCCTCCGGCGGTAAAGCTGCCGTTTCGCGGTGAAATATAAGTCCTATTTATAAGCTACAACTTATAAATTCTTATATTTCAAAAAACCATGCTGCACCTCTGCACGGAAAAATCAATGCCTGATTTTCGGCTGCAGCGGCTGTCAGGAAGCTATATAATAAAATCCATCAGAAAAGTAAGGGGCGAATGCCATGATACCTGCCGAACGTTATCCCGAATGCTACCTTGCCTTAGTGGAGAAAAATACCGAATATGAGGGCGTTTTTTATGTTGGAGTCAAAACGACCGGAGTATTTTGCAGGCCAACCTGTCCGGCTCGCAAGCCCAAGTTTGAAAACTGCGAGTTTTATGAAACGGCCCAGCAGGCATTGCTTGCTTCTTTCCGTCCTTGTCAGCGCTGCCAGCCGCTTTCCCATCCGAATCAGGTGTCAGAGGTCGTTCGTCTGCTCGTTGAAGCGGTGGAGCAAAACCCGGAAAAACGCTGGAAGGGACAGGATTTCAAAAATTTGTCCGTCGATGAATCAACGGCTCGCCGCCAATTTAAACAGCGCTTCGGCATGACCTTCGTCGAATATGCCCGTGCCCGCCGTATGGGAATCGCCTTGAAAAACATTAGATCTGGCCAATCGGTTATTGATACGCAGCTCACAACCGGCTATGAATCCAGCAGCGGGTTTCGTGATGCTTTTTCACGAATTATGGGCGCAGCTCCTACTTTATTGGAAGATAGCAAGGTGCTAAAAGCCGCTTGGATCGATACGCGGCTCGGCCCGATGATGGCCATTGGCGATGAGCAGCACTTGTATTTATTGGAGTTTGTAGATCGGAGGGGCCTTGAGCGCGAGGTCGAGCGGCTGCGCAAAAGGACAAAATCCGCGATCATTCCCGGTACAACCGCATCCATTCAATCCATTGAACAGGAGCTGGAGCTTTATTTTGACGGGAAATTGTCGGATTTTAAGACGCCGCTATTTTTATTAGGCTCGCCGTTTCAGCAAAGCGTGTGGGCACAGCTGGTGCAGATACCGCCGGGCGAAACCCGCTCCTACTCTGACATTGCGGTCGCACTTGAAAAACCGACAGCCTTTCGCGCGGTCGCACAGGCCAATGGTGCCAATCAGCTGGCTATCATCATCCCCTGTCATCGCGTTATTAATTCGAACGGTGAGTTGGGCGGCTACGGAGGCGGATTGTCTCGAAAAAACTGGCTGCTCAAGCATGAGAAACAAGCATCATGCTGAAGCAGCCGCTTTGAACTAGCTATTCGGCTAGCGCCTTTTCGGCAGCAGCCAGGGCATTTACAACTTTATCGCACCAGAGATCGAATTCCTCGTCCACCTTCTGATGCTCCGGATTCGCCAGAATGTGGGCAACTGTCTGCTTGATGCCTTGATCAAGCCGCGTCGTAGCTGCAAACTCAGGAACGAGTCTTTTCAGCTTCGCATTGTCAAAGACGACGGAGTTCGCCTTGTCGCCCAGCAAGCCGCCCCGGAAATCGTATTTGCTGCTCGCAGCCAGAAATTCAGAAGCCACATGAACCGCATTCAGCTTCACACCTAGCGCATCAGCGATGATTTCATAAATTTGATTCCAGGTTACCGACTCATCCGACGTAATATGAATGGATTCGCCAATCGCATGAATGTTGCCCATCAGTCCGATGAAGCCTTTAGCAAAATCGCTGTTATGCGTCATCGTCCAGAGGGACGTGCCGTCACCATGGATAATGACCGGTTTATTTTCAAGCATACGCCTTGCGACCTGCCAGCTTCCGTTATTGCCATGCACGCCCAGCGGAATCGAGCGCTCGTCGTACGTATGGCTTGGCCTTACAATCGTGATCGGGAAGCCTTGCTCGCGGTACTGCTTGGTCAAATACTCTTCACATGCAATTTTGTTGCGGGAATATTCCCAATAGGGATTGGATAATGGCGTTCCTTCGGTGATGCGATAATCAGAAAACGGTGTCTGATAGGCTGAAGCTGAGCTAATAAACATAAACTGCTTGGTTTTTCCCTTGAATAAGCGGTAATCCCGCTCCAGCTGCTCTGGCTTGAAGGCGATAAAATCCGCAACTACATCAAATGACAGATCGGCAATAAGCTCTGCTACCTGTGCCTCATTATTAATATCTGCTTTAATGCTATGTACACCTGCTGGTAAATCAGCATTTCTTGTTCCCCGGTTCAAAAGATAAAGCTCGCATCCACTCTCTACTAACTGCTTCGTAATGGCAGAACTAATCGTACCCGTTCCTCCAATAAATAGCGCTTTCATAAAACACCTCCGTTAGTATGGTATTGCTTTAAAAGCTGTTTCTTTTCTTCTTAATGATAGCATGGAGCACGCGTGAATACTACGACTAAGCGTTCATTATTCGTCTGTATTGTCCTCTCCGAATTCCTCGCAACGGTCAAAGATTTTTTCAAAATCATCCTCGTCGATCAGATGCTTGATGACTTCCTCAATTCGTGAGCGGCTGCATTCGTCTACCAGCAGCATATCGCTGCCCCATTTTCAAATGTGACGATAGCATCTGTGTTGTCATCATGGATATCCCAGCCGTTTTCCCACTGCTCCGCTTCAATCCAGATGGTGTAAGACATGTTTTTCATGAGCATTCCTCCTGAACTCTCTAATCTATTTTCAATTTATAACCGAATAGTATAGAGAGACATTATGTTATTACGATACAAAAAAAATAAGAAGGTGAATTCCGTACGATGAAAAAAAACACTATTCAGCACAACCGTCAACAAATTTCTCAAGCTTTGTACGAAATAGATCAGCTTTTAGAATCCGGTACAGCGGATCTTGCGATAGATCGCTATATTCACTTAGTTAATATACTGGAGGAATCTACATATGAATCCGATTCTAATATGAAAGCAGACGTCTATTCATCATTTGCATTTTCACTTTTTGGAATGTCTCAATATGAGTATTTTTTTGAGATGCTGATTAAGGCACAAAATCATGGATATTCCCAAGAAAAAATAGAAGAAATTTTGATGGCAGCATTTATTGAGCCTAACTTACAAGAATATCAAGCTGTCTATGAAGCAAATATACAATTTTTGCAGTCAAATGGTTTTCTGAGCATGACCAAAAACATACCTGTTGAAGAGCTTCCTTATTGGCTGCTTCCTACAGGTAACGCCGATGAATACTACCTTTATCATAAGGAAAACAAACAAATCCTTGAAAAAATCGTTCTTTTCAAATTTATAGATATACAACCAGTTCCTCCGTCTGATGCATTCGCTGATTATCTAATTGTGGAGAACTGGAGCTGGACTAATATTTTAACTTGTACGAATACAATCAAAAAAGAAAATAAGAAAGCATACATTGTAGTAAAAGAAATCGAGAAATGGCTTTCCTGCCTTCAAGGCGCTTTACTAAATAAAGATATTCTGTCTAATGTAATGATTTTTGATAGCTATGACGGTGCAAATAACTATTTTAAACAATCAAATGCCTATCTTCCTAGAAATATAGTTGATCTTGCTGATGATGCTAACAATCCGCAGCTACTCATTGATAACATCCATGCCTACCGCTTAGACAAAGCGAATCGAGCAGGTGATCGAGTTTTATTAAGCATTTGTATTCCAAGCTTTAATAGAGGAAGCCGGGCTTATGATAATATTAAGCATTTAATGGGAACTTATTATGATGAAGAAATTGAATTTATTATATCCAATAACGGTACTGAGAATGAAACAATGGATTTCTATGCTAAGATCGGGCAATTGGATGATGCTCGGCTAAAATACTTTGCTTTCGATAAAAATCAAGGGTTTGCGATTAACTGCAGCAAAGTAATAGATATGGCGGAAGGAAAATTTGTTTTATTAGTTAGTGATGAGGATCTGGTAAATTTAGATGTGCTAGATCAAATTATGAATATGTTAAACAAATCAACTGAAACGATAGCACTAATGAGAACATCCTCTACCACCCAGAGTAGACAATTGGATAATACAGCAGCAGCCGGGGAACCAGCCTTGTTGAAATATATGTTAACTTCAAACTATATGTCGGGAATTATTTATAACAATGAGATCCTCAAAAAACATAAAGGTACCGAGTTTGTAAAAGAAAATCTGGATAACAGCGTTTGCTATTGGTATCCACACATGTTTTGGGAATTGCTGGTTTGCCAATTCGGTGTTGCTCTAGGAACTTCTATTAATTTAATACAAGAGGGAGCGGTTGAAGAGGCTGACTATGAAAATATCAGCATCGGAGATGGCAGTATCTCCATCCCATATTACGCTTCTGTTAAAGGCCGTTTAGAGCAATATAGCGACTTTTTAAAACTTTTTAAAAATTTAGAGATTTGTAATCCGCTTCTTTTACGGAAAATGCATATTATTCTTTGTGCTAAAACGTTGTTTTTAGTTAAAATTTCCATAAAAAAATATTACAATAAAACAGATACAAATCCTCTTGCTATCTTAGAAAATTCATATAAATACATAATAGATAAAGATGAATATCGTTTAAAAATATCTGACAATCCAAAATCATATTTTGAAGATTTAGTATATATAGAAAAAAGGTATAATGATCTTAAACATGAAATCATGAGTCTTTCGAATGTTTAATTCTTCAATACAGTTAATGAATAACTTCCGTAACCAATGACATTAAACCCTGAAGCAAAGCTCCCTTTGTTTTCAAACAACTTAAAATTGGGGTTGTTCAGTTGCCAGCTTCTCTAACTGAACACCCCCATAAACATTTACAATCAGCTCGCTAAAGAATCTTAACCAGCATTTTACCCATATTCTTGCCTTCAAACAGCTGTAGGAACGCTTGAGGCACTTTGTCGAAGCCTTCAACAATCGTCTCCTCGTATTTCAGCTTGCCTTCTCCGAGCCACTGTCCTAGCGCCTGAATGCCTTCTTCTGTACGGTCAGCGTAGTCGCCCAGCACGAAGCCTTTAATAAGCGAACGCGTCTTGATCAGCTGCGTCTGTATCCGGGGACCGATGTCTCCCGATTTGCTGTTGTATGAGGAAATAGCGCCACATAGCGGAATGCGCGCATGCGTGTTCAGCAACAGCATCACCTGATCGGAAATGTCGCCGCCGACATTGTCAAAATAAACATCGACTCCATTCGGACATGCCGCTTCCAGCGCTTTGCCTAAATCGCCGACCGTCTTGTAGTTAATCGTCTCGTCGAAGCCGAGCTCTTGCTTCAAATAGCTGGTCTTCTCATCCGTTCCCGCTATGCCGACGACACGAGCGCCCTTGAGCTTGGCAATTTGCCCAACAATCATGCCGACCGCGCCTGCTGCGCCAGATACGACCACGGTTTCCCCTGCCTTAGGCTGTCCAATATCCAGCAAACCGAAATAGGCAGTCAGCCCTGTAAGCCCCAAAACGCCCAAATAAGCCGACAATGGCGCCATTTGATCATCTACCTTGCGAACGCTGGCGGCATCCACGACATTGTACAGCTTCCAGCCCAGCATGCCGAGCACTTTATCTCCAACTGCAAACTGCTCGGATTTCGATTCGACAATCTCGCCCACAACGCCGCCGACTATCGCCTCGCCTAAGGCAAATGGAGGAATATACGACTTGCTGTCATTCATCCGTCCCCGCATATACGGATCAACAGATAAATACAGGCTGCGTACGACAACCTGCCCTTCTGCCGGCTGTTCCACCGCTGCGTCTTTCATCGCGAAATGCTGCTCTGTCGGCATGCTCTCAGGCCGTGCTGCCAACACGATCATACGATTATTTAAAGCTTGGTTCATGACTTAAAAACCTTCTTCCTTGTTTTAAAATAATATATCCATTTTACCGGGCGGCATTCTTGGAGCCCGAGCCACAATAAAGGTTTTGCAAAGCACAGCTATCGTTGTATTTAAGAAAATAACATACTGGGGATGAAGTTTCAATGTTCGATTTTCATCGAACCGTTTTCGCAATTGGCATATTTATGATCCAAACGGTGGAAACAGCAAACAACCGACGCCTATTTAGGCGCCGGTTGTTTGCCTTGCTTTTGTGACTTGGTTTTGTGGAATGCTTTTGTGCCTTTTTGTGCCGCAGCCCTATGGGCTGACTATCACGCTTGTCGTTCTAACTCCCGCAACCCGGCCCGCGCAGCTCGCAGGCGACTTTGCTTTAAACGTGACAATGACACTGTTTTTCTCTCGTGTAAGCGGCTCTGCTATTTCGTAAGTCACATAAAAAATATGGCCGATTTTGTTGCAATGAATCGTCTGCTCCCCGACGATCTCGCCATCGACCAGCACCTCAAACTCCCGATTATATGCCACACCTTCATGCTCGAACCGGAAATGATCTCCGCCCCAATAAGCTACGCAAAGATGATTTTTCTTCGCGCCATCAACTGCAAGTCGGTAGCTGAAGTACGCATCGCTGACGCCAAACGCTTCTCTCCACATATGCAGTTTGTTCTGATTGTCCGTGAACGACCCGTTATAGAGACTCGTTAAGCAGTTGCCTTGAAGCTGATGCCCAATTTCATCCTGCTGCCCATCTGGCTGCACGCTATCAATGGTCACCTTATTCAGCTCCTGCTCAAAGGCGTCTCCCTCATCATTCAAATTCCAATACAGCGTATAAAACTCGTGATGCAGCGCGTAAAAAGGAACGAGCGTGGCCCCTTTTCCATCGGAGGTCACTTCTTTCGCGATTTCAAACGTTAGCGTATCGGCGTTCTGCAGCCTGATAAAGTCGGATAGGTCCTCACTTTCCGTCCATAACACAGGCACGTCCGCCGTCTTCATGCTTAACGCGGTTTCATCCACGATCGTATCCTCTGGAAGACCCTCATTGCCAAACTTGCCCGCAAGCACGATTGGCCCATAAAGAAAGGCGACTTTGCTTGCGCTATCCTTGGCGGTGTACTTTCTCAGTGCCATTGGCAGCGTGAGAATGATCTGGTTCCCCTTGCTCCATGTGCCACTGATGGTCAAGTATCCGGCTTGATTTTCAACATATTTGCGCTCGCCGTTCACGACCGCCACCAGCTCTCCCGACAGCCAGGATGGCACGCGCAATTTAAGATTAGCCTCTGCCGTTCCCTCGGTAATAACAAGCTTCACAGTGTCTGAATAGGGAAAGCTTGTTTCCTGCCTGATGACTAGCCCTTTGGCTTTCCATTCCAGCTGGGATGCCATATATAAATTCACATACAGATCATCCTGATTTTCAAAATAAATCGCCTCGGCATATTTCCCCGGGTTTTCCATGCCTGTTCCGGTGCAGCACCACCAAGCGGAGTCGTGGGTGCCGTAAATTTTGAAATGGCCCGGCAGCGTCGAAGCAAAATAAGTTTTATTGCCCGTATGCGGGTCCTGGGTGCCGAGGATGTGATTGTACAAGGCATTTTCATAATAATCCATATACGCGCTGTTTTGCTCCCAGCTAAACAAATATTGGGTCAGCACCAGCATATTATGCGTAAAGCAGGACTCCGCCGATTTAATGCCCAAGCTTTCCATATCCATCGCTTCAAAATGCTCCGAGAGGCTGCTCCCTCCAAAAACATAGGAGCGTCTGCCGGCCACCGTATGCCAGAAAAACTCAGCAGCCGTGCGATAGCTTGTAAAATCCTTGTTCTGTTCATAAATTTCGGCCACACCGATGACCTTCGGAATTTGCGTATTGGCATGCTTGCCCTGCAGCTCGTCCCGCTCCTGCTCCAGCGGCGAAATGATGGCTTTATGCGTAAATTGAACCGCTGCTTCCATATAGACGGCTTGTCCTGTGAGGCCATACAGCTGCGCAAACACTTCATTCATGCCGCCATGCTCACATTCCAGCATATGCTGCGTCTGCTCCTCCGACATTTGCGTGAGTCCATCGACTGCCCAATCGGCAAAGGCTTTGACAACATGCAGAGCCTCCTCATTTCCCGTCAGTGTGTAAGCATCGATTAAGCCCTGATAAATTTTATGCACGCTATACCATGGCACCCAATACCCATTCATACTAAAACCGCCAATCTCCGTTCCTTTAATCACTTCGATAAAAGGGGTTTCGACCAAGCCTCCAACATATCCGCTCCCTGTCGCTGCTTGAATGCCTGCAAGCTCCGATACGGCATAATCCAGCTTCTCTTTTAACGCCTCATGGCCTGTTGCCTGATAGGTGACGGCAAGTGCCGACATATAATGCCCGAGCGAATGCCCGCTGATCGTTCTGGCTTCCCAGCCTTCGTACCGCGGCTGCTTGGGCACCAAGCCATGCGCCTCATAACACGGGGCGAGGAAGCGGTCGATAACAAGCGCGTGCAGGTACCGCTCGCCAACCTCTTGTGACGTTTTAAAAAGGCCGTCCAGCAGCTTTACGTCGCTTTGGCTGACGAAGCCCTGATTTATTTTTGCCATATTTATGAGTCCTCCCTAGACCTAAAATCAGCTATTTGCTATTCATTGCGAACCATTCATGATAGTATCTTATCAAATCAAATTCGAAATAATTAGGCTCATAATCGAAGAAAAGGTGGATAAATCAGTCTATATGAATAAAAAGCTGAGTCACTACTTATGCGGTAAATTCATATCCGAAGGCAACTGGTCGCACATGAAACGAAATGCGCTGCATTATGAGATCATTATGATGCTGGAAGGACAGATGTATATCGCTGAGGAAGAGCGGGAATATGTCGTCCGCCCAGGCGATATGCTCCTGCTTCGGCCGGGCATGACTCATTTCGGGTATCGGAAAAGCGAGTCTCCTGTCAGCTTTTATTGGGTGCATTACGGTACGAAGGCGGAGCAGTATCGGAGCTATCCGACCCATGTGCCGATTGATGGGCCTTCGACGATTAATCAGCTGTTTAAGCAGCTGCTGCATGTTTCTTCTTTTTCGGCTGAGGAGGCTAATGCCGCGTTGTTATTATTATTGAATGAGCTAACGCGGACGATTGACCAGCAAAATCATGCCCCACACGCCATCGTCGATAACATTTGCAGGTGGATTGATGCCCATTTGCATCTGGACATTAATGTCCGTAAAATTGCAGAGGTATTCAACTTTAATAAGGATTACATCTCCAAGGTTGTGAAAAGGGAGAAAGGGATGGGCATTAAAGCTTATATTTTGACGCAGCGAATCAGTCGGGCGAAGCTGAAGCTTCTGAACACGAATTTGAGCGTGAAGGAAATTGCTGGCGAATGCGGTTTTTCCGATTATAAGCTGTTTCTGCGAACATTCAAGCATTACGAGGGCATGACGCCTAGTGATTATCGCAATATTTTATACTCGACACCGTTGAATATTTAGAAGTTGGAAGAGGACAAGCGACATGGAAGAAGTTTAGGAGATGATCGTATTGAGTAAAAAGAAGAAAACGATGGCGATTGAGGCGCCGATCCTGCCGATCGAGCTTCCTGTGCTGGAGCGGACCGAGCTGCAATCTCATGCTTTTTTTGAAATGGGCATTATTCAGGATTGCGTATGGGATGGGCAGCAGGCTCGCAAGGTGATTTTCGACAAAATTATTTTCAAAAATGTTACGTTTACCGAAACCGCGCTGAATGAGGTCGAGCTGACGGATGTGATTTTCGACAAATGTGATTTGTCGAATGCCGATTTTAGCGATGCGATTATCCACCGAACCGTGTTCAAAAACTGCAAAATGATCGGCATCAATTTGACCGGCGCTACGCTGCGAAACATGGTCTGGAAGGATAATTTGGCCGATTACGCCAATTTCAGAATGTCTGATATGAAGCAGGTATCGCTCCAGGACAGCTCGATGGACAAAAGTGATTTCAGCTTTGCAAAGCTGCAAAAACTTGAGCTTTTCCAATGCCAAATCGACCAGGCCCAATTTTCAAATACGAAGCTGGCTGGCCTTGATTTAAGCACCTGCGAATTTAATGGGATTGCCGTAGCCCCCGAGGATTTGAAGGATTGCATCATTTCCCGGGAGCAGGCGTATGTGTTTGTAGCGCTGTTTGGGCTGATTTTGAAGGAGTAGCAGCTCCGTTATTCTATTTCAAGCATTATTTCTATCCATATTGCCATTATAAAATCAAAAGGGCATCCCCCAAGGGTGCCCTTTTTCATTCAAATCATCATTAAATACAATAAGAGGGCCACCCCCATAACGGCGGCAAAAATATAATTCGGCCTCGCCAGCTCGAAAACCGACTTGTTGAACAGCCCAGTCAGCAGATTGTTCACCGCAGAAGCGGGAGAAATCGGATTGGACAGCCCCCAGCTTCCGAGCAGCAAAATGGCGAAATAAATCGGGCTGATCTGCACCGCTGCCGGATCTATGCTTGTTGCCAGAATCGTTATCAGCACAATTGGATGAAGGCCAATTAATGAGGTTGAAGCAATTATAACGATTGTGAAAATCGAGAACGATACTGCAAGGGGGAGCGGTATATGCCCGAGCAGGGAGGGAATGACATTCCCAAAGCCTGTAGCGCTGATCGATCCGCTGAAAAAGCCTGCGGCTAAAAACAGCGTAATCTCCTTTTGCAAAGCGGGCAGCGTGATGGTTAAATGATTCGACAATCCCTGCCGGAATGTCGGCAGCTCGCCTTTTGCGAAGCACCACAATAGTGGAAACACAATAGCGCTCATGCAGGTGATCAGCACCATGGGCAAATCAATCAGCTGCTCCAACAGAAGGATCGCCGCCGTCGCCAGCAGCAAATAGACGCCGAGACCAATCGGAAAGGAAGCCCCTCTTCCGTTTTCCTTCTCCCTGCCTTGGCCCTTCTGACTCTCGACCGCTTCCGTGGCCTCCTGACCCCACTCTCCTGCTTCCGCTGCTGCAAGCTCGCTTACCTCATCCTTTGCTCGCAGCTGCTTGAAGTCCACTGCCAGGCTCACCAGCAAACTGATCAGTGACAGCCCGATTAAATAGGGCACCAGCGAAGACCAGTTCAGCTTGAGCGCAGAGGTGACAAGCGCCATCGCGGCAAAATAGGGCGACCAGCAAATCGCACCCCCGAAGCCGCGATTCAAGGCATTCGCCAGCAGCCCGGATAAGCGCCCTGAACGCGGCTTAACGAACACCAAATGATAGACGACGGGAATAGACCCGACGTTAATAAACCCGCCCATTATGTGCGTCATAAGCTGCGTACCGATGAACAGGGCTGTACTGCTGCGCATGCGCGTTTCATAGAACCGCTTCAGTGCGGCAACATAATCCGGCAGACGCACTGGAATGCCGAATAAGGGGGCAAATACGAATAAGGTAACCAACGTCGCGTTCATGCTTGCGGCTTTGAACCAATAAGCGGCGTCCGCTTGCTGCACCAGCATCAGGACGACTCCGCCGGCCATAAAAAAAAGAGTCAGCCATAGAGCTACTCCCTCAAGCTTAGGCAGCAGCAGGAGCACCGCCAAAAAGGAAAGTCCGCCCAGTACATAAACAAGCGGCCCCCAATGTGTAAACTGCTGTAAAATAAAAACGGCAGCGAGAGCGAAAATAACCGCTCTGTCGATCACTGCCTTTGTTCCAACCGTCATGAATTTCGCCTTCTCTTCTGCTTTCTAGTCGAACTTCCAACAGCTTAAGCTTAAATTGCCGTACTGGTAGCTGCGGTGAAGCAAGGTTGCTTGACGCAGCTCATCGCCCGAACCCATAGCCAGCAGAAGCGGGATAAAATGCTCGCTCGTCGGCACAGCTTCCTGCGCAAAGGGAGCCAGCTCCCTATAGTTGAAAAGCGCCGGGAGATCCCATGCCTCAAGCTTGCTCTGCAGCCAATTATCGAATGATTCCGCCCATTCGTCAATCCCCTCAGACTGCCAATTCAGCTTCCTGAGATTATGGACGGTTCCGCCGCTTCCAATAATCAGCACATCCTGCTCTCTAAGCGCAGCTAATGCCTTGCCGATTTCGTATTGCTGCTCATTGTTCAAATAGCGGTTAACCGAAAGCGCGACAACAGGAATATCCGCATCCGGATAAATAAGCTTGAGTACAGCCCAAGCGCCGTGATCAAGCCCTCTTTCCTCATCCAGCACACTTGGAATGCCATGTTCAGCGAACAAGGCTTGAATGTCCTCACTGAGCTGCCGCTTACCTGCGGCCGGATACGTCATCCGGTACAGCTCATCTTGAAAACCAGAAAAATCATATATCGTGCTGTACGATGGAGCAGCGCCCACTGTCTGTACCGTCTGCTCCCAATGGGCAGAAAAAAGGACAATCGCTTTCGGCTTTGGCGTCTGCTCCTTAAAGCTTTTCAATAAAGCCGTATAGCCATTATTCTCTAATACAATGGACGGCGCGCCATGCGCGAAAAAATAAGCTGGCATCATTGTGTTTGTTCCCCCTTGTCATTAGTTAACCATGCTAGAAAATCCCGCTGATTTTCTTCCGATACGCCATGGTCAGTCGGATACGTCTTAAAGGTCATACGCGGCGTCAGCGCTTGAAAATAATCCGCTGTCTCGTGTCCAATCCGAATCGGAAACACGGAATCAAATTCCCCATGCGATACAAAAACCGAGACGCCTGTCAGCGCTTGCAGCACATATTCGTTTTTGACGAACTCCGGCACATAGCCGTTCAACGCGACAATGCCTTTCAACTTGTTCCCCATCGTAAGCGCCAGCGTCATCGATAAAATCGCACCTTGGCTAAAGCCCAGCAAATAACGCTGGCTCGCATCAATCGGGTATTTTTCCGTCGCATAAGCAATAAATGCTTCAAGCTGCTGCACAGCCTGGTCAAAAATGTCCCGAATCGGGTTGCCGAGGCTCTTCAGCTCATAATATTGATAGCCGGTGCCCAGTCTAAGGTCCCCTCGGATATTAATGATGATGAAATGGTCCGCCAAGGGCGCTACAAGCCCATGCATGTTTGCCTCATTCGAGCCTTTTCCATGAAGGGTGAAAATAACAGGATATGTTTTGCCTGCACCCGCATGCTCCGGCAGGTGAACGTCATAATGATAAGCGGGGTTCATAGTGGCCCTCCTCAAATATTAGTAATAGAAATTAAAGTTCTGTATTACAAATATAAAGCGAAGCTACGGCTTTGGTCAACAGGAAAATCGCTGCGCCCACTTTTTACGCATGCAAACAGCGCGTGCTGATCGGGGATCGGCACGCGCTGTTTGATTTCTATTTTTGATAATCGGACTACAATGTTTCCAGAAGCGCTTTAAGCTCAGGATTCAATTGCAAAACATGCAGCACCATCGTCAAAGCTTCCGCACGGGACGCTTGGTTATTCGGCTGGAACGTTCCGTCGCCAGCTCTACTGACGATTCCGGCTGCCGCCGCTTTTTCAATTTGCTCCTTATTCCACACTTGATTAATGTCGGTGAAAGCAGGCGCATCTGCTGTATTTACACTGTCGAGATTGATAATTTTAGCAAGGATTGCGATAATTTCAGCGCGGTTAATTTCCTGATTCGGCTTGAATGTGCCGTCCTTGTAGCCCGAAATCACGCCGGAAGCCTGCAGGCTTCCAATCGCTGCTTCCGCCCAGTGGCCCGAAACGTCGCTGAGTTCGCTGTCGCCTGAGGCAGGGCCAGTTATGCCAAACACCTTGGAAATGATGGTCGCAAATTCGGCGCGGGTAATGCTTGCATTCGGACGGAAGGCATTGTTCTCATACCCGTTAACGATGCCCAGCTTAACAAAAACGTCAACCGTCTTATTCGCCCAGTGGGAGCCGGTATCCGTAAATTGAACGGTTGTTGGATTAGCTTTAACTTCCTCCACTTGCTTCGTAAGGTCAGTGACAACCTGAACGATCTTAACCACTTTATCGTTGAACTTTATTTGAGGTGCTGGTACCGATGTTGGTGTCGGCACTGGCGTTGCTGTAGGAGTTGCTGTCGCTGCAGGCGTAGTCGAAGATCCGCCTCCGCCTCCACTGTTTCCGCTTCCAGCAGGTGTCTGAACAGTGATGGCTTTCGTGCCGATAACAGCCGAACCATCCAAAGCCTCAGCTTTAACGGTCACCGTTCCTACGGATATTCCTGTCAATAAGCCGCTTGCGTTAATGGAAGCGGAACCTGTACCATTTTCAACCGACCAGACGATCGATTTGTCCGCAGCATCCACAGGTGCAAGTTCTGCTGCCAATTGGATTGTGCCGCCAGTCTGAACAACAGATTCCCCCGTTAACGCTATGGACGAGACCAGAACAGGAGGCGGTGTTGGCGTCGCTGTCGGTTCTGGTGTCGGGGTTGGCGTTGGTGTCGGCGTTGCAGGCACATTTATCGTTATGTCCATGCTTCCTACAATACCGGTGCCGTCAACGGCAGTTGCTTTCGCTGTAACTGTTCCGGCCGATACGGCCGTCAACAGTCCGTCTGCATCAATCGTCGCTGAGCCTGTACCGTCCACAACAGACCAGACAACCGCTGGATTAGCCGCATCGACTGGAAGGACTGCCGCATTTAATGCTAAAGACTGACCCACATCAACCGAATCGACACCTCCAGTACCACTGACCTGAATATCTGTTACGACATGAAAAAAGTTGTCCGTAATCAATTTCGCACCCGAATACAAAGCTAAATGTGTCGAAGTCAAAGGAACATTAACATCGTTATTTTTAATTAAAAACGTCACGAGTCCGTTAATTGTATTAGAGGACATCCCTCCAGCTGTTGTATCACTTGAGTCACGGTCAGTATCCATATCAAGAAAAACTAAATTCGGATTGCTTGTCTGAATAAATACTTCTGTCCGTCCCGTCACGAGCGTATCATTCGCATCATAAACAGAAAAAGTGACACTTGTATAATCCGGATAATCGACATCCGCATGCGGCGGCTCAGCCAGAGCAACATAATCTACAGCCTCTGTCGGTTTATGCATGCTAATGTCTGTTAACGTTACGGATTGGCTGGAATATGAACGAGCGGGAATCCAGTTAACCTGACCGTCAGTCACATATCCACCCATCATAGTTTTTTCGAAATAGGTATTTACGGTTACCGATGTTGCCCCTGCGTTAACATCAGGCACCTGTGTGACCGTTCCATCGGAATAGCGTATAAATACATGCTCCGAAGCATCTGGCAACCCATTATTGTAGTAGACCGTTACGGAACTGCTCGAGGCGATACAACCGCTTAACAAAGCGAGAGACAAAGTTAAAATCAAACCCAATTTCATTATTGAACCTTTTTTCATTGCTTTCCCTCATTCCTTATCATCTTATAAATGCCCATTAGCACTAGTATAGCTCTTGCCAATGACAGGAAAATGACAAGGACTTGGGCAACACAAAGAACCCTCACTCTGAGGGCTCTTTAGGGTTACGTTATGGACGCTATGCGATTAGGAAGAGGATCTATTGAGAAATTAAGGAAACTTTTTAACGCCCATGACATGATCGAGCGGAATAAATCCGATATCCCTGCTGTCACTGCTATGATTGCGGTTGTCGCCCATGACGAAAATATGCCCTTCCGGAACAGTCCATTGTTGATCTGAAACAAAATTCATCGTTTCATTCAGATAAGGCTCGTCCAGCGCTACACCGTTGCGATAGGTTTTATGATCCTTAAACTCCAGCACATCGCCGGGTTTGCCGAGCACCCTTTTCACATAAAACACGGCGTTGTCATTTGTATTGTTTTTCATAAAAAGCTGAAGCAGCGGGTGCTCCAAGAGATCATCTGTCAAATCCCGTTCCCTATTCACCCGGCTATCGATTACGACCACATCGCCATATTCCGGGAGCTTGGACAACGTATGAGAGATTTTCGATACGTAAATCCGCTCCTTATCCTGCAAAGTCGGGTCCATAGAATGGCCGTCAACCCTATAGGGCTGAATAACAAATACGCCAATAATTAATGAAAGTACAACTGCTATACCGAAAGTGCTGACCCAGCTGCCAATCTCCTTCAAGGTTTTCGTTTTGATAACGCCATCCTCCTCTTTTAAATACTCACTAAATTATACCATTTGCTCTACTACATTAAAACATAAAGCAAGGCAGCTTCATGCTTTTCGTTTCATGGGTCTGCTCCCTGTACAAAGATAAATTTTGCGGACACAGCAGACCCTATTTGAATAGAATCACGGGTTATGGCACAGGCTGCGGACTCAGGAGCCGCTAATGCGCTGCAAATGGCCATTTTGACGAGATGATGAGGGGTATAACGGATTTCCTGTCCGCTTACGGCCTGAAATCGGATCAAAAGCCAGAATAGCGGAATTTCAGTCCTTCAAAATAGGGATGGGCGTCCCGAGCTGCGGGATTTCGGCAACAATCGCAGGCCGCGGTTCACCAGCCTTGAAGACCCAGATGAGATTGGCCTCGAATAAGCGCTAAGCAAGGCGCAGCAGGAGGGCTCCCGTTTGCATACACACCCTAACCTTCATATAAAAAACCGCTGGCAACCTGCCAAGAGCAAGCTCTTATACTGGCTGGTTTTCAGCGGTTTTTGTTTGTTAGACCGTATTCTACCCGTTTAGAAACGCAATTAGGGCTTTATTGAATGCCTCGGGATGCGTCGCATTCACGCCATGCGGACCGCCTTTAATTAAAGCAAACCTGCTGCCTGCAATGGCTTCGTGTGAACGTTTTCCGCTTACCTCGAATGGCACAATCGCATCCGAATCGCCGTGGATAATGAGCGTCGGCACATTTATTTTTGCTAAATCATCACGGAAATCCGTGCGCCCAAACGCTTTGATGCAATCCAGCATCCCCTTCGGCGAGGCGAAGGCGGCAATATCGCGGTTGTACAAGCGGGCTGGCTCACTTACCAAATCCGACTTGTCCCCAGCGGCGAAAAAGTTTTTAGTAAATCCATCAAGGAAGGCCAGGCGGTCTTGCTTTACACCGTCCTCGAACTCTTTAATCAGGGCATCGTCGACACCGCCATCTGGATTGCCCTCGGTTTTATATAGGAATGGCGGGACAGCTGCCGCCAAGACGGCTTTTTGAACCCGATCCGTTCCATATTTGCCAATGTAGCGGGCGACCTCGCCTCCACCCATTGAGAACCCTACGAGAGCAGCCTCTTTCAAATCAAGATGTTCAAGCAGTGTGTGCAAATCAGCAGCAAAGGTATCATAATCATAGCCTTCCCAAGGCTGAGAGGATTGTCCAAATCCGCGGCGGTCATAGGTAATGACACGATAACCAGCATCGATCAGCGCCGGCACCTGATACTCCCATGAACGTCCGCTCAGCGGCCAGCCGTGAATGAGCACCACCGGTTTTCCAGCACCCCGATCCTCATAAAAAAGCTCTATCGGCACGTTATTCTCCGATCCAACCGTTACTTTTGTCATGTGAAGCACCCCTTCCAAGTTTGGATCACAACCTTGCAGGCAGCTCTCTTCGTTTTAACTAGTTAGTGAAATTACACACTGCGAGCCGTTGCTGCAATATTATTCCCCTTAAAGAGGACAAACCAAACAAAGTGAAGGCCACACAGCCAGTTATGATCATACACTTCCATGATCTGCCGCAGCTCTTTCTTACGGAGTCCATTGATCATGAATAATGCCAACAAGTGCGCGATCGTCCCCTATTTTCTCGAACACGAGACGCAGGCTGCGCCAGTCCATCCCCTCAACTGCCGGATCGATACCGTCGATATAATATTCCACGAAGTCATAGCTTTCCTTAGGGTACACTTCGTTCAGATTATTGACCGTTGTGCTTTTCCCCTGCCCTTCGTTTAGCGAGATTGTGCCATCCTTTACAAAGTCCGCATCATAGACAAACTGTTTATAATAATCCGCATAGGTCAAATGAATCGGCTCGCCTGATCCAGCGGACGTACCCCAGACGTATGTTTTGGAATCCTCCATTAAACCGTTTAGCGTGTCTTGCTTAAAGACAAGGTCTGCTTCTATGTCAACGTAAGCATACGGTGAAAATCGGATCCCCTTCTTTGCATGCACCCAAGCTGCAACTGTTTGCATATCACCTCTCTTAATCGCCTTCATGACGGTTGCTGCCGCTTCCCGCGCTGTCGGAGGCTGCCCCTCCACAGGTTCCTCCTCCTGCTCTTGCTCTTGGGGCTGTTCAACTGTCGGCTGGACTTGAGGTGCCGCTGTCTCCTCCGGCTTCGGCACCGTATTTGGCGTGCCTGTACAGGCTGTCACCATGAGCATTATTGCAACCAAGACCATCAATCCTAGCTTTCTGACATTATACATAAGCTCACTCCTCTACAATTTTTTTGTGCATGCGCTCCATCCTCATGAACGGATTTTCACCTGAAAATGTTGCCATTACAACGACGCCCTTCATTGCCGTGTTACATCCTATTATTACCCCTTTTTTTGATTATGCCCTTCACAGGAAAAAAAAGAGCCCGTTCATCACTGAACTGGCCCCAACTATAAATCATAAGTTATAAGTCATCTATTCTTTAATTTCATTTATTAATGCAGCCTACAGCTCAATTACCGTATATATGATTTCCTGCTCTGAATTTGGCGCTATCGCATGCGCCTCGTGATCCGGCGACTCCCAAATAGGCTTGGCAGCCATTTTATAGCTTTGCAATTTCTCTGTTGTCCGTCGTACGGCATAAGCCTCCGCCTTGCCTTCAACGACCATCTCAATCCTGTTGACATTGTTCAGGTTGACACCTTCGTTAATAGACATGCCGGCCAAATCAACAGTAGGGACCTTGATGGACCAGACGGATAACAGCCCCGGCATAATTCGGGTGCGTCCATCTCCTACTACGCCGCCTGCCATAAAGCTGATCTTCTCTCCTTCAGGCTGAAGGCTCACCTCATATTGGTATAAGCCGTTACTGCTTTTATGAATAAAATCGTGTCGCTTAGCTTCCCGATCAAGGAAGGTCGAAGAGCCGGATTGCGTATAATCAATATACACTTCCCCATCCGTATCGCGTACTCCAGGCAGTACAATTCGGCAGCCGCTAACCATCATATGCGCTTTTCCGGCGATTTTGCTCCGGATGAGATTATTGTCAAGCGATAGCGAGAAAACAGCCGCATCTCCTGCGCGTAGAGCCGCAAACTGCTCCGGGAAAGTTTCCTCCTTAAAAATAAACTTAATATTTTCAAATGGCTGAATGGCACTTTCCGAGGCATTAAGCATATTTTTCAGCTTGACCACCGCATCGGCATGGATACCGCTCAGCTCCGCGATATGGCTATCTTTGATTTTCGGGAAGCGCTCCTCTCCCAAGGTCATATAGCGGAATGCCTGATATTCCTGATACAGGAAGTCAATCAAGGCAAGTCTAGCCTGACTGAAGCGTTCGAAAATATAATTATGGAACAGCGGCAGGCTTGCATCCATGCCGTCTCCCAGGTTTTGGCGCAAACGATCCTCATTGGCATGAAGCTCGATCAGTTCGGCCGACAGCTTCTCGTCCTCCAGGAAATACGCACTGTAGGCTGACGATTTATTCTGATAATCCTCGACAACATTAAGGAATTCATAAAATGCCTTCCGGTATTCCCCCGCTTTTTCGGGAACCTTGCTGTAAACCGGCTTCAGCATTTCCTCAAAGTCCTCCCGTGACATCGTCATCAGCGTCGTATTATATCCGAAATCATCTTGTGCTTTGTTCATCTGCTTCGTCAAATCGATCAAGCCTCCGCCCTTCTCCCACAGCGCACGGCCGGCTGCCGCAGTCTTCTTGACCGAGTCCAGCGATTTGGACAGCTCCTTTTCCTTCTCTTTCTTTTCCTTCTTAATTGTTTTATCGCTTTTAAACGCTTCGTCTATGACAATCGTCTTGCCCTCAGATGCCAGATTACTAATCGCCGATGCCAAAGCGCTGCCCGCTCTGAGCGATCCAACTACAGGAGCCACACCCGTGGCCAAAGCAACGCATGTAACAATTATATCTACCGTTATCTTCAGCGACTCCATACGCAGCTCGTTTTTCAACGCCTCGACAAACGCAGTCGCTTTCGTTTGCAGCTCCTCTCCTTTGCTGTTTACATCCTTCAGCATCGCGTCGATATTATGCTTAAGCTCGTCTCTCTCTTTAACGAGAAATTCTCTGTGTTTCTTAATTTCCACTGCTTTGTCCGAGGATTGAGCTAGGGCGTCCTTTATGACCCGTACCCGGCTGTCCTGGTTGCCCTGCACGCTTAAATAATCCTTATATAAATCCTCCGCTTGCTGGGCCGCCGTTATTAAGTTGCCGCCAAGCTCCAAATAACGGTCGAACGGCATGAGTGGAACCCAGTTCCAAGGATGCCCGAAATAATCAAGCCCTTGGCTGAGCTGAGCGATCAGAATAGCAGCTTTGTTGCGCAGGGCCAGCCACTGAAGCGAAACCTCCAGCATGCGGCTTTTGAAATCTTCAAACCGATGCGCCTGATCATCCTGCACCTCATGCAGCACCGCGTAGCGAAGCTCTTCAAACCAATCTGCATTCGGCATCGTTTTAAGCAGCCAACTCAGAAGAACTGCCGCTTCTTCCAAACGCTCCTCGCTCGAAGCCAGATAAGCAATGCTGGCTTTGTGCAGCGTAAGGCTTTTCTGCTCCAGGGATCCCATCAGCCGCTGATCGAAAACGAGCAGTTTGGAAGCGTCTGACCGATGAACCACATCAAAGCTGCCGAAGAAATCGGTATAATCAATAGGCGCAGGTCTGCCATCACTATTCATTCCGCAGCGTCCCGGCCTGCCGTCTGCTGCAGCTGCCTTATACTCGCCATCTTTGCCGTTTGTTCCGTCTATCCCGTCTTTTGCCCTATCCGTCTCACTGCGGACATAATAAGAGGTGGGGATTCCTCTACTATTAGATACCGGCGCAATCTTCTTATAATAATACCAGCCACCTTGGCCGCCCTTTCCGCCACTTGCCCCCTTGCCCGGGGTTGCCTGCTCACCGGCCTTGCCCGCCTCGCTCTCCATCGTAATGTAGTGCTCATTGGCGGAGATGACGTAGCCGACAACAATATCCCCTCCGTTGCCGCCATTTCCAGATGCTCCAGCATTCCCGCCTTCGCCTCCGTTGCCGCCGTCGCTGCCTGGCGTTGGATCGTCGTCAAAGAAAAGATTAATCTGGTAGTCTGTTCCTTTAATTCCATTGCAACCTATGCCTCCGTTGCCGCCATTCTCCCCGCGCCCGCCTTGGCCGCCGTTAGCGATCAGCTTCAATTCGCCCTTCAGCTCAAAACGCTCTGCCGCCAATGTAATAGCGCCGCCATTATAGCCATCTGAACCATATCTGCCATCAGCACCGTCCGAGCCCAATTGGCCCGGTTTGGCTCCTCCTGTACCCTCTTTAGCATGGTCAGTCTCAGTAAAGTTGATTGCGGGTTTTTCGCCAGATGCATTGATGACAGCCTCTCCCTCAGAGGAGATTATACGGGCATTAATTGTAATATCTCTTCCCTTTGTTTTAAGCTCACCCAATAGGCAAACGGTATCCGCATGAATGACATAATTGCATTGATCGCTTAAATATTCAGAAGTCAAAGTAAAATCAGCAGCCGTTAAATAAATCGTATCGCCCTTCTTGCCACGCTGAACATTCGAATACTTCAATTGATTGGCCAGCCATTCTTGCTCCGTGCCCTGCTGCGCCAGTCTATTCTCACCGATATCATTTTCTTTCGTCGGCATTCCCTTCGCCTCCTGTATTTTCCTCATATAATAGCGAAAAACCAGATTCCTTTCATTTTCCTAACCACTTTATTCCTGTAAAAGCTTGTAAGCTTTCACTAAATTCATCATATCAAACCGCTCTGAACGGATTATGAACCATATTCTCCCTGCAAGCTGTTTACTGAAAATTGAATGAAGCAGAAGAGCAGCCCTGCACAGGATATAAAAAAAACAGGCTGCCACGGGGCAGCCTGCTGTTTTATTTTCTTTTTACTTTTTATGGTGCAAACAGCAAATTCAAATGATTAACGATTCCAGGAGTGTAGCGCTCACCGCTGCCGCCTTCACCAAGCATGCCATCGTAACCGTCACCCCAAGCCCATAAGCTGCCATCTGCTTTTAGAGCATATGTTGTATTGCTGCCCCCTCCGTTGATCGCGATGACATTAGAAATGCCACCAACAATGCCAGGAGTGTTTGTATCATTGGTATGGCCAAAACCTAATTTGCCGCTTTGGTTACTGCCCCATGCGTATACATTTCCATCTTCATCTTGTGCAAAAGATTGATAATTCCCTGCACCAAGTAGAGTGATTTTTGGTAGATCTTCAAGTTCAACTGGAACCAATTGATTGTCATTCGTTCCGTTGCCCACTTGGCCCATTTGGTTAAAGCCCCAAGCATATACGCTTCCTGTCACGCTTAATGCTAGAGCATGCTGATTGCCCATCTTCATGGAAACGATATTAGTTAGTCCCGATACTTGAACCGGAACATTGCTGCTTGTTGTCGTACCGTTGCCAAGCTGTCCGTTTGTATTGTCGCCCCAAGCCCAGACGGTTCCGTCAGCTTTTAGAGCGTAGGAGGAAGCGTATCTAGCCTGGATTTCGAGCACATGATCCAAGCCTTCTACTTGAGCAAGCGGTGAATAATCTCCCCATGTCCATACGGTTCCATCACTTTTCAACACAAGTGAGTTAGTGCCACCTTCTGCTGAAATAGCAATAGCATGATCAATCCCGTTCACTTTAGCTGGTGTATTGCTTGAGCCCCTGCCCCATTGCCATACGTCCCCTTTCGAAGTTAGAATCAGGGAATGGCCAAAACCAGCTTGTACCGCAATGATATCGCTTGGCAAGTTAGGTACTGTAAATCGGTTAGGGGAAGCTGTCGTCGTCCCATCGCCAATTTGCCCATTCCAGTTAGCTCCCCATGTGAGCACTTGGCCCATCGCGTCCAGCACTACGGCATGGTTCGACCCTAATGAGAAATGATTTTGCGGTAAAATAGCAATAGCATTCACTACATACTCCAGTTCCTCAGAGTCCAGACTCGCTTCCCGCATTGAATCTGCTGCATGTGCGGTTATCGTATGTGTTCCCGGCGCTAAAGCATTCAGTGCAAGCGTCAGAGTATCCGTTGTTGCCGTGCCCGAGGCTAGAATTGTCGTTCCATCTGTGTCGTAAACCGTTACCACGCTGCCAACAGTCAGTTCGCCAATCGTAATCATTGGCAAGTGGTTCGAATACGAACCGTCTACTGAAATAACAGGCTGCCCCATTACGTTTTCTTGACTTACAGCCTTCGCTGCCTGTCCTGTTGTAGGAGCCGCTGTATTTTTCGGCGTCACTTCAAAAGTAATATATTTGCCAGCATCTTCGCTGCCAAGCACATACGTTAAGCTTGTAGCTCCATCAATTGCCGTATAATTCATGGTCTGTTCGTAGTCATCCGAGCGATACCACTGATAGGTTGTTCCTTCCTCTGCATCCCCATCGGCATCCCAATAGTAATAATCCCCTGTTAACGTTTGGCCTACTGCAAGTACACCTGTAACTTGAACTCCTTCTACGTATGGAGCAACGGGAGCGTTTTTCACTGCGCCCGTAATTGCACTTTTAACCGTATCTCCAATTGTTGGCTCTGCTGCATTCGCTGGTGTAACCTCGAAGGTGATATAATACCCCGCATCTTCCTCGCTCAACACATAGGTTGAGTCATTTGCTCCTTCAATTTGCGTATAGTTCGATCCATTCTCATCTTCCGAACGATACCATTCGTAAGTTGTTCCATCTTCCAAGTCGCCATCTACATCTTGGTAAGTGTAGTTGCCCGTTAGCGTTTCACCAACAGTCGCTGTCCCGCTAATAAAAACATCAAATGCCGTTGGAGCCTGTGGCGCTGGTGTTGGTTCCGGCGTTGCTGTTGCCGTCGGTTCCGGCGTTGCCGTTGCGCTTGGCTCCGGCGTCGCCGTTGGTTCTGGCGTTGCAGTAGCCGTCGGCGTTGCACTTGGTGTCGGTGTTGCGCTTGGTGTCGGCGTTGCGCTTGGCGTCGGTGTTGCTGTCGATGGTGGAGTTGTTGACGATCCCGTTGTTCCAGACCCTGCTGGTGCCGGGGTAGCTGGCGGATTTTCAAAAGTCGTTCCTACTCCTCCTGTATTAATGGTAGCCAGTACGATTGTACCTTGACCTAACATTTTTACGACCGTATCCAGGACAAGCGAGTTGACCCTGCTGCCTTGACCAAGATTAACCGTCGAGCCTGTTGCTCCTGAATTGACATTCAACTGCTGAACAGTGCCTGTCGGCAGATCCACTTGAATTTGCTGAGCGCTGACATTGACCGTGTTGAACGAGCCTTGCAGGGTTACTTTCGCGCCTGCTGGCAGTGCTGTATTAACGTTTACGTTGCCAAAGCCCGCTGCTGAGCCAGATTCCTGAATAATGGCAGGGGAATTGATCATAACAAGCGCAACGGTTGTTGAGCCTTCCGACACAATACGCACGGTTCCCGTCCCCGATTTTTTGTCGATAACAATATCAATCAGCACCGAGTCGTTAAAATGGATACTGTTCTCGCCGCCGCCTTGAACGGTTACCGTTCCCGTTACTTTAACGTTGTTTAAGAACGCATCACCGTTGCCGATGCCTTCGCCCAATAACAGGTCGCCATTAATGACCATGTTTTGCAGTGTCACGCTTCCTGCGCTAACAACGACGTCTTTATTAACCGTCTCAACTCCGGTAGCTGGACCATAAGTTCCCGCCGTGTCATAAACGATCGCTTGCGACTCCATTGCCCGGTTCAGCGTTACTACCGCTTCTGCGCGAGTAATAAAGGCTGCCGGTTTGAACGTATTGTCTGCGCTGTAGCCCTTCATAATTTCTTCAGCCACGACTGCGCCAATCGCATCCTTGCTCCAGCTCGCAAACTGATTCGCATCTGTGAATGCTGCTGCCGAATCACCGGATGCCGGATTGATTTTCAGCAGACGGATGACAATTACCGCAGCCTCTTGACGGCTAATCGGCTTGAAGGCTCCGATTGTTCCATCCGCATAGCCGGAAATGTAGCCTGCTTTTACCGCTTTCGCGATATCTGCATAAGCCCAGTTTGTAGATGGTACATCACTAAACGAAATTTCCGTTTGCTCGGTAAAACCGAATGCACGATTGACCAGTGTTATAAATTCAGCTCTTGTAATTTGATTTTCCGGCTTAAAGCTGCCGTCCTCATAGCCCGTAATCAAACCCTTGCTGATCCACTCTGAAACTTGGCTTTGCGCCCAATGTCCCTCAATATCCGCTGGAGCAGCTACTGCCGTAGTGGCACCAAATGCCATGCCAAACGACGACAATAATAGACATGCTGCAACGGCTGAAGATACGAGCTTTTTGACTAGTTTGTTCTTCACGATAGGCCTCCTAATAATTCTCGTTCACTATTGATTGGTTCTTTATTCCTACTAATAAATAAGTATAACTCTACCCAATGACAGCAAAATGACAAACTCCGACAAGGAGCGTTGTTGCCGTTAAACGAGCAAAAGCAGCCTCCCCGGTTGAGGAAGGACTGCTTTTGCTCGTTTCATGGTATGTGTTAATACAAACGTAATCATGGACAATAACTTAGCCGCCGGCACCTTGATACTTGTTCGCACCATACATCCAAAATCTATAGCCTGCCCAATAACAAAGGGGACCGATAAGTGGCACCATCCACATTGCCCACTGTGGCAAAAGGGTGGCATCATTAGATAAAAGGAATGCAGCCGGATAAAAACTAACAAATGCGAGTGGTACAGCGACGGTAAGCAATAACTGAATAAACGTTCCGAATATCGGCAAAGGGTACGCAATAAAATCTTTTAATCTAAAAAACAGTGTGAACATAAAATTAGTTCTAATCCATATAAAAGAAACAGCACCGATGATGGTGAGGATTCCAGCATAAATCATAGCACCGCTGACAACGACTAGTATTAAGTAGATGTACTCGCTCAACGTCCATTGCATATTCAACTTCGAGATGGACCAAATCAAAACAGAACCAGAGATTAAAATATGTGCGATGTACCCTAAGTTGAAGCCTCTGCTTACTAAGTATAGATAGGGATTTACAGGTTTTATAAGCAAAATATCAAACGTACCCTGTTTAACCTGGCTTTCCAATTCACGCATCTGTACAAAAGAAAAGGATGCCCCTAGTGCATACGTAAAGAGACCAATACTATACAAAAGGGCTATCTCAGGCCAAGTCCAACCAGCTATCGTGTTAAACCTTTGGATAAACAACCAGATTACAATATAGTCTCCTGCATATGCGATGATTTGAGCAAAAGCGGAAAGTATGAAATCAGCCCGATACTCCATTCTTTCTTTTAATAATAAACGAACTAGCTTGCCAAACAACTGCAGTGTCATGAATTTCCGCCTTCCTCTTTATCCGCCCTGCACAACTAAGCGACGCACGGCTCTAGTCCAAAGCCATTGAACGAGGACAAGTAATCCAACGATCCATCCTACCCCCATGGCAAATACCTGCCATAGTTCAGTTTCCGTTATATTGCCTAGATATATGGCCGCTGGGACATAACCCATATACTGAAATGGCAGCATTTTCGCTACAGAAGCCCATGATGGGGGGAAAAACCAAATTGGCAAAAAAGAGCCAGAGAAGATAGTGATTAGGCCTCCCATCATCCAACTAAGAGCAAAATGATTCATAAACCAAAACGCGAGTAAAGAGATCAAATAACCAAGAAGGAACGAAATAATAAGAGCTAGAATCAGTGCCAATAAAAAAGCGAAAAAATGGGTTAATGTCGCAGGTGGGAGTATTCCGAAAAACAGCCCTGCTATCAGGAGAGACGGCGCAGCAGTGAAGGCTAGTTGATAGAGCGAATTGCCTAGCCCGTCAAAAAGCAAATATAACGGGTACGATAGCGGCTTAATTAATTCAGAGGCAATCCCTCCCGATTTTAAGCTTCCATCTACTTTACTGCTTACACCATTTAACAACAGGGCAAAAAGCAGCGTATTGATAATACTGTATGTAATCATTTGTTCGGCCTTAATGCCCGCTACACTGCCGTTTCCAATAACGGCTCGCCAGATTTCAACCTGGATCAGAATCGTGACAAAGTTGCCCAGTAAACGGAGCCAAACTTCCGAACGGTAAGCTAACTGGTTAGAAAAAGCTTTCATTGTGAACATAAGATACATTCTCATTACTAACCCACCTTAACCAATTTGGCGTTTTAAATCCGCTTCCGCCAGTTGTTGATATAGCCGACGGATAACAGAATCGATATCCGCACTTTCAATTGAAGCGTCCTCAACTGGATACTTAGCCGCAATTCGACTCACAAGATCAAATACGCTTGCATCACTTTTTGCAAATGAATAGGTTCGTCTTAGCCCTTCCTCTTGAAGCAATGTTATTCCTGGCATATCTATTAAACCTGGTTCTTCCCGAAAATCAATGACAACTTGGCGCTCATTCCCTAGTCTGTTGCGGAGCTCTACAACAGACCCGTCATAAACGACGCTCCCTTTATTCACCACAATCATTCTCGGACATATTTCCTCTATATCTTTCATATCGTGTGTCGTTAAAACGATGGTTACTCTTTTATCACGATTTACAGTACGCAAAAACTGCCGAATTTGGTCCTTGGCGATCACGTCGAGACCGATTGTAGGCTCGTCAAGAAACAGAATTTTGGGTTCATGTAAGAGCGCCATTGCAATTTCGACGCGCATCCGCTGCCCTAGACTTAACTGTCTAACGGGTTTTTGAATAAAATCCTTGATGGCTAGCAATTCAACGCAAAATTCCAAATTCTTTTCAAATGTTATCGGAGGTATCTTATAAATGTACTTATGTAGATCAAAGGAGTCCTTAACCGGAAGGTCCCACCATAGTTGACTTCGCTGCCCGAAGACCACTCCAATTTGCCGGGAGTTATCTTTACGTGCCTGATGAGGCACGCTACCAAGTACACGCAGCTCTCCAACAGTAGGTACCAAAATTCCGGTCATCATCTTAATCATTGTTGATTTCCCCGCACCGTTAGGGCCCAAATAACCTACCGCTTCGCCTTCTTTAATGGAAAAACTAAGATTGCGAACTGCCGTTTCTTCTATATACTCACGCGTAAATAAACTCCTAACGGAACCAATGAGCCCCGGGAATCTTCTATACTGACGATAAGTTTTGGTGATATCATTTACAGAAATAATATCCATACCACAATTACGCCCCCATTTTTAACTTAATGATCCACAACCTCTAAAACGGGCATACTGGTCCAAAAATCCTTATGGTACGGCGGTGCCGTTTGCCAATGCGGGATTCTGCCTAGCAAATTATCTATGACCCCTATAAAATATCCAATGTAGTCACCACTTCCAAGGTTTTCATAAGGCAAATAAATGCTCAAGCTCCCATTATCATTTTGAAAATTAGAACAGCCTTGTAGGACATCTTCTTCTCTCACATGGGCAAATTTAGATCTTTCAACTGACTGAAGCCTATTGTTTTCTTTGCGAATAATGACTTGATGTGTGAAATAATCTGAGCAATCAAGATTCGGATTTATAAGAAAAATTATTATTTCCTGATTTTCAGTAAGGCTATTTAAAGTTGATTCGGAAAGGTTCAAACGGAGTACTAGATGATTTGCCTCATATTCAAAGTTATAGTGCAGATCGAATTTATCATCGTTTACTAACAACTGCCGCCACTGTTGATCGTTTGTTTTAATTGGCCCGCAATAATTTTTATTATGATCGCTAAAAGCTGCTTTTTTACTCATTAATGCAATCATTTTCTTACGCTGCTCACCATCAAGAAACAATCTCTCTGTAATGCTGATATCCCATTCATAAAATGATTTATTATGATCTATTGCCTCGTCTATTCTTATATAATCAAAAAATGAAAGATCGGCGCCGGCAAATATCTCTTTTATTTGCTTTATAACCAGAGCAGACTCTCTGTTCAATTCATACTTAGCAATCCATTTATTTAAGTTATCCCAATTCATGTTTTGCTCATATTTTTTCACAAACATTGCAATATCAATATAGTTTTTAAGGGCTGGAATACGCTCATCGAAGCCTTCGGCATCATTGAATGCATTTTCAAGCAATGCAATACAGCTATGCTCGAGATCTAAGGTTTTCACATTTTCATTACCCTGGATATGAATAAATTGAGTGGATTCCAGAAAGGAAGTTATCTCTTTTATGGATTGATGCAGATGTCTTCCCGTCTCAAGTACAACGTATCTTCCAGAATGGGTCTGCTTCCAGTACTCGAAAAATTCATGACTATCTGGAGATTTCAATATAGGCTTATCCAAATAAAAGAAATCGTCTGGATCCTTCCTGTCTATGTGATACGTGTTTTTATTTCCTATGGCACTATGAAAGCCGCATACACTTAGCAGCTCATTAATTTTATCCATCTCATTTTCATTAATGAGTAAATCGATGTCCCGAGAGTCCCTCTTATAAGCATCCTCATATATGATGATTGATAAAGCAATGCCTTTGTTTAATACAATATTTACATCCATTTCTTTTGCTTTATTAAATAATAATTTAATTTCATTCATTCTCTCATCAATAATTCCCACATGGTTTTGGTATATGGTTTCACACGATTCTTTTAAGCTATCAGGTATGACATGAGATAGATTTTCATAGGTTAAGGCAAAAATTTTATGCTGCTGTAACAAATTTATTAAAATAGACCAATCCATATCCTGAAAACAATCAGCCGCTATTCGATGATTATTTATCACACTTTTTGACACTTCTAATAATGCCGCTTGCTCTCTAGTCAATTTCATATATCCTCCATTATATTAGTGCGTTTTCAAGTGTTAGAAGTTTATCTTTAAACTTTTTCACATTGCCATAAGCCTTTCTCATTTTTAAATCGTCTGGATTTATCACCCTTGAATAAGGTAATATCGCCTTGCTTCTAACGATTAAGGAGAGCGTCATTTCATTACTTGGAATGACTCGATGAAAGCTGCCAGCTTCAAAGAAATAAGTGTCGCCCTCTACTACCTTAGAACTGCGAGTTAATTCAATCTCTACTTTATCCATCCCAAGTTCCGTGACCTTATATTCTTCATGGGTATATTCACCGCATAATAGGATGACCGCAAAATTAAATCTGTGATCATGTATACTTTCAAAAGGCCATTTATTTTGCGGCCAGTAATGCAATCGACCACGAATTCCCGAATCTTCGCTGTTCCATAATACATATTTTTCAAATCCCAAAGGATGAATTTCCATGAGTGACGCTAAATTACCTAATTGATCCTCAGATTCTTGACGCAATTCTGAAAGCCATTCTGTAACTTTCTGTAGATTCACCTGTTCCTTTAGCAAGCCGCACATTAGCTCTAACTCCGTTTTGCTTTCTAAGGTAAATGAACGGTCTACAACTTCAACAAATTTATTTAACTCCATACGAATATCCTCCCTTTGCGCTAATAATTGTTTTTACATTTAATACAATTTCAGAATGAATATCTTGGGGATCTCTTTCCCCGTCAATAATTAAAGCATCTTCAGGCAATACCGTTCGAAAAGCCTCCCTTACATTCATAAAGATAGAAGGGTCTTTTTCTTCATATTTTAGATGCCCATCCCGGGCCTGTATTCGCTTAATGGTTATTTCGGGCTTAATATCCAAAAAAACAGTTAAATCTGGCTTGCGTATTGAACCATAAAGATTTTTAATATCATTTATATCCATACCCCGAACCTTGAAATAGGCATAAGAACTGTAAATATATCGATCAGATATAATATGAATGCCCGCGTCCAAACGCTGCTCCAAATCATACATATGGGTTATTCGATCAGCAGCAGACAGCATCGCAATCACTCGCATGTCATGGACATGCCCATTATCAAGATAGGACCGTACCCTTGGATCATTTCTATATTGATCAGTTGGTTGCTTTGTGTTGTACAATTGCACATTATTATGTTCAAACCATTTAGTAAGCATACCGATTTGTGTAGTCTTCCCTGCTCCGTCCAGCCCGCACATTGCAATTAATAGTCCACTCAAAATGTCATACCTCCATTAATATCTATTGAAGCGCCCCATATATATGAGGAGTAATCACCAAGTAAGAAAGCAATGACATTAGCTACCTCCTCAGGTCTGCCAATAGTGTTTGACAGCGTTTTTTGTCGATGATAGTCGCGCCTCTCTGAGCTTTGTACCTTTGACATATCTGTATCTATAATTCCAGGCAATATGGAATTAACTCTTATTCCCTTCGGAGCCAATGAAAGGCTAAGGCTTTTTGAGAGTCCGAGAAGTGCCGCTTTCGATGATGCATATGCAGGGTCACGACTCCCAACTTTAGCAGCTGTACTTGAGGTGCAAATAATGTTGCGTAAGGTATCACAGCCTTGTTCTAGCAATAATTGCACGATAATAAATAAAGAAGTTACATTCACAGCGTGAACTTTCTGCCATAATGATAAATCGTATTGCGAAAGACTGAGGTTAGGATATATTCCAGCCAAATGAACAATACCCGTTATGTTTTTCAAATCATCTTTATATAACTCGAATGCTTTCCTTATTTGATGCTCATCACTTAGATCGCAATGTATAGGAATGTCCACCGCTGTACAGCTAGTCTTCAAATCAATACCAACTACTTGAACGTCCCGCTCTTTTAACTGCCTTATTAGCTCTGAAGCTATGCCCCCTCCAGAACCCGTTATTAAAATTTTATCCAATATATCACCCTTAAACATTTATTTTCATTCTATCTCTTAATAAATCTTGCTCAGGCTCTTTCGACTTATTACTCAAGTATTTAAGAACTTTCTGATCTGTTCCGTCATAAACTAAAGCAAATCTATCAACGACTTGAATACCTGCGTTGCGTGTGGCTTCATATTTCTTTCTATTATTCCCTATAAGCCTAACTTGAGTTATGTTAAAATAATTAAGTATTGCGATAGAAGCTCTGTAATTTCTAGCATCCTCCATCCCCGTTCCCAATTGGGAATATGACTCGACAGTATCAAGTCCTTCATCCATCTTATTGTAAGAAAGAAGCTTCGTGGCCAGGCCAAAGCCTCGTCCTTCATGGGAGGCATGATAGGTAATAATCCCTTGTCCCTCAGCACTTATTAACTCCATAGCCTTGTCCAACTGCCATTTACAATCACATCTAGTGCAATTAAACACTTCGCTTGTTATACAAGCCGAGTTAAAACGACATAATACTGGACCATCCCAATCTACTCCATTGCGTTTTACTACTGCTAGGTGTTCAACGGATTCTGAAGGCGCTTGCAAAAGATCTGTTATACTAAAACGATACAAGTCCATCGTCCCAAAGATCGTATGAATCTTCCCTTTGACCACATGATTGATTACAATATGACTGACCACGATTCTTCACCCCTTCTTCGCTAATTATTCCAACAAATGACTCTTAATATTATAAAACGGAAAATATGTCATCAGATACCTTTGCAATTGGTTAATATTTCATATGTTTATTAGTGGTCATCTAATTTGAATTCCCTATCGCGTTTTATGATAAAAAATAAAAAAGGACTTCATCTCCATTTCCGAGACAAAGCCCTTGAACTTTAATTTCATAATAAAATTTAATAAACATCTAAAAAATTAATGGCTAAGCCTTACCTCGTTGATTTTATCATTAGACTCTCTAGCAGCCTTCGCAATAAATTCATATAGGACAGCTTCTGTTTTCTTCTCTTCCTTTGAACCGTTATAGATGATGCCTCTGGATGAGGAAACCAAGGCACCTAATCCTTTTGCATCAAAAAATGGCTTTAAATCATTAGCTGTTCCGCCTTGTGCGCCAAATCCTGGCACCAGAAAAATGGAGCTTGGCAATGATTTTCGCACCTTCTCAGCTTCCATTGGATAGGTTGCCCCAACAACCGCACCAATAAAGGAGTAATTATTTTCTCCCAGTGTTTGCTGCGCTATTTTGTTTATATCATCAGCCATTTTAATATAGAGCAATTCTCCATTTTCCAGCTTTACATCTTGTACTTCATGTGAAGAGGGATTAGAGGTTTTCACTAGTAAAAATAAACCTTTTCCGTTTCTTCCAGCTTCCTCTATGAAAGGGAGGTAACCATCGCTACCCAGAAAGGGGTTAACGGTAACCATGTCTCCTGCAAGGGAGCCATTCCCAAGAAATGCCTTTGCATATGCACTCGAAGTGGAGCCTATGTCTCCACGTTTTGCATCATTGATGACGATCAAATTCTTTGATTTGGCGTAGGCAATCGTTTTCTCTAATGCACGAATTCCCTCGCTTCCATAAACCTCATAATAAGCCAGCTGAGGCTTTACAGCTACTACATGTTCGGCCACTGCATCAATTACAATTCGATTATAATGATAAATGGCTTCACTAGCTTTTTGGTTGCTAACCTCACCGCTATCAATCAAAAAATCCGGGAAGTATTGTAAATCGGGATCTAACCCTGCTACTAATACAGAGTTTTTATGTATGATCTCTTCAATGAGCACATCAGCGAAATTTTTCATTTTTATACTCCTCTTATAAAGTAAGATTACCGATTCTAGAATGGCATTTCTAGCTTCTCTTGAAGGCTGCCAAATTCATTTATCCATTCGATTTGGTCAGCTCAGTGATTTATTGTATCACACAATGAATACACCGTCTTCCATTCTATACAAAAAATTCAGATTTTTCTCTGTATATCCCTTCCATTATGCTGCTTCCAGTAAGCATTCAGCTCCCGCAGCAACCGCTCATAAAGCATAGTTACCTCAGGTGACGGGCTGACACCCATCTCATGATGCAGCATATCCACAAATTTAATATATTGCTGAACTAATGCTTCTTTGTTTTTCTGTATAGAGTGGGCGCGCATCAGCAGCTTTATTGTCTCTTCATCCAGCTCATTTATAGCAGACTGTTTAGTGAGCAAACGGATGGCTATTGCCGTATCCCCTCTAAGGAGCAAGGCATCGCAAAGACGCTGGGAGAAGGCGATATACATTTGCGAAAAACGTTCGATCTCACTCCACGCCCAAGGATAGGCTCGATCCCCAAACAGATCCCCGACATAAAGCTGCTCCAGCTCAAGCGCCTGCTCGATATTTTCAGCATGGATCAGCCCCATTTGCTTGCAGCCTTCTTCAAAGCTGAACATATCGAAGCGCGCCTCATTCAAATTCAAACCATAGTGAATACCATCGGAGTGCAGGCTCCCCTTAAGTCCATTCGCTTCGAGCAGCTTGCGCAGCTGGTAGGCGGTTGTGTTCAAGTAGCTTTCGGCATTTTTTCGGGGCATACCGCCAAAAATATCCTCAATCAGCCGTGCCCTCGAAACGAGGCGGCCTTTTTGCAGTGATAAATAGGCGAATAGCTCAGCGCTTTTGCTCGTCTTCCATTTTACAATTTCATCCCGGGCACTGCGGATTTCCATTCTACCGAGACAATTGAACAGCACTTTGGTCGGGGCAGCCTTCTGTTCCTCGGGCAGCACAGCAGAAGCATCTTCAGACAATGCTTTGTGGATGGTCTGTCTAAGCCTTTCCTGTACGACAGGCTTCACCATATAGTCGTAAGCGTAGACGCCGAACGCTGGCAGCGCATATTCCTTATGCGAGGTCACAAAAACCAGCTTCGTCTGCCTGCCTTGCTCCCTTAACCGCTGAGCAAACTCCAGCCCGCTCTCCTTTGGCATATTAATGTCCATAAAGATCATATCGATCTCCTGATTTTGCAAAAAAGAGAACGCCGCAGCCGTCTCCTGAAAGCTGCCCATAATTTCGACTTCGTCGATTTTGCCCAGCATTCTGTTCATAATCAGGTGCATCGCCAGTTCGTCATCGATGATGATGACCTTCATCCTGTCCCTCTCCTTTCCGACTGTTCATGGGGATAAGCTGGTGCTGATGGAGGTAGAGGCAATGAAAAATAAAACGTACTCCCCTGCTGGGGCGCTGTGTCGAACCAAATCTCGCCCCCGTTCAAGTGAACGAACTCCCGGCATAAGGTAAGGCCTAATCCTACGCCGCGCTCACCTGCGGTTCCTATTGAAGGCACAGGGTATGCATCCTGCTGCAATAGTGAATCCATCTGCTCCTTCGGCACTCCCGCACCTGTATCGCTGACCGAGACGACCATTTTGCCCTCCGCAAGCTCTGCACTTACACGAATGCTGCCTCCGTAATCCGTAAATTTAATCGCATTGGACAGCAGATTGCGAATAATTAGATCTAGCATTTCCTTATCGGCAAAAATAAACGTCTCATGCGGAATTTCCGATATAATACGAATACTTTTGCTTTCACTGCGAACTTGCAGGAAACGTGCATTCAGCTCTACAGTCGGGGCAAGATCCCGCACCACCGGATTAAACACCATGCCGCCCCGCTGGCTGCGAAACCATTCGAGCAGGCTTTCTACGAGAGCAAACGTCTTCTGAATTTGCTGGCCCATCTCCTGAACAATTTCATCATGCTTGCCCCCGTAGTCCTGCAGTTCGTCCTCCATTAGCTCCATCAGATTCAGCGATACTGCGAGCGGATCACGAATATCATGGGCCACTACACTGAACATTTTATCCTTGAACGTATTGAGCTCCTGAAGCTGTTTTGCATTTTCTTGCAGCCGTTCCTCGTTGCGGACGCTTTCGGTCACATCGCTTAATAGCAGCATTTGGCCGGCGGGTCTGCGCCGGTTATCGAGTATAAAGGAGAGATGAAGATTATAAAACCGTTCATCGCCATCTCCAGCAAGCCGGACTTTAGGATCAACAGCGGGGCCTCTAGCTATTTTTTCAAGTAGAGTGGGGTATTGTGCGAATATGTATGCGGCTGGTTGTCCAATCCAGCTATTATGGAGGCCCGTTATGACTTTTTTCGCTGATTCATTAAAGCTCGTTAGCGTGTTATCCAGATCGAAGACCATGACGGCATCCTGCATGGAGGCGAAAACCTTTTGCAGCGCCAGCGGAGCCAGCCTCAACATATTAAACTGGTAAATGCCCCACATGTAGAATATGCCAGAGACTAGAAATCCAAATGGAGAAATATCATACGGAATGTTAAGAATGCCGCTTAAATAAACGAGAGTGAAGCCGTAAGGACCCCACGAGCCAATAATCATGAGCGCGATTTGTTTTTTCATGCGTGAATTGGCTTTTAAGAACATTTGAATCATGAGAATCATGCCAATGACAAGAAACGAATAAGCGTAGACGACATGGAGCTTGTAGAAAGGACCTTTGTCCAAAACAACCAGCGGGAAGCCTTCTGAATAATCAAGGGTCATGCTTGTATAAAAGAGGTGATGCCACTCATTCGTATGGTGGGCTAGAAAATTAATGAAGGGAATGAAGAGAAGAAGAATGACGAATTTTTTGGTGACAAGTGCCTGGCGTCCCGTATATTGCAACACCATAATAAACCACAAAATCGTACCGAAAGGAATACCGATGTATTCAATATGCAGCCAAAATCGGATGTCCTCCAAAGAATCGCTAATAATTTCAAAAGCATAGCCGAAGGTGTACAAGGTACCCGTCATCATCCCTAATCCATAGCTAATGGCAATGGGAAGCTCTCTTCTTTTGAAGCAAAGATAGCAGATGATCAGGGAACAGCATGTGGCTGCCAAGAGCATGGCTGATAAGTACAAGTTATTATGCATGGCTGAATGCCCCCGTAGCAGATTGTTCTTTTATGCTGCACTTCATATCTTATCAGAAGACTCGGAAAAAAAACATTAAAAACACCCCATAGAGAGACATTTTGAAGTGTCTACTCTACAGGGTACAGTTACAACAGGGACTGCTTTCTTCTCACAACGAACTAATTTATCATTTATTTGCTTTGCAGCGCCAATATATTCAGCAATACCGTTACCGCTTCTGCTCTTGTCGTATGGGCTTGAGGCGCGAATTGATTATCGCCTTTCCCTTGTACGATGCCGGCTTGCTTCGCATAAGCCACACCACTTTTCGCCCATGCTGGAATGTCTTTATCATCTGCAAAACCGGTTACCGCATTCTCATCAGCCGCTATACCCGCAGCGTTTGCCAGCATAGCCGTCATTTCCGCACGCGTAATTTGAGCATTCGGATGAAATGCGCCATCTGCGTAGCCTTTTGTGATGCCAGCTTGCACCGCTTGCGCGACTGCTTTTTGCGCCCATGCGCCAATCGTCGCTGTATCAGTGAAGGTCAGTGGCGCGCCTTCTTCTTGCGGCTTCAACGTGTTCATCAGCATCACTGCAAATTCTGCACGCGTTACCGTTGCATTCGGCTTAAAGCTGCCGTCCGGATATCCGCTCACGATGCCTGCGCCTATCGCTTTCTTGATGTTTGCTTCTGCCCAGTGTCCGGAAATATCGTTGAATTCCTGAGCTGGATTTACGGGCTCGACTATAGGTTGAGCTACAGCCATTACCGCATACTTCGTGAAATGATCCACCGCTACCGTAATCTGGTTGCCGCTAACCGTTCCACCAACCTCTACCCATGTTTTCTTCACTTCGTCAAAATAGAACACCGATGCCTTTTGACCGCTCTTCAGACTTGCTTTGTTGAAAGTGAACGTCAATGTAACTGGATTGCTGAAGTTTTCCGTGAAATTTTTCAAAATTTCAAAGACGGAGCTAGCCAGCGTCTCTTGGTTCGTGAGCAGGCCTTGAACATTTTGCAGCTTGGCAATCGTAATTTTCAATTCTTTCGCTGTTGCATTAGCCGGAATCGAGACGATTACTTCGCTATTCAAGCTAACCTCGCCCGTTCTGCCTACTGGAAGCGTCAAATTGCCGTTTGTAGAAATGACCTTGTCCGTGCTAGGTACAGCCGTCGAACCGCCGCCACCAACAGCGCCACCGCCGCCAGTTGAGTCCGCAATCGTGTAGCTTGCGCTCATCACTTCGCTATTTGTTTTGCCGTCGGCAACGGCAATTGCTTTAAACGTCAACGCGCTGCTAACGACAATCGGCCCACTGTACAAGGTGCTGCTTGTCGTTGGATTGCTGCCATTCGTCGTGTAGTAAATAGCCGCACCAGCTGTCGAGCTGCTCAGCGTCACGCTTGTTCCCGCTGCAACCGCTCCACTCGCCGGATTTGCCACAGGAGCAGCCGCCATTGTGCTTGTTGTCACGACCACATTGGTCGTTGAAATCTGGTCGGCTTGTCCAACGTTGATCTCATACGTTCCGACTACTTCATTGGCACCGAGGGTAATCGTGTCGCTGTACGTGCCGTTGCTCACCTTGGCCACATTAAAATATAGAATGCTGCGGTCTGGACGGTATACTTTAATAATGACCTCGGACAGGTCTGAGGTTCCTGTAATGTTAATTTGGCTGCCAGGATGGATGCTGCCTGCTACCGGATTTACCGAGACAGCAGCCCATAAGGAGCTGGGAAACAGCGATAGGCATAGACCAATGATTAAGGTTAAGCTCCATGTACGTATTCTCACTTCGGACATACCTCTTTTCTATTCAATTAAAAATAAAGGGTATTCGCTCTTCCAAACCGCAGCTATTAGTCCCAGTTGCGCCATTCTTGGTAACGCTGTTCAAATTCAGCCGCATCCACTTCTGTCGCAAGAGAATAACCGAGGTTGTTCGGATCGGCATTGTCTCCCGTAATGAGAAAAGCACGTACCGAGTAGTTTGGATTTGTTGCCGCATCCGCTAAATTGAAATGAGCGCGATTCGTCTGATAGCTATCCAGACTGTCAGTCGTAACAGAAACGGTATCCACTGGCACATCGCCGTTCATAAGCTGAAAAATGACTGTCGCTTTATCATTATAACTATTGTTATTGATGTTTCTCACGAATTTGATGGATGCGGTTATTCCGCCGCTCGCTCTGTCAATAAGAGGCTCGCTCATATAGAAGGAATGCTCGGATTGATGAAGAGTAATCTCGTACACCCCATCTATCGTATCATAAGTCTTCACAACGATTTTATTTTCACCTTCTGGCAGCACGCTTGCTTGCAGTACAATTTCGCCGTCACTTTGGCCAAAAACTCCAGGTGTGTAAGTATAGCTTTCGCTTGGCACAGTCACTTCATTTACTTCAATGGAGTCCGGTACCCATTCTGCAGTTGGAGGATTAACCGATAACGTTAAGGCTCTTCCAGTAAAGTGGTAATCTTCATTATAATTTAGGTATGGTTGGCGATTTGACACAACCGAAACGGGCATTGTTGTTTTTATCTTATCCCCAGTCAGATTGTCTGCAGCATCGAAGCTTATAGTAGCAGTGCCTTTACTATTACCCATCAGATAAAAATACCAACTATTTGGGCTTGCGGTTGCTACAGCTGTATTCGAGCTTGTGAAGTTGCTAAGCGTAACTCCATTGGGTGCATAGTAAAAATAGGCACCCTGCAAAAATAGATTATTACCAGCTTGTATTCCAGGGAAAACATAGTTCTGATCGACCATAGGAGCTACCGTACCAATATGATTGGCTCCAACCGCTAGCGATGTGTAACCTACAACCTCTCCGCTTTGAGCGTCTACTTCAACGACAGATAGGATATCGCCAGCAGCAGCAGGTACAAAAGGATTGTAGTTCAGGTTATAAGTATAAGCATTGGCAATCGTGCTAAACAGCGTTCCTGCTTGAGGTACCGCTTCTGCACTTGCCTGTCCATAGGTCGACCATACAACTGTACTATTCGAATTAACAAGGCCCGTCACTTTCACTTTACCCTGTGTAACGATTCCGCTGTTTGTCTCCAAGTCCAATGTCATGAGATTTGGACTCACCGAAACCGGAGTCGGAGCCGCCATTGCCGCGCTTGGCAGGATAGACAGCGCTACGACTAACGCCAACATCATAGACAACACAGTAAAGCTAGATTTCCCTTGCGCCTTTACTTTAAACCAACCTTTTAACATGAATCTTTCACTCCCCTGTACATTCTCGTATTCGACATACTTTTCAATGAGCAACCTTCCTACCCACTATTCCAGCTAAGTATAATTCACTCCAATGACAGCAAAATGACAAACTCCGACAAAAAACATCCCCTAAGTGAAATATCTCAAATCTCTCATACTCCCTTTATTCTGGGCGCCAAATTTTTTATGAACAAAATATGAATAAGCAGAAACTTTTACTCGTCTTGCTTCGTCTTATTATCGATTCAGAAAATGATGGAAGAACGATCCAGAGGGGATATGAACGCTATGAGAAAAATGGTTTCCGCTCTAGCTGCTTTTGCAACGCTGTTTTTTGTGTTACTTCAGCCTGTAGCGCAGGCAGCAACAACCGATATTAAAATTTATATCGATGGGCAAGTGCTGCAAACTGATCAACCCGCTATTATTATTTCAGGCAGCACCTTTGTGCCCTTGCGCGGGATTTTTGAAGCTTTAGATGCCAAAGTATTATGGAGTCAAAAAACCAAAACGGTAACCGCCACGAAAGGCGATACGACCGTTGTTCTTAAACTGGGTGCCAGAACGGCCACGATTAACAATACAACCGTTACACTGGATGCCCCGGCCCGTTCCATTAAAGGCAGAACCGTCGTTCCTGTTCGCTTCGTCAGCGAATCGCTTGGTGAAGACGTGAAATGGGACTCAAAATCAAGAAGCGTACGCATTACTACATCTGCATCCGTAAATGTTGGCGCAGCCACTTCGGTAAGTGTGTCCACTGTTAGCCAAAATGGAGATGGAAGGGATTTGCAGGTTAATTTCACACCTCCAGCAGATATGACGAATGTGAACAGCTACCGCATACTCGTTGTTCCGGCAGACAAAGCCACGGCCTTTAATTTGGCTAAAGCGCAAATTGTGGGAGCTACGAATTATACGGCACTTCCTACATCGTCTGCGTACCAAAATACGGTACTAACGGCTCAAACGAGAGATACAGACGGGGCATTGCTTCGTGCTAATCTGGCTTATAGAGTGTTTATTTTGACCGTTGGCAATAACGATCGTTACGCGCTATCCAGCGCTTCTTCATCTATTACGCTAAGCGTCAAATCGACGGTAGACGCTGCTTCGAATGTACGCATTAGTGATGTTAGCGATTTCGGCGACGGCCGTGACCTCTCGGTCAGCTTTACACGGGCCTCCAATGAAAACAACATTTCCAGCTACCGGGTTATCATTGTGAAGACCGCCAATGCTTCCAAATTCGATTTGGCAGCAGCCAATACGCTTAATAGCTCCTATTACACGACGGTTTCCAAAACGGGCAGCAGTACGATGAGTACAGGCTTCAGCTCCTCGGCAAGGGACACTTCGGGTGAATATATTAAAAATGGCGTAGCCTATACCGCTTATGTTCTTTCCATGAGCAGCAGCGTCGGTACTACTTCTAATACCTTGTCTTCGGCTTCTTCGTCTGCGACACTTGGCTCTTCTTCCGGATTTAATCCGACTATTACGAGCGTAGCCGATGTCAGCAACTATGGAGATGGCCGCGATTTGCGCGTTAATTTTAATCGGGCATCGGATGAGTCCCGGATTAGCTATTACCGGATTTTCGTAGTAAGAGAGGCTGATTACGGAAACTTTAATTTAACAGAGGCGAATAACGTAGCGTCGGGAAGATATACCGATGTTTCTAGAACTGGAAGCAGCAGCTACAGCCAAATTCTCTCTTCCAGCGCAAGAGATGTGAAGGGGAATTCCATTATTAATGGTGTTGCCTACCGTGTGTTTGTAATGGGTGTTACTAATAACAGCTCCTCCTATTCCAGCACCTTGTCCACCGCCTCCTCCAGTATTGCTCTTTATAGTACAGGAGTCAGCAGTGTAACCAATGTAGGCGTAAGCGACGTGAGCGACTACAACAATGGACAGGATTTGCGTGTTTCATTCACTAGAGCTGGCGATGAGAGCAGCTTGAACCATTACCGCATCTTCGTCGTTAGGACGGCAAATGCAAGCAGCTTCAATCTGGCTGCAGCGAACAGTATAACGAATTCCAGCTATTATACGACGGTTTCCAAAACAGGTGGAAATATTAATCAAGTATTGCCTTCGACAGCGCGCGACGTTAATGGCGTGCTCATCCAAAATGGCATCAGCTATCAGGTATTCGTCTTGTCCGTCGGCAATGGAAGCTCGACTAGCAATAATGCTCTGTCTGGCAGCTCGATTCCGATTATCCTGTCAACTAGCGCTGTAACAGCAGCAGCGAATGTTGCTGTCAGCGACGTAAACGAGTTTAACAACGGTCAAGATTTGCTCGTTGCCTTCACAAAAGCAGCCGATGAGACGAACCTGAACCACTACCGTGTTTTCGTAGTTAAGACTGCTAATGCAGGCAGCTTCAATCTGGCGGCAGCTAACGCCGTGAGCAACGCCAATAACTATACGACAGTGGCTAAGACAGGCGGCAATATTAGCCAAGCACTTGCTGCCACTGCGCGGGACGTAAATGGCGATCTGATTCAAAATAACATCAGCTACCAAGTATTTGTATTGTCCGTTGGTGGCGGAAGCTCTGCCGGTACGAATGCGCTGTCCCTCGGTTCAGCAGCTATTACACTGACAACTAAAAGTGTATCTGCGGCAGCCAATGTCGTTGCAGCTGAATACAATAGCGGTCAAGATATCAAGGTCGATTTTACAAAACCTTCGGATGATAGCAATATTGATCATTACCGTATTTTCATCGTCAAAAGTGCGAATGCAGGCGGTTTTAACCTGACCACGGCGAACCGGATTACTCTGCCTGATTATTTTACGGCAGTCAATAAAACCGATACACCGAGCAAAGTGCTTACTCGCAACACACGCGATACAGACGGAGAATTTATCCAAGCTGGCGTCAGCTATCAAGTGTTTGTATTGTCGGTTGGCGGTGGAAGCTCGGCAGGCACCAATGCGCTGTCTTCCGCTTCTGCGCCTATTACACTTCCTGTGCCGCTGCCTCCCGCAGCGGCAGCAACAGCGGTTAATTCGACTCTGCTCGCGAGCGGTCAGGATATTCAAGTATCCTTCACTAAACCGGCTGATGAGAGAAACGTCTCACAATACCGTGTGTTTATCGTTAAAGACGCCGATGCTGGTAGCTTTAACCTTGCTGCGGCAAGTGCATCCAACAATTATACGCCGTCGCCGGCTGAAGCTATGCTAACGCTATCCAAAAGCACACTTGATGTGAGCGGGCAGCCACTCGCATATGACACCAGCTATCGTGTATATGTGCTTACCGTAGCCAAAAGCGGTGCGAACGCCTTGTCCGATCCTTCGGCAGCCGTTCAAATGCCAACGCCAGTTGCGCCGGCTCCGGCACCAACAACACCGGCTCCTGAACAGCCTACAGGAGTTTAGATTTATTGGAATAAAGATGTACGTTTAAAGGCCGGGACCCCATCGATGGGGTCCCGGCCTGTTTGCGTTACCTGAATCTAGCCAATAACAATTGAGTCTCTTATATTAGGTGTTCTTCAGTTCTTTAGTGTGTCTCATTCCGGTTGTTACTTTATTATTTGCAGGTATTTTAACGCCTTCCTCTTCACCCTGCTTGACACGTTTAATAAAGAAAGAAAGCACAAGTCCAATGAGGCCAATTCCAACAATAACAAGATACGCATCATTGATGCCTTGAATGTTAGCGTGTATCATCATTTCCTTGGAAGCCGTCTGTGTGCCACTAGTCACCATCGTATCCGTCAGATGGGTTTTGGTGCTCGACGTCATGACGGTTACGAGCAAGGAGGTGCCAATCGCGCCTGCCACTTGCTTAATCGTATTAGAGATAGCCGTTCCGTGCGCATTCAGTCTCGCAGGAAGCTGATTCAGACCCGCTGTAGTAATAGGCATCAGGAACAGAGCCATACCGATCCGTCGTCCCGTAGACATCAGCAGCAAGTAGTTATAGCTGGTTGAATCCGTCAAATTTACAAATCCAATTGTAGTCCCAATTGTAATGATCATACCCACGATTGACAGCCACTTTGCACCAAAGCGGTCAAACAGCTTCCCGGATACTGGCATCATTAGTGCCATAAGCAGAGCGCCAGGCAGCATAAGCATGCCCGATTCCAATGCTGTATATCCGCGCGCATTTTGCAAATACAGGGGAAGCAGCATCATATCAGCATACATCACCATGGTGACGGCGATATTGATAATAGTCGTTAAGGAGAACATATTATATTTGAACGCCCTGAGATCAAGCAGCGGACTGCCCGAGCGCAGCTGCTGCCACGTAAACACGGCCAAGGAAACAATACCCACTATAAGTGAAACCACAACTTCCGTGTTGGACCAGCCTAGGCTGCCCGCCTTGCTAAACCCATAAATAACCATTCCAAAACCGATGGTCGAGAAGATCATTCCCCATACGTCGAGCTTAGGGAACAATCGCTCAGCTACATTTTTCAAATAAAAATGAGCAAGAATAATGACTAAAGCAGCAACAGGAATAATCGCCTGGAACATCGTACGCCAGCTATATTCCTCCATGACATAACCCGTGATAGCAGGGCCAACAGCAGGTGCAAAAACAATGGCTAAACCAACCACTCCCATGGCAACCCCGCGTTTGTCCGGAGGGAAGATGGTAAGGATCACGTTCATCAATAACGGCATAATGATTCCGGCGCCGGCCGCTTGAATCAAACGTCCAACAAGCAAAATTTCAAATGAATTCGCCACCGCCGACAAAATGGTGCCTCCGAGAAAAATAACCATGGCCGCTTGAAAAAGCTCACGTGTCGTAAAACGCTGCATGAGATAGGCTGTAATCGGAATGAGAACGCCATTTACCAGCATATACCCGGTGGTGAGCCATTGAGCTACGGCAGCTTCAATTGAAAATTCGACCATTAAATGGGGAAGCGCGACACTCATAATGGTCTGATTCAATACGGCGATAAATGCCCCTACTATTAAAACGAACAACAAGGGACCTTTCTTAATTGAGCTGCTGTCAAAAACGGTGTTTGTACTAATCTTACTCAATCCTTTCGACTTCAACTAATTGACAGTCTGTAGTATAATTTACTTAATGTAAAAGATTATAGGCGTCTCGTTTTATGATTACAAGCGACACCTTTTTCATTACTGTTTAATAGTTTACAAATATCTATAATCTGTCGTTTTACTTCGAAATTATCTACAAAATCATTGAAAACTGTCGTATAGACGATTGATTTAAAAGTTGAAAGGATCGGTGTTCTCATGCAGGCAAAATCGCCAAAAATGGATCCGCGTGTTATACGCACACGACAATTGATTCGAGAAGCTTTTCTCGAGTTGATTCAGGAGTACGATTTAGAGAAAATTACGGTGAATCGACTTGCGGAGCGGGCGACCATTAATCGGGTTACCTTCTATCTTCATTATCGGGATATCCCGGATATGTTGAATCAGATGGCGGACAACATGACCACGCACATTCGTAATCTGCTAGAAGATGTTGCCGATCATTCCTGCTCCGCTAAGGATGAATGGCCCGAGCTGGTCAAGCTTATTCAGCATTTTGCCGATCATTCAGCTTCTTACAAAATACTGCTCGCTTCCAAGCGTCTGCCCCTGTTTACGGAGCGCCTTTCTGTGCTTATGATGGACTATATTAAAAGTAAAATGAGTAGTCACAATGCCGCATCCAAAGCCATTACTCCCGAAATTCCGAATGATATTACCGCTTGGTATGGCGCCTCTGCCTTTCTTGGCACGATCGTTATATGGCTTCGCAACGATATGCCCTATACGCCTGCCTTCCTTGCCAAGCAGCTTTTGCTTATGGCTCCATTCCGATCAAATGTAGACAGCTCGTAGAATACGAGTCCTTGCTTAATTAAAATTCGACGCATAAAAACCGGGAACCCCTTAAGGTTCCCGGCTGTTCCAAGCTCATGTAGGAGAAGTCCTCTTTAACGTTCTCGCCGCTGCGGGCTGAAACCCTTTCACGACAACCACATATATTTTCCAAGCCGCGTATCCCATCATTCCGCCAACGGTGTTTAACAGTAAATCATCCACATCAAAGATGCCAATACCTAGAAAAAACTGGGATAATTCAAAAAATAAGCTGAGCAGCAGGGAAAGCACGAAAACTTTTATGCCTAATACCCTTTGGGATTTGATGAGCTCCGCGATAAAAGCACCAAACGGAATAAAGGCCAGTGTATTGCCAATCAAATTCGTAAACAAGATAGAACTAGAGAAACGAGAGATCGATAATCCATCAATATCTCTTGAAATCTCGTCGAATAGCTTTAAGTTCGCTTGGCGCTCGTAAATCAGATAAGGATGGTGCAGAAACGTTTTGAAATGATACCACAAAGCATCGAGACCAATGGAGTTCCATTTGAGCAAAATGATTTTAAATAAAAAAAACAGATACACAACAAACGCCGCTCCTATAAAAAGCTCCCACTTATTCGTCTTAATTTCCTTCTGCTTCAATTGGCATCCTCCTTTACCGTCACAATCACGTCGTTCTATTTAAAAAGCTCTCTGTCCGTCGCCGCATAGCCCAGCAGAACCAAGCATATAAAAATGCCCCACCTCGTCATTAACGTTTCCTCCTCTTGCCTTATACTTCTAGGATAGAGAAAACAAGTTAAAAAAAAGTGGGGCAAATTTAAAGTTTTTCTTAAATTATGAGCGCACAGGCAGTCGCACCTCGAAGACAGTCCGCACCACATTGCTCTCGGCCGTGAGGGTTCCTTCATGCTGCTCTACAATATTTCTGGCAATGAACAGGCCAAGCCCCGTGCCGCCCTCTTGATGCGCCCGTGACCGGTCGCCGGTATAATACATTTCGAAAATATGCGGCAAATCTTCTGGAGGAATCTCCCCTCCATAATTAACGACTTGAATGACCACATGCTGAGCATCCAGGTGCCCATTAATATCTACATACAAGCCTTCTTTGCCATGTCGAGCGGCATTCGTCAACAAGTTCTCGAATACCCGGGCCAGCAGCTCCCCGTCACCATAAATATAAAGATCGGGAGTCACATTTATTCGGGATAGTAAACGATTTTTCTCAAAAACAGGATATAGCTCCTCGTTCAGCTGCTTGAGCAGCTCGCTGAGATCGATATGCTCTTTCTGAACGGGCAGCTTGCCGTAGTTCATACGGGTAATATCGAATAATCCATCAATCAGCTTCTCCAGACGCTGTGATTTATTGAAGGCAATCGCGGTATAATGCTTGATCTGCTCATCCGTCAGCTGATTATCCTTCACAATCAAATCGAGATAGCCCAATATTGAGGTCAGCGGCGTGCGTAAATCATGCGCCAAATTCACGACCAGCTGATCCTTGCTATTTTCGGCAAAATCCCCTTTTTCAACCGCCGCTTGCAGCTTTTCGCTGGCCAAATTCAAATCCTCTGCAATGCTGCTAAACTCATCATTAGAGGAAATATGCACCCGATTGTCAAAATCACCATTAGCCAGCTGGCGGATTCCCTTGGAAATTTCATTGAAATAAGTCCCATAACGCTTCGTAAACCAGAAGAAAAACACAATAGCCAGCGGGATGAAAATAATGAGGAACACATAAATATCCCCCACTTCCCTCATCATCTTCCGGTACTGGGCCAATCGATCGCCTTCACGGACATCGACATAATAGAGCTGCAGCATTTTATAAATGCCATACGTAATTGCGCCGGATAAAAGCATGCTTAAGCCCAGCAGCATAATCATCGTGGTCCGAAAGCTTCGTCTGCTTTTAATCATTGAACGTGTACCCTACGCCCCAGATCGTCTTAATGAATTTACGCTTGGTCGTATCTTCTCCCAGTTTTTTGCGCAGTGTACGGATATGGACCATAACCGTATTGCCGCTCTCATAGTAGGTCTCGCCCCACACCTGTTTAAATATGCTTTCTGCGCTAAACACCTGCTTAGGGTGGCTCGCCAGCAAATAAAGAATGTCGAACTCCTTCGGCGTTAATTCGACGTCCTCGCCGTACAAGGTGATTTTATGCTGGTCGGGTGAAATCACGAGTCCGCCTAGCTCCAGCACCGCTTTGTTCATGACGGCTGGCTGATTGAATTGCAGCGACCTACGAAGCTGCGAATTGACACGCGCCACCAATTCCATTGGATTGAAGGGCTTGGTCATGTAATCGTCCGCACCCATTACAAGACCTGTGATTTTATCCAGGTCAGAGGTTTTGGCGCTTAAGAAAATAATCGGCAGATGGTACTGCTCCCGAATTTTACGAGTTACCTCGTATCCATCCATTTCAGGCATCATAATATCCAAAATAGCCAAATCGATCGTTTGCGATTGCACAGCTTGCATAGCTGCCTTCCCATCGGATGCTTTTATAATGTAATAGCCTTCTTTTTGCAGGTGCAAGGCGACCAGATCCGCGATCTCCACCTCATCATCTGCGACCAAAATCGTAATACGCCTCAAATCCCAGTCACCCCTAACTGTCATGCCTAAAAGTAATGATCAACAAGTTAAGCCATATGCCTTCTATTCAAATCGGCTTAACAACGCCAAAGCCTCTTCATGATCAGGCTCAAGCTCCAAAAATTGCTGAATATAGCCCAATGCCTGCTCGTCCAACTCTAGCTCAAAACAGCTAATAGCGAGACAATAAAACACGGACGAAACAATCTCATCTTGTTCTTGCTGCACCGATATTTCTAGAAAATGCTTGGATTCTTCGTACATTTCCATTTCAAACAGCAGCAAGCCAGCATCCAGTGCCAAGTCATAACGCTGCTCCATGACATAGTACGACGACCACATCAGCTGGATGCCTCTTAGAAGATCCTGCATTTCTTCATCATTTGCATCCGGCAGCAGGCTGGCTATTTGCTTCGTGCTCTGAATGAAAAACTCCGCATCATATCCACCCAAACGCCAAAAGCTCAATAATGGTTGCAGCTCCATGCTGGCGAGATTGCGGTCAACCCACATTTTCATGCTGAAAAACTCGTCCGGACCAAAACGTTCAATAAATCGGCGGTAGGCTAATCTGGTATTAGAGTACGCCAGCGGCTGATCCATATGGAGAATGCAGCCAACATTTATATTTTTATAATGATGCGGGGGAAATAACGCTTGGGCTCCTCTTTGTTCAAACACATGCTGTATCGCATGGTAGTTGGCGGTTAATGAAAAGCTGCCATGCAGGAACAGCTCTGGCGGCTCGGCAAATTTCCAATTACCCGGCAGGTGGTCGCCTTTGTCAGCGGTTATCAATAGGAAGCCTGCCTGAGATAACTGATTCAATCGCTCCAAGCAGGTTAAGCCAGCGGAAGGAAATAAAATATGCGAATCTTCCAGCTGGTCCTGATATACGGCGATGACATCACGGTAAGGATAGTCGTCTTGCTCATACTCGGGTGCCCGCCTGTGCTCATAATGCAAAGCGATTTGATCTAATAGTTCGGCTGGTTTAAGAGCATCCCTATTGTCAGGATATTCGACAAAAACATCCGCTTCATATATCTGGCCGTCGCCTACATAAATCAGCTCTTGTGGAATGCTGTCAAAAAAATAATTGGCGACAATGATTAATGGCTGCTCTAAGTCTTGCTCTCTAATGGTTGTGCCTGACACGACGAGGCTTAGCGCCGTATCATGAACCGCATCAAATCGTGCAAAATCTAGCAGTCCCTCGGCGATAAAAGCTTGCAGGGCAGGATGCTCCTGCCAGGCCAGAACATTTTTCATGGCCAAATCGGTCATAATATAGCGGAAAGGGGGGAGTACTATCCCCGCATAGTCTCTCAACTGGCATAGCTCATGCAGCACATGATAGGCGAGACGGCCTGCTCCAGCCCCTAGCTCTACAATAAACACAGGCTCTGAGCTTTTCCCCATATTTGCCCGATCTTGAAGCAGCCCAAATATCATTTCGGCATAGGCGGCAGCAATCATCGGATTACTCGTTATATATTGAGGAACTTGATCATTGTTCCAAGCCTTCATTCCTTCTTCTTCGAAATATTCCCTTTGAATATGCCATATAGGAGCTTCACTGAAGCGATAGCGTTGTGTTTGATTAGTGGTCATTTAAACAAATCCTGCCTTCTGAAAGTTATTGCGTTCCGTTGCATTCCAGCTTGCTTGCCTGCACATTACTTATTTTCATAATATCCCTTTTTATGATAGCACATTCCTTTCAAATACGCCGTTTCAACCTGCCTTGCGAATGGCAACACAGATATTTCAAGCTTGAAAGAATAAAACCATCATGACTCCGATTGCATTAAAAAAAAGGACGCCTAAATCAGCGCCCTAATAGTTAATGAAATGAAATGACTTAATCAGATTCAATAAGTCCGACTTTCTTTAAATCTTCAATCTTCAGATACATCGTCCGTTTATACTTCTTGACATGTATGTCATCTAAAACAAGATAGAAGGGCACCCTGCCGGGTGCCCTTTGTCCGCTACTTTAATTCGAAGACCATCAAGTCGCGACCTACTGTGATCGGGCCAGCGTAAATGCCAGCCATCCCCTCGATATACGCTTGCTCGGCCTTTAGATTCGCCGCTGGCGCGGGAATGTGATGCGTGAGCACGAGATGCTTGACTCCCGCCCGTTGCGCGATTGCAGCCGCTTCCAGCGTCGTCGTATGATACTTCGCGGGGTTTGACAGCGCCTTCTCGTGCTTCGGATATTGCGCGGTCAGGGCGTCAAGCCACGACTTGTTGTACGCTTCGTGAACGAGCAGATCTGCCCCGGTCGCTTGTTTCTCCGTATTGGCCACCGGAATCGTATCGCCTGATATAACGACCGTCTTGCCGTTATACTCGAACTTGTAAGCGATAGCAGGATAGACAGGGCGATGGTCCACTTCGAAGGCCGTAATTCGGATGCCGTCCTTGTCGTAGACAACACCCTCGTTGCATTCCGTATACTCGATTAGCGAGCCCGCTTCATCCGACAGATTATAGCTGATTCGGAGCTTGACGTCGAACTCGAAGGACTCCCGCATTTTGCCGATGATCTCCTTCGTCGTCTCTGGTCCGTACACTTGCATGGGCACTGAACGACCTTCGAAGACACGTTCTGCGGTAATATGCGTGCGCCAACTCGTGATGAACACGTCGAAGAATCCTCCGTTATGATCGTAATGGTGATGGGTGAACAGGACATCGGATATCCGTTGAGGCATGATGCCCGCTTTGATTAGTTGGTCCACCGTAGAGCCCCCGCAATCAACGAGGAACGTCTTGTCTCCCGCGAGCACCGCGGCTCCGGGCTTCGCTCGACCATAGAAGGCACGGGGAGAACCCGTCCCGAGCAGAACGACGGTCAGATCTGGGTGGTAGTCTGGCCTCAAATTCATTTGTGGCTGGATATACATTGCTGTCAGCCCTCTCATCTTCGTTTTATTTGCCTTCCTGCGTCTCCTTCAGCAGCGACAGATCGTACAAGCCTGCCAGATCCAAGCCATCTGCTCCTACTCCCTTGATATAGCCGGCATCGACCGCTACCTGCGCCATTATCTTCAAGGAATCTTGGTCGATGTTCATCGTCAGATTTAGATGAGACAGTGTGGCCTTGATCAATTCGGCTTCCAAGCCCTTGCCCGTCAGTTCCTTCAACTCGTCGCTAACGAGAGAATACGTGTCGCCTGGACTATCCTTGATAAACTTGATTGCGTCCTCGTTGGCCAGAAGAACGGATTTGGCCAAATTCCGATGTTCCTTCAGGAAGTCGTCGCTAGTTACGATAATCGTAAGTGGATAATTCCCCTTGTTCGGCGGAATCTGATCCCACTCGACGGCGATATTACCGATGCCTTCGTTCGCGATCTGCGTCCCCCATGGCTCCGGCAATAGCGCCGCGTCTACCTGGCCTTGCTTCATGGCCGTCAGCGTATCCGCCGGAGCCATCGCAATAAGCTGAACCCCGCTCTTGTCCGTCGACACCTTCAGGCCCTGCTCCTGAAGAAGCAGACGCAGAGAGATCTCGTTCGTGCTCCCCTTTGTCGGGATGGCGACCAGCTTGCCCGCCAAGTCCTTGACGCTCGTCACGCCGGAGCCCTTCCTCGTCACTAGCACGGCGCCGCCGTTGTTCGCTCCTGACAGAATCTTGATGTTCTTGCTCCTTATATATTGGTTGATTATCGGGCTTGGCCCGACGTAGCCGATGTCGATCTGGCCTGTCGCCATTGCAGTCGAGAAGTCGGAGCCGTTGTTAAAGCCCTGTACTTCGAACTTCACATTAGCGCCAAGACGGTCTTGCAGATAGCCCTTCTTGATCGCTACGAAGGCCGGAGCATGGGTCACGTTCTTGAGCAAGCCGATCCTCACCGTAATTGGGTCGACCGACTTGGAGCTTCCGTTACTCCCCGAACCAGAGGTCCCGCAGCCGGAAAGCAGAGTCAGAATCAAGACGATCATAAGACTCGAATAAGCCACTTTTCTAAACATGCATCATTCCCCTTTTCCTAGTTAAGCTTACGTTTTGGCAGCATTCAGACCGTACTGGGTCCAGATCCGCTCCTCTATGCGCTTGAAGACGAGGTGGTCGGAGATCGTACCGAGAATCGCGATCACGAGTACGATGCAGAGCATAAGAGAGGTGTCGCCGAGGCTTCGCCCCTCCTCCAACAGCTGCCCCAAACCGATGCCGCGCGCAATGAGCTCACCGGAGACGAGTGCCCGCCAGGCGAACGCCCAGGCCATGCGCATGCCCGTAATGAGCTGTGGTATGGCTGCGGGGATCATCACTTGGTAAAAGAGTCGGAACCCGCGGCCTGTTCCAAACATCTGCGCCGACTTCAGATAGATTGGAGGAATGTTCTTGATCCCACTCCGACTCGCAATCGTCATCGTCCACGTCGCCCCAATCGTCGTGATGAACACTACGGCGAAGTCGTTCAGCCCGAACCATATGATAGCGAAAGGTAACCAAGCGATGCTCGGCACCGTCTGCAGAGCGACGACGACAAATCCGAACGTCTCGTCCAGCAGCCGGCTCCGAGCGAACAAGACGCCGAGTGTCATGCCGATGCCGCACGAGAGGACGAACGCGATGAGGATTCGCCTCAAGCTGCTGAGCGTCGCTTCGAGTAGTTGCCCATTTGCCATCCCATCGTAGAATGTCTGCACCGTCTGAAGCGCCGATGGAAAGCGCCAGCCCCAATGCATCGTCCTATATGCCGTCTCCCAGATTATTAGCAGTAGAATGAGAAAGAGGGCTTTTCTCCAGAGTGTAGTCATTGCCATATTCCTCCTTCGCCACCTTCTCCAGTTCAGCGGCCAACGTATCCATAATCTGACTTTCGATATGGTGCAGAAGAGAATCGCCAGGCTCCCGCGGCCGTGCCGCCTGTACGCGGAACTCCTTCTTAATCTTTCCCGGCCGGGTAGACATGACGAGCACTCTGTCCGACAGTATGACCGCCTCCCGAATGTTATGCGTGATGAACAGAATGGTCTTCCGCGTGTTCAGCCATATTTGCTCCAATTCCTTATGCAGCAGCAGCCTAGTCTGTTCGTCCAGTGCAGCGAACGGCTCATCCATGAGCAGAATCTCCGGGTCCATGACGAGCGCCCGCGCTATCGCCACCCTTTGCTTCATCCCGCCCGACAGCTCGTGGGGATAGCGGTCCGCAAACTTCCCCAAATGGACAGCCCGGATCTGCTCCATGGCTCGCTCGCGGCGCTCCTTCTTTTTGATTCCCTTTTGCTTGAGACCGAATGCGACGTTCTCCAGCACGGTAAGCCAAGGATACAGTGCATGGTCTTGGAATACGACGATTCGATCAGGCCCTGGGGCCGTGACTTCCTTGCCATTCGCTTCTACTCGGCCGTGATCCGCCCGCTCCAGACCTGCTACCAAGTTAAGCAGTGTGGACTTGCCGCAGCCGGAAGGACCGAGGATGGAGACGAACTCTCCCTTTCCTATCTCGAAGTCAATGTCTTCCAACGCAGTATAGCCCGCTCTACCCCGTTGCGCGAACGTCTTACCTACTCCTTCTACCCGAATCATGCTCCCGCCCCCCATGGCTTTCCACATCGTTACAAGTGCTGTTGGAACTCGTTGGTATCATGAATGACAACTATTTTCTTCTCATAGCGAATGATGCCTTCCTCCCGCCATCGACCCAATGTCTCCGTAACCGTCTGCCTGCTGCAGCCGATGACATAGGAGATCTCCTCATGGGTAAGCGAAAGCGTGACGACCGTCTCCTTCCCGACACGAACTCCGAGCTGCATTAGTAGCTGAGCCAGCCTCCAGGCAACCGGCCGTGAGATGAGCGTCTCTACGTAACGCTGTGTCTGCAGCAGACGACGGGCGTTGACCACCGTTAGCGCGTAAAGGGCATTCGGATGTCTCTTCAGCAAGCTGGTGAATTGGGAAGTCGGAATCGAGAGAATCCAGCTGTCCGTGATGCATCGCGCATAGCGTTGTCTCTTCTGCCCCGTCAGAACCTCGGCCGCACCGAACACCTCGCCCTTGTGCCTCAGGAACAAGGTAATGCTCTGGCCCTCTTGCGCAAACTGCGAGATCTTCACCAGTCCGTCCTGGACGAAATAGATCTCCTGACTTTCTTCCTCGCTCCTGAAGATAAAGGAGTTCTTCTTCATGCCACGAGAAGAGCCAAATTCCTGGAAGAGCTTCGCTAACGCGAGTTGCTCGGCTTCACCGTTATCCGTTACAGTTCCTTCCCAATAGGAGGACATACCCTCTTGGTCCATCGTCGTTCCACCCTTCTCTAGCTGTTGGCGAATTCAAAGTTTACCTATCGGTATTTACAATTATAATTCATGGTCTAAAACAAAAAAAGTCGGCTAGCCGACAAAATATAAGACGTATCATTGGTTTATTTGTCGGAGATGGTAGTGACAGAAAAAAATAAGGTGGTCCGGAAAGGCGGCAAGGCCTTAGAGACAACCAATATTGGATCCAATAGAATAACCGGACGCTCAAGAGGGCCACCATCAGAACTGGTTTCTTCACTCTTGGTATCTCAACCCCAAACATCCCATCGTTGATAATTGCTCCGCCAATTCTGTTATCATCGTACATAATCCAAAAACATTGATCAGTAAATTTAGTATCATTAAGTCGGGAATTCCAGTCGTACCACATTTCGATATCAGCATCTGAATATAGTACCTGATACACTGCAAATAAGTCTTATTCGGCCTATTCTGCCTTTGATCGCTACAGTCTGGACGGTATCTGGTTCGTGACGCGTCTGAAAAACAATACGCATGTGGAGCCGCTGGAGGAACTCGCTGTCCCCCTTTTTCATTTCACCCTGAAAAATAATTTACTGAATATTCACTTTTCTAAATGACTGCGTTTTTATGCAACGCTAGTGAGGATCGGTCATATAAAAAATACAAATATTCAGGTTTTCGTCGTATACTTGGCGAAAGTTAGTCCATTTCTAAGAACACCTTTGGGTTCTCAAATCATCTGTCATTTACGAGCCCTCCATGAATGAAATGAGGCATACAGGAAATTATTTTACATAGAGAAAGAATTTGAAAGAGAAAGACTCAGTTGTATTTAGATACATGGCGCAAAAGAATGATAAATTTTAAGCATTAAGAATATGGAGGCAAGAAACTGATGAACTGGGTTAAAGTGATGCTCGTGGATGATGAAGTGCTGGCGATTGAGCATATGAAAAATCTAATTTCGTGGCAGCAGCTCGGATACGAGATCGTCTGCACGGCGAACAAGCCATCGCAGGTCGTAAGATTGGCGCGGGAGCACCGCCCGGACTTGATCATTATGGATATCGTCATGCCTGGCAAGGATGGGCTGGCGCTTAGCAAGGAGCTGCTGGCGGAGAGACTGGTGCTGAAAATCGTGCTGCTCACCTCCTACAAGGAATTCGAGTACGCCAAGGAAGCGCTAAAGCTGGGCGTAGCCAACTATTGGATTAAGCATGAGATGGATGCGGAAGCGGTCAAACGAGAGCTTGGCGGTTTAAGGGAAGAGATTGAGAGCGATAGGCGGCTCCGGAAAAATGACCGCGGCAGACTGCTCGTTGACTGGCTCGGCGGGAGGCCTCTGTCGGACGCGCAGTGGAGGACGGCGACGGCTGAGGCAGGAGAAACGTTCGATCGGCTCCATCTGCTGGTGCTTGAGCCTGCACGGATTATGCCGCTGCTGCCCGGCGTAGTGTCCGATAATCCCGTATTGCCGCCGGAATGGCCGGGCGTGGAGGATTCCAGCCTTTTGGCGGCTATCCGCTTTCTAGACAGTTGCTTTGTGCTCATATACGGGGATAAGAGCAGCAGGGGTGAGGGCAAGATGCGGGAGCTGCTCGAGGAAAAGGCGGTCGAGGCACGGCGAACGATAGAACAGTTGACGGGCCGCCCTACATCCATGGCGATGGCCTACGGCTTGCCAAACCGGGCGGACGTTCCGGGCAAGCTCGCTGAAGCTTTGAAACGGCTGTCACTGGCGCTGTTCCACGGTCCTAGTCATCTGTTCCGATTGAACGAGCTTCGGCGTGAAGAAGAGAAGGTCCCCGTACATTTGGAATGGGAAGAAGGCTTAACGAAGACGAAAGAACTGCTGTCGGACAAAAAATATGAAGAAGCGGCACGGGAGGTTTCGACCTTGTTTACGCTAGCTTTGGAGGCAAAGGATGCGAATGGATTCGCGGACCTGTGTCGGCAGCTGGTCACCGTGTTGAACCGCTGTCGCTCCACTTGTGGGCTGCCATCTCTATCGGAGACTTGGGCGGCTGGCCCCGGCACGGCAGCCGATTGGACCTCGCTTGCAGGCATCCGCGATTGGTTTTTGTCGGAGTTGAATACGCTTGCAAAAACGGATGCCGGACTGCCTGCAGTTTCACGCAAAGTGCGCCAAGCGCTGGAGCAGATGGAGAGCCATTACGGCGATCCCGAGCTCGATGCGGATACGATTGCAAGGCAGCTCGGCATTTCGCGCGACCACTTTCGCCACTTGTTCAAGCTGGAGACAGGCAAAACAGCGCTCGACCGTCTCACAGAAATCCGGATAGAGAAGGCCAAGCAACTGCTGGACGAGGGCAATCTCAAGGTATATGAGATCGCCGACCGGGTCGGCTTCCGCAATGGGCAGTATTTTAGTCAAGTATTTCGCAAGGTGACGGGCATGACCCCGCTCGAATATATGGAGAAACGCAGGTGACCTTACAATGCGCATGAGGATTCGCACCAAGATTATCGCCAGCACCGTTCTTGTCGTCTCCATTTCGCTGATCCTTAGCGGCTTTTTCATCTACGACTACGCCAAGGACATTATTCGCGAGCAATCGATTAAGGACAGCCGGACGAAGCTCGCGCAAATTTCATTTCAATTGAAGAAAATCCAAGAGCAGGTCGTCAAGACAGCGGAGTACATCGTATCCGACGAGGAGATAACGGCACTAATTAATGCGCCAGCAAGCGAGGATATTGAGGTGAATTATTTTCGCAAGCAAGCCGTACAGGAAAAGCTCGGGCGGTTCGTGGCGCTCAGCAACTTCATCCTGAACGTCGTGATCGTTACGCCGAACGAGGAAACCTACTCCAATTACAGCGGATACGAGGAATATTTCTCCGAGTACTTGAAGCAGGACTGGTTTGTGAAAATGAAAGATACACGCGCTGCCTACAGTGAGCCGCATCCATTCTTCTTTATCAGCGGCAACCGGCAGGTTTTTAGTTACGTGTTGAAATACCGCCCAATCGGTCAGGACTTAGATGCGGAAAGCTATCTTGTCATCGATATCGCCTATTCGGAACTATCAAACGTCTTTTTGCAAAGCGCGCAGGATTTCGAGCAAATAGAGCTGTTCACCGGCTCAGGCGCATTGCTGCTTGCCGCCAATGATAAGCTGCCAGAATCGGACCGGTCGTTTATGGCGAGCGCATTACATTCCGGCGAGCCATTTGCGGAGAACGCCCGCACCATCGTGTTGACTGACGACGCGATGAGCCAAGGATGGAAACAGGCGGCTTTGCTGTCTAAGAGCAAATTGTTTATGAAAATTAATCGCGTTTTCTTTTTCTATATCATCATCATTATTACCGCCATTATCGTAACGCTGGTCGTCATGCTGCCCATTATTGTCAATCTGATGAAGCCATTGATTCGGCTGACGAACGCGATGAAGCGCGTAGCGGTCGGCGATCTCGGGACAAGCGTCCAAATTCGCAGCGGGGATGAGCTGGAGATTTTGGGCACGGGTTTCAATCGGATGGTCAGAGACTTGAAAAACCTGATGGACACTGCCGTACAGAACGAAACGGTGAAACGGCAAATGCAAATCGATTTATTGATGGCTCAGATCAATCCGCATTTCCTGTACAACTCCTTGAATACGGTTATTTACTTGTCCCACGCCAATCGCGGGGCAGAAGCGGCCGAAGTGACTCAGGCGCTCATCTCTATTTTGCAAAATACGATCAAGACGGGGGAGGGGGCCGTGCGTGCGCCGCTGTCGGAAGAGAAGCGGATCATCGACAAATACACGGTCATCCAGCAGACTCGTTATCCTGGCCAATTCCGGCTCGTCTGGGAGATGGATGAAGCACTGCTTGACCGTTCGGTTCCCCGGCTGGTGCTGCAGCCTCTCGTCGAGAACGCGATTGTACACGGCATCATTCCGTCGGATTTAGAGGAGGGCATCATTATTGTACGGGCTTACCGGGACGGAGAACAGCTTGTTTTGGAAGTTGAAGACGACGGTCAAGGCATGACTGTGCCCGAAGAAGGCTGGAAGATGCAGATGGGACAGGGGGGACAGGAGCCCGAGCGCACGAGAGGAATCGGCTTGTCCAACATTCAAGAACGGCTGCAAACCCATTTTGGCGCTTCGGCGCGTCTGGAAGTATTTAGTGAATGGGGGCAGGGCACCCTTATACGAATTAAGCTTCCTTGGACCGATCAAGCGTAAACGGCTGTCGCCGTCCTCTGGCGGCAAAGCTACCGTTTCGAGGGTGAAATCGATTTGATCACCGGATTTTATACGAAATCGCCGTTTTGGCTAATTACCACCTAACAGGGTCCTGGGTTACGATATCAGTGTAAGCACTTACAAAATTATTTTTAGGGGGACTCACCATCGTGAACAGAAGAAAAAATGCCAAATGGGTGGGCGGTTTCATATCTCTGCTTATGGTGACGGGGCTGCTCGCAGCCTGCGGCGGCAACAACACCACTGGAGACAACGGTACTGGTAACAATGGAAGCACTGCTGCTCCGTCGGCGTCGGCTGCGGTCAGCACTGATCCGACGCAGATTAGCGGCACCGTTAAAGTATGGGATTGGGACGAAGCGTTTCAGAAGGGCATGATCGTGGAATTTAATAAGAAATACCCGAACATCAAAGTTGAAGTAACCGTCGTTAATCCGAACGACTACCTACAGAAGCTGCAAAGCGGCATCGCTTCCGGCTCTGACGTTCCAGACGTCATCCTTGGAGAGTCGGCTTACCGCGGCAAGCTGTTTGACCTTGATGTACTCGACAACCTGGAAGCAGCACCTTATAACTTCGATAAAAGCACCATCATAGATTACGTTGTGCCGTACGTTTCTAATTCCAAGGGCGAAGTCATCGCTGTCGATCAATCGCTGACGCCTGCCGGGTTCGCTTACCGGAGAGATTTGGCGAAGGAATACTGGGGCACGGATGATCCGGCTGAGCTAGAGAAAAAGATTTCGACATGGGATGATTTCATCGCCGCTGGCAAAGAGCTGAAAGACAAAAGCGCTGGCAAGGTGCTGATGTTCCCAGGTCTGGGTGACGCCTATCTTGCCTTGAAAGGGCAAAATTTCGTTTCCTACGTGAACGGCACCGAAATCGATTTGACAACCAAGCTGCAAAAGCCTTTGAACCGCTTGTTTGAGATGCGTGACGCTGGCATTATCGGCAAAAATGAATTGTGGACACCGGCTTGGTCTGCTTCCATGGCGAAAGGCGAGTTCATGTTCTATCCGATGGCACCATGGGGAGCCAAATGGCATATTTCAGCTAACGATCCGGATGGGTCGGGACGCTGGGGTCTCCTTAAAGCGCCAGAAGGCGGATTCACCCGCGGTGGCACAGCAATCGGCATTTACAAGGACAGCAAAGTCAAGGATGCCGCTTGGGCATTCATCCAGTATGCTTACTTGTCCGATGAAGGCTCCGCATATAACTTCAAGACGTTCGGCAACATGACCAGCTCCAAGTCGTTCTATGAAACCCAAAAAGCGCTCATCGACGCACCGGGGGCTTACGATGAATTTTTCGGCGGCCAAAATCTCGCGAAATATTTCGTCGAGAATATCGTTCCAGATATGAAAGGCGAGGCGCAGTCCAAATACGATTCTGTCTTGGACTCTGTATTTAACGCTCTGTACCCGCTATGGATGAAGGACGAGTCGGTTACAGCCGATTCCGCCCTGCAGAAGTTCATTCAGGAAACGAAAAACAAAGCGTCGGACGCGACCGTTAAGTAAATTTTGGGAAAACGAGGGATGACCGTGAATGCGGAACGCATAATCAACACTTCCGCCGCATCCAGCAAACGCAGATGGGGGCCACGCATGTGGCCCTATCTTTTCGCCCTGCCTTTTGTGCTGACGTATGCGGCGTTTCAATTGTATCCAGTCCTTTACTCATTCGTGCTCAGTCTGCATGACTGGAATGGCATAGGTGACAAGACGTATGTCGGCTTTAAAAACTATGTACAGCTTTGGACAAATGACCCTTTGTTCATTAAATCCTTGTGGAACACCCTGATCATGATGGCTATGTTTATACCAGTAACCTTGATTCTAGGGCTCACGCTGGCGTATTGGACGTTCAATTTGACGCGCGGCAAGAGATTATTTCAGACAATCAATGTACTTCCATATATAACGACCCCGGTAGCCATCGGCTTTATTTTCTCCTACTTGTTCGACTGGCAGACGGGAATTGTGAACTTGCTCCTTACGAAATTTGAAATACTGGAAGAAGGCTTTTACTGGCTTCAGGACCCATGGGGCTCCAGGGCAATTATCGCTCTAATGGTCATATGGCGCAATCTCGGGTATTTTATGATTATTTTTATGGCCGGCATGACAGTTATTCCTCAGGACGTATACGAAGCAGCCAAGGTAGACGGCTCTACAGGACTTCATACATTCCGTAAAATCACGATGCCCTTGCTTCGGAACATTATCGTATTTCTCGTCGTCACATCCGTTATTAACGGATTGCAATTATTCGATGAACCAAAGCTGCTTTACGGCGGATGGTCGGGCTCGGCACAGGTAGGCGGTCCTGACAACACAGCTCTTACAATTATTTGGAAATTTGTGGACGAATCATTCGGTTCCAATACACGTTTCGGCTATGCTTCAGCCATTGCCTACTCGCTGTTCTTGCTAATCGTGCTATTCTCCATACTAAGCTACCGATTGACAGCACCTAAGGAGGACAAACGATGAAAACAGCGTTGATGTGGTTTTGTCTAATTGTCATTTCCCTGCTCTCGCTCTTTCCGTTCTATATTATGATCGTAATGGGAACCCATTACAGCGAGGATCTATTCAAGGGGATTCCGATCCTTCCAGGCAGCTATTTGGGGGAAAATCTGAAGACGGTCCTGCAGGCCGACTTCATAAAAGTATACGGAAACAGCTTGATTGTATCCGTTGTATCTGTCGTGCTGGCGACATTCACCAGCACACTCATCGGCTATGCCGTGGCGAAGTTCCAATTTCGCGGACGCAAGCTGCTCCAGACCTTCGTTATCATCACGATGATGGTGCCGACTCAAGTCGGATTGATTGGTTATATTATCGAAATGAGGCATCTCGGCGTCGGCAATACGCTATGGCCGGTCATCCTTGTCTGGGCCGCATTCCCGTTTGGCGCATTTTTTATGATCCAGTTCATGCGCGATTCGATTCCAAACGACCTGCTGGAATGTGCGCGAATTGACGGCTGCTCGGAGCCCGGTATTTTCGTTCGGATCGTGCTGCCCATTATGAAACCGGGTTTGGCAACGCTCGCGACTCTCGTGTTTCTATGGTCATGGAACAACTATTTGCTGCCTCTCGTAACAATCAACAAATCCGAGTGGTACACGCTCCCGATATTTATCTCGAATCTGGGCATCGTACATCGGACTGATTACGCGGCACGAATGACTGCGTTGACCATGACAACAATTCCCGTGCTGATTCTGTTTATTCTTGGCTCGAAAACGTTTATGAAGGGCTTGACCGCTGGCGCGGTCAAAGGTTAAACGTTATAGGTGACATGAGCCATATGTAGTCCTCGTTCTTCCATCATTTCTACCAGACTACGATAACTGAGGCTGTATTTTTACCATCAGATGTCAAGCAAGATAATCACCGATTCAACGAATCATTTAAACGGCTACACAAAGAAGTCACTCTACAAGAGTGACTTCTTTGTGTATGATTCGCCTCCCAGCGGAGGGCATCCGAGATTTTCAAAGGCTTGGTGCGCAGGCTCATCTACAGGCAGATACACGACAATTTGCAGGTACATCCGGTTGCTCATCCCTTCGTTTTCATATCCTATCATTCGTTCAAATACGTATTCACCCGATTTTGGATCAGCTTGCTCACTTCCTCCGCCGATTTCTGGCCGCTCATGTACGAATCGAATTCTTCTATGGCGATCGCGGATACCTTTATGTCTCCAGGCGCTTTCGTCCTCGCCCTTTCCAATATCTCCTGTAGCGCTAGAATATTTCCCTTGAGAGTTTCTGCGCTGGGCTTTCCCCCCGGAACGGGAATCTTTCCTTGTTCAATCATTTGACGACCCTCTTCGAGCGTTTTATCCAATACACTTTTATTTAATGGATACCCTCCCAATTGGGGAGAAGCCTGCATCTCTTCCGAGAGCAGAAATTTTATAAATTCCCAGGCTTCCGGTTGTACCTTCGATTTGCTGTTTATGCCGAGCAGCAACGTTGTACGGTAACCGAAGCCGCTCGGCTTTCCGTCAAAGGAAGGCATCTGCAAAAATTGCGTATCCGATCGAAGCATGTCCATCAAAGCGCTCAGCGGTTCGACAAGTCCGTTCAGGGAAAACATCGTTTGTTTCTGATCCATCACAGGCTCAGCACTCAAAATGCCTTCGTCATACATCGATTTGATCTGCCGCATGACGTTCCTGAATGGTTCGGTATCGAAATTCGTTTTTCCTTGACCGACAAGCTCTGAGTAATGAGCGTCGATGTATTGATAAAGCATCTGCGAAGGAGGCATGTTGGCGAAAGACGGGAAGCTGCTGCCTATTTGGCCCTGCAACTTCTTGGCGATGTCCTTGAACTGATTCCATGTCCATGCGCTGTCGTCGATCGTTATTTTGGCCTTGTTCAACAGAGGGGTATTCGCCATGATGACCTTCTCCAAATAGAAACTAAACGGTATTGAGTAAAGGCCTTCTCCGACTTGAGAGGTTTGCAAAATGTTTTGGTAATATTGACTCTTATCGAATGACGCGTCCTTACTGATCAGGTCATTTAAATTGATCAATATTTTTTTCTCAATGAATTTTTCCTGCGGCAAGTTATCCATGGCGATCAAATCAGAGGCGTTTCCCGATAGTGCCTGAGTGGTGACGGTCTGTACGAATTTCTCCATATCCTCCTGCGTCATCCCAGGCATAGCCGTTCCTCCGCCCGATTGCGGCGTTGATTTGTATTCGTTGATTTCGATATGGATATCCTTATGAAGCTCTTCAAATTTCTGGACGGCCGTTAGCAGAAACGGGTCTGCATTCATCACGGCTACGGCAACCGTTTTTTGACCAGCAGGCGCCTTAATGTCTTGGGGTGCTGTAAGGTCGTCAGTGCCGGTTTCTTTGCCGCTGCATGCAGTAAGCAATAATAACGAGCACAATAGGAAATATATCCAATTCTTCTTCAAAGCCATCATCCTCTCAATCCAGTCGAATTCTGTTGTCTTCTTGCAGGGGTTCGCTTGTTTCCGCGATGATATCGTCTTTCGCAAATAGTCCGTCCAAGACAATAATCTCCTCTTCGTTCCAATCTCCCGTCTTCACATATGCTTTATGTACGGTGTAGATATTGCCCAGTGAATTTTTGTTCTCACGAACGACGAGCACATAGCTTCCTTTCTCATCCTTCTTCAGTCTCTCTTTGCGTATGACTAATCCTTGCTGTTCGGCCTTTTTCTCCACGGCTACGCTGGCTGCCTCACCTCCTTGCAGGCTGTCGCCGGAGACGAACACAACGACTGCTTTACGGCGATCCGCGCCCTCTTCTCCATTCCCGTTCAGAGCTCCGCCTTCTGCGCCCAGATTGCCATTTGACTCGCCGCCGCTTCCCTGTGACACATCCTTGATTTCAGCAATCTTCCCTTCCAATTGCCAATTTTTCTCCCCTTTCACATCCACCGTCACTTTCTCATTGTTCTGAAGAAGGGACGCCGATTCTTCGTCCGTCGTGAAGGAGAACTGGAAGCCTTCTTCCGTCTTTATCAACTCGAGCAAAATTTGCCCTGGGGCCATGTTTGTTCCTTCCTCCGCCTGAAGATTCGCAACCACCCCTTCAAAAGGAGCTTTGAGCGTACGGTTACGGGATAATTCCTTGCGCATTTGATCGATTGTTCGCTGCCCGATGTCCCGGTCCAACTGCCAGCTCTTCAAGTCGCGTACAGCTTTACGAATCATCTCTTCGCTCCCCTCCCGTTGCGTAAGCACATACTGTTCTTGCAACGCCTCCAAGTTCAAGATCATCTTCTACAGCCGGGCTTCCTCATCTAGCAGTTGCTGCTGCGCCTTCGTACTGTCGAACGTAATAAGAACCTGCCCTTTCTTTACGCGCTCGTTATCGTGCACATGCACCTTCGCGGCCTTCCAACCGCTTTCGTTCACAAGAGCTGTCATTTGCCGCGGGGTAATCATGCCGTCGCCTTTAATGAAATGCGACAATGTTTTTTTGACGGGTTTCTCCGTCGTCACTTTCGGAAGCATAACGGATTGGATCGTATTGCTGAATATCGTTAAACCGGCTAACACGAGGAAAAACAAAGTCAATAGGATGCCTGTCAGTCGCTGGCGTCGTATTACCATGGGATCGCTCTCCTTTTTTCTTGCTGCAGTAAACCATTCTTCACATCATCCTTTTACGCCTGAAAGCTGTACGCCTTGGATAAAATACGGTTCGGCGGACAGAAACAAGAGTACCATCGGTATCATATAAACCACGGAAGCGGCAAACGAGACGCCCAGCGCTTCTTCCTGAATGCGGGACAAAAAAATGGACAGCGGCTGCAATCCGGGATCCTCTAAAAAAATGAGCGGCTGCTCAACCATATTCCAATAGTCGGCGAACAGCAGCACGACAAGCGCGGCGATCCCCGGCTTGACCATCGGCAAGACGACCGAAAGGAAAATTCGGAAATAGCCTGCCCCGTCCATTCTGGCAGCCTCCATGTAGGCTGAGTGGATATGAAGCATAAATTGCCTTAATAAGAACACGCCGAATGCGCCGAACACGCTCGGCAATATGATCGAGCTGTAGCTATTCAGCAGTCCCAGCCGATCTACCATCATGTAATTGGGTACCAACGTTACTTGGAACGGCATTACCATCGTAATTAAGTAAAGAAAAAACAAGGGGTCTCTCCCCGGAAAACGCAGCTTGCCGAAAGCGAATGCGGCTAATACCGATACCGCCGCTTGTCCGACAATGATGGATGCCGACATGTAAACGGAATTCCAATACAATCGTAAGAATACCGATGTCTCGATCAATACGTTCGAATATTGCTGGAAGGAAACCCAATCAGGAATCCATTTCATGTTTACAAACAAACTGGAGTCGCTTTTTCCCAGCATCCTGTAATTTGCCATAATCTCCCTCTCGGTCATGAGAGAATTGACGACCGTCAAGGCTACCGGAGCAAGCAGAAAGGCTGCTATTGCAATCAATAGAAACGTGCACAACAAGAGCATTAACGGGTTCTTCATGTAGTTCGCCTCATTCCATAAAAGAGCTGAATGCCCGTTCAGTTCGGAACAATACGGCAACAAGCGCCAGAATACCGACTGCCATTACTACCGCTGCGGCAGACAGCTTGTGAATATCGAGAGACAGGAACATGTTGTTCATATAATGCTGCATCATATAGATGCGATCATAGGGATAATCGCCAGTTAGCAAATACGTCTCGCGAAACATTTTAAATGAATTCAGCACAGACATCAGCACGATCAGAACCGTCGTTGGCGTCAAATACGTCAAAGTAATCTGCAGCAGCTTGCGAACCGGACCGGCCCCTTCCAAATCCGCGATTTCATAATATTGCTCCGGAATATTCTGGAGTCCGGCCAGAAAAAGGATGATGTTGTACCCCACGTACTTCCAAATATAGATCAGAAGGAGAACAAGGCTGGCCCAATCCGATTTTATCCAATCCTGACGGCTCATACCCCAATCATTCCATATAGCATTTAACACACCGTTCCAATCGAACAGGATCTGCCATACCATGACAATCGAGGCAGCCGGTACAACGAGGGGAAGGACATAGGCCGTCCGCAACCAATTGCGTAAAAAAACTCGCTGGTTCAAGAGCATCGCCAAAGCAAGCGACAAGACGATAAGAGTCGGCACGCTGATTGCTGTGAACCAGAACGTATTGGCCGCTGCTTTCTGGAAAGAGGAACTCTGGAACAGTTCTCGATAGCTGGCAAGCGTCAACCCTTCACCTTCGAGCCGGCCTTGAAAGGAAATGACTATGTTCTGACCAAACGGGATCAGATAAAACACCGCAAAACCGATTAGGCTCGGAGCGAGAAAAGCAAAAGCGACTCCAGCTTCCTTGTATGCCAGCCGATGCATCTTCATGTATGGATCCTCCTATGGTTACGCGGTATCACGCTGCGCAAATTTTTATTTTGCTTCTTTGTTTTTAGTATAGCGATCGCCTAAGTTGAAACTTCGGAAGAGGTGTGGAAAGAATGAGGAAAAAGTGTGGAAATTAGCTGAGTCGATCCGTTTCCTGATACTATGGAAGAGATTCAGGTTTGGAGGTTGTGAAATGAAGTCTTATCAAATCGCGATTGTAGAGGACGATTCACAGATCCGTGGAATCGTAGAAGCTTATTTGCAGAAAGAAGGCTACCGGACGATTCCGCTCCCGACTGCGGAAGAAGCGTGGGAATTATGGAAGGACGAACCGCCGGATATGTGGATTCTTGACATTATGCTGCCAGGGATGAACGGCTTTGAATTGTGCCGCCACATCCGTAAAGAAGCCGAGGTTCCCATTATTATGGTTTCCGCACGGGATGAGGAGGTCGATAAAATCCTCGGTCTGGAGCTCGGAAGCGACGATTACATGACCAAGCCATTCAGCCCCAGAGAATTAGTTGCACGGGTGAACCGTTTGTTTCACCGATTCAGCTCTATCCGGCAATGGCAGGAATCCCCGGCCTCACCCCAGTCGCACAATATACAAATAGAAGCAAGCCGTTTGCGGCTGTCCCTTTCAGAAAGACGCGTATTTTGGCATGAAGACGAAATTGAGATGACCCTGAAAGAATTCAAGCTGCTTCAGACGTTGGCCGAGCAGCCGAATCGCGCCTTCTCCAGAGACGAGCTGCTGGACCAGGTTTGGGGAGACGACTATTTTGGCAGCGAGCGGGCGGTTGACGATCTGGTGAAGCGGCTCCGCAGAAAAATAAACGAGCTTCCGATCGAAACCGTCTGGGGCCATGGATACCGTTTGAAAATGGAAGGGAAAGATGAATAACGTGAAGTTGATTCACCGGCTTAATCTATCCTTTGGGATTCTTCTTCTTAGCGTTCTGACGATTACGGCGGTTCTCATCTACCCCCTGCTTTTCAATACCTTAATTGACAGACAGCGGCAAGAGATGCAGACCCAGGGCAGCATGCTGATGAATTTCGCTGTTCCTTCCACCCCCGCAATGCCGGTGCAATCCCCGAAGCCGATGGAACAGAAGGACAGCGTAATAGAGGATCGTCAAATCGATATGGTATTGTTTGCGCCCAATGAGCAAGTGATTTACAGTAACCTGCCTCCCGCAAAAGCGATGAAATGGATCGAACTATCGAAACAATCAAAATTGGATAAGGGAATCTGGCGTGGCGAAAACGATAAATATATTGTCGAAACCATTTCAACAAAAGGAAGCATGTCGATGGCGAAGGACATCACCGCCGTAATGGCCACTCCAATAAGTGAAATTAAATCCCTTCAGCTTTCCTTATTCCTGCGATTGATGATCATCCTGTTCGTAGGCGGAATTACGGCTTTTCTGTTAAGCACATTGATTACGAAACGACTTGTTACACCGCTGGCAAATTTACGAGACGAGCTGAAGAAAGTAGAAACACGTCGATTCTCTGAGGTCCGATTGGTCGCATCCGGAGGGGAAATCGGAGAGGTGGCGAAAAGCGTCTATCAGCTCGCCGGTGTGCTGGAGAAATATCAACGGACCCAGAAACAGTTTTTCCAGAACGTTTCCCATGAGTTGAAGACACCCCTTACATCCATACAAGGCTTTACCGAGGGCATTAAAGACGGCGTCTTTACGGGAGTGGCCGCCGAGAAGGCGCTGAACGCCATTGTCAACGAATGCGTCCGATTAAAAAAAATCGTGACAGAGATGATCCTGCTGGGCAAGCTGGAGAGCGAAGAAGGCATTTTCCATATGGATAAGGTGGCGGTGCAGGATTTGCTTGCCCAGACAGTGGAGCGAATCAATCCGCTGATCGTCAAGAAGGGATTGCAGGTGCGAATGTCCGGAGAAGAGAAGGAGCTTTATATTTATGCCGACCGCGAAAAGCTGCTGCAGGCGCTAATCAACATTGTAAGCAACGCCACGCGCTATGCCAAGGATACAATCCGCTTTCAAACATCTGCAAACGATAACGGCATTGACATCGAGATTGCGGATGACGGCGAAGGGATTTCCGACGACTTGCTGCCCCTCCTCTTTCAACGCTTCGTCAAAGGAAAGAACGGTGAAACGGGGCTCGGCTTGGCCATCTCCCGCGCGATTGTCGAACGGTGCAACGGACAGATCTCGGCCCGCAACCAACCTGAAGGCGGAGCCTTGTTTGTTTTGCATTTCCCGAAAAGCACTTTCTGGCCCCAAAGAAGTAACGATGGTTGACTTTGAATAACAGAAACCGCTTTGAGGCGAAAACGTAATAGGAGGAAAATAAGGATTAGAGGTGAAAAATGAAGCCTATAACGAAGAAAAAAATCCAGACGATACATGGAACCTTTGAATACGCACAATCCGGGCAAGGCTCCCCAGCTGTCATTTTTATTAATGGCGGTAGCGGACCAATTGAGGGTTGGTACAAAGTATTTCATGAGACAGCTCAAGAAACTTCCGTTTTTGCATATAACCGACTAGGAGTTAGCGGCAGTGATAAACCCCATAGTCCTCAGCACGGAAATGAGATCGTAGCTTCACTTGTACAAGTGCTTGCCGATATAGAGCTTCCTCCTCCTTATATTCTTGTCGGGCATTCCTTAGGAGGGTTATACGCCAACTTATTTGCCCGTCTCTTCCCCGACCAAGTAGCAGGTGTAGTGCTGCTAGACTCCAGTCATCCGCAGGATCTAATCATCAATGATACCCAAAATGCATTCATCCGAGGGATCAATCGATTGCTGGCAATCTTTGATTTTTTATCTCCTCACCGCAAGTGGAATGAGGTTCATTTTGTGGAGCAGACCGTCCAGCAAATAGAATTGGCCGGCCCTTTTCCCGATAGGCCTCTCTTTGTCGTTTCGGGCAATAAAAAGCCACCAATGATGCCTGAGCATGTTATGGAAATTCGGAGAAAGAATCAGTTAGGTCTTGTGCAATTAAGCACGCATGGCCATCATGTCCTTGCTTCCCACAGCGGACACTTCCCCCAACTAACAGAGCCAGATATAGTGATCCAGACTATTCAAAAATGTATCCAGCTTGCCGTTACTCATGATACGGTTCAACTGAACGGGCCTATCATCGAAAAAAGATCTACTTGATCGACAAACCGTCGGCAATCAGCTTCAATATTCACTTAAAATCGACGTTTCTAAAAAAAACTCTCCTTGTTCAGTTTTTGTAAATATGCTTCATTTATAATCAAACTGATATTTAATCATTGGGAGGTAAGGTTATGAACGCTTCATTCAAAAAATATGCTGCCGAATTCATTGGAACATTCGTCCTTGTTCTGTTTGGCTGCGGCAGTGCCGCTACAGCGGGAGGTGAGCTTGGGTATTTGGGAATCGCATTAGCATTCGGGCTGTCTATTGTGGCGATGGCCTACGTCATCGGTCCGATATCGGGGTGTCATATTAACCCGGCGGTTTCACTCGCCATGCTCATTAGCCGTAAATTATCGGGAACCGACTTCATCGGGTACGTGGTTTCACAAATCGCTGGCGCTATTGCAGGCTCCGCCATTTTGTACGCTATTATCGTCTCCTCGGGCATGCCCACAACGGGACTCGGTCAGAATGGTTTCGGCCCTGGCTACGGGATCGGGATTACAGCGCTGATGGCATTCATTGTCGAAATCATCTTAACCTTCGTTTTTATTTATACGATCCTGGGTGTGACCGCAACTGAGGGCAATGGAAACGTAACAGGCCTTGTCATCGGGTTGACGCTCGCTTTTGTGCATATTCTTGGCATCGCCTTAACAGGAACATCCGTCAATCCTGCAAGAAGTCTGGGACCAGCATTGCTGCTCGGCGACCAGGCCTTATCCCAAGTGTGGGTGTTTCTTATCGCCCCGCTTGCCGGCTCGGTGCTGGCCGTTGCTGCGTATAAGTGGCTGAACAGCCATAAGGGAAAGCAAGCGTAAAAAATGAATAACAATCAGGTTGGAGGCTGCCCATTAGTTGAGCAGCCGTCCTGCTTGAGTATGTTATTCATAATAGTTTCGCGGGATTTCGAGAGAAGAGGGCTATTGGGAGGTTTTCCAGCAGCTCTTTTTTTGTGTTTGCGTATTCCCTCGACAAAAAGACCCCCTCAATATACGAGGAGGCGATCACTGGTATAATTTATAAATCTGAAGAAATTCCTCTGAAGGCTGCAGGCCCAGCTCATCAAACAGCAATTGCGTATAGTGCTCATAATAGCTGCTTATGGACTGCCGATCTCCCATAGCTCCGAGAATTTTTAGCAGCAGAAGATTTGACTCTTCTTCAAATTCATTGCGCGCTACGATTCTTCTCGCTATTTGCTGCGCTTCTCTAAAACGCTTCTGGTCTAGCAGCCAGCTTGCGAGACGCTTAGCCAAGGAATCATATATAATGGCCAACCGTTCACGTTCCACAGCTGCCCACTCAAAAGATTTATCATCAAACAAATCACCTGCAAATTGTTTCTCCAGCTCTATGGCCATCGCTACATTGGATGCGTTGATTTCGGATAATGCCTTCGCATGCTGCTCAAATTGAATAAAATCAACATCGGCCTGATCTAAGTCAACACGATACTGCTCTTGCGCTGAAATGACCACCTCTTTCAACCCATGCGGTGACAACACTTTTCTAAGCTGGTAAACCGCTGTACGGAGATAAGTTTCCGCATTCTTAAGAGGCATATCCGGGAAAATATCCTCCAAAATACGGATTTTAGACGTGCTGCGACTATGGTTAATGAGCAAATAGGCGAATAATTCCATGCTTTTTTTAGAAATCCATCTTACAGTACCCTCTTGCTTGCTGCTAACCTCGAAACACCCTAAACCACGAACCGACAGTCGATTAGAGGTGAGGTCCCCCGTATGATGGGAAGAAGCGTTCTGTCTGCTTGCCGCTTGTGTAATTGTCTGGGCTAAGCGCTTTCTGGAAACCGGCTTAACCATATAGTCCAATGGATAAACATCGTAGGCTTGAATGGCAAATTCAGAATGGGACGTCGTAAATACGATATCTAGCTTACCACGAATCGAACGCAAGCTGTGGGCCAGCTCTAACCCGTCATCCCCAGCTATCTTAATATCTAGAAAGGCCAGCTCCACGTCATTTTCCTGAACGAAGCCCAGCGCCTCAGCAGCATTTTGGAAGCTTCCTACAAGCTCTACGTCCTCCATAGTCGACAATAACCGCTTCATAGCGAGCAGCATGGCAGGCTCATCGTCAACGATAACCACTTTCATCGCTCTGTTCCGCCTCTCACGCTGAATTGAAATAGGCTTCCTTGCCCTAGCTTACTTTCCACCCATAAATCCCCACCGCTTAGCTTTATAAACTGCCGGCTAACAAGCAGCCCAAGTCCCGCTCCCTTCTCTCCCAAGGTACCCGTCAATGAGTTTAACTGCTGCTCGCTAAGCAGCCTATGAACCTGTTCCTCGTCCATCCCGACTCCGTCATCGCGGATTGAAACAACCACCATATCCTCCGATAACTGGGCCTCTATATGAACAGAACCACCCTGTCCAGAAAACTTAATCGCGTTGGATAATAAGTTGCGGATCACTAAGCCAAGCACCTGCTGATCAGCGTACACATAAGTCTCAGCAGCAATGGTGTGATGCATATTTATTTGTTTAGCCTCGCTAGTAATATGCAGCAGATGGATGCACTCCTCCACAACCTCAGACAACTCTAGCCGTTGTGGACGGAGGACAATATCTTCCCGCTGGCTGCGGAACCACTCCAGCAAATTATTGGCCATGCCGAGCGTATTACGAATCTGTCCACCTAGCGCCTCAACGATTTCACGATGATCGCTCTCCATTCTGCCTCTGTCCTCTTCTAGAAGCTCAACCAGTTGGAATTGCAACGCCAGGGGACTGCGAATATCATGCGAGACGATCGTGAACAGTTGATCCTTCAACTGGTTGAGCTGTGCGATCTGCTCTAGATGCCGCTGCTTCTCTGTTATATCGAAGATAAGGGATATGCTGCCCTGCGTCTGTTTGCTCCGCTTTTGCAGCGGATATACGTTCACACTATAAATCTTTCTCTCGCCATAGAGCCAAGTGTCAATTTCTACACTGCCCTGCTGCATGGACTTGCACAACTTTTGCCATTGCGGCCATGGTGCCAGCAGCTCCGCCATATCCCGGTTATAAATCTCGGCATGACCCAGCTCTGAAAGCCACTGAACAGCCTGTTTATTGCTGTCGATGATCTTTCCTGAAGCATTCGCAATCAATATACCTTCCTGAAGCGTATCGAGCACGGCATCCCTAGCATAAGGAACAATAGAGAAAAACTTATACCGCATGGCAATGACCAGCATGATGATGCCTGTGAAACCACAATAAACCGACAGCCTTAACAGCCATGATGACATTTCCGGATTCAAAAATTTAACGATCTCAAGCACAAACGGAAATGACCCTAGAAATAGGACCCACATGCCTGGCTTGCGAAATTCATCTCGAATACTCCGCACATAATGAACTAAAAAATAAATACATACACTCACGATGCTGTAACAAACGAGAGTAAATATAATGGAATAGATGGTTCTCGTCGTTATTAATTGGCCGTTATAGAACTCAATCGTGCGAAAAATCAAATGAAGCTCGGGATCGAACCATACAAGCAGCGACCATAACACGAATACCGTGAACAGCAGAACTTTCCATCGAAGCTTAATTACCTTGTCGGAACCGATCAAATAATACACAAATAAGACTAAGAACGGAACCATTAAATTAAGCATCGTATGCTGAACATTACGAAAAATCAGCTTTTCCATTAATAAAGAACGGCTCTGCTCCATAATGATGGCACCGGAGTATATAAACCGGCAGACCGTCAAGCCGATAAGATAGCCTACTCCACGCACTCTTCTAAAACCGTATTCCGATAATAATATGATCCCCATCATTATCAATGAAGCAATCATAGAGACGAGCTCTATTGTGGAATCCATAAGGAAAGTCCCTCTATATTTGACATAAATAGAATAATAGCTTTTTTTATTCTCTCCATACAGTATACGAATACGAAACCATAGAGCGCAACATAAGTTGTTGCATATTTCATCAAAAAAGCCAATTATTCGACAGCATGGGATAGGGGCTGAAGCCGCAGCATACATAGAAAATCAAAAAAAGACTGGCCGAGCATATCATTAAACAATGACATACTCAGCCAATCCTAGTTCTAAATCGGGGGATGGGCGCTGCAGCATCGGGGGATGAGTACTGCAGCATATTGAATAAGAATTTATTTGATTAATAAAGAATGTTCCAAAGCCGCAGCAGCACGACAGTGGCTTCCGCTCTAGTTGTCAGTCCAGCTGGCACGAATCTATTGCCTTCCCGGCCCTCTATAAGCCCATTCACACGAGCATTGTGAACATGCGCTTTGGCCCAGGCTGGAATATTCGCAGCATCGGTAAAAGAAGCACCTTCCTGAGAGTCAATCTCCCACTTCATTGCCCGGGAGACCATTGCAGCCATTTCTGCCCGGTTTACCGTTTGCTGCGGCCGCAATGTCCCGTCGGAATATCCTTCGAGAATGCCCTCAGCTACTGCTGTCTGAATGGCCTGTTGTGCCCAGGCTGGAATGCTGTCCTTATCACTAAAAGACATCGCAATCGATTCATTGCTAATTGGAATTTGAAGGGTACGAAGCAGCATTACAGCAAACTCCGTCCGCGTTACGTATCCATTAGGCCCGAAGGTGCCAGTACTCATGCCATCCACGATTCCAAGTCCTGCTGCTTCGCAAATCTTCGATGCTGCCCAATGATTTTTAATATCTTCAAATGTACATGCAGAACCTGTATTCCCATTATCGGAAATACGATTAATTTTTAACGTATACGTTTTTATCGTTCCATCCTCGGCTTGAACCGTGATGGCGAACACATTTTCACCCCTTACTAAAGGAACGTTCGTTGTCTTTCCTATGTGTTCTCCCAACAGCTTAACCGCTGCCATGGCATGAGCAGGCGCCAATTGCAGCTCGACTTCTTTTGCATTCGTCTTCGTTATATACTCCGTAGTCCCGGGTGTAAATAAAGGCGATAGCTCTACTGCTTTACCGCCGGCAAAGACGTTTAAGTAAGCTAGGTTTGCATTGCTAGAACGCGTTACGGATGGCGACGTTGCTGCACTCACTACGCTAAAGCTTGCGGTTGCTGCATCAAGCGCATTTCCATATTCGTTTTCCACTTCGCCCCCAGCCGCATTCACCCTGTACAAGCCATTGTTAAGCGTGCCATTAAACGTCAACGTATACGTTAGCAAAGACTCATCAAATGATGTCGTATAAGAGGAAAATGCTTGTCCGTCCTTCGACATGCTGATCAGAGGCTGTGCATTTGCAGAAGTGAGTGGAGCCCCTCCATTGATCCAATATACCGATTCACTGACAGTCACGGAGACTTGGGCGGGCGGCACAACGAATGACTGCTGATCGGTAAAGCCACTGAATGCAACTACAGGTTTCGCCGTATTATACAGCAAGCTGAGTGTGTTGGATGCTGTATTATCCAGTCCTGCGGCATTTGCTGCTGCTCCCGCACCAATCGATACAGTCACAGCTTGACCGCTCGTCAGAGGTGTAATGGTCGCTGTGTAGGTCGATGCGCCCACGGAAACCAAATTGGATGCTGTACCGTTTACGACTGCAAGGTCATCCACTGTGAAACCAATTACACTCTCGTTGAAGGTAATCGTCACCGGAAAAGCGGCATTCACGGTTTGGCTTGCTGAGCTGGATACGGTTACTGTCGGTGCCGTGTTGTCCAATACAAAGGGATTGGATACAGCATCGACAACATTGCCTACTTTGTCTAAGGCTCGAATGTGCAAGTACCAGTCGCCATCAACATTGGTCTGGCTTAACGTATCCTCGTTGCTGAAAGCCGTCCAGCCTCCGGTTGGAACAGCTGTGCCTTGCGTCCATGCATACAGCAGCAGTGAGGAAGGCTCCACGCCGCTTTGCGTGTCGCTAACCGTTACTTTACTTGATGCGCTTGTTGCAGGCATTAAGCCTCCATTAGTGCTGAACTCTACCTCTGGTGGAGTTGAATCAATCTCTAACGTAATCGTATACTTTTGGTTAGGAAAGAAATAAGGCTCGACGCGAACAGGAATGACCGTATCCGTTGTTGCTCCCGCCAAATTGATGGTCGCCGCACTGCCGCTCGTTATCGACTGATTGTTCACATACACCAAGATTTGGTCTGGGTCTGTCATCGTTGGCGTTATATGGGCACTGGACAAAGACTGCCCGTCATAATAATAGGTGTAGGACGTGACGGTGACGTCAAAGGCTTCTGTAAAATCGCCCTCCTGCAGCTTCAAATCGATCAGCTTGCCCGGTACGGTGCTTTGACCAAAATCGTCGTTCCCCCAGGCAATGACGCTTCCATCTGCTTTTAAGGCAAGTGAATGCTCAGCGCCAGCAGCGATGGATACGACATTATCCAGTCCAGCTGGTACGTTAATCTGGCCGCTAGCATTGCTTCCCCATGCGACGACGGTTCCGTCTGCTTTCAAGGCTAGCGAATGCTCAGCGCCAGCAGCGATGGACACGACATTTTCTAATCCAGCCGGCACCGTTCTTTGGCCACTATTATTGTTTCCCCAAGCAACTACAGTGCCGTCCAATTTCAGGGCTAGCGAATGGCTGTCTCCAGCAGCAATGGACACGACTTGGTCCAGTCCGGCCGGAACGGTGCTTTGACCGTAATTATTTCTTCCCCAAGCGACGACCGTATGGTCCGATTGCAAGGCGAGCGAGTGGAATTCTCCTCCGGCAATTGCGATCACTTCATCTAGTCCAATCGGAACCGTGCTTTCTCCATAAGTGTTGCTTCCCCATGCGGTGACCGTGCCATCCGATTTCAGCGCAAGCGAATGATTAGCTCCCGCCGCAATCGATGCTACATTATCCAGCCCAGCCGGAACGGCGCTTTGACCATTGCTGTTGCTTCCCCATGCAGCGACGGTGCCGTCCGATTTCAGCGCGAGCGAATGATTAGCTCCTCCAGCGATCGACTCTACACTTCCCAGCCCAACTGGTATCGCACTTTGTCCATTGCCATTGTCTCCCCAAGCAGAGAGGGTTCCATTCGATTTCAAGGCAAGCGTATGAGACCCGCCCGCAGCAATCCTGCTTCCTTTAATGGGTGAAGCATGGCCTGCCGGAACGTCCTTCTGACGATTATTGTTGCTTCCCCACGCGACGACTGTGCCATCTGCTTTCAGGGCGAGTGAATGAAACCAGCCGCTAGCAATCGCGACCACATCATTCAGTCCCGCAGGCACATCCGTCTGACCGGTATCATTTCCTCCCCATGCAACAACAGTCCCATCCGCTTTCAGGGCCATTGCAGTCGACCTGCTTGCAGAGATCGATACTACTTCACCATCTGCCGCTCCAGTTGGTATTATCGTTTGACCACTAGCGTTGTTTCCCCATGCGACGATCGTGCCATCCGCTTTTAAAGCCATTGCAAAAATGGATCCTGCGGCGATTGACACTACGTTACTCAGACCAGCAGGGACATTCGTTGCGCCAGACTGGCCCCATGCAACGACCGTGCCATCCGATTTTAATACGAGCGAAAACTCTTTTCCGGCAGCGATTGAGACCACTTCGGTCTCTGCTGCTGGGGGTACGTTCAAATGGCCATATTGATTATCTCCCCACGCCACGACCGTACCATCCGATTTCAAAGCGAGCGAAGAACCTCCTCCTGCAGCAATGGCAGTTACCCCTCCCGCTGCTAATTCATTCGGTACTGTCGTTTCGCCTACGCTATTGTTTCCCCATCCGACAACTGTGCCATCTGCTTTCAGGGCGAGTGAATGCTCACTCCCAGCTGCAACAGAGATTACATTAGCAAGACCTCTCGGTACATTCGCTTGGCCCACACTATTGAGACCCCATGCGACGACGGTACCATCCGCTTTTAACATGACCGAATGGTTGGCGCCTGCGGCAATCTGCACTCCCTTCACACTTCGCATGCCCTCTTGTGCTGCATAAGCGGTACTCTGTCCATAGGGTGTAAGCAATCCCATCAGCAGCACGAGGATTAAAAAAGGGTAAACCATCTTTCTTGATTGAATGAATAACAATATGTACGCCTTCTTTCATGCTAAAAATTTTGGTTAAAATTCTCTAATTGAAATTTTAACAAATCCCCGTGAAAGAAAAATGAAAGAGAAGCATGGCTAGTAAGGCAGATCATGAATAATGCCCGCGAAAAATGAGAACGAGCTTCTACAGAAAAAAAGCAGCTATCACAAAGGAAAGCTTTGTGATAACTGCTTGTATGAATCACCGTCAAGGTGACCGAATTCACTCTTTATTTGAATCTCTTAGTCTTTTTCGGGCAACCCCAGTACGATAGGCCGCTTCTATCACTGCCTCTCTTACCTTTTCCACTACCTTCTGGTTGAATACGCTCGGGATAATATACGTTTCGTTCAATTCTTCATCCGTCACAACGGATGCGATGGCCTGAGCGGCTGCAAGCTTCATTGCTTCATTGATTTCACTCGCCCTGCAGTCCAAGGCGCCGCGGAAAATACCCGGAAAGCAAAGCACATTATTGATTTGGTTCGGCTTGTCAGACCGCCCTGTCGCCATAACCCTAACGTAAGGCTCGGCCAACTCCGGATCGATCTCCGGTATCGGGTTCGCCATTGCAAAGACGATTGGATCTTTCGCCATGGACTGGACGTCATCAACCTTGAGAATATTCGGAGCCGATACGCCGATAAATACATCCGCATCCTTGATCACTTCAGGCAAGCTGCCTGTTTCCAGATTCGGATTCGTTAACTGGGCAAACGCCGTCCAATGAGGATTGTCATAATGCTTGTTCCGATGAATAGCGCCCTCGCGGTCCACACCGATCAAATTACGCACGCCTGCGGCTAGAAGCATCTTCGAGCAAGCAATGCCCGCTGCGCCGATGCCGTTCACAACGACTTTAATATCCGACATTTGCTTGCCTGTGATTTTGAGCGCATTGAGCAGCCCGGCCAGGATGACGACAGCCGTTCCGTGTTGGTCGTCGTGAAACACGGGGATGTCCAATTCCCGCTTCAAACGCTCCTCGATTTCAAAGCAGCGCGGTGACGAAATGTCTTCCAAATTGATGCCTCCGAATGCCGGAGCGATTGCCTTTACGATGCGGATAATTTCATCGGTGTCCTTCGTATCCAGGCATATCGGAAAGGCGTCCACACCAGCGAATTCTTTGAACAGCATGGCCTTGCCTTCCATCACCGGCATGGCCGCCATCGGCCCGATGTCGCCAAGCCCGAGTACGGCCGTCCCGTCGGATACTACGGCGATCGTATTGCGTTTGATCGTCAGCGAGTAGGCCTTATTCGGCTGTTCCGCAATCGCTGTACAAACTTGCGCAACACCGGGGGTATATACCCGTGATAAATCATCACGGTTTTTCACCGGTATTTTGGAGGTGATCTCAATTTTCCCACCCAAGTGCACCAGGAAAGTCCGGTCCGACACATGAATGACTTTAACGCCTTGCAGCTTTTGAAGCGATTCGACGATCAGCTTGCTGTGCGCCTGATCGGATACGTTAACGGTGATATCGCGGACGGTGCTCGCACGGCTCGACGAGATGACGTCAATCCCCACGATATCCCCGCTTGTCCTTTCAATCGCAGCGGCGATATCGCCAAGCGAAGTTAGTTCTTTATCAATTTGCAGTCGAAATATCATATAGGTGCTGGCACCGCTTGTTACGGACATCTCGCTCTCTCCTTTTTGGTAAATCTGATTCTAAAAATTCCTTTTTTAGTTTTTGTCCAAAAGCTCCACTCCCGCGATTCCCGGGTTCGTCATCTCATACGGATCGAGAATGATTTGGAGCTCCTCTTCCGTTAACACATTGTATAGCAGGCATAGCTCACGAACCGGACGGCCTGTCAAAATCGCTTCGCGCGCAATTCGGGCTACAACCTCATAGCCAAGATGCGGGTTGAGCGCAGTGATGACCCCGACGCTTTTCTCCACATACTCTTTGCAGCGCTCCACATTCGCTTCGATTTCTTCCAAGCAATGGGCTCTAAAGACTTTGAATACTTGATTCATCATGCTGAGAGACTGAAGCAAATTAAATACAAGCACAGGCTCCATGACGTTAAGCTCAAGCTGCCCGGCTTCAGAGGCCAAACAAATCGTATGGTCATTGCCTATGACCTGGAATGCCACCTGATTGACGACCTCTGCCATGACCGGATTGACCTTGCCCGGCATAATGGACGAGCCCGGCTGGCGGGCAGGCAAATTCAATTCCCCGAATCCGGCACGCGGCCCGGAAGCCATCAAGCGCAAGTCGTTGGCGATTTTGGACATGTTGATCATGCATACTTTGAGCGCAGCGGACACCTCCGTATAAGCATCCGTATTTTGTGTAGCGTCGACCAAGTGTTCTGCATTGGTAAGCGGCAGTCCGCTAAGCTCGGCAAGCGATTCAACGACCCGCTTTATATAACGGGGATCGGCATTTAAGCCAGTTCCGACAGCCGTTGCTCCCATATTGACTTCGTACAAATGGCCGCGGGTTTGCTTGATCCTTTTAATATCACGTTCCAGAACACGGCTGTATGCCTCAAACTCCTGCCCCAGACGGATCGGCACGCCATCCTGAAGATGCGTTCGTCCCATCTTGATAATCCCGTCGAACTGCACGGCTTTTTTTCGAAACGCAGCTAGCATTTCCTCCATCGTCACAAGCAGCTTCTCAATCAAAACGAGCGTTGCAATATGAATGGCCGTCGGAAAGGCATCGTTGGTCGACTGGGACATATTTACATGCGTATTGGGGCTTACTTTAAAATAATCGCCTTTGGTTCCTCCTAGTATCTCGATCGCCCTATTGGCGATGACCTCGTTGGCATTCATGTTAAGGGACGTGCCAGCTCCACCCTGTATCGGGTCAACGATAAATTGCTCATGCCATTTACCGTCCATCACTTCCTGCGCTGCTTGCATAATAGCCTTTCCGGTTTCCGGGTTCAGCTGTCTAATCTCCATGTTCGCTGCAACCGCCGCATGTTTAACGATTGCCATCGCACGTATCAGCTCTTCATGAATGCGGTAGCCGGTAATTGGAAAGTTTTCTACTGCACGCATCGTTTGAATGCCATAATAGGCGTCCTCGGGTACTTCTTTGGAGCCAAGAAAATCTTTTTCGATTCTAAAATGAGCTGACATTGGACGTTCCCCCTTGTTATGATCTTATGAACCCTTTTTGATCGACTCTAAATATTGTTGCCCTTTATCTTGATCATATTGTTTCTCCCATTTCGCCATTACAACCGTAGCGATGGAATTGCCGATAACATTGACGACGGTCCGGGCCATATCCAGAATGCGGTCAATACCCGCGATAAAAGCAAGACCTTCGAGCGGAATGCCTACAGACCCAAGAGTGGCTAGCAGAACGACGAACGAAGCGCCCGGCACCCCGGCAATTCCCTTCGAAGTTAGCATCAAAACAAACACCAACATAATTTGAGAGCTGATCGGCATATGGATACCGTACATTTGCGCAATAAACATTGCGGTTATCGCTTGATATAAGGTGGACCCATCCAAATTGAACGAATATCCGGTTGGTACGACAAAAGAGGTGATCGCTTTCGGCACACCGAACTTCTCCATTTTTTCCATCATCTTAGGAAGAGCAGTTTCAGAACTTGCTGTCGAGTAAGCTAATATGAGTTCATCCTTTAATATCCGTACAAATGCCATCAGACTGGTCCCACACAGCTTCGCGATCAGACCTAGAATAAGCACCACGAACAGGAACATTCCAACATACACGGCCAGTACCAATTTCCCTAAAGGAAGCAGGGAGGCGATGCCAAATTTGGATACCGTCATACCAATTAATCCAAAGACGCCAATCGGAGCAAACTTCATGATCTGGTTCGTTACCCAAAACATCGATTCGGCGAGACCTTGGAAAAAAGCCAGGACCGGCTTCCCTTTTTCACCAATGGCGGCAATACCCAAGCCTAAAAATACCGAGAAGAATATGATGGCGAGCATATCACCAGCTACTAAGGATTCAAAAATGTTTTTCGGAACAATATTGACAAAGGTATCCATAAAGCTATGGCTGGTCACCTTTTCAGTCGCTTCCACATATTTCGTAATGTCCGATTTAGCTAGTCCAGCCATATTAACCCCGGCCCCGGGCTGAAAGAGGTTCGCGACGAGCAGGCCAAAAACAATAGCTGCCGTCGTCACGATTTCAAAATAAAGAATCGTTTTCCCACCAAGCCTGCCGAGCTTTTTAATATCTCCTACACCCGCTATTCCGACAACCAGAGAGGAAACGACAATCGGAACGACAATCATCTTGATCAATCGTATGAAAATGTCTCCCGCCGGCTTCAAGTAGCTTTCGACGGTCGGGTTGCCATAAAAAATGGCCCCTACAGCCACCCCTAATATAAGGCCGACTAAAATTTGAAAAGCCAAACCAAATTTTTTCATCCTGCTTCCCCTTTTCTGTAGAAGATTATTAAGCGCTTTCATTTATCATGACTTCGGTAATAGCTTTGAATGGTCTCATTGTACAGGCAAGCTACAGAAATCTATTTGAATCTACATATTGGTTATAAGAATTTATAAATTTCGGCATAATGAGGAGGCAAAAAGAAATCATTCAACGAAAGGAAAATGGCAAAAGATGTCGAATGACTGTTACGTTATGTAAGAAAGGAGCTGTATCTCTGCATTGAAAGAAAAATGGTTCCTATTCATGCTGATGGTCATTTCAGTTCCTATCGCGGGTGAATTGAATTTTTACCCGTTTCACAATGATTTTCGGGTAAGTCTGGGTACGCCAACCTTTTTCCTCTTCCTGCTCTGGCTCAGATCACCCTCTCCACTTGTCTCCGGCTTGCTTGTTGGCGCAGCAGTTACTTTTTTTCGTACGGGACTCGAGGTCGCCATAGGGCCGCTTTGGAGCTGGGAAGCCGCTTTTCAGTACCACTATCCGGTTTTCTTTTATTATTTGACCTACGCATTAGCATTCAAAGCCGTTCGAATGAACCGCTACCATAACCGGCCGCTTCTGCTCGGATTATTAGGCGTAACGATTGAAATCGCCGCAACGTTGGCAGAGCTGCTTCTGCGCTATTCGATTACGGAGCAAATGACCAGCTTCTCCACCTGGAATCAGATTTTGCTCATTGCTATTTTTCGGAGCTTCTTCGTGCTTGGCTTTTTCAATTTAGTTAAATTGAGACAGTCGAAAGCGACCGAGGAGCTGACTCGCAAGGAAAACGAGAAGATGCTCCTGCTGATCTCGGAGCTGTATGAGGAATCCATTCAGTTGAAGAAAACGCTGCACAACGCGGAAAATATCGCCCGAGACAGCTACGGACTTTATCAATCGCTAAAAAATGGTCAAGCTGTACCACTTGAAGAGCTAGCCCAACAGGCTCTGCGGATCTCTGGGCAGGTTCACGATATCAAAAAGGACAATCAACGCATTTATGCCGGACTGTCCGGCTTAATATCGCACGAAAGCGACTATATGCGGGTGGAAGCATTAGCTGATATCGTTCTCCGATCCAATAAAAAATATGCCCGCTCACTTGGCAAGAAGATCGATTTCTCACTGCACACGGAGGGTGTCTTTCCCTTGTGCCATGTATACGTTACGCTGTCTTTGCTCAATAATCTGGTCGTCAATGCCGTTGAAGCACTAAATGAACCGGGCTATATCCGAATCGAGGTTAAACGGGAAAAGGAGGCTGTCGTTTTCACAGTAGCCGATAATGGTCCGGGTATTGCGCCCAAGCATCGGGAGAAAATCTTCATGCCCGGATTTACTACAAAATACGATGAAACGGGCAACCCTTCTACAGGTATCGGCCTAGCTTATGTCAAGCAAGAGACAGAACGTCTGCTCGGAACCGTCCAAGTTGAAGCCGGCAGCGATGAGTTAAGCACCATTTTCACAATCAAATTGCCCGTTGGTCAAATAGGAAAGGAGGAGTAGGACGATGCGTTTCTTTATTATCGATGACGATCCGGCGGTACGCTCCATGCTGGAGCAAATGATCGAGGATGAGGATTTAGGAAGTGTTGTGGGTGAAGCCGAAGACGGGGCGCATGTTGATAACACTTTGCTCGACCTCAAGCAAGTAGATATCGTTCTGATCGATTTGCTAATGCCCGTTCGTGACGGCATAGAAACCGTTCGAGAGATTTACAGCGGCTTCAAAGGGAAAATCGTCATGCTTTCTCAAGTGGAGTCGAAGGACATGATAGGCAGGGCCTATTCCTTCGGAATTGAACATTACATCACCAAACCGATAAATCGTTTGGAATTTATTTCTGTTATTCGCAAAGTTTCCGAGCTGCTTCGTCTGCATCAATCGCTTCGGGATATTCAAAAATCGCTTAGCGCCTTAGGTTTAGGCGGCACATTAACGGAGAAAGAGCCGTCTTCCAATGAGAAAAGCATCATCACTTGCGGAAACTACGTGCTATCGGACCTCGGTTTGATCGGCGAAGCTGGCTGTAAAGACCTGCTGGAAATGCTCGATTATTTATTCCGTTATGATAGCGAGCATCCATTGGAGCAGGGCTTCCCTCCGCTTCAGGAAACCTACAAGCAGCTCGCCTTGAAAAAATTAGGCCCCACCGCTTCTGAACCCGACTTAAAAAAAGAGGTCAAAGCCGCCGAACAGCGGGTACGGCGGACGGTGAATCAAGCGCTCACCCACTTGGCCTCCCTCGGATTAATGGATTATTCGAATCCAAAGTTCGAGCAATACTCGACCAAGTTTTTTGATTTGAGCGATATCCGCAAACGGATGAAGGACCTGGAGAATGAAGATTCTGATTCCATGAGCATGATCAGACAAAACACCAAAAAATTTATTCAAGTCCTTTATCTAGAATCAAAAAAGTTAATGAGCCAGCAGTAAGCGGAAGCTGCTTGCGATGAAGGCTATAACTAAAAACGCAGCCTCATTGGCTGCGTTGATCAAGGATGTGAACCTACGTACCGATAGGCAGTTTCATGCTTTTCGTTTCATGGGTCCGCTCCCTGCACAAAGATAGATTTGGTGGACACAGCAGCCGCTATTTCAACAGAATCACGGGTTATGGCACAGGCTGCGGACTTAGGAGCCGCTAATGCACTGCCCATCGCCATTTTGACGGGATAATGAGAGCAATAACGGATTTCCTGTCCGCTTACGGCCTGAAATCGGAGCAAAAGCCAGAATAGCGGAACCTCAGTCCGTCTCCAATTTGCATACACCCTAGTCTTTTTTATATTTCTCCTTCATAATACCGGAACCTATTCCACCGATGACCATTAGAATTAACGGGCCAAAGTTCCAAAAGAACGTTCCGCCGAACAAAGCCATATCCCAAGACATTACTTTGTTCAAAAAAAGGACGCCCAGTTTGGTTATCAGTAGAATAATACCTGCTGCCACCAATACGTCAAATATGAACTTCGATTTGGGATAGGCCAATTGTTTACTGTCTCTTATCACTTTCTTGGTCAGCTCCTCATCGCTTTTTAATAGCTCATCAATAGTTAAACCAAAGAGGTCGCTTATGTTAATAATGACTTCGATGCTCGGATAGTTCTGGCCATTTTCCCATTTCAAGACCGACTGTCGACTAACAAAAAGCTTTGCTGCTAATTCCTCTTGAGACCATCCCATTTGTTTTCTTGCCGATTTTAACTTGTCTCCAAAAACCATATTTCAGCAGCAACCCTTCCGTTTTCTATACGTCATTATTTGCTGATCCCCCTGCCAAAGTAAAGACCGCGTTGGTTGCAGTGCCCGCAACCTCTGGTTGCCACCCTTATTTCGCCCAAGCAATTTCCGATTTATCGTTAAAAGCCGCCCGTACTTGTAAGCTCAACCTTATTCCGTCTCTCGTTTATCTCTTCGATAAATATCTATACTTTTATACCCTTCAGCTAAAAGCTTTTTCATTTCTTCCCTTCGCTTTGCTCTTGTTTCTTCTTGTGCGGCACTGTAAACATAACGAGCCCAATCCTTCTGGTAACCAGGAGCAAGCGATTGGTAAAAAGCAAGAGCCTCCGGCATATGCTGCAAAGCTTTTTTCACATCGGGGATATTCGATACATAATCGGCTACGCGCTGACTCGGCTTTGATGATGCATCCTTTTTCTTCCGTGCCTCTAACTTGAAGCCAACAACGGTAAACACCTCGTTTAAGCCTACCATTCGTGCAAATTTCATGCTGCTCGTCCCCATATATCCGTCCTCATCTGCCCCAAGCCCTTCAAAAAGGCTGTCTCGGTGAATATATTCGGGATACACTTTATTACCCTTTTTCGGATATGCAGCGAACAAATAGCCGCCTTTATTTAAATAGTTATGATCAAGCACTTTTTTGACGAGCTTTTGCAACGCGTCCATATTGAGCACATATGCAAAAATCAAATCATAACCGCTGTCCGTCAACTCGGTGTCATAGTCCGCCAGCCCCGATAAACTATCGTCATCCTCAGGCTTGTCTAATACGGCAGCTTTCTGAAATTGGAGCAAATTTAATTTATCGACAATTGTTTTAGACATATGCGGCCTCCTGTTTGAGTTTCTATAGCCTGATATCCTATTATTTTTTACTATTTTCGACAATCAACGCGGTTTTGTGAGAATCTTGTGAGGACATTTTGATAAAGTATGAATGGTTAAATCTAGTCGAAGTGAAGTGAAGTGAAAATTTACTTCAAAGGCATGTCGCAAGTCCTGTTCATCTTTTATTATTTAATTCTAGGAGGAATCTTGCAATGATTAGCAAATTTTTACGAAAGACGTGGTCTATGACCCTTGTTATCGCTATGCTGGTATCCTTATTTCCCGGCGGTCCAGCTGCTCAAGCATCGACAACCGGTGATGATGTCTTCAAGAAAGCCTACATCACCAGCTTTAATACTGGCAAGATAGATGTTGTGGACCTCACCAATAATACGGTGCAATTGGGAAAAATAACAGCCGGACGCAATCCGAACAGCGCAGCAATCAATCCGAACGGTACACAGGTTTTTGTTACTAACCGTAGTAGTGCTACCGTATCGGTTATTGATCCTGGGACAGATACCGTTATAAAGACCATCAATGTGGGCAGTTCCCCTCTTGGTGTTGCCTTTACCCCTGATGGAACCAAGGCATATGTGGCAGAACAAGGAAACGGCGGTTCGATCAGCATCATTGACACGAATTTGCTGACCGTAGTCAAAACCATTCCCGGGTTTAACAGCCCCACCGCTATGGTTATTGTTGATCAGGCCTTATATGTAACAGAAAGCTCATCTAGTCAAGTGTCCATCATAAACACAACACAAGATATTGTCTCTGGGACAATTGCCGTAGGTAGTGGCCCATACGGTCTTTCGGCCAATCCCGCTGGAACCAAATTATATGTCGCCAACCAATCTGCTAATAGTGTCTCCGTTGTCAACTTGGACACACAGACGGTGGAAGCTACTATTGCAGTCGGTGCAAGCCCTACCTCTACCGAGGTATCCCCTGACGGAAGTCGCGTATATTCGGCAAACTCAGGTAGTAACACCATATCGGTTATTGACACCTCAAACAATACGGTTATCAGCACGATTAATGTGGGAACTGGACCTTTTGTTGTTGGCGCTCTGGGAGATGGCAGCCGCGTCTACTCGATTAACTATTATGATAGTTCTATGAGTGTCATCGATACATCCAACAATACCGTTATTCAAACGATCAATTTAAGTTCTGGTCCGTTCATGGTTGGTACCTTCATGGTACCTACTGCCGTAGTCAAGCCGCCTGCGGAGCCTCCCGTTATTTCCGTTCAGCCTGAATCCACTACAGTAGACGAGGGCAGCAACGGTTCCTTCTCCGTAACGGCGACCGGATCGAATCTGACCTACCAATGGCAAATCGATAACGGTACGGGATTCGAGAATATTTCCGACCAAACGAGTGCAACCCTTGCCTTGAGTACAGTCAGCTCCTTGTTAAATGGCAATCAATACAGGGTCGTCGTTACCGGTACTGGCAATTTGTCTGTAACCTCAAGCGCTGCATCCTTGACAGTTCGTACCGCACCACAGGCTCCAGCAATTATTGGAACATCGGCAGGAGATACATCCGTAATCCTTTCCTGGAATCCAGTTAACGACGCGACAAGCTATCAAATTTACCAAAGTGTTACCTCCAATACTTACGGGTCGGTTGTAGCAACAGTCAGCAGTTCCGACAATCATGCAACGATAACCGGTCTTACGAGCGGTACAACGTATTATTATGCAGTGACAGCCGTTAAAGGAGCTCTGGAAAGTGCCTACTCAAATCAAGTTAGCGCAACGCCACAAGTGCCAGCTCCCGGCGCTCCGGTCCTAAAAGTACCTACAGCCTTTAACGAGAAAGTCACGCTATCATGGGACCCAGTAGAAGGAGCGACAGGGTATAAAATTTATAAAAGCCTAGCTTCTTCTACACAAGGCAGCTTGCTGGATACCGTTTCAGGTTCCGTATATAGCTACGACGCTACAGGTCTCACCAACGGCTCCACTTATTATTTTGTGGTAATGGCTACCAATCCAGGAGGCGACAGCGAAGGATCCAATCAGGTTAGTGCAACGCCGATGACAATCCCAACGGCACCGTTGAACATTGTGGCCACAGGCGGAAATCAACAAGCCGTCATCCGTTTCGATGTACCTGCCAGCAATGGAGGCTCCGCCATTACAGGGTATGAAGTATCATCTTCACCCGAAACTAGCATTACTCGCGGGACAAGCAGTCCGATTACGGTTACCGGTCTTCAAAATGGTGTATCGTATACGTTTACTGTAAAAGCGATCAATGCCGTTGGTGAGGCAGCATCAACCGCCTCCAACGCTGTCATTCCTCAAGCACCATCGGGAGGGGGAGGCAGCACTAGTCCAGCAGTCGAGACGAAAGACCCGATAAAGGAGCCTGAGAAGAAACCCGATGCTCTTGATATTTTCCGTAGTGACGTCGTGCAATCAGATCATAATGTCGTGAAAAATATTACGACCCTAGTGCAAAATGCACTCCAAACGCCAGTGAAGGCAGAGTTTAGCGATACGACAGGTCACTGGGCGGAGAAGACCCTTAGCTTGTTCGCGCAGCTTAATGTTATCAAGGGTTATGAAGATCATACAATCAAACCGAATGCTCCGATTACCCGAGCCGAGTTCGCAGCAATCATTTCCCGTGTGTTTGATATCCAAAACGGCAGCAAGGACGCGACAGTAATGAAGGATGTATCCGGCCATTGGGCGAAGGAAGAGATCGAGAAGCTGTCAAATGCCGGTATCCTGAACGGTTATGAAGACCAAACGTTCCGCCCCGACAACACGATCTCCCGTGAAGAGATGGTTGTCATACTGGCTCGAATCGTCAATTTCGCAAACGTGACGAAGGATTCGTCCAAAGGGACTTTTGCCGATGTATCTGACTCTTATGCATCCGATCAGATTCGAGAGGCGGCACAGGCTGGCATTATCATCGGCAAAAATAGCGATTCCTTTGAGCCAAAAGGCGCTTCTACACGTGCCGAAGCTCTGACCGTCATTCTGAATACGCTCAATTTGAACCAGCAAGTTAAGACATTGCTAGATAGCTTAAATAGATAGATACCCTCTAATACCATGCAAAGCAAAAAGCAATAAGCCATTCCCCATGGGACTGTGCTTATTGCTTTTTGCTTTTTCTCTATTTATCTGAACAGCATTGCAGGAAAATATATGCCATTCTGAACAATCGCTCTTCGTTCATTTAATCTACTACTATCCTATCACCTTTTTTATTTGGTTACTTACATAATCATTTTTCACTAAATACCAGTTGTCGCAATTTTCACCCTCAATAAAATGATGACGATTGCTTTGCGGCTGATCGTTTGGCTTGAATGAGCGTCAAAGACACACCATTGTGCTTCGACGCTTCAACTAATATTAACTATACATTTTCGCTTGACGCACTCTTCCAATGACGGCCAGCATCAGCAAAATAATGGTGGCTAGCAGGTAATACATATATACCCCTCGGTCCAGAGCTTGCGGTGTTGACCCCATAAAATCCAAAGCCTCCCACTTGTTCAAGGGACCCATATACCACAGCAGCATAAATACCACTTGAAACAGCTTGCCATTCCCCGACCATATGCCTAAAGCCACAGCTAGTGTAGGTATAAACAATCCGCCAACGACCATGGCCGTTAAGCTTTCCCATTCACCCGCAATAAGAAAATGAATGAGTGCCCCGCTGCCCGTCAAATAAGCAACAATAATTCCAGCCAGCCACAATCCGATAAATGGATTCCGAACGGGATGCATGGCTGTAAAAATTAATGGCTGGGTACGGTAATACGTTTCATTTGTACCCATTGTCGACCAAATGAGAACAGGCCACACCCAAGTAAAAGGTACAACATACGCTACTACAGATTTCATCGGCAATACTAAACCTAATACGATCATTACCAATGCCACCAAGTACCACCACAAACGTTGCCCTTTGAGCATAAGACGCAGTTCCAGGGCTAATGTTTTGAAATCGTTCGATTGCCACTTTGTATTCGCATAAGGAGTTAACTTTATTTCCGTGTCATTCCTATATACAGGCTTACTGTGAGGCTCTGCATTTCCAGCTTCATTGGGCTTGCTTGTTTTATTTATTTTAGCGAAACGTGTTAAATCAAACCGGTGAAAAAAGAATGAGGCCATTGTTACAATAATTACTGCCACGGCTAACCATGTATACCGTTCTAAAAACATCTGTATCGTCCAATGTACGCCGTTCCAGTCGTAGGTTAGCAAGTCGCCCTTCAAGGGGCTTATCCCCGAGACATGGCCCCCATGGCTATTAGGAATCCTTTCAATCGCCTCGCTCGACATCTTGGTAATAATCGGTGAGATTCCGAACATATCCTGGTTGGAATGAGTTGCCTTAGTCGAAAAAATCAGCGAAAAGATCCATATCATAAAATATATTAAATTGCCCAATCCCTTACGCAACCAAGGTACGGCTTCAAAAAAGATCGCAATTGAAGCCACCAAAGCCATCGTTGGCAATGTCGAATACATAAATGGAAGCCATAATGCTGCAAAATCAACCGCATAATCTTCCCCTCTAATCAGTTGCATGGCAAGCGCAGATACCATTAATACGGCAACGATAGACATCAAGAAAACGAAGTTGCTCCACATTTTACCCATGGTGTACATCCACCTGGTAATCGGGGTCGTCGCGATGATTTGTCCCACCCCAGTCTGCACATCTCGTTCTATCGCATTTTTCACTAGAAAGAACGCCGGAAGACTTAATAGCATAGATGCTAATACCGCGATTCCACTACCGACCCATGCGGAGTTATATAGGCCGCGTATAGATTGTAACGATAAGGTTACGTAATTTTCATCACTTGAAGGAATGTACTTATACACGAAAAAAATCGATAGCAGCACTGTAATCAAAAAGCTGTAGCTTCGAACCCTTTCGAAATAGTCAGCTTTCATCATATGAAAGAGAATACGAAGCGAGGTCATGCTGTTGCCCCCTGCTTGTTTGCCGAAATGTAATACAAATAGGCATCCTCTAAAGTCGGCAAAACCACGCGGCTCTCCGCTGAAGGCTGAGTATCGGCAATAACCCTTACACGCACCCCTTCACTGCTTTGGATGGTGCTGCTGACTAGCAATTGTTTGCGCACCTCCATCCATGTATGACTCGGTATCAGCCACTCCCACACTTTTCCCGCCGTCGCTGCCAATAATTCGCTCGGAGCTGCCTGTATGACATTTCGTCCTTGATTTACAATTGCGATATCGGTTGCGGTTGCTTCGATGTCCGATACGATATGGGTTGATAAAATAACTATACGTTCCCCAGATAATTCGGACAGAAGGTTCCGAAACCGAATACGTTCCTCAGGATCAAGTCCAACCGTTGGCTCATCAACGATTAATAGCTTGGGATCATTCAGTAACGCCTGTGCTATGCCTACTCGTTGTCTCATCCCGCCTGAAAAACCATTCAGCGGTTTTTTGCGGACCTCATGCAGATTAACCAAATGCAGCAGCTCGTCGATTCTTTTTCTTGCGATTTTATAATCCAACCCTCTGATCGCTGCTAAATATTCTAAAAACTCAACTGCATTTAAATGAGGGTATACGCCAAAATCTTGTGGCAAATAGCCTAAAATGCGTCGTACAGCATTGGGATCTTTCGTAATATCGATGCCGTTCCAGCTCACCTTTCCCCCTGTCGGCCGAGTAATGGTTGATAAAATTCTCATCAATGTCGATTTCCCAGCACCATTCGGACCTAACAAGCCCAAGACGCCTGTTTTTATCTCCAGGGATAAGTCCCGAAGCCCATAAAAATCCCCCTTATATTTCTTGCTTACACTTTCAATGATTAGTTCCATAAATGCACCCCGCCTATATGTTAATTGAATACCCCAGCATAAATATTTTTCATTATCAAACCTGCTCTATTCAGCTAATATCCTCTTCGCTAGGGCCGTTATAGTTTCCAATGTTATCCCCTGCAACCTACTTTAACTAAAAATTACCTTTTCCATATCTGTCTTAGGTTCAATTCATTACTGGACTTTGGTCTCGGAAAGAACGAAGAGGTTCCGTGGGATAGTCGGGGTTATGTTCCTCTTCTTGTACCTTAACGATCAAAATCATCATGTAATCATTAAGATAATTTGATAAAGACATCATCGGCATAGACCTCGGAATGAAATATTTATTCGCTTAGAGTCTTGCTCGACTCTAAAATAATGCAAAAAGCAATAAGCCTAATCCCCATAGGACTGTGCTTATTGCTTTTCGTCTATTTATCTGTAACGGCATATTTTTGTAATTACCACAGCTGATTTAAATTATTCAACTTTGTATGTCCTCAGGTATCCAATGAAAATACTTCTTTAAAGCCTATTTTACCCTCAGTAGTCATTTTTATCGCTCGTGTTTCTGGTAGACGCTGCACCCAATTTAGCTCTAAAAGCCTCTCCAGAAGGGCATTTCCTAATGCTCCAGCAAGGTGGTGGCGTCTTTCACTCCAATCCAGGCATTTGTGTGAAAAGGAGCGGCGTTTGTTCTTAACATTTTCAAAGTCAATTTGAAAGCTTGTAAAGAACTTCTTCCCATTTTCAGTAACAGTAAACCCTTCCTTTTCTTCACGCAGAACATCCATTCTAAGGAATGTATTTGTTAATTGCACCCCTAAGCTCCCTGCGAGATGATCATAACATGTCCTTGCGTAACGCAGCGCTTTATCTTCTGAAGCTTGTTTTAAAGACTTAATTTCAACTGGGGGAGCGATTGATAATAAGGATTCCATAACCTGGGCAACTTCTTGATTTTGAATTCCGTAGTATCGATGCCTCCCTTGTTTTTCAACGGCAACTACATTCGCATTGACCATTTTTGCTAAATGGAAACTTGCCGTTTGAGGTTGGATTCCTACCCTATATGCTAACTCACTTGCTGCATGAAATCTCCCGTCTAATAAGACAGTTAATATTGCTGCGCGAGAAGTTTCACTCACAAGAGAAGCGATTATAGCCACATTCGAATTTGCTTTCATTTTGACCTCCACTTTGCAATCCATACTTCGATGATAATTGAACTATTTACATTATACAATTAGAGAGAACGTAAAAATAGGAGGAGAAATACAATGAAAAATACGAAACAGATTCCCCAAATAGAAACGATCCAACCTAAAATTCTATATTATGGAACTCCTGTGATTTTGCTAAATACATGGAATGAAGATGGAACAGTAAATATTAGCCCTATTTCATCATCGTGGGCATTAGGAGACTGTATTGTATTAGGAATTGGTCTTGAGGGGAAAGCAATTGAAAATTTAGAACAACTTCCTGAGTGTGTAATTAATATTCCGAGTCCTTCTCTTTGGGAGAATGTTGAACAACTAGCCCCTTACACAGGGAAAAATCCCGTTCCAGAAAATAAGAAAAAATATGGATGTGCCTATCAAAAAGACAAATATGCTATTAGTGGATTAACTCCTATTGAGTCTAAGGCGGTAAAACCTACTCGAATTATGGAATGTCCCCTACAAATTGAAGCAAGAGTAAAAAACATTCGAATTCCTGATCATTCCCCTAACTTTGCAATTATTGAGACACAAGCTTTGCATGTACATGCTCACAAAGAAATTATCATGGAAGGTAATCATATCGATCCTGAAAAATGGAGTTCCCTCATCTATAATTTTCGTCATTATTTCGGTCTAGGTAATCAGCTCGGTAAAACCTTTCGTTCTGAAATATAAATAATCAAGTACGGAACAAACGTCTGGCTCACCGCCGCCGCGTGGCAACTTCAATTTGCATAAATTTTGCTTGAAGGTGACGTTACGTCACTTGATATACTGACTAAGAACGACATGCCAGAGCAAACAATTGGATGTGAGGAATGGATGAACAAAGAGAACGATCTGACGACAGGACAGCTTGCCAAACGTACAGGGATAACGGTCAGGACATTGCGATATTACGATCAAATTGGGCTTCTGAGTCCAGAAGGCCATCACACTGGATCCATAAGATCGTACAACATGAAAGATCTGGAAAGATTACAGCGAATTCAGACGTTGAAGTATCTAGGGTTACCGCTTCAAAAAATAAAGGACATTTTAGATGCAGAATCGCTATCCAACGGGGAGATCAGACACTCGTTGCAAGCACAACTCGATGTTCTACAGAGGAAAATCGCTCATACGGAGCACGTAGTGCATGCAATACGAGATGCTATGAAAATGTCGGCCTATGAGTCCGATTGGAACCGTTTGGCGGATATTATTCAAACCGTGCAGAGTGAGAAAAATTGGGGGGAGCAGTATCGGACGGCGAACCGCTTGCAAACGCGGATACATCTTTACGACAAGTACAGTACGAATCCTCAAGGCTGGCATCGTTGGATCTTTGAACAACTGGAGGTGCAACCGGAAGCCCACATTCTCGAGTTGGGCTGCGGCGATGGAACCTTTTGGATAAGAAACGCCGAACGAATTCCAAGCAGCTGGCGCATCACGCTTACCGATATGTCAAGCGGGATGGTGGAAGAAGCACGTTGCCGCTTGGGAAGCAGCCATTCGCAGTTTAAGCTTTTGTCTGTTGACGCGCAGCAGATCCCCTTTCATGATGAGCAATTCGATTTGGTTATCGCTAACAACATGCTGTATCACGTGCCGGACATCCCTGGAGCAATCCGTGAGATGCATCGTGTCCTAAAGCGAGGAGGTATAGTATGCACCTCTACGATGAGCACTCAACACCTACATGAGGTTGAACACTTGGCGGTTTCGTTCGACCCCGATCTTCATGTGTTGGATGATGCTATTAAACGGTTCCACCTGGGTAACGGAGGGGACTTGTTGTCTTCTTGCTTCTCTGATCTTCGGCTGCTTCGATACGACGACCGTCTGTTGGTCGACGAAGCGGAACCCCTGATCGAATATATGATTTCGACTCCGATGAACGCAAGAGAGCGACTTGTCGGAGCGGCAATTGACAAGTTTCGAGACCATGTCAATGGGCTTCTGCAGCAGAACGGGGCCCTCGAAATGACTAAAGAGAACGGAATCTTTCTAGGGAGGAAATGAGATGAAGGCACAGCAGCACCACCCAAGAGTACGGATTGTAAAAGAGGAGCTTCTATCGGATAACTGGTACATCTTGAAGAAGGTCACATTCGAGTTTGAAAAAGACAATGGACAATGGGAGTCACAATCACGAGAAGTGTACGATCGCGGCAACGGCGCGACGATCCTGCTCTATAATCGCCACAAACAAACCGTTGTACTGACCAGACAGTTCCGAATGCCTACTTATCGGAACGGCAATGAGACTGGAATGCTTATCGAAACCTGTGCGGGACTACTCGATAAAGAAACACCGGAAGAAGGTATTCTGCGAGAGACGGAGGAGGAGACGGGGTACCGTATCGACCGTGTGCAGAAAGTTGGCGAGGCCTATATGTCACCGGGCTCCGTTACCGAAATTCTGCACTTCTATGTAGCCGAGTATAGTGAAGATATGACAACGGGTCGCGGTGGGGGCCTTGAGGAGGAGCAGGAAAACATTGAAGTAGTGGAACTTCCGTTTGCTCAAGCGCTAGACATGGTCGAAAGCGGCGAGATTCGTGACGCCAAGACGATAATGCTGCTCCAATATGCTCAGATCCAAGGTCTCTTGAAAGTGAAATCGAAACCGCTGCATATCCTCATCGCAGGCCCGTATCGTTCTGGAACGAATGATGATCATGTATTAATCGAGAAAAATGTCAACTATATGAATGAAATCGCACTTCAAGTTTACGAGGCTGGGCATATGCCGGTGCTGGGAGAGTGGTATGCGTTACCCCTTATCGCGACAGCTGGTTCCACTGCCCTGGGAGACGAGACTTTCAACAGAATTTTTCATCCGTCCTCCATTCGCCTGCTTAATTACTGTAACGCCGTACTGCGAGTCGGAGGAGCATCTCAGGGTGCCGATGAAATGGTAAGAGTGGCGAAAGAGAGAGGATTGTTGATTTACGAACGGCTCGACGAACTTCCGTTGGTGTAATATATACAACGAAGATCGGGTGCAACGAAAGCTAAACAAGCTGACGCCAGTTGAGTACCGGCGCCAGCTTGTTGCTTAGGTGTTTTTTTCAATGTCCATTAAATGGGGTCTTGATCAAGCATTCTGACGGTTCTTTTTAGGTTAAACGCACATCGTTGTAAAAGAAAGCTACTATCAAGCACTATTTCCTTACTGATTGTATGTACCCTCACTTGTGGTACGGTTCAGCTTAAAGGTCATCTATTTGTTCAAGGATTAAGCGCTCTCGCCATCGCATCTATATAGCTTTGACTGGCGCGTTGACTGACTTCCGCTTGCGGAACCATCATTTCAAAGCTGTGGAAAGTGCCGGGATACATATGAAATTCGACGTCTACACCCGCTTGCGCAAGTCGTGTCACATATTCGATCGTCTCATCTCGGAACAGATCGAGCTGACCTATGCACGTATAGGTAGGCGGCAGCCCTGCCAAACTTTCCGCTCTCGACGGTACCGCATATGGGGATAACTCGCTGTCTTCTGCATGCTTACCTAAGTACATGTTCCAAGCCTCTAAATTATTCGTCCGATTCCAGTTTGCGTTGTCGGCCGTAATCTCATAACTTGACGCCGTAACATTCCGGTCGTCGATCATCGGATACAGCGGCATTTGGAAAATGAGGGCTGGACCCCCCTTGTCACGGGCCATTAGAGCAAGAGCTGCAGTCAGACCGCCGCCCCCGCTTGCACCGGCAATCGCGATCCGATCCAGATCGATGCCCAGCGACTCTGCTTCATCCGTCATCCATGTTAAGCTGGTGTAACAGTCATCGATAGCAGCGGGATAGGGATGCTCCGGGGCAAGTCGATAATCAACAGACACGACGACGCAATTAGCCGCTTGCACGAAACGTTCGCACAAAGCATCGTCCATATTAGGATGCCCCAGCACATAACCTCCCCCGTGAATCCACAACATCGCCGGAAGCTTAGCATCCGTTTCCGTTCGCTCACTTGGTTCGTAAATTTTGACCCGTACCTCCCCTTCTGCGCTTGGAACCATGCGGCTTGTCGTGCGTACATGCGTTGACCCCTCAATAGGAGAACTCGACAAATAGCTCCTGCTCAGTTCTAAATTTCTCTCCAGTTGAAAACCAGGAAATTGTGTTAATATCGGCCTTAATTCCGGTAATACCCGACTTTCGAAATCCATGCAAATTCCTCCAATATCATTCAATGTACTTTCAGATGTCCATCTCAGCTTCCCACTTGGCTACTTCCTCTCGAACTCGGGGAGCTACCTCTGTTCCAAGCAGCTCAATGGCTCTCATTACCTCGGCATGCGGCATCGTGCTTAACGGTACATACAGCATAAAGCGTGTAACGCCTACATTTTTGCGAAGGTGAATGATCTTCTGGGCAACCGTCTCGGGATCGCCGACATACAGTGCACCTTCGAAGCTGCGCGCGGCATCGTAGCTAGAACGATCATAATGCGCCCATCCCCGCTCCATGCCTAATCTATTCATACCTGCCATGGTAGAAGGAAAAAATGTATCTGCAGCTCGCTTCGTATTCTCTCCAACAAATCCTATCGAGTGCGCCCCAACCTTAAGCCGCGATTCGTCATGGCCAGCGTGCGCCGCTGCTTTCTTATACAGCTGCACGAGCGGTGCAAAATTCGTTGGGCTTCCACCAATGATCGCCAGCATCAGTGGGAGTCCTAACAAACCTGCCCGGACAGCCGACTCCTGTCTGCCTCCGCTGCCAACCCATATCGGCATTGAATCCTGAACGGGCCGTGGATATACGCCCAAATTGTTAATCGCTGGCCGATGCCCGCCCTTCCAGGTTACTTTCTCGGATCCCCGTATTTTAAGGAGCAGTTCCAAATGCTCTTCATACAGCTCGGCATAATCGTCCAAATCATAGCCAAACAATGGGAAAGATTCGATAAAGGACCCTCGGCCCGCCATAATCTCCGCGCGTCCATTTGAAATGCCGTCGAGCGTAGCAAAATCCTGAAACACGCGCACCGGATCAAGGGAAGAAAGCACCGTCACAGCGCTGGTCAGCCGTATCCGTTTCGTCTGCGCTGCAGCCGCAGCCAGTACAATAGCTGGTGAAGATGCCGCATAATCCTCCCGATGATGCTCACCTATGCCAAACACATCAAGTCCCACCTGATCAGCAAGGACAATTTCCTCGACAACTTCACGCAGCCGCTGTGCGTGACTGATCACTTCACCCGTGTGAACATCCGGCTTGGTTTCTACAAACGAAGTTATACCTATTTCCACGAACACCCGCTCCTTTAATTTAAAAGTTTCTCTCGGTATATCAAATTGAGAGAAATTAATTCAGATTGATTTGCAGCTCCAGATTTATGATGCTGAATCTGTACCTCATGCGACAGAAGCTTACTTTATTGCAGCAGCCGTAGTGCGGCGGGTCATTGCCCAAAATAGCAGCGCTACAGCACTAACAGAAGCCCCAAGCACGCATACTCCTTCCCAGCCGTAATGCGCGTAGATGTGGGTCGAAGCAATTGAACCACCGGCACTTCCAATCGAATAGAACACCATATACCCGGCAGTAAGCCGACTACGAGCCTCCGCACGCAACGGGAGAATCATCGTCTGATTCGTAACATGTACGGCCTGCACGGCCAAATCGAGAAGCACGATACCAATGACCAATGCGAACAGCGATTGTTCTGTATAGCTGATGAACAACCATGAAACTAATAACAAGGTTAGAGCAGTGCCCGTCGTTCTCTGTCCATAACCTCGATCAGCAAGCTTCCCCGCTCGAGCTGCAGCTAACGCTCCAGCTACTCCTGCAAGACCGAATGCTCCAATTGCACTGTGCGAAAGCGATAATGGTGCAGAGCTAAGAGGCAGTACGAGTGAAGTCCATAAAATACTGAAATCAGCAAAAATCAGCAGAGCGAGAACAGAACGGATACGTAATATTCGTTCTTGAATAAATAACCTAAACACCGATCCTAGCAGTTGAGGATAGGACAGTGATTTCACCTCGCGTTCAACACGAGGCAGTACCTTATAAAACATACAAACCATAACAAGCATCAGCGCTGCAGAGACCAAATACACGGATCGCCAACCCGCAAGATCGGTTAATATTCCTGAAATGGACCGCGCAAGAAGTATGCCGATTACGATCCCGCTTGTTACCATGCCAACGACACGTCCCCGTTCGGCAGGTGCTGCCATAGTTGCCGCGAACGCCACAAGAGTCTGCGTCACAACGGCTAGCAGGCCCACCATAGCCATACCTGCAAATAATACGGTGCTGTTGGCCGCCGTTCCAACGACAACCAGAGCTATCATGGACAATAACATCTGACCGATAACCAAACGGCGTTGGTTCAGTAAATCTCCAAGCGGCACCAACAGCAGCAGTCCCAATCCATAAAAAATCTGCGTGATGGTAACAACGATACCAATGATAGAATAGTCAATTCCGAACTCGCTTGACAGCCGATCGAGTATCGGTTGTGCGAAGTAGATATTGGCAACCGACATCCCGCAGGCAACCGCAAACAATAGAGTCACATAGCGAGACATGGAAGCAGGTTGCTCTGAATCAGACCCGATCAGCGGTGCCTGTGACGAAGCTGCCTTGCTATCGGTGTTGACTGCTGCCTTTTCTAAAACCTCCTCTGTTTTGTACACACCTTTCCCCCATTCAAATGACATGATAACAAAAATAACATACTAATCGGTACGTTATTATCCCCAGTAAATATAGCCCGCTGTTATACTTAATGTCAATAAAAAAAATGATTGTACTGGTCATTTTCTTATGTAATCTTCTCCCTTGTTGAAATAAACCCAGCTTCATTTGACAAATTATCCGGCTGAATATAAAATAATAATATACTTTTTGGTACAGAAAAATCGACAGTTGAGATGTCCGGAATCATGGAGTAATGAACAAAAATTTAAGATTAACGAGGGGTATTCATTATGGCAAGAACCCGTGAATTTGATGAACAAAAAGTATTAGAAGCAGCGATGGAGCTATTTTGGGAAAAGGGATATGAAGCTACCTCGTTAAGTGATTTAACTGCCAGAATGGGGATCCAACGCCCCAGTATATACTCGGCCTTTGGAGACAAGAAAGAATTGTTCGAAGCTGCGCTACGGAGATACACGATGTCCCGTGCTTCCGATGTACGAGCTAGACTACAGAACCATTCTTCTGTAATAGAAGCTTTTTCCGCTTATTTTGAAAGCGTGGTTGCTGAGGAATATGCAGAAGATCGCAGTCGGGGCTGTTTTTGCATCAATACCATGGTCGAACTTGCGCCTCATGACGAGAAATTTGAAATTCTCACCAGGGAACATCAAATGTACCTATCTGTTATATTTCAAGAAACCATTGAACGAGGTATACAATCAGGTGAGCTCAAGCGTGGTATCAATGCGAAGGCTTTGGCGCAGGCGCTAATCGTATCGTTAATCGGACTAACCGTAATCTTGAAATCTCGTCCGGAGCGATCATTTGTTGATCAGGCGATAGCGGTCACACTTACACTCCTTACAACCACTATATAGTCTTCTAGATAAGGCATCACGTACGAGGATCTCAAATTCATTTAACTTAGCCATAGATCTATCCTCCATTTTCTTTCCCTCATTTAGCTTATTTATGTAGTATTCATCCAGAACTATCTCCTGCCTAATCCTGTTTACCATCACTTGTGATACGGTTCACCGCGCTGTCTGTAACGGCAAGTTTTTGGGCACCTTAACAGGTGCCCTCCGCATTATTTAACGCCTAGCAGGCTTATATAACCTCTGCTCGCCATCGTTTTTCACCCAAATTAATTTCCTGAACGATCTGCTCCGTATAGCTCAATCATATGCTCGCTATGAGCCTCTCCCCAATCGTTCAGTGCCTGTAACACAGTGCTTAAACCTTTGCCGTAGTCTGAAATGGAGTATTCCACTTTCGGTGGAATTTGGCTATACACCTTGCGATAAACGATGTCGTTATACTCCAGTTCTCTTAATTGTTGAGTGAGCATCTTTTTGTTTATATCCGGTATTGCTCTTTGTAGCTCACTGAATCTCATTATGCCGTTCGAAATAAGTTGAAGCAGAATGACAGACTTCCATTTCCCTACCAAAATATCCAGTGCCGATTCAAACTTGCAATACGATTTCATTGAACCCTCCCGTTTCCCTTTGCTTTGTTAAGGTAACTTTTTGTTAACTATGTTTAGTTAAAGTGCCTACTTCCTTAAATTAATTACTTAGGTCTATTATACCTTTAGCAAGTAGTGAATAAGTAGTAGTCAGGAGGCGGCATCATTAATGAATATCGCGTTATGGATCGTTCAAGGTCTGGTAGCACTGGGCTTTGTTTACTCAGGATGGTTGAAGGCGTTTCAGTATGAAAAAGCCAAAGCGTCTTGGGGATGGGTACAGGACGTTTCAAAAAAGTTCGTGGTCTTTATTGGATTAGCAGAATTGCTCGGGGCAATTGGAATCATTCTGCCTCAAGCGACAAATGTCTCGCCTGTGTTGACGCCAATTGCCGCGATAGGACTTGCCGCAGTTGTTCTTTTCGGCGCTCTCTTTCATGTTAAGCGTAAGGAATATCGAGAAATTAGCGTGAACATCGTCTTCTTCGCATTCGCTGTATTTGTTGCGATCAGTCGTTTTTAAGCTGCGAAATCGGAAGGTACCCGTTTAGGTGCCTCTTGCTCGACTAGATTTGATAACATATTCGATCTAGGAAGGGCGTACTAGTATAGGGTAACAAGTAAGGTTCTCGCCGTGATTCCCGCTTAACACAAGAGACAGTCCCCCAAGGGTACTGTCTCTTGAATAACAATCGGCTTACGTTACCTAGCGCTTTCAATACCGTCACGACCTCTGCTCTCGTCGTTTAGTCGGCGGGATAGAAACACGTACAGGCTATTCCCTAAATCCTCGCAGGCCTCTTGGCATTGTTCCTCTTCCCGAAATACATGCATTAATTCAGATGCCGATGCTGCTTGACTCGTTGAATGGCTTGCGTCCGATTGTTTACCCCTAACTTACGATAAACGTTTTTCATATGGAATTTTACCGTGTCCAATGAAATATTAAGTCGAACGGCTATCTCCTTATATATTAATCCCTCTGTGAGCAAACCAAGCACTTTCTCTTCCTGTTCGGTCAGAGCTTCATTCGACAAAGACTTATAAGACAAGTCGCTGCCTGCGGCTTCAAGAAGAAGATGGATATATTTCAAGGGCACTAGTGGCATCGCAGCCTCTTGCTGCTCGTTCAGAAGCTCGGCCAGCATTTTAACCATCAGCGGACCTTCATCGAGGAAGCTGCGAATATAGCCCGCCGGTTCCGAGAGCCTCAAAGCGGTCACCAAAGTTTCAAATGCCTCTTGGGGATGATCGGATTGTCGAAGCACCATACTTTGTACGATCTTCAGCTTAATTCGGCCTCGCAGACGATTCTCCTTGTCCGCCAGACGTTCCAACTGCTCGAGCAATTGTTGAGCGTCCTCAATCCGGTTGTTTGCCGCGAGAATTCTCACCAGAATTAGATATTCCTCAAAATAGCGGGGCTTAACTTCGTCCAAATGCGATATCCCGCTTTGCTCCAACCAATCACAGGCCTGCTGAGGCTGACCTTGGCTCAGGAACAGCTGAGCTTGCTCCGCCTTAATCCTCTTCCAAATGACTTGCTGATCGGGCGAATCTACGTTTGAGCCCAGATCGTTCAGCCATTCTATCGCCTGGCTTTCTCTCCCCAAAGCACGTTGAATCCAGGATGAAGCGAGACCAAGATGAATCCAGATCCACACGTTGGTACGCAGATCGTCCCGACTTATCGCTTGTCCAAGATAAAGCTCCGCCTCTTCAATCCGATTCCACTCATATAGAAGCAGACAATAAGACAAATAATGATATCCAACAAACGGGTAGTTTCTTTTCTTCTCCCACGTCTTAACCCACTTCAGCAGAAATTGTTCCACCTCGCGAAGATTGTTGGTTAGGGAGAGAAGATCCATAAATCCTTCGTGCCCCTGATACCTTTTACTTGAAATCCTCTGAAAGCTGCTGCCTTCCGGCAGATATAGCTCTGACAGCTCGAAATATCGTGAAGTTAGTGGCAAATCCTGCTGCAAATAAGAGAAGATACCGCATAAGTAATAAAGATTGCCGATTAACTGATTCCATTCGGGCTCAGGGATAAACCCTCTCATGGCTTCAAACCGCTTTTCCGCTTGCTCGGCCCTGTGCAACCCCCGACTCCATTCTCCATCCATTAATAAATTGGAGATATAGAACAATTCGAATGTCGGCATGTGCTCGTAGCTGCTCTCCGGTAGAGAAGTAATCCATCTAACAAGCACACTGCCCTTCGATTGCATGAGTTCCGGCAAGAGGCGGTCGATAAGCCGGACCGCATCATCTGCTTGCTGCGCTTTAATGTAATGCTCCACTGCCTCTTCGTAGAGCCCCTCATTCTCATGCCAAGCTGCGGCCCGATGATGCGATTGTTTCCACAGCTCCGTATGTTCTCTAGCACTTAGTTGTTGCAAGAACTCAGACAACAGATGGTGATACCGGAACCAATTGCGCTGATCGTCCAGCGGAACAATAAACAAATTCAGCTGTTCTAGCTGTTCCAATTGGTCTTGACTGTCGGCCTTTCCCGTTACCGCTAGGCACATCTCCCAGTTCATGCGATTTAGAACGGAGGTGGCCAGCAGGAATTCCCGCAAAGATACCGATAAATGCTCAAAAACTTCTTCCAACAAATAATCGGAGATATGACGCTGTCGACCATTGAACTGGCTAATCGTGTCGGCAATGTTGCCGCTTCGTTTCAGTGAAATGGCCGCAAGCTGCAGTCCGCTTACCCAGCCTTCCGTTTGATGGAACAACTCGACCACTTGCTTTTCCGTCAAAGATAAGTCTGTCGTCTCCCGAAAGAAAACAAACCCCTCTTCCAGCTCGAATCGTATATCATCGACCCGAATAACATTAATCTCCCCTTTTGCCAGCAGCCTGGCTGTAGGGAAGAGTAATTCTGTTCGGCTTGCTATATAGAGATGGACATGAGGAGGCAGATGTTCAAGCATATATCGTATCGATTCGTTTACAGGCGCATTCTCAATGACATGGTAGTCGTCAAGAATAAGAACAAAATCGTCTTTAATCAAATTTAGCTCATTCAAGAACGCTGAAATGGAGGAATCAATGGAAGCCGCCGACTCTTGCTCAAGTAGAAATCCAATCGATTCCCCGAACCGCGGCAAACTTTCTCGTATGGAATCCAAGACGCAGCTCCAGAATGCGCTCCAATCGTTATTGTACTTATCCAGCGAGATCCAGGCAACCGGGCAACGGCATTGCCTCGCCCATTCACTTAACGCTGTCGTTTTGCCATAGCCTGCTTGGGCGGATAACAAAGTCAGCTTGGTCTCCATTCCTTCCTCTAGCTTGCACGTCAGTCGCGGCCTTGACACCAACGATTTTCGCACAGGGGGGATAAGAAGGCTTGTACTCCTAATCATAATCGAGTCCTCCGCACGCTGAATTAAACAAATATTTTATTCAATAGTATTCGATTTGTTTGGACATTTTCCCTTTTATCATCTTTAAAATAAGGGTAAAACCCGATTATGCATGGAGCATGCGCTGAAAATAATATTTGGACGACATTGCAGCTTTAGCAATATTATTGAATGGCGGTATACGCGAAGAATATAAAAACCTCTGGAAATGCGAATTCTATAAGTAGCATTTAATCCATGAAGCCAGAACAAACTATCATTCCAATCTCCAATGCCATATTGATTGACCAGACAGTATTCTAAATATTTTGGATCTAAGACGGAACGTAGGATAGTCTTTTCATGAAAAAGCTGTAAAAAACACTAAACTATTGTCCCCTATTAACGTGAAGATGTCCCAATTACCATGTCCAAGTAATTTCTCAAACCATTTTTAGCGTTTGAATTATTTGTTTAATTACCTAAATTCTAACTCATATATCAAAGCCCACGGTAGCGAGATGCAATTTTATAAAGTTCATAGTAACAACCATCCCCTTATAATTTAATAGGTAACTATCCTTATTGGATTGAGAGGAATCGAAGAATATAAAACAACATCCAATCCGAATATCACCGGAAAAGGATGTTGTTTTGGGGGTTGTTCAGTGGCCTCGAATAAAACCCGGGCGTTTTATGATTTAACGATCTTCAAACTTAATTCACGGGGTCCGCGTTAACTCATGGCCAGGAAATCTCACCTTTGATTACCTGAGCGCTCGTTTCCAAGTCACTTGTATTTTTGAAGTCTGGATGAGCCTTTTCCATCTCCGGAGCTCTCACCCAGGTAATGACCAGGGATAACCCGTTCCGGATTCAGCGCTAGAATTTGGTCCAAAAGCTCACGCCAGTGATCACGACTCTCTGGAGTCTGGTTGTCTGCCATCCACACATGCTCGTTTTCGTAGATTGGAACACCGCCAAGGACCGTCTTTTTCGAAGGTACCCAGAGAACCGTATGAGATGGCTCTGAACCGTCAAGGCCGATTATTATTCAGATACCATAGCATTCTGCACCAGATAACTATCAACATATTGCTTGAATTTCAAAATCTTCTGATCTTCTAGCTTCCATATATGCACAAAATCTGCTTCGAAGTATTTACCCGTCTGTTTGTACGTTCCTGAATATACACCTACCGCAACAACGGTATCACCATCTTCATAAAACTCGCTGACTTCTACTTTGTATCCATCCCATTCCGTTCCCAGACGGAAGAACACATTTTTGGAAATTTCATCATAGCCAATATATGTTCCAGCGTAAGGAAATCCTGCTGCTTCTGTCCATTCCGCATGTTCAGCCAAATAGGTTTGGTACTTCACACCGTTTTCCTTGGAATCTCCTTCATATGTGCTTTTGATAATTTCCAGATTACTCGGCATGGTTCACCCCGAAAGCTTTGGCGGCAAGGATCAATCCAATTTCGACAGTATTCAGCTCTGGGAAGCGAGATTTCACATTCGCAATGATTTGATCTGTTGTTGGTGATTCGCTTAGCACTTCATCAAAAGCAACGAGGTAACGACGAGTGTGTGCGATCGCTTCAGGAGTATTTTGGGTATTGTAAGCCTGATGTCCTGCGATCACGATTTCAGGATTCAAAGACTCAAGCTCATCCAGAGTCTGGTGCCATGCCTGACGGGATTCTGCATTAGTTTCGAGCGTCCATACAAAGGTATCATTATAAACAATATCTCCGGTAATGAGCGCTTTAATCGAAGGAATCCATACATAACTGTTATTCGGTGTATCACCTTGCAAGCGGCCCTTGATTTTCAGTTCGTTTCCTTCGAGTTCGATGACATCCTGATTCAGTACATCCGGAATTACTGGTACGTCAGGAACGTTGTTCCCAACTGCAGGCTTCCATTGATCGATTTTTTTGGCGAATGTATTCTTAATATCCTCAACTGTTTCTGCCAGAGCGAGCACCTGAGCTTGAGGATACGCCGATTTAACGACCTGAAGACCGAAGTAGTGATCTGGATGAAAGTGGGTTACGTAAATGTGCGTCAGGTTTTTACCCAGCTCGAGCAATCTCGCGGTCAAACGGTGTGCATCGCTGAGCAAAAATTGAGCATCGACCAGAACGGCGTCCTTTTCTCCGTATACAATAGCAGAGTTGACGTTAAAAGCCTGAGTTGAACCTGTAAATACTTCGATGGACAAGTTGGACATAATATTTACTCCTTTAACCTCGTATATTTTTTATTCCTATGATGGCCTAACATTAGAATGACCCTAATCTGCAAACACACGTTATAGATCGCTACATTATTTGATGCTGCATGCACCATCACAGCATGTATCTGTGGATTTTGAATCCTTAGCGGTGTCATTCAACACTTGCAACAGCTGAGAATCCTTCCACGCTGTCGTCAGAGTTTGCAGGAATTTGTCGCTTGATTGTGCTCCAGATAAGGCATACTTTCGATCTATGACGAAGAAAGGCACTCCCGTTGCGCCAAGTCGTTGTGCTTTCTCCTCATCCGCACGGACCTCTTCAGCATAATCATCTCCACCAAGAACATGGCGAATTTCATCCACGTTAAATCCTGCTTGTACAGCTAGTTCAATTAATGTTTCATGATCCCCTAAATGCCGACCTTCCATAAAATATGCCTTGAAGAAGTCTTGTAATATTCTTTCTTTTCCTTGCTCCAATGCGTATTTAGCTAATCGGTGGGCATCAAACGTGTTGGTTAGTTGAATCGAATCAAACTGAAACGCTAGTCCAGCGTCTTCGGCTTCCTTGCCGATATTGTTATTCATCGCGATTGCTTGGTGACGGTTCATTCCATACTTGCCAACCAGCATGTCGTGTACATCATGATCTACGCTTTTTGGAGCTTGGGGATCTATCTCGAAACTTTTGAAAACGACTTGCACGTCATCTTTGTTAGCAAATTGTTCAAGTGCTGTTTCGAATCTTTGTTTTCCGATAAAACAAAAGGGACAGGCAAAATCCGACCAAACCTCTATTTTCATTCAAAGAACTCCCTTTTACACTTATTAGCTGTAACAATTAAAGTTACAAGTTAAGTTGTAAGTATTATAGTTACAGATGATCATCTTTGTCAAGTATCTTTTTAAGGTTATGCTAATTACTCTGTGGCCAAAGTCTGACATGCAAGAACATCTGGCAAAAAACAAAAAAAACGAGCCCCTAGCATCGCTTCTAGGGCTCGTTTCGCGTTTCCATCCGACCATTAGGATACGCTTGTAAAATGTCCACCAAAAACTGTTGAAACGCGGTTGCTGTGGATTTTTTTCTTCTCGGTGAGTCGAGATTTTTCGCTGGTGTCCTTTCGGAAATTAGTTATATTGCAAAGCCAGGTACGCACGGATAAGTGCAAGTAACCGAAAGCTAAACAAAGAGCGGACCTTCAACGTGGTCCCATATAAAAGAAACGGGAGCCAATCGGCAAGCAGCTTTCCATCACTAACGCAAAACGCGAGAAACACTTCACGCTGCTATCTTACCTTCTTTGTAGTACAAATAAACTTGCCCCTACTTGTGATACAGTACTCCGTGCTGTCTGTAACGGCAAGATTTAGGGCCATCCTTTTGTGGAAAGGCCCTTCCTTTGATTACATATTTTTTTGCAAATAAAAAAAGTCGATGGATTCCTTCAATTGCGCTTTTGCTTACTTTAATATTCTCTTTTAATTACAAAAAACGAACCCCGAATGGTACCAGCTAGTTTAGACTTCTGCCTGGCAAACTTAAACTTCTCTTCTAACTCCTTTGGCACCTCCATCCCCTCAGAAAGCTTGAAGCCAACGGCCCGCTTCTTAGGGTCATCCACCGTATACATGACGTTGACCCCAAGACCATCCTCATAAAAGACATAGGCAAATTTGATATTTTCCACTTGAAACTGCGACGTTTCTAAAGGCTTGGCCGCAAACTCAATATCACGTTCTTCTTTCAAAATGCGGTTCACATAATCAAGGGTCTCTTGGCTGTCGCTAGCTTGTACAACCGTAAATTCGTGCTTGTATTTGTTCATGAAATAACGGGCTTCATTAGCACGCAAACCAGCAAGCGCTTCTATTACAGGTGAAGACTCTAAACCAACCGTAGACACATGATTAAAATCAACGATATAGGACATTTTCATCTCTCCTTTTATCTCATTATTTCCAAAAAAACTTGCTGTTATTTATGATACATTCCTCCGCGCTGTCTGTAACGGTAATTATTTTTGCGATTTTTCTTACGATATATTTGATACAACGCGTATAAGAGAGGAATTACATTATCGACCGATTTACCCGTCGTTCTATTCGGCGAGAGATGCAGGGGCATTGTAAGAACAAGGATATAACGCCACAGAGTTTCGGAGGCAAAAAAAATCGCGTCCTCCAAGTGGAGAACGCGATATGAAGCAGATTGATTTCGTGTTTTAACATCGTCATTAACGCTTTCGGGCGACCACCGCTAACCGGCCGTTTTCGGTCGAGTACTCGCACGTGGACAGCACAATAAGCTTGTCGCCATACCGGGCTGTTACTCCAGTGTCATAAAGAGCGAGTTTTTTGATGTTCTGAACATACGAATCGAACTCGGCGGGCGTACTTACATTCTCAATCTGGTAGTATTTAAAAACGTCGTCCGATTTGCGATAAACTTTTGAAAGAATAACGGCAACTATCTCATACTCTTCCTTTTCGTAAAGCGTGCTGAACTGGAACGTAGCATGCTCTTTATAAAAGCTTTCGTTCTTGTACTTCATTAAATCTTTGAACATCCAGCCGCTTTTCATGTGATGTCCATGAATCAGCAAAATGTCCGAGCCGTTGGTCCGACTATGCGCGTCCAAAAATGGGAGGCCGCCTTTGTTTGCCTTTTTATCGAAATCATGATTGAGATAGTACTCGGCATCCTGTAGATTCTGCATGACTGGGTACTCAATTCGGGTACCGTCAATCTTCAGCCAGCCGACGATGTCCGGGTTCCTCTCATAGAGCTCTCGAAATTCGGGGAGCATGATCGGCTCATTCGCCTTATTGAACAAAAGGGAGGGGAATGCATCCCCTCCGACTTTGTCCGACCCATCCTCCCAAACTTTTGTCAGCTCTTCGAGTTTCTGCTGCTCAGCATAATCCCGCAGGAGAGTTCTCGCAGCACTAACGAGAGAAAATACCAGCACAAGGAAGGAAACGGCGATAAGAATTTTTTTAGTTTTACTCATTTTCTTACCGCCTTTCCGGTCACTGGATGTACTTTTTCTTCTTGTTACCGAGTAAACAGAACCCGATCGTCATCAAGGACATCAGCGCCAAAGCCATATAGAAGATTGGCGGTACGCTGTTGTCTCCAGTCATCGGAGCATCGTCCAGCTCGTTGTTGCCGTTGTCGGTTCCGCTGTTGCTGTTGTCGGTTTCGTTGTTGCCGTTGTCGGTTCCACTGTTACCGTTGTCGGTTCCGCTGTTACCGTTGTCGGTTCCGCTGTTGCCGTTGTCGGTTCCACCGTTACCGTTGTCGGTTCCACTGTTGCCGTTGTCGGTTCCGCTGTTACCGTTGTCGGTTCCGCTGTTGCCGTTGTCGGTTCCGCTGTTACCGTTGTCGGTTCCGTTGTTACCGTTGTCGGTTCCGCTGTTACCGTTGTCGGTTCCGCTGTTGCCGTTGTCGGTTCCGCTGTTGCTGTTGTCGGTTCCGCTGTTGCCGTTGCCGATTCCGCTGTTGCCGTTGTCGGTTCCGCTGTTGCTGTTGTCGGTTCCGCTGTTGCCGTTGCCGGAGTTGCCGCCGGAGCCGCCACCAGAACTGATCGGCTTCATTGGCACGTCGTATTTTACAATGTCAAAATCGACAGAAATCGTATCACTCCTGTGCGTCTCGTATCCATCCTTCGTTACGATCAAATAGTAATCCGCTTCAGGAAACACCATGTACGCATAGAAGCCATTTGCGTCGCTATCCTGCTCCGGGCTCTCGTTGTCGTGCGGCGGAAAATTTGGAACCGCAGGAAGCGTTACTTTCGTATCCGGAATGCGGCCGTTATCTCTATTCCGCTGCGTATCCGCATAATACAATGTAACTTTGGCTCCGTCAATTTTCTTGCCAGTGGTGGCATCTCCTGTCGTTTCATCATAAACCGTACCGTAAGGGTCGACCAATTCCTCGGAAATATTCAACTCTCCGTTAGCTTTCACGTCCAGTTGCGTCACTTTGAGGAGCAGTTCTTCGCCGGTCTCAGCTTTATAGCGAACTTCCATTGTGTACTTCTGCTCGCTTAGCCCTTCCACGGAGAAAGTTCCGTTCGAAGCCATCGGAAACGCCTTGGGACGACCGTTCTCCGTAATATAATTGCCGGCCTGGTCCTTCAAATAGATATGCATCTGGCTGGTAAACGAATCGTTGAATAGCTCTGTCGCTCCATCCAGCTGCTTGAACATAACGATCCCTACCGCCGTAATGTCCGCCGGAACGGTCTCGCCTGTCACGCTGCCGTCCACATTTGCTTTTTGCGTGAATTCTACAGGGACATCCTTCCCGCCTACCTGATACCTCTTCGTATATGTGATCGTATAGTCGGTATCCGCTGTGACTGGGACCGAATATTCACCCTTCTCATTCGTCTCCACCTGAAGCTCCTTGCCTGTCTTCAGATCGGTCACCGTAATGGGCGCATTCGGAATGACTTCTCCTGTGTTGTTGTCACGCAGTACGCCTTCCAGATACGGGCGGGTATTGACAAAGTGTGCTTCGGCCACTTTTTTCTCCGGAATGGTGCCTGTGCGAACGAGACTTTCGGGATCCGTCACATAGCCGTCATTCGTATAATCATCTTGGGTCACCTTATACTGAAGATCTGTCGGAAGTCCTTGCACAACGAGCGTCTGGCCATCTGCAAGCTCGAAGGTCTCCCCGCTCTTAATTGCACCCTTGCTGCCGTCCGACTTCTCATAGGAGTAGGATTCGTTCTCTCCCTCGCCTGTGAAGGTGACCGTGTACTTGAACGGCATCTGTTTGTCTTCGTCTTTGCCTTTAACCGTGTTGCTGATTAGTAGGCCGCCCTTCAAGACTCGCAGGTTCGTAAATGGGGCATCTTCATCTTTGCCCTCCATAACTCCGGTATAATACCGTTCCTCAGGAATGGTCACGTATTCGTCGGCTGTGTATTCCTTCTGGGTAATGGTGTATTTCAGAGCCTTAGGCAGATCCAAAATATCCAGTGTCTCTCCATCCTTGAGCTTGAAGGTATCACGGGACTTGATCGTACCTGTGCCGCCGCCCGATTTCAAGTAAGAGTAGCTTCCATCCTTGCCTGCATCCTCAAAGAGGACGGTGTACTCGAACTCCTTCGTCTTGTCGCCGCCATTGCCCATGACCGTATTGCTGACGGTCAGCTTGTTAACGGTTCGCTCATTGATGAAGTCCGCCTTGTGGTCGCCTTTATTCACGATTGTGCCCGATAGCTCTCTCGTCTCCGGCGTGGTGGTATAACCGTCAACGGTCGTATAATCGGCCTCGGTTACGGTATACACCAGATCCGCTGGCAATACCGGGAACGTCACAGATTCCCCGTGCTTGAGGGTAATCTTGTCTCCGCTCTTGATCGTGCCAAACGTATTATCCGACTTCTTATAGGCGTACTCTCCGTCCTTGCCTTCGCCAGTGAAGTTCACGGTGTATTCAAAAACCTTGGAAGAGTCGCTGCCGTTTCCTTCCACCTTATTACTAATGGTCAGCTTTCCTTGCGCCGGCGTAGGCACGACCAGCGGATTATCAGAGGTTACCTTCACGCCGTCTACCCAGATGGGCTTTCCAGGCGTATTCCCTACGTACACCTGATAAATTCTTATAGTTGGCAACCATGTCGTTGTGTCAATATAAGTTTCTTTCAGCTCGTAATACCCTGGATCCGGGAATAGTAGATTAAGTTTCCCTCCGCTATCGGTTGTTCCTTTAGCGACTTGAGTTCCGTCGCCTTTCTTATAGAGCGTGAACTCTACATCTTTTAGCGGATTGTTGTTGGGATCTACCTTTTTCAGGGGCAGCAGGGCATTGGAGCTTGAACTGCCGGCTACGTCTGAATTGTCCAGTGTGCTTTCACTTTTGGCACTGACAGATTTCAGCTTATCATCGCCCATCAGCTTTACCTCGTTGCCCATTTTGTCGCCAGCTTTCGCTTTAGAAGGGTCAACCTCGGTTTGGTACACTAACTGGTAAAACTTATTAGGGTTGTCCATTTTGAATGTTAGAACCGTGGTGCCGTCCTCACCCGGCTCGGCTTCCACCCGAACCTCAGAATTCGGGTCGCTGAGATTCAGTGCAGCACCGTCTCGTTCCAGAGCGCCGCCGGCAGTCAGTTTAGCAGGATAGACCGCCATACTAGGCGCTGTCAGTACAAGCTTTCCGTTTACTTCATAGCGCGGATTCATACCTGCACCTAGGGTATCCTGTAAATAAACGCCCTGCTCCATGTTGAATGGTGGGGTATAGTTCACCGTCCACTCCAGCACCCCTGGAACTGGTTTAGTTACCGACTTGCCCAGAGTCTGAATAGGTACAATAACTTTGCGCTGTTCGGTGAGAATCTTCTCTTCTCCGCCCCATGTCATATGTAGGTCGGCTTTGTTATACAGCACCTGCTTGTCTGTGCCGTTGGTGGTGTACTCCTCTAAATATTTCTCCAGAGCCGCATTGGAAGGTCTTGCCTTCACCAGAATGACATAAGGGCTTTCCAACTTGGAGAAGGTGAAGGTGCCTTCATTACCGCTATGGGAGAAACTCGCCACATGAGCGGGGTTGTTTGGCTCAATGATTGACACGGCGTTGTTTCGAACCCCATAGCCAGTGCCGCTGACATTATCCGAGTAGCCCTTATAAAGTTCATAGTCCTTTCCATCTCCAAAAGGAACGAATTCCCAACCCTCGGGTAAGGTGTCCACCAGCTTCACATTGGTGATGACCCGACTTCCGCCGTCTTTCGCCATTTCGACTGTGTTGTAACCCGGCATATTGATGCCTAGGCGGAAGGTGACCGTCTTAGTTATCCGGTCATAACCAGCCAAGGTGTATGCATCGCCGCTTGATGAGCTGTCATAACCGATATAGCGTTGAACGTTGTTCGGAGTATACCATGTGTCAGCCGTCCCATCCCCCTTAATAGGGTAGGATGCCGTAAGCATATCCTTGTTCAGCATACGCAGGTGAAGGTTGGCGCTGTTTTGCGCTTGTTTCACGGTTTCGCCGTCAATAAGCAAAGCCCGATTCCAGATTGTTTTCCCTGCGTTAATATCCTGTCTGAAGAGGATGTCTGTGTTGGTCTCAAGTGCACGGAAGCTGAAGGATGAAGCTTCGTCGGTGTATCCGGTCACCTTGATCAAATCCGCCACCACTTTACCATCCACGGTTAAAGGAATATTTTTTATGGTCAGGCTGGTTGCATTAGTCTTTAGAGTTCCCGCCTGATATTGCTTCCAAAGCTGCGCAGAATTGACGTTTCCTTTGATTTTCGCAATCGTTTCCGCACTCACCTCGCCCGTTTCATCCACAGCGTTGTCCAAGACGTTCAAATCTCCGCCGTGCACCAGCACATCGTATACCGCAGCATTTGGCAAGGCATACTGTGGCGTTAGATTAACGGTCCATGTAATGCCGCCCAGGTTATAATCCTCCATCGTAATAGCGCCTGTTTTTGTAAAAGTGTGCGCCCCAATGGTGACAATCGCCTCGTCAGTCACTGCGTTAGGTCTTGTGCCAGTCATGACATCGTTGTTCTGTATGCCATTTGGTGTATCCATATTCCAGTTGGCACGAGGGTCGATTCTGAAGCTGGAACCGCTTTTCACCTTGCTCTTAATTAATAATTCTACTTTACCGTTAATATCCCCAAAGGAATAAACTCCGTTTGAATCTGGTGTAATTTGTGTTTCTTCAGATACAGTACCATCTACCGTTGTCTTCCATGCAGCCGATTCAAAATCCAGCCCAGCAGGTAATACATTTGTTATAGAAAAGTCCTTTAACCCTTTTTTGTTATATTGGTTAACCGTTACTTTCCATGTAATCGTTTCATTTGGATGGTCATATGAAGCCGAGGCTTGAATCCAGTCGGGTGCTACCCACGTTTCCCGTACTGCGCTGGCTTTTACACTAGCACTCTCATCCCTCAGTTCAACTTTTGGATCAAAACGCTGTCCGTTAGATCGACCGGGATCGAGCCCCACGCCCCGATATTCTTTATAATACACATCCTTATGGAACCATGCTTGATACTCAACCTTTGGATCCACCCCAGTGTCCGCCGGGAAAATGTAGCTCAGCCCGCCATCTGCATCAATAGTTGGCTCTACCGTAGTGCCGTTTACCTTGAAGGAGCCCGGTACATAGACCATACGGTAATCGGCAGGCTTCGTATAGAACGTCATCCCATCTAGTGGCAGCTTGATTGTTGCATCAAGCACATCAAAAGAGGATGGAGTAGACTGGATGGTCAGATAACCATCCTGATAGGCTGGCACGGTCACATACCACCAAGTCCAGCTCCCATTCTTTGGCCAGTTGTTTCCTGTCAAGTTGATGCTGTACGCCGGCGTAACATCCGGGTTCTTTAGCTCATACGCTCCCCCGAAAATCGAGATAGGCTTGGTATCGCCGTAATTCATGCCCGTTACATCCGAATTGGCAGTGGTTTCAAAGCCGAAGGTTACCGCTTTTCCAACACCATTGAAAAACCAATCGTCGCCATTAAATACAATCTTGATGCTATTTGGGGTGAAATACGCGGTGCCAAGCTGTTTCACACCAAAATCAGTTGTGGCCATTAAGGATTTGGTAGCTGTTGGCAGCACCACTTCCTTAAAGTAGGGATCCCTGTTTAGCTCGATCGAGTCTCCCTTCTGAATGTACTTGGTAGTGTCATTTTCATCCGGCGTATTTGCATAATCCCCCTTCACCGGCACCTTGAGGCCCTCTGATTTGAGGGTAAATGCCTGTCGGCCCTGGATTGTACCGCCTGGAGCAATTTCAGCTCCCTGCGTCACCTTCAGCGGAAAGGTTGCATTAGCATCCATAAACACCACCGTTTTATCTGTCACGGCTGCCGTCATCATTATGGAATTGTTCGGCACATCGTATACCGCCTCAGTTACTGATTGCGGTTCGTCCGCGCTCGGCGTGCTTTCCGCATATGCAGGGACAGAGAATGCCACCGTCTGCAGGACAAGCATAATTGCCAGGCAGAAAGAGAGTATTGCTTTTCCTATGCTACGTTTTCGATTCAAGACACATTTCTCCTCCATTCCCGAAACTACTGATACACTTTCACCCAAATTTCAACACTTTCTTTCTTAGTTTAAAAACCTAATCTCTACAAAATCTCTACATTATGAAAAATTTCCTTCTCCTTGCAAATTTCAATAAAAAAACAACCGCTTACAGACTTCAAAACGTCAAATATAGTTCGCAATAATGGCTTCCTAACATTGCATTTTTTCCTTTATATGAATGGTTTGGGGTGTGGGGTATTCCTGAAGCGATCTCCGTTTTTGGAAAGAGGGCTTGTTCTAAAAATTGGGCAATGCTTAATCTCCATCTGACTTTTCTGCAAGGACTGCAAGAAACGCGTATACCTCGATCGTCTTAAACTTCGAAACCTTAAATAGAAAATTATGGCTTTTCCCATTTTCGGTTGCTATAATGGTAAATAAAGTATATGTCATACGATGATGTGGACTGGCTTCTAACAACAAGTACCATATCTGAACCTCTATCTCCTAAAGAGCATAAATCAAATTACATAATATGTACCAAGAGCATTTACATTTTCTATCAAAGGAGGTGACCCCGAGAGCATTTTAAATCTTATTTCCCGTGTTCCACCTAATGGGGATGTGTTAATTTCTCCTTCACCGCTCCTGACTGAATGCTGCGCAGAAACATGCAATAACTGTAAGAGTTTATTGTTCTATGCATTTAGCTATAACCATTATAAGGAACATAGGAGCGTGTCAAATGAACAAACAACTTTTTCCCAAATCTTTTCGAATCCTTATGGCTTGCTTGCTGCTTTTGGCATTTGCCGTACCAGCGACGGCTTCCGCCAGCTATCTTGGAGATAAGCTTACTATAGGCGGCAGCATGTCGAAAGGCGATTATCTCACCTCCCAAGATGGTAGGTTTTCAGCCATTTGGCAGAATGACGGTAATTTTGTCATCTATCAGAATGGTTCCTCTCTTTGGAGTAGTGGCACCAGTAACAGTGGGGCCGTTTCGTTCAAATTTGAAGCATTTGGGAAACCGGTCATATACAAATATGGCGGAAGCTATCAAGATGTATTCCAATATGGATATCGCTATGGATTCAACCCTGCCTCAGGCAAGTACGAATATTACACTGGTTGGGGGTATGATAAGGTTTGGGTGATTAATACTTCTATACTGCAAGCCGCTTGGTTTGCCAACACTGCCTCTTGGATTCCAACCCATCACGGGAGCGGGTTGCCGGCTGACACAACTGGTGACACGCTGGTCATGCAAAATGATGGAAATTTAGTTCTCTATAACACAACCATGACAAACAGCTATTATCCTAATAGTTACATTCCTGTCTGGGCTTCAAATACAGGCGGACGCTAAAATCAGATTGAGAGCCGCATAATGCGCGGCTCTTTTTTTGTTTATCCAAGTAACCTGATAATTTCACTACTTAACGCAAAGAGGTCAACCCGTAAAAACCGGCTGACCTCATAATACGACGGACGGAGTGCGTTAGCAAAATAAACAAAACGTCTGTCAACGAACAGGTCCGTCTTCATGACGTAACATACGTTAATCATTCCTGGATACTACTTAGATACGAATACGCCCCTCAATTTCCTGCTGCAAAGACAATCCGCAATCATGCATCCGGTATATTTTATCGCAATATTCAAGCATACGCTCATCATGGGTAATCATAATTGCCGCTTTTTGGCGTGACTTAACCTCTTGCGCTATTAGACTGACCACTTCATGGGCTCGTTTGGTATCCAAACTTGCTGTCGGCTCAACCATTAAAATGATGTTAGTATTATTAATTAAAGCACGAGAATTGCTATCCGTACTGCATTCTGCGACCTACTTTACCATACCAAAATAGAGTCGATCTGCCACTTATTTGGATAGATTTAGGGGATAGGCAATCTATGGCTTAAATCGACTTTACACAGGTTAAAAAACTTGCCGCTATTTATGGTACGGTTCCCCGTGCTGTCTGAAGCGGCAAGTTCTGAAGAGAGACCATCCCTTAAATTACTGAACAGTGCTTTTTTAATAAAAACGAGCCAAACATTCCTACATAGGGTTGATTAATTGAATCTGTACCCAATGACTGTCATTTCAACCTTCATTAAATCGCAGTTCACATCTGGAATGTGGCCATTTGTGCTCTCGAAATGGATACCGCTGCGCATGCACACTCTCCCGCTCCCTCAGGAACTTCAGACTTTCCTAAAGATGTCATGTCGATCAGCCACTGGTATGTAGCCCGGGCCTTTCTTACATATCTTTCATTGGTCCAATGGCTGAGGCACCATCTGATTGCGCTCCATCAGCGCCCACAATTGTTCGACCACTTCCGCTTCTGAATAGGGCATTGAGTGGGTAATCCACCATTCTATCATTCCAGCGATAGCCGAAGCCAGAAATTGTACCAATATCTCCTTATTCATGTCCCGATTGATGCCGTCCATATCTATTTGTTTGTCAAGACCCCGCAACAGTGCAGCCTGCAGACGGTTTCTGAAAGTCGGAATGCCTTTGTTTTCCAGTACAGCGGCATAGAAGAAAATATGCTCCCTCAAATATTAGAATGTGTGGCGCAGTGAAGATTTGGAAGGGAAAATACCAGTGACGCCACAGGGCAGGAAGCTCTCAATTAATTGGACTAAGTGAGACTTTATACACTGATCCAGCAGATCGTACTTATCCGTATAATGCAAATAAATGGTGCCACGGCTTACATTCGCCCGGTCAGCAATTTCATTTATGGTGATATGCTCAAAATTTTTCTCTGCCATCAGCCCGATAAAACCCTCGACAATAGCTTCTCGGGATTTAAGTATTCGTCTGTCCATAAGTTACTCCTTTTTATCCATATTACAAATTTGTTACAAAGAAATACCGATGTGTACGTTTAAAACCATGTGTAAACTCTCCCTCTCTTCTTAATGAATAAGTATCCGGATTTTGTCTATTAATGAACGAATACAACTATTTTAACAATTGAAGCGAGTTAACAGCACTGGTACGATCATTATATTGAACGGATGTGACTATATCAACAAACGTTCGACAAATGATTGGAGGATCTTATTATGAAAGCAATTGTTATACACGATTACGGAAATCCCGAGGGTTTCGAAGAACAAGATATAGCTATTCCAATAATAAAAGAGACCCAAGTGCTCGTGGACATGTACGCCACCACGGTCAGTTCCGCAGATCAGCTAGTCCTGTCGGGGGCATTCCGGCATATGTTACCGGTCCAGTTCCCGCATGTTCTCGGTGTTGAATTGGCGGGTGTGGTGAAAGAAATCGGAGAGAAGGTCACGCATGTGAAAGTCGGGGACCGCGTAATGGGGCTGGTTAGAGCCGGTGGGTGCTATGCGGACTATGTGGCACTGGAAGAGAGCGCACTCACTATAATTCCATCAACCCTTTCGTTTGTAGAAGCCGCTGCGTTACCGGCGGGTGCGCTTACTGCCTGGCAGTCGTTATTTCAGTATGCTAAACTGCAGCCGGGACAGCGCATTCTTATTCACGCCGGTGCAGGGGGAGTGGGCCATATCGCTGTTCAACTAGCCAAACAGCACGGTGCCTACGTTATCACTACAGCGCGGAAACACAATCACGAATTTGTACGGCAGCTCGGTGCCGATGAGGTCATTGATTACACCACCACCGATTTTGCTAAAGCCGTAAGCCCTGTAGATATCGTACTGGATATGGTGAGGGATACAGTTATTGATACGGATACGGGGATAGGAGTAACAGAATCGAAGAACTACACAATTCTGAAGGAGAGCGGCAAGCTTATTTCCCTAGTAGACCCCTCAATTGCTACGCATCCAAAGATTCGCGCAATCGAATCCCAATTTGCCTATATTGAACCGAACCCCAGTGATTTAGCAGCCATCGTCCAAAGCGTCCAAGAACACAAGCTGGAGGTTCATGTGGATGGAATTTTCCCTTTCACCGCAGAGGGAATCGCAGAGGCGTATCATCATAAGCATAAGAAAGGAAAATTAGTAATTCAGAGGAAGCCATTCTAAGACGTCGCATTTTCAGCGCACCTCATCTTTAATGATCTGTTGGAATTCAAAAGGAGTAAAGCATCCCTTTTAAGGTTGCTTTACTCCTTTGTGTTCATACCTTCATATCCCGTTCCTCAATAAAACTTATAGATCAGGGACCTATACACATATATTCAAACCCATGCCTCATGAGGAAATAAAACATGCCGTTACTTATGATACGGTTCTCCGCGCTGTCTGTAACGGCAAGTTTTATTAAAAAAACGGGCGCCAAATTCGTGGCGCCCGTTAATGTATATTAATATTCGACTCAAAATTCCAAGTCCCGGAGTCTATTTAATGTTGAAGCTGGAAATAATTTTATCGTATTCCTTCAAATCCTTATCTTGATACCGAGTCCTATCGACAAAAAACAGCAAGGTTGCGAAACTAGAATCTTTTTGGATGAAGACCAACTTGCCGACCGTGTCACTTGTCTCGTAATCGATCACCTGGGCTTCTGCTCCGGCTACCTTTGTGTTCGTTTGCTTGTTCACTTTAACGTATTCGAATGCATTCTTTAATGCCTGCTTGACATACTCGTCCAAGCTCAAGCCTTTCTCTGACTCTAATCGGAAGTCCACTCCCATATAATAGTTACTGTACAAATTCCGGTTGTCAGTCATTACAGAGGGCCTCCAATTGCCGTTAATGACAATCTGGAAGAAGTTCGCGGTGTCCTTATCATATAAATGCACGTACATAGGACCGCCAATGATTAATTTATTTGCCTTGTTGTCGAAAACGAGCTTCGAATTTAGACCGAAATAATCGGAAACGCTCTTGGCTGGCAAATATAAGCTTCCATTGTACTGTAATGCTTTGACACCATCGATTTCCTGACCGTTCAATTCCACTTTGAGCGAAGGATTAAAGAGCGCCTTTACTTCCTTCCAAGCAGAACCTGCCCAGGCTCCGGTTGCGTTGCCAAGCAAGAACATTGCTACAATAATCCCCACCCAATATTTCTTCTTCATTTACCTTCCCCCTATTATTCAACAACAACCCTAATTCTACCATATATTTTCAAAAAGGGGCGTTTTAAGAGGACATCGCACATATCAAAATGGATGAAAATACTGTAAATGTCAGCCCTCTTGGTGAAGCAAAAAAAATCGTTAAACTAGAGACCTTGTTTCAAATCATAAAATAAATAACTCTGGGCGACAGCATTGTACTCGTCTTCATCTATCAGGCCGAAATCTTCATTTCGTTGTAAGCAACTGTCTGAAATACTTGCCGTTATTTATGATAAGGTTCACCGCGCACAATCTTAAACACCCGATAAACCTGCTCCGTCAGCACAAGACGAAGCAACTGATGCGGATAAGTAATTCGTCCAAAAGAAAGCTTCATATTAGCGCGGCGCAGCACTTCATCAGCGAGCCCCAAGCTTCCGCCAATGATAAAAGCGAGCTGGCTTTTCCCATATGTCCCGAGCTCCTCGACATGCTTCGCCAATTGCTCCGACGTCCACATCTCACCTTCAATTGCCATTGCGATAACGTATGTATCCTGTTTAATATGGCTCAGTATCCGCTCGCCTTCCTTCGCCTTCACCTGCTGCTCTTCACTCGCGCTAAGCTGCTCCGGCGCTTTCTCATCCGCTACCTCAACCAGCGTTAGCTTCGCATACGGAGCCAAGCGCTTAGCGTATTCCGCAATCCCTTGGGTTAAATATTTCTCTTTCAGCTTGCCCACTGAAATAATCTGTATTTGCACTGACAACTTCTCCTTTATTCGCAGCCTGCTTATCGGCCTGTCCTATTAGTACCCATCATACCATCCACCCGCGGCAAAAACACTTTAAAAAGCCCAGAAAAAAAGGCCAACCAGAGAACTCTCTGGCTGACCTTATAAATCGAAAACCCCGACACTATCCTCGCATGTCCATCAGGCTTCATCACTCACTAAAGACCTTCTCAAGCTCGCCATTTCCTCGCGATCGCTTCAATCTGCTGCGGCGAAGTCCGGCAGCAGCCTCCAATAATACGGGCGCCGGCTTCGTACCAGCCTTCCGCTTCCTCCAGGAAGCTCGGGCAGCTGCCCTCGCCATGCCAAGTCTTTGTCTCCGGATTATAGCTTTCCCCAGAATTCGGATAAACAATAACCGGCTTCTGCGAGTGAGCGTGCAGCACCTTAATTGCCTCCGTCACGACAGCGCCGGGAGCGCAGTTCATGCCGATCGCGGCAATCTGCTCGCTTTGCGCGAAGGCAGCCGCGCATTCAGCCAGCGGAGTGCCTTCGCTGATCGCCGTTTCATTTTTCAATGAGAACGACAGCCACGCATACACGCCCGGAAATTCCTTCAATAAAGCATCCAACACTCTGGCTTCCTGTAGGGAAGGAACCGTCTCGAACGCCAATAGATCCGCACCAGCTTCAATAACCGCTTCCATTCTTGGGCGGTGAAACTCCGTCAGCACCTCATCCGTTACGCCGTAGTTGCCGACATACTCCGAGCCGTCCGCCAAATAAGCGCCATATGGCCCAATGGAAGCAGCAACGAGCGGCCTCGGTCTATTCGTGGCAAGAGCACCAGTCCCCGAAGAAACATCATCAGTACCCTCCTGGGCACCACCTGCACCCTCACCCTCTTGCTCCCAATAATCATCACGCGCTTTCCGCGCCAGCTCTACCGTACTCTTGATCAGCTTCAAAGCTTCCTCTTCGCTAAGCCCGCGCTTGCGAAAACCATCCACCGTCGCCTGATAGCTCGACGTCGTCGCGCAATCCGCTCCTGCGCGGTAATAATCCAGATGCACCTGATAAATCAGCTCAGGCTGTGACAGCAGCACCTGCGCCGACCATAGCGCATCATTCAAATCGCAGCCATGCCGCTCCAGCTCCGTCGCCATTGCACCATCCAGCACCATAATCTCATGCTTTTGCAAAATATCTTCTATAGCATTGTGCGCAGTACCGTTAGGCTTTCCCATAACGTTTTTCCTCCCCTTTTCCTACTATTTATCAATCTCTTTTTCTTTCAGCTCTATATTTCCCGTCACTTCAAGTAACCTCAAGTCACTTGAAGTCACTTCAAGTCACTTCAAGTCACTTCAAGTCACTTCAAGTCACTTCACGTCACTTCAAGTCACGTCCTGCCTCACTCGCTACTTCTTCACACGATAAAACGAATAATAGCTAATGTAGCACAGCGCAATAAACGGAACCCCGCAATACAGCGCAATTCGCTGTGTCGGATCGAATGCGATACCGATGCAGGACGCTAAGCACAATAGGAACGAAGCAATCGGCACAAAAGGATACCAAGGCGTCCGGTACGCCAGCTTGTCCACCGAGTTCCCCTCGCGGAGATACTGTCTGCGGAACATAAACTGCGAAGCGCTAATGCTCATCCACACGACGACTACCGCAAGCCCCGATATTGACACCAGTGCAATATACACCGTGCCCGGCGCAACAATACTGGAGAGCAGCGCAAGCCCGCCACCCATCATACTCAGAATGACAGCATTCAGCGGAACGCCATGCTTCGACAATTTTGCGAACAAAGGCGAAATGGTCTTCTTATCGGCCAGCGACCACAGCATCCGAGACGACGCATACAATCCGGAGTTCGCCGCCGACAAAATCGCGGTCAAAATAACAAAGTTCATCACATCCGCCGCATACGGCACGCCAACCCGCTCCATTACCGTCACGAAGGGACTTTCCGTTACCCCCGCCTCCGACATAGGCAGCAAGGCTGACAGCACAACAATCGTTCCAATGAAAAAAATAACGAGACGAAACAGCGTCGTGCGAATCGCTTTCGGAATCGTCTTCTCGGGATTCACCGATTCTCCTGCTGCAATTCCGATCAACTCCGTACCAGAGAAGGCGAAATTCACCGCCAGCATCGTCAGTAAAATAGCGAAGGCCCCGTTCGGGAACCACCCTGCGCTCGTAATATTGGTTAAAAAGGGCGCTGGCGCCGATTCCGCCATTGGCACAATACCGAACATCGCTCCCGCTCCGATGACAATAAACAGCACAATCGTTAAAACTTTTACAGATGAAAACCAAAATTCCGATTCCGCAAAAAAACGTACCGATCGTGCATTTAAGACAAATATTAATGCGGCGAATAACGCGCTCCATATCCATACATTAACCGAAGGGAACCAGCGCTGCATGAGCAGCCCAGCCGCCGTAAATTCCGAGCCTAATGCAACCGTCCAGGTGAGCCAGTACAGCCAAGCGACAGTGTAGCCCGTAGCGGGACCGATATATTTTGCCGCATAGCTGTGGAAAGCTCCTGTCTCCGGCATATGTACCGATAGCTCGCCCAAGCACAGCATCACGAGATATACCGCAATGGCGCCAACCAGATAGGACAAAATCGCGCCAAACGGGCCGGCCTGCTGAATCGTATAACCGGAGCTTAAGAACAAGCCCGTCCCAATAACACCGCCAAGCGAGAGCATAACGATATGCCGCGCCTGCATTTTCCGCCTAAACTGCTGCTTACTTCCATTGTTCACGTTCATTCTCCTAGGTGTCATATTCAGACAAATAAAAACACACTCCCTTTCGAAAAAGAGTGCGCCACTAACGAATCTGCATAAGCGGATTTTAAGTTTTTCTCGCCCCTGCAACAAGTTAATTTCAATATATCGGGCTGTCAGGTTCATGTCAATGTTAATATTGACCGGCATCTTGACAAGCTAGGCAACACGCTTTAAAATTTGCAAGTGTGATGATGAGAATCATTATCAAGAATTTGGCATAAAGACTTGGGGGTCTTGCCACATTGCAGTCATTCGCAGTCTTTTAAAGTCTTTTGAAGTCTTTCGAGTCCGTCGAAGTCATTTACAGACGCTCCGGCGTCAAAACAAAGGAGAGAATTTCATTGAAAAAGCTTTTTCTTCCATCCTTACTTATCCTCATGCTCGTGATCAGCGCCTGCGGCAATGGTGCAGCATCGAACGGCAACAGTGGAAACAGCAGCAATGCAGCGGCATCTACTGCACCTTCCGAATCACCAGCAGCCAGCGATGCCGCGGCTTCCACCGAGCCAGCAGCAACGGGAACGATAACCTACCAATCGGAGCAAGGTCCTGTTGAAGTACCAGCGAACCCGCAGCGCGTAATCGTGCTTTCCTCTTATGCGGGTAACGTTATGGCGCTCGGCGTAAACCTCGTCGGCGTGGACGATTGGTCCAAGATGAACCCTAACTTCGAAGAGAAGCTGAAAGATGTTGAGGCCGTAACCGACGAGAGCCTGGAGAAAATCATCGAGCTCCAGCCAGATCTGATTATCGGCCTATCCACCCTCAAAAACGTGGACAAGCTGAAGCAAATCGCTCCAACGATCACTTACACCTATGGTAAAGTGGACTACCTGACGCAGCAGCTCGAAATCGGCAAGCTGCTCAACAAAGAGAAAGAAGCAACCGCTTGGGTTGACGACTTCAAAGCTCGCGCTCAAAAAGCCGGCGAAGAAATTAAAGCGAAGATCGGTGCAGATTCCACCATTTCCGTTATCGAAACCTTCGACAAACAGCTTTATGTTTTTGGCGACAACTGGGGACGCGGCACTGAAATTCTGTATCAAGAAATGCAGTTGAAAATGCCGGAAAAAGTAAAAGAAATGGCATTGAAGGACGGCTATTATGCCTTGTCCGCTGAAGTGCTGCCGCAATATGCTGGCGACTATGTCATTTTCAGCAAAAATCCGGATGCCGACAATGCGTTCCAGAACACGGATACGTATAAAAATATTCCTGCCGTGAAAAATGGCCACATTTACGAAGTCAATGCGAAAGCCTTCTACTTCAACGATCCAATTACGCTTGAATATCAACTGGAATTCTTCATTAAAAGCCTGCTAGGCTAATGAATCGTCTATAGATGTTGAAGGAACTCTTCCTGCAAGAGTTCCTTCTGTATGCTTACGGAAGGAACGGATGAGAAACCGATGAAGAACAAGAAACGCTCCATCCCTTTTATTTTCAAACTGACTGGCTGTCTAATCATCTTTGTCGTCTTATTTGTGATATCGCAAATTTATGGTGCTGCAAATGCTACCGCCAAGGATGTATGGCTGGCCATTGCTTCAAATGAGGTGAGCGACAGCATTCTCGTCATTCGCGAGCTGCGGCTGCCGCGTGAGGTAGCCGGTATTTTGGTTGGGGCAGCACTCGCTGTGGCTGGAACCATTATGCAGGGCGTTACACGCAACCCGCTTGCCGATCCGGGACTGCTTGGCCTGTCATCGGGGGCAAGCATGGCGCTGGCCCTTACACTCGCTTTTGCTCCAGGCGTAGGCACGTTCGGCATTATGCTGGCCTGTTTTTTGGGCGCGGCGCTTGGCGCTTCTCTCGTCCTTCTGCTTAGTGCCATGCGAAGAGGCCAACTATCCCCTACCCGAATCATTCTTGCCGGGGCGGCGGTATCTGCTTTTCTGTACGCCGTATCCGAAGCGGTCGGCCTTTATTTTAAAATTTCCAAGGATGTGTCCATGTGGACGGCAGGAGGGCTAATTGGAACGACGTGGGGTCAAGTTCAGGCCATTTCACCCGTTATTATAATTGCTGTTGTACTCGCTCTGCTGCTCTCGAAGCAGCTCACCATAATGAGTCTCAGCGATGATGTGGCAGTAAGCTTGGGCCAACGGCTCGTGCTGATTAAAGCTTTTTTGTTCCTTGTCGTTATTGTGCTGACGGGCGCATCGGTCGCACTTGTCGGCAATATCGCCTTTATTGGCCTCATGATTCCGCATATTGTCCGCACTTTCGCGGGCACCGATTATCGTTCCGTTATGCCTTTATCCGCCATTACAGGCGCTTCTTTCATGCTGCTGGCCGATACGATGGGGCGTACCATTAATGCGCCATACGAGACGCCCGTTGCAGCCATTGTTGCGATGATGGGTTTGCCTTTCTTCCTGTTTGTCGTAAATAAAGGAGGAAAAAAACGCTCATGATTCCATCTGCTCTTGTCCGCAAACAAAGGCTCATCGTCCTGTCCAGCTTGCTGCTTATTGTTGCAACTGCCATTGTCAGCATGGGTCTAGGCGCTTCGTCTCTGTCCTATAACCGGCTAATTCCAGTCCTCATGGGCGATGGCGTGTTTAAAGAAAATTTTGTGCTGTTTTCCGTTCGTCTGCCGCGCATTATTATTACGCTGCTCGCAGGCATGGCACTTGCCTTGTCCGGTTCCATTTTGCAAAGCATTACGCGCAATGATCTTGCCGATCCCGGCATTATTGGCATCAACTCGGGGGCAGGAGTCGCCATCGCGATCTTCTTTCTTTATGTTCCGATAGATGTCGGTTCATTTGTGTATGTTTTGCCGCTGGTCGCTTTTATTGGCGCGGTCATTACGGCGGGGCTGATCTATCTGTTCTCTTACCGCCGTTCGGAGGGGCTGAACCCCATCAAGCTAGTTCTGACCGGTGTCGGCTTCTCGCTCGCCCTGTCCGGCATTATGATCGTGATTATTTCAGCGGCGGAACGGGAGAAGGTAACGTTCATTTCCCAGTGGCTGGCGGGAAGCATCTGGGGGACGGACTGGCCGTTCATTTGGGCACTGCTTCCGTGGCTCGCCATCTTGATTCCATTCACGCTGTACAAGTCCACACGCCTGAACTTGCTTGGGCTTGGCGAGCCAACCGCCATTGGCGTCGGCCTGCGGGTCGAGCGCGAGCGTCTCGTCCTGCTGCTGACCGCTGTCGCTCTTGCTGCATCAGCGGTAGCTGTGACGGGAGGCATCGCCTTCGTCGGCCTTATGGCGCCACATATCGCCAAGTCGCTTGTCGGCCCGCGCAACCAGTTGTTTATTCCCGTCGCCATCTTGATGGGCGGGTGGCTGCTGCTGCTGGCCGATACAGTCGGACGCAATCTTGTCGATCCGGACGGCATTGCCGCAGGCATCATGGTCTCCCTGATCGGTGTGCCGTATTTTGCTTATTTGCTGCTAAAAAAATAAACGCATAACAGGCCAAGATAATATGCCTCAAATATTAAAAACAAAAAAATCACGATACTGAGCTCTAAGCTTGGTATCGTGATTTTTTTTGCTCATAAGAAATAGCAAATCCGTAATGATTATTCTTTTTACTACTTTGATAATTCCATCTAAAATATTCCAGTTAAATATAGGGATAAGCTCTCCCATCATGATATACTTCCTATATACCTGATATGATTTTTAATTTGAAGAGGAGAGCTTGTATGAGCAATATTCATTTAGATGATTTAAAGCATGATTATCTCAATAATCAATTGGTACCATTTATAGGAGCAGGCCTATCTATTCCTTTTAATATTCCAGATTGGAAAGATCTAATACGACTTCTGGCAGAAAAATATGCCGTTGGGGATAGCGCATTCGCAAAGGATGCTGTCGAATGGGACCTTAAACGGCATAACTACTGGGGAGCAATTGATGCCCTAAAAAATTATACTACGATAATAGAAGATGACATTAAGTCGAATATCGCCAATCTAATCAACAAAAGAAAAGAAATCCCGAATGATGATTCCGCCCATAACTATTCTGATTTACAAAAAATGAAATTCGCCCTTTACTTGACCACAAACTATGAAGACCTGTTGAGTCAATATTTGAAGCATGACATATCGACTATTCTACTTAAAGATATTCAATTCAATACACAGGAGGTATTTGGACAACGAAGAGTGCTTCAGCTTCATGGGTCTGCTTCAAATAGCGGATCAATCGTAATCAGTAAAGAAAGTTATCAAGAGCTTTATGAAAATAAAAAGTACGACAACATTATGAAAATCATAACAGGCTCAAAAAAACTGCTTTTTATGGGCTTTTCATTTGATGATCAATTTATTAGAACGTTAATTAAACAACATAAAAAATATTTTTCAGGACAACATTATATCGTATTAGCCAATCCTACAAATGAAAAGATAATGGAACTAAAAAAAGAATACGGCTTGCTGACTATACCTTATTATACGGACAGTAATTCTCACACCGTCGAAATTCGTAAAATACTCCAATCTATAGATGATTCCGTCACAGTAACAAAAAAGGAGACGAACGATGCGCCTCATCAAAGAGGATTTATCCAAATCACGGACCCTTTGAAATCAAGTTGGTTTGTAAGAATGCATGAAAAAAAGTCTGAAACGGTAAACTTTCCTTGGCCATTCCCATTGAAAAGTATGGACCCAATGCCATCACCAAATGACTTGTTTGTCATTCAAGAGAAAAATAAAAACAAATTTATTATTGGGGTAGTTTTGGACTTTAAAATAAACATCAATATAGAAGAAATCTGGAAGGAACAACAGCTAAACAATATAGATTGCGGCTTTAACGATAAAATGGAGCTTGCAAAATTCACCCGTGGAAATAATCGGGTCACATGTGTAAAGTTGAAAATAATCGCCATAGAGGATGAATTATTTTACAATAAATTTAACCACACGGAAGTAGTTAACTTAAATCAATATGGATTCAAGTTTTACAATATCACTAGTGAAATAACCAAATACCTCTCAGCACTCGACTACTAATCCGTTATTTTAAAGTTATATGAAAAATTGCTGGGCATATCAACATGCCCAGCAATTTATTAAAACTATTCATATTATCGGTTCTTCCCTTATACGACCAAAAACAGTGCCCCATCATCGCATAAATCGCATTTGCGCGGCGGGTCCCAGTCTGCAAATTCCGTTTCCTTCAAATCCACGATATCCGGCGCGTCCTCATACTCATCAACGAACTTATCGATCGCTAGCTCCACGTGTTTTTTGCATACACAATACATAGTTGGTTCGCTTCCTCTTCTGCTTGATTTAATCAGGGTGTTGTCCCTTTGCCTTCCGTTAGCATAACAAACAACCTGCATATTGTGAAGCCCGCACCTATCGGCCTAAGAAAAACGCCTGGCGGCGTCCTTTCTATTAGACGCCATCGTTTTGGCGAAACGTATAGAGAAAGCATGAGAAAATTCATATACTTTCCTATACGTCAAGGTGAAACGGCTTTCGCCGTCCTCTGGCGGCGCGGCGCGTTTCATTCCGAGAAATATAGAGAAAGGATGGAAACATCATATACTTTCCTATATTTTAAAGAAAAAAAGAGCCGCCGCAACAGGCTTCCTCCCTGTCCACGACCGCTCTCCCTAATAGGATGACGATTTTTATTCTTCCACCTTATCGGTTAACGACAATTGCGCCGTCGTCAGCTTGCCGTCCCGGTAGAAGGTCACTTCCACCTTGTCGCCGATATGCTTCTTGGAATAAAGGTACTTCCGCAGCTCCATCGTGCTGCCAACCGCTTGCTTATCCAGCCTGACGATCACATCGTTGAAGACGAGTCCTGCCTCCTTTGCTGGACCGACCGCCTCCAGCACAATGACTCCCGCACGGACATCCTCCGGCAAAATAAGCTGCGCCGCTCCTTCTGCCTCATCGTCGCTGCCGTCCTTCGAACTGTCAGATTCCCCGCCAGCGCTGCCGCCCTGCTGTGCAAAATATTGCGCCAGATCCATCGTATACACGCCCAAATACGGACGCGGCACATAGCCATTTGCGAGCAAATCGCTTACGATGGGCATCGCATTGTTCGTCGGAATGGCGAAGCCGAGGCCTTCCACGCCGATATCCGCAATTTTCATGCTGTTGATGCCGACAACCTGACCATCCAGATTAATGAGCGGGCCGCCGCTGTTGCCCTGGTTGATGGAAGCATCCACTTGAATAACCTCTTGCTCCCAATCATAATTGCCATCCTGGTTCAGCGAGACGGGCACGATTTGACGCGTTTTGCTCACAATACCCATTGATAAGGAATCGCCCAATCCGAGCGGATTGCCGATGGCAATTACGAATTCAGCCGGCTGCAGGGCAGAGGAATCACCGATTTCCGCAATTGTATCAATGCCCTTGTCGTCGATTTCCAGAACCGCCAGATCAGAAATTTGATCTTCGCCAATTATTTTCGCCGCGCGCTCCTCACCGCTAATGAGCGTCACTTTAAGCGCATCCGCATCCACGGTGACATGGTAGTTTGTCATAATATAGGCTTTGCCATTTTCTTTTTTGAAAATAAACCCTGAACCAACTCCGGCCTGCTGCAAGCTGTTCTTCTCCGTACTTTCTTTGCTTTCGCTGCCTTCGCCTTCTTCATTCGGAACGCCCATACTGAAAACCTGCTGCTGCTCATTAATAACGCTGACGACAGCCGGCCTAACCTTCGCCGAAGCCTGAATCGTCTTCATTTCCAGCGATTCGCTGTCATCCGACATCTTCGCCGTGGAAACCGCCTGCACTTTTGCGCTGCCGCCAACTCCACCATTAAAGAACAGCCCGAACAGCAGCACAGCCGCTATTGCGCTTGTAGATGAAGAGATAAAGGCAATGCGCACACTGGACCAGTTCCGCCTCGTTTGCTTGCTCGACAAGATGCGCCGCTCCTTGCTGAAGGCGCGTGTACGTCTGGATACTTTCGTCGAATAGAAATCGTCATCGAATAAACCCATATCTATCTCTCCTCTCGATGTCCGGCCGACATCAAGACTATTTGGTATATCTCTCGATCGAAATCAATGCTGCTAGGAATAATTTCGGAAGATTGGACTACAATAATAATAGATTACAATCCGCAGCTGGAAAAAAATTTTATATTATGACGATCGGCTTTCTATTTCATTGCCAAAGGAGCTTGATTTTAATGAAAAAACCTTCTTCCACCCCATCCGCCTGGGAGCATGTGCAGCTCGGCGCGATGCTCGCAGACCTGAAAGAGGAGCACTATCGTACCGTTCTGACCTTAAGCGCTTTGCTAGAGCTTCTGCTAGAGAAGGGCATTATCACACTAGAGGAATTACAAACCAAGACTAGCCAGCTTGACGGGCAAATGGATGAACAGCTGCACAAGCTTATTTCTTCTTCACTTCGTCCCATGGCGTAGGCTTGTCGTGATACGTGTGCCGCAGGGGGAAGTCCTCCTTTTTGAAGAAAATCCCGTGGTCTTCTAATATATTATTAACGGTTAGCATCGCTAAGTCCATTAAATTATGATCAAGGCTAAGATGGGCCAAATACACCCGTTTTGTGCGGTCAGTCAGCAGCTCGCAGAGCGCTTCCCCAGCCGCTACATTGGATAAATGTCCGACGTCGCTTAAGATGCGCCGTTTCGTATTCCATGGATAACGCCCCATACGAAGCATTTCCGTATCATGATTGGATTCCAGCACAAGCACATCCGAATCGATGATCGCCTGCTTCACCTTATCGCTCATGTAACCAAGGTCGGTCGCCAGACTCAGCTTAACGCCCTGATCGACGAAAGTATAGCCGACTGGCTCCGCAGCATCATGTGAAATCGGAAAAGACTGTACTTGCAGCGATCCGAAGTTAAGCGTATCTCCCGTCTCGATCACAATGCGCTTATCGGCGTCAATTTTGCCGACATGCCGCTCCATCGCACCCCAAGTCGCTTCATTCGCATAAATAGGCAGCTCATGCTTGCGCGCAAACGCGCCGAGCCCTTTAATATGATCGGAGTGCTCATGCGTGACGAACAGCGCGTCCAGCTGATGGCCGAACACTCCGCGCTCCTTCATGAGCTCCTCCATTTTTTTGGCGCTAAGCCCCGCATCGACGAGTACCATTTTGTCGCCATTATTAATAATTGTGCCATTCCCCGTTGAACCGCTTGCCAGTACCGTAAACCATAGTCCCATTTCCGCCTCGTCCTATCCTTTCTCCCTCTTGAGCATGTCGCTGAATAACTCCGCTATATAAGTCGAACTATTGTTGTTTATGGTAGCTAAGGTCGCTATTACGAGAAAGATTGGACTTCCGGCCGCTGTTGTTTTCTAATTTCTTTTCATGATTCCTCTTTGAGGATGAAATAAGAAAACAATAGTTAATGCTTACGAAGCAGCTTTTCTCCGAAAAGCTGTGACTCCTTCAGTACCAATCTTTCTCTTCATTACTCCCATGCTCCATTACATTCTTTTGTTCAACTGATATAGCTCATTAAATCATCGCATTCTCCTACTGCTCTTTATCCTGGGCAACCTCACCACTTACCGCATGGATATAATAAGGGCGGTCCGCATCCTCCACCAGCACTCGCCAATAGGGCGCGGATACTTGCGTCTCCGTATCGAACGTCTGTCCATGATAGCCAAGCTGGATATCGGTAATGACCGAGCCATCCGGCAAATTCCGTTCAATGAACGGCGCCACCGCTTTCGCTGCGGGCAGCACCGTCTGCTGCTTCGCATCATTGCTCTCCAGCACCTCAATGCGCGACTGCTTAAAACCTGTAATTTTCTGATTGCTGGAATACAGCTCCAGCCTCACCTCGAACAGCGGCCGATTGTCGACCATCCGGTACAAGACGAACACGCCCGCCTTGCTTCCCAGTGGATCGAAAGCGTACTGTTCAATATCCGGAATTTGATTGCCTAATGCCGTCAGCAAATCCGTTTGCGAGAATACAATTCGGCTGTCCACCGGCGTCTCCAGCTTCACAACCTCCTGCTCCTCCAGACTTTGCGACTTGAGCTGGTACGTTAAATCACGCATGCTTGGCGTTTCAAGCGGCAAGTTGGCGTTCAGCTCGATGCGCTTCTGCTTCATCACCGCGACGGTCTCCGGCGGAAGCTCCGCTGAGTGATTGTTGATGTCCAGCTGCTCCCGCACCTCCAGCCATACCTGATAGCCAAGCAAAATATTAAGCAGCAGGAAGCTGCCGATCAGCACACTTTTCGCTCTGCTCCAATCCAAGCGCCTCTCACCTCCTACTTCGCCGCTCCAGCCGTTCCTTCGGCACCCGTCGTTGCTTCCAGCGGAACGTAGCCTGTCGGATAAGCCTCCATCAGCACTTCCTGCGTGCCATCCGCAAGCTTCACGCCCCATACGGGGACAAAATCCAGCTTGCTTCCTTCCTTTGGCACCGCCTGCAGCGCTGGGAACAGACTAGCGACCTCGGACAGCTTGGCATAATGCTCCAGCGCATTGCGCAGATCATCGCCGCCAGGCAAATAACGCGACTCCCGCGATTCTGCCTGATTGCCAAGCGTAATCAGAGAACGGTTGTACTCCGTCACCACGCCCTGCTGCAAAATCAGCCGAATCCAGCCGTACTGAAAGCCTGCCGTCTCCAAAACCGGATATTGCTCCAAATATTGCTGGAACATCGCCGTTCTGCCCAGCTTGCTGTCCGCATCCAGTACGGGATTAACGAAGCGATGCGTGCCATCCCAGCCGCCATGCTGATTCACAAACTCGACTGCGGCATACACATTATCGCTCAAAATATTATCCGCACTCTTCGACGCCGCCGGATCGGTATAAATCATCCAGTTGCCGCTCTGCTCCACTTGAAGCCCGCGTTTGCCATCGGTATAGATTTGTGCGCCGCTGCGATCCTTGAGCGCCTTCGTCGTTCCTGGATCGAAGAACAGATTGCGCTGCACCACATCAGCGGAATAAACCGTATACGGATAAACGATTTCCACTGCCTGAAGCGGCTTAACCGGAATATACAGATCGCCGTCCGCATACTGATAATTCGTCTGGTATTCGCCGAAGCCGACGTAATCCTGCACATCGCGCACCGTCAAATCAGCCTGAACCGATTCATAGACGATATCGCCATCTGCACTAAAGAAGAAGGTTCGCACCTCTTCCGTATTGCTCGTTTTGAAAATCCAGATGCGGTCAATCGTCTCATTCAGAAACATAATGTCGCCCTGTACCTTCAGCAGCTTGCGCAGCAGATCAACAGGCACGCCATTCTGGAAGCGCAGCTCTACGCCAGCATCCTTTTTCCGCACCTGCTCCCAATCCATCACATCGATCGGGCTCCGCTGAAACCCTTTAAACTCACGACCCTGTATGCGATCCTTGAGAATCATATTATAGAAGGTCATGCCCGGATACAGCACCGTATGCTTGTCCCCGCCGAAGTGGATAATCAGCTCATCGGGAAAAACAACGTTTTCCACCGTCGTCTCCTCGCCAAGCGGCTCTGCATTAATGTAGTCCTGCTCCGTCCGTACCGTAGCTCCAAGCCCCGGCATGCTGTAAGCGAGAAAATAGCTTTGTATGAGACTAAAGGCGACCAAAAAAATTAAAAGCATCGTTTTCGCCCGTTCCATTAGCTCCGCTCACCGTCCTCTTCCAGCATCGGCAGCGTGAACGTAACCGTCGTACCGACATTCAGCTCCGAATTAAGCGAAATCGTGCCGCCATGCGCTTTGACGATTTCCCGGGCAATGGACAAGCCGAGGCCCGTTCCTCCCATATTACGTGAACGCGCCTTATCTACGCGGTAGAAACGGTCAAAGATTTTTTGCAAATCCCGCTTCGGAATACCAATCCCCGTATCCTTGACGCTGATCGCAATTAGCGCTTGCTCCTGCTTGCGGGCACTCAGCTGAATTTTGCCGCCGTCCAGCGTATATTTAATCGCATTGGAAAAAAGATTATCCAGCACCTGATCGATCTGATCCCGGTCCAGCCAAGCCTCCTTCAGCTCGCTATCGACCTGGATAAAAGCCCGAATCGACTTCTGGCGCAGCTGGAACGAGAACCGGTCCGCCACCTCGTCGAGCATATCATGGATGTTCGTCTGCCTGCGCCGCATCGGCGCCTGATTGGAATCCAGCCGCGACAAATGCAGCAGGTCGGTTACGAGGCGAATCATCCGCTCCGTCTCATTGCTGATGACGCCGACGAAACGCTCCGACAGCTCCCGCTCCGCTAACGCCCCGTCATTCAGCGCCTCCGCATAGCTCTTGATCGTCGTCAGCGGCGTCCGCAGCTCATGGGAGACATTCGCAACGAACTGCCTGCGCGACTGCTCCAGCTTCTCCTGCTCGGTGACATCCTGCAAGACGACTATCGTACCCGTCGTCCCTTTATCCCGCCGGTGAATGGGCGTAAAGGTGACGCGCATAATGCCTTCCGCCTCATCCATTTCCGCTTCCTCGCCCCGGTCGAGAATGAGCGTCTGCTCCTTGCCCTGCCGCAGCTCATCCAACCGCTGCTGAGGCAGCGCAAGCAGCTCGGTCAGGCTGCAATTCTCACAGCTTTTGCGATCAAGCATTTCCAGCGACCGCCGATTCCAGACGATGACCTTCCCATGCTCATCCGCTGCAATAACGCCATCGCTCATATTCGAGAGAATGGAATTCAGCTTCTCATTCTCCTCCTCATTGACCGATAGCGCCTCCTTCAGCCGGATCGTCATATCGTTAAACGCCATGCTGAGCCGCCCAATTTCATCATCGCCAAGCACCGGAACCTTGAAATCGAACTTGCCTTCAGCGACCGCTGCCGCCTGCCGAGTCAGTCCTTGAATCGGGCTCGTGATCGTGTGGGCAAGCAAAATGCCCAGCACCCCCGTCAGCCCCAAAGCAATAAGCGTTCCTGAGAAAAAAATCTGATTGACCCGGTTCACCGTGTCATACAGGCTGTCCATCGACGCGACCATGTAGACCGCGCCAAGCACATTGTCATTGTCGTTGTCCGTTACCGGCAGCGCAATGATCTTTTTCCGAACATTATTTTCGTCAATGATTTCTTCCTCGTTCTCCGGAATGCCGACCAATGCCCGGCTCACCGCGAGCGATGGATTTTTCTTGCCTACATACGATTCAGGCACCTGAACGGACGTCGCAACGATTTTGCCGTTCGCGTCGAGCACCTGCACCTCTGTACCGCTTATGCTGAACAAGTTGCGAACGACGAGGCTGAGCCCTTCTGCGCTTTCCGCATTCGTATCCAGATCGCCGCCTGGCTTGATCGACAAGTGGCGCGCCGCCAGCTTGGACAAAATATCGGCCTGCTCCTTGAGGTTGTTCGTGAAGCTGTCCGTCAGCGACGTCTTGACCGTGCTGATGAAATAAACGCCAATCAACTGCATCGCCACCAAAATCAGCAACAAATAAATAATGACCAGCTTCACCTGGATCGTGCGAAAAAATCGCCGCCCCCTCATACGTAGCCGTAACCTCCTGGCTTCGTGCTTCGCATCATATAGCCCAGTCCGCGCCGGGTCATAATGAACTCCGGCCTGCTCGGATCATCCTCAATTTTCTCACGCAGCCTGCGGATCGTCACATCCACCGTTCGCACATCGCCAAAATACTCAAAGCCCCATACCGCCTGCAGCAAATGCTCACGCGTCATGACTTTGCCGCTGTTGCGCGCCATGTAATAGACAAGCTCATATTCCCGATGCGTCAAATCAAGCGGCTGATTGTCCTTGTAGACGACATACATGTCGGTATCAATGAACAGATTAAACAGACGCAGACCCTGCTTCTCCTGCTCAGCGTCCTGTCCGCCTGCCGAATCCTGCGCGCCTGCCGCACTTACCGTAACCTCCGCCGACTTCTGCTGCCTTCTTAAATGAGCCTTCACTCGGGCCAACAGCTCGCGGGTGCTGAACGGCTTCGTCACATAATCATCCGCACCAAGCTCTAGGCCGAGCACCTTGTCGATTTCCGTATCCTTCGCCGTCAGCATAATGATCGGCATATGCAGCTTCGCGCGAACCTCGCGGCACACATCCATGCCATCCTTCACCGGAAGCATCAAGTCGAGCAGCATTAAATCCGGCTTCTCTGCGAAAGCAAGCTCCACAGCCTGTCCGCCGTCGAAAGCACAAATGACCTCGTAGCCTTCTTTCTCCAAGTTGAACTTCAATATATCTGCAATCGGCTGTTCGTCGTCGACCACTAAAATTTTACCGTGCATCGTCACACCGCCTGTCGCTTCCTAATTCTTATCGGTTTGATCTTCCCATACTTTAGGGTGAAACTTTATACACATAGCAATACTATCTTACCATACTGCCATACCCAGTTCCCAATTAAAGTTCCTTCATGCGCCTGGGCCAAAGTGAAACGGCTGCCGCCGTCCTTTGGCGGCGCGGCGCGTTTCAGTCCGAGAAATATAAGCCTATTTATAGATGTGAAACTTATAAATGCTTATATTTTTAAAATAATAAAAGGAGCGCCCCCGCAAGCTTTCGCTTCGGATGCACTCCCCCTGATGGTATAAGTCCGATTATAAATATTTCAACGGGTTTTGAAGCTCTCCGTCTTTATGAATTTCAAAATGAAGATGTACCCCGAAAGAGCGTCCTGTGTTCCCCATTACGCCTAGTGTGTCGCCTTTTTCCAATATATCGCCTACGCTGACGCTAATCGAGTTAAGATGGCCGTACAGCGTTTCATATCCGTTCTTATGGTCAATAATGACTACGTTGCCGTAGCCGTTCTTCGTGCCCGCAAAAATGACAACGCCATTGTCGGCTGCTGTAATGGTTTTGCTGCCCGTCATGTCAATACCTTTATGCATCCGGCCCCAACGCTGTCCGAACGTACTGGACACCGTATAGCCCGATACTGGAGAAGAGAATAAACCCGTTCCTTCACCCAAAATGACCTTCGTGCCCTTCATCATAACGGTTGGAATAGCTTCCTTAATCACCTGCTGGTCTACCAGCTCTTCGCTAATCAGGTAACCATTCTCTTTCACGATTTTGTAGGTCAGGCTCTTGGAGCCGCTGACGCCTGCGCTGATCAGCTTGGATTCTCCAACACGCATATCATCGTTTTTCTGAACCTCAGTTGGCGGGTCGATCGTCACGATTTCCGTCAAATTCTCGGTTGTCCGAACCGACAGCTCCGGCTGGCGAACGGTAAGATCAAGTACATCTCCAACCTTGATCATATCATCTTCAATACCTTTGTTATTCTTATAAATCACTTGCGGTGAAATATCAAATTTCTGAGCGATACAACCGACGCAATCGCCTTGCTGTACCGTATATTTCGTTGGCTTAATCGTGCCCTCTACGAGCAGCTTGTACATATCATTGTCTGAAACGATGTCGCTAGGCGAAGTCGATACCGCATCCGTCTCCACCTTCTCTACGAAAGCAACATCCGTCAGTTCCTTGCCTGCCTTAGGTGTATTCTCGTCCGCCTTTTCTTCCTCTGGTGAAAAAGCGAGTGCGCGAACCTTCGTTGAATCCTTCTCCGTCTTCTCCTCCGGTGCATATTTGCTCTGCACGCGTGCGAGTACGGCGTCTGCTGCTTCTTGGCTCTTCACAATACCGATTACTTTGCCATTTACCTTCACCTCTACGCCAATAGCGTGGGTTGTAAGCAAGCCTTCCAGCTTCGCAAGCGTCTGCTGCGTATCTGGGTTGCCTTTGTAAGCACTTGTACTCGTATATGTAAGCTGACCTGATTCCACCATAATTGGAATATCTGGCGTTTTCTGCTGTGCTTCAGATGCCTTCTGCTCAAGCAGCGCTCCAACCTCCAGCGGGCTGCCGACCGTTCCTACTTCGGTGCCGTTCATATATAAGTGATAATAGTCATTCGTGTTAGCCTTAACGTATTGTATACCGCCAATTCCGACTGCTGCCAAAATCGCGATTATTCCGCCTGCAAGGATGATAGGTTTTTTATAGTTAGTAGCTACTGTAGTTGTCGATGTCGCTTGCACTGCTGCGGACGGTTGTTGATTGATGCCTTTCGAGTCTTGTGTTCGGAATTGCCGAAAGAACTGAATGGAGGTATTCCACGCCTTTCGGATCCGACCCGTTCCCCTAAAATCGGTCATGATCGTCTCCTTCTCGCCTTAATGCCGCTATCTTAATTAGGTCTTCCGATTCATATCAGGGCCCTTTGTCCCGACAGAACACCCGAATATTACTTTAACATAGCCTTAATACGAGGAGCAACCTCTCCGAATACCGCTTAATATTAATATTTCTTCAGAATACTCATAATTTGCTCGTATTCTTCCTTGCTCAAATGCTGGGCAATGACCTGCTGAAGCTGGGTCAGCTCTTCATCTGTAAGGCCATTTTCCATGTAGCCGGATATCGTCTGCCAAGCTTCCTGGGGCAGCTTGGTCATTAATAATCCGAATAGCTCCGTCTTGTCCGTGTCGCTCATTTGGCTTTTGACCTGGTTCAGCTGATCCGTCGTAACGGCTGTTTCCGTACCGTCAATGGCGGAGCCATCTGTGACCGGCTCTGACTCCACTAAAGGCTGCTCTCCGTCCACTGCTTCCGTACCGCCGTTCGTCGCTTCGCCGCTGTCCGCGCCACCTGCTCCTATGCCAAAGGTTGCGCCGCTGTCCGCTTTCGTCCCGCCACCAATGCCGATATCGGTAAGCGGCGGCTCCGATTGCTGCCCGAAAGCATCGATGGCAAGCGGGGAATCTTCCCCTGCTGCGGCATCCTCGCCTGAAGAAATTTCTCCATCTGGCTTCTGCGCCCCCGTCTCTCCTTGCTCAGCCGAGCTGCTGCCGTTTGACCCTGAGCTGTCCTTTCCAGCCTGCGAGGCGCCAGACTGCCCCTTGAAGCCGCCTGTATCCGCCATCAGCGGATCAGCGCCCCACATTTTCCCCCATAACCCAGTTAGCGCCATTGGCTTTACTTCCAGGGGCAAATTATATTGCTTCAAAATCGTATCCACATAGCTGCTCACAATATAGCCCGTCGTCCAAATAGACAAGAAGCTTATAATAATTCCTGCCGCCACCGTTTTCGCCAGCCAGCCTGTCATTTTCCACATGCTCTTCACCTTGCCCTTCCTGCTTAACCCATCCGAATAAATGATGCCCACTACCCGATGCAGATGCAGATGCTTGGCGCTCACGATGCCTTGAAACACGATTAAGCCGAGTGCACAGCATTTGGATGGTTTCTTTTACCATTATGGACAAGAGAAGGGGCACATAACCGCTGTTCAGCGCTAACCATCCCTTTTATTCGCCAGAATTGGACTGTCCCAGACTAGCCAGCATGGCGAGCAGCTGCTGCTTCGTCTCTTCATCCGTAATAGCGCCTTCTTTGTTCATCTTGAGAGCGATATGCGGAATCATTACCGTGCCTTGTTCCACGATAATAGCATTTATCATATTCAGCGTGAGCAGCAGCGAAGCATTTGCTTTATCCCCGCCCATCGGAGATGGCGATGCGGTGACGACCGCAACCCTTTTGTTGACGAATTCACCGGAGGACACGATCCAGTCGAGCGCATTTTTCAAGGAGCCTGGGACGCCGTTTCCGTATTCAGGTGTACAAATAAGAACGCCGTCTGCCTCCTTTAGCTGTTTCCGCAGCTCCCTAACCGTTGCTGGCCCTTCCTCTACATCCAAGTCAGGATTAAAATGCGGAAGCTCGCCCAGCCCGTTGTAAACACTGAAACGCACAGGCTCTGCAGCAAGCGCGATAATAGCGTTCATAAGCGCGGTATTGGAAGATTTCTTACGCAAGCTCCCCGAAATTGCCAAAAGATGAATATCCTTTTTCATTCCTCATCATCCCTTTTCATTATAGTGAAAAAAAGAAAGAAGACAGCATTCGCAGCTGCCTTCCCATTTTTTATCCGTCTAACGGATTCGTCTATTCGTAAATTGCTACAACCGGATTTGTCTGCTCGCGGTTGCGGCCGACTGAGAAAATCGCAATCGGAATACCTGTCAGCTCCGATACGCGGTTCAAGTAATTGCGCGTGTTCACTGGCAGATCATCCAGCGTTTTCGCGCCAGAAATATCCTCGGACCAACCTGGAAGCTCCTCATATACCGCTTCGCATTCTGCAAGCATTTTCAGGCTTGCCGGATAGTGCGTAATGATTTCACCTTTATATTTGTAGCCTGTGCAAATTTTAACCGTATCAATGCCTGTCATAACGTCAAGCGAGTTAAGCGACAAGCCTGTAATTCCGCTAACACGACGAGCGTGGCGTACAACTACGCTGTCGAACCAGCCTACACGGCGCGGACGGCCAGTAACCGTACCATACTCGTGGCCTTTATCGCGAATCAAATCGCCGATTGCATTGTTTTGCTCAGTCGGGAACGGACCATCCCCTACACGTGTTGTATAGGCTTTTGCTACGCCGATAACTTGCTGGATTTTCGATGGGCCTACGCCAGAACCGATACATACGCCGCCAGCGGATGGATTGGACGAAGTAACGAATGGATACGTACCTTGGTCAATATCGAGCATAACGCCTTGCGCGCCTTCGAAAAGCACCTTGTTGCCAGCATCAATTGCATCATTCAGTACAACGGAAGTATCCGTTACATACGAGCGAAGCACTTCAGCATAAGCGAGGTATTCCTCAACGATGCTGTCTGCATTCAGCGGTTGGCCGCCAAATACTTGCTCAATCACTTGGTTTTTCTCAACAACAAGACGGCGCAGCTTTTGCTCAAACTCTTCTGCATCCATCAGGTCGGCGATCCGAATGCCGTTGCGAGCGGCTTTATCCATGTAGCAAGGACCGATGCCTTTGCCCGTTGTACCAATTTTATTATCGCCTTTACGCGTTTCTTCCAATGCATCTAGTACGATATGATAAGGCATAATGACATGGGCGCGATCGCTGATTTTCAAGTTTTCAGTCGAAAACCCGTTTTCTTGAATATAGTTAATTTCTTCAATTAGCGCTTTAGGGTTAATAACCATACCATTACCGATGACACACACTTTATTGTGATTAAAAATACCCGAAGGTACCATCGTTAATTTATATTTCTTATTGTCAATGAGAATAGTGTGTCCGGCATTGTTACCGCCTTGATAGCGAGCGACGACGTCGGCGCCTTCAGCCAGATAATCGGTAATTTTGCCTTTTCCTTCGTCTCCCCACTGCGTACCAACCACAACAACCGTAGACATAAACATACCCCCGTCCGGTGTATAGACACACCGAAAATTACTGTTCTTCTATTGCACCGGTTTTCCCTTTCGTACGAGAACAACGGGTGTCACACGAAGACAGCAATATTAGTGTAGCAGTACCCGAAATAGAAGTCAAACAAAAAACGAACAATTGTAGAAAGAGCTCTACAATTGTTCGGATATCATTAAGATGCCTGCGATGGATCCTCGTGAGAACGGTCCAAGCTGACGAATTTATTGAAATTTTTCAGAAACACCAGCTCTACCGTACCAACGGGTCCATTCCGCTGCTTGGCGATAATGATCTCGATAATATTCTTTTTCTCCGATTCCTTATCGTAATAATCATCCCGATAAAGGAAGGATACAATGTCAGCATCCTGCTCAATCGAACCGGATTCCCGAAGGTCAGACATCATAGGACGTTTGTCCTGACGCTGCTCAACGCCCCGGCTGAGCTGCGACAGCGCGATAACCGGCACTTCAAGCTCACGGGCAATCTGCTTCAGTGTACGGGAAATTTCCGATACTTCCTGCTGCCGATTTTCCCCTGCCTTGCCGCGGCCGGAAATCAGCTGGAGATAATCGATCAAAATCATGCCAAGTCCGCGCTCTTTCTTGAGACGACGGCATTTCGCACGAATATCGGCGACCGTTATACCAGGCGTATCATCAATGAAGATTTGCGCCTCGGATAAGGCTCCAATCGCCATCGTCAGCTTTTCCCAGTCGTCGCCCTCCAGATAGCCTGTCCGCATCCGGCCCGCATCCACATTCGCTTCCGCACAAATCATCCGCTGCACAAGCTGTGCAGCCGACATCTCTAGACTAAATATGGCAACCGTCTCGCGTGCGCGCACGCCGACATTTTGTGCAATATTCAGCGCGAACGCCGTCTTACCAACGGAAGGACGGGCCGCAACGATAATGAGATCGCTGCGCTGGAAGCCGGACGTCATTTTATCCAGATCGATAAAGCCCGATGGAATGCCCGACGTACCGCCTTTGTTCATATACAAATGCTCGACCTTCTCGAACACTTCCATCAGCACATCGCGGATGGAAATAAACCCGCTGCTGGAGCGGCGATTGGATATTTCGAGAATTTTCTGCTCCGCATCGCCGAGAAGCGCGCCCACCTGCTCCGTTCCGGCATAACCTTCGGTTACGATATTCGTAGCCGTGCGGATCAGACGACGCAGCAAGGACTTCTCCTCTACGATCTGCGCGTAATAATCGACGTTCGCTGCCGTTGGAACAGAGCTTGCCAGCCGTGCCAAGTAAGACACGCCGCCAATTTCGTCGAGCAGCTGCTGATCCTGCAAATGCGCAGTCAGCGTGACAAGATCGATCGGCTGATTATTTTCAGCCAGCTCAATCATCGCTTCATAAATACGCTGATGGGGGCCGCTGTAAAAATCTTCACTGCGAAGACGCTCCATAGCTGTAATCAGCGCTTCCGCCTGCAGCAGTACGGCACCGATAACGGCTTGTTCCGCCTCCATGTTCTGCGGCGGAACGCGATCAAACTTCAGCTCTGTACTCATCATTTCCCCCTATATCAATCAATTATTCCTCAACTGTCTGAACGCGCAGCTTTGCTTTAACTTCAGGATGCAGCTTCACAAGCACTTCCGTCATGCCAAGTGTACGAATCGGCTCTTCCAGCTCAATTTTACGCTTGTCGACCTTAACGCCTTGTGCAGCAAGCTGCTCCGCGATTTGCTTGGATGTGATGGCACCGAACAAACGGCCGCCTTCGCCAGCCTTCGTCTTCAGCACAATCGTCATTTCCTCCATCTTCTTCGCAAGCGTCTTCGCATCTTCCTTCTCCTGCGCTTTACGCTTCTGCTCGGAAGCATTTTGTACTTCGAGCGTCTTAAGATTGCCGTCTGATGCCGGTTTTGCTAATCCTTTAGGAAGTAAAAAATTCCGCACATATCCCTCGGATACGTCTTTAACCTCGCCTTTTTTCCCTTGTCCTTTAACATCTGTTAGAAAAATTACTTTCATTCAAATAACCCCTCTTCCTTTTCAATTTCTTTTAATACCGCTTTAAGCTTCTCCGCTACTTCATTAACGGTGCCTTCAAGCTGGGCGGCAGCATTCGTTAAATGCCCGCCTCCGCCCATTTTTTCCATCACGACCTGCACGTTCATGTCGCCAAGCGAACGTGCGCTTATGCCGATTAAGCCGTCTGTGCGCTCGCCAACGACGAACGATGCCAAAATATCCGTCATATTGAGCAGCGTATCTGCCGCCTGCGCAATTAACAGCTGGCCCACCTTGCGGCCCGGCTCGGTTACAGCAATCGCGATATGCTCATAAAGCACGCTCGCATGCTTAATAATTTCCGCCTTGCGGACGTACTCTTCCAAATCTTCCTTCAGCATCCGCTGCACCAGCATCGAATCCGCGCCGTTGCGCCGGAGGAAGGAGGCCGCCTCAAATGTCCTGGCTCCGGTACGAAGCGAGAAGCTCTTCGTATCTACCGTAATACCGGCAAGCAGCGCTGTCGCTTCCCGTACATCAAGTACAATGCGGTCAGCAATGTATTGCAGAAGCTCTGCCACCAGCTCGCAAGTCGAGGATGCATAAGGCTCCATATAGACCAGAATCGCATTCGCAATAAACTCCTCGCCTCGACGGTGATGGTCAATGACGACGATTTTCCCATGCGCTCCAATGAGCCGCGGTTCCTTCACCATCGACGCCTTGTGGGTATCGACGACAACCGTCAGCGTCTTGTTGTTCGTCATGGACATGGCCTGCTCCGGCGTAATGAACCGTTTGGAGAAACGCTCATCCTCGCGCAGCATCTCCATCATTTTCTGGATGGAAGGATTGATGCCTTCCAGCACGATATAAGCTTCCTTGCCGAACATTTGCGCCGCCTTCGTAATCCCAATAGCTGCACCGATTGCATCCATATCCGGCATCTTGTGGCCCATGATGATGATATTGCCGCTTTCCTTTATCAAGTCTCTAAGCGCATGCGCTACCACGCGAGCCCGAACACGGGTCCGCTTCTCGACCGCATTGGACTTGCCGCCATAGAAGGACTGTCTGCCGCCGATTTTGACAGCCGCTTGATCCCCGCCACGCCCAAGGGCAATATCAAGGCTCGATTGCGCCCACTGGCCCAGCTCGACAATGCTCTCTGCCTCAGCAGCAAAGCCGATGCTGAGCGTTGTCGGGATTTTATGATCGCAGGTCAGCTCACGAACTTCATCGAGCAGCACAAACCGGGATTGCTCCAGCTGTCTAAGCGTCTTGAGGTTCGTGATGAGCATAAACCGATCTGAGGTGAGCCGCTTTATATGAAGCTGATAACGCTGCGCCCACTCGGTAATCTCGGTCGTAACCTTGGACAGCAGCGCCGAACGCTGGTTATCGTCCATGCCCTGCGTCACTTCATCCAAGCTGTCAATCATGACGATACCAAGTGCCAGCTTCTCGTCTTCATATTTCTTAGCGAGATGCCACTGCTCAGTAATATTTTTCACGTACAAAATGCGCTCTTCCGGCTTGAAAATCAGCTGAAAAACATAGTTTCCCACTATGACCTGTGGCTCCGCCTCGCGTTCCTTGTCCTTCGTCTGGTGCAAGGAAGGGAATAGCTCCGCTATGGTCTGCCCCACGACAGAATCATGGCCCAAAATCTCGGCAATATAAGGGTTATGCCATTCAACCGTCTTGTCTTCATTATACAATATAATACCGAAAGGAAGCTCGCTAATCACATCATTGCCAGCCTTCTTTACCCGGTAAGAAATCGTACCCAAATACGTTTTTAAATCTTTGCGGAACGCCCGCTCCGCCAGAAAACCATACACGCTGAAACCGATCATAAACAGCAGAGCAACGAGCCCGATTCGCCAATCGAACCAAGCAAGGGCTGTCGTCATAACCGCCATAATAGCGAAAGCCGCCAACTGATGCATGCCATGCCAGCGAACAACTAAAAACTTTGGCATTTCCTGATCGCTCCTGTGCTAGGATTTCTTTGTAAATGACTTGCGGATGGGAAAAGCAGCATCAAGCACACCGATTAAGCTCAGTGGAGAGAAAAGCAGTACAGGTATTGCAATCAGCACTGGAATAGCCGGATTCCATTTGCGCTCATGGGCCAAATAGAAGAAAAACCCGACGGCCTGGATAGCAAAAGCCAGCCTCAGCAGCGGCAGCAAATTCAGTACCGCAACTCCAATGAAAGACTTGCTGTCTGGACTGACAAACAGGCTGAGAATGTAAACAATCACATAATAAATAACTAATACCCGCGGCAGCATCCAATCTTTCGCCAGCGGCATTCTCGGCACCTCTATGCCTGAGGACTTAAGCACACGCCGCGAAATATACTGGGTAACAACAGCGTAGAAGAACGATACGCTAATAACAGCGAGCGGAATCGTATTCAGCATCATTTGAATGAGCATCTCGGTATACTCATCGCTCCATTCCACAGGAAGCAGAGGCTGCAATTGTGGATCATTAAATACGGAGCGGACAAAATTGCTCATTTCGCTAATCAGGGACAAATCTAAAATCACTTCAAAAGCTGCAAATTCCATCAAAAAGAGTACGAGCAGCGTAATAACCGTTCTTGACAGCACTTTATGTGCGGGCAGCTGCTTCTTGAACATATGCCCCATCACAATAGAAGGAACAAGGAAAAACAAACCGATAATTAACGCTGGAGTCCCTAATATGAGGAAGGACAGCACCCATACCGGCAGCATATGCAGAATGAACCCACGCGCGGGAAGCGCTGTGTACAACACCACATAAGGAACCATAAGAAACAATATGGTCAAAATATTAAGAACAGGTACAGCTATGGACAATAAGAGGAGCAGTGCTGCCGCGCTCCATAAAACAGATTTCATACCGGTCTTCAAACCGTTCACCTCTTGCACATGTATATTCGTAAATCTAGCCGCCATGCTTGCCAGACCCCATTATATCATAAATAAGCTTCACCGCATCCAACAAGCGTAAACGGCATTGCCTTACTTTGGAGGCAATGCTCGTTTCGCGGTGAAATAGAAGCCCATTTATTATACTTATATTTCAAGCGTAAACGGCATTGCCCTATGTTGATAAAAGGCGGAGAGCCGCTGCTCTCCGCCTTCTTGAAATAGACTATGCCTCAATCGCAATCGCGCTTTGCATAATCGTCTGACAATAATCAATAATTTCACTGCGCCGCACAATGCCAATAAAATGCTCGCTGTCATCGACGACCGGCACAAAGTTCTGCACCTTCGCCAGCATAATGAGGTCTTCCATGTTCGCATCAATTCGAACCGAGCGGTGATTCAGCCGCAGCGGAACGTCCGCCAGCTTGACTTTATTCGTCATTTCGAAAGTCAGCTCCGGCCTATTTTTCATAAACCATAATAAATCGCCTTCTGTGACAGCACCTGCATATTCGCCCTCAGCGTTAATAATCGGTACGGCTGTATAACGGTGATGCTCCATTTTCTCCAGCGTCTGCCTAAGTGTTGCGTCATGCGTTACCGTTACGACTTCCTGCTTGGGCAGCAGAAAAAACGCAATGTTCATCCGTCACTCAACTCCATTTCTTCCTTCGCTTACCGCCATGAGACTACCCGCAGTCTACTCAGCGTCGCTTGCGCTGGACAATGAGCCAACTGGCTTTTGCACTTTCGAAGTGTACTCATCCGGCATGATTAAATCCTGCTTCGCCGTATCCGGGTTCAGCCAGCTGCCAATCATCGCCTGCGTCTTGGACAAATCGTCTTTATCCGCAAAATAATACCATGCGCCGCCGTTCGTCAGCCTGTGCCCCTCGCCTTTTAGCGTATGGCTGTATATCGTCCGATTGTCTGTTTGCAGCAGTTGCTGCGCCAGCTTAATCATTTGGTCAGGCTGGATGTCCATACTGAAATTTTCACCCATAATATCGATCAAGTCGGGAATTTTACTCCATTGACCGACCTCGGATACTTTATCCAGCAATTGATTCAGAAAAATTTGATGTCTTCCCGTACGGCTCATATCGCCTCCGGCATCTTCGCGGTAACGAACGTAATTCAGCGCATCATTGCCATTATATACATCCTGACCGCCTTTCACGACAAACTTTTCGTGATCGGGATCTTTATTTACTATATCTTCTGCAATCGGCAGGGAAATCCCTCCCATTGCGTCAATAACATCTCTGAATCCCTGGAAATTAATAGCGGCATAATAGTTGATAGGCTGGTCAAAAAGATTTTCGACCGTCTCAATCGCCATCTTGGCTCCACCGAAGGCATAGGCATGCGTAATTTTGTCCTCTTTGTTCTTACCCACAATTTCCGTATACGTATCACGCGGAATGGACACCATGAGAATAGCGCCATCCTTCGGACGTATGACTGTGTAAATCATCGTATCCGATCTTCCTGTTTCCTTGCCGCGCTGATCGACGCCGAGCAGCATAAGTGCGAACGGATTCGTATTCATATTGCCGACTTGAACGGGCTCTCTGCCTTCTATTGGTTTATAGGTTTGCTCCAGCTGGGTAGCTACCTGATCGGAGAGAAACCAGTTGAAGCCCAGCATAGCAAGCGCTCCGCGATTGAAATAACCCGCCGTTCCAAGCACAAGCACCGCTGCGCAGAGCGTATATATCCATTTCTTCTTTTTTGTCCATTTTGACATCGCCCTAACTCCTAACTAGTAAGGTTATAGTGCTCAAGAAGCACACTCACCATCATAAACGACAACCCTGAGCCATAAGTTACAAAACTTTTACAAGACTTTGCTACCAAATGATGTATTCTAGCGAGTTTTGGCAGGAATAATAGTGGGCAAGGAAGAATATAGTATAACGCACCATTCATTTTTCGAATCAGAAAGGATGACCTTCACAAATGCAACAATTCAATCAACCCGATCAATCCTCAACTGGGCTCGATCCTAAGGTCGCAGCGCTGCTTTGTTATGTTTTGAGCTTCGTGTCTGGAATTATATTTCTGGTATTGGAGAAAAATAGCCGCTTTGTGAAATTCCACGCTATGCAATCGATTATTACATTCGGCGGCTTGTTCGTGGTCATGATGGTACTGAACATTATTCCGATTATCGGCACACTGATTAGCGGATTGCTTGGTGTTCTTGGATTCGTCCTCTGGATCGTCCTGATGCTTCAAGCTTACCAGGGCAAACAATTCAAACTGCCTTACGTTGGCGACATCGCCGAGAAGCAAGCTGCACAATTCAAGTAAATTGGTCAAGGTGAAACGGCTGTCTCCATCCTTTGGCGGCGCAGCGCGTTTCATTCCGAGAAATATAGAGAAAGGATAGCGTATTGTTATACTTTCCTATATTTTAAAAATAAGGCTCCCATCCGCTTAAGGATAGGAGCCTTATTATTTACTCGTCTTGCGTGCGCTGCGAGCCTAATCGGACATGTCCCCTACTGCACGGTTATCGGTGCAGAAACAAGGTTGCATTCAAATAACGGCGGGCCAGCGAGTGGAAATACGCTGTCTGGATCGAAATCGCCGCAATGAACAAAATATTGCGGAGCGCCTCCGACTGGTCTTTCGTCAAATCCGGCAGCTTCCGGGCAAAGCGGTCCGCCGAAGCCTTAATCGCATTTTCCGTCAAGGCATCCTGCTTGCTGCCGCCCTTCACATGGCCGAATGTATCCAGAAGCTGGTCATTATTCGCATCAAGCTCCTCAAACATGGTCGAGTAAGACGCATATAGCTCAAGCGGGCCAATCAGATCGGCCGATTCATCCTCCGGCTTGACGAATAAAATCTCAAGCAGCTTGCGAATCGATTCAAAATCGAGATTCGACTTCAAATCATCAATGACGAACAAGAGCGCCGCCTGATTCAGTGAATATTTTTTGCCCATTTTTGGACAATCAAAATAAGCCTTAAAATCGCGCTTCACCCAATTCTGCATAGAGGTAATAGACATGTTGGAATACTCCACCATATGGCCGAGCGTAGCGATTTCCTGCAGTGAGAAGCCTCTCACCTCATTGCCTTTTATCATCTTCTCCAGAATGGGGGGAAGGGCCGTGGATAAGAAGGCGGGCAGAGAAGCTCCCGCTTCCAAAGCATCGCGGTGCGTTTTCTTCCAGGCATCCTGCAGCACCTGCAAGGGACGATGTCCATCCTGTCCATCCAGCGCCATTAGCAGGCAAGCCATTTCTTTCCGAGTAAGCGTAAAAGACTCCATATCGCTTTCCTCCTACTTGTACTGAACCATTTCAAGTTCGAATGAACTTATCATACGCCTGCGATATAGGAATGTAAAGATGAGATAATAGCCAATAATATCAACATTTTTCGCATTTTTGCCTGTAATTTGCCCCATATGGTCTGCTAACAACGAATGACGAGATTGCATATTGACCCTTGAGTTCGGTATATTAGTTCATAAGAACTTAAAATTCATTTAAAAAGGATAGTGAAAAGTAGACATGGGTATAGGACTTAATCTGTTATTGATTGCATTATTAATTGTGATGACTGCCTTTTTCGTAGCAACGGAATTTGCCGTTATCAGGCTCCGGGCAAGCCGGGTCGATCAATTAGTGCTTGAAGGCAAGAAAAACGCTCTTGCCGTACAACAGGTTACAAGCAATTTGGATGGTTATCTGTCGGCCTGTCAGCTTGGTATTACCATTACAGCTCTCGGGTTAGGTTGGCTGGGTGAACCGACAGTGGAGAAAATCCTGTTCCCTCTTTTTCAACAGCTTAGTATAAGCAGTGAAGTCAGTCACGTACTGTCCTTTATTATCGCTTTTGCTTCCGTAACATTCCTGCACGTTGTCATTGGTGAGCTTGCTCCGAAGACGTGGGCGATTCAAAAAGCGGAATTTATCAGCTTCGCAGTAGCAAAGCCTATCATTTTGTTCCACAAAATTATGTATCCTTTCATCTGGGTATTGAACGGTTCCGCAAATGCGCTTGTGCGCTTGTTCGGACTAAAGCCCGTGAAAGAGCATGAAGACGCTCATAGCGAGGAAGAAATTCAGATTATTCTGAATGACAGCTACCAGAGCGGCAAAATCAACAACACGGAGTATGGCTACGTGAGCCGCATTTTCGCTTTTGACGAAATGCTCGCGAAGGAGATTATGGTGCCCCGCACCGATATGATCTGCCTGTATTCCAACAAATCGTTAGTTGAAAACATGGAAATCATTCATAAAGAACAATATACACGCTTTCCTGTCGCACAAGACAGCAAAGACAACATTATCGGCATGATTAATACGAAGCAGATGTTTTTGCAATTCCATCATAATAAAGAGTTTGATTTCAAAAAGCTGATCCATCCTGTACTTACGGTTTCCGAAGTGCTGCCTGTCAAAACGCTGCTTAAGCGTATGCAGCAGGAGCAAGTGCATATCGCTATTTTGATGGATGAATACGGTGGAACTTCTGGCCTCGTTACGATTGAAGATATTTTGGAAGAAATCGTAGGCGAAATTCGCGACGAATTTGATGCTGACGAACGCAAGGATATTGAGAAGCTGGATGACAACTCCTACCTGCTCGACGGCAAAGTATCGCTGGACGAACTAAGCGAGCTGACAGGCATCAACCTGGAGCATGAGGAAGTCGATACGGTTGGCGGCTGGATGTACAGCGAAATTCAAGATCCGCGCATTGGCAAAGAGCTTCATCACCTGAATATGCGCTTTATTATTCGCGAGATTGGCAAGCATAGAATCAAGAAGGTCGAGCTGATTATCGAAGCCGATGATATAGATGCACAGGTTGTAACAACCGCATAAGGCCAATTATATAAAATCGGGGCGCTTCTCTAGAATAGGGAGGCGCCCCGATTTTTCAATTCCCGCTCAAGCTCTCGCGTATCGCCTTCGGAAGCGACTTCACCACCAGCTCGTAGGAATGGATGATCATGCTTTCGACCTCTTCCGGCTCCAAGCTGCCGTCCAGCAGCACTGTATTCCAGTGCTTCTTGTTCATATGGTAGCCGGGAATGACTGCCGCATGCTGCTCACGCAAATTTTCAGCAATGACAGGGTCGCATTTGAGCGAAATCGAGTTCCGTTCATCTGAAAAGAGGGCAAACATTTTTCCTTCCACCTTCATAACCTGCGCTTCCGGACCAAACGGATATTCGTCATAAGCGCCCTTCATTTCAAGGCAAAAGTTAATATATTGCTTCATCTCAGCCGTCCTCCTTTTTTATCGAGCTCTTGAACAAGCATTAGAAGGCCACTCAAAAATAAACTGATTGACTTTGACTAGTAGTATCTCCTCGTGATGAGCATTTTCTGCGAAATGCCTGGCCGCTATATACGTTTTGCAAGGGATAAGGGCTTGCTTCGTTCATCGTTCGCAATCAACCTTATCATTTAGGGCGCTTTTTCATTATAATTCGATAGCTGCATACGTTTCAATACAAGAACTGAAGTACCCAATCAAAACAAAGCTTGCAACAACGACTACTGGATGCAATCTATAATCTGGGTTGCATCCAGTAGTCGTTGCACTTCGTCTTCATCTGCAATACCTTCCTTTCTTGTGCTATTATGCCGCTTTGGAGTTGCGGAAATCTCCTGTTCCCCTCCCTGTCGGGGCGGCGTAAGCTTCAATTGCGTATTATTTTGAAAAAACTGTGAGAAAACGAACATAACAAAAAACAGGTCAATCATGGTGGTATCTGACCATAATCGACCTGTTTAATGTAACGGAATAGCGTTATTTAGGTTATAAAATAAAAGCATTTGATGTGCGTACAAATGAAATGATGAAATCTTTATACGGGTATTACATGGGTTATATGTGTTATTGGTTGAATGTTGGGTTCATTCGTGACTGGGTAGCCCCCATTACAAAATATGCCCCAAGTGTCCTTTATATTGTTCAATATCCTGCAAGATTTTCTTAATATCCTCGGCTTCTAATTCTTCCTTCAATGGTATTAATGAAATATCACTAATCATATTATTCAATTCATTTTTTACATCTTCTCTAAGATAGCTTTTTTGAAGACAAAGAAGAGAAATTGTCAGATAAATAACTAATTTTTCAACGTTACTGTTGACAATTCCACGATGATATTCCACAAGTAATTTTTCCGTTACTTGTGATAATGATAACCCCTCATCTAAAAATTCATCAAAATCTTCAACAATATATTGCTCAAGTTCCTTATATCCGCTTAACATTAGCATCATTCACCTCTCTCTAATTTTAAAATTCACCTGAGTAGACATTCAATTTGATATTGGGATACTCTTGTCTGAATTTCATTATAATATCGGAACAACTTCCGCAAGCAGGTAATTCCGTGAATAAATCAATTGTACCTTTAGCTTGCTTGTTATTCCCTAATTGATTTGCTATATCCTCTAAGATTTTTCGCTCTGTGTCATTATCCCTAAGAAAAGCCCCCTCACCGCCAACTTCTCCTTTTTGGTTCACTGATTTTGCAGGGAATTGACCTTCGCCTGTTACTGACGAAAATCCGTCGGCATTTTCCTTATGAATCCTACTATGGGCTTTGAACTCTGTTTTAAGTCCGGGAATATTCACATCCGCAACCGCAACATTACCATAATTCTTATACTTGTTCGGTAATGAATCACGGATAGCCTGCGCTCTTTCTTGGAACATTTCTACTTTTTGAGCATAGCTGAGATTACCCGTCCCCTCAGCATCATTCTTCAAACGATCCGCCAATTCCTTCTTACCCGCTTCGGATTCCTTAAAGAAATCCTTATGATGCTGGGACGG
>NZ_LAQO01000016.1 GCF_000971975.1 Paenibacillus algorifonticola | reverse complement strand
TTATCTCGAAAAATTATTTTCAGAATATTCACTTTTAATGTTTGCTAAAGGTTTATGCAACGCTAGTGAATTTACTATAATCCTGTTCTTTGCGAATAAAAGTATCATACTTGGCATAACATTCCCTATCTCGTCTAATGAATCGTGGGAATAGTGTATTGAACGTGAGGTTTTTTGTAACTGTTTCATTATTAAAAACCTTTTTCAACATTAATCTTCTAAAGTTTGTAATGGTATACTTTTTTTCATTTAAATAAATCTCGTTCTGCTTTGAAGTATTTCTTGAAGAAGTAAAAACAACATCATCAATTTCAAATTCCAATGTAAAGTGCCAATTTGGAATTTTCTCTTCAAACACTTTTATCTTATTAGAACCAAGACAAAAGTGTATTAAGTAAATGATTAACGATTTTCCTACGCCATTGTAAGTATTTTTCACATTGTTGTCAGAGGGATTATTTTTCTTTCCGACTATTAAGTTAAGTCCGGGCTTAAACGGAACAGTGTGAAAAGTATGTTTATCTGCACTTAATTTATTCAGACGCAAGTATTATACACCCTCTATCGTCAACGTTTATTGCGCCAATGATAAATAAGTAATCAAGCGCTAAAATAAACATGTCAAAATTATGTTTGTAAGGGATATTACTATCCTTATATTTTTTCCATAATTCATCAATCTCAATTTCGTGATTTATCAATGCAGCTAGTTCAGCACCAAAACCATACATTGATTCTGATATTGAAACATGTTTCTGTGGAAGTATCATATAACCATTTCCTTTACAGGTTCCTCAAATATATCACATGACTCGAAATAATATGCCATTAGTACAAGTACGGCGTCTCTATGTGCCTTATCTTCTTTAGGTGATGCCTTCTTCAAAATATACATAAATCGCTTATCGGTACAAAGATCCTCCTCCTCAGGAATCTCTATTTTCGATTCCTCGTACATTTCTTTGAAGCATTTTTGCAAATCCGTTCTCACATATTCGCTATTCACCTTAAAATACTCTTCCAAATCGCCAAGTTGGTAACTTGCAAAAGTAAGATAGTGCTGAATTTTGTTGCTTAATTTGTTGAATATTAGTTTATCCTCAAAATCTGGAACATTCAAATTATCTTCTATACTCGGGAACCCTGAACAACCTTTAATATGTGTAACCGCCTCGTTAAGTACCGAATAATCCAGGAATCCGATTGTATCATCGGGAATAAAACTTATGACATCTATAATATCATCACTATTAAGCTTGATAAATGTATCCTCTAGGTTCTTCGAAGTGAAAGGTTTACATTTAATCCCTTTATTTCCCTTTTCCAATTTCATCAACTCTTGATGAATTGGTGCTGCCACTCCTTTATATTTATCATTAACAACATAATAAAATTCCTTTATTGGACAGATTGAGTGCCAATGCTTTTTAAGCCCATTAAAATCATCTCGGACTTTTTTAACTGCAGAGTTTATTGTTGATAATTTTTCGGTACTCTCAGGTGCAAAAACTTGATAGTAAGTACCCGAAGTACTATCAAAACCATCATTCTTCATATCGCCAATTCTGCCCCATGCTTTTACCGGTTGAAAATTTAGATTTGCCTTCCCCATTACCTTGATAAATAAATCTTCGAATCTCTGCCCATCAGATTCGTGGATTTTTAATTTGAACGCGAGCCTTGCCATGTATAATTCCGTCCTGTTCATCTTCTCACCACTCTAGATTTGTTTGAATCTAACTCATGTGACACCATACTTCGTACTTCGACAACAAACTAGTTAAATCCTGACAAAAAGGGAAATATCAGTGTTAAAAAACGTAAAAATCCTGCTTAAAGGCAGGCTCTTTATTTAAACTGCATTTATATCGAACACAAGATATAGACCCTCTTGTCTTCAAATCCAAAATCGGTTCCCTAATTTCTTCCTCGCGGAAAAAACAAGGGCTAAATCAACTATCAGCACATAGTTGAGTAGCATTCAAATCACCTCTGATTTGAAGGTTTGAGCCAACCTGTCACATCTCCTCTATTCCTTGCGAACCATCAATATTACACACTCCACATGTCTGGTGTACTGCAAAAAAATCAAATCAATACATTAAAAACGGCATCACTGCCGTTTAAGTTTAAGGTGTTGTGAAGCCTAGGGGATCGAACCCCTGACCTCATCGCTGCCAGCGAAGCGCTCTTCCACGGATGGTCATTTACACACCCATAAAAGTTTACTTGTCTATACGAATACCTGAAAGAAAAGCACGATAAAGAGAAATATTTCCTTCTTTTCTACTGAACGATTCCACACACTTCTTTCCCCTTTTAGTACAACTCAAAAAGGAATTCAAACTTCAATAAACTCTTTTGTCATATTTATAAGTACATCTTCTGCCCTACTTTGCATTACTTCATTAATTGATTGACACAAGACATCCAACTTTGTGATTAAAGAATCTGCACTGGAAATGTACTTATTTATTTCATACATAATATCCTTTTTTTCAAATATGTCAGAATCGTATTCACTAAATTTAGTATAAACTACACTTTCAACTGGTATCTCTTTAATTCGTTCTTTAAGTTTCCGGATACAGTAAAGGAAAGTATCCTCATTAAGTATTGGAATAGGGTAACCGGTATCCCTGCACATGTAATCATTCGAGACTGATTGCGCTAGATAAACTTGAATAGCCTTTGATAGTTTATTTCCATTTTCATCAATTTCTATTCTGGACAAATAAACTTTATAAAGATCAAGTAACAATTGCATGCAATCTAAAAATTTTTGATTGCTGTACGTTTCGTAGAAATTATGATATCCATGAGTTGTATGTATTTCTAGTGTTGTTTTTGTTAAATCTGCTTCAAAAATCTCACCTGTATGTAATGCTTTAAGTGCCTCTTTAAACCTACCCGAATTATGTCTAGCAAAGCGTAAAACTTTTGCATTATTGTAGTCAACTCGTTTAATTTGTTTAACAAATACATCGTGTAATAAACCATAACAATTTTCAAATGAAATAATATGATTAAATTTTCCCGTTGCGTTGTCAAACTCATGCCGTACTGATTCTTTAATTCCTGCAAGTCTCTTAAAGACCTCCTGCATTGTATGAGCAGAACATATTCTAACACAATTATTAAAGTGATGTTCTTCCCCAGTAGGTAACTTCACTTGATAATAATTAACAGAAGATGTAGAAGCGCTTAAAATTGAAGTAAGAATAAATGTATCATTATTTTTATAAGCACTATTACCTGTCAATTCACTATATCTATTACGGATGACCTCTGCAGCTACATAATTAGTTTCATCCTTTTCACTCAATACTTCCTCAGCCGTATCAACATAATTATCTAATTCTCTTTTCCCAATTTGCCATTGCGTATCTGTTTCTAAAAAAATCAAAGGCTTATCTGAGATTGAATTGAGAAAATTTTGGTACATTTTAATGTAATCGCGTCTGTTCCCTAAGTTTGGGATATTATAAAGATACAACAAAACGGCACATTCTTTAATTTCTAAGGGTACTTGGGTTTCCTTATCTTGTGAATCTAGAAGCCCTTGTGTATCAATAAACTCCAATTCATTCAAATCATATTGGTCCATTACTTTATCGAAATTAGAAGAAGGTTTCACTCTTATTGAAACTGTACACTTTTCTAATAAACAAGCAAAATCCATTGCCTGAGAAATATCTATGATTTGCTCATCGACTACACCATCTTTAATCTGACTAACTTTACAAGAACACTGCTCCAGATCACGCTCAATGTAAAATCTAACTGGATTCTTAGTTTGACCCGAGAGTTTAGTTTCCTTATGTTGTGGGCCAATTAGCCCTATTAATTGAGATGCTACTTTTTCGTCAATTAAATGATTTAAAAATGTAGATTTTCCTATTCCAGAAAGACCTACAACCCCAATTTTCATTTTATTTTTAAGGTATACGTTTGTGACCTCCATCTGCTAATCTCCTTTGTCAAAATGAATTTAACATATCTATGACAGACCTCGATAGGTAAGAAAATCTAAAATAATTATATCCCTACCAGCTAGAAAAATCCAGAAAATATTCCCAAATTCGACAAACAAAAGACCCCTAGCGGCAGGAGCCTCAACTCAATCTAGTTCTATTTTCCTTACTCAAGCCCTTATCCGAATCCACCAGACTACCAACCTCAACCCCCCATCGTACCAATGATCTAGCTGATCCGCAGCTTGAAGTGAATCTAATTCCGTCTTTTCGAACCTCTATCCCGCCAATAATCGTGCAGAGCATCATTTTCTTTGCTATATGGAACTGTTTGAAAACAATGCGCCAGATTGGGATGTACTGTTTCAAGGTCTCCTAGTTCATTCTTCTCGATCCAACTGGCTCGCACAAACACAGAAACCCGAGCGCTGAATACGCTCGGGTTTCCTTCAAGCAAGCGAATGTGGCTCTAATTCACTACGTTCTCATTAGCGACAAACAGCACTCCACATGTGTGGAGCATTTACGCTATATGCAGATTGAGCATCGCTGCATCCACATTCAACTCAACTCTCTGCTTTACCACTATCGATGGTACGGTTCACCGGAATGTATCTTCAACTAAACTGTCAGTTAGCTTAATACCGTTCACGGTCTAATCGTTTATTTTCTTTGAACACCCATTAAAAAAGCCCTGACCGGGTCATTCTCCGGCCAGGCTGCTTAAAACTATTTGCCGTGTTTTTGCTGCTGTGAATACAAGGCATTCACCGCTTCCTCCTGCGGCTCCTCCTCCTTGTAACGCGCCTCTTCATACAGATTGATCAGCTGCTTACGATCTGCCTCGCTGTAGCTATCCGCATCCTTCGCAGCCACCTGCCATTTGACGAGCTCCTCTGCCGTTTCCCTAGGCGTCAAATGAGGCTGATACACATAACCTTTGCTTATGCTGCGCTTTACCCAGCGGCTGTACAAATAGCGGATTCGCTCCCTCGTTCCCGAGAGCTCCTCCCATTTAACAGCCTGCTCGGCTTTATTTCGCTTTCTGCGGAGCCGCCAGCCATCCTGCCATTTGCTTAAGGTCATTAAGCTTTCGACCTCATCGGTATAGCCCTGCTCGCCTCCCAGCCTTTCAGCGGAGCGCTCCGCCATTTTGGCAAGAAAGGCTTTGGAGAGCCGATACACAACTCGCATAAGCCAAAATAAAACTAGTCCAATCGCAGCAATAACGATGATGATAATGACGACTTTCAATAGGCCTTCAATCCATACTAGCCATGGGGAAGGCTCTTGTTGCTCCACAGGCGGCAATACGGGCTCAGGCAATACTTCCGGCTGCGGTTGAGCAGGCGCATCTGCTTCGCCTCCTGTTATTAATGACAGTATCAGCTGAACGAGAGAGCGCACAGCCCATTCAATCCCCTGCGTAATTTGCCTGATAAAGCCAATCGCAATAACAGGCAGCAGCAGCAAAGCAAGCATCCATCTATTTTGACGTTTGAAGGCTTCTACAGAGGCTGATATTGGACGATGCTGCCCCGTCTGATCCGTCTCGCGCTGCACCAGCCGCTCATTCACCATGAAAAAATAAACCATCAGCGCCACAATTGCGCCGGCTGTCATCCAAAACGAATAATGCTGCAGCGGCATGAGCCAAAATTGAGCCAATTGCAGCGCTAAATAGCCGAAAATGCCTATCATCATCGTACTTCCTGTAAATATAATCGACCAGCTGTGCAGCCGTTCATTCATTCCACGATAAACAGCGATGCTGCCGAAAATAGCAAGCGCCGGCCACCAAGCTTCCCAGCTTGCTCCTGATGCCATTGCAATTGCACCGCATACAACAAGCAAACCATCAGAAAGCAAAATGCCAATTAGCAAGGCGAGGCATAGTCTAGTTGCCCGATTGCTGTTGAGCAGCTTCTCTGTAACGGACAGCAGCAGGGAACCAGCTCCATAGCATATTGGCAAACTGAGCAGCCAAACGAGAAGCAGGCCGCCTGAGAGCGTATAAGCACCGAAGGGCAATACGAAGGGCAGCAAAAACAGCAGCTCCAGCGAGCCTTTCCCTACAGCTATTCCAGCGATTTTTGCATTAGGCGATTTGTTCATGATACTCCACCTGCCTGCTGCTGTTCGCTAGCTTGCCCTGCTAGCAGCCAAATCGAGACGGAGTTGCCGCCAAAACGCAGCTGCTGGGCAGCAAGCTCCAGCGTTTCATTCCAATACGCGGAAATAATGAGCAGATCACAGCCGCTTACACCGCGCTCGCTCTCCCTTTGCAGCAGATCGCTGAACAGCTCCGTCCGGGTCAGCGACAGCTTGGCGAGCAGCTCCAATATCGCCAGCCACTGGTCATAGCCGCTGCGCGGCAGCAGCATGGCGCTTTCAAGCTCGCCTTGCAGCGGCATGTTGGCGGCGAAGCCGACTTCCATGCCGCTCGCCGTGACGGCCTCCGCTGCTCCCGCTGCCCATTCAATGCCCCGTTCGATTAATGCTTCATCGGTAATCGTACGCCACATGCCTTCATGATCCTCAACATTCAAATAAATCATCAGCTTCCTGTCAGCCGTATAATCATATTGATGAACCTGCAGCTTGCCTGCCCGAGCGGTCGCTTTCCAGTTGACCGCCTTGAAGGAGTCGCTGGGACGATAATCCCTTGCGCCTACGACAACGAAGGGATCTTCCACAATCCAGCGCCGCACCGACGTCTCGCCCTGCCAGCTGTGGGAGGGCAACTCATCGTTTGGAACTTGTGCGGGGAGCGGATAAACAAGCAGCTCGCCTTCAATCATGATTTGCTTCATATCATGCTGAATGCCCAGCAAATCGCCGCCGGTCAGGGCAACCGAGCGAAGCTTGTACACCCCGCGCCTGGCGCTGACGAACGAATGCGTGCGAGTAATTTTCGTATAAGGCATAAGACTGAAAAAGCTTTTATGGTTCTGGTAATGCTCCCCGCTGCTCACCGCAAGATTGTCCTGCGAGCGAAAGATGAGCTGGGAGGATAATTGAGACTCAACTCGCAGCCAAGGAACAGGCAGCCATTTGCCATTTGACAATTGCTCCACCAATTCCATACGATCCCCACTAAAGCAGGTTTTTTGACTAAACCGCCTGGAATAGCTAATGTTCCGCAGAGCAAACCTACGAAACACATTAGCTTGAAGCATAACTATAATGATTGCAGCGATAATAAAAGAAACGACGAGCATCGTTTATTTACTAGCCTATTTAGCGAGAAGTCCTGCCTCGGCAGGAACCTCGGTTCGCCTAATAATATCTTCGATAATTTTCTCTGCGCTGCCTTGTGTACGCTGCAGTCCACGAAGCGCGAGACGATGGGCCAGCACGGGCTGCGCCATCGCTTTAACATCATCCGGCGTTACAAAATCTCTTCCCCGCAAAATCGCCTGCACCTGCGAGGCTCTCAGCAGCGCCTGGCTGCCGCGAGGGCTGACGCCCGTCTGCACTTCTTCTCTGCTCCGTGTCTGCTCCACTAGCTTCAGCATATAAAGCAGCACATCATCCGATACGCGTACAGAGGAGTAAAGCTGCTGAGCTTCTGCAATTTCTTCTGCCCCTGCAATGGGTGCAAGCTGCTCCAGCGGGTCTTCCTCTTTAAAGCGCTTCAAAATTTGCAGCGCCTCATCCGTTGTTGGATAGCCCATTTTAACCTTGAATAAAAAACGGTCCAGCTGCGCTTCCGGCAGCGGAAACGTTCCCTGATGCTCGACGGGATTTTGCGTCGCCATAACCATGAAAGGCCGCGAAAGCGGCATTGTCTCGCCCTCGAGACTAATTTGCCGCTCCTCCATACATTCGAGCAGGCTGGATTGCGTGCGTGGAGTTGCACGGTTAATCTCGTCAGCCAGCAGCATGTTCGTAAACAAAGGACCAGGCCGGAACTCAAAATCCCCCTGCTTCTGATTGTAAAAATGAATGCCCGTCAAATCTGACGGCATTAAATCCGGCGTAAATTGCACACGCCGAAATGTCAGGCTGAGCGACTTCGCCAGCGATTTGGCAAGCAGCGTTTTGCCCGTTCCGGGCACATCCTCCAGCAGCACATGGCCGCCGGTAATTAATGCGATAAACAATAAGTCGGCTATATGCTCTTTCCCTACGATGACGCGGCCAATATTGCTTCTCAGTTGTTCAGATAATACAGCAATGGATTGGTAAGACATACTAGCAGCTCCTTTTTTCACGAAAAATAGGATGTTCTATTGGCTCCAGCCACAGCGCTCGCGCTGTACACGTTGCAGCTCCGACCAGCGAACGAGCCGAATGTCCTCGCCATGCAGCGTCTGCACGATCTCGCGATCGCGGAACAGCTGGAACTCAAGCCCACGCTTCTCAGGCTGGCCATGGAAGGAGAACAGCTCATCGGTTACGAGCGACGGATGAATAATAAGCTCTGTCAAACCCGGCTGCAAGCTGCGCAGCTGCTGTTTCATCGCCTCTTTGAACGACGCATACGTTTCCCCAGCCTGCAGCTGGAATGGCAAGCCGACTAAGTAATCCAATATGATGACGCCTTTGGAATCCGCCAGCATTCCGAGCTGCTTCGCCTGCTCGGCAAGCTCTGGAGAGGCTGTCTGCGCGCGATCACCTAGCAAATGACGCGGAAGGCGAAAAGGCAAGCCATATTTGGCGCATACGTCGAATACAATAGGTAAAAAATGATTGCCTGTCGCAAGCCCATACAGGCTGCCCATATGATTATCGGCATGGCTCGGCTTCATCCCGAGCTGCAGGGCAAGCTCTATCTGGGCAACCAGCTCGCGCTCTACCTGCTCGGAGTCGGCCTGCAGCTCGAACGTGCGGCTATCTTTCGGGAAATATCCGCCCTCTACGAGCAAGGAAGGAACATCCTCAGGCTTGCTCACGGGCCCCCAGCGATAATTATCCCACTCGCTTGTAAAAGTGAAATGAACGCCTACATCATGCTCCTGATGTAACGCGCTCCATTTCGCTGCTTCCCGTGCTGCGGGACAAGGCATCATAATCGTTGCCGAGCTTACTGCGCGCTCTTCCAAAAGCTGCTCCACCGCTTTATTAACTGAACCGCATAAGCCATAATCATCGGCATTAACAATGAGCAGTCTTTCATCACTGCTGTATCCTAATGCTGCTGCAACACTCATGAGCCCAACTCCTCCAAATTATAGTGGTCGATCAACGCCAGCAAGCAGCTCCAGAAATAGCGCTTTCAAATGTCGTTCATTGCTGCCTGTCCATTTCACGATTTTTGCCGCTTGGATCACAATTTTTTGCAATACCGCCGCTTCGTCAAGCTGCTCCCGCCAGCGCGTCATAAAATGCAGCGCCACATCAAGCATCCGTAGCTTCAGCAGCAGCGTAATACCACTTGCCTCCTCAGCTGTCAGCCGCAATTCAGACCCAAACCCCTCGCAAAACAAAGCGATTCGCTCCAGCTGTCCTTCATCTGCCCAGTCAATTAAATCCACGATAACGACAGCCAGTTCCATCGCCCTTACATCGACGGTACAAAATTCAAAATCAAGCAAGCCGACTATGGCATCTCCACGAGCGACGGAATTGCTGAAATTCAAATCGCCATGAATCCATTGACGGGGAAGCTCGGCTATGCTTTTCAGGTCATTTTGTAAAAGCTCCCGTTCCTGCTGCAAGCACACGACTTGCTCCTCAAATTCCGGCAGCAGTCCGGCTTCACTAGCAATATCAAGCATAGCTGGAATGCTTATCGCCTCATAAGATTGCTCCAGCTTGTAATAGGGATCATAAATAGGCTCACCTTGCGGCCTAATGGCATTTAATCCCTTACATAAAGCAGCCGTAGCGATGCCGAGCCCCTTAATGTGGGAAATATTTTCGACGGAAGGCCGCTTGCCTTCAATGAAATGGCATAGCGTTGCCAGTTTGCCGTCTTTTGCCTCGGTTACGGTCTGCCCTGCGCGATTGGCTACAGGCTTAGGAATGTCAAAATGACGATTCCCTTGCTCCAGCAGCCCAAATAACACCTCATGCTCCAGCAAAACCGTCGACTTATTCTGATGATTGTTATAAATGCGCAGCACGTAGCGGTTATTTCCCGCCTGTACGATCCGCGTTGTATTGTTCATGCCGCTGTCTCCGGCAGCTATTTCCCATGGCACGCCAAGCTCATATTGGTCTAAAAACGTTGAAAAATCATGCTGAATCAATGGTTTTGTCCTCCTCCAGCGACCAGTTGCTGCCTTTATTATACTTGCTGGGGGCAGAAGTTGGCAAAAAATCGGAAATCAGCCGAGGCCATTCGCTATTTCCCCTTAACTGAACCGTCTTTCTACAGGCAAGCTTCGACACATTTTGTAACAGTCTGGCGCTGGTCTATCGCTTCCTTGCTCCTTCATTTTGCCATATCTAGTTTCTCCTGATTTTGCTTCCTCCATCTGTTGTAGCTGGAAGCGTTATAGCGTATTTTAAGCTTTATTAGGCAATCGTTAGCCTGCTGTCGAAATCATTTTAAACATGTTGGATTGTGCGCTTCCCCGGGAAATAGACGGCTCATTTCCACCTTTCTATTTCCCGCAATTGCTCTTCATTCCGTTAGCTTGAATTTTCGCTCAATTCTAATAATTTCCCCATGCGGCTTATTCAGGCGGCTTTGCAGCGTCTCGAGATGACGTCTCCGGTATCGCAAATCCAGCACCCCGGATACAAGCAGCACAGCCCCCGCCCCTATGATGCCTTCCTTGCCAAGCACGATCGCTGCCAGCACAACGCTGAGGAGCAGCCAGACCAGCGCAGATATATTCACCATACGGCTCCACCTGCCGAGATGCCAAGGCGCATCGACGAGCAGCTTGTGCTTCTTCCCTGCGCGCAGCGCTAACGCTATCGGTATCGCATACGCCGTGTATAGGCAAATCAGCGTAAAGCTGGGGACAGCAGCTGTCAGCAGATGCTCTGGAATGAGCAAACAGGAAGTTACTAGGATAACGAAAAACAAAGCGGCAGCGAGCCAGACGCATTTCCTGGGTGATTGAGATGCAGGGTGAACGCCCTCCAGCTGCTTGCTGAAAGGCAGCGCCTTATCGCGCGTCAGGCTGTACAATAATCGGGAGCAAGCGATCAGTACGCTGCTGCTGCTTGAGTAGAGCAGCACAACTAGAAGTATTGTCACCAGCGGCGAACGGCTTATAGCATCTAGCAAACTGCCCGCAAACCACTCGCTCCCGCCAGCCGGAATGCCTCCATTTGAGAATCCAGGCCACACAAGTGTCAGCATAGCCAGCAGCACAAAGCCGATAATAAACGTGTAAGCCGTCGATAAATAGATCGCCCATGGCACGCGAATGCGGGGATCGGACGTCTCCTCAGCTCCTTGAGCAGCGCTGTCCATGCCGAGAAACAGCTTTTGCAGAAGCAGAAAGCCCGCAAGCATACCGACGGTTGTCTGGCCCTTCCCCTCTCCACTATGGGCAGGAAGCGTAAATAACAGCTCAGGCGAAAAAACGCCCGGCCAATACAGCGCCATTAGAATGCCGATTGCAGCGACTGCAGCGATAAGCTGCAGCCATAGTCCGCTGCGCAGCAGAACGGCCAGCAGATGGACGCCCCGGCTGTGCAAAGCGACTTGCGTGACCACCATTGCCAAGGCAATGATTGCTTTCGTCCATATTGATGGCATATAACCGAGCCAGCCAGCTAGCATTCCATCAAGCAATGAGGCGCATAGCAGATTGGTCAGCAGCAGGAGCCCCATGTAACCAGCCATGTGAAACCAACCCGCATGCCAGCCCCATACGCGTCCTCCTAATGCGGAGGACCAGTGATAGACACCCCCGGCGGTCGGTATAGCAGATGACAACTCAGCAAGCGATGCACTTACCATTAAAGCAAACAGCGCAGCAAGCGGAATGCCGATACCAACGACAATGGGCCCACCCTGCTGCAGGGCAGGCGCCAGAAACAACAAAGCTGCAGCACACAGCCCCATCGTGTTAAAAGAAAGCCCGAATGAAGCAGCCGCTCCAAATTTGCGTCTGAGCTGCTGGGCAAGGCCAAACAAATTCAAATCATGCTTATCCTGCTGCATTTGAATATAGGTGGCATAAGCCGTCATGCTCTGATGGCTTGACGATTTGATACTTTGCTGCGCCTTGACAGCTCCGGCTAATGCAGCAGCACATACAACGAAAAATAAAGCTAGCCCGATTACGAGCGCAATCATTCCACCACCCCCATCGTTAAGCAGTATATGTGAAGGTGGAAGGGCTCATGCCAGCAAACCATCGAAATACCTCATGACATTAATTATTTATGACATTAACTATCGAGCAGAAGCAGGCACTCTAGACTAGCGCGAGCACCCGGTTCAGCAATTGATCGGTGTCAAACGGTTTTTCTATCCACTCGGTAACGCCCAGCTCAGCTGCCGCCTCCATTTTTTCAGGCTCCCCGTACGCGGTAATAAGCAATACTTTAACGTTGGCATCGCTTTTGCGAATCGCGCACAGCACGTCCAATCCATCCATATCAGGCAGCATAAAATCAAGCAAAATGCAGTCCGCTCCATGACGCTCGAATTGCTCAAGCGCGTTCAGCCCATCTGCAGCTTCATATACGGTAAATCCCGCCTTCTGAAACAGCTCTGCCAGCATGAGCCGAATGAGCGGCTGGTCGTCAACAATAAGCAGCTTCTTCCCTTCAGCTATCTTTGCTGCATCCGCGCTGCCAGCCAAAGCTTTGAGCGCCTGTTTGCTGCGCCCGCCATCCAGCTTGCCAGGAAAGCTATTCTTCACTGGGCTGAGCTGCAAGCTTGAAGACTGGCGCCGAACGGGGGGCGCGGAAAGGCGCGGCCCCTTGTCCTTTTTCACATACTGCAAATAAACAACGAAAGCGATCGTCGTGACAAATACAGCGCATAATAAAATGATATACATCATGCTGTCTTCTCTCCTGCTGCAAAGTTGCACATATCAATAATTGACGACCATTGGTCCAAGCGGGCCATTTTCATTAATCATATCCTCAATGTCATAGACGGAGATGGGGAAATACGGAAAACCAAAAGCATAAGGCGTTAGCTCATAGAGGGCAAAATACAGCACCAGCGTCCGGTCCGCAACATAATAATCCTGATCCGGCCTTATGGCTTTGAACGGCGACAGCGTACTAATATCTCGTGCCCTGATTTGAGCGGTGACCAGCGCGGACAGCTTGACGATATAATTGCTGCCAGGCTTAAACAGCTCAGCAAGCGTATAAGATCGTCCGGTTGTCAGCTTGAAGGTAAGCGACTGCTGCAGCGTCAGTCCATGCGCTCCGCCTGTATAGGCGTAGTTGAACAAAGACAGGCTGAGCACATCCTTTTGGTTGTTTTTGAGCTCAAAATATCCTTGCATCTCCGCATGCGGGTCTTCAAGCGTACCTTGCTCAGCTATGAGATGCTGCGCTGCTGAGTGAATGATCCCATTGATTTGACTATCCGCTGCCTCATTGGATCCCCCGCTAATATGAGGCAGCCACAGCTCGGCCTTTGGAAACGTACTGCGGACAGACTGAACGATTACAGGAGATTGAAACGCCATATCGGGCTACACCTGCCTATTCGCTAGAATGCTCCATTGTATGCAGATTACGTCTCATCTCATGCCACTCAATTCCTCCATGTGAGGAAGAAGCCTTGCCTACGTATGTAAATTTCGCCTGTTCATAAAAAGAAATCAGATGCGGCTCGCACATCAAAATAATCGCTTTCAGCCTCTCATTTTCGCATGCTTGGATCAGCTTGTCCAGCAGTTTTGCAGCAATCCCCCTGCGCCTGAACGCCGGATCTACAGCTATAGTCAGTATGCAAAAGTTGTCTCCCGCGTATTCCTCCTGATGACTGCCCTTCATCTCGTCACCGCAGCTTTCCTGCTCCGTTCGAATCCCATTGGCTATGCCAAGCAAACGTCCGTCATCCGACCAAGCGGACCAGAAATACGAGGGATACTCCTGAAAACGGTACTGGAATCCCGCTTCCGTCGCCGCGGCCTCAGGTGAATAACAGCGCTGCTCAAGCTCCAGCGCCTGTGAAAGCTCATGCTGCTGAATCAATCTCAGCTTTACTTCGCTCATAGCAGCATTTTCTCCCGTTCGGTCAAGCGCCTGCCTCTGATGTCGATGACAAGTTTGCCATTGTTGAGCCCAATAATGCGGTCTGCGAACCGTTCAGCATAATCGCCTTGATGCAGCACGGCAATAACCGTAACGCGCTGCTCTGTGCAAAGCCGTTTCAAATCCGCGAGTACCTGATCGGCCGTATGCGGATCAAGTCCGGATACGGGCTCGTCCGCCAAAATGATTTTTGCGCCGTGCACAAGCGCGCGGGCAACGGCGATGCGCTGGCGCTCCCCCCCGCTCATCTTCTCCGCCTTCAGATGAGCTTTATCGAGAAGGCCAAGCTTCTCTATCGTATCCATGGCGCCCATATAATCGTCGCCGCGCACCATGCCGGTCCATCGCCGCCAAGCCGGTGTCTGGGTCACCGACCCGATAATCACATTTTTGAGCCCGGTCTTGCTTGGATACAGAACAGGCTTCTCCTCCAAATAGGCCACCTCGCGGCGAACTTTAAATCTGCCGGTAAGGCCTTGTTTTAGTATATCCGTTCCATCCAGCTTGTAAGTTCCTCGCGTCCATTTTTCCTGTAGCGCCAAGCATTTAAGCAGCATCGACTTGCCGCTTCCGCTCGCTCCCTTAATGGCGATAAATTCTCCATCCTCCACATCCAAATGTATATCGTCGAGCACTTTCGGCCCGCCTGGAATAACCTTCGTCAAATTCGAAATTCTTATCATTTTCCGCGCCCCTTTGTTTCACGCATCATATTTTCAGCATTTTGTATAATTCGATTCGGGTCGCTCCCGGGTGCAATATTTAGAGCGATAGAACCGCTTCGCTCTAAATATTGTACATTGAAAGTCGCTCAGGGGATTTATGCAAAATGCTCATTTATATAAATCTAGTTTACGGGAAACAAAAAACAGTTTCCACACGAACAAATGTTTGCTATAATAAAAACAGGAACAAAAGTTCTCATTGACTATTTATTAAACATCTAATAAGGGAGGCAGGATCACCATGAAGAGCACTTGCGAAAATTTTCGTTACGTTGAGAAAAATTGGCCACGTCGGGATTTAACTTTTAAGTTTTATGCAAACGGAGAGTTGACGATTATTGATAACAGCTCTGAGGAGGTGATCTCTCCGAATGACTTGCGGGGCGACAGCCTGGATTTCTATATCCGCCGCCGCATTGCCTTTATTAAGACAACTCTGCTTGTGTCGCAGCTTAAATATGCTTGATTTTTCTGAAAATGGCCAGCTGTCCTAATGTTTATCCTTAATTTTCCTAATTTACTGTCGTGGAAACGGGCTTGCTGCGTTGACGTAGGGCTCCTGATACTGTAGATTGATTTCATACACAGTCTATTTTGCGCTAAAGGAGCCGTGCTTTCTATGAAGCAGCACATTATGTTTGACCTCGACGATACATTAATTCATTGTAATAAATATTTCTATTTGGTTATTAGTCAGTTTGTTGATGCGATGACAACCTGGTTTGCCGGATATGAAGACGTCACCGCAAACGCTGTACGGGATAAACAAACGGAAATTGATATCGCTGGAATTGCTGTGCTTGGTTTCAAGAGTGAGCATTTTCCCCAATCCTTCGTTGACAGCTATGCTTATTTCTCCGACGTTACGGGTCGGAAGCGCTCTACTGTTGAGCAGGACTTTTTATGGAAGCTTGGGCTTAGCGTATACGAGCATGATACTGAACCCTATCCAAATATGGAGGAGACGCTGTATTCCTTAGCGAATCAGGGTCATGAGCTGCATCTCTATACAGGTGGCGAGCAGTTGATTCAAACCCGCAAAATTGATCAGCTCAATTTGAGCAAATATTTTAATAATCGCATCTATATCCGCCAACATAAAACCAATGAGGCATTAGAGGATATTTTAGCGGAAACCGCGCTGGATCGTGCACGCACATGGATGGTTGGCAATTCCATTCGGACGGATGTTGTGCCTGCCCTGACTGCCGGCATCCATGCCATTCATATGCGCAAGGATGCCGAATGGCAATATAATGTCGTCAATATTGAAGTTGAGCCCAAAGGCGCCTTCTTCACTTTGAATGATTTAGTGGAAGTGCCGGAAGCCATCTATGGTTATATTAATCGCTAGCTTAAGAAACACAAGATTAAACTTAAATAAGCCGCCTACCAGCAAACTTGTTGGTTCGGCGGCTTATTTTGCTGCGATGTTCGTTAGCGCGTGTTCAAATCGAAAAATCAAGGAGGTTACGGAAGTCAGCTAACTAGTCAGCAGGCCGAATCGTGAGCGTCCCTTTGTCACGATCGGTCAATACAAGCCGTCCCTTCATGCTGCTACCATCAGACTGCTTAAAGGTGAGCTGACTAGTTGCCCCTTTCTCCAGCAGTGATTGCAGCATCGGCAGCGTAATCTTCTTCCCCTGCTGCTCCTTCCAAATAACAAAAGAACAGCCCTCGCGAAAGCTGCTGCAGCCGTAACCGCGCTTGCCTTCAATAACACTGCCGTTGCAGCTCTGCCTCGGACAGGCAGCTAGCGGCCCTCTTGAAGCCGCAGACGTTGCTGCTTGCTTGGGCGGCTTCGCCGCTTCGCTACCCGCTGACCGCGTGGAGCTCCTGCTCTTGCCAACTCCGGCAGGCGACTTCGTGCCTGCTTTCGCTTCTGACGGGCGTGAGCTGCTTGTACGGCTGCTGCTTTTCGCTGAGCCAGCTGCCTTCTTCCCTTTCGCAGAGGTGTCCTCGAACGTCCCAGGTGCGGCAGGACGCTGCTGACGAACCTTGTCGACGATGACGGCCGCGAATTGCTTCACCTGCGCAATAAAACGATCATCCGAAGCTTCGCCTTTGGAAATTTGGTGCAAGCGCTGCTCCCAGCGTCCCGTCATTTCTGGCGAAGCGAGCAGTTCAACGCCTGCATTCCGGATGAGCTCAATTGCAGCGAGCCCTTTGGAGGTTATATCCAGCTTCTTTCCTGCCAGCTGAATATAGCCGACATGCTTCAGCCGCTCGATCGTCGCTGCCCGTGTCGCAGGCGTGCCAAGGCCGGTATCCTTCATCGCTTCCCGCAGCTCATCATCCTCCATCGACTTTCCTGCGCCTTCCATGGCTTTGAGCAGCGTACCCTCTGTAAAGGACTTGGGCGGCTGCGTCATTTTTTCCATCGCCTCAACGCTGCTGCAATGAACCGCTCCATGCGGGTCCAGCTTAAATGGCTGATCGGTCACCATTTCCTCATCATCGGCTTCCTTATCATCCTTGCCTTTGCCTCGCTTAGCTGGTTTAGCCGCATTGGAATCCTGCTGTGGCAGCACCACTTTCCAGCCTGGCTCCAGTTGTTCCTTCGCCTTCGTGCGGAAGGTTTCGCCTTCGACGACTGTCAGCACCGTGTGGTTTTTGTAAACCGCAGGCGGATAATAATGCGACAGAAAACGTCTGACAATCATGTCATAGACGTTTTGCTCCTCCTGGCTGAGGTTAGAAGCACGCTTCGGTGTGGGCATAATGGCATGGTGATCTTCGACTTTGGATGGATTGCAAACGGCTTTGTTCCCTTTGTGAACACGAGAACGGTCCGCTCCCTTCGCAAGCTCGCCATAGCCGCTAGTTCCCTGGAGCATCGTTAATACATTGCCCATGACCGGAATGTTCTCCTCGGTTACATAGTTGGAGTTCGTCCGCGGGTACGTAATGACCTTATGCTTTTCGTAGAGCGCTTGGGCAATATCCAGCGTCTTCTTGGCCGAATAGCCGTGCTTGCCATTGGCTTCCCGCTGCAGCAGCGTCAGGTCATAAAGCCTGAACGGATACTCCTTGCTCTCCGCCACCTGGTAATCTTCCACTTTCGCAGGCTTATTTGCTGTTTTTGCTGCCAGCGCCTCCGCCTTCGCTTTATCGGTCAGACGCTCCCCCTGCCAAATGCCGGAATAACCAAATCCGGATTGGTCAAACGCAGCCTTAACGACAAAATAGGTCTCCGATTGAAACGCCGTAATTTCCTTATGGCGATCGTACAGCAGCGCCAAAACTGGCGTTTGTACACGCCCGACAGAGAGCAAGGCTTTATGGCGAATCGTAAAAGCGCGAGAAGCATTCATGCCGATCAGCCAATCGGCTTCACTACGGGCATGGGCCGCTTTCGTAAGCGGCTCATATTCGTCATCACTGCGCAGCGAATCAAAACCACGGCGAATTGTCTCCGCCGTCAAATCCGATATCCATAATCGGTCTGTGGGCTGCGCCAGCTTTAAATATTGCCTGATTAGGTGAAAAATAAGCTGGCCTTCGCGCCCGGCATCGCATGCGTTAACAAGTCTGCCGCATCGCTTGGCAAGCTCACCAATCGTCTTAAGCTGGTCCTTCGTTCGCGGATTCGGCCACAGCTTGAACACCTGCGGAATGATCGGCAAGTCCTGATCATTCCACCGTTTGTAGCGCGCATCGTATTGATCAGGCTCAGCGAGTGATACCAAATGCCCAATAGCCCATGTAATAATATAACGGTCGCCTTCCAAATACGTTCGGCGATTAGCTGCCTTTGGCTCAAGCACGGCAGCAATCGTCCTGCCCATATCCGGTTTCTCCGCAATAATTAATATCTTCAACAAATCGCCTCTTTACTTCTTGCTTGTTGTCTCCACATATTGCTTCATGGAAGCAAATATCGACCGAACACCGTTCGACCAGTTCGGATCTTCCGCATATTTTCGGTTAATCCATGTGAATGGGTCCATTCCTTCAGGACGTCCCTTGCTTAAATTCACAATCGTTCGCGACGCAATTTCAGCAGAATCGCTAATCGTCGTGTTATATTCCTTCCAGCTATGAAACACATTGAATGGATTATTCGCAATGTCCTTCGCCTGTTTGTTCGTGGTAGGTACAAAAGCCTGCTCCTGCCCGGTTATTGCAAACAGCAGCAGCGGATGAATATCAAATGATTTCGCCTGGGCAATAATCGCATCTAAATAAGGCTGCCTAGCAAGGATTGACGACTTGCCTTTCAAATACTGAGTCAGCCTCTTCTTATCAATTTCCACATAGCGCAGCTCTTGCGGCAAACCATCCAGCTCTACGATCTCCACCGGTTCAATGGGAGCAAGGATTGCCGGTTCCGGCTGTGTCCCTCTTAAGGTGCGCGTCAGAGACTCTCCATACAGCAGCGAAACGCTCACAAGCAGCAGACTGAGTAATCCGTACACAATAGCGTGATTGCTCCGTTTACGAGGAACTGGCGCGTTCTGAGATGCAAGCGGCAATGGAAGTGGTATGACCTCCGCCAACCCGGAGGAGCCGGATCCCTCGGCTCTAAGTAGCTCATTAGCCAACTGATCATCGTCTGCTGGCTGCAAATCATTTTTCAACTGAAGCCAGCTCTCGTTCACCGATAGACTTGCATTCGGCAAAGGAACTGCGCTCATGTCCGTTCGCTCAATAGAACTACGCAGCTTGTCCATCGCCTGCCGGTAGCGCCCGATCTCAACAACGCTGCTCAGCTGCTTCTCCACCCATTGATGCATCGGCTGCTCAATTTCCTGCTCACGTTCGTCCAGCAGCAGCAAACAGGCTGCAAAAATATCATCTGCGCGTACTGGGCGCTTCTGCTCCAGCACCGCAGTTCTAATAAGCTGCGCCGTAACCTGGCGCTTAATCGACTCGTCAAACGACGGAAGCTGCTTATGTATAATGCGATTTACCGCATCGGCAATCATTTCGGTTTTCTTTTCCTGCGGCAGCGCTCCATATTTATGCTGGACATATTTTCGAATATTGCTGACATCTGCCGGGGATAACACATAAGCTTCTTCAGCATGCATGACGAATCGCTCCTTCACGTCATCTCACACTGATTTTACCACAGCTTTCCTTATATTGGGGAGGGGAGCTGCCTAATTCTCAACTGATTTTGTTCCTGCAAAATAAAGGCCGTAATTTGTTCCTTCTCAAATGTAGTAAATTGATATTCACAGTCACAATCTTCGTCCTGCGGCACAATTTGGGCAATGCTGCCCTCCGGCGTACAAATGACCAGTCCGCTGAAGTCAATAAGATCGTCGGGCGCAGGCGTTGCCTCTGACAGCTCAAACAACAGCTCAATATCCACCCATTGATCATTGCGCCGCTCCATGTTCGCTATGATTTTCTCAAACTTCAGCTCCGTTACCGTATCCAGCCCATATTTAATCATAACGCTTTATTCTCCTCCTATCGACAAGAAAAGCGCCCTAAGGCGCTTCTCATAAGCTGCTATTCAATTCATCATACCATTTATTTAAGGAAGCAAGGAAGAACCCATTAGAAACTTATCAACTTCACGAGCCGCTTCGCGACCTTCGTTAATCGCCCATACAACCAAGCTTTGACCGCGACGCATATCGCCAGCTGCGAATATTTTCTCTGCATTCGTCGTATATTTGCCATAAGCTGCTTTCACATTTGTACGACGGTCTTGCTCTAGGCCAAAAGCATCAATCAGCGTGTTTTCTGGGCCTTCAAAACCAACCGCGATAAACACGAGATCAGCCGGCCATACTTGCTCGGAGCCTTCGATTTCTGTATAAATTCTGCGTCCCGTTTCCGGATCAACTGTACGCTCGATCTGTACGGTGTGAAGCTCTGTAAGCTTGCCATTCTCGCCAACAAATTTTTTCGTCAGTACCGAGAAAGCACGCGGATCTTCACCAAACAGCGCTTTTGCCTCTTCATGCGCATAATCCAGCGTGTAGACGTTCGGGAACTGCGGCCAAGGGTTGTTAATGTTATCGCGTACTAGTGGAGCCTTAGCATGCGTACCGAATTGCGTAATCGATTTGCAGCCATGACGAAGCGCTGTTGCCACGCAGTCTGTTCCAGTGTCGCCACCGCCGATAACAATGACATTTTTGTCTTTCGCAGAAATGTAGTTGCCATCTTCCAGATTCGAATCCAGGTAGCTCTTAATTGTACCGTTCAAATAATCCATCGCCATATGAACGCCTTCAAGCTCATGGCCTTCAATATCTACCGGGCGCGCTTTCGTAGCGCCGCCGCACAATACGATTGCATCAAACTGGCCTTGCAGCTCATCAGCCGATACATCTTTACCGATTTCTGTGTTTACAACGAAGTTTATGCCTTCCTCCGCCATCAAGTCTACACGACGCTGAACAACCTTCTTGTCAAGCTTGACTGTAGGAATACCGTAAGTGAGAAGTCCGCCAATGCGGTCCGCACGCTCGTACACCGTTACAAGATGTCCCGCTTTGTTAAGCTGCGCTGCGCAAGCAAGACCCGCTGGGCCCGAACCGACAACCGCTACGCGTTTGCCTGTACGCACCTTCGGAGGCTGTGGAACAACCCAGCCTTCGTCAAAGCCACGGTCAATAATCGCTTGCTCGATCGTCTTAATCGTAACCGCATCACCAATCAGGCCAACCGTACAGGAGCCTTCACATGGAGCCGGGCAAATCCGTCCCGTAAATTCAGGGAAATTGTTCGTTTTGTGCAAACGATCCAGCGCTTCACGCCATAAACCGCGATAAATCAAATTGTTCCACTCTGGAATGAGGTTGTTAATCGGACAACCCGACGTTGAACCAGCTAGCTCCATTCCCGAATGACAGTAAGGCGTTCCACAGTCCATGCAGCGCGCACCTTGTGTACGAAGCTGTTCATCGGACAAATGCTTATGAAATTCTTCCCAATCTTTAATCCGCTCAATCGGATCGCGATCGGCTGGGAGTTCTCGTTGATATTCCATAAAACCAGTAGGTGTAGACATGATCGCTTTTCCTCCATCCGTTATTCCCGTCAACCGTTGTAAGGCTTCTCTAACAAACTATATCGGGAATTCAGCAAATATTCAATAACAAACATTTTCAATTTTCGCGAGCCATTTTACAAAATCCTAACACTCTTACCTGCCATCGTTAATGGATTATCCGTACAATCATTTGCACTTTATAACATAATGTTCGTACGTTTATGCAAGGCGACTCAAATAAATGAGCTTCCAATGTCATATTTGCCCTCTGTGCCCTCGCGAAAAAAGCCGATTTAACGGTTTTTATGTTTAAATGTTTGCCATGTAAAATCATGCAAATTGCGTTCATCCTTGCGATGAGGAATGGATTCCACCAATTCCCAATCCGCTTCATTGAACACAGGAAAAAAAGCGTCGCCCCCCGCTACTTCTACATCAACAGCTGTCAGGTGAAGCTTGTCCGCAATCGGCAAAAACTGCGTGTAAATTTCCGTTCCACCTATAACCATAAGCTCTTCCCCACTGAAACGCGACAAAACTTCCTCAATCGAATGAACCGTCTCACAGCCTTCTGAGGCAAAATCAGATTGCCTTGTTACAACGACGTTGCGACGATCCTTCAGCGGCTTAGGCAGCGATTCAAACGTTTTACGGCCCATTACAACGGTTTTGCCAAGCGTGTGCTTCGTGAACAGCGCCATCTCCGCCGGAAGCCGCCACGGCAGCTTATTGCCAATTCCAATCGTTCTGTTGCGGTCCATCGCTGCTATTAATGTAATCGACATCGTTTGTCCATCCCTTCTATACGGCTACAGGCGCTTTGATTGAAGGATGAGGCTGGTAGTTATCCAGTACAATATCATCCACTTCTACATCAAATAACGAGCTCACATCTGGATTAATCCGCACTTGTGGAAGCTCGCGAGGCTCGCGGGCAAGCTGCGTCTTAATCTGCTCCATATGATTAGAATAAATATGTGCGTCACCAAGCGTATGCACAAATTCTCCAGGCTGCAGGCCGCATTCATGGGCAATAAGCAGCGTGAGCAAGGCATAGCTGGCAATATTAAAAGGAATTCCGAGAAATATATCTCCACTGCGCTGATACAGCTGGCAAGAAAGCTTGCCTTCTGATACGTAAAATTGAAACATCGTATGGCATGGCGGTAGAGCCATATTTCTAGGAACATCCTCTGGGTTCCACGCAGTAACAATCATTCTGCGGGAATCGGGATTGGTCTTAATCGTGTGAATAACATCCTTCAGTTGATCAATGGACTCGCCTTGTGAGGTTTTCCAGTCGCGCCACTGCTTACCATACACATTGCCCAGCTCGCCGTACTTCTCTGCAAAAGCTTCATCCTGCAAAATTTGCTGCTTAAAGAGGTCCATTTGCTCCAAATAAAGCACATTAAAAGCTTCATCACTTTGCGAGCGCAGGCCAAAGCCAGTCATGTCTGGGCCCGTATAATCAGTGCTCTCTATCCACTTCTTAAACGCCCATTCATTCCATATATTATTATTGTGCTGGAGCAGGTAACGAATATTCGTATCGCCTTTTATAAACCACAACAGCTCGCTGACAACCAACTTAAACGACACGCGCTTCGTCGTAATGAGCGGAAAGCCTTCGTTTAAGTTGAAGCGCATCTGGTAGCCAAACGTGGAAACCGTGCCCGTTCCGGTACGATCCTCTTTGACCGTGCCGCGTTCCAGTACGCTGCGCAGCAGCTGCAAGTATTCGTTCTCACTAGTATGAACACTCATTCACTTACAACTCCTATTTTGGACATATAGATTTGTATTATATCATTATAATCAATCATTTAAAATAGTTGCCTGTGCTAATTCTGTATAAATTCTCATCCAAGCACATAATTATTAATTTTGTATTAAAAAAGGCCCGCAGGCTTCAGCAGCCGCGGGACCTCTTCTATAGCTGCCGCAAATGCGGCAGCTGCTATTTATAGAAACGAAACAATCAATTACTTACTTAAGAACCGTGTGGATCGGGTGGCCAAGCGCTACTTCTGCAGCGTCAAGCACGATCTCACCCAGCGTTGGATGCGCATGGATAGTAAGTGCGATATCCTCAAGCGTAGCACCCATTTCGATTGCAAGACCAAGCTCAGCAATCATATTGGAAGCCTCCATACCGACGATATGTGCGCCAAGTACGAGTCCGCTGTCTGCATCCGCAACGAGCTTCACGAAGCCTTCAGCCGCATTAAGCGACATCGCGCGTCCGTTGATAGCAAATGGGAATTTGCCCACTTTAACATTATGCCCTTTGTCTTTTGCATCCTTCTCCGTGTAGCCAACGCTTGCGCATTCTGGATCGGAGAAGCAGACAGCAGGAACACATTTATAATCAATCACGCTAGGCAGGCCGGAAATCGCCTCTGCCGCAACGCGTCCTTCATACATCGCTTTGTGAGCAAGTGCAGGACCAGCAATAATATCGCCGATTGCATAAACGTTTTTGTTGCTTGTACGGCATTGATCGTCAACCTCGATCAGCCCGCGCTCGCCAACCGTAATGTTAGCCAGCTCAAGACCAAGATCGCCATCTGTGTTAGGACGACGGCCAACGGTAACAAGCAAATAGTCTGCAGTTACTTTCTCTTCTTTATCGCCAACTTTGTAAGTCAACGTTACATCGTTATCCGTTTGCTCAGCACTTTGTGCAAGAGCTCCTGTTACGATATCCACTTTCGTACCTTTAAGCTTCTTAACGACAAGAGATGACATGTCTTTATCAAAGCCTGGCAGGATGCTGTCTCCGCCCTCGATAACCGTTACTTTCGTACCGAATTTCGAGAACATTTGACCAAGCTCAATACCGATATAGCCGCCACCGATTACGATAACGCTTTTCGGCAGCTCAGGCAGCGACAAAGCTCCTGTAGAGGAGATAATACGATTGCCATACGGGAATGCTTTCAGCTCAATAGGACGGGAGCCTGTAGCAATAATACAGTTTTTGAAACGGTAACGCGGAGCTTCTTGATCGTTGAATACACGCGCTTCGTTTTCATTGATGAACATCACTTCACCACTGAAAAACTGTACTTTGTTCGCTTTAAACAAGGAACCTACGCCGCCAGTCAATTTCTTGACAATGCCGCTTTTGAACTCCTGTACTTTACTCCAGTCAACCTTCACATCGCTAGCTGTAATACCGAAAGCGTCTGCGTGGCTAATGGACTCATACTGATGGGAAGCGGAAATCAAAGCTTTGGACGGGATACAGCCCACGTTCAAGCACACGCCTCCTACATATTCCTTATCTACACAAAGCACGCTTTGTCCCAATTGCGCAGCGCGGATTGCCGCTACGTAACCACCAGGACCTGCACCAATGACTAAAGTATCGATATCTAATGAAGCATCTCCAACAACCATTGTTTATACCTCCATAATGAACAGTTCAGGTTGGCCCAGCAACTGTTTAATGTAGTTCATAAAGTTTTGAGCGGTTGCGCCATCGATCAGACGGTGGTCGAAGCTTAGTGACAGAGCCATCACAGGAGCAGCAACGATCTCGCCATTGCGTACAATTGCTTTTTCGGAAATACGTCCAGTACCCAGAATCGCAACTTCAGGGAAGTTGATAACCGGTGTAAAGAACATACCGCCTGCCGAACCAATATTGGAAATGGTAATCGTGCTGCCTTTCAGCTCGTTAGCCGAAAGCTTGCCTTCGCGTCCACGAACAGCCAGATCACGAATAGAGTCAGCCACTTTCCAAATGTTTTTGCGATCCGCATCTTCAATAACAGGAACGATCAAGCCGTTGTCTGTATCTGTTGCAATACCAATGTTGTAATATTTGCGCAAAACAATTTCTTGATTAGCTTCGTCAAGCGTCGCATTCATAATCGGGAATTCACGGGCAGCAGCTACGAGTGCCTTCACGATAAACGGCAAGTACGTAAGCTTAGCGCCTTTTTTCTCTGCATAAGGCTTGTATTTCGCACGAAGTGCAACAAGCTCAGTAACGTCCACTTCATCCATGATCGTTACATGCGGAGCAGTGTAAACCGATTTCGACATTGCATTAGCAATGATTTTACGAATGCCTTTAAATGGTACGCGCTCTTCCGGACGGTAAGCAGTACCAGAAGCAACTGGAGCGGTTTTCGCTTCGCCAGCACCTTTTGCATCTACAGCTGTGTTGTCTTGCTGCTCAGCAGGAGCTGCTGCTTGTACAGAAGCCGCAGGAGCAGAAGCGTCAAAGCCTGTAACATCTTCACGCGTAATACGGCCGTTTTTGCCAGTGCCGCTTACTTGCGTCAAATCAACATTTTGTTCGCGAGCGAACTTGCGAACGCTTGGTGTAGCAAGCACAGAAGCATTTGTAGCTTTAGGAGCTTCTTTAGCTGCTTCTACTGCAGGAGCGTCTTTTGCCGCTTCTGGAGCTGGGGCCGAAGCCGCCTCTTCCTTCTTAGGCTCTTCAGCTGCCGGAGCTGCTTGCTCAGGCACTTCGCCTTCCGCATCAATCAAAGCGACTACTTCGCCTACGTGGCAAACTTGGCCGTCTTTAACTAAAACTTCAAGCACTGTACCGTTAACCGGACAAGGCACTTCAACAATTGCCTTGTCGTTTTGTACTTCCATAATAATGTCATCATCTGTTACTTTGTCGCCGGCTTTAATATGCACTTTAATAATTTCGCCTTCGTGCAAGCCTTCGCCAAGCTCAGGGAAACGATATTCGAATTTAGCCACCGCGTGTATCCTCCTTTAGAAATCCAGTACTTTTTGGACAGCTGCAGAAATGCGGGCTACCGTTGGAAGCCATGCATCCTCAACTTGCGCAAACGGATAAACGGTATCCGGACCTGCAACCCGAAGCACCGGAGCTTCCAAGTGCAGAATTGCTTTTTCATTAATTTGAGCGATTACTTCAGCGGCAACGCCGGAAGTTTTTTGCGCTTCTTGAACGACAATTGCACGGTTCGTTTTTTGGATCGAAGCTACAATGGTATCGATGTCGAGAGGCACAAGGGAACGAAGGTCGATGACTTCAGCCTTGATTCCTTGTTTTTCAAGCTCGTCAGCCGCTTTAACAGCCGTGTGAACCATCAAGCCGTAAGCAATGATTGTCACGTCGCTGCCTTCACGAACAACATTGGCTTTACCGATTTCAACGGTATATTCGCCTTCTGGCACTTCTGCACGGAAAGCATGATAAAGGTTCAAATGCTCCATGAAAAATACAGGGTCATTATCACGAATAGCCGAAATTAGAAGACCTTTTGCATCGTAAGGATTGGATGGAATAACAACTTTGATACCTGGTGTCTGTACAGCAAGACCTTCCAGGGAATCCGTGTGCAGCTCAGCTGCTTTCACGCCGCCGCCGAAAGGCGTACGGAATACGATTGGCGAGTTGTAGCGTCCGCCGGAACGGTAACGCATACGAGCCGCTTGAATGAACATTTGATCCATCGCTTCATAGATGAAACCTACGAATTGAATTTCGGCAATTGGGCGGAAACCTTGAATCCCCATACCCACTGCCAAACCGCCAATAGCGGACTCGGCAAGCGGCGTATCAAATACGCGGTCTTCGCCAAATTCAGCTTGAAGGCCTTCAGTCGCACGGAACACGCCGCCGACTTTACCAACATCCTCGCCAAAAAGTAGTACATTTGGATCCCGTTTAAGTTCAACGCGCATTGCGTCACGGATCGCTTCTTTCATATTCATTTGAGCCATGATCTATAGTTCCTCCTTCGTTAAAGGCTATTATTGGAAATCAGCTTTTTGCTCTTCGAGGTGCTGCGGCGTTGTTTCGAACATCGAGTCGATCAAGCCTTCAACCGTCATTTTTTCAACAGCTTCTGCTTTCTTGATTTGCTCGTTAACGGTCGCTTTCGCTTCTTCCTTCACGCGAGCTGTATCCTCTTCCGACCAGAGACCTTTGCTTTCCAAATATTTGCCGAAACGAATGAGTGGATCTTTAGGAGCCCATTCCGCTTCCTCGTCTTTGGTGCGATATTTTGTCGTATCATCTGCCATGGAATGCGCACGATAACGGTAAGTAAGAAGCTCGATCAGCGTAGCGCCTTCGCCGTTGCGGCCGCGCTCAGCAGCATCTCTAACTGCTTTAATAACAGCAAGTACGTCCATGCCGTCAACCTGCACGCCTTTGATACCAGCAGCAAGCGCTTTGTGTGCAACAGAATGTGCAGCTGTTTGTTTAGCATAAGGAGTTGTAATCGCATAGCCATTGTTTTGTACAACATAAATAACCGGAAGCTTGAACGCGCCTGCGAAATTCATGCCTTCGTAGAAATCGCCTTCGGAAGAACCGCCATCGCCTGTGTACGTAATAGCTACGCGTTTTTCATTCTTTTTCTTGAATGCCATCGCAACACCAGTCGCGTGCAAAATTTGCGCGCCAATGATGATTTGCGGCATCAGGACGTGAACATCCTCAGGAATTTGTCCGCCATGCTGATGTCCTCTGGAATATAGGAACGCTTGGTACAGCGGAAGTCCATGCCATACGAGCTGCGGAATATCACGGTAGCCCGGACAGATGAAGTCATCTTTATTCAAAGCGTATTCGCTACCAATCATGGCAGCCTCTTGACCGGATACTGGAGCGTAGAAGCCCAGACGGCCTTGACGGCCCAAGTTCACGGCACGATCATCCCAAGTACGGGTAAATACCATACGGTACATAATTTCTTTTAATTGGTCGTCCGTAAGCTCCGGCATTTCATCCGGGTTAACAACTTCACCATCAAGCGACAAGACGGACAATGGTGTAACTGGCTCCGTTTGAACTTCATATGGCAGTTTGCTAAGCACTTTGCTCATTGTGAACGCTCACCTCAATCATTAATATTTGAATATTACAGTACTCTGTTATAGAATTATTATAAACCTGTTTAACAAAAATGGTCAAAGCAAAAAGCAAAAAATACGTTGTATTTTCAACGCTAATGCCTTTTTTGTTAAGAAATTGTATATGTAACAGCTGCTAAAAAGTTATATAACAGCATAATACAATGTTGAAACGGTGGAGCTTGTACAGCCTTTCCGTCTGTTGCCGAACCCGCATCACTACGGCATCTCTCTATTGTTTACCCACAAGCTCCCATTCCATTCAACCAACGGAGGAAGAAATGATGACAGATGAACGTTATTTGAAACGCACCGTCCTCAGGGAAACGGTTGCAAGCAACTATTTGCACGATGGCGAACGCTCGCTTCGCGTCTATTTACCGCCCGGCTACAATGAGCTGCTGAGCTATCCAGTCGTATACTGCCAGGACGGAGAGGATTTTTTCAACTTCGGCCGGATCGCGACGACAGCGAATCGCATTATTTTGGATGAAGGCGTGGAGCCCTTCATTATTGTTGGCGTCGATGTGAATAAAACATTTCGCACAGCGGAATATGCTCCTGACGGAGACCGCCATGAGGCTTATGTCCGCTTTTTCGGCGAGGAGCTGCTTCCCTTTATAGAAGCAAAATATCCAGTCCGTCGCGAAGCCGAGCATCGCGTACTTGCCGGCGATTCGCTTGGCGGCACCATCTCCCTTCATCTTGCGCTAGCCTATCCGGAGTTGTTCAACCGTGTGCTTTCCTTATCAGGCGCCTATTTCGAGCGCTCGCTTGAAATTATCGCTGCACAGAATGACCTTTCCTGGCTGGAGCTTTACATGATTGTCGGCCTGCAGGAAACGGCTTATGAAACAACGGATAGAGGCGTGCATAATTTTGTCGAATTAAATCGTGAAGCCAAAAAGCTGCTCGAAGAAAGACAAGCTCCTTTTTATTATGCGGAAAAAGAAGGCCAACATCAATGGGGCTTTTGGCAGAAAGAGCTGCCGGAAGCATTAATGTATTTTATTGAGCGCCAATAAGCGCCGCAGCCTTGCCCAAAAAATGAGACAAAGCCTTGATTTCCCCCGCCCAAGGAGGAAGCCAAGGCTTTGTTTGTTTATTCTAAGCAATCCACCTGCTGCATCTCGCTCGGCTAGGTTACTTAAGCTTCACATGGTCGAGCAGCCGCTCGCAGCCTGCATCCACCAGTTCAAAGACATAATCGAATTGTCCTGTATAATAAGGATCCGGCACATCCGCTACACCGCGCTCAGGCAGCAGGCTCATAAAGGTCAGCACTTCCGCGCTCCCCGCACGCGTTCCGAGAATTTCACGCACATCGCGCTCGTTTTTCGTATCCATACAGACGATAAAGTCAAAATCCGCATCATCCTGCTGCGTGAACTGACGCGCCTTCATACCCGTGTAGGATATGCCATTCAAATCAAGCTCCTTGCGTGTGCCTTCATGCGGCGGATGGCCGATATGCCAATCTCCCGTACCCGCCGAGTCTACAATAATTTGGTCTGACAGCCCCGCTTGCTCCACCTTGCTGCGAAAAACAGCCTCCGCCATCGGGGAACGGCAAATATTGCCGAGACAAACAAACAAAACTTTTTTCTTCATTTAGGCCTTTCCTTTCTCCTGAACAATTTTCTCCCGCAGCGAGCGACGCGGCAGCTTCCATTTGTAATACACCGACAGCATCCTAAACACAATAATGAGCACGAACAGGAACAGCAAATCAAGTGTCGAATGAAACCAGCCTTTGCCAATGACCAGGCCGCCAACCATCGCCCAAACCGCATAAATTTCATCCCGCAGCACAAGCGGCTTGCGCCCTGCCAGCACATCGCGAATAATGCCTCCACCGATTCCTGTCAGCATAGCCGCCACCATCACCGCGCTGATCGGGTGGTTCATCTGCGTTGCATACAGCGCACCCTGAATAGCAAAGGCTGATAAACCGATCGCATCGAAAAAAGCTTCGCTTTTGCGCCACGTATAAATCCATTTAACCGGCAGCAAAAAAGCAATCGTCATCGCGATGAGCGCGATTTTCAGCAAGCTTCCCTGGCTCCAAAGCGAGGTGACCGGAACGCCAATAAGCAAATTCCTTATGACCCCTCCGCCAAACGCCGTAACCAGACCTAGCACAAAAACGCCAAGTATGTCGTATTCCTCCTCCATTGCCACAACCGCGCCGCTGACGGCAAAGGCAATGGTGCCGATAATGCTGAATACGCCAAAAATCTCCAAATCCAACGTGTACGCCCCCGCTTCCGTTCTCCCATCCGATGTCATCTATCGGACAGTCTGTCCTTTCCCATTTTAGCCCCGCTGCTTTCTTAAAGCAACGACATATTTCGCCAATTCGCTGCCGATTTTCCACCTGCTACTGGTGTTCCTGCTCAAAGTCACTATATACTAGCAAAAGCGACAAGTATGAACAAAAGCTATTAAGAAAGAAGGAAGCGATTATGCCACAACGAATAGTCATTTGCTCAGGAGGCGAGCTTGGAGCTTGGGCCCTGCCTCATCTGGATCAGGACGCCTTTCGCATTGGCGCAGACCGCGGCGCACTGTTTTTGGTGGAGCAGGGATATGCACCGCAGCTCGCAATAGGCGATTTTGATTCGGTCACGGACGAGCAATTGGAGCAAATACGTTCAGCCAGCACGGAGCTCATTACCTGTGACCCTATCTATAAAGATTATACCGATACAGAAATGGCTTTGCGCTATTCGCTGGAGCAAAATCCGGATGAAATTATTTTATTAGGCGCGTTAGGCACCCGCTTTGACCATTCGTTATCGAATGTGCAGCTGCTTGTGCTCGCCGAACAGCGGGGTGTCCCCGCCTGTATTATCGACGAACATAACTGTATTACTGTTACTTCCTCTAAACGAATAATACAGAAAGGGCTTTATGCGAATGTTTCTCTGCTGCCCTTATCTTCTGCTGTTACTGGCATTACGTTAACCGGATTTCAATACCCTCTACATAAAGCCAGCTTGCAAATCGGCCAATCTCTTGGCATAAGCAATGTACTGACAGAGATGGAAGGCAGCATTGCGATTGATGAAGGAATGCTGCTCATAATCCAAAGCCGTGATTAAGCAATAACGAGCTGACAGCACGAGCATTATTCAAAAGCCTCTGGCTTCATCTCGATGACCAGCCCTTCCACATGCTTGCGGCTCAGCTGTTTGCGGAGCTTGCGGTTTTCTTTGGAATCAAAGACGATACTCATATCATAATCTTCCCCAGGATACAGCTCCGCCCTGCCGATTGACAGCTTGAGCCGCTTTCGGTTAAAGGCCAGCTTGCGGCCCTGCACCTGAACAATGACCTCTCCTCGGGCATCAGCCGGACGAAAAACGATACCAAGACGCTTCAGTGGATAAATCCATACCGCGTCGCCTGCTTGCAAGGGCTGCATGGCAGTTTTGCCTGCGCCCTCTTCTTTTTTGCTGCTATTTTTCACTTGTGCCTCGGTTTGAGCTTCGGTATGTCCTGCTTTATCATCTGAGCTTAATTCATCTTGACTTAGCGTTACACTCTGCTGGCGCTTAGCTGCAAGCTGCTCCGCCCGTTGCATGACCCGCTCTGGCAAACCATATCGACGGGCAATTGCGAAAGCGTGGCTTTCCCCTGCCTCCCCAACGATCAATTGATATAGCGGAAGCAATGTCTCTGGATCAAAAGCCATCCTCGCGTTCATGCAGCCCTTCGTACGGGAAGCATATTGCTTAATCTCATTAAAATGTGTCGTTGCCGCCGTCAAAGCTCTCCTGTGATGAAGCTCCTCCAATACAGCTATAGATAGCGCTATGCCTTCGCCTGGATCTGTGCCCGCCGCCAGTTCATCGAGCAGCAGCAAGGAACGCGGTCCGGCAGATTCCAGCATTTCGCCTAAAACACGAATATGCGAGGAGAAGGTGCTTAACGATTGCTCCAAGCTTTGCCCATCTCCTAGATCTGCAATAATCGTGTGGAAAATGCCGAAACGGCTCCCCTCCCTTGCCGGAACAAGCAGCCCTGACTGAGCGAGCAGCGCAAGCAGGCCGATTGTTTTCAGTGTTGCTGTTTTCCCGCCCGTATTGGGCCCTGTAATAATGAGCTGGCTCCAGTTCGGGCCGAGCTCCACATCAAGAGGAACCGCCGACTCGCCAAGCAACGGATGACGGGCCTGCGATAAAGAGATGAGAGGTTCATCGGTCAATTGAAACGATTGACCATCGTATGAACGCGAAAGTTTGCCGCGCGCCATAATGAAATCGAAAGAGGCCATCGCCTCTAAATTAAGTCTAAGCTCGGCTTCATGCGCATCAGCCAAATCGGATAAGCCCGATAAAATAACGGTGCGTTCGCGCTCCTCCTCAGCCTCCCACTGCCGCAGCTCTACTTGCAAATCAGCAACATCAACCGGTTCTACGAATAAGGTTTGCCCACTCGCCGATTCATCCCACACCGTACCTGGTACCTGCTTGCGCAGCTCGCGCTTCACTGCGATAACAAGCCGGCCACTTCGTTTACTCACAATCGACTCCTGTAAGGCTGATTTATATTTGGAAAGTGAAGCTTCCATTTTACGACTGATTTTGTCCTCGACCGCGTAGCGATGCCGACGAATTTCCGCGAGCGCAGCACTAGCCTGATCGGTGAGGCTTCCGTAGCGAATACAGCGGCCGAGCTCTTCACGCAGCTCCGGACAATCATGCATGGAATCTGCATAGCTGGCAATGATCGGTGCAATCCCCCGTTTGCTCGCCATATATCTACGCATTTGCATAACAGAAGCGAGCCATGTCAGCAATTGTTCCAGCTCCTGCTCGACATAAATTCGTCCTTTGCCAAGCAGCGCCAGAAAAGGATCAATTCCCTCCATAGCGGATAAAGGAATGCTTGCCCCTGATGCCAGCAATGCGGAAGCTTCCTCTGTCTCCGACAGCCATGCTTGAATCTGCCTGATTTGTACGCTGGGCAGATGTCGCTCCGCCAATAATCTCCCTGCCGGAGAAACCGTGTAGCCGATCAATCGTTCCTTCAATTTGTCATATTCCAAACGCTTTAGCGTAGCTTCGTGCATCATTTTCAATCGCTCCTCATTAAAATCGATTGTATTTCCTATTTTGTTGGCGTGAATGATTCGAAATAAACCGAGCATAAACGGCGTTGCCGTCCTTTAGAGAAAACGACCGTTTCGCATAGGTATAGATGCGTATTTATAAAAAAAAACAGGAACAGAACGCATGAGCGTTCCATTCCTGTTTTAAACGGCTGTTATACCTAACCGAACGTTAATCACCCCAACGCAACCGCCATATATAAACGGCTATCATTAGGAAATAACGCAAAAAAACCGTGCTGCAAGAGCACGGTGGTCAGGCCGCTGCCGAATAGCATTCAGGCGGAGTCCACATGTTCTTAACTCTTGGTATCAGACAGCCAATGAAGATCCGTTTATAGAAACCTGCCTCAACTGCACAAAGCAGCCAGCAAGCTTCCATTCGCCTTCAACGCGATCTGATCTATCCAATTTATGAGTTAAGAACACCTGTCAACATAAAATAAACCCCTTCCTGAACCATCCAGCCAACAAAATATAATTTCAATTTACTTCAAAAACAAGCTTCTTGTCAACCCCAACAGCTTTCGTCAAAAACTTCTTGCTGATTATGCAATATTGGTCTAGGTCTAGCTATACCGTCACTTCAAGTGCCGCCCTTGCAAACTGTACAGCAGTTGGAAGCCCATAATCGCTATTCAAATCAATGTCATGGGACATATGCGTAAAAATCGTATGATTCGGCTGCCAAAGTTGAATCAGCTCCAGCGCTTCCGTTACATCATAAACAGAGCGGGTGTCATATGCGAATGGTTCTTTATAAAAGCTTGTGCCTAACACTAGCAAGTTGAGACCATAAAGCGGCTGCTGCTGTTCATCCGTTAGCCCAATGGCGTCAGAGCAATAAGCCCAGGAACGCTTTTCGAGCGTATGATCAAAACGAAAAGCGTAAGCATAGCCATTTTTGCCATGATTGATTCGCCAGCTTGTTATATCCCAGTTGCCCATTCGCAGATTCCCGTCTATTGCATGAAAATCGATTTGCCGCTGCAGCCAAGGAAAACGCGCGTTAATTTCGACAATCACCTCAGCAGCTGCAAAAGCCTCACCCTTCACGTTCAGCCAGCGGCAGGCATCGGCCCATTCCACTAGACCGCCAATATGGTCAAAATGGGCATGTGTAATTAAAATCCGTCTGACGAACCGCAAGCCTGCAGCTTCCATTTGCTTTCCCCAATCAGGGCCGCAGTCAATCCATACCGCATCATCAGCTTCATCTGCAAGCCCTGCTCCCAATCCGTCAAGCTGCACAAGTGAACGCAAACGACGGTTAATGCCCGTGCTTCTCGCCTCTTCACATACAGCACAGCTGCAATAAACACGCGGAACGCCCATCGAATCGCCTGTCCCGCGAAAGGTAATGCGCATTACAGCGGAAGCAGTGCGACCTGCTCCTGCTGTCGCAGCTGATTAATCATATCAAGCCAAGCTTGCGGCTTGTTAGGCAGCGCCTCATAGTAGCCTTCAAGAAAGGTCACGATGAGCGAAGCTGGCAAAAACGCCAAATTTTCATCAGCAGGCAGGAAGCTGAGCTGAAGGCCCGATACAGCTTGACCTTCATGGTCCCAGGAAGGATGCACGTATGGGAAATCTAAGCGATTGTAACCGATATGCGACAGCACTTCCCGGCGCACAAATGGATTCATTGGCGTTACGCCCCCAAATGCATGCTGCTCTTCACTTTCATAAGGATTATATATTTCCGCGAACATGCCGATCGGTTCTGTACCGGATTGTTCAGCCAAACGCGCCAAATCCTTCTCCCGTGCACGCAGCAGGAAGCGCCCGATGCCCTTGCCGGCTTGTCCGATAATGGTGAAGTCGGTCATTGCTACGCGGAGCTCTGGATAATAACGATATTCAGTGGAGCCTACTACTTTGCCGTCTTCTACCGCAACATAAACATGGATGCCAGCATCCTCAAGAGGTTCTCTCCACAGCTCATAAGCCAGCACTTCTTCCGGCGGAAAAATCGTTTGAAGCAGCTTATGCAGCTCCGCAAAATAAGGGTCATCAATCGAGGTAATACGATGATACAGCATTAAAATATCCCCTCTCCTTATGTATCGGTTTTTAAATTAATCGGCTGCAAGAAATGGATTACGCCACTCCATCAAAGCCGCATAGCCACAGGACTGCTCGTCTTCCAAATAATTTGCTGCTACACCTGTCGGCGTACGGCCGCAGCGCAGCAGAAAAGACAGAACAGGGTCGCTGTATTTTCCAGCCAAGACCCCGCTAACGTAGTTTTCCGGTGTTATTTCTCCTGCATAGCGATGATAGCCGGGCATCCGCCCGCCCCCTAGCAGCCTTTCAAGCTGTAAATGTACGACTGTCTCATACATCGTCTGCATCAACCATTTTCCAATACCCGACTTTCGGTACTCTGGGATTACACAAATATCTACAACATAAAGCGTATCGCCGCTGCGGTCATGATTGCGAATAAAACCGTTATCCGTGATCGTTTCCCAGCTGTGCGAATGTCCGTAATCGGCCATATTGACTATAAGGCCTGTCATCGAGCCAATAAGCCTGCCACCAATTTCAGCACAAAGCGCTCCTTCCGGAAAACGGGAAACATGCTCTACAAGCTGCTCCTTGCTCCACCATAAATCCGAAGGAAACGGTGGCGGGAAGCTTTCCCGCTGCACATCGATCAGCCCTTCAAAATCCAACTCAGCGTAACGCCTTATTACAGCCTCTACCGGTGCGCCCTCATGATATACATATAATTGTTTACGAATAATGCCACATCCCTTCTGCCAGGGAAAGCTTTAATGCCAATCGGTATAAAGATCAGTGCGACGGTCCCGCCATGTCGTAACGGAGCCTGCGATTCGTACATCTTCAAGCAGCTTCAAATCAAGATCAGCCACAACGAGCATATCGTCATTAATGATTCCTTCTGCCAAAATGCCGCCCGGTGGGAATGGGATATCGTTAGGCGACAAAATCGCCGCTTGCCCAAAGTTGGCCCGCATAAAATCGACCTTTCGCAGCGAGCCCACTGTACCAGTCGTCACCACATATACTTGATTTTCTATCGTGCGTGCATGAGCGCTATACCGAACGCGATAAAAGCCGTGGCGATCATCCGTACAGGATGGGCAGAAAATGACGTCCGCCCCTTTTGCTCTCGCCATACGCACGATTTCCGGAAATTCAATATCATAGCAGGTCAGCATAGCGATTGTGCCGTATGGGGTTTGGAACACTTCCAACCCTTCGCCCGGCGACATCGCCCAGTCGCTCACTTCCGTCGGCGTCAGATGGATTTTCGACTGACGGTCGATCTTCCCATCCGGATGGAACAGATGCGCAACATTGCGAAGCTTGCCGCCTTCCACTTCCACAACATGCGTGCCAGCCACAATGTGCATATTGTATTCCGCAGCCAGCTTGGCGAACAGCTCTTCATAGGCAGCTGTAAAGCCAGGGAGTTTGTCAAACGTTAAGGCTTTGCCGCTGCTATCACTGATGGACAGCAGCTGAGTTGTAAAAAATTCAGGAAATAATAGAAACTGTGTGCCGTATTCCGAGGCATTGCGCACATAATGCGCGACCTGCTCGGCAAATTGCTCAAATGAGCTGATGTCGGCCAATTTGTATTGAACGGCCGCTACTCTATATTTCAAAACCGACCCTCCTACCGTTACTTTCGTTGTTTAAATTGAAGTGTAATCGTCGTGCCAATATCCTGTTGGCTAAATACATCCATTTTGCCATCATGCAAATCAACAATTCGTTTCGCAATGGAAAGACCTAGTCCGGCCCCGCCAGTCGCACGGCTTCTAGCACCGTCGACCCGATAAAAACGTTCAAACAAATGCGGCAGGTCACTCTCTGGAATGCCTACGCCTCTATCTTTGACTTCAATCTTGACGATTGTTTTCACCTGGCTAACCGAAACATCAATCGGTTCCTTGCTATACTTTATGGCATTATCAAGCAAAATGACGAGAAGTTGTTTGATTTTTTCTTTATCGCCATACATTCTGACGATTTTCGAGCTTGTTTTAATCCGAATTGGACGCTGAAACGTCGTTTGCAGCATGCCTGCCAGCTCATCGACAGCCTGCACCACATCGAAATGCTCCTGCTTCAGCCAGTCCTCCTGCTCAGCTTCGGCAAGCGTAAGCATGGACTTGGTCAAGTTCTGCATCCGTTTCGCTTCCCGGTCAATCGCTTCAATCGCTTCATCTCGCACTGCGGCATCGTCGCGTCCCCAACGCTTAAGCATATTGGCATAGCTGGAAATGACTGTGAGCGGCGTTTTGAGCTCATGGGATGCGTCTGCCACGAACTGCTTCTGCTTCTCAAACGTACGATCCAGCCGCTCAATCATTTGATTGAAAGCACGAATCAGCTGCTGCAGCTCCGCAGATTCCTCGTGGCTGGTCGTCTCAATAACTCGCAGCTTTCCGCTTCGGTCGATTTCCCGCATCGTCGTGACCATTTGCTGAATGGGCGCTGTCAGTCTGGACGTAAACCAATACGTACCGAATATCGCAAACAAAATAGCACCCGCACTCGTTACCGTGAGAGCTGCAACTAAAATCTGCAAATAATTATCCAGCTCATTAAGGACTCTGTTAATTTCCAGCATGCCAACGATATCGGTTCCATCGTACAGGGGAACGCGCATATACAAAATACGTTCGCCGCCCTTCGAAATCATACCGGTATCATGCTGACTGTCAAAAGCTGCCGGAAGGCCCAGCAGCACAGGGTCCGAGCCTGTAATATTGACGACCTTGTTATCTGGCTGCACAATGCGAATCATTTCATTCACATTATAATATTCACTTAGCAAATCCGAATTGTTAAGTCCTTTGCCGCTCTGGATTTGCGGATTTTCCAGCATGAGATTGACTTTGTTCGCGATGACGCGCTCTTCGCTTTCTGTCGTAATTTTAATGACATAAAAATAAACGAAAATATTAAACAAAATCAATATAAAAATAAGCCAGAATATCGTGAAAAGCGTAAATCGTTTACGCAGCGTCATGCGTCAGGCTCCTTGACCATATAGCCTACTCCGCGAACGGTATGAATGAGCTTGTGGCGATAGCCTTTGTCCAGCTTTTGCCGCAAATAACGGATATACACATCGACCAAATTCGTCTCGCCGATAAAATCATAGCCCCATACCTCGGAGAGGATATCCTCACGGGATTTCTCTTCATTTTTGTTTTCCACCAAATAAACGAGCAGTTCAAATTCTCGCGGCGTAAGCTCGATAATAATATCTTTGCGGAAAACTTTGCGCGTACGCAGTTCAATCGTCAAATCGCCAACCTTAATCATATCCGAGCCTTCGGATTCACGCGGATTTTGCTGGAAAATGCGCAAAATATTGCGAACACGCGCCAGCAGCTCCTCCATCGCAAACGGCTTCGTAATATAATCGTTAGCTCCATGCTCAAAACCGCTTACTTTATCGGGAACGGTATCTCTCGCTGTAAGCAAAATGACTGGAACCGCATTGCCCGCCTGTCGCAGACGGCGCAGTACCTCAATACCATTAAGCTCCGGCAGCATGACATCCAGCAGCACGAGCTCCCACTCCCCGGACGATGCCATTTCATAGCCTGTCCGACCGTCCAAAGCCGTGCCTACTGTATAACCTTCATGCTCAAGCTCAAGCTGTAAAATGCGGGATATGCCTGCTTCATCTTCTACTACCAGGACACGTTCTTTCATCTTAAGCGTTCACCTACCTTAGCAAATAGTCCTACATGGACCCGTTTTGTACTCATCATAAAGGAATATTCAATTCAAATGCAAGTAAGCCGGACTACTGCCGCTTGCAGTCCGGCTTACTTGTTTTCCTCAAGCGTTATTACGATCAAGGTGAAACGGCCGAAAGCCGTCCTCTGGCGGCGCGGCACGTTTCAGTCCGAGAAATATAGAGAAAGTATGGCAAAATCATATACTTTCCTATATTTCAAGCTGCAACCCATTTAAATCTGGGTTTGCATGGACCAGCTTTCGACATCCCAAGTTTTCGTAACCCAATCCTCATAAAAATCAGGTTCGTGGGATACGAGAACGACGGTGCCTTTGAATACGCTAAGCGCGCGCTTCAACTCGGCTTTTGCAATGACATCCAAATGATTCGTCGGCTCATCGAACAAAATCCAGTTGCTTTCGCGCAGCATCAGCTTGCAAAGACGTACCTTCGCCTGCTCGCCGCCGCTCAATTGGTTGAGCGCCCGCGTAATATGCTCATTTTTCAAGCCGCAACGGGCAAGAGCTCCACGAACTTCACTTTGCGTCATATGCGAAAATTCATTCCATACATCATCCAGCGGCGTCATCGTTGGCGCCTTGGCTTCCTGTTCAAAATACGCAGGATGCAAATAATCGCCACGATAAACTTTACCGTCAAGCGCCGGAACGACGCCGAGAATCGTTTTAAGCAGCGTTGATTTGCCGACACCGTTGCAGCCAACGATCGCAATTTTGTCACCGCGCTCGATCAGCATGTTCATCTTAGGCAGCAGCGGCTTATTGTAGCCAATGGACAACCCTTCCGCCTCGAATACCGTTTTGCCGCTAGTACGGGCTTCTTTAAAACCAAAGGTTGGCTTAGCCGCTTCCTCTGGCTTGTCAATGCGATCGATCCGGTCAAGCTGCTTCTCACGGCTCTTCGCCCGTCCAGAAGTCGAAGCACGCGCTTTATTGCGCGAAATAAAGTCTTCCTGCTTCTTGATGAAATCCTTCTGTTTCTCATAAGCGTCGATATGCTGGGCTTTGTTCATATCTGCCATCTCAAGGAATTTCTCATAGTTGGCAGAATAACGAGTCAGCTTGGCGAACTCCAGATGATAAATAATATCCACCACTTGGTTCATAAAGCCCGTATCATGGGAAATCAGGACGAAAGCATATGGGTACGACTTCAAATAGTTCGTGAGCCAGTTAATATGCTCTTCATCCAAATAATTCGTAGGCTCATCGAGCAATAAGACGGTCGGCTTCTCTAGAAGCAGCTTGGCGAGCAAAACCTTAGTCCGCTGTCCGCCGCTCAAGGCCGTTACGTCGCGTTCAAGCCCAATCGCATTCAGCCCTAGGCCATTGGCCATCTCATCAACCTTGACATCGATTAAATAGAAATCGCCAATTTCCAGCTCTTCCTGAATTTCACCCATCCGCTCCAGCAACTGCTCCAGCGTATCCGGATCGGCATCGCCCATTTGCAGCGCAATATCATTCAATTCCTGCTCGAGCAGCAGCATCGGTGCAAAAGCATCCTTCAGCACATCCCGAATCGACTTGCCCGGCGTTAATTTCGTATGCTGATCCAGATAGCCGTAGCGGACGCGTGGTGTCCATTCTACTTTGCCTTCATCCTTAAGCAGCTTTCCGGTCAAAATGTTCATCATTGTCGATTTTCCCGTTCCATTGGCGCCTACAAGACCAACATGCTCGCCAGCCAGCAGGCGGAACGATACGTTTTTGAACAAAACGCGGTCACCAAACGTATGGGATAATTGCTCTACTGTTAATAAACTCATTTCTTCTTAGCTCCATTCATGCATTTGTTTATAGCGAGGATTTGCTCATTTCCCAGGCTGGGAGTATGACTAACAAAGCCTCATCGTATGAAAACGCCCGCAACACCTAGCCTTTTCGGATTTCGTGTCGGTGCGCAATACTTGTCGTTTTTAAGCTTATATAAGTTTATGCCCGATCCATTGTACCACAAGAGCTGCTCAATTGTGTAAAATTTCAGTGCGGATTTTGTCTCTTCAGGCCGCTGCTGCTGTGAGGTAGATAAGCAATTTAAACCGCATGGCACCATCCATCGGCATCATAATTTCCCTTTCCCCTTATTCAGCATTCGGCTAATTAACACAAGCAGCGGATCAAATGCCTGCATTACAGGTTTGCCAAGCCGTTTGTTCTCCGTCACCCATTCGCCGCTCCAAAGCACATTAAGCCATTCGGCCGCTGGCAGCATAGGCAGCACTGTTATTGGTCGCTCTGGCAGTAATTGCAGCCATTGCTCCCGGTCCACGAAGCGATTATCCTTATTCGCCAGCCATACGAAACGCCCTTCCCGAGCATTCAGCCCCTGCTGAAGCGTTTGAAGGCGACGCAGCTGAAGCTGCTGCCATTTAGCCGGAAAAGGATCGGCAACTATACAGACCAGTTGGCACCGAGACAACCACTCGCCTGCTGCTGGCTCATTGGAGCTGGGAAAATCGACAATTTTCACTCCGTAATGCTGCTGATTCAAAAAAAGCTCCCATTTTTCCAAGTCGTATGCTTCTTGCTCCGTACGTCCAGGTTTTTGGGCAAGCCATTGGATAGCGCCTTCCTGCCAAGTCCAATAATTTCCGAATGCCTGCCTTCCGCTAGTGTGTTGAGAGGGCAGGAGCGCATGCCATTCCGGCTGATTACTTGGAAATTCAGCTGCGATGCAGCTCACTCCTCTTCGACCAAGCAGCTTGGCTAGCGTAATAGCGGCAAAAGTGGCTCCCGCTCCGGGTGACAATGCCATTAGGCCAATCGTTACGCCATTTGCTGCCGCACTAACGTGACCTTGCCTATTGGGGCAGCCGAATGCCGGTCTGACATGATCGCCACCCGCAAGTTGAACGATTGCCAGCAGTTCGCGCTCTACTTGCCCCATATTTGCGGTGCGGTCCTCGAGTCGATAGGCGAGCATCCTGCTAAGCACATTAGCCAACATGAGAGAGCCCTCTGCATTCATTCGATCCTTCCATTGAAAGTGAGGCTCTAGCCGTGGAACAACGGGCAGGGGCTGATACAGCTCACCCCCGCTTGCCAAATAATAGAGCAGTGCTCCAAGCCCATATACATCCGTTCGGGGATCACTTTGGCTGCTGCCTTGATACTGCTCAGGAGCTGCAAAGCCCGGTGTACCAAGCTTTTGCGTATCTTGGCCTCCCATTGCTTTACCCTGCCTTGCAATGCCAAAATCAATTAGACGCAGATATCCGCCCCCTTCCTCCACCATGACATTGGACGGTTTTAAATCCCGATGAATGATTTGCGGCCTTTGACGGTGCAGGTAGTTAAGTGCCGAACACAACTGGAGCCCCAGCTGAACCACCTCAAGCAGCAGCATTTGGCTCTGTCGTTTTTGAAATTGTACAGCAAGCGTTTCTCCATGAATGAAGTCCATCACAACCGCATACACAGAATGTTTATGTATCGGAAAAGCATCCACGATATGAGGTAGGTTCGGATGATTTAGCCGCACCAGCATGCCCGCCTCCGCGGTAATTGAATGAGCTTCGTCCACCTCCTCCTCTACCGATAGAGGTGTAACTTTAATTGCCCGCAGCTTGCCCTGCAGCTTACGGTCTTCCACCGCATATACGATGCCCATTCCGCCCTTGCCCAGCACCCGGATAACGGCATAGCGATCTGCTATTATTGAACCTGCCTCCCAAAGTGGGAGTTCATGTTCTCCTTCAAGGATAACTTCGCTTCTTTCCATGTTGGCCACCCTTCCCACGGCGAATTTATGAACCCATATTTAACCAATTGAATAGAAAACTGTTTAGTCAGTAGGTGACAGAATTCTTCTGTCATGTGTTCTGAAGGCATCATTTCACTTCAAGAGAGAGACTTTCAGAAAGATTGATGTATGAAATTACGGAATTTTTCCAAAAAGCTGTTGGTGACAGTAGATTTTCACTTACAGTGTCCTGGTTCGAACGAACCAATATTTGTGCGTATCTACCAATATGTTTCTTCATGAATTCGCCGTGTGCCGTTATACCGGCAAGAGCAGCATTTCGCGCGTCTTGGATACACGTTATCTCGTCAGACGATGGCGAATTGGATGATCTATGGTGCACAGAAATGGCTCATGCCCTTGGTCTCCGTGATGAAAGCTCATCTGCTTAGACAGGATGTGCTTCACGCAGATGAGACGACGCTGCAGGTGCTGCGTGAGCCTGGAAAGTCTGCTCAATCTTCCTCGTATTTGTGGCTGTATCGCACTGGAAGCGGGTGGTCATCTATGATTACCAGAAGACACGTGGCGGTGAGCATCCACAAATCTTCTTATCCGGGTTCAAAGGTTACCTGCATGTTGATGGTTATGCGGGCTATCATAAGGTTCCTGCTGTGACTCTTGTGGGGTGCTGGGCACATGCGCGGCGTAAATACGATGAAGCATTGAAAGCAGCCCCGCCAGCGGCGAGAGGTAACAAGGATTCGGTAGCTAGTCAAGGACTGGCTTACTGCAATGCTCTTTTTGCCATTGAGCGCGAGTTGAAGGATGCTTCGCCAGAAGAACGATATGCCGAGCGAAAGAAGCGAAGCCTACCGATCCTGGGGGCTTATTCGGTATAGCTAAAGCAGCAGCGCTCTCAAACACTGCCGAAGAGTCTGGTTGGAAAAGCGATTACTTACAGCCTGAACCAGTGGGACAAGTTGACTGCCTTCCTGGAGGATGGTCGGCTCGAGATCGATAATAATCGCAGTGAGCGCTCGATCAAGCCATTCGTAATCGGGAGAAAGAACTGGTTATTTGCGAATACGCCTCACGGCGCGAGGGCAAGTGCAACGATCTACAGCGTAATCGAGACGGCGAAGGAAAATGGACTTCTTCCGTTCCAATATTTAAAATACCTGTTCGAGCAACTTCCGCAGCTTCCGGATCCACAAAATCCAGAGGCGCTCGAGCCTTATTTGCCATGGTCATCTTCGCTCCCGGTCACCTGTCGTATTAGGGCATAGGCAAGTTCGCGGTTATGGACGCTTACGTTTTATTAAAATCACTTATTTCGTAAACATTGCGAATCTAAGTTAATTCATAGTTGACTAGACCATTAATAGCATCGTCAAGAAATCAACCCCTGAATAACAAATTGAAGAATACAAATTTCACTTATTTAATCAGTTTTCCGTTCATGGTTATTTTGAAATTTACTTAATACAATTATGAACAAGAGTGCGTTTATTCCCAGGAGAATAAACAAGTATAAAGATGGAATTTTGGTTATTACCAAAACCACTGTTCCTGAAAAAATCAGACCTAAATTCTCTTTTCTGTATTTTTTGTAATCATCATTTTTATACTTAAACAACCTATAAATAATTAGAATGTCGATAAGCACAACGACTAATACTGCAAAAACATAAATCATAACACAACATCCTCTCCAAAATGGAATAAGGACTTGATAGCTATGAAAATTTCATAGCTATCAAATCCTAACATTAATATTTTAGCGTATTACATGTTATTAACATAACCATAAGCTTGCCCAATATGATTTTCCATACTATTAAATTGATCGATTGCGACACCAGCAGCTGCCGCAGTTGCTGCACCACCAGCAATAGCACCAACGACGGTCGACCACGTAACAATTGTTGTTCCTAAAGCAACTGCTAACGAGGCTAGAGCAGCTTTATAGGCTGTGTAATCATTTGAAAACATATCAATATTAGAGCGTGCTGCCTCAAAGAATGTAACTGTAGGAGCAACCGTTTTAGTTACATGAGATCCTGAAGCCTTCAGATTATCAGGATCAGCGGCAAAATCGACATCGCTGTACGTCGCAAAAGTAAATTTCTTGTAATCGCTACTATAATAGTGGGAATATGCAGCTACACCACCTGTAGCATTCAATGCTGTAATTCCACCACTAATGGCGTTGCTATTTGCTTCACCTGTTTCCAACAACTCACCGTCAACATAAATTTCTTTGTTTTTTGTTAACCGATAGTTCTTTGTTTCAGTACCATCCGCAAACTCAGTTTGGTACTCTTTAATGCTACTATATTTTGGTTGTAATGTATAATCGTTAGTCTTTGTTACAGTAAAGAGAGTATCTTGGCCTTCTTTACTAAGTGTAATAGTAGTATTAGTGGTAACAGTGCCGAGAAACTCATTGTTAGCTGTGTAAAGATTTCTTGAAGTTTGAGTTGATTGAGTGTCAGATTTCTCAACAGCGAAACCAGTAGCAGCAAGGGACGTTGTGACTAAGCCAACAGCAAGAACCATAGATAAACTCTTTTTGAATCCATTCATACCTTTTTCCGAAACCTCCATACAAGTTATTTTCCATACATTGAATAATATACCATACTAATTATTGGGAATGAAGTCTTACTGATAGATTACAAATATTAAAAAATTCTAACAAAAAAAATTTTTGACAGAGTTTGATTTTTCTGTTGTTTAATTTATACCGATTTCAATTTGCATTGACGCCATAAACAACCACGGCGAATTCATGAAGAGACATACTGGTAGATAGACACAAATATTGGTTCATTTTAATGCCCGTAGAAAGCAGAAATCTCATCCCTCTTTCCGTAAGGCCTCTCAAGGAGTAAGATAGGGCTTAGACGTATTTTCGGAGGGATCATGATGAGCAACGATAGATATCAAGGGACTTTTTTTGAGTATTTTAGTGATTTGCAGGACAATAGGCAGGAAGGGAAAGTGTATCATCGACTAACGGATATTCTGTTTATTGTCGTAAGCGGCGTCCTTTGCGGATACTATGAATGGGACGATATCTACACGTGGGCAAAAGTACCAGCAAATGGGGAATGGTTTGAAAAATATATCACTTTAATGAACGGTATTCCTTCCTTATCCACGATTAAGCGAGGTTTTTCGTTGATTCAACCCCAGGAATTTTTAACCCGCTTTATCGATTGGATGTCAGGTACGATCACGTTACCGAACAAGGATATCGTGTCGGTCGATGGAAAAACGTCGCGAGGCTCCAAGGGAAATGATCACAAAGTGCTTCACATCGTGAGTGCTTTGTGTCATTCACACGGCCTGGTCGTTGGGCAGACAAAGACCGATGAGAAGAGTAATGAAATCACAGCCATTCCTGTCCTACTGGAACAATTGATGATCAAAGGCTGCATCGTAACGATGGATGCCATGGGCGCTCAAAAGAAAATCCTTGAACAAATTGTCGACAAGAATAAAGCGGATTATGTTGTCAACCTCAAAGGGAACCAAGGAACACTACATAAAGAAGTCCAAAACTATTTCGTAGAAGCCGAACAAGCTGGGAAACGGGCAGCGATCGAGGAGCGCAATAGCGAAGAATCTACGTTCAAGGTTCTCCATACCGTTGATCAAGGGCATGGGCGAATCGAAAAACGGACCTATTATTATTCAACGGATCTCGATTGGATGGGCGATGCGCAAGGTGACTGGGCCAAACTGACAGGGGTCAGCGATAAACGCAAGGTAGCGTTTATCGCTGACCCCACTAAAACTACCACAGAAACCGCTTATTATATCAGCAGCGTAGACAATGTGACCGACTTCGCCACGGCTGCAAGGAAACATTGGGGGATCGAAAGCATGCATTGGAGTCTGGATGTTACCTTTGGAGATGACCGCAATCAAACAAGAGAAACGGCAGCAGCCCAGAATCTAGCCGTCGTCAAACGGATGGTCTTCAATGTGCTCAAAAATGAAACCAAAATCCAACCGAAAACGAGCAAGCCCAACAAAAGAGTCATCGCAGCCGCGGATGTAAACTATCGCGATCATTTGATTAACATGGCATTCCATCAAATGTAGTATTTACCCATCAGACGGTGAATCCCACCCCTTTTTTATATGGAAAGAACGTCTTTATACCTTCAACATGCATGAAAAGGAGAAGTCTGTCATATTCCGAAAAAATCATTGCCTTTACGATTGGTAAAGTGTGGGTTCATGAATTTGCCGTGCCACCCTTCCCTATAAATGCAAAAAATCCCGGCTGGACAGACGAATCTCGTTCGTCTTCCAGCCGGGATGCTTTCCCGTTCTTGTATTAAGATAGCATTATGCTATGTTTTAACGCCTAGTATATCATGCAAACATTAAAAAATGAATGACAATTTAAGCATTATTGGCCAAGCGAATGTTACGATCTCCCCGCATACCCCTCATTAAATTCTTGAATAATCTGATCGCCGCCAAGCTGCTTCCACCGCTCTACTTCCTTATCGAACCCTTGCTCATCAAGCAAGCCGAGAATAAAGGAGTTGGTCGCGTTTTGAATGATAATATTCAGTTCGCCCCCTCGTTCGTTGGCGGTTGGCGAATCAAGCGAGGCTGCAGGGTTAATGACGAGAAAGCTCCGATTATCCTCTGTCAAGCGGTCGCTTTTTTCCCTTAGCGGATCACCTTGGGGCCGAATGGCAAGCGCCCTGACCCCCATCAGCGAAATAAGCGGCCGTACCTCCTGCTCCCATCGCTCGCTTTCATTGGAAAGCAGCTCAACCATATCTCCGTTTTCCAGCTTATAGTGAATGCCTTCAACGCCATAATTCAGCATATAGATGAGCTCCGGGTCAGCCAGCCGATTAAAAAATGCAAGAATGCGCAGCAGCTCAGCCTCGCTTTTTACCTGCGATTTTGGGAATACGAATATGCCGTTATGCCCAGCCTGCGACCATACATGCGGCTTGCCGTCAGGTCCGTTGATCCGGTTCAGCAAATCAATTTCAGCTTTCGGATTGCTTTGAATGAGCGTCTTAAATAAATTACGGCCATCATCCATGTTTCCGATATAAACGCCCGCGCGCCCCTCCGTAAATTCCTCCCATTGCTGCTGCTTGCTCGTGACCGCAAACTGCTCATTCATCAATTTCCCTTCATACAGCTCCCGCATAAATTTCATCGTATCTTTATAAGCACTGAACATAAAGGCCGGCTGCAGCTTTCCCCCCATCCAGCCCCACTCATTAGGCGTGCCAAAATAAGAGGCCAGCGTTTGAAAAGCGCCAAACTTCAAATCGTTGCGATCCGTTAGGCCATAAGTATCATTTAAGCCATTGCCATCAGGATCATTTTTCGTGAACGCCTCCATCACTTTATAAAGGCTTTCCAAATCTGTCGGCGTTTCCAGCTTCAGCTGGTCGAGCCAATCCTTGCGATAGATGATGCCTTGACGGGACAAGTCCCGCTCACGATAAATGCCATATATTTTGTTATCGATTGATGTGTTTTGCAAAATGGTTTTGTCCATCGCGTTCAGGTTCGAAAATTGCGATAAATAAGGGCCGATTTCCCAAAAAGTACCGGCACGAACCGCGCTCAAAAAAGCAGAATTGCGAATGTCCTGAATCGTGACGATTTTTGTCAACGCATCAGAAGCAAGCGCGATGTTCAGCTTATCCTCCTTCATAGCATCAGCTACCCAGATTATGGACAGCTTCGAGTTGGTCGCTTCCTCAATATGCCCAAGCACGACATCGGAAGGTGGACTCGCCGTGTATTGAACGGCCGTCCACGTTAAAGCAAGCGGCGCTTCCTTGTTCTGGGCGGCCACGCTCTCATCGAGCTGTTGGCAGGAAACCATAATCACAGCTGCTCCGCATGCTAAGGCCGTTAAAACCGATTTTGCGCAGCGATGAATCTGTCTCTTCACAAAATTCATAGGCAACTTGACCCACTTTCTGGTATAATACCCTAGTAATTATCGTTTGCGAAGCAGTGCAGCGTGTGGCTCGCAATAGTTTTGGAGGAGATATGATGGCAGCCCCACCTAATCGGTATTTTTTGCGTATTTTGCTGTTCGGCTTTCTAATCAGTTCATTACCCGTCATTATTGTTGGACTATTCTCCTACATGAAATCCTCCGACACAATTCAGCAAAATGTAAACGCATCCAAACTGTTGCAGCTAGAGCAAATGCAAATGAATGTGGAGCAGGTCATGCGCACCGTAGACCATTCCATGACGTATTTCGTCAATTCGTCTTTTTTGAAGTCCGCCATGTTGGAACCGCTTAATGTGGAACAATTTCAATTATTTAACCAAATCAAGCAAGAAGTCAACCATTTACAGACATTTGATACAGGAATTGAAAATATCATTTTGTTAAGCACCCGTGAAAATTGGTATATTGACAACTCCGGCCTATATCGGCTGAGTGAATTGGACAAAAAAGACCATCTGCTTCAATATAAGGAGCTGCCCTTCGATTCGCAATGGATTACGGAGCCTGTCAGCAATACCGTGCTGCTTGGTCAATCTTCAAGTCGTTGTACCTACGGCATCAGCCTCGTAAAGAAGCTGCCGCTGACGGCTTCAACCAAAAATGGGCTTGCGGTATCGACGATCCCTTCCTGCTATTTGAACGAGCTGCTTTCCTTTGACAAAAATAGCGAGGCTGTGCTCGTATTCAATGATAGAGGCGAGCTGCTGTTTGGGCAAAATGAAGAGCTGCTGCCGTCTGAAGGCCTTTTTGCCGCGCTTTATCAGGATATTACCGAATCGGACTCTTCCCTTGCCCAATTTGATACGCAGCTCGAAGGAACAGACTATACGGTATCTTACCGCAAGTCTGATTATAATGGCTGGACGTATGCTTCTATTACATCGCTCCATGCGTTGTCAAAGCAATCACGTGCCATTGGCTGGTTTACCGTGTTTATTTGCCTAGCGCTCCTCGCCATAACGCTGCTTGTGACCTGGTTCGGCTCCCAACGCTTGTACAAGCCGATTGAGCAGCTGTTTGTGAGCGTCTTCCAGCTATTTCCGTCCAAGCATGATAAACCAAGCCGCGACGGCTTCGTCTATATTGCGGATCAAATCCGGCATGTCATCCGCGAGAAAAGCGAACTGGAAAGCACGATGAACAATCAGATTGACAGCTTGCGCACGTTGTTCATGATGGAGCTGTACCAAGGAAAAAGCAACAGCCGAACCATAGAAGAGCGGCTCAAGACGCTGTCCTTACCTACGTCATTTAAAGGCTATGCGGTTATGACGCTGCGCATTGATTTTTTTGAAGAAACGAGCTATTCGAAGGGCGATACGGATTTGCTGCTGTTCGCCGTGAATAATATTGTGGAGGAATTGGTTGATGCGAGCGACAGGCTGGCGCCTATCGTCTACGAACAGTCGCAAAATACACTGCTGCTGAACCGTGAGCATAACCAGGATGCTTTTTTTGCCCAATTGGTTCCGCTGGCAGGGCAAATTGCGCACACCGTAAAAGAAGTACTGAATCTGTCCGTCAGCTTCGGCTTTAGCGGTTATCATGACAAGCTGAAATCAGCGGGTACAGCCCTTGAGGAAAGTATGGAGGCCTATAAGCATTTAAAAAGGTTTGGCGACTCATCGGCGATGTTTTATCGGGATCTGCCACAGAAGCTGAGCTTTAACACTTCTTATCCGGTACGCCTGCAAACGGAGCTAAATGACGCTATCAAGCTTGGAGATCGGGCCAAAAGCGACGAAGCGCTGGCGGAGCTATTCGAAGCGGTGTTTAAGCAGCAGCTGAGCGCCCATGATTTTGAGCTGACGACTGCACGGCTGTTAATTGATTTGATTCACCTGTCTCAGTCGCTCGGCATTCACGAGATGGAGCTTGGCGACCATTCTTCCTTGTTTGAGTATTTGTTCAAGCCGCACTCTCCGAAGGAAGTTCGCAATTGGTTTCTTCAAAACATCGTGGAACCGATTATCATAGCGGTAGAGGAGCGGACCAATTCTCAGTATAAAAACATTTCTGAGGAGATCATTCATTTGATTCACCAGCAGTATGACCAGGAGCTTACGCTGGAAGCCATTGCGGCGAGCATGCATTACAATGCGAACTATGTGAGCAGCGTATTCCGTAAGGAAACAGGCATTTCATTCAGCGAATATTTGGCTGCACACCGTCATCGCATTGCGATTGGACTGCTTCAGGATACGAACATATCGGTCAAGGAAATTTCCGAGCGGCTGCAATATACGAATCCGCAAAATTTCATTCGCTCCTTCCGCAAGCTCGAAGGAACAACTCCCGGCAAATACCGGGAGCTGCATCAGCCGGGGTGACCACTCGCTGCTCCCCCGGCCCAACTGGCTATTCCTTTAGTTCTTGAACCGGCTGCAAACCAAGTACGCCATCCAGCTCCACACAAGCGAGCACGAAAGCACCTACACCGTGCAAATCGTTTTCGCTTGTTGGGCGCGTCACATAGTTGCGATAATCCCCCGCTGATGTTCCGATGCAGATGCCGGTCACAATTAGTCCCGTCTCATCGGAATGCAGCGTGCGGAGCAGCCCTTCATAGCCTTTTACTGCAATTTCCGAATAAGCTTTCGGAATGCAGCCATGCTTGATCGCTTTCGCTATCGTATATAGAAAGAGGCTTGTGCACGAGGTTTCCAGCCAATTGTCCTCCCGCTCGCCTTTATTGACAACCTGATACCACAATCCGCTTTTTTCATCCTGAAACTCGGTGAGCGCTTCAACAAGTGCTGCGACCTCCAGCTCTATGGCAGCTCTGCCTTGATGAGAAGGCGGCAGTACATCAAGAAAATCGACAAGCGCCATTCCATACCAACCGAGTGACCGGCCCCAAAACTCCGGTGAGCAGCCCGTCTCCGGGTTTGCCCATGGCATGCTTCGCGTCTCATCCCACGCATGATACAGCAATCCTGTCCGTGTATCCTTCATATACCGATTCATTAACCGCTCCTGTTTGAGCGCCATATCCAGTAGCTCCGGCTTGTCATATTTCGCACCATAAATCATTGCGAATACGCCGCCCATATAGAGACCATCCAGCCACATTTGATAAGGATATTTGTCCTTATGCCAGAAGCCTCCCTCCGTTGTCTGATTGAGCGTTCCGAACAGTCCGAGCAGACGGTCTGCCGCCAGGCGATACCGTGGATCGTCAAACTGTTCATCCAGCGTAAACAAAATCAGCCCAGCCATTATCGCATCCAGCTCGTCCCGGTCAAAAGTCAGATTCCCATATGGGTCGATCAAGGCATCCGCATAGCTTTTAATATAAAGCAAATATCGCTCGTCGCCATTTTGCTCCCATACCTTGAGCATACCATACAAAAACACGCCTTGATGGTAATGCCAGCGATTTGCTGGAGGCAAGTCACGCGCTTGGGGAAATCTCGCCATTAAGGAATCGCAGGCAGCAACGCCCCATTCCAGCGCTAACGCATCGCGTATACGCATCGTTTCAGCTAAAGGGGATAGACTCATTTGACCTCAACCTCTCTTCATATAGGATACAAGGATGACAACCCGTAAACCCCCGAAGGGACGCGTCTGCGAGCAGACTACCCCTTCACCGAGCCCAGTAATGCGCCTTTATCAAAATACTTTTGCAAAAATGGATACACGAGCAGCACCGGAACGGTAGCTACAACGATTACAGCCATTTTGATCGTCTGATCTGGAGGCGTGACGAAATCATCCGAGAAGCCCGAAGAATCCGCCGTCAAGCCGCTTGCCAAAATAACAATTTGCCGCAGTAATACTTGAATCGGCCACTTTTCAGCACTATCAATGTACAAGATTGCCGGCAAATACGTGTTCCAATACGTTACTGCATAAAAGAGAGAGATCGTTGCAATCGCTGGCATCGACAGCGGAATCACAATACGGAACAAAATGCCCCAGTCGTTACAGCCATCAATTTTAGCCGACTCCTCCAGCCCATCCGGCAAATTTTGAAAGAAGCTGCGCAAAATAATCAGGTTAAACGCATTAATAGCCGTTGGCACAATAAGCGCCGCATAGCTGTCGATCATGCCTAGCGACTTGACGACGATGAAGGTGGGAATCATCCCGCCGCTGAACAGCATCGTAAATACGATCATAAACATCAGCTGCTTGCGCCCAACCAGATCACGTCGTGACAAGCCGTAGGCCATCAATGACGTAAGTATCATGCTGAACAGCGTACCAAAACCAGTTACCCCAATCGATACCAGCATACTGCGAAAAATCGTATTCGTTGAGAAAATATAAGCGTACGCATCCCAACTAATTTTCGTTGGAAACAGGACGAACCGCTTTTGCGCCAGCTCATCAACCGTCGTTAGCGATCCGGCAATAATATGCAGGAAAGGAAGAATCGTCACTAACGCAACTAGGAATAATATTACATAGACAGCGCCATCGAATAGGCGGCCGCCAATCGTTTTGTCATGCACCATAATAGCCTTTCCTCCTCAAGATGTTGCTTCGGCGGCAAGCGTGCAGCTTAATAAACGCCCTCTTCGCCGAATTTTTTGGCCAGCCAGTTCGCGGACATAACCAGGACTAAACCGACGAAGGATTTGAAGAAGCCTACCGCGGTACTAAAGCTGAACTGCCCCTGTTTAAGCCCTGCTGTGTACACATACGTATCAAAGATTTCCGCCACATTCCGGTTCATCGCGTTAAGCAGCAAATACACATGCTCAAATCCTAGCTCCAGCACATCGCCAATTTTCAAAATGAGCAGGATTACAATAACGCTGCGGATCGACGGCAATGTAATATGCCAAATTTGGCGGAAACGGTTGGCACCGTCCATCCGCGATGCCTCGTACAGCTGCGGATCGATGGCCGCAATGGCCGCGAGGTACACAATCGTTCCCCAGCCGGCTTCGCGCCAGATGACCTGCAAAATGTACATCGGCCTGAACCATTCATCGCTTAGCAGAAAGTTGACTTTCTGCATGCCCATCGCATCAAGGCCCTCATTAATCATACCGCCATCCATCGTGACCATGACGAAAGAAATCGATACGATGATGACCCAGGACATAAAATGCGGAATGTACACTATCGTTTGTACAAAACGCTTGAAAGCTTGCAGCCTTACTTCATTTAACAAGATCGCAAGTATGATAGGGACGGGAAAAAAGAAGATCAAGTTCATCAGAAACAAGATGATCGTATTGCGAAAAATCGTCCAAAACATCGGCTCGGTAAATAGACGCTGATAATGCTTGAATCCTACCCAATCACTTCCGAGAATACCGTCGTATGGACGGTATTCCTGGAAGGAGATTACAAGTCCCCACATGGGGAAGTATTTGAATAAGACGAAATACAGCAGTCCCGGCAAAATCATGAGATAGATCGCTTTGTTTTTCAATATACGCCGGCGAAGGTCATGCTTCTTCATGTCCGGCTTAACGGCTGCTACTGCCGAAGCTGAGTTGCTGCTCATGTGAAACATCCTTTCAGTTCCCTGTTTTTACAGGAGTTCTATTCCTATTGCGTTTTAGCCAAAGATTCATTGTATTCCGTGATGATGCTCTCGCCGCCGCCTTTTTTCCAACGCTCGATTTCACCATCAAATCCTGCCGCGTCCAGGTTGCCCAAAATATAGCGGTACGTCGCATCGTTAATAATTTGCTGAAGCTCTACGCCCTTCTCGCCATATGTTTTGGAATCAAGCGCCGCTGTTGGATCGTTAATCAGCATGCTGTTGTTTTCGATAATGAGTTCCTCTGCTTTTGCTTTAGCTGGAAGCTTGTTGTAGGCACGCAGCATATCAATCGTGCTTTCGCCGCCCACTTGCAAAATTTCGTAAGGCTTTTGCTCGCGGTCTGTCATCTTCGTGTCTTCGACTTTTTGCACTAAGCCGCCTTCTACGAGCGTATAATGCTTGTCCGGAACTCCCCATTTCACGAGATTAGCCAGTTCTGGCTCCATCAGCTTGTCATAGAAAGCTAAAATGCTTTTCAGCTCTTCTTCCGATTTAACGGACGATTTCGGGAACAATACCAAGTTTCCATAGCCTGGAATCGACCAAATCCCCGCATTGCCGTCCGGTCCGCTAATTTGGTTCGCTACATCGTAAAGGGCATTTGGATTAATTTCGACGGTTTTCTGATGCAAGCTTTGCACATCAGCCATCGAGCCAATGTACATGCCCGCTTTACCTGTAATGACCAGATTTTGCTGATCTTCCTTGCTCGTAACCGGGAAGTCTTTATTGATTAGACCTTCGTCATACAGCTTCTTGAAGAAGTCCATCGTTTCTTTATACTGCGGGAACATAAATTCCGGCTGCAGCTTGCCGTCTGCCAAGCCCCAGTTGTTCGGTGTGCCAAAATACGAGGCAACCGTCTTGAATGCGCCATACACCAAATCGCTGCGGTCGGTCAGACCAATCGTATCCGCCTTGCCGTTGCCATCAGGATCGCCTTCCTTAAATTGCTTCAGCATATTGTAAAGCTCATCCGTCGTTTTTGGTGCAGCGAGACCTAGCTTATCCGCCCAGTCTTTGCGGAAAATAATGCCTTGACGCGATAGCGGACGCTCTTGATAGATGGCATACGTTTTACCGTCTACCGCTGTATTTTTCACAACCAGCTCATCCAGCTTGCTTAAGTTCGGGTAGTCCTTGATGAAAGGGCCAATTTCCCAAAATTGATTGTTGCGAATCGCGTCGCGAAATAAAATGTAGGTGGTCTGATTTTTCATGTATACGGCCTGTGGCAAGGAACCGGTTGCAAAAGACGAGTTCAGTTTTTCTTCATAGCTGCCGTCGGGCACCCAGTTAATCGTCAAATCCGTGTTTGTTTTTTCCTCTAGCATTTTCTCAATGGCATCAGTAGGAACTTCTGGTGTATGCAAGTTTGTCATTATTGTCAGTTTAAAAGGAGCTTGTGCTTCGCTTGTAGGTGCGCCTCCTTGATTAGTGCCTGATGTTGCGCTTCCCTCATTTACGCCTGATCCTGATGCACAACCTGCCAAAATACAGCCTACTAATGTCGTTGTACACAAGACGCGAAATGTTGATGCCGCTTGTTTCTTTCTCATGCTTTGACCTCCCGAATTTGGAATTCATTTAGGTGCTCTTGTTACCCTTTTATCGTATACCCCGCCGGGGCGGTTTGCCTATAATCACCACGCCATATGTTATGGCGCAATCCCTTGTGGCGCAAGGGTTACAGCCAAATGTGAGTTAAGGATTATAGCGGTTATGCCCTAAATACAGCCCTTTTTCCGCCAAAAAAAGCGCAGCAAAAAAGCATGCAGGGTTTTGTTCACTTGCTCCCTGCATGCTTTTTAAAATGGTTTTATGTTCAAGTTGAGCTTGGAGTTGGAAGTGGTGTCGGAATCGTGCTCGCCGGCGATCCCGCCACTATTGGAATTTCAGTTGCTGGAGCAGCAGTCGGCGTTGGCTCGGCTGATGGCTCCGACGCGATCGGTGCTGTCGGGCTAGGTGAAGGCGGAGTCACCACAGGACTTGCAGTCGGTGTTGGACTTGGTGTTGGGGTTGGAGTCGGCTTTGGCTTGCTCCACGGCTTCGCCATGCTTTTAGCTATCCATCTGCTCCCTTGCCCGCTTATTTGAATCTCATACCAACTTCCTTTTTCCCTCGTCACCTTATAGACACCTGGTTTAACGCCCTTAGCTGTCTCCCGGTTCAGATCCGGATAACGATAAGTTGTTGCAGGCGAGGTCAGCTCGATAGTGGCAGACGCTTTTTTCGCTTTTTCTGACAGCATCGCTTGCTCATAAGCCGTCGTCCCAATTAGCCACATCGTATCCTTATGCTGTTTCCAGATTCGATCCCAATAGCTGAGCGGAACATTCGTCTCCCCAACAGCAGGGGCAATTTCCGGCGTAAGTGCTGGTTTTCCGAACTCGGTAATAAACCAATCGGTAAAGCCGCCTCCCGAAGGATTAGCCTCTGGAGCTACCGCCCGATAGCCTGTCATTGCTGCATAAGCTTGGACAAACGCACGGTCCCTTGGCAAATTGGATGCTTTCGTCTTAAAATTCCAAAATATAATTTCACCAGATGAATGATAGGATATCGCGATTTCCGGCTTTAATTGTTTTGTGAAATTGTACATAAGCTGGGCTTCTTTCGCTTCCAGCGGCTTTTTGCCTTTATAATTTTTATACGAAGGCGCATATTCGGCTTGGCGAATCGTGTCCCAGTCAGCGGGATACTGCCTGTTCAAATCGACGCCTTTTCCATTGGCTTTCCAGCGCTTGAAATCCCGGCTATTTTTGTTCATTTTGATTAATCCGGCATGATCCTGTTGCGGAAAAGCAGCTAGCCCTTTTTGTTGAAGGGTGACGCCATCGGGATTAACCATAGGCACAATTTGAAACGTGACATGGTCGAATAAATCAGCCGTATTAAGCTGCTTCCATACTCCCTGCTTAGCTGTACTTGCAGCCATCGTCTCCGCCATATTCATCACCGTAATTGTCGTAATCCATTCCCTTGCATGATGGGAGGCATTTAGCAAAACATTGATGGGGCCGTTACCAATTTCCATCACCCATAGCTCGCGCCCATATTCACTTTTTCCGATGCTCCGATAACGGATCAGCTCAGGATAAGCATCAGCGAGCTTCTTTATATCACTCGTCATTAATTCATAGCTATAGAGCTGCTTTGGGTTTACAATCGCTTGCTTGGAGCCCCCTCCACTTGCCGCAACCAGAGTAGGCAGCAAAATCGCTAAAATAAGCAGTAACAAAAAAGTCCTTTTTCTCAAAAACAAATGCATGTAAACGAGCCCCTTGTCTATATTCGATAGATTTCAACATCATCCATGGAATTTCGACAAAAATACTAATTTCACCTGCAAGATTTACAAAGTAATATAGTTATGGATCTTCAATTTAACCACTGAAAGCTTCCACTTATCGGTCTTAAGGCGGAGTACTCTTTCGTTCTAGCGAGCCTTTTTACACATTGGAATGTCCTGTAAAATGTCTATTGAATACAACACTGCTTCAAAAAAGTGAAAAAGGATAGGTGAAAAAATGACAGCCAATCAACCTGCTTCAGCATTTTCGCTGTTGAGCAATCGATTCGTGCAAGCGATATTGATGTCCACTTTATTTTTACAAATCGGCATCTGGGTACGAAATATCGCGGTTCTGCTTTATGTGAAAAAAATGACTAATGATGATGCATTTGCCGTGTCGCTCATCTCCGTAGCGGAGTTTGCGCCAATCTTCGTATTTTCGTTTATTGGCGGAACGTTCGCCGACCGCTGGAGGCCGAAGAAAACGATGGTATGGTGCGATATATTAAGTGCTTTATCCATTCTGGCCGTGCTATTCGCCATGGAAAATGGAACTTGGCATGCCGTCTTTTTTGCCACATTAATTTCAGCCATATTGTCTCAATTTTCTCAACCTGCTGGCATGAAGCTGTTCAAGCTGCATGTGCCCGAGCATTTAGTGCAGACGGGGATGTCGCTCTATCAAACGCTGTTCGCGGTATTTATGATCTTTGGCCCCGTCGTTGGGACATTTATCTACCAAAGCTATGGCATCGAGACGGCCATTGGCGTAATGGGTGCTGCCTTTCTATTATCTGCTGTTTCGCTAGCTTTCCTGCCGCGTGATCGAGACGATGTTGGGGAGCAGCAAAATTCCCGGGTGGTAGAGGACATTAAGGCCGGCTTCCGCTACGTATGGTCAAGTAAAATACTGCGCACACTCGGCGGCGGCTTCATTGCTGCTGGACTTGGCCTCGGCTTAATTCAGCCAATGGGCATCTTCCTTATTACGGAGCGGCTTGGGAAACCTGAGGATTATTTGCAGTGGTTTCTATTAGTGAACGGCATAGCCATGATTATCGGCGGTGTGCTTGCGATGAGCTTCTCCAGTAAACTATCGCCGCAGAAGCTTCTAGCGCTTGGCATGACGGTCGACAGCTTAGCGATGATCGCTATGGGCTTGTCGAAGGATTACTGGTTCACGCTTGGTCTGCAATTCATAAGCGGTTTTGCGCTGCCATGCATCCAAATTGGAATTAATACTTTGATTTTACAAAATACGAAGGAATCCTTTATCGGCCGTGTAAACGGCATCCTAACTCCGATGTTCATGGGCTCGATGGTCGTAACGATGATGTTATCGGGCTTGATGAAAAATGCCATTACGCTCGTGCCTATGTACATCATTGCAGGTTTATTTTTCCTTCTAGGTGTAGCCATTCTCCTTCCATTATTTAAGTTGCAGAGCGGAATTGAGCCTGTGGCAGAGAAGGCTTTGGCTGAGTAAATAAGCAGATAGTAAAAAACGCCTCCCCACCTGAAGTGGAGAAGCGTTTTTTACTGCAAATTTTTGTCCTGCCTATCGCACTGTTTGGTCTCTACCCGCCTATATGCTGTAAAATATGCCTCGTCAAATGCTCAGAAATTTCTTCTTGGCCCGCAGCGGAAGGATGTATAAGATCGGCGGATAAACCTGCGAAAGAAGTCAACAGCTTCCTGCCCGATATATATACCGCGTTAGGCAAACCGAGCTGTTCCACATTTTCCTGTACGATACGGCGGAATTGCTCCGCCTTTGGATTATCTTCAGCATCATGCACACAGGTGAACATATCTGTAAAAAACAGCCAGCGGTCCCTATGCTGCTCAGCAATTGCCTGAACAAAGCTGCGGACCTTCTCCGCAAACTGCTCTGGCTCCCAAATACGGAATACATTAATGCCCATCTCAAATGTCGCAAACTCCCAGTCCTCACGCGATGCGATATAACGCGCCGCTGCTTCATCCATATGAGCGCTTCCAGCAAAACCCATGCTGATTAGATCAACGCCCAGCTTCTCGGCAGTCCGCATGGCGTAAGTACCACTTGGCCCAAGCGCATCGCCGCCATGCGTAATGGATGAGCCGTAGCTCAGCATTTTGCGAGTCGGTGATTGCTCAGCAAGCGGCGGCAGTACTTCTCCTTCAATACTTATGTAGCGACATTCCCAATCATAGGGCAGCAGCACTCGAACCAGCTCTGCATCAAAACGCATGCTTTGATTTTTCGCAAGCAGCTTGAGCTGATCTATGTGATCAGGCTTCTTAATGACGAAGGTTGTCGCTTCTGTGCTAATCACTTGCGGGGTAATGCCATATGGCGCTTGAAAAGAACCAAAAAAAACCTCCGCTACCCCGTTCCGCGTTGCTGTATCGGCATGCTCCCGGCGCAGCGTCACCTTCACTTCATCACTCACCATGCGAAAGCGCAGCTCGGAGCCGCAAGTATTGAACGCCCGCAGCGCAGCATGACCGTTCAAGCCTTCTCGCACAAAAGCGGGGACGCGGCTAAGTCGATAGCCGTCCCCCACCTTTACTGCTTCCTGAATATTATAAAGCTCGATTTGATCAAGCAGCATAATGTTCTCTCCCTTGGCTATCTTCTACGAAAACTCGCGTTTTTTAGATTGCAGCACCGTTGCCAGGAAAGCGAGTGTCAGCCCTTGACCCCAACCTTGAATCCGTTTATAGGATACTCCTTTATAGCCTTCCGCATCATTCATAACAGCCGTACCAGCCGATACACCTTGTACTGCGCCATCTTCGGTAATTTGCTCCAAAATACCGTCGATCGACTTCTGGATATATTTATTGTACAGCGACCCAAAAGTGAACAAGCCTGCCGCGATGCCTGCCGAACCGGAAGTTTCCTCATAGGAGGTAGGGTCGGTCACAATCGTATGCCAGAGTCCCTTCTCTGATTGCAGGCGCACTAGCGTAGCTGCCTGATCGCGCAGCGACCCTTCAATAATCATAAAGGATGGGTGTTGTACTGCAATGAGCGGAAGCGCTTTTGCCATCGTAAGCGCAGCCCAGCCATTGCCGCGTGCCCAGAAAATGCTCGACATATGGTTTTGTGCAATATTATCCCAGCCATGATAATACAAGTTGCTGATAGGGTCTTGCAATACACGCTCATGACCATGATATTGCAGCAGTCCGTCCTCCAAATAATCTTCCCGTCCCAGAAGCTCGCCCATGCGAATGAGGAAGTAACCTGCCATCATCATCGTATCGACCCAAGCCTGCTCAGGGAAATTGTACGTTTCAGAATTAACCGTATGCTGGAAAATGCCTTCGGCAAACCGTACCGCATCGTTTTGCAAATAATCTGCCATTTTAATTGCAATATCTAAATACTTACGCTCTTCGGTTGCCTTGTACAACGTAATGAGAGCGTGGCCAATCGATACGCCATTAACCGAAAGCTTAGGAAGATCGTCCTCAAGCTTCTCGTCCACCCATTCTTTAAGCAGCGTTAAGTATTTTTCATTCCCCGTTGCCTCATAAGCTTCACATACGCCGAAGAATGCGACGCCGCCGGGCCAATCCCAGCCAAAATCCATACGGAACGTACGGTCTACGACTTTATCGATCACAACACGTAAATGCTGTTCATCAAATTGCAGTTGTGTCATTTCACTCGTCTCCTCATTATTCATCATTACTATTTCAACCCGCTTGTGCTTATTCCTTCAACAATATAACGCTGGAATAAGAAGAATACGCCTAAAACCGGAATCAAGCTTACGATCGACATCGCGAACATGGCACCCCAGTTGGATACACTTTCGCTGTCGAGGAACATTTTCAAACCGAGCGATACCGTATAAGAGCTTGGTTTATTCAGGTAAAGCAATGGTCCCATCAAATCTTCCCAACGCCAGTAGAAGGAGAAAATCGAAGCTGTTGCCAGCGCCGGAATAATGAGCGGCAGGATAATGCGTAAAAACAATCCGAACTTTCCAACTCCGTCAATCGTAGCCGCTTCATCCATCTCTCTTGGAATGGTCCGAATAAATTGAACCATCAGGAAGATGAAGAATGGAACACCGAAATATTGAGGTACAACAATCGGCGAAATCGTACCAATCCAGCCCAGCTTGGAAAACATAATGTATTGCGGAACGAGTACAACGTCATGCGGCAGCATCAGCGTAACCATCATAACTGCGAACCAGATCGCTCTGCCCTTAAACTGCAGGCGTGCAAAACCGAAGGCGATAAAAGCCGAAGACAATACGGCACCGATCGTCGAAAAAATAACGATTTTCAGCGAGTTTGTAATAAAACTCATAAATGATTGTCCAGAGGACCCAATCCAACCTGTAACGTAGTTGCTCCAAATCCATGGATCAGGAATGAGCGAGCTTGAAGTTGTGAAAATAAGATTACTAGGCTTAAAAGAGCTCATGAGCAGCCAAATAACGGGATACACCATAACGATCGCCAGCAAGCCAACGAAAATGTGATAAATCGGCCACTTAAATTTTTTCAATATCATGTTTAGCGGCCTCCTTCCGTTTCATAGTGAACCCATAGCTTCGATGTTGCGAATACTGCCGCTGTCAAAACACCAACGATGATGAGCATAACCCATGCCATTGCAGATGCATAACCCATATCGAAAAACACGAAGGCTTGACGGAACAGATACAAGGAATACAGCAGCGTGCCATCTAATGGACCGCCCTCGCCTTTGGAGATAATATAGGCTGGAACGAAGGTCATAAAAGCACTAATCAACTGCATGATCAGGTTGAACAAAATAATTGGCGTCAGCATTGGCAATGTGATACGGAAAAACTTTGTAAAGAAGCCCGCACCGTCAACTCCGGACGCTTCATATAATTCAGTCGGGATATTTTTCAGACCAGCTAGGAAGATCAGCATGGAAGAACCAAACTGCCATACCGATAGCGTTACGAGCATGAACAATGCGGCATTGGGATCACCGAACCAGCGCACACTGTCTATTCCTATCGAGTTCAGCATCACGTTGATAACCCCTTGATCACCGAACAAGTTCCGCCACATAATCGATACTGCGACGCTTCCTCCAATAATCGAAGGCAAATAATACACCGTTCTATATAACCCGACAGCTTTCGAGGTTGTATTCAAGATCATAGCGACGAATAAAGCGAAAATCAGCCGCAGTGGAACACCCAGAAACACGTAAAGCATAGTCACCTTAAGCGATTGCATATAGCGGTCATCCGAGGTAAACATGGACGTATAATTTTCAAGCCCTATCCAGTTCGGCGCTGACAGCAAATCATAATCCGTAAAGGAGAAATAAAGGGACGCAGCCGCAGGTATGAGGGTGAAAATAAGAAAGCCAATGACAAACGGAGATATAAAGGTATAGCCAACCAGATTGTTACGCAAGGACAATGATTTCATCATAACCAGCTCCTGCTCCTAGTGAAGTCTATTAAGTCGGTTTAAGGGAAGGGCGATGGGCCGCCTAACAAGCGCCATCGCCCGCTTTTCCAACTTTTATTTATTTTTCTTCAATACGTTTTCTGCTTCACTTCTAAATTTCTTAGCAGCATCCTCTGCCGAAATTTGTCCGTAGTTCAGTTGCTCCGTCAAGCTTTTCAGCGAAGCAAATACTTCGATAGCACCGATAGGATCAACCGGATCCATTGGGGAGCTGTTTGCTTCCGACCAAGCTACATAATCAAATACTTGAACTTGCTCTGGGGACAATAGCGGTTTAAGCTCTTCTTTAATAACACTGGATACTGGAACGCCACGCTCGCCGAGAATCAGCTTGTTTGCTTCTGCATCGTTAACGAAGAAGTTAATAAATTTAGCTGCTTCTTCCTTCGCTTTCGAGTTTTTGGAAATTGAGAAGAACATGCTTGGCTTCAGATACAGGCCTTCTTTTGCTCCTGGGTTCAGCATTGGAGCAATTTCCATAGGACGGTTAACCGCTTGCTGAAGAGCAACAAACTGGTTGGACCACTGCCATACGCCGACTTGCGTGCCTTTTACTGTCATATCGTCTTCAACGCCCTTAATTTGAGCGAGTGTATCTGGAGTTGGCGCTGCGCCGGATTTCACGAGATCAGCCAGTTTGCCAAAGAAATCTACGAACAATTGATCGTCTTCATAGCCAAGTCCATTACCTGCATCGTTGTAAAGCTTCTTGCCTACTGTACGGAGGTAGTAGCCGAAGAAAACTTCTGCTCGCATGCCGCCGTCGATATAAATGCCGTTCTCCTTCGCTTTCGCCGCGATGGACAGATAGTCATCCCACGACCAATTTTCTGGAATGCTGTCTATGCCAGCTTTGGCAAGCGTTGCCGGATCGTATTGGAAGCCGAGGGAGTTGACGCCAAGGTTCATCCCGAACACGCCATCGCCCAATTTGCCACCGTTCAAAGCATTTTCAGAAATGTTTGTTACATCAATTTCTTTGCCAAAATACGGTGTTAGGTCCGCCAGTTGGCCTTTGCCTGCATATTGTGCGTAGTAGCCAGTATCAATTTGCATAATGTCGGGAAGCTCATTTGCTGCTGCTTGCGGAGCGATTTTTTTCCAATAATCATCATAGTTTGCATATTCAACTTCAATTGTTACATTTGGATTTTTCGTTTTGTAAAGGTCAATGACTTTTTTCGTATATTCGTGGCGCGCTTCAGAACCCCACCATGCCATGCGAAGCGTTATCGGCTTGTCGCCGCCACCGCTGTTCGTACCTGCATTTGTGCCTGTTTCCGAATTCGTTCCTGCGTTGCTGCCACAAGCAGTAGCCAGCATGAGTGCGGACGCCATGAGGGCGAGAACAACTTTTTTAGCTTGCTTCTTCATTTCGTATTCCCCCTTATTTCTTCTTAATGATTATTTACGTTGCTTACAAATCAAATTATAGCGTTTTGTATGCGTTTTCTTAATAAAGAAAACCGCTTTTTTTGTTAAAAAAACAGAGATCACTATACGTTTATAGTGATCTCTTGTAGTCGGATGGCGTATAGCCGGTATGCTTTTTAAAAACTTGGCTGAAATATTGCGGATTATCACCGAAGCCAAAACGCTCCGCAAGCTCGAATACTTTAACGTCCTCCGTCCGCACAATTTCCTCCATCGCCTTCTCCACACGCAGCTTCATGACGTAGGCTGAAAAGCGCTCGCCCGTTTCCTTTTTGAACAGCTTGCCTAAGTAATCAGCATTCATATATAAAATTTCATTGGCTACCCAGTTGAGTGACAATGCCGGATCAGCAAGATTGGATGCTATGACTTCAATCATTTTTTTAATAACCGTCGATTGTTTGCTTGCAAATGAATCAAAATTCGCATCGCATATGTCCTTAGCCGCCTGACTCACGAAAGCTTCAATGGCCTTCAGCGTCTCCAGCTCATCAAGCCGTGCAAGCATTTGCAAATAATCGTTTAATCGTTCCGGTGCGCTTTGCCGTGCAATGGAAACGAAGAGCGGAATGACATATGATTTCGTCAGCACCGTATCCATGCGCTGATCGGCGAGCAATTGAAAAAAACGGCCAAGCTCCTCGCTCGCGGCTTCCCAGTTTCCCGCTTTCAGCTCCATGCCGAGCTGCTCCTCGTCATAGTCAAAGCTCGAAAGCCGTGCCGCCGCTGCGGTAGAAAGATCCTGAGGCGTAATAATCGCACCCTCCCCTACATGAAAGCGGAAGTTCAGGCATTCAAGCGTCTCGCGGTACATTTTACGTGCATCGGTAATTCCCCCTGCACCGCTGACGGCAATCGTCGTTTCAAGCTTATAAAAATCAGTGAAGGTGCATTTCATGCCTGACAGTCGCGACAACAGCTGCTCCTGCTGCTCCGTTTCCTGAATAAGCAGCAGGACGTGACGACCAATCGTTGTACTAAGCAGCACAATCTCCTCGCCAAGCTTTTCTTCGGCAATGTTCGTCAGCGCAAAAATATGCTCGTATTCAAACATTCCTTCCACCTGCATCAATATGAGCCTGATTGGCAAAGTGTCATGCGTAATATGAAACATCCTGCGGTACGTATCCCAATCGCGCTTGCCATACGTTTTATTCGTAACCAGCTCTTTAAGAAATTGCGCTTTCGCATGGGGAAGCACTCTGGTCAGCTCGCTTTGAATCGTTTGAACGAATTGATGCTGCGTGAGCTGCGACTGGAGCTCTTCGATAACCTCGGTGAGCGCCTCCGTAATCTTCGTCTCATTGCAAGGCTTAAGCAAATAATGCTTGACCCCATAAGCCATCGCGGTGCGCGCATAGTCAAATTCACTAAACCCAGAAAGCAATATGAATGCAATTTGCGGATACAGCTCTTTTACCCGTTCTACGAGCTGAAGCCCGTCCATGCCTGGCATCTTGATATCAGAAATAATAATATCTGGCTGTTGTTCTTCCATGAAAGTCAATGCTTCCAGGCCATTTCTGGCTGTGCCGATTAGCTCTGCGCCAGAGCTTGTCCACGGAACAATTTGTGAAATTCCTTCTAAAATAATCCGTTCATCGTCTACCAACAGCACTTTGAACAAGCTAATCCTTCCTTTCGTAAGGCAGCTTCAGGCTGACCGCCGCCCCTTCATTCGGCTGGCTGCTCACATGAAGGCCATATTCCTCGCCATACAGCAGCTTAATGCGCTCATCAATATTTCGCAGCCCAAGCCCCGTTCCTTTCGTCTGCACCTCGCCGCTTAACAGCTTATCTGCGTAGGCCTGCTCCATGCCGGGACCGTTATCCCGTACAACGATATACAGGTACTCCCCCTCTGTATAAGCCTGAATGCGAATGGTACAGCTGTCAATCATTTCTTCCAGCCCATAATGAATGGCATTCTCAATCAGCGGCTGCAGCGCCAGCTTTGGCAAACCACAACTGAGCAGTTCCGCCGGAACATCAAGCTTAAAGTCGAGGCGTTCCTCAAAGCGAAACGTTTGAATCGTAATGTAATGATTGACGATTTCCAGCTCCGTCCGCAGTGGAATAATCGACTCCTTCAAGTTGATCGACGTGCGAAGCAAGGAGCCGAGCGCTTCCACCATTTGCGAAATTTGCAGCTGATTGCTCATTTTGGCGCTCCAATTAATTGAATCTAGTGTATTATACAAAAAATGCGGATTAATATTCGCTTGCAGCGCCTTGAACTGCGTATCCTTAATCGCAAGCTGCTTGACATAGTTTTCATGAATCAGCTCATTGATTCGCTCGACCATAATGCGGAAGTTGCGCTGCATTTGGCCAACCTCATCCATCGCAAGCGCCCGCTCCGCCGGGTCCTCCACATAATCGAAATACCCCAGTTGAATGCGCTTCATATTGGCGTTAAGCCGTTCAATCGGCTTGGTGATGCCATTAGCAACTCGCAGTGCAAATATGCCCGATATAATAAACAGCAAGCCAAAAGCCGCGATAACGAAATTTTTGACCCATACTAAATTGCGAAAAATATCATCAAACGAGATGATCGTATAATAATACCAATTCATTCGGTTGGAAGCGACGTAGGTGACAAAAAAGGAATTGCCTTCCCGCTCCATAATGCGGTATCCGCTGGAGCCAGCTGTCAAACTTAAGAGCTCTTCGATAGAAAAAATGGCCTTGTCCGGATATATTAATTCCGCACCTCTGGCAATCATCATATTAGCTCCGCTGCTGTCAAGGCCAGCCGACAAATCATGGAACAGCTTGACCGCGTCAACGCGCACGACAATGGTGCCTAAATAATCCATATCCAAATTTTTATAGCTGCGAATTTCACGGGCTGCCGACAACGCGCTGTCACTTTCGCCTGGCGCTACCCACGTATTGCCCCCTTCATTTCGCTTCGTCTCCAGCTTAAGCCGCTCCAGTCTTGAATCGGACAAATTTATCGTTCGCACTCCGGTTGCATAAGCCTTGTCATGCACATCATATAACTGAACGGAATGAATATATTTATCCAAGCCGCCCAAATTGACGACGCGGTCCTGAATATTTACTTGAAGCACGTAGTTATCGTATTCCGTTCCACCGCTCTTAATGGTCCGCAAATATTCCTGTACTTTGGTGTCTGTTGCAATCGTATAGGACAACTGCTCGATTTTACGAAGCTCATTCTCAATGCTTACAGCAGAGAGACTTAGCGCTTTGGCAGATTGCTCATAGATTTTCCGATCGTAGATGTCGAAGGCATATTGCTGAAGAACGCCGCCAAGCACCGCAACGGTTAAGAGGACGGCGGAGAGGAGAAGGAACAGCTTATGTTTAATACGCAAATTCGCATAAAGCGCTCTCATATTACGCAAAGGAACTGCCCCCTTATCGACAATAAGCGCCCCGGTTGGAGCGCTCATCACGAATTGCTTCTATTCTAGGCCTTGCGATATTTTAAATATAATGTAATTTCGTCGCGATTGTGGAACAGCTGCTTTGCCCTCTCAATCGTAAAAGCAGAGCTGAGCCGCTCTGACACATCTCGAATCGTTTGCAGCGGCTTGCGGTGCATGAGCTTAATTGTAATAATCGCTGTAGCTTCACGCGCTAATGACTGCTGCAGGTCAAGCACAAGCCTGCTCATTTGCATCGGGCTCCAGCTCATATCGCAGACGAGCAAATCATATGCTTCTGCGGGCAGCTTAACATCCGAAGCATTACGCTTATGGTAGGTCAAAGCGGGATGTCCATTTAACGAAGGATGCAGCTCGCCAGGATCGACGGCCGTTACTCGAAGGCCCCGTTCCAGCAGCAGCGACGTCCAGCCTCCCGGTGCTGCACCAATGTCCAGCGCTTGCTGGAATGCTTCATAGTGCAGGCCGAACTCCCGCTCCGCTTCGAGCAGCTTAAACTTCGCACGGGAAATTTGCCCTTCCTCCCGTTGAAAACGCACAGCGCCACCCGGCCAATCAGACAACATCTCTGCTGGTGTGCCGCAGCCTACATAAAGCTGCCTTGCTGCCGCGTAAATCGCAATAATCATATCCGGCTTTTGTCTCGCTGTTTCGGCACCGATTTCTTCGAGCACCGCATCGAGCACCGCTTTCGTATCCGCCGCAGAATACGGGTAGACGGTCACCTTCGCCTTGCGCAAATGAATTGATACCTGCTTGTCCACAAAAGAAAGCTGCGCATTCCTCACCACTCTGGATAGCTCTTCCAAATCATCCGCATTGCCGCTACCCTCAATGACGCGGTCAACCGGCTGCAAATGCCGCAAAAAAATCGGCAGCTGCCGTTGAACCGCTTCCAAGGTTTCTTCCCTTGAAAGCGGACTTTCAAATAAAAACACTTCACCAGCCGCAAGCTGCGTCACTTTCAGCTGGCCTAATAAACGCCTCAGCTCTTCTACCGCATAGGCAGCATATCCTTGATTAGCCGTACCAATCCACCGGCTCATAACGCCACCTCCCTAACATCACACAAACCTTTACAATGAAGCAATTTCCTCCAGCAGCGAGAACGGCATCGGCCCATTATGCACTTTCGTTTCCTTCGGCGCATTGGCGTACAGCATCTGATACATTTGTACCCGCCCTGCTGCGCTGGAGGTGTGCAGGAAAACCTGCTTCGGATAACGTCCCGTGCTCACCATATGGCGAACAACCTCCGCACCCGTATCCTGATTCCAGCCCAAATCATAATCAAGGGATAAAATATCAATGTCTTCCGTATCAATGATTTGTTTGCATTGCTCAGCTGTCAAAGCCAGGACAAACCCTTTTGGGCAATGCCTGTAATCGTCTAAAAAAAGATGAATCATGAACGTTTCCCCCGTTCGCGACTTTAGCTTTCCTCTTGCTCCGGCTGGCAGGAAGGACAGACAAACGCCTTGCGCGCAGCAGTGCCAACTACCTCAATTGGGGTGCCGCAAGTGCCGCATGCTTCCCCCGCACGCTCGTAGACACGGCGCTGTGTGTAGTAGCCGCCTGTCAGCTTGTCGTCTATTGTAAGTGGCTGCTCAATGCTGCCTCCCTTAGCCGCTGCATCTTTCAGTACCACATGCATCGCCTCATATAAACGCTGCCATGCGTCTTCCTGAATAAGCGGAATTTTGATATCTGGTCGCACGGCGGCAGCAAATGCAATTTCATCGGCATAAAATGAGCCGATTCCGCTAATCACTTGCTGATCAGCTAACGCAGCCTTCAATGCACCGCGTTTTTTACGGAACAGCTGGGTAAACTTTTCAAGCGTCAGCCTTTTATCTAAAGGATCAGGCCCCAACTCTGCGAGCACCTGCTGAGTTTCTTTAACCGATAAAAGATGCACGAAGCCCTGCCGCATTCCTGCAACATAAAGGCTGCCCTTTTCCAAATGAATGACGATTTGCGCCTCGCTCTGCGGGCGCTCCTCGCCTTGCCCATAAAACAGCGCGGCTCCAGCATGGAGCTGCGCAAGCAACCGCTTGCCGTTGTCAAGATGCAGCAGTAAATGCTTGCCACGGCGCTCTACAAACCAGATCGTTCTATTCGCAAGCGCCTCATCAAACTCCTCAGCGGAGACATTTAGATGCTTCTCTTGCAGCACCTGTGTGCCTGTAATTCGGTCTCCTGCGAGCCGTTCTGTTAATAATACGCGATAATTTTCGATTTCCGGCAATTCCGGCATTGCTGTTCGCTTCCTTCCTGTCTGTACGCTATCTCTATGTCAGCTGTTCGCAGTTTCTGTAATATAAGAGATCAGCTCATCTAAATTTCTACATATTTTATCCGGTTCGCAGCCCGCTCGTTCCGAATATTGCTTATAATTTTGCTCCGTTGTAAGTCCTGTCAAAACGAGCAGCGTCCCACAGCCCGAAGCGCGGCCAGCCGCAATATCCGTAGCCAGATTGTCACCGATTACCCAAGTGTCCGCAGCCGGAAGGCCCAGCTGTTTTAAGGAGTAATCCATCAATATTGATGAAGGCTTGCCAATGACAATCGGCTCCTTGCCCCCTGCTGCTTGCAGCATAGCTCCAATTGAACCCGCCCCCGGCATTAAGCCACCTTCCGAAGGAAGCAGCAAATCCGGGTTCGTTAAAATAAACGGGGCTCCGCCATGAATATAGCGAACCGCAAGCGAAAGCCTCGAATAGCTGAGCTCTCGGTCGATACCTTGAATAACAAAATCCGGTTGTTCTTCTGTTAACCGCAAGCCGGCTCCCTCAATAGCTGCACGCAGGCCTGCCTCCCCAATCACAAAAACCGAAGCCCCCGGCTTCACGGAAGCCACATATTCAGCAGCAGCCTGCGCCGATGTGCACACATCTTGCGCTTCCGCCGGGATATCCATCCTGTTCAATCGCTCCGCTACGTCTCCCGGCGTGGCAGAGGAGTTGTTCGTGACGAACCGGTAAGGAAGGTTCAGCTCTTTAAGCTTGCGCAGCAATGCATCTGCACCATCAATTCTTCTCTTTCCATGATAAAGCGTGCCATCGAGATCGATGAGCAAGCCTCGCATTTCAGGCAAATTATGTCCCATGACTCCCCAGCTTCCTTCCTATCTTGCCCTGCAAGCGCAATGACCGCTTGCGAAGCTCTGCAAGCTCCGCCCGCTGCTTGGCAGTCTGACGCCCCCGAAGCGGATGACTAAGCGCCATCTGCAGCGCTTCGTCTGCATATAATAAAGCCGATTCATAATCTTTCAGCTTATGTTCATAATACATAGCGAGTTCGATAAAGGCGCTGTCATCGCTTGCCCCAAATTTGAGAGGCAACATTACAGCCTTCTGCCACAATAACACAGCTCGCCGCCAATTTCCAGCCTTCTTGTCACGTGCCGCGAGCAGCAGCAAGGCATTAAGCGTCATGCCTTGCTGCTGCTCCGCCACCGCAAATAATCGTTCCGCCTTCTCCGCCTGTCCCATCTTCTCCAGCCATAGCCCTGTTCGCACGATTTCCTCCGGTTCTTCCGGCATCGGCAGCGGGCCGCAGCCTGCTTCGCCGCCCAGCAAATGTCCAAAACGGATCGCTAAACTCGCGAGAGAAAGCATATCGATTTCATTGTGGCGGAATACGCCTGCCAGCGGCTCCGGATTTTGATCAGCTAAATATTGAAAATACAGCTGCGGGGCAAGCGAACCCGGCACATCATCCACACGCTCAATGCCAAGCCGCTCTTCCTCTACATGGCTGAGCCTGCATGAAGTAAGCGTATTGCGCCAAACGCTGCGTGCAGGATGCAGAAAATCCAGATGCAGCGGCGCCCACACTTTGCTGCCGAAGCCATTCAATATAAATCGATTCAGCATAACTGGCCAATCGAACGTTCGTCCATTGTACGTGACCAGATACGCATAGGCCGTCAGCTTTTCCTTCAAATAGGCCAGCATCGCCCGTTCCTCGGCCGGGTGGCGAATTAGCGCCTGCTCTACAATAAACTGCTGACCCTGCCAGTAGGCGATGCCCACCATAAACGGCACATTGCCTGTCCCGACACCGAGGCCGGTCGTCTCCAAATCCAGAATGAGCAAGTGCTCTGCTCCAATCTGCTCCCCGTGAAAAGCAGAAAGCCCTTTGCTGGCCTCCTCAAGCTCCGAAAGCCGATGAATGCCATGCTGATGGTCCGCAGAATATTTCACTTCACGCAGCAAGAAGGTGCCGACTTCATTGGTTTGCAGCTTAACGCCCATGGCAAGCCAGCTCTCTGGAAGCTGCTCGGTGCCTGCTTCTGCTTCCGAAACAGTGCCGTCCGTATGGGAATCGTGAAGCTCATACGCTTCTATATTAGTTTCTTTATTGGTTTCATTATAGCTTTCTAGAGGGGTTTCTATATCAGACCCTCTAGAAGGCTGCTGCACTGCACTTTCTGGCGTTCCGCCTGTGCTGCTGCGCAGGCGATTCATTCGCTCTCGCAAACTGCTCATGTAGTTCCCTCCGCTTCTTCCAGAAGCTTTAGCGCCTGCTCTTTGCCAAGCAGACCGACCTCTTCAATCGGCCCAACACAGGCTGGACAACCGCTCAGGCAAGTGCAGCCGCGAATGAGCGACTTTGCCTGCCGGATCAGTTCATCATGCACCTCAAACAATCTTTCACTCAGTCCGATGCCGCCCGGATACCGGTCATAAAAATAAATCGTCGGCTTCTGTGTATGCACAGCCTTCACCTGCGGCACGACGCGAATATCATAGGGATCGCACATCAGATAAAGCGGTGCAATATGAACCAATACATTCGCAATGCCTAGCAGCGCGTACTGCATCTCATTTTTACTTTTGCGCGCTGCAGCCTCTTCGCTGAACGAGAACCAGTAGCCACTCGTATGCAGCTCTTCCTCCGGCAAATGAATCGGACCTGAGCCAATATTTTCATGGCTGCGCAGCCGAATTTTTTTGAAAATCGTCGCCTTCGCATTCAGCGCCAGCTCTCCGTACTGCCTCGTCAGCTCGCCCGATTCGCGCTCCTTGTCTACGTAAAGCACCTTCAGCTCAACTGCGAGGTTCGCATCGGTGTAATAATCGACATCGACTTTGCGCACATATGCTTTCTTTTCAGGATAATCCAGCTTCTCGACCTGATACTGCACACCCTCGTGAATATAGATCGCTTCTTCGTGAATAAGCGTCGGTGCGCTGAAGCGATCCACTTCGCCCAGTACCCGGCTGCCCTCTGTCATATCGATGATGACGAAGTTTTCCTGCGCCGCGGAGCGCAGCGAAATATTATGGGCGGGAAACGATTGCTCCATCCAATACCAGCGGCTGCCCGCGCGGTGCAGCACCTTTTCCTCCGTTAAAAACTCCATCATGTCCGCAAGCGATTCCTCGCCAAACTTCTCTCCCTCTTCAAAAGGAAGCTCATATGCCGCACATTTCACATGGTCAATGAGCACAAGCAAATTATCGGGATGAATAAGCGCACGCTCCGGCGGGCGATTGAAGAAAAAATCAGGATTCTGAATCATATATTGATCCAAAGGATTGCTGCTTGCAACTAAAAAAGTAACCGCGCTGCCCTGCCGGCGTCCCGCACGTCCTGATTGCTGCCAAGTGCTTGCCACTGTGCCTGGATAACCGTTCAGCACGCAAGCTTGAAGCTGGCCAATGTCAATGCCGAGCTCCAGCGCATTCGTGCTGACGACGCCGCGAATTTCACCGCTGCGCAGGCCGCGCTCAATTTCCCGCCGCAGCTTGGGCAAATACCCGCCGCGGTAGCCGCGAATCGTCTTCGCATCAAGCTTGTCTTTAATGATGTCCTGCAAATAGGTTAGCAGCAGCTCCACGCGCACCCGGCTGCGGGCAAATACAATCGTCTGCACACCTTGGCGCAGGAGTAAGCCTGCCAGCTTCCTCGTCTCCAGCACACTGCTGCGGCGAATGCCGAGCTGCCTGTTCACAACAGGCGGATTATAAAAAATAAAATGCTTTTCGCCCGTTGGCGCGCCATTATTATCTACAAGCCGCACAGGCTCGCCTATTAGCTTTGCCGCATGCTCGGCGGGATTATCGATGGTCGCTGATGCACAAATAAATTGCGGGGTCGACCCATAAAACCGGCAAATTCTTTTAAGCCTGCGGATCACATTTGCAACGTGACTTCCGAACACGCCTCTGTATGCGTGAAGCTCATCGATCACGATATATTTAATATTTTCAAACAGCTTAACCCATTTCGTATGATGCGGCAAAATCGCCGAATGCAGCATGTCCGGATTCGTCACGACGATATGTCCGGCGTTGCGTATCACCTGCCTCACAGTCGGGGGGGTATCCCCGTCGTATGTATTCGTCTTGAGATCAACACCCATGAGATCGGCGAGCGTCTGAAGCTCCGCCACCTGATCCTGCGCCAGCGCCTTCGTCGGAAATAAATAAAGCGCGCGACCTTCGTCCTGTTCTAATAAAGACTGAAGCACCGGCAGGTTGTAGCATAAGGTTTTGCCAGAGGCAGTCGGGGTGACCGTAACAATGCTATGGCCTTCTCGAACGAACCGATAGGCCGTCTCCTGATGTGTATATAGTTCATCAATCCCCTTTGTGCGCAGCGCTTCCGCAAGCTTTGGATGCAGATCCGCAGGCAATGCCGCGGTACAAGCCTCGCGAGGCGGAATGGTCCGCCAATGGGTAATATTGTCCGTTATGTCCTGGTCGTGCTTCAGCAGCTCCAGCCACTCCTCGAGTCCCGAGGTCTTTCCCGTCCAGCGGTTCATGACTGTTTCTCTCCTTGTATCCTGACTTTTCAAGTTCACTCGTTTCTTTCATTTTACAAGAATACATGTTCGGCCTGCAATTTTATTTTTTGGGTATCCGTTTATTGACAGCTTAGGGCGTGGCGATTACAATGTGATTATATTAGATTATTAGATAATTATCTAAATATCGAAAGGAGATAATCCCTCATTGTCGATTAACCAGGCGTTTAAAGCATTATCCGATCCTACGAGACGCACGATACTTGATTTGTTGAAAGAGCGGGATTTGACAGCGGGGGAAATTGCTGACCATTTTCAAATGACCAAGCCGAGCATTTCCCATCATTTAAGCTTGCTTAAGCAGGCTGAGCTGGTGTCGGATGAGCGCAAAGGGCAGCATATTTACTACTCGCTAAATACGACCGTCTTTCAGGATTTACTCAAATGGATTGCTTCGTTTCAATAAATCTCAACCGATTAACGACCTGACTTTGGAAAGGAACGATGAATGATGAAAAAGAACATTTGGACCTGGCTCATTATCGCACTCTCGTTTATTGCCGGGATAATCTCCTACTCTTCTCTGCCCGCCACCTTGCCCGTACATTGGAATGCGTTAGGCGAGCCCGACCGTTATACCGGCAAAATGTTTGCTTTATTTCTCATCCCGGCATTGATGGTGCTGCTTATGCTATTATTTAAATATTTGCCGAAAATCGACCCCAAGCTTGCAGCAAGCTCCAGCGCCATTAAAAGCACCGATATCATCAATCAAGTGCTGATGCTTGGCCTAGCCGCTCTACAAGGCTTCATCATAGCTTATGGCTATGGCGTCAAGCTGAATATTCAGATGTTCGTTATCCCGTTTATCGGCATTTTGTTCATCACGATCGGGAACTACTTGCCGCGCATGAAGCCCAATCGCTTTGTCGGCATCAAAACACCGCTAACGCTGAATAACGAACAAGTATGGCGCAAAACGCATCAGCTTTCGGCAAAAATATTTTTCGGGGGCGGCTTTCTCATTATTGTGACGGTGTTCCTGCCAAGCATGCTGCAGCTCATCAGTTTTCTGACGGTGGTCGTGCTCGTTTCGATCCTGTCCGTTATCTCTTCGGTCTTGGTTGCCAAAAAAAATTAGCGCCCTTGGAAGAGCGCTAGCTGTGCTTTTTTTCAAAATGTATACCTACACGTGGGGTGGCTCCCACGTTTTTTTATTCCATCCCAGTCGGTGATTGAGCACCTTCATATCCGAATCGAGCGTCACAGCTACCCCAAACGGCATTTGCTGCTTATTCCAAAAACGCACATCGCTCCAGGTCACTTCGTAACCATCGAGCTTTTCCTGCACATTCACATGAACCCGCTCGGAAAAGGACAAGAGAGCTTTCACGCCTTCTTCGTTCATCGCCGCACGCACGACCGGAGCCAGCTCCGCGTCATCCGACTTACTGACTGTCGTCTCAATCGTAACCACACCTCCGGCAACCGTTCCCGCCGCATAATGGTCGCCGCAGTCTGCTGTAAACTGCCAGCTGTAGCCTAGCATAGATGGCACAAGCGTTATGCCCGTGCGGATGCCAAAATGTTCTCGCAGCAGCCGCTTCACCTTTCGGCTTATCCGCAGCCTCCAGCCGATATAAAGGGCCGTGATGGCATATATGATGGCAAACATCGGACCAGGCTCAGCTATTCCCGACGCCCAAAGGATGCAGCCAGACGCATGCAAAGCAAACAAATACGGTTCAAATAGGCATAACGTATCTAAATGCAGCCATTTCGGCGAAACAGGCCTGGCACATTGCACCCCAAAGGAATTGAACAAATCCAGCAAAACATGAAAACAGACCGCTACGAACATCCAGCCTACAACTTGCCAGGAAAGTTCCGGCACGCCATAAAGCCACGCAATCGGCAAGCCCAGCAACGACCAAATGGCGGGTGCAGGCAGCGAATGCGTAATGCCGCGATGATGGCGAACATAGGCCGCTTGACCTTTAAACCGCATCACCGTATCAAAATCCGGTGCATGGCTGCCGAGCAGCGTCGCCGTCCATACGGCAAGCATCGCAGTTGGCTGCGCAGCCAGCGCAGGGTCGAGCATCGCGAGTCCCCCAAGTGTTGCGCCGAACAATAAATGGCTTGCTGTATCCATCACGTATCAGCCTCCCGATGTGTATACTGCTGTTCACAGTCATCATACGGGGCTAATGTCAACGCATTATTTTCAGCATATGTTGATTTCGTAAGGGGGACATCGGGTGTAGTAGGCTGAACAGAAGTCCCCCAAGACTAGCAGTCGCTGCGCCGCGCTATTTTAGCATGGAACAGATCATAAGCCGCTTCGGATTGTGGAAAAATACGCTGCGCCTCTTCCTTCAGCATCGGCATATCCTCAAGCAGAAAACGCGAGCTGAAATGCGTCATAATCAGCTGCTGCACGCCTGCATCCTTAGCAGCCTGCGCCGCCTCAACCGTGGTCGAATGTCCGTATTCATGCGCTTTCTCTTCCTGTCCCTCTGCGAACGTCGCTTCGTGCACGAGCAAATCTGCATTTTGAGCAAGCCGAGCAATGTTAGCACATGGGCTGGTGTCACCAGTAATTGCGATGATTCTTCCTTTTAACGGAGCTCCAGCTACATCAGCAGCACACACAGTTGTACCATTTGGCAGCTGTACATCTTCTCCCTGCTTGAGCTTTCCATACAGCGGTCCTGCCGGCACCCCAAGCTCTTTCAGACGCTCGGTATTGAGCTTGCCTGGACAATCGCGCTCCATCAAGCGGTAGCCATAACAGGGCAGGCGATGATCTAATGACCACGCTTCCACAACAAAACGCTCATCCTCGTGAATGACGCCATCTTCCTTGATCTCGGTAATCAACAGCTCATAATCAATATGCGTACCACTCAGCCGCAGCGCGGTTCGTACCATCTCTTCAATTCCCACAGGACCAAACAAACGGAGCGGACCTTTGCCGCCGGAATAAGACCTTGTGCTAAGCAGACCCGGAATGCCAAAGGTATGATCGCCATGCAGATGCGTGATGAATAAAGCATTCAGCTTGCCCATTTTCAGCGAGGAGCGCATCATTTGATGCTGGGTACCTTCGCCTGCATCAAACATCCATAGCCCGCCATCCGGCTCTGGCAGCCGCAGCGCAATCGACGTCACATTACGTTCTTTTGACGGCCGTCCTGCACCTGTTCCAAGAAACCAAATTTCCATGCTCCTACCGCCTCCTGTTCAAAAATAGGATAAAGCCTCCGCCAATCGTTAAAAAACGATTTTACGGAGGCTCTCCCTGCTATTTATGGTGCTATTTATGCTCCTAACGCTCAACCTTTTCTACGTTAAAATATTGCGCTTCCGGGTGGGAAAACACCATCGCAGATACCGATGCTTCCGGCTCCATCATGAAGCCTTCTGTCAACTCAACGCCAATATCCTCCGGCTTCATCAGCTCGAACAATGGGCCTTGATCTTCCAGATCCGGACAGGCCGGATAGCCAAACGATACGCGAATCCCTTGATAACGTGCGCCGTGGCGCTGCTTCATCGTCATCGTATGCGGATCCGGGTAGCCCCAAATATCCCGCATCATATGGTGGACGCGCTCAGCGAGTCCTTCCGCCACTTCAAGCGCCACCGATTGCAGCGCATGCGAACGCAGGTAATCGCCTTGATCCTTCCACTGCCCCGCCAAATCGCGAATGCCTTCGCCAGCCGTTACGACGAGGAATCCAACATAATCCATAATGCCGCTATCTACAGGCTTCAGGAAATCCGCCAAACAAAGGAATGGCTCTACCTGCTGGCGCGGGAAGGTGAAGCGTTTGATTTCCTGCGTCTGATTGTTAGGGTCGTAAATAATAATATCATTGCCTGAGGACTGCGCCGGGAAGAAGCGGTACATGCCGTTAGCCTTCAAAATCCCGTTCGTCGTTCCTTCATGCAAAATGCCGTCTACCGTTTCTTTGAGATGAACCGCCTTCTCGTTCTTTTCCTTCAGCAGGTTTTCCACATTGCCCTTCAGGCCAAGATGATGACCGAGCAGCATTTGCATATTAATATAAGGAATAATATGTGGCAGCGGAACATCGCGCAAAATGTGACGATCCAAATCAGGTGGAATGTACACGGGCGCGTCTACAGAAATTTTCGAGCGCTCAATCCGGGTGAGCTTAGGCAGCTCTTTGCTTTGAACCTCTTCTTCCCCGCCCGACGCTTTGTATTCCGCCATTTCATCTTCCATCCGTTGACGGTGAGTTTTATCCATCAGCTTGTTGGCAATATCCAGCCCGTCCATCGCGTCCTTCGCATAAAGCACCAAGCCGTCATACTCCGGCCCGATCCGCGTCTTCGTAAATTTCCGGGTCAATGCCGCACCACCGACAAGAATCGGCGCATCAATGCCTGCACTGCGCATATCCTGAGCCGTAATGACCATCTGCTGCGCCGATTTAACGAGCAAGCCCGACAGGCCAATAGCATCCGCCTTCTCATTGCGGTAAGCTTCTATGAGCTTCTCAGGCGGTACTTTAATGCCGAGATTAATGATTTTGTAACCATTGTTGGACAAAATAATTTCAACGAGGTTTTTGCCGATGTCATGCACGTCGCCCTTTACCGTCGCCAATATAATTTTCCCTTTTACGGACGATTCATCCTTCTCCATAAACTGCTCCAAATGAGCAACCGAAGCTTTCATGACTTCTGCGCTTTGCAGTACCTCTGCCACAATCAGCTCATTATTATTAAACAGTCTGCCGACCTCTTCCATCCCCCGCATGAGCGGTCCATTAATGACCTCCAGCGCCGTGTATTTGGCAAGCGCCAAATCCAGATCAGGAAGGAGCCCTTCCTTCGTACCTTCAACGACATAAGAACCGAGTCTTTCCTCCAGCGTCAGGTTGGAGATTTTCTCTTTCTTGACCACCTTCTTCTCACGGAAGGCAGCAACGAAAGCAGCCAGCGTCTCATCTGTCGTATTAAAAATCAATTCCTCTGCCAGTCTGCGCTCCTCTTCAGGAATCGAAGCATAACGCTCCAGTTTCTCGGTGTTCACAATGGCGTAATCGAGCCCCGCTTTTGTACAATGGTACAAATAAACGGAGTTCAGCACCTCGCGGCCTGCATCTGGCAAACCGAATGAAATGTTGCTAAGGCCGAGAATGGTTTTGGCAAGCGGATATTTTTCTTTAATGAGCTTAATACCCTCAATCGTCTCCACCGCTGAGCCAATATATTGCGGGTCACCAGAGCCGACCGGGAACATATTCGGGTCAAAAATAATATCCTCCGGATTCATGCCATACTTATCTACTAACAAACGGTAGGAACGCTCTGCTACTTCGAGCTTCGCTTCACGGCTTACCGCCTGACCGCGCTCATCAATTAAAATCATGACGACAGCTGCGCCATATTGATGGATAAGCGGAAGAATCTTTTCAAACTTGGACTCGCCATCCTCCAGGTTAATGGAGTTAATGATCGCTTTGCCTTGCGAATATTTAAGGCCCAGCTCAATAATATGATCGTAGGTCGAATCGAGCATGAGCGGCACTTTAATCTTTTTGACGACTTGCGGTAAAAACTGATGAACAGCATACGCCTCATCAATATCCGTATCCTGCAAGTTGATGTCAATGACATGGGCTCCGCCTTTGACTTGCGCTCTGGCAATTTCCGAAGCTTCGTCAAACTTCTCTTCTTTAATGAGACGCTTGAATTTCCGCGAGCCAGAAATGTTCGTGCGCTCCCCAATCATAATTGGGCGGTTTTCCGGCTCAATATAGACGGTATCAATGCCGGATACAGCTGCAGGATGCTCGCCATATTTTGTACGCGGCGGATATTTCGCCATCGTTTCGACAAGTGCGCGGATATGTTCCGGCGTCGTACCGCAGCAGCCGCCAGCAATGTTCAGCCAGCCCTGCTCGGCAAAAGCAGACATTTTTTTCGCCAGCGATTCCGGGGACTCATGATAATTTCCGTTCTCATCCGGCAAGCCTGCATTCGGGTAACAGCTTACTGCCGAATTGGCAATTTCGCTGAGCGTCCGAATATGGTCACGCATAAACTCAGGACCTGTCGCACAGTTTAGCCCCATTGATATGGGCTTCAAATGCTCTAGTGAAATATAGAACGATTCGATGCTTTGTCCCGCTAGCGTCGTTCCCATAGGCTCAATCGTTCCCGAAATCATAATCGGAAGCTCGCGTCCCATCGTCTCAAACGCATTGCGAATGCCGATGCTGCCCGCTTTTACATTAAGCGTATCCTGGGACGTTTCCAGAAGCAGCGCATCTACATCTGCTTCCATGAGCGCAATAACTTGCTCGTAATAGCTGTCTACAAGCTCTTCAAAAGTAACCCCGCCTGTTACGGAAAGCGTCTTCGTCGTCGGACCAAGCGCTCCTGCCACATAGCGCGGATGCTCAGGCGTCGAATATTTATCCGCCGCTTCACGGGCAATTTTTGCCGCAGCAAGGTTGATTTCGCGCGCCTTTTCCGGTATATCGTATTCAGCCAGCACGACGCTCGTTGCTCCGAACGTATTCGTTTCCAAAATGTCCGTGCCTGCCTCCAAATATTGTTCATGTATAGTACGGATTACATCAGGACGCGTCAGCACGAGTATTTCATTACAGCCATCCATATCCTCACCGCCAAAATCATCTGCCGTAAGGTCAGCCTGCTGAATCATCGTTCCCATTGCTCCGTCCAAAATCAATATCCGCTTTTGCATCATTTCTTGTATGGTTGGTTTCGACAATTATGTGCACCCTTCCTGTGAAAATCACTAACATTCAGTTTAACAGAATCGACGCAATGTGAAAAGCAATTGCAATCGACAATCGCTTGTTTTTGCATTATAATCATTATATATTTAATATAACATTTAATTTCAATAGGAAAAGAGGGAATTGTGATGGCTGAGATTAGAATTCGCAATACTGAGGAAAGAATTTCTGGCGAACAGAACGTTCGCGCATTTTTGGAAAGCCAAGAAGTACTTTATGAACACTGGGATGCTAGCAAGTTGCCAGGCCATCTTCAAGATAAATTTGTATTATCCGATGAGGAGAAAGCGGAAATTCTCGCTACTTACGATGTTGAAATTCGTGAGCTTGCCGAGCGTCGCGGTTACAAAACATGGGATATCGTTGCCCTTTCAGACGCTACCCCAGGTCTTGATGATATTTTGAAACGTTTTGAGCAAGTGCACACTCATACGGAAGATGAAGTACGGGCGATTACAGCCGGACGAGGCATCTTTATTATTAAAGGCGGCGAAGATGTCGGTTATTTCGACGTTGAGCTGGAAGCTGGAGACGTTATTTCGGTTCCAGAAACGATTCCGCACTTCTTCACTTTGATGGATAACCGTCAAATCGTCGCTGTTCGCCTGTTTATTGAAACAGAAGGCTGGATTGCGCATCCGTTCGAAGACCCTGCCTTTATTAAAGCTTAATTGTTTTTTCCTACTGAAAACTATACAGCAAGCCCCTTGAGCCATTTCCAATGGACCAAGGGGCTTCTTCTTATGCTTATGCAGCAGCAATGGCTGGAGTATAAGCGCTTATCCAAGCAGCGGCAGCAATTCCTCTAAATGCTTAATTTCATATGTAGGCACAATTTCATCCGAGCGAACAGCGCCATGGCGATTAATCCATACCGAATCCATTCCAATTATATTCGCACCCAAAATATCCGTAGTCAGTTTGTCCCCAACCATAATTCCCTGCTCTGGCTCAATGCCAAGGCGCTCCAGCGCATGGCGGAAAATTGAAACTGCTGGCTTGCCTTCTCCGAAAGCGCCAGAAATAATGATATGATCAAAATAAGGCGCAAGCTGCGGAACGCCTGTCAGCTTCTCCTGCTGCAAATCAGGGGAACCGTTCGTTAGCAGCAGCAGCTTATATTTGCCTTTCAGCGCATCTAGCAAGCGAAACGTTTCATCATAAACAATCGGGCGCGCTCTGCGCTCTGCTGGAAACTGCTCAGCCAGTCTGGCGCCAAGCTCTTGATTGTCTACACCAAGTGCTTTAAGCCCTTTCGTCCATGCTTCACGACGATAAGTTGGTGCAAGCTGCTCCAGCTTTCTAAACTCCTCCTGCTCGCCCTCACGGAAGTTAGCCCACAGGCCTTCAAAAGGATTAATTCCGATCATTTTCGTGAAAGGGAACGTTTCATACGACTCATATAAGCTGCGAGCTTCCTTGCGAACAGCTTCCTCCAGCTCTACCGCATCTACGCCCGCTGCTTCCGCACCTGCTTGACAGGTCGCATCAAATGCTTCTTTCACACTACGGTCATCCCATAGCAGCGTGTCGTCCAAATCAAATAATACCGCTAGCTTTGCCATTGTTCACTGACTCTCCTGATCGATTTATTTTTGTTCGTATGTTATGCCGTTCTCTTTGGCAAATTGCTCTAATCTCGTGCTGATTTCATCCGTTGGATAACGATGAAATACGCGTGAAAATGCCCACGACGACCCTTTTTGTGGTTCAATCGACACATAGCCGGGCTGTACGCGGATCGTTTTGATCGCTTCCGCACCGAGACGCTTGTCGCCGGTCAGCTTGCGAGTTTGAACATAGTTTTTACCAATTGTGATATACGGACGCCGCAGGAAAAACACGACTGCTAAAAACACATAACAACCAATCGTCACGCCCAGCAAGGTGTCGAATTTAAATTGCGGGTCCATTTGTGCAAGCAAAACGTACATGGCAATAAACAGCAGGAGCAAAATCGGCGCAATAAAGCTGCGGCCAACAAAACGATCTGACTGGGTTCCAGCAGGTTTAAAGCTTGGACCACCCTGTTTTTTGCGATTTTTGTTAATTTGATTCGTATTTCGGCGCACTTTGCGCTCCCATGTACGTGACAAAGTCGTTCCTCCTTATAATGCTGCAGCACAAAATCAAGCTTTATCAATCAAGTTTGAGCAGTGATACAGGCTGACACCGTATATCTCTTGACTTTAACTGTCATCTGTTAAAACGGGCGTTTGAATTTAGCAATAAACCGATTCGGATAGTCTTCGGCAAGCGCGCTCACCTCGTCCAGACGGTTCCATACCTCTTCAGGCATCGTCCAGCCAATAGCCCCCATATTATCCTCGTATTGCGCAAGCGTACTCGCTCCAAAGATTGGGGACGTAATGCCTTCCCTTTGCAGCAGCCAATTCAATGAAACTTGAGCAGGTGTTTTATCAAGCTCCTTGGCAGCTGCCATTACAGCATCCAGAACAGCAAAATTTTGCTCATTTGCCCGGTTTGCCCAAGCACTTTCGCCTACTTTGCTTGTCAATCTGCCCTCTATCGGCTCTGTACGATCATATCTGCCCGTCAGAAAACCGCCACCAAGCGGAGCCCATGGAATAACGCCAACGTTTTCTTCTAGGCAAAGCGACATCATTTCACGATCCATCTGGCGGCTAACAAGGCTATATTGAGGCTGTAGCGAAACAAAGCGTACATACCGATTAGCATCGCTCCAAGCCAAGTATTTCATAAGCTGCCAAGCAAAAAAGTTGGAGCAGCCGATATAACGCACCTTGCCAGAGGTAACAAGATCATCCAGCGTACGCAGCGTCTCTTCAATCGGCGTAGCATGATCCCAGACATGGACCTGATACAAGTCAATGTAGTCGGTTTGCAGTCGTTTAAGGCTCGCTTCCACGCCGTCCATGATATGCTTGCGGGACAACCCTACTCCATTAATATCAGGCGATGTTGTCATTCTAACTTTCGTCGCAACGACCATCTCCGAACGACGGCCTTTAATCGCTTTGCCGACAATCTCTTCAGAACGTCCGCTTACATAGACGTTTGCCGTATCCAGAAAATTACCGCCGCGCTCCACAAAACGATTAATCATTTCAAGCGAGTCCTGCTCATTCGTTGTATTGCCAAACGTCATCGTTCCAAGACAAAGTTCAGAAACAGCTAGTCCACTACGTCCAAGCAAACGATATTTCATAAATAAAGCCCGCCTCTCCCATTAAAATCATTAATGCTGTGGCTTCTCGTCTCCCGCCTCGTTCTCTTCATCTTCTACAAACTTAATCGTATCAAGCTGCTGGCGAAAATTGCTTTTAAACTGCTCCATATATTTACTGCGCAGCTCAGCCCGTTCCGTCAGTTCCTCGGGCGTCAAACCGACCGTTTTATTTTTACGGGATAATTCATTAATTCTGGCAATAAGCTCTTCCATTGGTTGCTCACCTCACTTGCTGTACTTTTCCCAAACTCTTTCTACTTTGACATTACCAATACGCTGTTGTCAAGAAAACGGGGCTATAATTAAATACAGAATAGATCGTACAACGATAATGCTATCATTGTTCCGATCTATTCTGTATTTTAGGTAGCGTATCGGCAATTCCTGAGCTATTAAGTACAGCTATACTATCCCCATCATGCAAACACCCTTCTACAAAATTGAGCCATAATGCTAAATGACGTTATGGCGATGGAATGACCAGCTTCTGCCCAGGCCATATATCTGGTGACGACAGTTGATTGCGCTCCCGTATTTGATAGACGGACCAGCGTATATCATCAGAACTGTCCGAGTATTTACGTGCAATCTCCCATAGCGTATCGCCTTGCGCGACCACTACTGTCTGCTCTCCAACAACCGCTGGTGCAACATGACTCACTGAAGCTTCTGTACGCACCAATAAAAAACCAGAAAACAAAACAATAAACAAAGCCAGACACACTGCCAACTTCAAAGCATTACTGCTAAATGCGGCCATGCTGATTTGCCATTCCATCTTCGCCGTCTTAACAGGCGCTTTCTCTGAAAAAATAGATTGATAGGATTCTGGATAAATGATCATTGCCCTCACTCCCAAACGTTTGTTCTGTTTTGATATTAGCACGAACATTTGTTTGCAGTCAACAGACAATGCGAACTTTTGTTTTTAGGAACTTATGTTTGTACGAACGGCGGTTCCATGTTATAATTTGAGAAATAAATACTCATATTGCACTTCGAATGAAGTCCATGGATCAAAGTTTCAATCAAAAATCATGTCGCACTCATCATGGAGTGCGTGAACTGGAGTGATCGTGTTGTCCAAAGCTTCCAATCGCCAGCAGTCGATTCTGGAATTTATAAAGAACGAAGTTCGCGAGAAGGGTTATCCGCCTTCCGTACGTGAAATTGGAGAAGCAGTTGGACTTGCTTCCAGCTCGACCGTACATGGTCATCTGGATCGCCTGGAGAAGAAAGGGCTCATCCGCCGCGATCCAACTAAGCCACGTGCTATCGAGATTTTGGATCAGGAAGATGTCGACGGAATTATCCGCCCTGCTGTAACCCATGTACCGATCGTCGGTAAAGTTACTGCAGGTGTGCCGATTACCGCTACAGAGAATATTGAAGAATATTTTCCAATCTCTTCCCATTATGTAGGTGATGATGATGTATTCATTCTTAATGTCATTGGAGAGAGCATGATTGAAGCTGGCATACATAACGGCGACTACGTTATTGTGCGCCAGCAGCAAACCGCTACTAACGGCGATATTGTTGTTGCCATGACTGAGCACGATGAAGCAACGGTCAAAACCTTTTACCGCGAGAAGGATCATATTCGTCTCCAACCTGAGAACGTAACAATGGAACCTATTCGCCTGAAGAATGTTACGATTTTAGGCAAAGTCATCGGCTTGTTCCGGGATTTCCATTAATCGTTGAATTTCATTCTCTTCATACATGAAGAAAGCTGCATCCTTTCCCGTACAAAAAACGGGCTGGATGCAGCTTTTTAATTGTGCAGCTGATTTTTTCTAGCTTTCGAGATTCCTACTCAGACTGCTTCGGTATGACGACACTTAGGGTAGCTTGAACAACCCAAAAATTCTCCACGAGCACTTTTTCGACGAACTAATGGCTGGCCACATTTTGCACATGCTACTTCTTTTCTTATTTGCTTTGTAATCATTTTCTCTGTATTGTGTTGTTCTGTTTCGGCACCTGCTGTTGGGATCGAAGAATTGGCATTAACTTTCAAAATCATTTCAATGAGCTCCGCTCGATCAATAAGCCGAACAGCATTTGATTTTGCTAATGTGACAGCTGCTTCTGTATAGCCACTATTGGAAATTACCCATGCCTCGCTTGCCGAATAATGCGCGATAGAAGCCTGTGCTTCTTGAACCGCCTTAATTCCTACATTCTTACTGTACCGTTTAGCTTGAACAACCACTCTTTGTGTCCCTTTAGCTAAAACTAGATCAGCTCCGAAATCACCTGCCGCCTGTGTCACAGTTACACTGTAGCCATGAGCCTCTAAAAGATGTCCCAGATACTTCTCGAATTGTCTGCCCTCCATCTTATCGATGTCAGCTATACCGGAGCGCTTCAGTCGTTCATTACGCTTGCGGGTGATTGAAATAACTACAATTGCATATATCATCATAACTGCACCAAATGCCACGCCAGCTAAAATAAAAGAACTTGTAAGCTTGTAAGAACCAAAACCTGCACCAAGCATAAGAAGTAGCACTAATGCTTTTATCGGGTCCAATTCCTCCTTCTTCCTTTTACGTTTTGCCATACTTAGCTCCCCTTTGCTCAACATAATATACCTTATATCGGCAAATATAATAGGAATTTGTACCTTATTATAAAAAAATCTATATAAACTTCTTAGTCTACTCATTTAACTTAACTTTGTTTCATCATAGTCAATAGCATCCATTTATTCAAATACTAACACGATACAAAAGGCCGACACAAAGCACTATTGATATCTGCATCAATAATGTTCGTGTCGGCCCCGATCCAGCTTTACATTCAACTACCGCTACTTATGCTATTGTTTCATCATTCATTCGATGTCATGAATCTGATCGAATCCAGCGAGGAAGTGCTCAAAAATCCCGTATTCAACAGTATAGCGAAGTAAAAACAGTTCCTGTCCGCTGAACTGTGAGACAAAAATTAATGTGGCTTTATCTCCCCGCTGTCTGGAACTCGATCTTCCCTGCTTTAATATCTGTCTGTCTCTATAATGATATTTGTTTCCCTCTGTTTTACATTTTTAATATAACACAGGTTTCTATTGTGTTTTGTCGTTTTTTGTCGAAATATTTATACATTCGATACTAGTATCGATTTTTATTGACATAATAATGAAAATGTGTATTAAAAAAGAGCTGATCCACTTCTGGATTTAGCTCTTTTTTAGTAAGTGTTCCACTAAAGGTAATTTTCCTTTAGCTACATTTGCTGTATAACCACCTTCGAAATGCGCAGTTATTGCGTAAAATGTTTTAGTAACCTCTCGAATATGCTGTACGTTTACGAGGTTGTTACTATCCAGCGCAACAAATCCCAGTGGCAAAAATATCTGTTTACATGCTTCAAGTGTCGTTATAAATGTAAAAAGTCCCTTAGTGGTGTGGAATCTTGGAATGTGATAGTTTTTTTTGGGCTGGAATATATCCACAAAAAAAACTTCACCTAATTTGAATGTATCAAATTGATCTCCATCGATTTCCCCATCGTAAATTCGCTGTCCTAGAATCTCAGTCGTTAGATCCATATGATAGCCACTCTACTTACGGAGTTCTTTCGGGATTGGTTGAGCCCCAATGAACCCTTTCCGGTTTCCACTTGCGACGGAACGTTCAGCGTCTTTTTGCAGTTTTTCTGCAATTTTACGCGCTAGTTTTTGCATCATATTCAACACCTCCGTCCCTTTGATGAATTAAAACCAATACCATCTGCACGAAGAAAGCTAACGCAACAACATCTGATTGGAAAAATATATTTGACAAGATGAGTAACAAAGGTATATTCCTTTCACTACCCCTACTCCAGTAAATCAATAACGTTGAACTCAACATCATTAATATTATCATGACCGTACCACTTAAGACAATATGTGGAATTATAGATAAAAGAAAAGTTGAGACGATCGCACACGTTGTTAAAGACTTGAAATGAAAGCCTCCAGTAAATTTTCTCAGCGTCCAAAAAGCCACAAGACCGATTAATGAAGGTATAAAAGATTCTGTTACAATCCCAATAATCAATGTGACAAAGATTATAATGGCAGAACAAATCCGATTGCCTAAAGAAAAGGCCATCACTTCTACAGATACGCCACCCTCAGGATCTAATCTTTTTATGAATAGCGCCATTCTTTGTGATATAAATTCTATCATCTTCTGATTCCCTCCTTCTAGAGAGGAAATAAAGGGTGCCAAGTATCCATAAAACCAAGGGGTAAGCATACAAGGCTGCGTCGTAATGAACGGTCAAATATAAGGATGTCGTGATCATTGCCACAGTAGCCAATGTTGATAGTGCAAGCATTCCATTCGTTCCGGTGAATAGTCTTTCCTTGCGGCTTAAGTCATGCGGAGGAATGACTATGAAAGTAAATCCGTAATTAAATAATGTAATCAGCCATCCGACTACCAACGAAGCGGCATCTGTGAAAAATTGAATCACAATAACCTCGTTCCCTCCCGTGTTCTGAGCAACAACATCGCTAACACCTAATGCCGTCACGACAAAATATATCGGAAACTGAATGCATACATAGGCGGCATAGCCCACCGCTACCATCAAACCAGAATAAACAAGTCTAATTTTAAGAAAATACCGAAAAAAAGCTGCGAAGATTAAAAATTGCCCCAATATATCTATGTATGGAGATAACCCAACAACAACCCGGGCGGCATATGACCAACAAGCGATCCCAATACAAATGAAAAGGATATTCCATTTATATGCGGCCAGCGGCTGCCTGTACGATTTAATCATCAATACAACCATCGCAATTGCATCCAATATGCTAAAAAACAGATAACTCGTTGTCTCCATTTATGGCGCCACCATCTTTTATTTTATTTTATTTTGAATTTCGATTTTATTACTTTCATCATTGCATGACATCAACTCTATTGGCAAGACAGAATTTCAATACAAAACGAATGTACATTATCATGAATATCTTTCCAAAAACAGCGCAACCTTAAATAAAAAAGGGAGTGTGAATTATAATGCATACCGTCTGGAAAGGCGCTATAAGCTTTGGACTCGTCCATGTTCCGGTAAAGATGCACTCAGCAACAGAGGACAAGGATATATCATTTCGCAGTCTGCATAAAGAGTGTGGCATGCCGATCAATTATGCAAAAACATGCCGGCATTGCAACAAAGAGATTGGGCCAGATGAAATTGTGAAGGGATTTGAATATGAGGCTGGGAAATTTGTAATTGTTAAAGAAGAAGAACTTGATGCCATTAAACCTGAGTCCGCCAAGAGCATTCAAATTCTTGATTTTGTGGACTTATCCGAAATCGACCCGGTCTATTATCAAAAGGCCTATTACCTCTCCCCGGATATGGCCGGAGCTGGGGCGTACAGTTTGCTGCTGGAAGCAATCAAGCAGACTGGCAAAATAGGCATTGCCAAAATATCCATCCGTTCTAAAAGCAGCCTAGCTGCCGTCAGAGTCGTGGGCAACTGCTTATGCCTAGAGACAATGTTCTTTCCTGACGAAATTAGAGCGTTATCCCAAGTTCCGAACATCCCTGTTCAAACAACGGTTAACGAAAAGGAGCTTGATATGGCAAAGATGCTTGTGGAGCAGCTTAGCGAACCGTTTGATCCAGCAAAATACACGGATGATTACCGCATCGCTTTAACAGAATTGATCCAGCAAAAAATTGCTGGGCAGAGCGTGGACATCGTTGCCGCTCCGGAAGCCAAAGGACGGAATAATGTCATTGATCTCATGGCTGCCTTGCAGGCAAGTTTGGATGCAACTAAAGCCGCTACGCCTCCAAGTGCCCCTGCACCCAAGAAAAAGAGAACATCGAAAGCAAAGGGTAACGTGTCATGACCATGAAGCTCCCTTCTATTCCTATGGCTCCTATAACCTCCTCTAACATTCCTGAAGGCCCCGAATGGGGCTATCAGATTAAATGGGACGGTGTGCGCACATTGGTCCGCTTAGATGGTTTGGGAGGTGTGGAAATATTCGGACGGCGTTTGGAGCCGCGTAATCACACTTTCCCGGAAATAGTGGCCTTATTAGAGCCGATACGCGTTGGTCCTTGTATCTTGGATGGCGAGATAGCTTATTTCGATGGAGTGCGTCCGAATTTTCAGAGGGCCAAGTTGGGGGTCCGAAAACGCGCCCATGATGATGGGCTGATTTTTGTAATGTTTGACATGCTCAATTCAAATGGCAAAGATATTCGTAAGCTTCCTTTTAAAGAACGTTTTGAGAAGTTGCAAGCCTCCTTTCCAGAGAAAACGCCTCAACTCTTTGTAACCGATTTGCATTCCGATGGATTAACACTTTGGAATTGGCTAAATGATCGTGAATGGGAAGGAATTATCTCTAAAAGATTAGATAGCCCTTATATGGAAGGAAAGAAACATAATTATTGGTTTAAAAAGCGAAAAGAAATACGGATAGTTGCAGACGTCGTCGGCATTAAACTCCGTGATGGACGGGTTTCAAGCCTTGTACTGCGATATGAAAATCGTTACATAGGGCACGTGTCGGGCTTAGATAATGCATCCAAGCAGGTACTTCAACAGTTTATGGTTGATCATTCTGGTGAGTGCCCATTTAAAGAACTCACTCCTGGCATGGTCAAATCAGATGTTGCGTGGCTTTCAGTCCCATTCCCAGCTCGTGTTACAGCTCTGGAGTTTACTGATTCCGGTCTACTTCGACAGCCTAAACTACTCAGTTTTGGAGACAAATAATAACTAAATACCCCAGATATTTCGACTGAAAAACGCCCACAAAAAGAAAAAACCCTCAGCGCTTATAGCGCCAAGGGTTTCAGCCTTTAGTACAATGTCAAATATTGATCTCTTTCCCACTGATGGACTTGCGTCTTGTACATATCCCATTCGATTTCTTTCAGCTCGTAGAAGTGAGCCAGAGCGTGCTCACCGAGCGCGCTGCAGATGACATCGCTGCGGAGCAGCTCGTCCAACGCCTCTTTAAGATCAACCGGCAAGCTTGGCACGCCGGATTCAATACGCTCTTCCTCAGTCATGATATAAATGTTGCGGTCTGTTGGAGCTGGAAGAGTCGTTTTGTTCTTGATGCCATCCAGGCCAGCTTTCAGCATAACGGCAAGTGCCAAATATGGATTAGCTGCAGGGTCTGGGTTACGAACTTCAACGCGCGTGCTCAGTCCTCTTGAAGCCGGAATACGGATCATTGGCGAGCGGTTGCTTGCGGACCATGCCACATAGCAAGGCGCTTCATAACCAGGGACAAGACGCTTGTACGAGTTAATTGTTGGATTCGTAATAGCAGCCATTGCGCGAGCATGCTCCAGAATACCTGCCATATAATAACGAGCTGTTGCACTAAGGCCCAGCTTGTCACTCTCATCATAAAATACGTTGGTGCTGCCTTGGAACAACGATTGGTGACAGTGCATACCCGAGCCGTTAACGCCGAACAACGGCTTAGGCATGAATGTAGCATGCAAACCATGCTCTCTAGCAATCGTTTTAACAACAAGCTTGAACGTTTGAATTTGGTCAGCCGCTTTAATAGCGTCTGCATATTTAAAGTCGATTTCGTGCTGGCCTGGAGCAACCTCATGGTGGGAAGCTTCGATTTCAAAGCCCATTTCCTCAAGCGTCAGCACGATTTCACGGCGACAGTTTTCACCCAAATCCATTGGAGCAAGGTCAAAGTAACCGCCTTGGTCGTTCAATTCCAATGTTGGCTCGCCGCGCTCATCAGTTTTGAATAGGAAAAATTCCGGTTCGGGACCGACGTTCATCGCCGTATAACCCATTTCTTCCGCTTCCTTCAGCGCACGTTTCAGAATACCGCGCGGGTCTCCTGCGAATGGCGTGCCGTCAGGCATATAAATATCACAGATCAGACGAGCTACACGATCTTGTGCAACCCATGGGAATACGACCCATGTATCTAAATCCGGGTAGAGGTACATGTCAGATTCTTCGATACGTACGTAACCTTCGATGGAAGAACCGTCAAACATCATTTTATTATCAAGCGCTTTATCTAATTGACTCATTGGAATTTCAACGTTTTTAATCGTTCCCAGCAAATCTGTAAATTGAAGGCGAATGAATCTTACGTTCTGTTCCTCGGCGATTTTCTTGATATCCTCTTTAGTATAGCTCACTAAAAGTCATCTCCCTTGTTTGCTTGATTATAATCGTACGATTGCATCTAGCGCTTGTGCAAGAAACGTGACAGCTGACCCTGTATAAGCGAGGCCTGACCAGGCCGTTTCTCCAATAGCTGCTGCTTGAGCATGCGGTGAAGCTGGGCATCAGACAGTTCTTTGCGCGTAACCTCTGACTGTTCGCTAACAATAGTTGCATCATCGGATTCTTTGGAAACCGGATTCATTACCTGCTTGATGCCGGCAATATTGACACCCTTCTCAATCAACGATTTAATCTCCAACAGCCGTTCCACATCATTAAAGGAAAAAAGCCGTTGGTTACCAGCCGTTCTCGCCGGTACGATCAGCTCATGCTGCTCGTAATAGCGGATTTGGCGGGCTGTTAAATCAGTTAGCTTCATTACAATGCCTATTGGAAATAAGGCCATATTTCTACGTATCTCGTCAGCCATATCACATCAACCTTCCAGTCGCTCATTTACATCTATTTTAACGTCCTACCAAGGAAGTGTCAAGTCGTGTGAGGTTTAATTACAATTAATCCTTCGGCAACGAGACGCTTCAATGCCGTTAAAATACCGTATTTCGCATGGGCAAACGTAAGCCCACCCTGCATATAAGCGATATAGGGCTCGCGAATTGGCGCATCCGCAGATAACTCGAGGCTACCGCCTTGAATAAACGTTCCTGCCGCCATGATGACAGGATGTTCATAACCTGGCATGTCCCACGGCTCCGGTGTAACATGGGAGTCAACAGCCGCTGCCTGCTGAATGCCCTGTACAAAAGCAATCAGGTGCTCCGCGCTGCCAAATTTGACTGCTTGAATTAAATCCGTACGCGGTGTATCCCAGTGAGGCTGCGTATCAAATCCAAGCTGCGTGAATAATGCAGAAGCGAGCACGCTGCCTTTAACCGCTTGTCCCACTAAATGAGGGGCCAGAAACAGCCCTTGGTAAATCGAACGCAGCGTCCCAAGCATAGCACCTACCTCGCCGCCTATGCCTGGAGCTGTCAAGCGGTAAGCTGCCGCTTCAACCGCCGCCGATGTACCGGCAATATAGCCCCCAGTCGAGGCAAGACCGCCTCCAGGATTTTTAATCAATGAACCTGCCATTATATCAACGCCAACCTGGGTTGGCTCCCAAAGCTCGGTAAATTCACCATAGCAATTGTCCACGAACACCAGCACATCAGGCTTGATCTGCTTGACGCGGCTCGTTATTTCACCAATTTGCTGCACAGTAAAAGAAGCACGCCAGCTATAGCCGCGAGAGCGCTGGATGCCAATTACTTTAGTTTGCGCTGTAATGGCTGCTTCAATTCCTGCCCAGTCAAGGCCGCCATCTTCCAGCAGCGCCACCTCATTGTATTGGATGCCAAAATCCTGCAAGGAGCCTTTGCCGTCGCCCGGCTTGCCGATGACTTTATGCAGCGTATCATAAGGCTTGCCCGTAACGTACAAAAGTTCGTCTCCTGGTCTTAATACCCCAAATAAGGCGCAGCTAATCGTATGTGTACCAGATACAAAATGCGGGCGAACGAGTGCCGCCTCTGCACCGAATATATCGGCATATACCAAATCAAGCACTTCACGCCCGCGGTCATTATAGCCATAGCCGGTGGAGCCGCTAAAATGGTAGTCGCTTACCCGATGCTTCTGGAAAGCCTGAATGACCTTCCACTGATTGCGTTCTGCAATGCGGTCAACCGCCTTCAATCGATCAACTGCAAGCTCCTCAGCTTCCTCAGCAAGCCCCTCAAGCTGTTTCCATACCACATCGTTTTCATTGCCACTCAGTCCATTGTCAATTCTGCTATTCCCGTTCATTGCTGCTGTAGTCTCTCCCTCTTGTTCATCGGCTCCTGGACATTCTTATACGATATAAGGATGTAGGCGGTGCCCATTCACTTCATAATCCTGTTTGCTTAATTGAATCGTCAAACGAAGCAGTTCTCCCTCATCGCCATCCACTTCCTGATCAATCACTTCACCAGTACGATAAGCAAGCGCGATTAAATCGCCTCTGGCGGCTGGCAGCGCAAACACAATTGTATCTCCCATAAGCTTTTCCTGAATCGTATCGCATAGCTGCTTCAAATCGGCTTCCTTGTACGCGTTAATGATTAGAGAATCTCCACCGGAACGAAGCGTGTAGGCTTCCTCAGGCGAGCAAAGATCGATTTTATTATAGATCGTCAGCGTCGGTTTGCCCGATGCCCCCAGCTCGTTTAAAATGCGCTCAACAACAGCCATTTGCTCATCACGCATTGGCGAGCTGCTGTCCACGACATGCAGCACCAAATCTGCCTCATTCACTTCCTCAAGCGTCGCGCGGAAAGCGGCAACGAGATCATGAGGAAGATTTTGAATAAAGCCTACCGTATCGGTCAAAATGACTTCACGGCCGTTAGGAAGCTCCAGCGTGCGTGAAGTCGGGTCCAGTGTGGCGAATAGCTGATTTTCCACGTAGACATCGGCATTCGTCAGCTGGCGCAGCAGCGTCGACTTGCCCGCATTCGTATAGCCGACCAGCGCTACCTGGATGACGCCAGACTTCTTTCTGCGCTCGCGGTGCAGATGCCGATGACGAACCACTTCATCAAGCTGCTCCTTCAAGTCGGAAATCCGGCCCCGGATATGCCTTCTATCTGTTTCCAGCTTTGACTCCCCTGGTCCGCGTGTGCCGATACCGCCGCCGAGACGCGACAGATTTTTTCCATGTCCCGACAGGCGAGGCAGCAAATAGCTGTGCTGTGCCAGCTCAACCTGTATAATCCCTTCACGCGTTCCCGCACGCTGGGCGAAAATATCCAAAATAAGCTGTGTGCGGTCCACGATTTTCACATCCAGCATTTCCTCCAGATTGCGCACTTGAGCTCCTGAAAGCTCTTGGTCGAAAATAGCAGTCGTAGCGCCCAATTCATCGGCGACAAGACGAAGCTCCTCCGCCTTGCCTTTGCCAATAAACCATTTTGTATCGGGCTTTTCACGGTTTTGTGTTAATGTGGCGAGCACCTCAACGCCTGCCGTTTCAGCAAGCTTCACCAATTCCTGAAGCGAATGCTCCGGATCACTGGAGCCGCGTTTAACTTGTTGTGTGACCAAAGTGACCAATATAGCTCGGTCCTGGATGTCGGTTTGTGTATCGTGCGTTTTTTCTCGCATATGTTTGCCCTCTCAATCGTTCATTGTGCCTTCATCAAGCTTTCGGCTCCCATTTGAAATCCTCCGGCCTGATGGTCATTAGCTCCTGTTTTGGCGGTACACCGCTTGCATAATGATTTAGCAGCCGCACCGCCTGATGGCGAATCGCCTTTTCCAATATGTTTCTAACGTATCTCGCATTGCTGAAGGAAAAAATGTCACTTTGTTTCTCCGTCATTAAATGCTGCCTTAACTTAAATATGGACTGCTGCGCCAAATGATAATCACGATCCTTGGACATTAGCTCAGAAATTTGGATTAATTGGTCCACCGAATAGTCAGGAAAATCAATCTGAATCGGGAACCGTGAAGGCAAGCCGGGATTCGTCAGTAAAAAATGCTCAATCTCGGCCGGGTAGCCGGCAAGAATCAGCACGAAATCATTGCGCCGGTCTTCCATGCACTTCACAAGCGTATCAATCGCTTCCTTGCCAAAATCTTTTTCCCCGCCTCTGGCAAGACTATAAGCCTCATCGACAAACAACACGCCGCCCATGGCCTTGCGAACCAAATCGCGCGTCTTCTGCGCCGTATGGCCAATGTATTCGCCTACAAGATCGGCACGCTCTACTTCAATCAGATGGCCTTTCGACAGCACGCCCATTTTCTGAAACAGCTTGGCGACGATGCGTGCAATCGTCGTTTTGCCGGTGCCGGGATTGCCTTTGAAAATCATATGATACACATGCGAGCCGCCAAAAAGACCTGCTTCCGTCCTCATACGGCTTATATAGAGAAGTGCATAAATTTCATAAATCAGCGTTTTCACATTTTCCATCCCGACCATTGGCTCAAGCTCTTTCTGAATTTCAGCAAAATGGTCGCTTGCAGGCAAAGGCTTCACCGCTGACAAAGACTCGCTTTCAGTCAGGGGCGCAGAGGCTGCAACTGCATACGTCTCATGGCTTCTGAGAATAACGTTAATTTGCCTTGAAGGCCTGGGTCCGCTATTTGTGCCCGATTTGACATGTCCGCTCATCTGACGCATCACCTATCCTTCGCACTTGTCATTAGGAATGAGCGCATAAGCATTGGCGCCGCATTCAAGCAAAAACCATTCCCATGCAGCAGCATCGCTGCTTGGGCATTGTTCCGCTCTACAAGTGTATTCAGGCAGAAACGGTCCTATTAACAGATTTTATAACTATAGCCGTTATATCATCAGCCTAGCCAGAGCATCAAGGCGTCAAGCTTCCACTTCGTGTAAGCCAGAACCTCGCGTCCCTCAGCGTTCCACGGCTTCAACACCTGTGAAGGTGTACCCGCAGCTTCAACCGACGTATAATTTAAAAATTGAGCTATTTCCAATGCTCTAGGCGCATGGAATTGATGGGTAATAATTAAAGCGCTCGCAAAACCCTCGCGCTCCATAATGGTTTTGCTGAACAGCAGATTCTCATACGTGCTCGTCGATTGGTCCTCCAGCAGCACCTTGTCCTCTGGAATGCCCTTGTTGACCAAATACGTCTTCATTCCTGCCGCCTCAGTTACAACTGCGCCTCCTGCATCAAGACCGCCGCTCATAATGAGCTTGTCCACCTTGCCCTGCTCATACAGCTTATAGGCGAAGTTCAGACGCTCTTTAAGCGCCGGACTTGGCACATTATCCCAAAGCGCGGCGCCGAGCACAATACCGACATCTGCTTTCTCGCTCTCTTTAGCAACATCATAGCTGTTAATGACCCATAATACATAACCACACCAGAACACTCCTGCAACGGTGCACCATGCCAGCATACGAAACAGGAGCAGCCCCGGACGCTTATTCGTCCGCCGCTTGCGCCGGCTGCTCCCTGTCCTTAGCATTTGCTTCATGACTCGCTTAACTCTCCTGTCTTCTCTGCCAAGCTTTTGCGATGCTTCAAGCTTAGCGTAAAATAACGGAAACGCCCATTGCGAATGTTGGAAAGCAGTCTGCCAGCTGTTTTGCGCGCCATGGCAGCCTCCTTGCCTGTTACATCGCCTTGACGCACCGCATCCTCAAGCTCATCCTCATCGAGCAGAAATACTTCGCCGCTTGGCAGCACAACCACATCAAGAAACAGATCATCAAACCAAGGAACCTGTTGATCCGTCAGTCCCTGTGTCTTGCAAATGTCAATGTACCACTGCACAACACGGCCCTTGTCATCAAACATCGTCGTCACGACGAAATGCTCGCCACGAGGAAAATGCTGCATCCACAAGTAGCCTCGATCTGCCAGACACAGCCGGCGTCCGTTGTATTCTTTCCAAAGCGGCTCACGCAATTCGTGAATGCGGTAAAAGGTTACCAAGCCTCGGAACTCATCATTGTCCAGCGTGATGCAAGAGTAGCTCTTGCGCAAAATGCGACGCCAGTTCGCACGGTCAGAAAATTTTCGTTTCATACGGAACGTACCTTTCCGTTGAGATAAGCCCCAAAGTAACGGCTTTCGATGGTAAAGGATAGCTTTGTAAAAAGCTTACCATAACCAGCCGCGCATCTCCACCCGACTTGCAAAATAAACCAAGCTTCGCCTTCTCCAGACTGCAAAATCGCCGCCCCGGTAACGGAACGGCGATAGCAGAGCTATTTTTCCTCGATGACTACTTTTTGAATAATCATATCTTCAAGCGGCTCGTTATTGTCAACCGGTGTCTTGGCTATATCAAGCACCGTCTCCATGCCGCTTACGACTTTGCCGAAAATCGAATAGTTCGGGTTCTGATTCAAGTTCTCGGAGCCAGAGCCTGTGCAAATGAAAAATTGGCTGCCGCCTGTGTTCGGCTTTCCTGCATTCGCCATCGCAACAATACCAGGCTCGTATTTAATTTCCGTATCCAGCTCGTCGGGAATCGAATAACCAGGTGTCCCAACGCCATTGCCTTGCGGATCACCGCCCTGAATCATAAACGATTCAATAATGCGATGAAACGTCAAACCGTCATAGAAGCCATGGCGCGCCAGAAAAACAAAGTTATTTACCGTTATTGGTGCTTCGTTCGCGTACAGCTTCACAGTAAAATTCCCTTTATTCGTTGTAAATACGGCGGAATACGATTTATTGAGATCCAAATCCATCTCCGGCATGCGCTCCCAGCGCATCACCTTCTCGGCATTGCCGGATTCCGCCGTAGTTCCTTTACTGGTCAAGCTTCCTTTCGCTCCACAGCCGGCAAGCAATGTCATTATGAGGAGTGCCATTAGAAAAGCACTGCATACCGTCCACTGTTTCCTGCTCATTCCTGTAACCAGCTCCTTACGTATTGCCGCCTGCTACCCGGCTTCGTTAGTCGTTCCATCCCCTTGGGCGGGGTCCGGCGTTGCATTCACCGGGTTATCCCCTCCATCTGCATTGCCCCCATCTTGCTCGCCCTCTTCAATCGGAGGGCTAGCAATGATATCCGTTGGCTCGGGACTAACTGTCGTCCCTGGGTCAATGGTTTCAACCGGAGGCGTCTCCGTGCCAGGCGTCGGGGTTGGCGTCATACCGCTGTCAGGACTAAAGGATGGCAGTTCAATACCCCCTTCGTCAGGATCAATGGAATCCATCGGGACGTCTGGAACTTCAATGACCGTTTCGGGAATTTGTACGGATAGAGTCTCGGACTGCTTGCTAGTCAGATTATTTTCCGCATCGATCGCTACGACATAATAGTCATACGTCATGCCTGGTGCGACTGACATATCATCAACCGTTGTTCCAGCAGAATCAACAAACAAGCTGAAATCCGTTTGATCCATCGCTTTGCGATAAACTTTATACGAAATGTTGCTGCTTGCTGCACCTTGCCAGGACAAAGCAACTTTCATTTGCTCTGGAACAAATACAGCATTAAAATTCGTTACTGCACCTACATCTTTAACCGGCTCTTTCACGCCCTGCGGCTTCTTAAAGCTGGACTTCGGCATGTCTGCCATCGCCTGCTTCATCACCTTGGAGAACATGGCAGCCGACTGGGCGCTGCTCTTCTTGAGCACATGCTGCTCATCTGTTCGATCGTAACCCATCCATACAGCGGCTGTCCACTCCGGTGTATAGCCTACAAACCAAGCGTCACGGTTTGCGCTGGAGTTAAAGCCGGGAATACCGTGCTGAGTCGTACCCGTCTTGCCGGCAACTGGGCGATCTATTGCCGCACCTGTTCCCGTACCTCCGGATTGGACAACCGTCTGCAGCATTTCGGTCATATACCAAGCGGTATCAGCATTCATAACTTGCTCCGCTGATGGAGCTTTGTACGTATAGACAGCCGTATTGCTGCTCGTCGTAATTTCTCTAATGGTATGGGAATCAACGGTTTGTCCACTATTGGCAAAAGTACTGTAAGCTGACGCCATCTGTAGCGGTGTAACACCTTCCGTCAATCCGCCAAGCGCAATCGCAAGATTGCGATCCTGGTCGCTCAGTTCAAAACCAAGTTTTGTCGCAAATTTCACGCCATTGCTAACGCCAATTTCATTCAGCATCCATACGGCAGGCAAGTTGCGGGAATGCTTAACCGCCTCCTGCATCGTAATCGGCGTTGCGCCTCTTGAATCTTTAGGACAGTAGTTGCCGAAGCAGGTTTTATCATTTTTCAGAACCGTCCATGGAAAATATTGGCCGGTTTCCAGTGCCGGACCGTAAGAAGTAATCGGCTTGAACGCTGATCCCGGCTGCCGCGGCAATTCGACGCGGTTCAAGCCTTTGCGTTCGTAATCGCGGCCGCCTGCGATTGCCTGGATGGCCCCGTCCCGATGGTCGATAATGACCATTGCACCCTGAACCTTCTTGTCGTCAACGCTTTCCTCGAAGTTGGAATCGTCAGCAAATTCTTTTTCAACAACAGTTTGCGCTGTTGGATTGAGCGTCGTATAGATCCGGTATCCGCCAATACGCAGGTCCGTTTCGGTCATATCCGGCATAACTCTCAATGCTTCTTCTACTGCGTAGTCTACGAATGCTTTATAAGGCTCGTCCTTGCTTTGTTCTACTGTAGGCGGAGTCACATAATCGACGGCCTTCGCCTCATCCATTTCATCCTTCGTAATGTAGCCCTGATCATACATCAACTGAAGTACAACTCCGCGGCGCACCTTGGAGCCTTCCGCATCATTTACCGGATTGTAGCGGCTTGGCGCTTTCGGCATTCCGGCAAGCGTAGCCATTTGCCATAGCTTCAAGTCTTTCAACTCGCTGTTGAAATAATATTTTGCAGCTCCCTTGACGCCGTAAACCCCTTTACCGAAGTAAATCCGATTTAAATAAAGCGTTAATATTTCTTCCTTCGTCTTGTTGTTTTCCAATGCTACGGCAATGGAGGCTTCCGTCGCTTTCCGGAACAACGTTTTATCCGAGGATAAAAACATATTTTTAGCTAGCTGCTGAGTAATCGTACTTCCGCCCTCAACCGCGCTGCGAGCGATAACGTCCTTGACGAGTGCCCGTCCAATCGCAAAAAAGTCGATGCCGGCATGCTCGTAAAAACGCTGATCCTCCGTCGCCACAACGGCATTCATCATTTCCTTCGGAATTTCATCGTATTCGGCAATTTCACGATTTTCTTCTGCTGTGGACAATCGTGAAATTTCATTCCCATTCGCATCATAAACAATGGATGCTTCGCCCATAACCATCATATCGGCTCTTTCCTTCAACATTCGCTCACCGTTCAAAATAATAAGCGAATACCCGATGATACCGCACACGATAGCAATAACTACAGTGAAAAATAACAGGAAAAACCATGTTTTCCCCGACATTCTTCTTCTCTTCTTAGGCCCCGTTTTCTTCTCAGGTTGTGTTCTTTGCCTGCGATCAGCCATTGTGACTCCCCTCCTGCGCTTCTTTCTAGAAGCTGTCTGTCTTCTTATTTATATCCCCAGAATGAAAAGGACAACCCCTATTAAAGCGGGCTGCCCTTTCCTTCCGCTATCTAGTTAAACGCAAATCACTATTAGAAAGTTTCACTAATAACGTGCGCCTTACGAGTCAGAGCTGTTGTTGTCCTGCATGAGAGATACATTTCGCTGCGGAGTAAACGTCGAAATGGCATGCTTGTACACCATTTGTTGACGGCCTTCGCTGTCAATAATAATGGTGAAGTTGTCAAACGCTTTAATAACGCCCCGGATTTGGAACCCGTTCATCAGGAAGACTGTAACGGGAATGTTATCTTTACGCAATTGGTTCAAGAACGTATCTTGAATGTTGATGGATTTGTTCATTGGACGTTACCTCCGTCTACAAAAGATTGATTAGAAGTATATTCAAGATGGACTTGAAACTTTCCTGCTATTATACCATGAATCCGATGTAAATTGTTGTGAAAATTTTCCCCCATATCGATCCATTCGATATCTTTCATGTGACGAAACCATGACAATTGGCGTTTGGCAAAGCGTCTCGTGTCCCGTTTCAGCAAAGTTACCGCGGCCTCAAGCGTACATTCTCCCCGTAAAAATGACGCTATTTCCTTATAGCCGAGTCCCTGCATAGCTACAGCATGAGGCGGAACGCCGCGCGACAGCAGCGCCTTCACTTCCTCGACCAGCCCCTGCTCCAGCATCTGGTCAATTCTCAGCTCAATCCGGCGGTACAGCTCCGCCCGATCCATCGTCAGCCCGACGATACACAATTCGTACGGGGATTCTTTTTTCTGACCCTCGAGCTGCTCCGATTGCTTAATTCCAGTTAAATGAAACACTTCAAGCGCGCGTATGACGCGCCTTTGATCATTCGGATGCAGACGCTCAGCGGACTTCGGATCAACGAGCGCGAGCTTCGCATGCAGCGCCTCAGCGCCGTGCGTCAGAGCGAACTGCTCCTGCTCCTGGCGAAAGGCCTCATCGGAGCCGCTCTCTGAAAATTCAAAGCCGTAGCACACGGCTTCCACATATAGGCCTGTGCCACCAACGAGGAAGGGCAGCTTCCCCCTAGCAGCAATCTCTTCAATGCTGCTTCCGCAGCCTGCCTGAAAGTCTGCCACCGAATACGGGTCATCCGGGTCGCGAATATCAATTAAATGATGCGGGATGCCCTCTCGCTCCTCCAGAGGAAGCTTCGCTGTTCCGATGTCCATGCCACGATAAACCTGCATCGAATCGCCCGAAATGATTTCCGCCTGCCAAGCTTTGGCAAGCTCCAGGCTTAAATTTGTTTTGCCTACTGCCGTAGGGCCAATTAATACGAGCAAAGGCTGCTTTTTGTTAGGCGTTACCCGCTTATTCTCTTGTTCTGGCAACCTCTATCACTCCATAAGCAATTTTTGAAGAATGTAAATGCCGACGCTCAAAGCCAAGTCTTGCAAACTCCTCGCTATGGCGATGCTCCTTAAGCACGACGGTTTTGCGCGCCACTCGCAGCGCTTCTGCCACTGCCTCAGGAGACAAGGCGCTGTCATTGACCAATTGGCGCAGTGGCTGAATCGAGCTCGACTCATGAATAGGCTGCCGGAACATCGGGTCAAAATACACGACGTCGACGCTTTGATCAGGCAGCTGCCGCAAGTAGTCTAGATGGTTCATGCTGACCATTTGAATTCTGCGCATCGCCGCATCCACATCAGCAAGCCCCGATTCATAGACGGCAAGCCCTTCGCGCACCAAGGCGCATAGCACCCGCTCACTTTCAATTGCGGTTACTTGTCCGGATGTACCCGCCGCATAAGCGAATACGAGTGAATCAGAGGCGAGCCCAGCTGTACAATCGACAATCGTGTCGCCTTCCTCGCAGCTGGAGACCATAATGAGCGGATCTGTTTCTCCCCTTCGAAGCCGCTTGACCCTTACAAAAGCCATGCTGGGGTGAAAAAATAACGGCGTATCCGTCTGTCCTTCATAATACCGGACTTCGCGGTCCGTCACAACAAACAGGCGAATCTCGGCCATCTCGGCGCCGATTTGCCGCAGCGTCATTCTGCCCCTCGTCTTATAGGGAACGGACAGCTCACCTGCAATCCTTCTCGCTTTGGCTACCGTCGCCTCAGACGGACGGTCGGCGGTCGTTACGATCATGACATCACCCGCTTAAACATTTTTTCAAGCTGGTACGTAGACATATGCACAACAATCGGCCGTCCATGCGGACAGGTATACGGTTGATGGCACGCTCCAAGCCTAGAGAGCAGCGCTTCGCCCTCTTCCCGCGTAAGCCTGTCATTGGCTTTAATCGATGCTTTGCACGAACACATAATAGCAGCCTTCTCGCGCAGCTTGGCAATATTGATCGATTTGCGCTCGGTAAGCAGCAGATCAGCCATTTCTTCAATAATGTCCTGCTCCTCGCCATCCGGCAGCCACTGCGGATAGGCCCGAACAAGAAACGTTTGGGCGCCGAATGACTCCAGCTCCACGCCCGCCTCATTAAACAGCGGCAGCAAGCCGCGAAGCTGCTCCGCCTCACCCGGCGTAAACTCCAGCGTAAGCGGCACTAAGAGCTGCTGGCTGGCCACCTCCGGCATCCCAAACTTGGCGTAATAATATTCATAATTGATTCGCTCATGTGCCGCATGCTGATCAATTAAATACAGTCCTTCCTCGGATTGCGCCACAATATACGTGCCATGCAGCTGGCCAATCCAATGCAGCTCGGGAAAGCCCGCCTCATTCGCTGCTGAAGGCTGCTCTGGAGCAGCTGGCGCTTGGCCGCCTTGTACGAGATTAATGTCGGGCAAGGCGGCCGTATTAACAGAAGCAGCAACTTCACTGCTTAAATCGGCAATTGCTGCCCCTGTGCCTTCCAATCCGTTGCCAGGCTCGCTTCCGTTTGCCATAGTCTGTGAGCTAGCCGTGCTAGCTGCGTCTTGACGAATCCATGAAGGCTCGGACGGAAGTGGAGCGTCTTGGCTTTGCGACGGAGAACTATCCGCCGCTGCACGTCCATGGGGCTGCACAGTCTCAGAGGTAAAGTTCCCCCATGCTGCGCTTGCTTCACGCGCCAAACCATTTCCAGCCTGGGCAGGCTTGTACAAACGTTCAGCCGCATCCTTTGGCACAAATTCTCTGGAAGCACCTTGGCCAAATGGGGAATAAGGTGCTTGTGCTATCGACCTCTCCCCTTTGCTGTCCTTCTCTGGTACAGGCGGTGTTTTGGGCTCCGGACGATGAAAGGACATGGCGCCCTGAACGAATACAGGACCTGACCTTTTCTGATTATGTATAGAATCCGGGCCTGGAATATGACGTTCCTTGCCAAGTGCAGCCTGAATAGCAGACTCAACGAGCGTCCGCAGCTCTGCCTCCTTGCTGAAGCGAACCTCCATTTTGGAAGGATGCACGTTTACATCAAGCAAGCTCGGATGCATGCCAATTTCAATAATCGCAAGTGGAAACCGATTGATCGGCAGCAGCGTATGGTAAGCCTGAAGCAACGCCTGATTGACCGCATGGCTGCGAATATACCGCCCATTCACAATGACGGTTATGCCATTGCGATTCGACCGTGTCAGCTCAGGCTTGGAAATATAGCCTAACAGCTCATAATCCGGGCTTTCTCCTTGTATCGCCATCATCGCCTTAGCGGTGTTGGAGCCGTAAATAGCAGCAATAACCTGCAGACGGTCGCCTGTACCGAGCGTTCGCAGCAGCGTATTGCCATTGTGTTTTAGTGTAAAAGCAATGCCGGGATGCGCAAGCGCAATCCGGTAAATATAATCTGAAATATGCCCAAGCTCGGTTTGCACCGCCTTCATATATTTCAACCGGGCAGGCGTATTGTAAAATAAGTCGCGAACCGTCATATCCGTACCTTGTGGAGTAGCAGCCGGAATACTAGCCGTAATCGTTCCGCCTTCGATGGACAGCTTATGCCCTAAGCCGGTATGTCCGGTAGAAGACAAACATTCCAGCCGAGAAACGGCCGCGATACTTGGCAGCGCCTCACCGCGAAAGCCTAAGCTTGCGATGCGGAACAAGTCGCTGCTCGTTGAAATCTTGCTCGTGGCATGGCGCTGGAATGCCGTTTCGATTTCTTCGGCGGGAATGCCAGAGCCATTGTCGGTAACGCGAATGAGGTTCAGGCCGCCTTCTTCTACCGTGATGTCTATCGTGGAGCTGCCGGCATCGACAGCATTTTCGACCAGCTCCTTAATGACAGAAGCAGGTCTTTCCACCACTTCGCCTGCGGCAATCTGGTTAGCGAGCTGCTCGTCCAGCACAAGAATTTTACCCATATGTGTTTTCCTCCTTCCCACGCGGACATGCCGCTTCTAGTCGTTCATTTTGCGTTTCATATCACCCAGCCACTGCATTGCCTGCATCGGCGTCATATTAAACAGGTCGAGCTTGCGCAGCTGATCAGCAAGCTGCTCGGATTTGGCGCTTCCTTTACGGCGACCCGAATCAGCCTGCGCGGCAGCTGGCTCATCCCAAATGGACAGCTGTATGGCTGCCGCAGTTTCGCGTACGCCAGCATTCGATGCTTGACTGGCCGAATGATCTGTTTCGGAGGAATTGCTGCTATATGCATGTTCAGGAGCATTGGATAAAGCAGCGCCAGACTGTAAAGCTTCGTACAAATTAACCTGTTTATGTTCATCAGAAGGAGCTTGCTGCTCAGCAGCGCGACTATCTGCTCCAGCGGCAGCAGCTGTACTCACCTTGATGCTTGCATCCGTTTCAACCAATGCTTCCGAAACTTCCAATAGCTCATAGGAGCGGGAAATAATGGACTCCGGCAAGCCTGCCAGCTTCGCGCAATAAATGCCGTAGCTCGTCCCTGCTGCGCCGGGTATCAGCTTGCGCAAAAAGGTAACATGATCGCCGCTTTCCTGTACCGCCATGCATGCATTCGTAAGCAGCGGCAAAGAATCCTCCAAATGCGATAGCTCATGAAAATGGGTCGATACGAGCGCTTTGCAGCGAATTTGATGATGCACATATTCAATAACCGCTTGGGCAATGGCCATGCCTTCGCCCGTAGAAGTGCCGCGTCCCAGCTCGTCAATAATGACAAGGCTGTTCTCTGTCGCCTTCTCGGTCATAATTTGAATATCCTTCATCTCCACCATGAACGTACTTTGTCCGCCAATCAGGTCATCCGCCGCGCCAATCCGCGTAAAAATCCGGTCGGTCAGTGGAATTTGGGCCGATTTTGCCGGAACAAAGCAGCCGATTTGCGCCATAATGCCAATCAATGCGACTTGGCGCATGTAGGTGCTTTTGCCCGCCATATTAGGCCCGGTAATGAGCAGCATCGTGTTATGTTCTTTATGAAGCTGCGTCGCATTTGCGATGAACGCTGCCCCATTTTCCATCACTGCCTCAACAACAGGATGCCTGCCTTCTTCGATGACCATATCGAACGAATCGGTAATCGATGGGCGGGTAAATCTGCGCTCTGCGCTGACCGTCGCAAATGCCTGATACACATCAAGCTCGGCTATGACCTCGGCAAGCAGCTGCAAACGGTGAAGCTGCCCTGCTAAATGCTCGCGCAGCTCCAGAAATCGTTCATATTCGAGATCGACCATTTTCTCCTCGGCTTCAAGAATAAGACGCTCCTTCTCCTTCAACTCAGGCGTTACGAACCGCTCGGCATTGGAAAGCGTCTGTTTTCTTTCATAGCGGCCTTCCGGCAGCATCGCGAGATTGGCTTTGGAAACTTCGAGATAATAGCCGAATATTTTATTGTAGCCGATTTTGAGCGAGCGAATGCCGGTTGCTTCGCGTTCCGCACGTTCCAGCTCAGCGAGCCATTTTTTACCGCCCGTGCTGGCTTCCTTAAGTTGATCCAAATAATCATCGTAGCCGGCACGAATAAGTCCGCCTTCGCGAATCGAGACTGGCGGCTCGTCTACAACGACCGTCGCAATCATGTCTGCCAAATCAGCGCAGTCGTCCAGTCCGTCGACCAGCTTTTGCAGCCGTTCCGATCCCGAGGCTTTGCACAGCTCCACTAGCTGAGGAACGCGCTGAATGGACGTTTTGAGGGCATTCATGTCGCGTCCGTTGGCACTGCCAAACGCCACTCTGCCGACCAAACGCTCCAAATCATAAATATCATGCAGCTCAGAGCGAATATCATCGCGCAAAATCAAATTCCGGTACAAGGTATCAACCGCATCCAGCCTTGCTTCAATCGCGGTGCGCGACAGCAGAGGCTTGTCGATCCAGCGGCGCATCAGCCTTGCGCCCATTGAGGTTTGGCTGCGGTCGAGCAGCCAGAGCAGCGAGCCTTTCTTCGAGCGGTCGCGCACAGTCTCAGTCAGCTCCAGGTTTCGGCGGGTATAATGATCAAGAATCATATATTGACCCGGCTCATAACTGCGAATAGCGCGAACATGGCCAAGCGAACGCTTTTGCGTATCATCCAAATAGCCAATAAGCAGATTCACCGCACGCAAACTTGCTTCATTCAGCTGTACAAGCTCCTGCCTGCCGAACTGGTCGAGCAGCTTTTGCTCAGGCACAAGCTCGCGCTTCGTCAGCAATATCGGGCGATTCCAAGCAGCTGAAGCTTGAAGCTTGTCCAGCAATTCCTCATCACCAACAATTTCAGCGGGCTGATAGACGTTAATTTCATCAATTAGCGCTTCCATCTGAAGCGGGAACGAAGTGACGTACAGCTCTCCAGTGGATAAGTCGCATGAGGAAATCGATACTTTCCCGTTTAAAAGGGCAACCGCTGAAATAAAATTATTCGTTTTATCGGAGAGAGCCTTCGACTCCATGACCGTTCCCGGCGTAATGACCTGGACAATTTCACGTCGTACGACGCCCTTGGCCGCAGATGGGTCCTCGACCTGCTCGCAAATGGCAACCTTGAAGCCTTTTTCAACGAGTCTTGCGATATAGTTTTGTGCAGAATGGTAGGGTACGCCGCACATCGGAATTTTTTCCGTGCCGCCCCCTTCTCTTCCGGTTAGTGTAATTTCAAGCTCGCGCGAGGCCGCAATCGCATCTTCAAAAAACATTTCATAGAAATCGCCCAGACGAAAAAAAAGAAACGCATCCTTCGCTTCTTCTTTAATCGCAAGGTATTGCATAATCATCGGGGTATAGCTTGCCACTGTTGCCCCTCCTTTATTTTTGGTAAGCGAACGCGAGCGTTCGCAGTCTATGTTTATCGTATCATCAGAGCCGCAAATTCCGCCAAATCTCCGAAATTCTAACAAAGCAACTTTCTACTATTATATCAAGCGTTGGCTGGATGCGCCAACTTGTCTATTTTTCCGGGTGTTCATTACGGGAGAAAAACGGGGAAATTCGCGAAAAAAGAAAGAAGGAAAGAGGGAAAAATGGCCTGTTTGATTGGAAAACAAGCGGGGTTGAAAGTACAGAGCAGCCCTTTTATTGAATACGTATGGAAAATAGAGCGCCATGTGAAAAATAGTGAATGCGCCTCGTGTGCTTGGAGGAACTACGCGTTGCTAAAGAGCTGCCAGCGCTTTGACGCTACGTTAACTGGCAGCGCGTAGGCTGGATTTAATGTCAGCTTCGTTAGCTTCCATTATTGAACGGAGACGAAGCAAGCATTAGATATTAAACATTTTTAAGATTAAGGATTAAGGATTAAGGATTAAACATTATGTCGTCTTTTTGTTAGACGACCTGTTAGAAGCAGGAGCTGGCATGGGGATGCGCCATTTGTGGCGGATGTCAGCCCGCTCATCCCATGTTATGCCGCGCCGCGCCGCATCGAGCAAAGGCTCGATGTCAGCTGCAAGCGCGGCATAACTTGGCGTCGCCGCCATCGCTGCGGCAAGCGGGTTCAGGCATCCGGCCAGCTCCGCGCGGTCGCCGGAGTAGAAGGCTTCGACGTACCGCTCGTCAAGCGCCGGTATGTCGGTGAGCGCTCTAGTCTCGCGCGCGCATAGCAGCGCGAGCGCGAGCGAGGCTTTTGCCGCTGCTGGCGAGATGAGCCAGCTCGGCAGCGTGCGGTATTCGAAGCCGCCATGCGGCTGCTGGCGGTATTCGCCAAGGGCGCCGTAACGGGGGCGTCTGCTCCGGCCGGCCGGGTCTTCGACGAGAGCGAGCGGGAACGCCGCGTAGCTGTCGAGCAGCCGCAGCAATCGGCTGGATAGCGGCGTGCCGCTGAGATGGATGTGCCCGCCGAGCGGCAGCCCCGGCACGGGCATTGCTCCGGCGACCCAGCAGACGCTGGGGTCGCTGATGCGTTCGGCGGCGCGCAGCAGCAGCCGCCGGAGATGCGCGGCCAGCGCGGCCGGGCTTTCGGCCGGCTCGGGCCGCAGCTCGGCGACGGGATAGACGATCCGTCGCCCAATGAGCATGGCGTCGCTGCCCGCTGCCCCCTGGGCGCCATCGCCAAAAAAGCGCGAAGCGGGCACGATCCGCCCATCCGGCCGCACCAACGCAAACTCCGGGTCGGCGCCCAGCAGCAGCTTGGGCGCCGTTCCCAGCGCAGGCGCTGCAGCCGCCTCATACCAGGCGGCCATTCGCGCCAAGCCCACTGCGCGCAGCTTCGCATCGCGCAGAACCCCCGCTGCGCGGACGGCGGCCCGCCCGCCTTCGCCCAGCACAACCTCGGCCTCGCCCATATCGAGGCCGAGTGCATACAGAGCGGCGACTGCGGCGCGGATAACCCGCCGCAGAGCCGCATCCCGCGGCCATGGCGCTGCCGCATGGCCGCTTGGCTCCGCCCGCAGCAGCGGCTGCCCCGCTGCGGGCCTGCCCCACCGATCGAGGCGCTGCAGCTCGATCGGCTCCAAATGCGCAATAGCGACCTTATACAATCGGTCGCTATCTCCCAGTTCCTGCCGCCGGAGCAAGCCTGCCCGGCGCAGCCTTTGCTGCTGATCGGCGGCAGACATCGCCGCAAAGCCAATCTCCCCCTCATTCAGCAGCCAGCTGCCGCTCGGCAAAGCAGGAAGTCCCTGCTTTTTGTCCCCACCCTGTTGTTCCCACACGCCTTGCTCTTGCCCACTCCCGCTTTGATGACCTTTCTGTCCCTGCCTTGATTCATAAGCCGCCTTTTTTTCAGAAACACAGCCGCTCACGATAACCGCATCGCCAGCCCTAACCTCCTCAAGCAGGCTTGCATTAGAAGCTGATCCAGCGGCAGCAGTCTCTTTACCTGCCAGCTCCAACCGCCCGGTACTGCTGTTCCACAGCCATACTGCCGCCATCTCATTGCTCCTTTCTGCTAGCCCACTCACCATAAACTGTTGTGCACCATTCCCTACCCAAAACCTCCACACTTCTCAAATCCGGCACTAGGGCAAACGCCCGAATATGTTCAATACCAACAAAAAGAGGGCTTTCGCCCTCAAGTTTGCGGACATCGCCGCATATTATACCTTACAGAAGCCGAGGCACAATGGAGTTAAACTTACGTGGAGAGGATTTAAGCTTCCGTCCCGGGAAGTTTCAATCCACGCAAGCGATATGGCCGTCAGGCTGCCAGATTAAAGCTCGTCGTCGAGCAAATCCGGATCAAGATCTTCGTAGTCGTCATCGCCGAGATCGTACTCGTATTCCTTGGCATCGAGGCCGTCCAAACCTCCGGGAATACAAGCAACCGTCACTTTCGTCTCGGCGACCAGCTCTACCGAAAATTCGCGTTCAACCCGGATGACAACGCCGGAGCCGCTCGATGAAACATTCGCTTCGATGCAATTCGGCTCCTGAAGCGCGTCTGCTGAAACTTCCACGGTCGTGGCACGATGCTTCGGATCGACAAACGAAAGCGGAACATTTTCTACATAATGAACGGATTCCTTCGCAACTTCGGTTTGCGAGTTTTTGCTGTACGAGTACCAGATGTTAATGTCGTAAGTACCGATGACCTCAATCCCATCGCCCGAACGAACCGCTTCATATTGATGGTTGATAATCCATGCGCCCAATATACTGGTCGGATGTTGAGGCGGCGTAACGGTATGGGTTACAGTGGAAAACTTACGACCTTTGCCGCAGACAGCTTTGGTAATAATTTCTCTGTACTGTAGCTGTTTATCTGCATTAGCCATTGATTTAACCTCCTCCATGCAATCATTCACTTAAAGTGTATGCAGGACGTGGGCGAATGTTGATAAAACGAATGCAGACAAAGAGAGATTGTTTTAAAAAAACACCCACAAAACCTGCTGCAAAACGTAAATCCACGTTTCCCCAAGACCTTCGCTCCCCATTTCCCCGCCTTTAGTTGGCCGCTATATATGAGCAGCTTGCGGGAGGCTCGCCGCAAAATCCTTTTTTCACCCTTGCAGCTCCCGCTCCTATTACGAAAGCGCCAGCTAAAATCGAACTATACTAATAGTTATGAAGCCGCCCCAGCCATTATGCCAAAGCCTGTATTTGTACCTATTGTTAACCACGCACTAACTCAAAAGCTTACATAAAAATCGCAGCGTTATGTGTTCTACTGCTCACGCCAACCCGTCATCAGCTTGCGTTCCAGTGCAGAAACAGCTTTGTACATAACCGTAGCAACCGCCGCAATGACAAGCAGGCTGGAGAGTACGAGCGTAAAGTTGAACACTTGGAAGCCATAAATAATAAGGTAGCCCAGCCCAAGCTTCGCAACGAGAAACTCACCTACAATAACCCCGATCCATGCCAAGCCTACGTTCACTTTCAGCGTCGAAATAATAACCGGAAACGAAGCTGGCAAAATCACGCTGCGAAAAAGCTGCGACCGCCCCGCACCGAACAGCCGGACGACTTTAATGTAGCCTGCGTCCACCTCACGAAACTGGTTATAAATGTTCAAGGTTGTAATAATAACCGTTACCGACAAGGTGACCGCTACAATAGAAAGGAAGCCGGGTCCAAGACAAACGATAAAGATGGGCCCTAGCGCCACCTTCGGCATGCTGTTCAGCACAACCAAATAAGGGTCCGCAACCCGCGATACAAAAGGAAACCACCATAGCAGCGCTGCAAGCAGCGTACCCAGCAGTGTGCCTAACACAAAGCCGACAATGGTTTCCGATACGGTCACCCCGATATGAGGCCAAAGTGAGCCGTCCGACATCGTCGCCCACAATTGGCGGAACATCTTCGTTGGGTAGCTGAACAGCAGCGGATCAATCCACCGATTTCGTCCTGCGGCCTCCCATAACCCAACAAACAGCACTAAAATAATGACCTGCGTCACGCCAACTAGCGCAGTCGTCCTTTTTGCCCGTCGCATATAAGCTCGGTGCAGCCAGTCTAGCCATGCTGATCTGACCTCTTCCACATCAGAAGGCGATGACCGCTGTTCCTGCCCAACTCGTTCCGGCTCTTTATCTGCGAGCTGTTCCCTTTGCTGAAACCAATCCCCGTCATCCTTCATCGCTCTCGCTCCCTTCCCAGCCAGCCTTCTCCGCAGCGTCAAGCTCCGCCCATAATTGATCGAACAGCGGCTGAAATTCCGGCAGCTGGCGGGCTTTCATCGGCGATGCCTGCCGGATTGAATCCGGTATAGTCAGCTCGCAGCGAATTCTTCCCGGATTGGCCGCCAGTACAATAACACGGTCACTCATCGCAACAGCTTCAGATAAATCATGCGTAACGAGCAGTGCCGTTTTCCCAAGCCTTCGCAGCGTCTCCTTCACCAAATCCTCCAATTGCAGCTTAATGTGCAAATCCAGTGCAGAGAAAGGCTCATCCAGCAGCAATACTTCCGGCTCAGTTGCCAGCGTCCGCGCCAATGCGACACGCTGCCTCATACCGCCCGACAGCTCATGCGGATAGCGGGCTCCCGATCCCGGCAGGCCAAGCTCAGCTAGCAAATCAGCTGCTTTTTCAACCGCTGCGCGTGTCTTGCTGCCCGTTAATTCCAGCCCCAGCGCCGCATTATCCAAAATCGTCCGCCATGGAAATAAATAATCCTGCTGGAGCATATAACCGACAAGGGTAGACGGTTGTTTAACCTGGCGATTGTTCAGGAGCACTTCGCCGCGTGTCGGCAGAAATAAGCCAGCCAGCATGCTGAGCACCGTCGTTTTGCCGCATCCGCTCGGTCCAACCAGACTGACGAACTCGCCGCGCTGAACGGTCAAGTTCAGATCCTCAACAGCAAGCGAGGCGCCCTTGTCATTCACATATACATGAGTTACTTGCCGCAGTGTAAGCGCGGGGTCACTATTCGCCATCTTTTTCCCTCCTCGCAACCATCGCTACTTCACGGCTTCAATCGCAGCTTCCGCAAAGGCCGTGTTTACGATGGCATCATGCTCGGTTCGCGCCTTCAGCTCGCCAGCGGAGGTCATGACGTCCAGCAAATTGTTCCATTCCTCCTGATCAATGATCGGGTCGGCCGCAAAAGAGCCTTGCTGCTTATAACGATCGATCGAGCTAATCAATATACCACGATCTACATTTTCAAAATAAGGCAGCACAACATCCGCAATCGTTTCGGCACTATTTTCAGCCACCCATAATTGAGCCCGATGAATCGCATTGGTGAAAGATTGCAGCGCCGCCTTGTTTTTGTTTGTAAAGCTTTGCTTCGCCATATAAACGGTGTACGGCAAATGCCCGCTCTCTGCCCCGAAGGAGGCTACAACCTTGCCACGACCTTCTTTCTCAAAAATAGAAGCCGTCGGCTCAAAAAGCTGTACAAAATCGCCTGTCCCTGAAGCATAAGCTGCCGAAATATTGGCGAAATCGACATTTTGGATCAGCTCCAAATCCTTCTGCGGATCAATTCCAAATTTTTTCAGCGTAAATTCTCCAGCCATCTGCGGCATGCCGCCCTTCCGCTGTCCCAAAAAGGTTTTCCCTTTCAATGACTGCCAGTCAAAGGTAGGCTCAGGTTGACGAGCGACTAGAAACGTACCATCGGTCTGAGTCAATTGGGCAAAATTGATGACCGGGTCCTCCGCTCCCTGCTGGTACACATAAATCGACGTCTCCGAGCCGACAAGCGCCACATCGATTACGCCCGACAGGAGCGCCGTCATCGTTTTGTCCCCGCCAGCCGTTGTCGTCAGTTCAATGTTCAGCCCCTCGTCTGCAAAAAAGCCCTTCTCCAGCGCTACATATTGTGGCGCATAAAAGAGGGAGCGCGTGACCTCACCGACTTTCAGCGTTGTTTTCTCACTTTTTCCGCCGCAGCCTGCCAGCGCAGCGGTTGCAACCAGCGTGACAACTAGCAGCAACGTTGTCCATCTTCTCCTCATCCTTTTTTCTCCTCCCGCTATTTACAGCTTGCGTGTTGTACTCCAGCCTATGCGTGCGTACCCTCGGCGGTGATTGCCGCTAACGGCTTTTTGGGCATAAAAAAGCCGTTATTCCACATGTCGCGGAATAACGACTCTAAAAGACTCGCTAAAACAATAATCGTAACCGAACAATCCACTCACCAAGCATACTTCCGCTTAGCAGCATCATATTTTGAACGATGAACTTCAGCTCTGTATTACTCATAAAACTCTTCCAGCCGCTAGCTACTAAAGGAAAGGTGGTAACTGTTTTACCAATTACCACCATTATATCAGCTTGCTTGACGCTCTGTTAGAGTTGCCGCCCCTCCCGAATTTTTTTCATGAATTTCGGGCTTTATTTAGAAGGAAGGTGGCTAGCCTTTAAACGTTATTCTGCCTGTTATATGTCAACTGGTCGTCACTTGTCTCTAGCACTATATCCATCGGGGCGGTATATCCTACAGTTGCAAAAAAATTTGAAAAAACGGTGAGAAAACGAAGATAACAAAAAACAGGTCAATCATGGTGGTATCTGACCATAATCGACCTGTCTAATGTAACGGAATAGCGTTATTTAGGTTATAAAACTAAAGCATTAATGTGTGTACAAATGAAATGACGAAATCTTTATACGGGTATTACTTGAGTTAAGTCTACTTGGACTTAGCCGCCCGACTTATTCGGCACTGGGTGGAGTCTACTCATTAATCAACGATCTGAGGATAATGACACCAAAGACCACAATATGGGCGTCGATCTCATATAGTGACTTTGTTGGTTGTGCTGTACGATCTTGCTGTTATGATGTAAACCCTATAATGGTTTCCCCTCACACAAACCTAAAATCTTAACGCTCTTCAAAATTATAACCGCCTTTTCTTGGGAACTCGTCTTCAAAGTCACATGAGGCTATCGCTTTGAATCCTGAGTCCCATAACTTTGCCAACAGTTTTGAAATTTCTGCGATATAAACCTTTTCGTCGACATCCTCGATTGGTTCTATATCGAGATAATATCTGTAATATAAAAATTCATCACTTCCTTGGTTTCTTTTCTCTTCAAAAAAATCCCCATTATTAAAAATAAATATTTCAGCTTGTTCAGTTAAAATGGTCGAACCTGTAACAGAACCCTTAGCAATCATTGATACTGTCTCTACAACTGATGTTTTCTCCTGATCGGTATCCAAAAATATCTTTGTAAACAAATCATATTGAGATTCCACTAAAAGCACCTCGCATTATTTAATCGGGGTAAACGGAGGATCGTCAAACGGTCCACTTATTTTAATTATAGAAATGTCCACATCCATGCCTAGCTCCTGTTGCAGTAGTTCCCTAAACTTACTCAGTTTAGCTTCACCAGATTGAATTTTTCCCGTTTCAATGGCATGTAGCATTGTTTTTTCTTTAGCAGAACCTGGATTCGGAGCTTTGACTTTACTAAATGAATCCTTTATTAGCTCGTTAAACTTTTCTGGTGAAACACGTATCGCAAAATCAATATCTGAGGTAGGCTTAGCTGCTCCTTTTGCTCTACTACCTTGAACAACAATATCGTCACTCAAGTGTCCAACTTTTTCCCGAATCATTGCTGAAATCTTTTCAAATTGTTCTTGTGTTAAGTCTTGTGGTGTTTTAAGACCTTTTCCCGTCCCCTAAGTTGTATTTTAAATCGGCAAATAAAAAGAAAACCACAGCACGAGCGGATAGCTCGCATTGTGGCGCTAATGCTTGTATTGTACGATATATACTGTTCATACAGGGTAATTTATATAAAATTATTGTATAAATCATTCTACTCCATCAATTTCATCTAGTCTCTCCATGTTTAATTCATTAAACTCTGTTCTTGGAAAAGGATAAACATTCTGAGGCCATCCATATTTTCCACAAACAAGCTCATTATGATGGTAACTAACTCTCCCCCCCCTCTCAAACAACAATATTATAGGTTCATAAAGATCTTCAAAACGTACATCTATCTTTTCTCCAACGCTAATTGCCCACTCCCATTCTAAAAAATATTTGCACAAGAACTCTACCGTCCAACCTTGTTTTAATAAATCTAATTCCTCAACTTTTTTTTGAATATCAAGTAGTATTTTTTCTTCAACACCTATGATCTGAGCTGCACTGTATATGGGTTTACGCATTTTATTTTCAGGACAATAAACATCCCTAAAAACGTTTCCCCTATTAATAAATTCAGTTACAAGTAATGCATGTGAAGGTAGGTCTTGCTTCCTGACGCTCCAATCAATATTTTTAATTCTTTGTACTGCTTTTTCAAACCTTTCCAACGTTTCCCCTTCTTTCTTTATTGCATATTTAAAATCCGTTTTATTTTGGATCACGCATATCAGGTCTAAAATTAGGATAGTTATCAGGTTGAGGTGGTGCCAGTTCATGAGCACCCGGAGGATCGCCTGTAAATCTTTGATTTTCAATTCCGCCTACATCTCTATAAGGTACACTTTGTTGCATTAATCGTGACTCCGCTAATTCATGATCAGCTAATTGTTTAAAGTACGCTTTTTCGTCTGCTGGTAGTTCTCCCTTTAAAGCACGCTCCCAACCGTACGCAACATCCCAAACAGGATGGAAATAGTCAGAATAATACGTTCCCTCATACTGATTAACAAGGTTTTCATGTTTTGTTAGAATCATATGTTCCTTTAAAGCTTTTGCTTTTTCGAGACTTAATCCTGTATTTTTAGCAAATGTCTGAATTTCTTGCATATCTAAACCTGTCGATCTCAACTTCTCATATGTTTGAAGAGCAATTTGGTCTTGTCGTACCTCTATTGGAACATTGATCGGGTTACCTCTTGGCTCAAGTTTGATAACAACTTTACCCGTCCCCTCAGCATCATTCTTCAAACGATCAGCCAATTCCTTCTTACCCGCTTCGGATCAGGACTATCATGGAGTTTAACATTTCCTCCAGGACCTGCGGGAACAAGATCGTCACCCATCTTCTTAATCGTCAAGGCATTCTGAAGCTTCTTCCAGCCCGCAGCTGCTGCATCCTTGATTTCCAATGCATCACGTATCAGTTTCGCTTTAACCACATCTACGGCCTTTCCAATCCAGCCCGTCATTTTATTCAGCGAATCGCCAAATGCGTTGCCCAAGGATTTAACAATTTTCGCATTTGCAATCTTGCTACCAATCGCCTTCGTAAGACGTGAATCCATGTTTTATAAGTCCAAATAGCACTGTCCATAAATAAAAAGAGCCTTAGAAGAGATTCTAAGACTCATTTTATATTATTTTTTATTGTGATGCGCTTAGAATTGTATAAAGCATTTGTAGTAAAAACGCCTCAAACCAAAAGCCCACCACACTCTTAACCTACTTCTCAAACTTCCACAACTACAGCTTATAAATCTCGCTATATTTCTTCTCCAAATATTTCACCAAATATTGCGGGTCCAGCGGCTTTCCGGTTACATTTTGGATCAACTCAGAAGGTGTTCTGAGCTTGCCATATTTGTAGATACGCTCGCTGAGCCATTCTTTAATCGGCAGCAGATCCCCTGCACTTACAAGCTCCCAGAAGTTCGGCAGCTCGCGCTCCAGCGTATCGGCGAATTGCGCCGCATACATGTTGCCGAGAGAATACGACGGGAAGTAGCCGAATGCGCCACCGGACCAGTGCACATCCTGCAGGACGCCTTCTGCATTTGTCGGCGGTTCAATACCCAGGTATTCCTTATATTTATCATTCCAAATGGCTGGAAGATCTGCGGCCTTCGCGCCTTCATTAAAGATCATTTTCTCAATTTCATAGCGGATAATAATATGAAGATTGTACGTCAGCTCATCGGCTTCAATGCGAATAAGAGACGGCTGCACGATGTTATTACCCCGATAAAACTGATCAAGCGTCACATCCAGCTGACCCGGAAACTGCTGCTGTAAAGCTGCAAAATTATGCTGCCAAAACGGCTTGCTGCGGCCAATAACATTTTCCCAAAAACGCGATTGCGATTCATGGATGCCCATTGATGTACCCGTGCTTAGCGTCGTTCCATCCAGCTCGGCCATAATATTTTGCTCATACAGCGCATGACCGCCCTCATGAATCGTACCGAACAAGGCGCTCGTCACATCATCTTCTAAATAACGTGTCGTAATTCGCACGTCACCTGTGTTCAGTCCCGTTGCGAATGGATGCGTGCTTTCATCAAGTCTGCCCGCTTCAAAATCATAGCCCATCTGCTTCAAAATCCGTAGGCTGAACGCTTTTTGAGCTTGTTTGTCATAATTTTGGCGCAGGAATGATGTATCCGGCTGGTGCTTGGAAGCCGCAATCGCTGCCGCCAGTGGAACCAGTTGCTCGCGCAAGCCTCCAAACACTTTGTCCAGCTCCTTCACGGTCATGCCTGGCTCATATTGGTCAAGCAGCGTGTCATAGCGGGTTTCTTTCGGCCCCCATAGGTCGATAAACTGCTGCGTATAGTCGATTACTTTTTCCAAATAAGGCTGGAAGCCCTCGTAATCGTTAGCTGCCTTCGCTTCTTCCCATTTGGATTCAGCCTGGGAGCAAATAACGACATGCTCCTCATAAAGCTTCGGAGGAATTTTGACGCTGCGATCATATTCTTCCCTTGTATCCGTTACAAGCTTGCGCTCTATTTCGCTTAGTCCGCTAAACGTTTCCGGCTGTTCCAGCTCACTCAGCCATTCACCCAATTCAGGCGATGTGGAAAGCTTGAACATGTCGCCAGACAAAGATCCGATGACCTCCGAACGCATATCCATGCCTTTGCGCGGAGCGCCGGTGCGCAGGTCCCAATAAAGCACGCCAAGCGCCTCGCCGTAAGCTTTCAATTTTTTCACCGTTTCCAGAAATGGAGCTAGCGCCTTCGAGTTATGTACGGTCATTTCTCATCACCCTTTCCAAATAAATAGAAGATCAGCCTATTTCAACATATAAAACGAGCGAGTGCTACCTATGGATAACATCATTCGTTAATATTTCATCTGATCTTAACTTGATCTTACCGATTACTGTACGTATAATCAACTTTAATCTAAACATCATTAAAGAGCGAATTGAAATGGAAGAGAGGCATCACCTATGTTTATAACTTTTTCGCCATCTGCAGTTGAGCAGCTTTCTCCTTTTTTAGAAGGCGGCGTTCACCAGCTTAAGCTTCTGCATGATACAGAAGGCTGCGGCTGCGTCGTCAGCGGTGTCCCTGCCCTCCAGCTTGTAAAGGAACCTAGTGCAGACGATCGGTTAACACAAGGTCAGCCCTTCAACTTTTTGTATGAGCCTCGTCATGAAGTTTTTTTTGAACCTCAACTGCGCATCGGTTATGATACAGAACGTGGAACATTCAGTTTAAAAAGCGACGGACAAATTTATTCCCTTAATTTGCGATTTCTGACGGCCTGACGGCTCCAGCCTATGTACAACTGTGTATTATGAACATTCAACTAAGCTTAACCTGCAACACCAGATATAGGAGGAGCCTATGAACAACGTTGATCAAATCATGAACGACAATAAAGCTTTTGTCGAGCGCAAAGATTATGAGCAGTACATAACGAGCCGTTTTCCCGACCGCAAAATGGTCATCGTCACCTGCATGGACACGCGGCTGACTGAAATGCTGCCGAAAGCGATGAACCTGCGCAACGGAGACGCCAAAATCATCAAAAACGCCGGCGGCATCGTCACCCAGCCGTTCGGCAATATTATGAGGAGCGTATTAATCGCCATCTATGAACTGCAAGCCGATGAAGTGTTTGTCGTCGGGCATCATGGCTGCGGCATGACTGGACTTAATCCTGAGGTCATCGTCCAGCACATGACGGATCGCGGCGTACCCCAGCAGACGGTTGAAACGCTGAGGCATTCCGGGCTCAATTTTATGCGCTGGCTGACTGGATTCGACAATGTGAAAGAAAGCGTGGAGAAAAGCGTAGGCATTATCCGCAACCACCCTTTGCTTCCGCCAAACGTTCCCGTTCACGGCATGACGATAGAGCCGGAAACTGGCCAACTCGATCTGATTGTCAACGGATATGACAAGCTGAAGCAAGAATAACCGTGAGCCTTTCCTACATAAACCTATTTATTTGAAAAAGAAGCCGTTCCCGCACAAAAGGGAAGCTGAACCGTTAGCTGCTTGCGCAGAACCGTTCAACGATTGTGCGTGGACGGCTTCTTTTTTCTCGCGGCAATCGCTTCTGCTCTCGCGGCAATGACATCGCTACGGTCCCGCAAGGTATGACGATGGATAAGCGCTTCATCTGCCATTTCGCTTGGCAATCCCCACTTCGACTGTGCCAATCCTCTTTCTGCGCATTCCTGCTCGCATAACACTTGCAGCTGGGCATCGACAATAACGAGATTAATATCTTTATAAGCGGACGAAATGGCATCTTCTAGCTTTTCTGCCCTTGCGAGTGCGGCTTCCAGTTCCACTACTGCCTTGGCACCATCTAGCCCGAGGCTGTCCAGTGATTCAGCGGTCAGCTTGCCGAGCGCTTGCGCATACATTTTTGCTGCGCCTGCAAGATTGCCTCGCCGCTCATGATATTGGCCGACAGCCAGCTGAATCAGACCTACCCAGATCAGCGCCCGTTCATCTGCGGGATGCTCCTTCCAATACTCCTCCAACAGCTCATGGCATTCGAAAAAATCTCTCGTTGCATGAAACTCAACTAAATACGATACATAATGATCTGGATATTTCATTCCCATCTACCCCTTCTGCCTTTCTCCTCATTGTAGCGTTTTGCGCTGCAGGTGTGCAACTGACCATCCTGGCCACAAGGAATGGATTATTTTACAGAATCACTGACTGTTTTAGTGACGCTATCGATTGTCTTATTACGTGTCTCTTCGTACGTTTTTTTAAATTTTTTTCACCATTATCGCTAACTTACTTCCCATAAAAAAGAAACTCCCAACAGCTTACGCCGCAGGAGCTTCTCTAAAAACACACCTATTCTATTCGTTATCAGCTAAGTATTTGTTCCATTTATCAGTAGATCGAGCCTTTCCTCTTCGCTGATTTTCGGGCAAGTACTGCAATACCCATGCACCTGCTGTCCCTCACGCCGCAGCTGGTATGCCAAGCAGCAATAACGGCGTAAAAGAAACGGAGCCCCTCCATATTGAGGATGATCAAATTCGCGAAATGAAACAGCCAGCGGATTGCTCTTCCTTTGTTCAAACAAATTATTCCGATCGGCCATAATAAGCTGCAATCGCTGTTCCGTTTGCCAAACGCCAGTATTCTGCTCCAGACGGGCATAACTATTTTGAACATAATGCGAAATCAGCGACCACATGACGTTAACCTTTACTCCTGTATGTGAGGATACCGCTGTCAAAATCCTTTCCGTATGCCGCAGCAATCGATCCGTCCAATCGTTAACCTCTACTTTGCGCTGTTCCAGCTCTAAAACGGGCAGCCATGGACGAGCCACAAACGTTGCTTGATATTCCATTGCTGCGAAATTAGTTATCCGAAATCGCACACTTGCTGGTGATGTTTCCAGTGGACAATCAAATAAACTAACAGCAGACACCAGCCCCATAAAAAATACAGAGTAACGTTTTGCAAACAAGGTTCCCACTACGATATCGCCCGGATCTTCCAGTTGTCTGGATTGGAGCTTCATAATGTGAGAACATCTGGCATGATCTAGAAGCTCTACAGCTGCGAATGGATAGGCTTCTTCCTCCAACTCCCCTATGGAAATATGAAAATTCTCTTGTAAAAAGTTAACCGCCTGTTCCTGCTGAGAATGCTCCCCCATCTTCTTATTCCATCATTTTCAATACTTCATCTATAATTTGTCCACGGCCAATGACGCCCCAGCCTTTAAACAGCCAAAACGAGTCTGTTTCATACACCTCATTATTTTGCACCGCAGAAACCTTATTCCAAAATGAGCTTTCGTTGATGCTCTTCAAATTATCCCGTCCATTAGGATCAACTTCAAGCACGATATAATGTGCATCTAAACCGGAAATCACTTCTAATGACAGCTCGCCGCGCTGCTCCTCAGGCGTCGATGAAGTTTTCGAAAAGCCGAGATCATGATACAGCAGCGTACTCGTAGGATGGCCTTTTTCAGCGTAAATTTGCAGGTTCTTCTCTCTGACTCTTAAATAGGCAAGGTTATGGTTGTCGAGCGCCTTTATCTTCTCACTGGCTTGCTTAGTCTTTTCATCAAGCTCGGCAATTTTCTCTTTAGCCAAATCCACTTTGTCGTACAACTCGGCCACCTTCAATAAATCCGCAGTCCAGTAGGCCGTATCATCGCCATACTCCAGCCACTCCGTACCAAGCACAAGCGTTGGTGCGATCTTCTCCAGCTGTGCATACGTATTTTCCGCAGTTCGGCTCTCTATGAGAATGACATCAGGTTCCAGTTGAACAATCGCTTCCAAATTGGGACTATCCGCAGAGCCTACCAGCTCTACACCTTCCAGCTCGCTTGCTAAATAAGGAAGGTAGTCTCCACCATAGCGGGTCTCCACATTCACACCAACTGGTTTTTCGCCGATTGTGAGCAGATGATCAATATAGGCAGCGGAGAGCACAACTATTTTGTCGATCTTCGCGGGAACGACGGCTTCCCCTTTCAGGTGGGTAACGGTACGAGTCGCTTTCTCCACAGATTGATTCGTTTGTTCGGGTTCACTCGCTTGACCTTCTCCTTTACCGCAAGCCGTCACTGCAAGCAGCAGCATAGCCAAAAATACGAGGTACATCATTCGGTGCTTATTCATTTGTTTTAACCCTCTCTTTATAGTAATAATAATCATTATCACTAATCATAAAGAAAGGCCCTTCCATTAACCATGGATTATTCCATGCTATTATGGTGGATCTTTTCATTCTGTTATGCCCAGCTTAAATGCCGCATAATTCATCGCCCACATTCTCCCGGAAGGGCCCAGCGCTTTGAAAAATAAATCGCTAGCGTCATATACATGATGGCGACGTACCGCATCAAGGGCTTGCCACTCTTCCGATTGAAGTAAATGCTGCAGGCGCATTTTCGAGCCATTAGTTGGGTCAGCCATAAGAAAAATATGCTGTGGGTTCAACAACGGCAGATCGTTCAACTGGATATCGAGCGCCCATTCGTGAGCAGGGAACCCACCCGGAAGCGATAATCCCAGATCATCATAAAAAAGACTGCCTGTTTGATTTCTTTTTCCGTATACCCGATAGAAGTTCTGGCTCACCCTTATAAAATAAACACTTTGTTCCCCCCAGTGCGCCTTCATTCGTTCTTTCAGTCTTTCCTTTCTCTCGCCATACCTGCTTATCCATACCGCGGCCTGCTGCTCTCTACCTAATAGGCCTGCAAGTTGCTCCAACGTCTGTCCGTATTTGTTCGAATGCTTAAGCACGGCAGTGGGCGCAATCTGATTTAACCTTTCATCCTGCTCCAGTCGATCACTTGTCAGCATCAGATCCGGCTTTGTCCTCAGCAGCTTATCGTAATTCGTCTGGCCGCCTTGGAGCATAAAGCTTTCCTTGCTGTACTCATTTAGCATGGGGATGGTATAGGTAGAGGAGACCCGTTCCGTATAGGATAGTGCAGCAACTGGCTTATATCCAAGTGTAATCAGATGGTCATCCAGCCCATAATATAATGCGGCAATGCGATGGCATTTGTTTTTAATATATAAGGTAGGAGCAACGCCTTCGGCTTTTTTGAAAACTCTGCTGAAATAATGCTCATCCTTGTAACCGACCTGCTCAGCTACACGCTTAGCTTTCATCGAGGAAACCAATAATTGCTTTGCTTTTATAATCCGTTGTTTCAAAAGATACTCTGAAGGTGTGATGCTCATTTGATTTTTAAACGTTTTCGTAAAATGATTCGTGCTGAAGCCCGCCATCTCCGCTAACTGGCTCACCTGCAAATCCTTCGTGTAATTTTCATTCATATAGGCCAGCACATGCTCCATGCCCACGGTCTGCTGCTTCGCAGGTATATTTCTGCCCATTATAATTAGCAACAGACTTGAGAGAACATAATGAATCGTATGTCTCTCCAGTACAAGGAAATGCTGGCTTAATTCAAATAACTGCTGGATTAGCCCCTCGACAGAAGAACGATCTTCAACTAGCGCAATCTTCCCCTGCAATGGAAAAATAGGCCGCTTGACTGACCAGCCTTCAACAGGCTTGCTCAACTGCATACAGGAGAAAAGAATCAGTGAATACTGAATCGGATCCGTGGAATCAGAATGCCCTTCAACCATCATTTCAGGCTGTAGAAAAAACAAATCACCTGGCTTGACTTGAGTTGCAGTACCGTTCATTTTTAGTAAGCCCTTGCCAGCGGTTACATAGCCTATGGCATAGGTATGGAGCATTTTCGGGGTTAATTGATCGTCCGCTTGACCCCGGAAAGAATAGCAGTGAACCGAAGTAAAGATAAGTCTCTTCATCAAGTTTGCTAGATTTTGCATGACCGCCCCCCTTCCTAGAGCCTTCATTCCTGTTGCCTATTCAGTCGCAATATAAACTAATAAGCTGCCTCCGATAAAGTACCGGAAACAGCTTATCGCCCCGCTTCGAATCTTTTTAGCTGCAAAAGGATGATTCAAGATCCACGACGCCGCCAGCCAAAAACGCGAACATGCACGATCGCCTTCGTCATCCAATAGGACATAATATAGAGCACAATAAACAGAATAAGGAGCGGTCTAAAAAAGATCGCAGCCGCTAACCAGCTGACAAAAATCTGCCAGCGTTTCATGCGCCTTATGATCTTCATCGGTGCTAAAAAAAGACGATACAGCTTATGGCTATTTTGCAAAGCATTCAAATATTCATCCTGATACTGCTTATCCTCTGGATTGAGCCTGACGGCGCTTTGCATATACTTTTCCTGCAGCGTATAGTCGCCGCGGTGGCCTGCCGCCCAAGCGAGATGCAGCAGCACACCTGGATTTTCCGCTTCTGCCTGAATAGCCTGCCTGTCCAATTGCTCCGATTGCTCAAAATGACCCAGCAGCGCTTCCGTATAGCTCAGTACAGCCAAATAAAGCGGCGATTCCGCATTCAGCTGGAGCGCTTGCAGGAGATGCTCCTTCGCTTCCTTGAATTTCCCTATTTTGTTCATTTGGCTAGCAAGCAGATAGTGGTAGTGGGCGCTGTATGGCTCAATTCGCAAAGCTTCATATGCAGCTTCCAGAAAGGCCTTCTCATCATCCGTCTCGTAATAGGTGACAACCCGCACATACCAAGCATCTGTATGGTCCGGCTCGCGCTTTAACACTTCACCGGACCAATATAAGCTTTTTTCGTAATCCTCCATTAGTAAATAAATCCGTGCTATAAGTGCCAAAGCATCTGTATCTTCCGGGTTATGGCGCAAAATCTGCTCCGCTTGCACCAGAGCTTCCTTATACCGGTTCCACTCAATCAACTGGTATACAGCAGCATAAGTATTTTGCTCAAAATCTCTATCTTCCGCCAAAGCTTTTCCCTGCTCCTTCCTGCTACTTAATGCCGTGCTTCTTCATATAATCCAGAACAACCTGATAGTCACGGTTTACATCACTGAAGGTCGCATAGTTTTTCGCGGTCGAAAACCACTCCAGCGTTGTCGCTTTGCGGGATTTCACTGCGGCTTTCACATCATTTTGGGAAATCGGCTGCACTTCACCTGTCTCCAGCATGCGTTCCATCGCCGATTCCACCGCATCGCTAACGACCTGCTCCAAATCAGCTCCTGAAAAATATTTCGTCTCGGCAGCAATCCGCTCCAAATTCAGCGAATCCACGGGCTTGCCTTTCAGCTTCAGCCCCAAAATCGTTTGGCGCTCCGCTTCCTCTGGCGGCGGTACAAATACAAGATGGTTAAAGCGTCCAGGACGTCTGAGCGCGGAATCCAAATACCATGGCGTATTGGTTGCGCCAATTACAAATACGTTCTCGTTCTCCGCTTGCAGGCCGTCCAGCTCTAACAGCAGTTGGTTGACCAGCATGCGATCGTGATGCTGACGCATTTGGTTCCGGCTGCCGCCCATTGCATCAAGCTCGTCTATGAAAATGACACAAGGCCTGCACTGGCGCGCTTTTTCAAAAAAATCATGCAAGTTATGCTCGCTCTGCCCCGTATACATCGAAAGAATCGCCTGCAGCTCAATATGGATAAAATTAGCTTCAATTTCGCCCGCCACTGCTCGCGCCAGAAACGTTTTGCCACACCCCGGAGGCCCAAACAGCAGCAGGCTTCCTCCTGCTGATTTGCCATAGGCTGCGAACAATTCCGGCTGCTTTAGCGGCAAAATGAAGTTCATGCGAATTTTCTTTTTAACATCTTCCAGTCCACCTACATCATCGAACGTTTCCGCTGGCTTATCCGACTCGACAAGCGATTGATCCTCTTGATTAAATTGAATAAGCTTTAGATTTTTGCGCCTTTGCGCTGCGAGATCATCAAAATCAGACATTAGGCTCTCTCCTCTACTAATCTATATAGTTGAAAGATTGATTTGTATGAGAGCACAGGTCGTAACTACTCTCATTGCTTTCTTTAGTTCAACTTATATAGCATGCTGAAATTACGCTATTTATCCAGATTGAACGCTCCCATCACTTAGCTAACGCTTGAAGTGGGGGGATTCTCGGGTAGTTGCTTCTAAACGAAGCAAAATTAACCAAGCGATCCCTGCGGTTCCCGCAGTTTTCGCAGGAAATCTGCTATTGCAGTTCCCACAGTTCATGGCGTTGTAGTTTACACTGCAACGTCTTTTATATTTTGTGCGGCATTTTCATCCCGATCATGAACTGCACCACATGAAGGGCATACCCACTTTCGCACACTAAGGTTTCTCACTTCTTTATGAATGAGTCCACACACATGACACGTTTGGCTCGTCGGAGCAAATGTGTCTGCGAACTTCACCGTGCGTCCGTACCACTGCGATTTATACGATAACTGTCGTTCGAATTCACCCCAAGACGCATCGCTAATGGATTTGGCTAACTTATGGTTTTTAAGCATATTTGTCACTTTTAAGTCCTCGATACTGATTGTTTGGTTTTCACGAATCAGCTTCGTTGTGAGTTGATGCAAAAAATCATGACGAACATTTGCAATTTTTTCATGAATTTGAGCTGCTTTATTTTTAGCTTTTTGCCAATTAGAGCCGCCTTTTGAGCGACGAGCCATGCGGCGTTGCCACATCGCCAATCTGTTTTCGTGCTTTCGAAACGCTTTAGGATTGGCAACCCGCATGCCATCGGAGCATACAGCAAACGCTTTGAGTCCTAAGTCAATACCGATATGTTTGTCGGTTTGCGGCAAAGGTTGAACCTCGACTTCACAGACGATAGATGCGAAATACTTTCCTGCCGCATTCCGCCTAACCGTTGCAGATAGAATGCGTCCTTCTGTCGACTTGGAGTTGGCAAAGCGAAGCCAGCCCAATTTTGGAATCTTGAGTTGATCCCCTTCGATAGCTATATTGCCATTCGTGTATTTGGTGGTGTAGCTTTGAACAGGAAGCTTACGGCTCTTGAAACGTGGAGCTTGATTTTGTTTCTTAAAGAATCGATTAAAGCTATCCGCCACGTTTCGAACTGCCGATTGCAACGCAATACTATCGACAAGATTCAACCACTCATGTTCTTGTTTTAAGGCAGGAAGTTGGGTGGCACAAGTGTTGTAGGATAATCCTTTGCCTGTTGCCGTATAGGTATCATTCCATAAGCCCAAGAAATGATTGTATACAAAACGGCAACAGCCAAACATCTGATGAATCAGAGTTTGTTGTTTTTCATTCGGATAGATCCGATATTTATAAGCTTTATGCACCAACACGCCACCCACCTCCTTCCATATATGTTGTTATGATTATAGCACATCTGTTCGTGTAAAATAAAAAAACTACCTATTCATCTCCTCCCTAAAGAGGAAGGAGTCTTCTCAGCTTTTATTGATAAATTGTCGTTTGCAAGGGAAGTGGGTCATTCTACTATTCCTCCACTACCTCTTCCCAGGCAGCTTCTCTTCCTTGCCTTTCAACCGACGAGCCATGTGCTCCCTTAAAGGGCGCCAATAAACTAGCGTCCCGGTCTACCATTTCATAAACTTGCACTCTGAAAATATTATCGGCGTTAATATAGCTGTCTTCCTCATCGCCCGCGAACAAACGCCAGCCACTATCGTGCTCATTGTCGCCAGCTTCACGGTACATCCAGCACACGGCATCGCCCTGCTCCAAGCAGCGTCTAGATACGAGTGCCATTTTTTCGCCATCCGCAAGCCATCTCTCATCGCCTTCCCGCAGAATCGTTCTGGCAATATGCTGCGGCTCGAACACCAGGCTGTCTCCTAGCTTCAAGCTTTTCAAATAGACCGGCTGGTTCGTCAACACCCCCGTGTATTGCTCAGTCGCTTGGTTAAAATCTGTAATCTCCACCCACATCCGTTCGGCTCTCGGCTCATTTTCCCCTGGGCTTGCCAGTGTAAAATGCAATCTGACCCGTCGTCCTACTTCTTGCGCCCGCCGCTCCTTCGCAGGCGGGATAAAGAAGCTGTCTGGATACAGCTTGCTGGTCTGTTCTACATCTTCAAGCGTCCATTCCATCATTTATTCCTCTCTCTCTTATATTCTTCATATCCCCAGAACGCTTCCTCTGCTCCGCCGTCCTCCAGCAGGATCATCACTGCGTAAGAGATGATGCTCAGCCACTCCTCCATCTGCTTCGTTTGCACTGCCGTAATGAGGCCGTTGCTCCGCAGCATGCCATCCGGCTCTACCGCCCAGGCTCTGCCCAAATGGCAAATGCTCCATAAACAGGCCATCATCTCACTGCTTACCGTTTTATTCGTTAATTCGGGCGACAGCACATCAAGGATTGTCATTACCTCATGAAAATTCTCTTCCACGAGCTGACCGCCAAATGGGCGAAGCATGCCGAGAAAACCGTTCGTCATCTTCTCATGCTCGATATCTTCAAACGCAAAGGCATGACATTCTAATAATAGTAAAGCCTCTTCCCTATTCATCGGCCTCTCCTTTACCTTCAAGCTTTGAGCTAAAACAGAAGCGTATTAATAAAAAAGCTGTCCCCGCACAAATCAGAAAGTTGTGCTGTGAGCTGCAGCAGCCTCTCAGTTCCATTCTTGTGCTTGGACAGCTTTATAGGTTTCGGGCAAGCAGGAAAGGCTTAAAGCTCTTTGGACGCCTGCTCCAGATACTCCGTCAATTGCGAATAGTCAGGGGTATCCTTTTCCTGAATTTTAATCGTTTTCCGCTCCTTCGGGCCTTCAAACAGCTCAGCTGGTAAATCCAGACCCGTCGTATGGAATATGGTGAAGGAAACCGCTTTTTTAGAAGGCGAAATGACCGCCGCGTACTTTCCATTTTTCAAAAAATGAGGCTTCTTATATTGCAGTCGCTCCTGAACGTCTGGAATGACCTCATGTATCAGGCTGCGCAGCTGATTCGATACTTCGACCTGCCATGGCACATCCAGCGCTTCTATAAAAGCGGTGATTTCTTCCGTTTTCGACAAAACGATTCCACCTCTCGCATATCGCATGAATTTCGACAATAGTTTACAAGCTTATTTTCAGTTGTCGTTCTTGAGTGTATTATGCAGGATTATGGAAGTAATGTCCATATTCGTGCATTTACGTTCCGCAATAAGTGCGGTAAGCACAGTCTGACGGCTCAGGCAATGCCGCATAATCAGCCTGCTTTGGAGAATGCGCATACGGATCGGCAAGCGCCTCGAGCAGCCGCTCCATCACACTGTAATCCCCTTTTACCGCCGCCTCCAGCGCCTCTTCCACCCGATGATTGCGCGGAATGATCGCTGGATTGCTGCTGCGCATGAGTTGTTCGACTTCTTTGCTCGATTGCTCCTGTCTGCCCAGCCTGTTCTGCCACCGCTCATGCCACTCTGTATACTCCTCGCTGTTAAACAGAGCAGAGTCATCCGGCTTGTTAAAGGTCAACGCGACAAACGTATTCGTGTAATCCTCGCTATGCTTTTCCATCAAAGTGAGCAGGTCTTTCATTAGCTCGTCGTCCTGCTCCTCCTCATTGAAAATCCCCAGCTTTCCACGCATGCCCGTGAGCCATTGACGGTGGTATTGCTCTGTAAAATCCGCTAAAGCTTGCTCGGCAAGCTTTAGCGCCTGCTCCTCATCGTCATGCAGGAGCGACAATATCGATTCGGCTAATCTTGCCAAATTCCAGACCGCGATGTAAGGCTGATTTCCATAGGCATAACGACCTTGACTATCGATGGAGCTGAATACCGTCGCTGGGTTATAAGCATCCATAAAGGCACATGGGCCGTAATCAATCGTTTCGCCACTAAGCGCCATGTTGTCCGTGTTCATTACGCCATGAATAAAACCAACAAGCTGCCATTTGGCAATGAGCGATGCTTGGCGCTTAATCACTTCCTGAAGCAAGGAAAGATAGCGATTTGCATCAGCAGCAATAGGTGAAAAATGTCTTTGCACGGTGTAGACCGCCAGTGCTCGCAGCTCCTCCGCTGCTCCCCATTGAGCAGCAAATTGAAACGTTCCGACACGGATATGGCTCGCAGCTACCCGGGTCAGAATCGCCCCCTGCTGCGTATCCTCACGGAAAATAGGCTCACCTGTTTTAACGACGGCCAAGCTGCGGGTAGTGGGAATGCCCAGCCCATGCATCGCTTCGCTAATGATGTATTCACGCAGCATTGGCCCAACCCCCGCACGGCCATCGCCACCGCGAGAATATGGCGTTCGACCTGCGCCTTTTAACTGAATATCGACTCGTTCGCCTGAGGGTGCTATTTGTTCGCCCAGCAGCAAAGCTCGTCCGTCCCCCAAGCGGTTAAAATGGCCAAACTGATGCCCCGCATAAGCTTGGGCAAGCGGCAAAGCGCCTTCGGGAATCTGATTTCCAGCAAGCATAGCTGCGCCTTCCTCGCTCTTCAGCGTCTCGGCATCCAGCCCTAAAGATGCAGCTAGCGGATCATTGCAAATAATCAGATCTGGCGAGCGTACAGGCGTTGGGTTTGTTGCTGTAAACAATCCGTCTGGCAAACGGGCGTAGCTGTTGTCAAAGTTCCATCCGGTATTTATATTGGCTTGCTTCTCGCTCATCTTCGATCGCCTACTTTTTCATCAATTTGCTGACTCTTTTATTATACCCTGCGTTCCCGCTTAGCCGCTTAAGGATTAGCCAGCCGCCTTCGTTTCAGGATATAATTAACAATATATCATAAAAGATATGGCTATTTCATATGAGGAGTGAAGCGCACTTATGGATCAGCAGCTTTTGGCACAAATCAACCTTTGGCATGAGGAAGAAGCGTTCGAGAACATCGTTGATCGATTGCAGGAAATCCCTGAAGCCGACAGAAATTATGAGATCATTATCCAGCTTGCCAGGGCCCTTAACAATACAGAGCGTTATCGCGATGCGCTTCATCAGCTTTCATTAATCTCCGAGCAAGGTAAAAACGATCCTTTATGGCATTTTCGCCAAGGCTATGCTTACTATTCTCTAGCTCGTTATGTGGACGCCTTACAGGCTTTTGAGCTGTCCCGTCGCTTGGACCCCCAATCGGTATCAACCTTGGAGTTTTTGGAGTGGACCAAGCCGCTCGCCGAAAAAATGGTGCTCCAGAATAAGCGCTATGTAGCAGAAAGCGAAGCAGCCGGGCAAAATCGCGGCACCGGGAAAGACGTGCCCTTCGCCTCGTTCGATTTACAGAGCTTTTGGGAGGACAGCGACTATGCCCGCAAGTCTTATGTGATGCCGCATCCAACCGCTGAACTTATCGCCTCCATTGAGCAGGAGCTTGGCTACAAGCTACCAGCTTCCTACATCGCCTTAATGAACACCCAAAACGGCGGGGTTCCCGTCAATTGCCGTTTTCCAACGGAGGAACCGACCTCATGGTCAGAGGATCACGTCGCGATTACAGGCATTATGGGCATTGGACGCAATAAATCCTACACGCTTGGCGGCGATTTGGGGAGCCGGTTTATGATAGAAGAATGGGGATATCCTGACCTTGGGATTGTCATTTGCGACTGTCCATCTGCAGGCCATGATGTCATTATGCTGGATTACCGCTTCAGCGGCCCAGAAGGTGAACCGTCCGTCGTTCACGTCGATCAAGAGGACGAATACAACATTACTTATTTGGCATGCAGCTTTGAAGCTTTTATTAAAGGGCTCGTTCATGATGATGAATATGACACCTCGGCTGAGGATAAAGAAGCTGATTTGAAAAAGGTAGCAGAAGGCGAGTTTTCCCCTCTACTGACTGAGCTATGTACTGCTGTTACGGAAACGGATAATCTAGAAGGAAAAATTCGTTCGATCTGCACTAAAATTACCGAGGAAAAAGGGCATTTCGTCTTTCACGCCGATGAATTATCAACCTTGATGTATGATTTGCAATTTTGGCTCTATACTAAAACTTATCCATATCCAACGAAGAAAAAATATGTCGATGACTACGATACGATGATCGCATGCAGTGACGGTGAGTTTAGCACAGGCGGCTATGCTCCAGCCTTTATTACGGACTGGCTCGATAATCGCATTCAGCTGGGAAAAATCACTGTAACGGATCGTACCCTCTCCATGACGAATGAAGCTATTAAGCAGGTGATTGAGCAGTTAAACGCCTATGCAGCCCCTGCCAACAAAGCATTGCTTCATTCGGATGCTGACGGAATCACAGCACAACTGCAGCCCTTTATCTTTATTGACCACGACAATAAATCCTGGTCTGTCATTCTAAATGCCGGTACCTACAAGCAGGCGCTGTTTGATACGAGGGCGTATGAAGGCTTTGAAGGCAGCGGCTATGACTGGAGCTCGCTTGCCGCTGTATTTTTGGAGGAAAAAATGCCGGAGCTTGCCCAGCATATCCACTTCGACCCGGAGGCCGGCATGTTCTGCGTGTACTCCAGCAATCGGGAAGCTCTGGTGAAATTTGCATTAGCCTTCAAAGCAGCCTGTGAGGATCATGATTTAATCAGCGATCTCTTCACACGCGCTGAGCTGGATTAATTTTCATGTAACACCTTACATGGATTAAGCGTCGCTTACTTCCTTATTTTCATAATCGTTGATCAAAAAATGCCCGAAGTCCCCTTCAAAGGAGCCTTCGGGCATTTCTTCTGGCTAGATAAGTAAGGCTTATGAACTACATTTTGCCACCGGACTCATCTGGCTAAAGGACCGTTATTTGACCAAAGCGGCACAACGCTTTATTGAATTGATGAAGCAGGAAATCGTTCATATTCGCTTATGATTTTCCCATGCTGCAGCACCATAATACGCCTGCACATGAGCTGCACGGCTGCCAAATCATGCGAAATAAACAAGCAGGCAAAACCAAGCTGCTGCTGTAATTGCTGCAATAGCTTTAAAATCTGGGCCTGAATGATCATATCCAGGCTTGCGGTCGGCTCATCCAATATAATAAAGTCAGGCGCAATGCTGATCGCCCTGGCGATACATACCCGCTGCTTCTGGCCCCCGCTCAGCTCATGGGGATATTGCCGCATCACGCTAGCCGGAAGCCCTACCATATCGAGCAAAAGAGCAGCGGCTTCATTCCGTTTATATCGGCAATCGCCTAAAAACGCAGGCGATTTGTCCTTGAATACATCCAGCGGCTCCATTAACGAATCTACAATCGTTAGCCTCGGGTTCAAACTGGCTGCTGGATTTTGAAATACCGTTTGAATACGTCCGCTTATGAACGACTGTGCCTGAGTTTTCCGTTTATGCAGCGACGTTTGCTGGAATATAAGTTGGCCTTCGTCAAGTGTCTCTATAAGCATCAAGCATCTAGCCAATGTGCTTTTACCGCTGCCGCTCTCACCGACCAGCCCTAAACACTCCCCTGCTTTCAGCGTAAAAGTCACTTGATCCAGCGCCTTGATGCCTTTCGGGTACGTTTTGACTAGATTTTGAGCGGCAAGCATACGATTCCCTCTGCTGGCCTCAAATCTTTTTTCCTGCTCCAGCATGGATTGATGGGCGTCTACTGGCCGCAGCATCGGTTCTCGCTCAGGCGTTAATGTTAGTGACGACAATAGAATCGGCTCAGCCGCAAGAAGCTGCTTCGTATAGGAATGTGTGGGCTGCTCCAGCACTGCCCGCACATCGCCCGACTCCAGCACACAGCCTTCGCGCATAATCGCCACTTGATCGGCATAACGCCTGACATGCTTTAAGTCATGCGTAATAAACAGGATCGCGCAGCCGATTCGCTCCTGCATTTCCTTTAGCAAACGTAGTATTTCCTCTCCCGTTGCATGATCCAGCGCAGTCGTCGGTTCATCGGCAATAAGCAGCTTCGGCTGAAGCAGCAGCGCTGCTGCAATCGAGACCCGCTGCAATTGGCCGCCACTCAGCTCAAATGGATAGCTGTTAAATACGCGCTCTGCTGGCAGACGCGCCTCTCCTAAGCAAGTCAAAATTTGCTTTTTCCGCTCCCTGCGTCCTAAGCGACTATGCGCTTGAAGCGTTTCATCCAGCTGCTTCCCCAGTCGAATAAAGGGACTGAACATCCCCGCATAATCCTGAAAAATATAAGCAATATCTTTGCCTCGCAAGCCGCGTATTTGTTGTGCCGAAAGCTCCGAAAGGGATTGTCCCTCCAAAAAAATCTGGCCAGTCGTCATGCGCACAGCATGAGGCAGCAAGCCGCCAATCGCTAAGCCAGTCAGGGTTTTGCCGCTGCCGCTTTCGCCAATTAAAGCGAGCCATTGCTGCTTTTCAATGGATAGATGAAGGTCCGAAACAAGCTGCTGCTGCCCTGCGTTTAAGCTAAGTCCCTTTATTTTTAATACGCTCATCGCCGTGATCTCCTTTACTCCCTGCTTCGTTTCACATCCAGCCGATCGCGAATCCGGTCACCCCAAGCGTTGAACAATAGTACGACAAGCATAATAGCCAGTCCCGGTGCAATCATCAAATACGGAGCTTGGTGAAAATAGGCGCGGCCTTCGTTCAGCATCGCTCCCCATTCTGGCGACGGCGGCTGAACGCCAAGTCCAATGTAGGAAAGCGACGCAATCATCAAAATGATTTTGCCCACGTCCAGCGAAGCAATAACGATCACATTGCTGAACGCATGCGGCAGCAAATGCTTGATAACGATTCGAAACGAGCTTAGCCCGTTCAAGCGGGCAATAGCTATATAATCCTTATGTTTTTCAGACCTGACACTATTGCGTACAATACGCGAGTACGCGATCCATTTGACCGCTGCAATGGCAATGATCAGATTGAACACATCCGGCCCCATTAGGCCGCTTAACACAATTGCAATCATGAAATCCGGAAAAGCGAGGAAGGAATCCGACACACGCATAAATAGACGATCCGCAAAGCCGCCCACATACCCCGACAGCAGCCCCACAGGAATACCCATGCTTAGCGCTGCTACAAGCACGATTAGACTAGCCCCAATCGTATTTCGCCCTCCAATCAACAGGCGGGAAAACAGATCTCTGCCCAGTCCATCCGTACCCAGCCAATATTGTGTGCTCGGCGGCAGCAAGCGGACGTTAAGATTCACCACATACGGATCATGCGGAACGAGGAAAACCGAGAAAGCAAGCACTGCGAAAAGCAGAGTTACTATATATCCTGCAGGGCTTAACTTCTTCATCGGTTCTCCCCTTTCAAACGTATTTCCGGGTTCAGAGCATGATTCGCCAAATCCACCAGTAAATGAATAAGCGTGACGACAATTCCCATCACGACCATATAACCTTGAATGACCGGATAATCCCTGCTCTGAATGGCATCCACAATGAACTTGCCCATGCCCGGATAAGCAAACAGCACCTCAATGACAACCGTGCCGCCAAGCAAGCTGCCCACGCTGACACCAAACATCGTCAAAACGGGTGTAAGCGCGTGGCGAAAAGCATGAAGAAGCAAAATTTTTCCGCTGCCAATGCCGCGTGACCGTGCTCCGCGAATAAAATCCTGCGTTAAGCTGTCCATAAGACTGGAGCGAATTAAGCGGACGTAAACAGCAGACATTGTAAGACCAAGTGTCAGTGATGGCAGCACGAGATGCGCAAGCGTCCCCGTTCCCATCGACGGAAATAAGCCTGCCCGTACGGACAGCCCTTCTATAAAAAGAAGCCCTAGCCAAAAGCTAGGGATAGAAGTACCCATTACAGCAAGGAGACGGCTTGCGCGGTCAATGACACGATTCGGATAAAGGGCCGACAAAGCGCCAAGCGGCAATGCAATGAGTAATAAAATAAGCAGCGAGCTGCCGGTAAGCAGCAGCGTCGCTGGCATTTTACCAAGCAGCTCCTCGCTTACTGGCCGATTCGTCATATAGGAATGGCCCAAATCTAGTCGCACTAATTTTGCAAGCCAATGACCATATTGTATGAATACCGGTTCGTTTAGCCCCAGCTCTTCCCTCTGCCGTTCGATTTCCGAGCTTGTTACGGCAACGTCATCTGAACGGAGCATTTGCTTAACGGCATCTCCAGGGGCAAGCTTGACGAAGACGAAGCTGACGAAGGAAAGCAGCAGAATAAACAGAACAAGCTCTACGCCCCTTTTCCAAACGATGCTCACTTCACTTCCACATCCAGTTGGTTCGTCAGCATATAATATTCGCTTTTACTCGTCACCCAGTTTTTTACCTTGTCGCGGTACACAACGAGCGTATTCGGATGCACGAGGTAGGAATAGTACATTTCTTCATCAATACGGGTAAGCGCCTGTTTAATTAAAGCATTGCGCTCATCTGTGTCCACCGTCTGATCCAGCTTATCAATCCAAGTGCTCAGCTCTTTATCGTTGATTTTACCGAAATTCAGCGAGCCATCCGGCTTAAAGGCTACATTTAGAAAATAACTCGCATCCCCGCGCGGCGCAATTAACGGGCTGTATGTGCCTAAATCCCAATCGCCCTTCTCCAGCAAATAATCTTCGTATTTATCTACCTGTGCGATCGTAATGGTAATGCCTAGTTCCTTCGCTTGCGATTGCAGCACTTGGGCCAGCAATGGAAATTCCGCTCGGGACGCGTATGTGACCAGCTTGAAGGAAAGCGGCTGGCCATCCTTGCTTACCTTGCCCTGCTCGACCTCATAGCCTGCTTGCTGGAACCATTTTCGAGCGGCGTCCAATCCGATTTCCTTCGGTTCATAGGCGGGCACAAACGGAAATTCTGGCAAAAAAGGACCGCTGGCAATCGTCGCTTGGCCGCCCATAATGGCGTCCTTCAAGTCATTGCGGTTGACGAGCGCATCGAAAGCTTTGCGAACGTAGCTGTTTTGAAAATCCGCATGCTTTGTATTAAAAATAAGCTCATGCGTCCGCAGGCTGACGACAGAATCCAAATGCAGACTGGCGTCACTTTTCATCGTTTCGATGCTTTCTACTGGCGGACGGTACACAATATCCGCATCCCCAGCCATAAGCGCTGACAAGCGGGCATTGGCATCTTCATTAAAGCTGAAGGTAGCATGACTGAGCTTTGCTGCCCCATCCCAATACTGGTCGTAGCGATCCAGCTTAAGCGAGCTGCCGGAAGCGAACGCGGCCACTTGAAAAGGACCGGTTCCGATTGGCTTTTTATCAGGCTCCGGTGCAGACACGTCAATAATCGCTGTATTGGGGTGAACTAGCTCCGATGGAAACTGGGGAAATGGCTGCTCCGTCGTAATTTGCAGGCTTTGTCCGCTCGCTTCCATTTGCTTGATTTTCAAAACCTGCTTAACGCCCGGATTTTGCTCCATCGCCCGCTCCAGTGATTGCTTGACGGCAGCTGCATCCAGCGTCTTGCCATTTTGGAACGTCACCTGTTCCCGGATTTTAAACGTCCAATGCTGCCCATCCGGGCTGCTCCACTCTTCCGCAAGCCAAGGCTGGATTTGAAGGTCTTCGCCCAGCTTGACCAGCGTTTCAACGACGCCTGCTCTAAGCGGGGTATAATCCAGATGTGGATCAATCGTTTGGCTTGCAAAGTTAAAAAGAAAAGACAACTCCTTCTCGGTCGGTTTTGCTTGTTCACCGTTCGTGCTTGACACGTTGGAGCAGGCCGCCGCGAGCAGCAGCAAGCCTATGAAAAGTAATAAGGGGATGATTTTTCGCATATGCAATGTAAGCTTACCTCCATATTTTCAAATGATACAAGATTACCTGCCTCATCGTACCTTAAGAAGCCATGAATGGTAATAGCCCTATCGAGCTATTGCACAGCAAAAAATGTGACAATAATAAGCCAAATCAGAGCTAGCGCTCGAATTAGAAGCCACAGTAGTCGTGCTTAAAGAGAACAGTCCTTCCTGCGGCAGTACAATGATTTACAATGGACAATTTTCGGGTGAAAAAATAGCGGGAAATGGCGTGACGACAGCGCTGCTCCGCCAGCATGGCATTAAGGTCATATCTGAAGATGGGCTGCACGCTCTGCTGCTCCCTTGACCATGAATGCAATCAGCATTGGCCGATCACAATTGACTTTTTCAAAAAGACAGGCTAACGTTTAGCCTATCAAATGTTTATAAGCGTCAAGGAGGAATACGTTATGCAATATGCAACATTCGCAGGCGGCTGTTTTTGGTGTATGGTTACCCCTTTCGAGGAGCTCCCAGGCATACATAGTATTGTATCTGGCTATATGGGTGGTCATCTGAAGGACCCTACTTATGAGCAGGTAAAAGCAGGAGAAACGGGACATGCTGAGGTTGTGCAAATTGCCTTCGATCCGCAGCTGTTCCCTTATGAGCGTCTGCTTGAGCTATATTGGCCGCAAATTGATCCAACGGACGCAGGTGGACAATTTCAAGATCGTGGCAGCCAGTACCGCACGGTGATTTTTTACCATAATGAAGAGCAGCACGCCCTGGCGCTCGCTTCCAAGCAGGAGCTGGAGAGCAGCGGACGCTTCGATAAATCGATCGCAACAGAAATTCGGGCGGCAGATACGTTTTATATGGCGGAGGAGTATCATCAAAACTTCCATAAAAAAAATCCAAAGCATTACAAAGAGGATCGCGAGCAATCTGGCCGCGACGAGTTTATTGAGCAAAAGTGGAAATAAAGCTTAACTTAGAAGAAAGAATACCAAACACCCCGTCAGGCGATTGCTGGCGGGGTGTTTGGCTTTACAGGTTTACATCCACACATCATACATTTTATATTGCAATGCAGATCTCTACCTCGCTAGCTCTTTGGCCGATGCTGCTCTTTAGCCACAGCTTGAGCACAGCGCAGCATCAGCAGGCAAAAGGATCGGTTATGCCCAATATAAAAAGAGGATAGGTCATAGCGGTTCCGAGCCGGCTCGAACGTTACGAGCAGGCGATGCTTCATTCGCTGTATCGCAAGCTGTATGAAACGCTCCGTCTGTTCGCAAGCCGGAAATGTAATATACGCATACAGTGAATGATCCTCCGGCTCATCAAGCACACTAACGCCAGCGCATGAAAATTCCGTCGGTATGCCCTGCTCCTTGAGCAGCGTGAGCGCAGGGAGCAGCTCCGCATCGATCGAGACATGCCCCAGCAGCAACGTTTGCTTCGGGTGCTTGGTTATTTTTTCACGCGCCAGCCAGCTCTGCAGTTCCCGCTCACGCCGCTGCCAGCGCTGCGCAGTATGCATGCTTATTACTTTTTCCGCTTCGCAAGCCATGCTCATACTTGTCTTATAAGACATTCTTCCTCACCATCCTTCTCTCCATATCGTATAAGCCGAGTCTCCCCTTCCCCATCGCCAAAAAACCTAACCACTACACCGCGATGATTTTCGGTTTATATTCGGTCAATGCCTCCTGAATATGAGACTGGAGCAGCGGGCTGCTCTCAATAATCGCTTTACGCTTTGCCTTGAGCACAATTTGCTCCATATCCGCAAAGCTGCACCCGGCAAGCAGACTGGCGGCCGTATCATAAATATGATCCTGCTGTTCAAAATCTCCAATTAACAACGATATATATTCGTACCTGCTGCTATCATCCGGCATGCCATAATGCATCTTCGTATCGAAGCGCCGCCATATCGCATTGTCCAGTTCCTCCTCCAAATTGGTTGCCGCAATAAAAATACTGTCGCAATCAAACTCGTCCAAGCACTGCAGCAGCGTATTAACGACGCGCGCCATTTCCTTCACTTCATCATTATTTTCACGGGTCCTTGCTATCGCATCGAACTCATCGAGAAATAGGACACAGGGGGTCGCTTTGGCATAATCAAATATTTTGCGGACATTGCTCGCCGTCTCCCCTAGATGACTGTGGATAATCGCATCGAGCCTAACCAAAATAAGCGGAACGTCCAGCCGCTGCGCGATGTAGAAGGCGGTCAATGTTTTCCCTGTACCTGGCGGCCCGTACATGACAACTTTGTTGGGAATCGGCACATCATGCTCTTCAAACTTTTCCTTCATGCCCATAATCGTGAAAAATTCTTCTACGATTTGCCGATTCATCGGCGGCAGCACGATGCGTTTCACCTTTTTCGCACAGTCTTTCGGGCTATAAAAGCTAGCCATATCTGTTCCCTTGGCCCTTGGAAGTCGGTGATTGCCTTGATTTTTGCTCATTTTGGTAAGACTCCTTCGTTTCATGTTACGCGCGAAAAGCCCGACATGTCAGTCGGGCCATTGTGCTAAATGGTGCCCATACGTTTAGGAAATCCAGAAGATGCCCTCCTGATCGATTTCAACCTGCTCCAGCTGCTGCTCGAAATGAGGGTTCGGTGCAATCGCGGATGCAGCTTTCCAGCCGCCATTGCTGTCTGTGGCATATACATGCCACTGGTTCTGCTTCCATTGGAACTGGACAATAGGTGCGCCTGTCCATTTTCGATTTTCAAAATCCGGAAGCTCCTCCGTCAAAGTGAGCCGATCGCCTTCCCACTCATAGGTCAAACGGACAGCTGACCGCACATCCGGGGGGATTTTGCGATGAATGTAGCCGTCCAATATTTTTTCCATTCTGCGAATCGTAAATGGGTCCATGTCCTCCCCCCTTCCGAACGAATTTTCATTTCCGTTTTTATTGGCTTATCTATGTTACCAGCTTGCTTTTTTGATGCCGGGAATTTGCCCTTTGTAGGCAAGCTCGCGAAAGGCGATCCGCGACACTTTAAATTTACGCAAGTAGCCATGCGGTCTGCCCGTCAGCTCGCAGCGGTGATGCAGCCGGGTTGGCGAAGCATCACGGGGCAGCTTGCTCAGTCCGATATAATCCTTGTTTTCCTTCAGCTGCTTGCGAAGCTCGGCATAACGCGCAACCGTCTCCTGTCGTTTTCTTTCCCTTACTACTTTCGATTTTTTAGCCATCCTTGTCGTCTTCCTTTCTTATTTGGAGAAGCAAATCGTTTGCTTCCCATTTTTGATAGAGGCTGTCTGATACAGACTGGTCCATATTAGTCTGCTTATTTTATTCGTAAACTTTACGATTTATTATAACGCATAGGCTTTGTTTTGGAAAGGGGGTATGAAAGCCTTACTGGCTCACATACTCCGCCCCCGCCTGCTGCACCCATTGCACGAACAATTTTGCCCCCTGCGTCAGCACCTCTTCATCCATATCAAATAAGGGATGATGCAGCGGATACACCGTTTCGGCTGACGGATTGGCGATGCCAATGAACGCGAATGCTCCCGGCACTTCCTGAACATACAGCGCAAAGTCCTCCCCAGCAAGGCTAGGCTTGTCCAAAATAACAACCTTATCGTCACCCAAGGCGATTCGCCCGGCCTGAACGGTCAGTTGAACGGCTGACGCATCATTCAGCAGCGGCGTTCCAAGCCGATATTGCGACGTATAGCTGCCTCCATAAGTGCTAGCGACGGCATCCGCTCTCTTTTCCAGCAACTGATGAATTTGCGAAGTCAGCTCCGGGTGAAAAACGCGATATGTGCCGCTCAGCTTGCTTTCTCCCGCAATCGCATTGATCGCAGTGCCAGCGTGCAAAGTACCGAAAGCAAACACCTTCGTTTCCCACGGGTCAATTTCCGCTGCAAGGGCGAATTTAACATCGGAAATAAATTGCACCGCCATCGACAGCGCGTCTACGGCCAAATGCGGCGTGCTGTGATGACCGTTCACTCCTTGAAAAGCGATATGGAAATGCGAGGATGCCGCCATCGCCTCCTTGCGATGAATGCCAACAACACCCGTAGGCAGCTCCGGCCATACATGTATTGCAAAGCAAAGGTCAACGCCTTCCAACACCCCAGCCTCGATCATATCTCGGCCTCCGCTTATCATCCGTCCATCAATTGGACTTGGAAGCGCACTTTCCTCCGCAGGCTGAAACACAAACTTGATCGTTCCAGACCATATATCTCGGTGCCGACTGAGCGCCTTTGCTGCTCCAAGCAGCATCGTCATATGGGCATCATGCCCACAGGCATGCATAGCCCCTTCGCTCGAGGAACGATAGGCGAACGTATTTCCCTCTGCAATCGCCAGAGCGTCCATATCTGCTCGCAGCACGATCGTAGGTCCCGGCTTGTCGCTGGTGAGAACGCCAACAACGCCTTTGCCAAAATGCTTGCCGACATCCTGCTGAACCTGCAAGCCCAATTCCGACAAATAGGCCGCTACCTTCTCTGCTGTTCGGTCCACCTCAAATAATACCTCGGGGTGCTTGTGAAAATCTCTGCGCAGCGCGATCAATTCCTCCCGCAACGTGTCTACATAGGAAAGCGCAGCTTGTGCATTCATAGAATAGCCTCCTTTATTTGAATTCTCTTTCATCCCCATCGACATACGCAAAAAAAGCGGAAGCATCCCATGGCTCAGGATGTTTCCGCTTGTACGGTCAACTATAATCTCAATAATAGGTATACCCTAGCCATAAGTCAATGCCCGGTACATTTTAATACTGGCGAAAAGCAAGCACGGCGTTGACTCCGCCGAAGCCGTAGGAGTTGGACACCGCAGCCGCGGACTTCACCGTACGCGGGTTTTTGACAACCAAATCCAGCTGCGCCTCCGGGTCTGGCTCGTCCAAATTCGTAGTTGGCGGCAGCCAGCCGTTGCGCAGCGCAAGCAGCGTAATCGCTGCCTCAATAGCGCCTGATGCACCAAGCGGATGTCCGTATAAGCCTTTCGTGCCGCTGACGGCTACTGGATGGTTGCCAAATACTTGGCGGATAACCCGCGATTCCGTCACATCATTGAGCAGCGTCGAAGAGCCGTGAGCATTGACGTAGCTAATGTCCTCCGGCGACATATCCGCGCTCGTCAGCGCTTGGCGCAAGGCACGTGCTGCCTGTGTACCGCATGGCAGCGGTGCGCTCATATGATGGGCATCGTTCGTTAGCCCGAAGCCTGCCAGCTCGCCATATATTTTCGCGCCTCGCGCCCTTGCATGATGCTCGGCTTCAATGACGAGCACGGCGCTGCCCTCCCCCATCACGAAGCCGTCGCGATTGCGGTCGAATGGCCGGCTTGCCACATCGGGCGACTCATTGCGGGTAGACATCGCCCGCAGCATGTCGAAGGCGCCGAAGGAGAGCGGCGCAAGCGGGGCTTCCGAGCCGCCCGCCATAATGACGTCCGCTTCGCCGCGCCGGATCGCTTGCAGCGCCCGGCCAATCGCGACGGCACCGGACGCGCAGGACATTGCGTTCGTCTCATTTAAGCCCGTCATGCCAAATTCCATGGCAAGATTGCACGAGGCTGCGCCGCCGAAGACGGAAAATCCGAGCGTCGGCGATACAGCACGAAAGCCGCCATGATGGTAGCGGCTGCATTGCTCTTCCGCATAAGCGATGCCGCCCAGCGCGCTGCCCATAAATACGCCCGCACGATCCGCATCGAGATCGGCGGGATTCAGTCCGGCGTCGCGCAGCGCCAGCGCGCCGCTGGCAACGGCAAGCTGCGAATAGCGGTCCATGCGATGCGCACGCTTTTTATCCATATAAAGCTCCGCCTGAAAATCTGGAATCTGTGCAGCTATTCGGCTGCGCAGCCCTTCCGGCACAAAACGCTCAATTTCTCTCACCGCGCTTTGCCCCCGCACTAGCCCTTCCCATAGCTGCTCCACGCCTGTGCCAATTGGCGTTACACAGCCTATTCCTGTTATGACCGCTTTAATCGCATTAGCCATTTCGCCCACCTGCCTCTCTTTGTTGAAAAATGGCTTGCTCTGCCGCTTCGCTTGCGAACTGCTCAGCTAACTGCTCTCTTAGAGCCTCCCATTGCAGGTCTGTCCATTGCCGGGAATCAGGGAGCTCTTCTTGTATGGCTTGTTTCTTGGCAGCAAGCGCGGCTTCGAGCTCTGCCTGCTGCTTCAAGCCTTGCAGCGTTCTCTCCGCAATGGCATAGACGAACCGATTGCCGATAAAACCGGCGAAAAGCCTGCGGCTCCATGGAGGAGAGTTCCAACGATGCACAATCGATACGGAAACCTTCTCTCCGGCCGGTACAATGCGCCACTCCACCTCCATTCCTTTCGTCACACCGCGTACATGACGGTAACCAACGATCAGCTCCTCCTCGTTCACCACCATTTCACTTTCCCACCAGACCGGCCACTGAAACCGTTTGAACGGCCGAACGGCGGCCATTCTCACGAGCCCTCCCCGCTCACTGCCGCCATAGCGAAACTGGATCTGGCGATAATGCGGGAGCAGCTGCGGCCAATTTTCGATTTTTCGCGCATATTGAAAGGCGGTTTGCGGCTCACAGCGCATCGTTACCTCGTTGTAGGTATGCATTTGTTTTCAGTCCTCCTTGTAAGTGCATCTATTTTAAGCAATCGCCAATCGCAGCCGCCAGACGGCTGCGGGCGGCAGGCAGCGAGCCAAGTCCGCGCAAAGCGGATTGCCACAGCCGTTCATGCCTGCTCGTCCATTCGATCAGCTTTTGCAGCCGAATAGCTGGTACGAAGCGGTTTTGCTGAATCGCTGCAAAGCGAGCGAGAGGCGCATCGCTGCCGATCTGCAGCGCTTGCAGCAGCAGCGGCGCAGCAAGCTCAGCACTGCTGAGCGCACGGTAAATGCCCTGGCCTGTCAGCGGATCGTAATAACCCGCGGCATCGCCTATAAGCAGCAGCCCTGCTTGCTGCGTTGCCCGCACCCGTCGATCAAATGGTCCGCAGGCGAGCACCTCGCCTGTGCAAGCCGCATTCTGCAAGCGCTCCGCCAGCTCGGGCAGCTCGCCCGCCTTTCCAAGCAGCCACGCGCCGCGCCCCTCCTTGCTTGCAGCAAAAGGAGCCCTGTTATCCGCTGCAGCAGGAGCAGAGGCAGAAGCACTTTCCTTTGCATCCATGTTGAGCGATGCGGCTTCCAGCATCGAAGCTGCTGCATCAGTACGACTAGCATCTTTCTTACCAGCTGCGCTCGCTTTAAAGTCTGCAGCTAAAGCTGCTGCACTTCCGCCTCCCGATAGCTGCGCCAGCGTCATATTTGCTTCACCGCCGCCAATCGGCGCAAGCCCAACAACGACGCCGCGCCCGGTGAACAGCTCGACGCGGGGCTGCAAATCCCGCACGCCGCTCACCCGCGCCGTGAACGCTGTTTTGCGCAGCGGCCCGAAGCTGCTCAGCCCGGCACAGCGGGCCACTGCCGAGCGAATGCCATCCGCGCCAATGACGAGGCGCGCCCGAAATTCCGCTGCTTGCCCTGACGCGGAATAAGCCACAACGCCTGCCACTCGGCCCTGCTCCCAAATGAGACGCTGCACCCGCATTTGTTCAACGACTTGCGCACCAGCCTCGCAAGCATGCAGCGCAAGCGCATAATCCAGCTTTTCGCGGGCGCAGGCCATTCCAAATTGGCCTGCGGGGAAAGACGCCAGCAGCTCCGCCTTCCCGCTTGTCAGCCGCCAGCCATGGATGAGCGAATGCTCCATGCTGCTGCGGATCGCGGCGAATTTACCGGCAGGCAGCACACGCGCAAGCGCGGCGACTGCACCAGGATTCAGCGACTCGCCGCAGGGCTTGCGCCGCGGAAGCAATTCGCGCTCCAGCAGCAGCACCTTTACACCTTGGGCAGCTAGCAGTGCTGCCAGTACGCTGCCGGCTGGTCCTGCACCGACAATGATGACATCATGCATGGCATACAAGCGCCAGGCGAAAAGGAAAATGCCGATGCACAACGGCGGGTACGCCTGCCTGTGCAAGCAGTTCCTTCGCTTCGCCCGCTGTATAGGAGCGCTGGACGGACATTGGCCCATCGTGCTTCGTCACCGGGCTGCGCCAGATGAATTTCGCGAGCATCCGCGCGGACAGCAGGGCAAGCCGGTGCCGCTCCAAATCGGTTACAACCCAGCCGACCCGCGCTACCCGGTCGATTTCCCCCAGCATGCGGCTCGCTTCCCCGTCATCTAAATGATGCAGCGCCAAATTGCTAAAGACGATGTCAAAGCTGTTATCCTCGAAGGGCAAAGCAGTTCCATCGGCTTGCAGCACCTGAATGGCGGTTTGATGAGCGGTTCGTTTTGCCGCAAGCTCCACCATTTTAGGATGGATATCGACACCGACAATTTCTACCGCCATACCGCGCCTGCTGCACCATTTTTCCAATGCGATCGGGATATCCGCTAGCCCTGTAGCCACATCGAGCAGCTTTATTTTCACCCTATCGCCTTGCCCTGTCCCGGTCCTTGCCTTCTGTTTTCCCTGCGTACCCTGCACCGCTCCTGCTCCTTGCTCCAGTCCGGCGTCCTGCTCAAATTTCAGCTCCAGCTCCTGTGCCCGCCGCGCGATAGCTGTCTGCCTGAGCAGCCGCTCCAAATGCTTGAACAGTACCGGATTGCCGCCCAAATAGCGGTTAACCTGCCACACCTCAGCGAGACTCCTCTCCAGCTCCTCCAGCTCCACCTCATCCTCGTCGAGTTTTTCCTTCGCATACAGCCGCTTCATAGCGGTCACCTCCTGCTTTGCTGTCCTTATTGTTATTGTTTTCCACCTTTTTTATCCGTCCAAGCTTATATTTATTTCATTTTTTTACCTCATGGAATAAGATAGCCGCCTTCGCAACCTCTAGCCGCCTATTGCGTCTAATAGAGTAGAAAACATAGAGGAGAGTGATAGAACGCTTATGAAATTCAAAATGAGAAAGCTGACCGCTTTGCTGGTGCTGCTTATGCTGAGCCAGGCTTTTGCGGCGGGAGGCAGCATGGCCGCAAGCTCTGCAACCAAGTACCGGGTATATCAGAACGATGCGGCGCTCAAGGAATTTGTAACCGAGAAGCAGGCGATTGCCTATGCCCAGAGCTTTACCTATAGCCATGTCGAGCAAATATCAGGCCGGGTGTGGGTTTGGGACAATTTCCCGAGGTATAAGGTATATCAAGGCGGCGCCTCCAATCCCAAATGGGAATATCGCACCTATGAACAAGCGCAGGCCGCAGCGAAACAGCTAGGTCAAGTACATATTCGAGATTTGCAGCAGCCGGGCTGGGTGTACGAATCTTATGCCAAATTCCAGCTCTATCAAGGCGAAAATACGAAAAGCAGCTGGGGCTTCGCTACCCTTGCAGCCGCTAAGAAAGAAGCCGCCAATTGGGGCAATGCCCATATTATTAAACGTTCCACGAATGAGTGGGTATGGGACAATGTGACAGCTGCACAAAAGAAACAACAGCGTGCAGGCAAAGCCGTATACACGATAACAAAGGATGGCGGGCAAATTTCCGGCACCAAAACATACGCTTACCTCTATGACGCTGTACAAGCAGCAGCCAAGCAGGCCGGCAGCGAAGTGACCAATACTGCGAAAGGCAAGGTTGTCTTCTCAAACGTACGCAGCTATGAAGTGCAGCAAAATGGCAAAACCGTCAAAGCTTTTATTAGTATTGAAGCGGCGATACCATTTGCCAAAAAATATGCGGGCGCCGATGTCGTTTACAATAACGTCGTCTGGTGGACCAACAAGCCTTATTTATCCGTTTATCAAAGCGATAAAATCATTAAAAGCGTACACACCAGAGAATCCGCAGTGACGCTCGCCAAAAGCTACGCGAACGCCACCGTTCGAAATGCGGATGGAAGAGCATTATGGAGCAATGTGACGAAGCTGATTTATATGGGCTGGAATGGATCTTCGAACAGCCAGACGATTTTGGGGCATGTTGCGGGGACACAAGGACTCGATATTGATTCTCCGACTTGGTTCGAGCTAGGCGATGCGAGCGGCAAGCTGAACGATATGTCGGATGCGGCGACCGCCAGCACCTTGAAGGCGCAGGGCGTTCTCGTCATGCCGCTCCTGCACAACCAGTTTGATAGAAAGATGACGAGCGCCTTTCTTGCCGATCCGGCAGCGCAGGCAGCTTTCATTAACAGTCTCGTCGCCAAGCTGGAGTCGCTTCGTGTTTATGGCCTCAATATTGATTTTGAAGAGGTAGCTGGGGCAGACCGGGCAAGCTATACTGCTTTTGTTAAAGCACTCACGAAAGCTGTTCATGCCAAAGGAATGAAAGTATCCATCGACCTGCCGCGCGGCAGCGCCAGCTGGAATCAGTCAACGGCATATGACCACACTGCACTAGCTGGCATCGTCGATACGATTATTATTATGGCGTATGACGAGCACTGGAGCACAGGCCCGGAAGCAGGCTCCGTTTCCAGCCTGGCGTGGGCCGAAGAGGGAGTCAAGCAGTTTCTCGACTACGGCATTCCCCGCAAAAAGCTGATGCTCGGCATTCCTTTCTACGTTCGCGAATGGAAGCTCGACAGTGCTGGTGCCCTTATTAGCAATCGCGCGATTTATATGAAGGAAGTGCCGCAGCTCATTAAAGATACGAACGCTGTAGGTACGCCGGATGTAGCATCCGGTCAAACGAAATACACGTATGTAAAAGATGGTTTTACCTATGTATTCTGGGCAGAGACCGCTTCTACCGTGCAGGCACGCATCAATATGGCGAAAAAATATGATCTCGCAGGAGTTGCAGCGTGGCGCCTTGGCTACGAAAGCGCCGATCTATGGACGATGATGCTGCGCTTGAAATAAGTGCCTGCAAGTACAGTATGATCAAGAACTTATAATAAATCATTTATTCTATAGGAAAAGAAAACAGGCTGCCGTTTGGCAAGCCTGTTTTCTTTTCCTATTTCTTTTCCCAAAAAATTCATTTGAACAATGGTCCCAGTCGGTAAGCTTCCTCTAAGCTTCCTCATGAGCCTGTCAGGAAGCTCCATTTTAACTTACTTAACCGCCTGCTCGAAAACCAGCTTCGTCAGCGGCAGCTCCATGAATTTCGCGCAAGCTTCTGCCCTTTGCTCGATTTCCTCCTCGAAGCCATCAAGCCGTTCAAAGGGATGAATGACGACATCGATCCCCTTCTTCTTAACCGTTCGTTTCCAAGTACCGACGACTTGTCCATTTACCACAACCATGGGAAGAAAAACACCATTATTCCCAGGAACAATTCGCGGTGCAATTTCAGGCTTCAGAACGGCGCCGCGTTCCTTGTAACCTAAAATATACTCATCAAAGCCCGGCAGCAAATAAACGGCTGACGCTTTGCCCTGTTGCTGCTCCTCCTTCGAATGCTCCTCTTTCCGCTGCCCCGTCCAAGCACCGTCTGTCTGCTTCCCCATCCAGTAGTCGCTGCCGTCCATTCGCTCTGTATCCAGCTTGCCTTTTATAGCTTCAAGCCCTTCTCTTGCATCCGCAAGCGTCATGCCTGTCCACCAAGCAAAATCATGAACGGTAGCAGGTCCATGAGCGTTAAAATATCGCAAAGCGAGCTTCGCAAGCGCATCTTCACGCGTCAATTTCTGTGCATCCGTCGCCCATTCATCTAGCAAAACGAACGTTTGCTGCTTGCCGCTTATCGGTCCAAAGCAAATCAGTCCTTTATAGGCGCTATGCCATAAAATATGATAACCCCGCTGGCTATCCGTGCGTATGCCCGCCCGCTCCAACTGTTCTAGCAATTCTCCGCGGGTCACCTGCGCTCCTCCTTGCAGCATATTGCGAATCAAGCTTTCGCTGCGCTCAAGCGTTGAGTCATCTAGCTCCAGCTGCTCCCTCCGCCGCTTTGACTGCTGAAGCAAGCGCGGGGCAGCAAGTGACAATCGCCATAATACATCCTCTGTTGGCACAAAATGAATCGTTCCGCGCTGCGTCCAGGTCAGTACCATCTCGCGGCCTTTTATGCTCTGCTCAACCTTGGACAGCGTCGCTCCAGGCGAGCGCAGGCCAATAGCCCACATCGCCTGCATATAATCCTGAGCCTGCACAGCACCGAGCTGCTGGACAACCTGACTAGGCGACCAATTGCTTTCAACTGATGATACCCCTTGATTTTGCAGGCGAAGTCCTGCTATCCTGTCTATGTTCATTCGGCACCTCTCTTACACAAAATATGTACATTTATGCTTTCATTTTATCACAGGGCACGAGCGCCGTTTCAGCTTGACGGAAACAATCCCTCCTTCCAAAGCTAAAAATGTTACAATTTTGATACATTTTCAATATTTTTCGAAACAATTGCCCGTTATAATTCGTCATAGGGATCACACTTAAGGAGGCGTTTTTAAACATGAGTATGAAAAGAACAGGACAGGCTTTGACGGTTCTGTTGCTGCTGTTTGCCTTTGGCTGCTCTGGCGCACAGGAAACCGTATCGCCTATAGCAAGCCAATCGCCAACGAACAACACGAATACCGACGATGCTGGAGAAACGGGAGATACCGCCGTTCAGGAAACATCCGGTACCATTGACGATTTGCTTGTCGTAGCAAACCCCACTGCAGCCGTCGTTCTCGTAAACAAGCAATACAGCTTGCCGGAAGGCTATGAGCCGCAGGATTTGGTATATCCTGATGTGGCGTTCACCTTCACTGAGAAAATAGACAAGCGCATGCTGCGCAAGGAAGCGGCTGACGCTTTGGAGCAATTATTCGCCGGAGCATCTGGTGATGGCATTCAGCTGGCTGGCGTTTCCGGCTATCGTTCCTATGATCGCCAGAAAACACTGTTCGACAATTATGTAAAAAAAGATGGCGAAGAAGCCGCTCGAATGTACAGCGCTTTTCCAGGTACGAGTGAGCACCAGACCGGCCTTGCGATTGATGTTACGGGTGCGGATGGCAAATGTGCTGCCGAGGATTGTTTTGCGGCTACGCCAGAAGCAGGTTGGCTGGCTGATCATGCATGGGAATATGGCTACATTATTCGTTATCCCGAGGGCAAAGACAGCATCACCGGCTACAAATATGAGCCTTGGCACATTCGCTACGTCGGCAAGGAGCTTGCTAAAGAGCTGAACGAGCGCGATATTACGCTTGATGAATATTACAGTGCGGTTCCGGTATCCGAGAAGCGCTAATAAGACTAAAAAAAGCGGCCAAGCGGCCGCTTTTTTATTTCCCCCTCAAATTCTCTCAAATATACCGCTCGTCCGTTGCCAGAATGGAATCGAGCAGCCCTGGAAAACATAAGTCGAGGTTATCCCGGCGAATCGAATAATAATGCTGCTTGCCTTCAATTCGCGGCTGAATGATTCCTCCTTCACGCAATATTTTGACATGATGCGACAACGTCGATTTGGACAGATGCTCCACCTCAAAAGAAGAGCAGTTTTTCTCTCCTGTCCGGGCGAGACATAAAACAATTTTAAGCCGCACAGGGTCGCTCAGCGCGTGAAGCACCGTTGTGAGCTTCATTTCATTGGCTTCTGGTACTCTCATCATTCTCATACTGCCCAACGTACCATATCCTGCGGGATGTTTCAATGCCGATTTCATTCAAAGGATTCCTTGCATTCCATATGCACAAGGATTAGGAGCTATAATGATGACCAACACGACACACACAGCTGTTTTAGACGATTATTTCCAACTTTTTGACGCCTCCCGTACGGAGAAGCTGCTGGTTCTCTTCACACCTGATGTAGAGATTATTTTAAATGGCACGAAACGTACAGGATGACAAAAGCACTTTTAAAAAATAAGAATAAGCAAACCAATTAGCCCAGACCCACATCATAAATTTCACAATTGCCTCCTTTAAAAAATCTTTCCCTTGGGCAACATATAAGCGCAATGGAATATTTGAATGAAAGGAGCTGCAAAAGCATGCTGCTCGTTTATGCTGTCGCCCTACTCCTTGGAGGACTATTCGCGGTGAATGCCGTCTTTGCTTATCAGAGCAAGCATATTGACCCCGTTTTCTGGGCCACGATCTGGTATCAGTTCAAGCTGCTGCCCATCATTTTTGCTGCAAATGTAATGATCGGATTTGGCGTCAAGTTTATGTATAAAGGGTTTGGTAATTTGACCTTTGCCCTCACCTTGTCGAAAGGCATCGAAATTTTGGTTTGTGTCATCATTGGCATGATGTTTTTGCGGGAAATGCCGAACTGGAAAACGATTGCCGGACTCGCCATCGTCGTGCTGGGCTTCTGGATTACGAAGCTCAAATGAGCGCTTTCACAAGCATTACTGGAGGAAAAAGCAAACGGCCTAAAGCCGCCCCCGATACAGTAGGCATCAGCTTTAGACTGTTTATTTTTATAAATTTTCCATTACAAATTCTTGTGCTATTTCGAGTACATGCGCTACTGCATTTTTCGATTCGGCTCTGCTCATTAGCCTTATCCGCGCATCCTATCAGCTCTTACTGATACCCAGTACTTTGTCTAGATAACGCAGCGCTGCCTCTTTATTGCCCGATACATCCAGTTCCCGCTGCTGATCCTGAGCGATCTTTCCTCTTGCTTCTTCTGCTACTTGCTGCTCTCTGCCTTGCGGCACGACAACAACCCCATCAACATCACCGATAATCACGTCGCCCGGATGAACGCTCACTCCTCCGGCCGATATTGGAACATTCGTCTTCCCACCACCATATTTACTGCTTGCTGCAATTGTCGTGCCGCGGGTGAATATTGGAAAGTTCAGTGTCCTGATCCCTTCAACATCGCGAATGACGCCATCCACTACAATACCCTGCAATCCCACTGCCCTTGCTAATCCAACTATAAAATCCCCAGCCACTGCGCGCGTAGTATCGCCCTTCGCATCAATAACGAGAACATCGCCAGGACTTGCCTCTCTTATTGCTTGAAGCACAGTCAGATTGTCCCCTACTGGAATCGTTACTGTGAAGGCTCTCCCGGCAATTCTGTCCTGCTCCTGCATCGGTTTAATATTATAATTCAAATTGGTTAGTCCACCCAGAACATCTGAAATGCTGGTCGTTGGAAGCTCCTTAAATAGTTCGTTTATATTCAAAATGGAATAACCCCCCAATTAATCACTTAATATTACAGAACAAGAGTATGGCGATTAACAGGGATAGGCAACCCCAGATTCTCGCGCAGCGTGCTCCCCTCGTATTCTGTTCGAAACAGTCCCCTGCTTTGAAGCTCCGGAATAACTCCGTCTACAAAATCATCCAGCCCGCCTGTCACATAAGGGGGCATAATGTTAAACCCGTCAGCAGCATAACCGTCAAACCATTGCTGAATATGATCTGCTATTTGCAGCGGGGTACCGACTGCTATGCGATGGCCGCGCGCTCCGGCTACCTCCCTGTAAAGCTGGCGGAGCGTCAGCCCTTCCTTGCGAGCAAGCTTCAATAGCAGCTGAGGCCGACTTTTGCGACCGCTGGATTCAGGAATGTCAGGAACGGGCTCATCCAGCGAGAAGGTTCTCATATCATATTGAAATCTCTCCGTTAAGGAGTCATAAGCGAAGGAGTCATCGATAAAGCTTTGCAAATATTCATATTTCTCCTTCGCTTCCCGCTCCGTCGCTCCAATGACCGGAAGCAGTCCTGGCAAAATATGAAGATGCTCCGGCAGACGACCATACTGCGGCAATCTGCCTTTCAGCTCGGCATAAAACTGTTGTGCATCCTCTAGCGACTGCTGCGCCGTGAAGACGACTTCCCCGATCTGCGCAGCCAGATCCTGCCCGCTATCAGAAGAACCCGCCTGAATAATGACCGGATGCCCTTGCGGACTCTGTGTCACATTGAGCGGTCCCTTCACGGAGAAAAATCGGCCTTCATGGTTCAGCTCATGCAGCTTCTCTTTCGCGATATATTCACCAGTCGCCTTGTTCACAACATAAGGCTGCTGCTCCCAGCTGTCCCACAGTCCTTTTACAACTTCGACAAATTCAGCTGCCCGCTCATAACGAAGGCTATGATCAAGATGCTCCCTGGCAGAATAGTTTTTCGCAGCCGCAAGCGTAGAGGTCGTCACTACGTTCCACGCCGCACGTCCGTGGCTTAATTGATCAACAGACGCCAACAATCGCGCAATATTGAAGGGCTCATTGTAGGTCGTTGATGCTGTAACCGCAAGCCCAATACGGCTAGTAACCGTAGATAAAGCAGCAAGCAGTGTAATTGGCTCAAATCGTGCCACGACGGACGCCGGAGCGTCAGCGGAGGTGGTCAAGCCATCCGCGAGGAAGACCATATCCATCTTCGCACGCTCGGCTGTTTGGGCCAGCTCCTTAATTAATTCGAAGTTCTCGCTCCCTGATTGCGCATCTGCATGCCGCCAGCCTGCGATATGATGCCCGGCAGCTTGAATAAACAAACCTAGCTTCAGCTGTCTCCCCTTACTCATAGCTGATGAATTCCTCCCGCTTCAAAAGTTTTGCGGGCAAACTGATTGACCGGGCGGCTTAAACCCAGATTCTCCCTCAATGTTCTGCCCTTGTATTCCGTGTGGAACAAGCCTCTTCGCTGCAGCTCAGGCACGACAAGACGTGCAAAATCCTCAAGCCCAGTCGGCAGCTGCTGCGGCCTAATTACGAAGCCGTCACAGGCTGCTTTCGTAAACCATTCCTCCATTTCATCGGCAACCTGAACAGCCGTTCCTGCAAAGGTGCGATGTCCATTGCCTCCTGATGCCCGCTCAATCAACTGACGAATCGTCAGCTGCTCGGACTCTATCATATTTTTCATCAGCTCGAATCGGCTTCTGTTCTCGTTAATCGTGGCCGGATCAGGCAGCTGTGGTACGGGCCCATCCAGTGGATAGGAGAACAGATCTACCTTCAACCGGCTCGATAACCGCTTAAGCCCAAGCTCTGGAATAATCGACTCGCGCAGCTCAGCCTCCTTCTCTTTTGCCTCAGCCTCCGTAGCCCCCACAATTAAGCTGAATCCCGGCACAATTTTGACCTCCTCCGGATCACGGCCGTATTTGGCAACTCTCGATTTCACGTCAGCATAGAAGGTCTGCGCGTCCTTCAACGTTTGCTGAGCCGTATAGATCAGCTCGCCTGTGCGGGCGGCCAATTCCTTTCCATCCTCGGATGAGCCAGCCTGAGCCAATACTGGATAACCCTGCGGCGGACGGGGCAAATTGAGCGGGCCTTCCACGGAGAAATTGTCGCTTTTGTGCTTGATTGCATGAATTTTGTCCGGGTCGGCATACAAGCCGTCAGCCTTATTAAATAGCAGGGCGTCATCCTCCCAGCTATCCCAAAGCTTGGTCGTCAGTTCGACGAACTCCAGAGCGCGATTATACCGCTCAGTGTGTTCGAAATTCTGCTCCCTGCTGAAATTCAAATGGGTATTGCCAATGCCTGTCGTAACGATATTCCAACCCGCGCGCCCGCCGCTCAAGTGGTCCAGCGAAGCAAACAGTCGAGCGGTATGGAAGGGCTCCGTATAGGATGTCGATACCGTTGCCACCAGCCCGATACGCTCCGTTACCGCTGCTAAAGCGACCAATAAGGTATAGGGCTCAAGCCGGCTTAACGCCTGATGCTTGACCTTCTCCCCCAGCTCATACGCATCCGCCAGAAACACCGTATGAAACTTTGCCTGCTCGGCAATCAATGCCATCTTCTTGTATAATGCCAGACTGGTAACACCCTCCGGCTCCGCCAAAGGATGCCGCCATGCCGTTTCATGAAAACCTGTACTGTTCATAAAAAAATTCAAAATCATTTGACGGTTATTGCCCATTCTTGCTCACCTCATCGCTAAATATTATTTCCTGCCTTTCATTTAACGCCAGCCTGCGGCTCTACAGCGGAAAATGGCAGGCAACGCCATGCTTATCCGTATGCTGCTGGAATGCAGGAGCCTCTTTCCTGCAAATATCCTGGACAAACGAACAGCGTGTATGAAAGCTGCAGCCTCCAGGCGGATTAGCCGGGCTTGGAAGATCGCCTTGAAGGATGATGCGCTCCTTCGTTTCTCTCGGATGAGAGACCGGAATAGCTGACAGCAGAGACTTCGTGTAAGGATGCTTGGGACGGGCGAACAATTCATCCCGCTGCGCCAGCTCAACAATTTTGCCCAAATACATGACCGCAATTTTCTCGCTTACGAACTTCACGGATGCCAGGCCATGGGCGATAAAAATATACGTTAGTCCATATTCCTTCTGCAGCTTCTTGAGCAGATTCAGGATCTGTGCCTGAATGGAAACATCGAGCGCAGAAACCGCCTCATCGCAAATAATCAGCTTGGGATTTAGCGCAAGCGCTCTTGCGATGCCTATGCGCTGACGCTGCCCACCGCTAAACTCATGGGGATAGCGGTTCAAATGATGCTCGCTTAGCCCTACGGTTTCCAGCAGCTCGATAATCCGGCTCCTTAATTTGGCGCCATCTGTTAGACCATGAATAAGGAGAGGCTCGGCAATCGCATCCTTGATCTTCATTCGCGGATTTAATGAGGCATAAGGGTCCTGGAAAATCATTTGCAGATCAGCCCGAACCTTGCGTAGCTCCTTGCCGCCCAGCCCCGTCAATTTGCGCTGGTCAAACCAAACCTCGCCTGCTGTCGGCTCCTGCAGCTGCAGAATCAGCTGTCCCGCAGTAGATTTGCCGCAGCCTGATTCGCCAACAATACCAAGCGTCTCCCCTTTATGGACTGAGAAGCTAAGTCCGTCCACTGCGCGGACGTAGCCCGTTTTTTTGGAAAACGGCCCTATTTTGAATGGATAATATTTGGTCAGCCCCTTGACCTCAAGCAGCGGCCTTTCCTCGGAAATGAGTGAATTCATACAACCTCCCCTTTATCTGCCGGACCCGGGTGAAAGCAGCGAACCGAATGCCCGGGTTCTCTAAGCTCCAGCTCAGGCTTCCTCTGGCGGCATTCCTCGGTGACGCCTGGACAGCGTGCTTGAAACGCGCAGCCCGTGGGAAGCTTGAGAAGATGCGGAACCGTACCGGAAATCGAATACAGCTCCTCCTGATGCTCCTTGATCTGTGGCAATGATCGCAGCAAGCCAATGGTATAGGGATGAAGCGGACGGTCGAATAAATCATCCACGAGCGCTTCCTCGACAATCTCTCCCGCATACATCACAGCTACGCGATCCGCCATTTCTGCTACAATTCCCAGATCGTGTGTAATTAAAATAACGCCCATCCCCAGCTTGGCGCTCAGTTGCCTGATCAGCTCCAGGATTTGCGCCTGAATCGTCACATCAAGCGCTGTCGTCGGCTCATCGGCAATAAGCAGCTTGGGGTGGCAGGCTAATGCCATTGCAATCATCACCCGCTGTCTCATACCGCCTGACAATTGATGCGGAAAATAACGCAACGCTTTATCCGGATGGGGGATGCCGACCAGCTTTAGCAATTCTACGCTTCGCCGGCAGGCTTCTTTCCTGTTCACTCCCATATGCACTTGCATCGCTTCTGAAAGCTGGCTGCCAACTGTGAATACCGGATTCAATGAGGTCATCGGCTCCTGAAAAATCATCGAAATTTCATTGCCGCGAATTTTTCGCAGTTCTCTTTTATTCATCGCCAGGAGATTGCGGCCCTCCAGCTCAATTTTACCGCCTACCACCTTGCCCGGCTGATCAACAAGCCCAATTATAGAGAGCGAGGTGACGCTCTTGCCAGAGCCCGACTCGCCGACAATACATAATGTTTCCCCTTTCGCCACACTGAACGAGACGCGGTTAACCGCCGGAATAGTCCCTTCCCTGGTGACGAACGAGGTCTGCAGTTCCTTTACCTGAAGCAGCGCTTCTGGCATGCTACTCTACCTCCCTCTATAATGCAACTAACTGTCCTATCCCTTAATTCAGCTTAGGGTCCAGCCAATCCCGTAGCCAATCCCCGACAAATATAATCGCGAGCACCGTTATGGTAATGGCGATTCCAGGAAAGGTCGCCACCCACCAGTTCGTCGCCAAATACTGCCGGCCGTCGCTCAGCATGCCGCCCCACGACACTGCGGGAGATTGAATGCCAAGCCCAAGGAAGCTGAGCGCGGCCTCGGAAATAATGACGCGCCCTATGCTGAGGGTAGAAATCACAATGAAGGAGGAGATGACATTCGGCATAATATGCAAGCGAATAATACGGGAATCCTTCGCCCCTACTACCCTCGCCGCCCGCACATAATCACGCTCGCGCACACTTAGCACCTCACTTCTGACCATCCTCGTATAGCTCACCCAGCCCGTAATGCCAATAACAAATATAAGCGTTCCTATGCCCTCGCCAAGAACGAACATGAACAGCATCATAAACAGAATTGTAGGGATAGCCAGAAAAGCATCCACAATCCGCATAATGACAGCATCAATCCAGCGGCCATAATACCCAGCTATTAATCCAAGCGCAATGCCGATAAAACCCGAGACGGCGACGGAGCAGAAGCCGACGATGAGCGAGACTCTGGAGCCATGAACGATTCTGCTCCAAATATCTCTGCCCAGATTATCCGTTCCCAGCAGAAATTCCGTCGTTCCTCCCGCTGCCCATGAGGGCGGCACCAGCTTTCTTGTAATATTGGCCTGAGCAGGATCATACGGCGCTATCAGCGGGGCTGCAATGGAAATACAGATAATAACGAGAAGAACCGCCAGCCCCGCAGCACCTGTCTTGCTTTGCGTTATATTTTTCAAGCCAGCCTTGAATACTTTTAGCATATCAGCGTCTCCCTTCGATAAAGGAAACGTTACTCGTCTTCCTTCAGCTTGATGTCATCGGCATAGAACATCTCATCCGTACGTGGCGTAAAGTCAATTCGATTATTGACCCCGTAATTAAACTTGTTCTGATACAAGAAAATCCGTGGACGATCCTGTGCCAAAATCGCTTGTGCGCGCTCATACTGCTCTGCTCTTTCTTCATCATTCAGATTGGTAGCCGCTGCCTTCAGCAGTTCATCCACCTCTTTATTACTATAATCCGTCTGGCCTGCGGCATTTTCTGTTATAAAGATTTCGAGCTGCAGCGGCGCTTCGAACATCGAGTTTCCTTTGCCCTGCAAAGCCAGTTCCTTAAACGTATTGGAATTATCCCGCTGCTTGTATTGCGTTTGTTCCAAAATTTCCAGATTAACCTTAAAGCTCGCTTCCGTCAGATAAGCAGCCAAAGTCTCAGCCACTTCCTTCGTGCTGGCCGGGCTGCTTAAAGTCAGCTCGACTCCATCCGGGTAGCCCGCCTCCGCCAACAATTGCTTGGCACGCTCCACATTATATATATCCGTATTGAATAGCTCCGGGCTATGGCCAAGAATGCCTGGTCCAATCGCCTCCTGTGTTGGTACGCCAGCGCCTCCAAGCACATTGTCAATTACGGCTTTCTTATCAATAGCCAGTTCAATAGCTTCCCGCACCTTCGGATTCTCCGTCACCGTTCCCGGTGTCTGACGAACGAGCAGGCTCTGTACACGCGCGCTTTCCTTATCAACGTAATATGTAGAGCCGCTATCCTTTACTCGCTGAATATCCCCTGGAGGAATGATGACGGCAATGTCTATGGAACCTGTAAGCAGCTCGGATATACGCGTAGTAGATTCGGGAATGGTTCGGAACACTACCCGGTCCCAATTCGGCTTTTCACCGTGATAATCCGTATTCTTAACCAGCTCAATGCGATCATCCTTAATCCATTTGCTGAACTTGTAAGGACCTGTTCCTACAGGATCGTCCATAAACCCTTTCACACCCACCTTCTCGAAATATGCGGCAGGAAGAATGCCGGAGCTGATCCGGCTAAGGCGCGCGAGCAGAATCGGGTCGGGCTCCTTCGTAATCACATCTACCGTGAACTCATCAATGACATTGACCTGATCGATGTTGGAATATGAAGAATAGTCCACCAGTGACTTATCCTTAGCCACCCGCTCCAGCGTAAATTTCACATCGGCGGCTGTGAACGGATCTCCGTTGTGGAATTTAACGCCTTCCTTCAATTTGAATCTCCACGTCAGATCATCCGTCCGTTCCCAAGAGACAGCTAGACCTGGAAGCTTCTTCCGGGGATCGTCACCATCCTTCTTGACCAAATACTCGAAAATATTGACATGAATTGATTCCGTCTGCGTATTGCCGTGATTATGAATATCGAATGTGACATTATCAATCGTATTGCCGATCGTCAGAACCTTCTCTTGCTGCGCTCCCTCCTCCTTGCTGCCGGACGTACCGCCGCTGCATCCTGTTGCTATCAGAATAAAAGCAAACCAAACGATAGAAATATGGCGTAATTGCTTCATCATTGCTCTCCTCTCAATCTCTGCCCTTACCCAAAATCACATTTAATCGATTTGTTTAGTTGGTTTAATTTCCGAAAAAGAACGCTAATCCGTCTTCGCAGCTATCGATTGTACTTAATACGCGGATCGAGCGCCCTATAAGCGATGTCCGTTGCCAGATTAATCAAAATGACCATAAGCGCTATTACAAAGACAGACGCTTGGACAATCGCCATATCATGGCTGTTGATCGCCTGAACAATCAGCTGCCCCATGCCTGGCCAGGAAAACACAGTTTCCACCACCAGCGAGCCGCCGACCAGATTCGTCAGTTGCAAGCCTGTAATGGTTACTACCGGAATAAGTGCATTTCGCAAGGCATGCTTATTGATCACGATCATTTCCCGAAGCCCTTTGCTGCGTGCTGTCCGGATATAGTCCTGCCCAATAATTTCCAGCATGCTGGAACGGACCAACCGGGTCATTTCTGCCGCTATGCCTGTCCCAAGCGTAATCGCCGGCAAAATAAGATAAGAAAAGCCGCCTCTGCCCGATACTGGCGTCCAGCCCATCTGAACGGCGACAATTAAGATCAGCATAATGCCCACCCAGAAGCTCGGCATCGCTTTGCCTAATACAGAAACACCGGAAATAAACAGATCAAAAACCGAGTTGCGCTTCACCGCCGACCATATGCCAAAAGGAATCGCAATACAGCAGGCAACCAGCATTGATGCAGCTGCGAGTTCAAAGCTGGCTGGCAGCCGCTCCAGCACGATAGGCAGCGCAGCTTCGCCATAACGGAAAGAGTTGCCGAAATCCCCCTGCAGCAGATTAGACAAGAAAATATAATATTGCACGTACAGCGGCCGATCGAGACCAAGCGCCTGGGTCAATATTTCACGATCCTCCGCACTTGCCGTATCAGGCAGCATCATCGCTACCGGATCACCGGTCACATGAACAAGAATAAAAACAATCAACGTAATAATGAACAGGACCGGTACGATCTGCAATAACGTTCTATAAATATATATGCCCATTCATCCACTTCCTCTACTTACTCACTTTTGCCGCCTGTGTGAACAACCTCTCCCGTAATGGCCTGGGGATTGCGTAGCAGATTATAGATCGGACATACGCGCTCGACAGCCTCGTGCAGCCCTTTGATCGTTTCCTCCGATTCCTCAGAAACGATGTGCAGTTTGTAGCTGATGTTATGCGGATAAATCGGAACCTCTTCGAAGCCTTCTTCCCCTGCAAGCGGATGCTGCTCACCGTGCACCTCTACCTCTAGCGACTCTAAAGACACACCGAGCTTGGCAGCCTGAATCAGAGTAATATGCGTCAGGCAGCTTCCGAGTACACCCAGCTGAATCTCTGGGGAGCTGGGGCCAAGACTGTATCCAGCAAAGTTCTCAGGACTGTCGCTAATGATTTGAAAATCGCGAATGCGTATTTCCCGTACCCCGCTGCGGCCTGATGCGCGCACATTGGCTGAATATGTATTCGGCTTGGGATCGGCTTTTGCCGCTTCATGCAGCGCTATAGCCGCCTCTCTCTTTTGTACCAAATATTCATTTAACGTACTCATTGTTTTATCCGCCTCCATTTTTTTATCATTTCACTTATTCAACTTTACACATCGTTTTAATTGGTTTTAAACCAAAAAAATAATGCCTGAATCTTTATACTACTGTAATGCATATCTTCACATAGATAAAATCGAAATTTTTGATGCTCCGCCATATCAAATATCTATGACAATCCCTGCCTTATAATATTTTTTGGAAATCTAGCTGCTTCACAAAATTCACGAAAGCCTTTACCACGTTTAATTGCATCGATTCCTCATGGTAAAACATCCATGTATAACGAATAATAGGTTTGCCTTCTTTATTTTTAATTTCCACCTTTGTAAGCAAATTCTCATGAAAATACATACTGGGCATAATCGCATAGCCCAAACCGTTTACTATCATTTCCCGGCAGGCATCGATCTGATCCACCTCCATCCCGACGAGCGGAGGCACCGAATAGTTTTCGGCCCACCAATTATCAATAGAAGCTTTCAAAACGTAATCCGTTTTGTAATCGATTCTTGGCCTATAGGGCAGTTCATCCAATTGAATCTCATTTTTCGAGACGATGCATAGCGTATCCTGAAATAAGAAATGCTTCTCTTCATTCCAGGCATAGTCTCCCCTGATAAAACCGATATGGACATCCTGATTGAAAATAAGCTGATGAATAGCCTTGCTTTGGCCCGCAATGACCTTATATTCCACGTCAGGATATTGCTCCTTGAACATTTTCAAAACCGTAGGGAGCTTGTTTTTCGTAAAAAAGAAGCCGACTCCCAGCCTCAGGGTCCCTGTCACCCGGTTTTCCATATTCAATAAATCATCTTTTATTTTCTGATATTTCTTTAACATTTCCTCGGCCGTTTTGACCATATATTCCCCTTGAGGCGTAAAATCAACACCCCGTCTGCCCCTTTGAACCATCGTTACGCCAAATTCCTTCTCTATTTGCTGAAGCCTGCTGGTTAATGCTGGCTGCGACATGAACAAGCTTTGGGCGGTCTTCGTAATATTCTTATGTTTATATAACGCATTCAGTATCAGCCAATCCCGATCTTCCATTGCAGCAGCCTCCTTGACCATTCAACCATTGCAGCTGCAGATTGCTCTACCCGCAACCTGCCGCCGCACTAGGACATTCTTTTCATTAATTCATGATTTCTTCATTCAGTACGTTGCTCTCGCTGATCAATTCAAATGCTGTTCGTATTTTCTCAATATAGGCAGAATCATTGCCGGTACACATAAAGCGAACGCTGCCGCTTCGTACGCCGCCTACCATGCCAACACGGCTTAGCAGCGCCATAAGGCGTTTTACCGTTCCCACATTGCCATCTATAATCTGAATGTGCGGCGGCAATATTTCGCGGAGCAGCCCTTTGTAGAAGGGATAATGGGTACAGCCCAGCACGACCATGCCATAACGGTCCAAATCATAGTCAGCAAGCTTGGAGTAGAAATAGTCGCTCATAATGCTCTTGTCGAACTGCAAGTCCTCGCAATAGCCGACGAGCTCCGGAAGGGGTAAGGAATCTACAATCCCCTCATCATCCACACGTGAGACAAGCGCATAATACTTTGGCTGCTGCAACGTTAACGGTGTCGCGAACACCAGCACCCGCTTCCCTGTCTTGCGGTTCATCTCAACTGCTGGTTTGACTGCCGGCTCCATACCAACAATGGGGAAAGAGTACTTTGTTCGCAGTTCGGCAACAGCAATACTAGTAGCCGTATTGCAAGCTACAACCAGCGCATCCATCCCTTCACCAACCATCGTCTCAACAGCCTCCAAAATATAGGCTCTGACTTCCTCCTTAGACTTCGTTCCATAAGGCACGTGCAAATTATCAGCCATAAAAAGATAATCCTGAGCGGGAAGGCGTCGAATCGCCTCAGCCATTACGGTTAGCCCGCCAATGCCCGAATCCAAAAAACCGATTTTCATTTTTATCGATCCCTAACTTATGTAATAAATACTTATACAAGCATAGCGCGATAGCTGGCTATAGGCAATACCAGCAAAGAAGATAATAAGCAGCTTTCGACTATGAAACTTATAAACTCTTTTTCAAAAAAAGGACCAACCAGAAGTTCCTGATTGGCCTTTCTTCCATATTCTATTTCATTTTACTTCTATTCTTTTAATATACGCCTACCGCATTATAAGCTTGTTTAACTGACGCTACTTGCGTCGAAGATGCGCCGTACAGCTCCGTTGCCGATTGGATTACTGCTGCACGTGTGGCGGAGAAATTAGAGAATGTCGACAAATAGTACACAAGCGCATTGTAGTAAATTTGTACCGCTTGTTCCCTGCCAATACCCGTGACCGTCACCCCGCTGAACGTTCCGCCTTGCGCCAGCAAATAAAACGCCTTGTTGTTAATGCCGCTATTTATATGCACGCCGCCATTGTCAGCGGAACCCGTATAGCGGTTGTTGTAATGTGCGGGCTGATTATACAAAGTCGGATTTGCTAGCGAGCGGAGCGCATCTCCCGAAATGCCTGGCGTATACACATCATCCCCAATCAACCAGCCGTCCCCTTCAATGGAGTTGCCGATAATATCGGAAATCGATTCATTAATGGCTCCCGATTCGCCGTAATACTCCAGATTAGCCGTATATTCCGTTACGCCATGCGTAAACTCGTGACCGACTACATCCAAATCGCCAGACAGCGGCACAAAGGTGACACCATCGCCATCGCCGTATACCATTTGCACGCCATTCCAGAACGCATTGTTATAGTTTGTATAATAATGGACCGTGGAACGGAGCTGCAGACCATTGTTGTTCAAGCTGTTGCGGCCGAACTTCTGCCAATAATAATCATAGGTTTTAGCTGCATAAGCATGAGCATCAACGGCCGCTCCGTCCGTCCAAATGTTCGTTGATCTGGAGAAGATCGTTCCTGGAAGCGACAGTCCATTATTTGCATTGTAGGTTACGATTCCGTTCCCCCGCGTTGTATCATACAGCTGATAAGAGGAGCCTACCAGCCTTGTTTCAAACGTTTTGCTATCTCCGTTAACACCTGTTCCCGTACCCGTTATATGATGCAAAATATTATATTTAAACAATACGCTGCCTGTCTCTGCCGCGATAAAATATCTGAACCGCAGCGGTTCGGGCTCTAGCACGTTCACTTCTGTAATGTAAGACAATACGGGTTCGCCGTCCTGCACGAAATAATACAAATCTGCTTTAGGAGTCGTTTGCGGCTCGCCAAGCGCGCCGTACTCCTGCGCCACATCAGCCTCGGCGGCGGCAATCGCGTCTGCTTCGCTAATCGGGATTACCGGAGCGAGCGTTTGCGGCAGCTTGTCCTGCACATTTTCAACAACGCTTCCAAGCAGTGACGTCACCTGTCCCTCACTGTCAACATGCAGCGTTTGATCGGCACCATATACAGGAATGCCCGACGCATATTGACTCAGCCTAAAATGGATCGTCCCGGTTAAACTATTGGTCTGCTGCTCTACAATGCGGAAATGATCACGAATGTCGCCCTCTGTTCCCACATTCAACCTGTCTCTTACACTCTCCAAATAGCCCCACACCTTTTCCTCAGGCGATACGGCCAAAGGAGCTACCCAATCCGGTGCCGTAATAAAAATTTGCGAGGAATCAGCAAATAGATCGCTTGGATCGCTATTTTCTTCTGCTGCGACTAGCGAAGCGAAGGAACCAAATACCAGCATACCTGCAACAATGGAAGCTACTTTCTTTTTCATAATAAACACTCCTCCAATATGAATACTAGGATTTAAGTGCAAGCGAATTCCTGTTGAGTTTACATTCTGGCTAATTCCAAAGCTGTTATCTGGGATGAGAGACGGTTGCGACGGACGATTTAACTTACTTTACTAGCAGCCAAGCTCCAACCTATCACCTGCCTAATAAGGAAATTTTTACAATCTTTTGAAGCTGATTTTATATTACACGAGACTCTATCATTTGTGAAGCTTTTTTTGATATTTTTGGAAATTTCTTCTAACCTTCTATGTCAGATTACGCCTTTCTTTCTACTATGCGACTACTTCTTACGCTTGCAATAATAAAAGCTCACGCTCTGAATATAGGCTGTAATGCCGATCCAGAGCGTAAGCTTTTTATCGCGGTACGCTGTGCAGCCATGCTGCTGCTTTCCAGTCTGGCTGCACAGCAGCCTAGGTATTTAGCTGCTGGCTGTTAAAGGAAACTACCCGCTATTTAAAGCTTTCATCTTCGATGCTTAGAAGCAGGCAAAGCCCCTTTCGTTGTTTAGTCTGCGCTGCTCGGCAAAGCCGTCGCACCAAATGCCACGAAGAAATTTTCCCGCCATTTCAGCTCCCATATCAAGGCTGGTCACCTTCTCGCTCATCGCTAGTACATTGGCGTTGTTAATGAGTGCTCAGGACTATCTTATCGTAAATAGGACCCTAAAATTATTTTTCTTCTCTTTTACAAATTAGAGGAAATAAACGTTTTGAAAAAAGGATTTTGGAAAACTTTGACGAATGATGAGAGGTGTAGAGAGACTATATAACTATAGATGGGAGTCATATTATTGCAAACACCACCTAGAAGACCAGGAACGTCGCCCTACAGGCCTGGGCAGCCCACAGCAGCACGGCCTACCAGTGCGCAAACGCAAAGGCCAGTCGCCAATCCGCGAGTTGCTTCCGCGCAAGCGACAACAGCAGCACGTCAATCTGTTCCTCCGGCTGCTGCGCAGCCCGCACCACAAGCAGCATCAGCCGCGAACAAAAAACAGCCAAAAAATAGGCTAGCGTTAGCGATTATATCGCTTATTTTTGGTATTATTAGCGTATTGCTGTGTGTTGGAGGCTTGCTCAGCTTTATTGGAACGGCGCTAGATCCTTATGCCAATGATACAGCTGGAATGGCAAGCGTCATTATATCTGCTGTTCTTATTTTCATTTTCAGCTTGCTTGGATTTATATTTGGCTTGGCAGCAAAACGCTCCTCAAGCGGCAAAGGCATGGCGATTGCAGGCATCATTTTATCCGCTCCTCCGCTGTTTCTGACGGTACTTGGAGTAGGTGGCGTTATTTTTGCCGGGATATTCGCCATGTATAGCGCTCCAAGCTTTTCATAAAAACAAAATAAGCCTAAGCATTCGACATTGGAATGCTTAGGCTTATTTTAAAATTTCAGACTTTCGTCCACTTGCACTCTCCTACTGCTTCAAAATCTCCGGCAGCACTTCGACAGATATATCGACGTAGCCATAACCCTTTGGATCCTCGATCAGCTTACAGCTTAGTTAACCTGCTCATGAAGCCTGTTTGGCAGCGGATTGTGCAGCCGGAATGTCATGCCGACCCGGACCTGCAACGAATGCTGCCACAATGCCAAGAACAGCGAATACCATACTTAACATAAATCCATGATTAATCGCAGTTCCCAAAGAATCACGCACGAAAGCAACAATTTCTTGCGGGACATTGTCCGCCCCACGCACGAGTTGTTCCGGATTCGCTAGCGTAGCAATCTGATCCTGTGAAATATGGTGCTCAGCCGCTCCATCCGACAGCAGCGTCTTCAAGTTGTTGTTGACTATCGTCGCCATAATCGATGCGCCGAGAACGCCGCCAATACTGCGCCAGAAACCAACTATGGACGAGCTAATGCCGATGTATTTGCGTTCCACGCTCGCCGCCATAGCTGTCTGCGACATGCTCATCAAAGGGCCGATAGCTCCAAGTCCGAGCAGTACCATAAGACCAATCATATACCACTTGGAAGCATCATGGCTAACCGTACTGAGCAAGTAGCTCACGACAACTCCGGCTGTCATTGTGAACGCAATAAGCGTCCGATAAGCAAATCTGGATTGCAAAAAACCAAACAGAACCGCTCCGGATATTAACGAAACCATCATCGGGGTCAACAGAGCGTTGGAGTTTTCCTGCCCTAATACAGCGGTTGAGAAAATCGGCAAATAAGCAATGGCCGAAAACATAATTGCTCCCTGACAGAGACAGGCGAGGCATAGCCCGACAACCATTCGATTTTTGAACAAAACTAATGGTAATATCGGTTCCTCTGCACGCAGCTCGACGAATATAAACAGCAAGCCGACGATAAGCGACACCGCAAACAGCGATAAAATTTGCCAAGACGTCCAAGCGTAGTCCTTGCCGCCCCACTCCAAAGCGAGCATCAGAGAAATGGTGCAAATGATGAGGAAAGCCGTACCTAAATAATCGATTTTTGGCTTCCGCTCCGAGCGAGATTCCTTGAGAGCAACGAGCAATACTAGGAAGGATACGATGCCAATCGGAACATTGACGTAAAAGCACCATCTCCAGCCCCATGCCTCTGACAACAGCGTCCCGATTTGCGGTCCTGCAACTGAGGATAAGCCGAAGATACCGGCAAAAACGCCGGCCATTTTGGCTGCTTGCTTCGGATCGGCGAACACCGTATAAATGATCGTGAAGCTGATCGGCAGCAGCGCTCCCGCACCAATTCCTTGAATAGCACGGAACACGATTAATTGTGTAATATCCTGTGCCATGCCGCATAAGGCTGAACCAATGAGAAAAATCGATATGCCAATGAGATAAAATAGCTTGCGGCCGAATAAATCGGACATTTTGCCAAAAACGAGCATCATGCTCGTTGAAGCGAGCATATAGGCGGTAAAGACCCAGCTGACCTGCTCAAATCCGCCAATGTCCTTAATGATGTGGCTTAGTGCCGCAGAGGTAATCGTGTTGTCGAGAGACGACATTAGCAGGCCGAGTGCCATAGCCAATACGATTAGCCCTGTTTTTTCCTTGGTCATGTTGAACCCCTTCTCCTTATAATTGAGCTTTCAGCTTTTGCAGTCCTTCTACTAAAATTCGGTGTGAGCTCTCCTGATTGGCAATACCGATTGTGATACATAGCTCTTGGGTAGCATTCATGTTGGGTTTCCAATTTGCGTAATCAGCCGTCAATCTTGCAATCTCTTCCTCCTGTTTGGCAATCGTTCTCTCCAGCCACTGGATCACTTGCCCTTGATCTGCCCATTTTCCAAAAACAAGCCTCACCATAAAATCGGATTTCGTTTCCACAGCCTGGATATCGCTTGTTAAATAAAGCATAAACTGTTCCCGGCCTGCTTCCGTGATCGTATATACGTTTTTATTCGGCTTGCCATCCTGCAAAATGCTCTCCTTCGTAATCAATCCCTGCTTCTCCATCTTGCCGAGCGTCGGATAAATCGTTCCATAGCTGGCATTGTAAAAATACGAAAACAGCGATTCAAATTTGTGCTTGATTTCGTAGCCCGAACAATTTTCATCCATTAAAATGCCCAAAATCACATCCTGGCTGTTCAAAAAATTCCCCCACCTTCTTTGCAAACATCATTGCGCAAGCCTATATTAACACAAAGTATATATCAGTTCAATATATTAATTAAAAGCATATATCGATAAAGTAGCCCATACCTGCATACTGTCATAAGTTACATAGTTTTATTTTCCACTGCTGACAATAGACACAACTGCTTGCCTTTACCCAGCAGCCAGATCAGGGATTGCTTATCCTTGTTTTTCGCTTCATTTCCCCCAAGCCTCTTCCATTTGTTTCTTTTCCGCGAACCCCCTATAATCGAAAGAACATATGGATGAGGAAAGTAGGAATATACAGATGAACCTGTCATCACTGCTCCCGGCTATTGAGCCGCTGGACTTAAGGAGCTGCCTAGTATCTTATAATGGCAAGCTTATTATAGAGCATTACCGAAATCATCGTACAAGAGAAGAAATTGCAAAAGTTAATTCCTGTACCAAAAGCGTCGTTTCTGCGCTGATTTGTATTGCTATGGACAAGCAGCTTTTGCCAGAGGCATCGACGGCAGCCGCTTTATATTTCCCCCAGCTTGCTGAAGATCCTGATCCGCGAAAAAAAGCGATCACGCTGGAGCATCTATTGACGATGTCTGCTGGCTTCAACTGGACGGAGTTCGGCGGGCAAAACTCCTTCCCTCGCATGACGCAAACGCCAAACTGGATACAATTTGCCTTGGAGCAGCCGTTATCGGATGAGCCTGGCTCACGCCTGGAATACAACTCAGGTCTTTCACAAATGCTGTCTGCTATTCTCGTACAAGCAAGCGGCATGACCACTGCTGCATTTGCCGAACGTTATCTGTTCCAGCCTCTAGGCATTTCACAATATGAATGGGAGCATGATCCGCAGGGCATTCATACAGGCGGCTTTGGACTGCGGCTGCTTCCAGCCGATATGCTGAAGCTCGGCCAGCTGTATTTGCAGCAGGGCGAATGGAATGGACGGCAGCTTATCTCTCAAGATTTAGTACAACGCTCCGTCTATCCTGCAATAGCCGCTGAATCTCCTCGCCGTGGCCGGTACGGCTGGCATTGGTGGGTCGATTCTTTTACAGCAGCTTCAGACTCCGCTTCGCCTTCTGCTTTCGATTTTTATTATGCTTTAGGATTCGGCGGACAGACGATTACCGTTGTTCCCAGCCTCAATATCGTCGCAGTCGTCACCAATGACAGGCTAAAAAGAGGCAAGCCTCCAGCAGATGTTTTCCGTCAGCACATTGCCCCGCTGCTCGTGCAGCAGTAATGCTTATGTCGTATAGTTTTTCAGGCCGCAAGCCATACTGGTAAATGTAAGAAATCAGGACATGGAAACTAGGTGAGCGCACATGACAACCGAAAATGGCCATACGGGGGCGAACACTCAGGAAACGATGCCGACCGTAACACAAAGTGGACCAGTAGGCAGTGGCAATGGGGAGCATCCGATCACCTCCATATTGGAGGACAATCTCCGTTATCTGGAATCTGTCTTTGACCGCAGCTCCGACATCATCTTTATGCATTGGCATTACGGTCCCGAAATGAAGCATAAAGCATGCTCGATCTACTACAGCTCGCTCATTCAAGACGATACCATTAACTATATGAAAATAACGCTGCAAGATCTTGTGACGCATGAAGTCGGACCTGGCATGGAAATCGGAATCGAGGACGTCCGTTTTTTCTTCGAGCAGCATGGCCCTTCCGGCAAAAAAGTACAGCTCGTAAGCGATCTAGATGCCGTCGTAAGCAGCATTTCCAGCGGACAGATGCTCATTCTATTCGACGAATGGAATCAGGCACTTAGCTTTAAAGCCCAGTCTGTAGAGACGAGACAGGTCAATGAGCCTGTCAATGAATCGGTCGTGCAGGGGCCCCGGGAAAGCACCGTTGAAAACTTGCAGAAAAATTTAGGACTGCTGCGGCTGCGGCTGAAAACGCCGAAATTCAAAATTGAGCTGATGAGCGGCGGGGGCGATACAAACACAACCGTCGCGTTCGGTTATTTGGAAGGCAAAGTGGATACCGAGATGCTCGCCGAGTTTAAGAAGCGAATGGAGCTCATTAAAACGGTAGATGTTTTAGAAACCTCCTATATCGAACAGCTTATTGAAGATTCCAGCTACTCGCCCTTTCCTCAGCATCGTTACACGGAAAGAACCGATATGGCTGTAGCGGGGCTGATAATCGGCAAAATCGTCGTGCTGGTGCAAGGAACAGGCGGCATGCTGATTTGTCCGGGTCTGTTCACCGAGTTTTTCCAGTCCAGCGAGGATTATTACCAGCGCACGGTAATTTCCACGATGATACGCTGGCTGCGGATACTTGCCTTTATTATCGCGTTGTCACTGCCCAGCATCTATATTGCGTTATCGACCTTTCATCCTGAGCTTATCCCGACAGTCCTGCTGCTCGCCGTGCTGAATGCGCGAGAGGGGCTGCCTCTACCCGCTTTCTTCGAGGCGCTGCTGATGGAATTTTTTTTCGAGCTGATGCGTGAGGCTGGCGTGCGTCTGCCAAGGACAGTCGGCTCCGCCGTAAGCATTGTCGGGGCACTTATCATCGGAGATGCAGCCATTAGCGCCGGAATCGCTTCCCCTATCATGGTTATCGTAGTAGCGCTGACAGGGATCGCCTCTTTCTCCATTCCACAATACGGCATCGCCATTGCGCTTCGTATTTTACGATTTCCGCTTATGCTATCCGCAGCGCTGCTCGGCGGGTTCGGGATGATGATTTGCTTCCTGTTTATTTTGCTGCATCTATGCAAGCTGAGGTCGCTTGGTCAGCCTTATATGGCTCCGCTCGCTCCTTTTCGGCTGGTCGAGCTTCGGGATATCATTATGAGAATCCCGCTTAAAAGGCTGCTGCGAAATCCGCAAAAAATGCATCGCCAATAAACGCATGCAGCCAACCGCATAGTCCTCAAAAAAATGAAAAAGAATGGATCAATATGAGAAAACAAACGGGCGTCTTTTCCCTTCCAACCTCGCTAATTATAACGCTAATTGCAATGACGCTTACGGGCTGCTGGAGCAAATATGAGCTGACCGAGCGCGGTTTTGTGATGGGCGTAGCGCTGGATGAAACGAAGGATGGCAAAATCGAAATGCTGACGCAAATTTATCGGCCCGCCTCGGTCGAAACTGGCAAATCGGCAACAACCCAAAAGTCGAGTGTCAGCATTCGAACACATGATGACACGGTGATGGAAGCGGTTCGCGACATTCCGATTCATTTGGGACGCAAAGCCCAGTGGAGCCACACAAGGGTCATTATTGTCGGAGAAAAGCTGGCCAGGAGTCAGGATTTGAGCAAAACGCTGGATCTTTTTTACCGCGATCATGAGCCGCGCAGCAGCGTTAAGCTGCTCATCTCCAAAGGCCCAGCCTATAAGCTGTTAGAGAAGCAGCCGCTCATTGAGCAAACGACGGCGCAGCAAATTTTGCGGACAGAGGAATTTTCTTTTCTCAACGCTGCTAAAACGATGGACTCTACTTTGCTGAGCTTACTGCTGCAAAGGGAAAGCGCACATCCCGATGCGATCCTCTCCTATGTGTACAACAATTCCAACCCGAAGGAGACGTTGTCTACCGCTGGGCTTGCCTTGATTAAGGAGGGAAAGCTGAAAAAAATTATGCCGCCGGATAAAGTCGAAGGGCTGCTTATGCTGCGCAACGACTATCATTCCGGCGTGCTTGAAATTCCATGCTCAGGGATGAAGGGCGAGAAGGAAACCGCCGAGGTGCTGTCGCTTCGTACAGCGATGAAAACGAAGGTGCAAAATGGCAAGCCGCAGGTGAGCTTTAAAATTAAAGGAGATCTAGCTATTACCGAGATGAAATGCACGTCAATTGTATCGTTTAAGGACGAGCAAAAATTTGTAGAGAAATTTTCCGCCGCCATTCTTCGGCAAACCGCGGGAACGCTTAAATTTTTGCAAAAAAACAAGCTTGAGGTTATCGGCATCGGCAACCAGCTGTACCGCCAAAGCCCAAAAGAGTGGCAGAAGCTTCAGCAGAACTGGGATGAGCAGTTCGCCCGGCTCCCAATAGAAGTTAAAGCGGAATTTAGGCTGGTGACAGGCGGAACGATAAACAGCAAGCCAGTCTCCTAGCTTAATAGAAAGGACAAACGGGATGTGGGAAAGAGCGCTAATTGTAGCAGTTTCTTTTGGGGGAATGCTGCTTTATGACGGCATCACGCTGCGCGGGAAAACGACTAAGAAGGATAAGTGGCTCTATGTCTTAATTACCGCGGGTTGCTTATATATGGGAATTGATTATGTCGTAAACAAGGACTGGCTTGATTATTTCGACGTTGTCGAACAAGTTTTGGGTGGACCTGCTAAACAGATCAATAGCATGCTGGGCGGACCGAATTAAGCACGAAAAGGAGAGGAGATCATTTGAATTGAATAAGCAAAAGGTCAGTTCTTTTCAAATGGGCGTGCTCTTCTTTGTGTTCATGACCGGCTCCTCCGTTATTTTCGTGCCTGGACCGCTAATTGGCAAAGCCGGGGCTGGAGCCTGGATCTCGTTGCTGCTGTCCGGCGCCGTTGGCTTTAGCATTCTGATGATGCTGCTTTATTTAAACCGCCGCTTTCCCGGCCTGGATTATATTGACTACAGCCGTGCATTAATCGGCAACGTGCTGACTGTGTTTTTTGGCCTCGCGACCATCTCCTATTTATTGCAAATGCAGGCGGCTATCGTCGTAGGCGTAGGCTTGTTCATGGTTGGCGCCATGATGAGAGAGACGCCCATGTATGCTTTCACTGCCCTGATTTTTCTCATTGCCGCCTGTACCGCACGCGCAGGAATTGAGGTAATGGCACGCATGTTCACCCTCATCATGCTCGCAACGACCTTTTTTATCGCTATCGTGCTGATTCTCGCAATACCCGAATACCAGCCGGAGCAATTGCTGCCGATTTTGCCTAAAGGTCTGCTGCCCGCAGTTTCCGGTGCTTATTATACGTTTGGCTTCCCGTACTCCGAGGTATTTTTGTTTGGCATGCTGCTGCCTTTCGTCACAGGGGACAAGCCGGGAAAAAAGCTGCTCAAATCGATGTCCTTCGCCTTCGGGGCCAATTTGCTTGCGCTTTGTACCGTAACGGTATGCGCTTTAATGGTATTTGGTCCCGTTTCGGCCGCTAGTCCGTTCATTCTGTATTCCGTCGCCCGGCTCGTAGAATTTCAGGAAATCATTCAACGCATTGAATCCATTATTGGCATCTCCCTCATTCTTGGCTCCTTTATGAAAGCGACCCTTTCCTTGTACGTACTCAGCTTGTTTATCGCAAAGCTTTGCCGATTAAAGGACAACAATACGCTCATTATTCCGCTTGCGCTGACAGGCTTTCTAATGGGGCTCGTCACCTATGACAGCAATACGCAGTGGGGCAGCATTGTTACGGGAATACATCCGCTATGGACCGGGCTCGCGCTGTTTGTTCCGCTGCTTATTCTGACGGTCGTGGCGGTCGCTCGGCTAGGGAAATCTTAGAGAAAAGACGCGATAATTGTAATGAGACGATGTGGGCCGCTTGGCTAAGGTGAACAAAATGAAGTACGCCAAAGAGAGGAGAGACTTTGAGTTGAATAAGCAAAAAATCAGTTCTTTTCAAATGAGTATTCTCTTTTTCGTTTTCATGACAGGTTCCTCGATTATTTTCGTTCCTGGCGGACTAATTGGCAAAGCAGAAGCAGGAGCGTGGATATCGCTGCTGCTGTCTGGCACGATTGGCTTCGCTATCCTCATAATGCTGCTCTATTTAAACTTCCGGTTTTCCGGTCTGGATTATATCGACTACAGTCGCAAGCTAATTGGAAGCTTCCTGACGATCATCTTTGGTTTTCTAACAATCACCTTTTTACTCCAAATGCAGGCGGCGATTGTGATTGATGTCGGGCTTTTTATGATAGGGGCGATGATGCGAGAAACACCAATCTATGCCTTCACCATCCTGATTTTCCTCATTGCCGCCTTAACGGCACGCGCGGGTATCGAGGTCATGGCGAGGATGTTCACTCTCATCATGCCTTTGACCACCTTTTTCGTCGTGATCGTACTCGTGCTCGTGCTGCCCGAATATCGTCCCGAGCAGCTGCTGCCCGTGCTGCCTAAAGGGCTGCTCCCAGTAGCTGCCGGAACCTATTATTCATTCGGCTTCCCGTTCTCAGAGGTTTTCTTATTCGGCATGCTGCTGTCATACACAGGGGAAGACCAGTCAAACAAGCAGTTGCTTAAGGCGATGTCACTGTCATTGGGGGCAAGCTTACTGGCACTTTGCACGGTAACGATATGTGCTTTAATGGTCTTCGGCCCCGTGTCGGCAGCCGGGCCGTTCATTCTGTTCTCCATTGCCCGGCTCATTGAATTTCAGGAAATTGTTCAGCGCATCGAATCCATTATCGGCATATCCCTCATTCTCGGCTCCTATATGAAAACGACCATTACCTTGTATGTACTCAGCCTATTTGTCGCCAAGCTTTGCGGCTTGAAGGACAATAACACGGTCATTATGCCGCTTGCCCTGACCGGCTTTCTGATGGGGCTGGTCAACTATGATAGCCATACACAATGGAGCAGCGTCATAACGAGTGTTCACCCGATCTGGAACGGACTTGTCATGTTCACCCCGCTGCTTATTTTGACCGTTGTCGCGAAGTTTCGGCCAACTAAGGCTTAGAGGAACGCAAAACTTCTTTTATATAACCCGTCAGCTCTCTGGCTGCTTTCTCATGGGCTAATCTGCCTGGATGCTGTCTTGCACCTAATGTTTCATCTATCGTATTGGGAAGCTGAAAAACGGATACCTGCTTATCCCCTGTTAGCATGTTGTAAGCATTTACAGCACGGTAGATAGCCGGCATCATCGGTAGGCCTAGCATGCCGTAGGCCCATATCAAACGCGCGTTAGGGTTATATTTTCTAATTTTAATAAGAAAACGCACAACCGCCTCCTCAAATGCCTTTACATCCTCTTCGTCATACGTGCCATCTTCCTTTAACCGTTGTTTGTAAGCTTTGCCGGTGACTGTGTCCACCCATTCCGAAGAATGAAAAGCGCCGCCATCATTCGTTCCCAAATTCACCACTACGACATCCGGCTGCCAGGAGTCAAAATCATTTTTTTCATGCGCGCCCAATGCTTTATTGTTCTCACCGGTAAGAAGGCCGCAAACCTGTTCGTAATACGCAGGAAGATTGGCAAACGGATTGTTATCCCAGCTAGAAAGTACGCCCCATCCGCTTTGAGAAAGGACACGGTATTCTGCATTCAGCGCTTCCGCTGTCATCGCCGTATAATTGTCTATGGCGCTAAACCACATCGGAATCCAGTCCGTCTCGGCTTTCGCTCCGATGGCCCCTTCTCCAGAAGTAATGCTGTCGCCTATAAATTCGATGCGATACGGTTTTTCTTCAATCGGTGTAAATTCGCCGTCAAACTTCACAGCGTGAATCTGCATCAGGCAGCCGGAATCTGCGCTCATCGCCTGTACATCCTTTACGATACGAACATTTTTAATCGCTGCCTTATCCATTCCTCTAAAAATACAAACCCAGTACCTGCCCGCCTTTAACATTTGTCTGCTGACCGGAACAGCGTTGATCACAACACTGATCCAAGGCTCATACTGCTCGTAATTCACCTCTACTTCAATCCAAAGCTCAGACCCTTGAGCATTTAATTCAACCGAGCTTCCCGTCCAAAATAACGTTAGCGGAGAAAGGTGGCCTGTCGTTCTTCCATGAACCTTTAGATGAGCGATATCCGATAACGCTTGTACCTTTAAGCGATCCTCATTTTGCATCGTATGCTCCTCCTCGTTTATTTAAATAAAGACTATTTTCTTATTTCGTTCATTCCACAGCTTTAAAGGAGTATGGTTTGCTGTACGAATAGTTTTTTTCGTAGATATCAATTTGATTATTGTGAATATCCAGCCCATCGCTAATTTTATGAAACCCATTTTTCTTCCAAAATGAAGCCCCTTTATGGTTGCCATTCTGAACACAAAGTCTGACTTTGTCTATACGTTGTGCTACCAATTCTTCTTCCAATAACTTCAATGCTAGTGTTCCGATGCCTGCCCTTTCATGTTCCTTATGAATAATAAGCAGTCCAATCCATGGATGATGATCATTAGGATTTTGCGGAAGATAAGTAATAATTCCAACGCATTCGTTATTTTCATTCAAGTGAAACATTTTTTCGCCATATTCGAGGTTCTTCTTGTTTTCTTCCCTAATATCTTCATCCGTTTGGAATTGTTTACCAATCACTAAAAGATTAAACTTAGGATGTGAATTCATAATCGCCTTTTGAATTTTTAAACTTTCTGTGGAGAGTGGATCGGATACTAACTTTAAGTTAATCAGCTGCTACACCTTCTTTAGCTTAAAATGGGGCATATTCTCACGCTAGATTTTCCCATTTCGCCCACATCTCAGGCGGGTTCAATTCGTAAATTTCGTTCTCTCTGAACATGAATTGGTGCATGATAAATTCCCTGCGTATGGTGGCGAAATCTTCATGATAACTTTTAATGAACGCATTGATTTCCTTTTCGCTGTATTTGCGCCCTGTTTCTAGTTGAGACACTAGGTGCTCCAATACGATCAGCTTTTTCTTAAGCTGCGCGGGTACGTGCTTTAATTTATTGTCTAATGTGAAAAAGTTTTTAACGACAGACTGCTGAAGCCGCTTGTTTTTGTCATCCTCCAAAATATCCACACCTCCTTTTGCATTTGTGTTTTTGTAAATTAACTCTGCAGCAGCAGTGGCACTACTTTTAATGAAGTAGTGATTTAAAGAAAAGAAGATCGTGTTTTTATCTCTTCGCTCATTAATCAAGCTTGCTTCACGCAGCTTTGCAGCATGATGGGTTATCGTAGCTGGAGAGACACCTAGCTTTTCTGCTAAAACCTGGCCATTAAGCTCTCCTTCCGATAGCAAAATTAATAGTTTGATCCTGGTTGGATCTGCAAGCGCTTTATGGTAAGCGACTACTTTGTCCAATTGCATCTACTTCCACCTCCAGACCGAATGTCAGACGCGTCTTATTTAGCTCATATCTAATTTAATAATTATCTAATTAGATGATATCCTAATTAGATTCACAAAGTCAACAGACTAGGACATTTATGTGAATCTTTTAGGCGGCCTGTTTTGCTTTTAGCTCTGATCGTTTACTATAAGAGTAGAATCCATTTCATAACCACAAATTAACCAACAGGTCGGAGGTACACTGCCGGATGAACATTCCTGAAGCCTTTATTAAGCCGTTTCCCGCTTATGAGGATGTTTTCTATGACGATATTGAAAAGCATCGCCAGCACTTTTTGCCCCTTTGCTCGATTCATTTAAAATGCATCGATCCCGAGCTTGATGAGTGGCTGCATATTATATCAGCCAAGGAAATTTATGATGGCTGTGTGGGTGACAGCACGAAAAACTACCATACCCTTTTCACGAAAGAAGATATGCTAGGTTTTGATGTAATAGATGGGAAATACAAATTTGAGGCAGACTGGAATTACTTCACCTTGCATCAGCAGAAGCATTCAGCAGACAGTGAAATCGATGAGGATTTGAAGGCTGCCTATGCGCAAAATGATTTGGATTATCAAATCCGCAAGCAATATTACCAAAACAATCAGAAGATTTACCCTTACTCCCGATTTAGCGAACAATTCGCCTCTGCTGAGGAACTGCTAGCGGATTTTAACAAGAAGCAAGCGGATGGGTGGGGACTAAGCTATCCCGAAATTAATGGCATATGGGACGATATCGCGTTTATGTCCGATGAAGCCCAAGCATTTATGCAAAAATATAATGAATCGATAGAAGAGCTCCGCAAGTTTGAAAACACCAATCTATTTCATGTCCCCAAAAAAGCAAACGGGGAAGTCTTTGATTATATCGGCTCCTTAACCGGGTATTATTTTCAGGCTTATGGCGCGGATAATATATTTTTGTTCTATGATAAAGAGCTGCGCAAGGCTGTCATTTGTTTTGAATACACCTAAGCCAGCCCACTTCGTTCAACAGCAAATGCGGCGACCTTCGCCTCCATCTGCTCTCTCGCATCAGCGAACTGCTTGTGTCGGTGGCCATTGGCTCCCGAAGGATGGGGAAATCCCCATAAGCAGCGCTTATCCTCTAGCGTATCCCCCAGTTCCTTGCTGCTAACAAGCTCTTTAAGCATCGTTTCCACCGTTTTGCCTAAAGGTATAATAAGCGGCATATGCAACTGGTTTAGCTCAGCCTTAATAAATTTCAGTGCATAATTATGCAGAAAAACATTGCCAGCAAGCGGGGGCTTATGCCCCGTGTAGTTTTTCCCAGCTACAAATACCGGATATTTGAGCAGCGAAGTCGTATGCAGGAGCGGATTATTTTCAGCAAACAAAGCCTCGCTGTCTGGAAGGCCAAAATACTCCGGCAGCTTCAGGCTGTCCAGCATTTGCATCAGGTTGCGGCGCATCGCACCGGAAAATCTGGCGGCGATTTTGGCAGCTTTGCACACCTCGTCCGCCGGTTTATTTTGCTCCAAAGCGAGCTTTGCCGTCCGGTAGGCCAGCTCCATCTGGGTCCAGCCGGGCGTGATGCCGACAATTAAAAGGCTCGCCGAGCTGTTCCGGTATTCATTGTGAGGAGCATAGAACATTTCAACCTCCCCTTCCCGGTCGATCAGCAAATCCGGAACGAGCAAATCAGCAGGCTCATATCGCGGCTTCAGCGGCAGCGATCTTATAAACGGCTCATAATGCAAATATTCAGTGGATAAAGACAATGTCATTCTTCCCCTCTCTGCTATAATTCACCTGATTGTCCGCATAACATGTTCAAATGCTGGTCTAAAATTTCCTCCAAACGCTGCGCCGACAGCCGCCCTGGCTGCATGAACTGATGAATGGCTAGTCCATCCACCAGCGCATACAATTTTTCTGCTTCCAGTTCACTATTTATTTCGGGTTTTGCCAGCTTATGATCAAGCAGCGACTGGATAACAAACTCAGATACACGGTACAAGCTTGCCTGCATCTCCTCGCTTAACGGGCGAAGCTCAGGATGAATCCGTGCTTTGGCGTTAAAGGAATACCATACCTCCATTTCAACCGTTCTTTCCTCATCCATCGGCAATAGGTGCAGGAGCAGCCTCTTCAAATCGTGCAAAATGGCCCCCTCAAATCGAAAAGCCTGAACCCTCTCCTCTACCCGCTGGACAAAAATATTCATGCAAAACGCATACAGCTCCACCTGTGAATGAAAATAGTGGCGCAGGGAACCGGCAGACAATCCCGCTTCCACAGCCACGTTGCGAACGGTCGCTTGCTCAAGTCCTGCTTGCTGTATAAGCCGTAAAGCGGCTTCGGCGACGAGTTGTTTTTGCTTATCGTGATCTACTATTTTTGGCATAGTCCTATTATAGCTTGTTTTCTTTTATAATACACCGTGCTATAATCTTTTTAGTACAATGTATTAAATAAAAAAAGGAGCTTCCCACTTATGAATCTCACACCTCTCACGTCCACAAGCAAGAAAGCAACCGGGCGGAAACGATGGAAAAAGCTAGCCCTCCTCACATCCGCTGTCTTCCTCCTGTTAATCAGTTCGGGCTTTATCTATGAATGGATAGCTTCTGAGCAAGCTAGCAAAAAATATGCTCCTCCTGGTCAACTGGTTGATGTCGGTGGCCATAAGCTGCATATCAAGAAGGCTGGCAGCGGATCACCTACCATTCTTCTCGAAGCGGGAAGCGGAGAAACCAGCCTATCTTGGCGAGATATTCCCGAGCAGCTTGCCTCTTTCGCAACCGTTGTCAGCTATGATCGGGCTGGCTACACATGGAGTGAAACCGCTACGAAGGCGCGGAGCGGGGAACAGATCGTCGAGGAGCTGCATACTGCGCTTGATGAAGCAGGCATGAGCGGACCCTATCTCTTGGTAGGACATTCCTTAGGCGGCATGTATGCCCGATTATTCGCCCAAACCTATGCAGACGAGGTTTCTGGATTAGTGCTTGTTGATGCAAGGCCGGAAAATGATGAGCGGGAGACATTGCCTATTTTAGAACAGGAGAATTTTAGCGGCAATCCGCCCGTATGGATGCTGAAGCTGCTCAAAAGCTCGGGGGCTTTTCGATTATTTGGCGATTTCCTGCTGGAAGGCTTGGTCGCTCCAGAGGATCGGCAGCTTTTTATTAACGTCATTGCAACTCCCCGTTATTTTGAGGCAAAGGAAGCAGAGGCCGAATTGGCCTATTTAACGGAAGATGCCATTCGCGGACAACAATTAGGAAATCTCCCCGTGAAAATTATCGCCCGCGGTGTTCCGCAAGACTATGCCAGTTTCGGCATTTCAGAGGATGGCGGCAAAAAGCTGGAGGATATTTGGCAAGCGGGGCAGCGTGAAATGCTGAATATTTCTTCGGACAGCGAGCTGATTATCGCCGAAAAAAGCGGCCATATGGTCATTCACGACGAGCCGGAGCTCATCATTCAGACCATCCGCAGCATGCTCAGCCGTTGATGGCTGGGATTTGCTAGCTTATAGATGATGGAGCCGCCAATCGGCAAGCGTTGCGCAGCATTTCCAATGCAATATGTAACATGCAACTTGCGAATCGCAAAATACGGAATGCTTGCCGAGTGGCGATATCGTTCGTTCAATGGATCCTTACATCTGGAAGCCGCTTTTCATAAATGCTCCATCCACCCGCTTCGCCTTTGTAGGTATAACCGCATTGCTTATAGAAGCGGTTAAGCTTTTCATTGTTTGCGATACAATCCAGCTTCATTCGGTCTTTACCGGCAAATTGGATCCCCCGTTCAGCCCAAGCCATAATGTCGCCGCCGAGTCCTTTGCCGGAAAACTGACGATTAACGACTAACCGATGCAAAAAGACTGCGTTTCCCTTGCCAGCCTCCGCTTCGCCCCAAAGCTTACGATCCCACTCGCTTGGCTCCTGCTGCAAAATAACAGCGCCCGCAAGCTCCTCTTCCCCTGCTTTGCGAAATGCAAAAACCTCGCCACGAGCAATCGCTCCCTTAAGGTCATGGCTATCCTCTCCTTGAAGCAGGCCGCCCCACTGAATGGAGCCCATGCTGTTCAGCCAACGAGCCGTTTCCAAAATCAGCTCGCGTACCGCGTCCTCGTCCTCGGGACCAGCTTGAACAGCATATATGTCGTCGTTAACGGACGGATTGATTATTTTGATATTTGCCATCATGCACCTCGTTAGCAGAAATTTTTAGGGTCATACCTTTATAATTAGGCTAGGATTTAAATATAACATAAGGCATTCGACGAATAAATTATTTATCCTTTTCGCCCGGTATATCGCCTTTCTTTTCCTGCGGCTTTTCAAATTCCTGTTCAAACTGCTGTTCAATTTCCTGATTCATTTCTTTCATTTCCTGTTCAGTTAATTGATTCACCCTATTTAGCTCCGCCTCAACCTGAAAATCTTCCGCTTCTTCCTTGCCCATCAGCCCTAAATGGCTTCTAATTTCTTGCAAATTTTTGTTGATGTGAAGCGTTTTGCGATAATTCAAAATTACAACAGCAAAAGTAATGCTCCAGATTAAAATCGCTCCAGTGGGCACAAAGCTTGAAATGAGCAGTGCAATTAAACTTAACACCACGACATAGATCACAGGCATCCACCTCATGTTTTCTTTTTAAAGATAGTTTAACTTAATTTCAATCCATGAACTACCTACTTCCATCCTGAACGAAAATAAAACGATAGCAGGCAAAAAGAAGCTACCGCCTCCTTCTGCCTGCTATCGTTCATCTTTATTTTATGATGACATGGAATACATAAGCTATACGATCGTTTTATATTCGGTATTAACGGTAAACGTGTTCACGCCGGTATATTTGCCTGAAGCCATTTCGGTTTTTTTCTCATTCGGATACTCTACTTCAAATGTCACTGTATAAGGCACATCAATAACGCCCTGCAATAATATAGCGGAAACCTCGATGGATGTATTCGCTGGCAAAACAACGGGGACCTGCAGCGAAACCTCCTGTGACTCGTCTTGGGTTTTGGATTCCGAATAGCTGCGCGAGCCCTCTACCGAGATTTTCACACCCGTATCGCCTACAAGCGGCAGCCCTGCTTTAAATTCAAGCGTTTCTGATACCTTCAGTCCTCTCTCCCATTTGAAATTGTACGTATGGCTTTTGGAAAATTTCAATGTAACTTGCTGCGTTTGCTGGATATTCGAATGATTGGTCACAATCTGTTTGGCTGCTACGATCGGCACACTATTAATCACAATTGAGCTGTCCATTTGAAATTCCATTTTCTTGACCGTAATCTTCTTGCGATCGGGTACGAAAACCCATAATTCATTGACCTGACCGCCAGACCATTCCCAAGTGACAAGCGAGTTGCCGTCTTTATAAGGCCCATTGCCGGGAATGTTCAGCTTCTGTTCCCAATCCACATAGCTGTTAATCGCATTGTGCGTACCGGCAACATTGTCGTCGCGCCAAACCATGAGACCATTGACGTCCGCTTCTGTAACGGGCGCCTGATAAATCTTTGAGCCCTGCGTGGAGTCCTTTCTTCCGATGCATTTTCCCGTCGCTTTGTTAACTAGCGCATAGGCATTGTCATCTCCAGCGCGCACCTTTCTTTTTTCCCACAATTGATGTTCATTTCCATACACCTGTGGCGAAATCGTTACCCCTTCTCCACTGCTTGCCGCTGTAATAACGAGCAGCTTATTTTCCGAAGTCCTCGCCTTTAAAACAATCACCTGATATTCAATCGCATCCGCCATAACCTTCATCCACCTTCCACTCGATTTGATAAAGCTTCCCCGTAGTCATCTATTCAACGTTTGCAATCGTGGATGCTCGCAGCTCTTTGACTTCTTATCATTAGCTACATCTTGGAGTAGATCACTTAGAGGATCTAGCTACTACAGAATAATGGTAGAATGTGTCAGGCGTATGGCAAAAAAATATAAGGGATTAGATTTGGCTCGCTAAATCCGACATTTTGTGACTGGAAGTGCAAAGCAGCAGTCAGTGATTAATTTTCACGATTGGTATAAAACTGGTACCCCTTTCCCCGCAAGGTACGAATTTCTCCTTCTTCTGGAGGCAAATGCAGCAGCGCCTGTCGCAAGCGTTTAATGGCATGATCCACAGCCCGGTCACTCCCATCATAGCCGATTCCCCATACCTGCTCGATCATTTGCTCCCGATTAAAAATTTGATTAGGATGCTCCATTAAAAAATGCAGCAGTGCAAAGTCTTTCGGCGTTATTGATAGACATACTTCATTCAAATAAACGCTTCTGTCGTTTAAATTGATTTTCAGACTGCCGTACTGGATCTGATTTCCCGCAATTAATGCATGCGTACCTCTGCGCAATACAGCTTGAATCCGTGCTACCACCTCCTGCGGCTCAAACGGCTTGGTGATGTAATCATCCGCGCCGCTGTTCAGCCCAGCCAGGCGGTCACCAATCTCCCCTTTAGCTGTGAGCATAATGACCGGACAGACGCTGCGCCGCCGTACTTCCCGCAGCACCTCCCAGCCATCCATTTCCGGCAGCATGACATCAAGCAAAATAAGCGCGGGTTGAAGCACGGCCAGCTTCTCCACCGCCTCTTTCCCTCGGTCAAAAATAATGCTCGCAAAGCCTGCCTTTCGTATATACGCCGCCAAAACGCGGGAAATAGCCGGCTCGTCTTCGACGATCATAATCGTTTGCAAGGTTAGGCCTCCTTGGGGAAGTAGGATTTCTTTTGGCAGCAATGGCAGGGTTGGCGTATGGATGAAGTTAGTTTCTCCAATCGAAGCTTACTGGAATGTTTCAGCCCTTTGTGTTGTGCGAAAAATAGGCAGCCAATATACTAAGACTTTCCTCCCGTAATATCCCAGCTGTGATATCAGGCTTATGGTGAGAATTTTCAAATACAATTTGAGAGCATGGACTTCCCTGCTCGCCCAATATACTGCACAACTCCATGTTGCTGGCGCTATAAACCAGCCGTCCCACATTTGTCCAAACCATCGCACCGCTGCACATATAACAAGGCTCACAGCTCGAATATAAGGTGTATTCATGCAAATCCGTAATGTGGGTTTCTTCGCAAAATCGCCGCAGCAGCCCAGCCTCTGCATGGAAAGTTGGGTCGGTTGCCGAATAAATTTGATTTTCATTTGTAAATACAATTTCCCCGTCTTTAACGAGTATGGCTCCAAAAGGTTCGTTTCCGTGCTCAACCGCGAGCTTAGAAAGCTTAATTGCTTCTCTCATAAAAAGCTCGTCTTGACTCATATTCATTTCTCCTTTTATGTGGCGTTCCATCACAATATAATCTTTGCCGCTTTTACTGAAGGTGGCGTCCGTTTTAGAAAGCCCGAATTTCTCATAAAACGTTGCTTTATCCATTCTTGCATTGCAATATATTCGTTTAACGCCTAGGCGCTCTGATTCACTGAGTGCGTAATTCAGAAGTTTGCTTCCATAGCCTTTATTTTGATGACGGGATAGAGTAGCAAATTTTCTAAACTGAGCATGAACGCCATGAATAAAGATGGACACCACCGAGACAAGTTCTTCCTCTTCAAAAAGTCCATAGTGAGTGCCCTCGCCGTCCTCTTTAAGCTTTATAAAATCGAAATCCTTATCCGGCCACATGACCTGATGACGTAATTGCCAAGCTTGCTCCTTCTCTATGATTCTAATTTCCAAGTTAAATCAAACCTTTCATTGAGCTCAAATACTATCTATTTTAACACATACAAACCATAAAAAAATAAGGGGCCTTCTTGGCCCCCCGCGTAATGCTTAATTTATATGCCAATCCTCTTATCCGACAATTTCAATGATTTTAATATCTTCAAACTTACTAAGATCAATAAACTCGTGGTTTTCAAGCGCTATAAATGGTCGAGTCGGGTAGTTATAGTTGTTCAGTAAAATAGTTCCTCTTCGATTGTCTGATAAAACAACCTCGCAACCGATTTGGGTGGAGAGAAGCATATCCAGCAACGTGAGCCCAATTACCGAATCAAAGCGATTTAAAATAATTTGTTGATGAATTTCTTCGATGACTTCAAAAAATTGAAGCGCAGCCCTATAGGGTCTTTCTGAGATGATAGCCATATAAAAATCTGTCAAACCTACAATTTTGCTAAAACGATCCAGCCCCTCCCCCTTCAGACCACTTGGATAACCGCTGCCGTCCTCTCGTTCATGATGCTGAAGAGCGACCAGAGCAACCCGAGGTTCAACGCCCGATTGGAGTAATAGCTCGTGTCCGAGAATGGTGTGCTGCTTTATAATCGCATATTCATGAGTGTCTAACCTTGACTGTTTGGTAACGATTGCGGTGGGCAACTTGACCAGCCCAATATCGTAAAGACTCGCCGCAGTCGTAAGCAACGCCAATTCGTTTTCTTCCAGACCAAGCCGCTTACCTAAAGATGTTGCAATAACGGCCGTTCCTATGCATTGCCTATACCTGTAATCGTCCTGTTCCTTTAGCTCGGAAAATAACTGAAATAGATTATACCGCTTCGCTATTTCCTTTATAAAGGGAAGAACTTCTCGTTCAAGCTCCTCGATAGGAACAATCCCGTTTTGGCGAACGAACTGATCCATATCATTAAAATGTTGCTTAGCCTTTTCATATGATTCTCGAATGGATGGCTTTTGTTTAGGTGTATGATCAGAAACTTCCTGATTCAGCTCAGCAGCATTCGCATCAATAGTTGTGACTTCCCCGATTTGGATTTTAAATTTAGCAAGTCTCTCGGTGTGACTTTTTAGAAGAATAGTTCCCTTTCTGATTAAAAGCGTTCCCTTTGTATCGCGGATGCTTTTCGTTAGTATTTTACCGATTAATTGTTCATAATCTTTAACTAACAATGATAGTACCTCCCAAGTGGATTACCTATTCTCTAATATGGATTCCTGAACACAGGATAAAAAAATATTCGGAATTATATCTGGAATACATTAGAAAAATAATGAAAATGATCTTTAAGGATTATTTTTCTAAAATTAATCATTAGTTAGATCATGACTTTATAATCATACCCGTGTTTATCCTTCTAGGTATTAAGACCCGATTCATAAATCAGAAAGCCTCTTAGTAAGTATGATTTCCAAAGGCTCATCTTCAAGTATTAAGCACCCTGAATCTCGATAACCTAATTTTCTATAAAAATGCTGAGCCCCTTCATTAGCTAAAGTAGAGGTCATAACCAAATTAAAACCGAGCTTCTTCATTTCATCCTCCCAAAAAAGAACTGCTTTCTTCCCTAATCCTTTACTTCGATAGGTATCATCGATCCAAATCATATTCATAAAAGGCGTGTTGTCCCAAAAATAGCTGTGCCGCATCCACCCAACGGTAAGAAATTCTTCATTCTGCAGAATGTAGATTTCATTCCCCCTAATTTTCGGTAAGATTAAGTTTTCTAAGATGTGATGGTCATGTTTTCTAATATATTCGTAGTGCGAATCATTTGCAGCAATAATCCTCATTATAATTACTCCTCTACATTATTTAATTACATTATTATACACCTGTTCACTTCCCTAGAGGACATAGAAATTTAATAAAACTCTCCAGCCAATTAGATTTTTTTAGCTTCGTTAGTCTATATGAAATATTATAAAATTTTTCTATAAAAAGAATAATATAATGCATAATAATCGTCTGTTCAAAGAAAAAAGCTCCTGCTCATACTACGGGCAGAAGCTTTAATACCATATTCTTGATCATTTGTTCTGGGGTGCATTCGTCAGCCAATCAGCCAATTCTTCTGTCTGCATCAATATCGACAGCGGGTCAATAAAATAAGAGCGAATGTTAGACCAGGCATAAAGTCTGCCATTTTTGACTGCTTCCAGCCGTCCCCAGATTGGATCCTCACGAAGCTCCTCCAATGACCTCTCCGTAGTCAGGATAATATAGTCTCCAGCATATTGCTCCAATACTTCCATTGATATATCCTTGTATTTATCTTCCTTAACTGCTTCATCATAGGATGGGGGCGATATCCGTCCTAGATTCTCATAAATAACTTTTCCGCCACGGCCAAACTCACTGCCATATATACTTAATGTTTTGTCTGTCTCCTGCATGATACTAAAGGTTGCATCTGCGGGTATCACTGCTTGGACCTTGGCACTAGCAGCGGCGATTCGCGCATTATAATCGGCTATCCATGAAGAGGCCTCCTCGTCCCGCCCAAGCAGATCTCCAAAGAACTTAACTTCCTCCTCAATGGATGTGAAGTTTCCATAGGGAATGGCAATCGTTGGAGCAATTTTACTGTACTTTTTATATTCTTCCTCCTCCGAGGTCATGACGACAATCAGATCTGGATTAAGCTCAATCAGCTTTTCAAAAGAAACATCACTGCCGGAAGAACCGACAATCTCAATATTGTCCGTTAAACCGTTGAAATAAGGATTATCCATGATGCGTGTCGTAGAGGCGATTGGATTAACCTTCACGGCTAGCAGACTGCTCAAATATTGAATCGCCACAATGCGTTCGGGCTTTTTGGAAACTTCCACTTCGCCGAAGGCGGTATTCACGATCTTGGTGTCTGTTATTGGTGTCGCTTTCTGAGTTAGTGCTGAAGAATTAGAGCCAGCAGCGGCGGTTTCCGATGGGGACTGTAGATTCGTATTTCCCCCTCCGCAAGCTGTAATCAATAAGGCCATACAGATAAGAAGTGCTGCCATCATATTTTTTCTGGATGTTCGGTACATGTAAGACTCTCCCTTTTCTTTATAGTGATAACAATTATCATTATCACTATAGCATGAAGCGATGGACTCTGACATGGACAATCCCCACTTTTTATATGGATTAAACCGAACACCCTCCTTATCCGACAGCTTTTTTTTGAAATGGCTGGGGGAAAGGCCAACGTTCTTTTTGAAAATGCGGTTGAAATAAAACACATCCTCATAACCTACACTTTGGGCTATGTCACCAATCGAAGCATCTGTGTTTTGCAGCATATGACACGCTTTTTCAATACGAAGCCCTATTAGATAATCAATCGGACTGTGCATCGTCAATTCCTTGAATCTACGGGCCAGATATTGGGGATTGAAGCCAAACCTCTTCCCTAGCAGCTCCAGCGTCAATGGCTCATCCACATGCTCATGCATATACTGAGCTACTTGCTTAACTACCTCTGTAGGAAGGGGGTCTATTCCTAACTGCTGCTTTTGCTGAAGCATTTCCAGAATAAATGGTAAGAAGAGTGTTTTTGCTAAAAATTTTTCTTTCTCCGTCGATCGATTCCATGCGGCCTCCATCCGCTGTAGAATCTGATAAAGCCCTATAGGCTGCGCGGGTGCAAAAGCAAATATTTGCTGAAACGGCGGGATTCCTCCCTTGTCCAGAAAATGCCTTCGGCGCAGCGGAAACTCGCCACGATAAAGCACCATATAATATTCCAAATATTCCGCTGCTTCAATATCCAGCCGCACTCCTTTGCAGCCATGCAGACAATGAAAATGTTCAACAGGATGATTAAGTCCATCCATCCGTATCTTTGCTTTGCCCTTATATAGAAATAAAAAAGCACTGGCAGGCAGACGGTAGCCGCTTCTGAACTCTCCTGCACCAAGAGTATGCAGACGGATGTCAGCCAGCTCAATATGTATGTGATTCCAAACCTTGTATTCTTCTTGCTGCTTCATCCTAAGATAAATACTCCTTCCGTAATCGCTTTATTAACTTGGATGGCTTAGGCTTGCATACCTGCCCTGAGTATATCAGTTTCGCCAACTCTTTCAAAGACTGCGCTTATATACTGTTATTCGACTACATTATTTCATAAAAATCTTCATCAATTTATTATAGATTGGATGAATGATATAACCCGTTGGATTAATCGAATACCTTTTGCCTATATTCAGCTGGTTGATCTGCTCCATTTCATCACTAGTCAGCTCAAAATCAAATATCTGGCTATTTTCTTTCATTCTTTTTGGGCTTGATGATTTTGGAATAACGATGATGCCTCGTTCCAAGTGCCAACGTAAAATGACTTGCGCCACTGTTTTATGATGATAAGCAGCGATTCTTTTTAATTCCGGGTGCTCCAATAACACCTTATTCCCTTGCCCTAGTGGCCCCCAAGCCTCATGCAAAATCTGATGTTCATTGAGAAAGTTATGCAGGTCAATTTGCGCAAACTCTGGATGCGTCTCAATCTGATTGATCATCGGCGGGATTTTAGAATGTTTCATTAATCGTTCAAGGTGCTGAATCTCAAAATTAGCAACGCCAATCACTTTGATTTTCCCTTCAGAATACAGCTCTTCCATAGCCCTCCACGTTTCTAAATAATGTGGTGCGGCAAAATGAATCAAGTACATATCAAGATAATCTACATTCATCTTTTTACAAGTTTGTTCAAAAGCCTTCTTTGTCGCTTCATAGCCATGATCCGTATTCCACACTTTAGAAGTAATAAAAAACGCCTCGCGCGGCAGTCCGCTTTTCTGAATCTCTCTTCCTAAAGCTTCCTCATTGCCATAAATTTTAGCGGTATCGAAATGCCGATATCCGATTCGAATAGCTTCGCTGATCGCCGTTTCAAACTCTCTTGCTTTCGTTATTTTGTATACCCCAAACCCCAATTGTGGAATTTCAACCCCATTAATCGCTTTTACTGCTCTATTTTCAAAATTCATTGTACTGCTCCTTTCGTTTGTTAAAATCAAAATGAGATATATAAAATATATTGAATATAAATTATATCTAGTTTATTCAAAAAAGAGAAGTTAACCGTTTTTTTAATTCAAAAAGTCGGTTAACCTTACTTCTTTCAAATGATTCTGCATAGCCATCTCAACTGTTTGTAGACTGGTGGCAATCTTTTGTTTTACTGCGTCTACTTCTTTTCCTTGAAGTGTGGTATCGGTATGGAGCTTGAACAGCGCTTTGCCAGGTTCAACTGCTAGAAAAACATCCAATAACGTAATTTCTGCCAAAGGCCTTGCCAGCAGTATGCCTCCCTTCGCTCCTTCTTTAGCAAGCGTCAGCTTAGCATTGTTCAGATTCCTGATGACCTTAACCGTTGTTGGAACCGGAATATTTAATTGCTCAGAAATCACTTTCGTAGATAGAAAGTTAGAGCAGTTCTCCTCCGCAATACTGTGAATATAGAGCAATATGGCAATTCCTTGCGATAGAGCTGTGGAGTATGACATTTTTAACTCATCCTAACTATTGGTTGTTCTGAGTATACTATATATCATTTATATTTAGTTTGCAACAAATAACTCTATAGACTATTAATTTATGCAAACATCTTTAATGACAGGTTGTCCAATATTCAGCACATTACACCGCGTTACCCCCTATTGTCACAATAGTAGGCTGCGTCTCTATGGAGACATTGCCAGCAACGGCTCTGGAGATCATACAGGACTCTTCTGCCCTATATGCCAGCCGCTCGGCCTTCGTCCGTTCCGCCTCTGATGCATCCGCTTTGAGCACAATTCGCGGTTTGTGTATTAACCGTTCGTATGTAAACACATTATTCGTTACATCTACAATCGCTTCAGACTCCAGAGTCAGTTCCTGCGGTGTAATATCCGAACGCTCGAGCATCGCTGCCAGAGTAATCAGATAACAGGTCGCTGCTGCCCCCAGAAGCATTTCGTCAGGGTTGGTACCTGTTCCTGGCCCGCCCATCTCCTGCGGAATCGAAATGATCGTTTTTAACCCGCCGGCATTGATATGTCCTTCACTGTTACGTCCACCATTCCATACCGCTTTCAGATGAAAAGGGTGTTTCATCTCCCTCATTCCTTTCGATATCTTCGATTCAAGCTCGGATACATTGTATAGATTGTTCATTCCTCCAGTAAAAAAAAGCTGCCTCTATGAGGGCAGCCCTGTTTTACCATTTAAAATACTTTCGTCGTCCAATTTTCGCAGTTCCACGTATCCGTCACAATATCGCGGTAAAATTCAGGTTCATGGGAAATCAGCAAAATGCTTCCCTTATACGCTTTAAGCGCACGCTGCAGCTCATCCTTGGCATCTACGTCGAGATGGTTGGTCGGCTCGTCCAGCACGAGCAGATTCGTCTCGTGGTTGATTAGCTTGCACAAGCGGACTTTGGCTTTCTCTCCGCCGCTTAGCACCACGATTTTGCTCTCAATGTGCTTCGTTGTCAGACCGCATTTGGCAAGAGCCGCGCGAATTTCAAACTGCGTAAAGGATGGGAACTCGCTCCAAACCTCTTCAATACAGGTGTTGTTGTTCGTTTCCTTCATTTCCTGCTCGAAATAGCCGATTTCCAGCAGATCCCCCAGCCTTGCTGAACCTGAAATAGCCGGTATTTGGCCGAGGATGCTGCGCAGCAGCGTTGTTTTACCGATCCCGTTCGAACCGACCAACGCTATTTTTTGTCCTCGCTCCATGCTTAAATTCAAAGGCTTCGACAGTGGTGAATCATAGCCGATTACGAGATCCTTCGTTTCAAAAATCACCTTGCCGGAAGTGCGCGCCGGCTTGAAGTTGAACTGCGGCTTCGGCTTTTCCCTGGCGAGTTCAATAACATCCATCTTATCCAGCTTCTTCTGACGGGACATCGCCATATTACGCGTAGCCACGCTGGCCTTGTTGCGTGCAACGAAGTCCTTCAATTCTGAAATTTCCTGCTGCTGCCGCTTAAAGGCGGATTCAAGCTGTTGCTTTTTCGCCTCGTACACCTGCTGGAAATACTCATAATCCCCCACATAGCGCGACAGCGACTGATTTTCCATATGGTAAATCAGGTTAATGACGCTGTTCAAGAACGGAATATCATGCGAGATTAAAATAAAGGCATTTTCGTATTCCTGTAAATATCGGGTAAGCCATACGATATGCTGCTCGTCGAGATAGTTGGTAGGCTCGTCAAGCAATAGGATATCCGGTTTCTCTAGCAGCAATTTGGCGAGCAGTACTTTGGTACGCTGACCTCCGCTGAGATCATGAACATCCTTGTCTAAACCGATATCCGTAAGACCAAGCCCGCGAGCCGTTTCATCGATTTTGGCGTCGATCATATAAAAATCCTGATTCGTTAGCGTGTCCTGAATCGTTCCGACATCCTCCAGCAGCTGCTCCAGCTCCTCCGGAGAGACATCACCCATTCTGCCGTACATGTCGTTCATTTCCTGCTCCATATCGAACAGATATTGGAACGCACCGCGTAGAACATCGCGCATCGACTGTCCCTTTGACAGCACAGCGTGCTGATCCAGATAGCCCGTCCGCATGCGTCTTGCCCACTCAACTTTACCATCGTCCGGCTGAAGCTTGCCTGTGATGATGTTCATAAAGGTAGACTTACCTTCACCGTTGGCACCTATCAGACCGATATGTTCGCCCTTTAGAAGGCGGAATGATACATCGCTGAAAATGGCCCGGTCTCCAAACCCGTGACTCAGCCGCTCTACATTTAATATGCTCATGAATAACACCTATTCCTTTATTAAAGTATACTCGTCAAATTATAAAGGTTATAGCCCCACAACTCCATACCGATTTTAAAAATAATAAAGAATCTGGGCCAAGGTGAAACGGCTTTCGCCGTCCTCTGGCGGCGAAAGCCGTTTCATTCCGAGAAATATAGAGAAAGGATGGAAAAATCATATACTTTCCTATATTTTAAAAAAACCAGAACCGCACACCCACGGTTCTGGCTTCTACCCGTCAAACACCCATTATTCCCCAATAAAACTCTCCACAACAAACTCCAACTGCGCGTCCAAAGACACAGGGTCGCTAAACATAAAGCCTCTGCCTTTTTCGCGGAAAACGCGATTGTTTTTGACTGCGTCCAGCTGCTCCCACATGCTGCCTTCAAAAATAGCTTCTGGATTGTCCTTGCCTGTCCACTCGTTTATAAAAATATAATCTCCTGCATATTCGGGCAGCAGCTCCAGAGACAGCTTCGCCCAGCCTGTACCGCTGTCGATCGCTTCCTTCTGAATAATGGGTGGCGCCTTCAACTGGAATTCGCCATAAATAATCTCGCCGCCTCTTCCCAGCTTATTGCCGTAAGCATAAAACTCTTTAGCGCTGCCAGAGTCAAAGATAGCAACGGTTTTGTCACCCACAGCCGCTTGCACCTTCGGTTTGTAATCGGCTATCTTTTTATCCCAAGCCGTAATCCAGGCATTAGCCTGATCCTCCCGGCCCGTCATTTTCCCGAATTCCAGCAGCTGCTGCCTTACAGGCACGCCATAATCGACAACTACAGTCGGAGCAATCTGGTTCAGCTTCTCGAGCACAGCCGGGTCATTCCATACGATAATGAGGTCCGGCTGCAGCTCCAAAATCTTTTCATACGCGATGCCATCGCCTATACTTTCGACCCCATCCAGCTTTCCTTCCGTATAGCTGTTGAAAGCTTCTTCCCCCGCACCAACCGGCTTAATGCCGAGTGCCAGCAAATGGCCAACAAAGGCGCCCGCTATGATAACGATACGCTGCGGATTTTTGGGAATTTTAACTTCGCCATTTACTGCCGAATAAGTCACCATTTCCGCTGCGCTCGCTGCACCACCGTTTGATGCTGAGGCCTGCACTTGAGCGTTTCCATCTGCCGTTGCTGCTGGTGCAGGTGACGCAACTGATCCATTATTGGAGCTGCCTGCTCCTGAGCAAGCGCTAAGTAGCAGCGTAAGGCATAATAGTAAAGTGACCCCCATAGCTGATTTGTTTCTGTACATCGATAAATCTCCCTCTCTTTTATATCGATAATGGTTCTCATATCCACTACCAATAATATAACGTTGCAGCCTGCGCGGGAAAAGGGACGATCCAACCCTAATGATAGGATAATCGAACCCCGCTTTCTTTGCTTTATGCTGATCCTTGAATTGCTTGGGAGTCATTCCGGTATATTTTTTGAAAATCCTCGTGAAATAGGATACATCGTCATAACCGACACTGGCAGAAGCCTCCTGCACGGTCATATCTGTTTTGCACAGGTATTCCATGGCTTTGTTAACACGCTCTCTTATCACATAATCAATCATGCTTATGCCCGTTTCCTGTCTAAATTGTCTGGATACATAGGGGACGCTGTAGTGAAAAATCTGCGCAATTGATTCCCGGGTTAAAGGCTCTCTGTAATGCTCCTGAATATAACGAATGACCTGGGCTGCGAGATTAGGTCTTTTCATGCCAATTTGCTGATGCTCCAGCTGCCATAGCAGTTCATAAACAAATTGATAAAACAACGTTTTAACATGAAATTTTTCTAACGTGCGCGAGCTCTGCCATTCTTTCAGCATATTATCCACCTTGTCAAATAAAACAGCAGACCGCAGTGGAGCCAAACCATATTGCAGTTGAAACGGATTATACCGCTCCATGAGATACAAGATTTCCCGTTGACCAGTCGATGGAATCGTTGCTCTATAGAAGATCAAATAATATTCAAACTCCGCTTCCGTTGGGAAAATATCCAGACAGGTTCCTTTTCCACCATGCCATAGATGGAATCGCTTCGCGGAATGTTCGATCCCGTCCAGCAGCACCTGAGCCTCGCCGCGAATGGCATATAGGAAGACACTTGACGGAAAGAGGTACGACCGCAATTCCTCGCCATGCATCATGCTGAAGTGCCTTACGTCAATAACCTTGATAGCAGCAGCATTCCATAGCTGGATATGCTCTTCCGCATTGATCATGACAGTCAAGTGATAAGCCCCTTTTTATGTAGAATCTTATGTCTAATTTTAAATTATTGAGAACTATTATCAATATCGAAAATTATAATTCATTTGCCCGCAAACCTCAATGGATTTGGCTGAGTTCAAACGAAAAAAGTCCCCTATCGCCTTGTATGGCAGCAATGGCCCAATCAGGCCTTGTAATTTCGTTATCTTGCTATTACATTCCAAATTGCGCACAAAACCTCCGCTCGCGGTTATACTAACCTTAGAGGTGAATGAGCATGTCCGACGAATGGAAGGCAAATCTGGATCAGATTTCTCACGGTCTGCGCGATATGGACGAGCCAATCCCGCCTGCACCTGTGTCTGATGAACAATGGCAAGCCATCATAGGCAATGATCCTTCATGTGACGGTCAATTTTATTACGCTGTAAAAACGACGGGCATCTTTTGCCGGCCGTCCTGCAAATCTAGACCACCCAACAGAGAGAATATCGGCTTTTTCCTGACTGTAGAGCAAGCGTTGGCTGCCCAATTCCGTCCCTGCAAACGATGCAAGCCGACAGGGCAACGGTTGCCTGATGAAGAATGGATCGCGATGGTGAGCGAATATATAGAACGAAACTACAAAGAGAAGTTAACACTGTCTACCCTTGCTGCCATTTGTCATGGCACGCCATATCATCTGCACCGAACATTCAAAAAAGTAACGGGCAAAACACCCGTTGACTATATTCAGCAATTAAGAATCGAAAAGGCTAAGGCGATACTCCTATCATCACCTACACCAATTGCAGAAGTAGGCGAATGTGTCGGCTTGTCCAATACGCCATATTTTATTACCTTGTTCAAGCAGAAAACCGGACATACACCAGAAGGTTACCGACAGTGGCATACCAATGGCGGGATAACAACAAATAAAGGAGATCATCCAAAATGACGAATTCAATTAGCAGGGCCATATACTGGTCACTGTTTAGTTATGAAGATTGGAACCTGCACGTTGCTGCTACAGACGAAGGGCTTTGCTTTGTAGGTTCCCAAAACCATCCATTTGAAGAGATGGCGAAATGGGCAAACTCACGTTATTCGCACTGTACGTTGATTCACGATGATGAAAAGCTGCTTCCGTATAAGGCTGAGCTAGCTCAATATTTGCAGGGAACGCTTGAAAACTTTACGGTCCCTACCGTATTTCAAGGAACGCCTTTCCAAGAGGCAGTATGGCAAGCCCTATGCAGCATTCCGTACGGACAAACCCGCTCCTATTCGGATATTGCCGCACATATTCAGAAGCCTGCAGCCGTTCGAGCAGTTGGTACGGCCATTGGCGCAAATCCGGTACTCATTACCGTTCCTTGCCATCGCGTGATTGGCAAGAACGGAACACTCACTGGTTATCGGGGTGGAATAGATATGAAAACAAAGTTGCTGCAGCTGGAGGGTCTCCGCACCGGTGCGAAAGGGAACCTTCAACATGTCTAGTGAGATTGGATCATCCATCAGCGAACTGGACTGGGAAGCGCTGCAGCAATCGCTTGATGAGCACGGCTATGCCAAGCTCCCACGTTTGCTAAGCCCCGCAGCCTGCATGAGCAGTAAATTGGAGGGTGATTAGAATTAGTTATATGACGGGTTTGCACATGAAAACAACATATATAAAAACCAAAAGATTATCACTTGCATTAATTTGGTATGATTAGAGGGTAAGAAACTTTAAGGAATAAATCACTAAGAAAGAGGAGGAGTAACCTTTGAAACTAAACCATCTCAATCTCACGGTCACCGACGTTAAAGCTAGTGTAGATTTCTTGGTCAAATATTTCGGATTGCAAATCGGGAACACACGCGGCAATGCATTCGCTGCTCTATTTGACGACGGTGGGTTAGTGCTTACCTTGATGAAAGGTGATCAAGTCCGTTATCCCAATACCTTTCATATCGGCTTCATTCAAGAAAGCGAGGATCGGGTAAACGAGATCAATCAACGCATGAAGGATGATGGGTTTGATGTGGAATCCCCACAACGGTCGCACGGTTGGACGTTCTATGTCCAAGCGCCTGGTGGATTTACTGTCGAGGTTCTCAGTTAATTGATTACACTGACGGGGAACGATAGCTCAATAAATACAAGAAGGCAGCCGATCAACGTGATGGGCTGCTTTTGTTCAACTAACGGGCAGGATAGTTTAATAACATATCGATTGTTGAAGCTTGGAAAGGAATACGACGTGAGGTATTTGCTAAACTGAGTGAGGTAGAAGTACTTAAAAAGGAGGTACCAGATGGAAACTAATCAAACTATTCGACTGGCAATCGAAGAAACTATACAGTTTCTTGAATTTGCACCGCATTTTACGGTGGCTCACGGCGAGTGCACTCGTCGAAAATGGGATGGAGCTTGGTGGCATATGGCTGCTCTTTATGAAATGGGAGAGGTGAAACGGATCCCCCGGTCCGCTATTGAAAGAGCTAAACATCTACTCAAAACCCAGGTCTGGCCAACTTTCATTATATCCGCCAATGACCATCCAATAAGTGAAAGTGATAAGATGAAGATGGATTGCTGCCATTGTGAACTTGCCGTGTACTATATGATTCTAATGGCGTATGGTTGTGATTTGGACAAGGAACTACCTTGGATTCGAGAATGGCTCTTAAAGCATCAGCTACCTGATGGTGGACTGAACTGCGATCCTGAAGCTTATACTCATTCTAAAAAAAGCTCTATTGTTTCAACATTGCCTCCGCTTGAAGCTATCTTATGGCATACTGACCGTGAATTTACTGAACAGGAAGCTGTTTTCTTAGACGAAGGTGCACGTTATTTAATTGAACATCGTCTTGTATGTTCTAAACAAAATGGGGACGTCATCGATATGGAATGGCTGAAGCCTTGCTTTCCAAGGTTTTTTGAATATGATATTTTGCGCGGCATGTCATTCTTGGCAGAATGGTCCCGGCGTAGGAACAAACTGCTACCGGTCTGGCTGTTTAGAGAAGGATTGGAACGCTTGAATACATCTATGACAGCAGAAGGCTTGCAAGTCGGTAGACAAGTGTTTGATCCCCAAGGCCCGTGGGGTGGACAAACCTTTTCCTTGTTAGAAGCAACGGCCGGTATTGGTGTCGTTTCGCCTTATCTAACTAGACAATTGGATCGAGTGTTCGAACGAATGGGCCCGGAATATACCTCAAGATTTCCTTTAGAAAAGTGATCTGGTCGAAAGGGTAAGAACCAGGATGAAGAATGCTTAAAAATTTCAAATATTTAAGTGACTTGTCTAATTGAGCTCCCTCGGTAAAATGTAGTTTTCTCACGAATGCTCGCTTATTCGCAGGATCTCTCCAATAGA